>CBDFJV010000001.1:0-26113 GCA_965248605.1 Dehalococcoidia bacterium
ATGGGTTCTGGCGCAACGAGGGTCGGACTGAGCGGGCACGTATTAGTTAACGGTTTTTCTGCGACAAGTGCCTTAACCGGGGATTTCGTGCTCCTTCAGCTAGTCTGTGAAGCAGTGGGGAGCCAAGGATCTTCTACGCAGATCGAGCTGTCAGTCACGGATTACGGAGGCTCTGACGCTCGACCGATCCATATCGACGCCGTCTCAAATGGCAGCCTTACGGTCCAATCCCAATAACAAAGCGGCAAGGCAGTTTTGATATTGGGAGCCGCGACATCGAACAAAAGGACTTGGGGGAATCCGTGTTTCTGAAGGAAATGACCGAGTACGCAGCGGCCTGGGAGCCAGTCGACGTCAAGGAAATCGGACCGCTCATCATTTCGTATTGGCCGGGACGTATTACTCAGCCGCCGCCCAGGTACGACACGCTGCTCGAGGGCATGTAGCTGACGAACCATGGCTTCCCCTGACCACAGGCGTATTGTCGTTCTGGGCACCACCGGCGCTGGCAAGACGGCACTCGCCCAACAGCTCTCCGCTGCTCTCGGCTTCCCTGTCGGTGTTATACGATTCTGTCAGTAGCTAAGCGTTAAGGGAAAATGTCAGTCATGAGAGGACTGACATTGACCCAACGAGAGCAGACACGATTACAGGTATTGAACCGACTGGTGGCGCAGCAGTTGACGACACGTGAAGCGGCGACCATCCTTGGGCTGAGCGAACGCCATACCTGGCGGATGCTGGCGGCATATCGGAAGGAGGGTGCTGCCGCGCTAGCCCACGGGAACAGAGGGCGTCGACCTCGCAACGCCGTTGGAGCGGAGACACGACGGAAGGTAACCACCCTGGCACGGACGAAGTACGCAGGCTTCAATCACACTCACGTGTCGGAGATCATGTCCGAGAAGGAGGGTGTGGTGCTGAGTCGTTCCACAGTCAGGAGCATCCTGCTGAGCGCGGGATTGCCCAGCCCGCGATACCGGCGACCGCCACGCCACCGGCACAGGCGTCAACGGATGCCGCAAGAGGGGATGCTCCTCCAGCTCGATGGCAGTTATCACAGCTGGTTGGAGGACCGAGGACCCTGGTTCACACTGTTGCTGGCGGTGGACGATGCAACGGGGACAGTGCCATACGGAGTCTTTCGTGAGCGAGAGGATACCCACGGGTACTTCGAGCTGCTAGAAGGCATCATCGCCCGACATGGCATCCCTCTGGGCGTATATACGGACCGCCACTCCGTCTTCCAATCTCCCGGGCAAAGGCTTGAGAAAGAGTCCGGCATCCTTGACATTACTCCGACTCAATGGGGCCGTGCCCTGCGAGAGCTCGGCGTAACTCAGGTATTCGCCCACAGCCCGGAGGCGAAAGGGCGAGTGGAGCGTGCCAATGGGACGTTCCAAGACCGACTGGTGTCTGAGCTACGCTTGGCCGATGCCAGCACGCTCGAGGAGGCCAATGACGCCCTGAGCGAGTTCCTGCCACGCTTCAATGCTCGCTTCGGAGTGCCCCCAACCCAGGCAGTGTGCGCCTATCGGGTCCCCGATGCGGGTGTGGACATAGCTGGAGTTCTCTGCCACAAAGAGCGGCGGAGAGTGGCCAAGGACAACACTGTCCAATACCACGGGCGAACATTACAGCTTTTTCCAGGTGACGATCGGCGCAGCTATGCTGGGGCCAGGGTCGAAGTACAGGAGCGCCTAGACGGCAGCCTGTTGATATCCCATCGGGGCACGATTCTCACACCATCGGAGGCGCCCGCGCTCGCAGCTACTCTGCAGGATCAGGCCGGCGCGATCCCGAAGGAGATTGCCCACGCGCTCGAAGAGGTGCCTGAGTGGGAACGCCAGGTCCCGACACCAACTCTGGGCAAGCAGTCATCGCCAACGATCTGGTACGAGGACTCCAAACTCAAGCGTCGCCACCGAGAACTGGTTAAGGCTGGAATGGAGCGAGCACGGAAACTGGGCAAACGGATTGGGCGGCCAAAGGTGACTGAGCGAGACGGCTTTGCTGAGCGCTTCGCCGAAGTGGTCAGTCGGATCGGACCTGATGGTCTTTCACCGCGCCAAGCGGCCAGGGAACTCGGCATCAGCTTGTCGACCCTCCGGCGGCTCTCGGATCTCGACAAGCCAACAGCCGCGATCTCGAGACCGCCGCGACCCGCGCTCTTACCGTCCGCCAACGGACGGTATCTGCCCGAAACCTAGGTTACTGACATAATCGCTCAACGCTAACCCCTGACATTTTCCCTTGACATCGACAGCTTCCCCCACGTCGAGCTCGACGCGCTGCGTTGGGACGCCGACTGGACCGACGCCGGCGATGAGGTCTTCAGATCGCGGGTAGCGGAAGCCGTGTCAGGCGATAGCTGGGTCGTCGACGGCAACTACAGCATCGCCCGCGACCTGGTCTGGCGAAAGGCGACCATGGTCGTCTGGCTGGACTATCCGCTTGGCATCGTCCTGTGGCGACTCTTAGGGCGTACTCTCCGGCGGATCGCGACGGGCGAAGAGCTGTGGAACGGCAACCGCGAGAGGTTCGGCAACCGCGAGAGGTTCGCCAACGCGTTCTTCCGTAGGGACTCGCTGTTTGCGTGGGCAATCAAGACCCACGGCCGGCGTAGACGGACATATCCGCCCGCCTTCGCTGAGCCGCAGCACTCCCACCTCGAGGTGGTGCGACTTCGCTCCCCCACGGCCGCCGAACATTGGCTGGCGTGGTACAAAACCCGGCTCCGACCCAGTCGACCTCCCCACAACACCTCCCCTCTCCGTGGCACGGAGAGGGGCCGGGGGTGAGGTTATCTCCGGCGTGCTAGCTCCGCCTTAGCCTTACCCAGTCCTCCGAAGCGGAGCCTCGCTAGCCCCTTCAGGTCATCGAGGGCGGTGCTCACGATACGCACCCTGCTGTCGGGGCTGTCCCTCCACTCGACCGGGATCTCGCTGATCCTGTAGCCGTTCTTGGCCGCCAGCAGGAGAAGCTCACTGTCGAAGAACCAGCCTGTGTCCTCCACCAGGGGTAGAAGATCTCGTGAAGCCTTACGCCGAATCGCTTTGAAGCCACACTGGAAGTCCTGGATGCCCGTCCAGAACGACATTCGAACGAGCCAGCTGTAGATCCGAGATATGACCTCGCGGTGCGGGGGACGGCCGATGACCCGCGCCCCCTTCTTAAGGCGTGACGCAATCGCCATGTCATACCCGCCGCTAGCTACAGCGTCCAATAGCAGGGACAAGGCGCCGAGCTCGGTCGAAAGGTCGATGTCCATATAAACGAGAACGTCCGCGTCGCTCGCGAGCCACGCCTGGCTGACGGCGCGTCCCCGTCCCCGCTCCTCGACCCGGAGGTACTCGACGTTGGAGAGCTCGTCCGAGAGCGCCTTCGCTACGTCGGGGGTGGAGTCCGTGGAGCCGTTGTCAGCGATGACTACGCGGCACTCGTAGTCCACCAGATTTTCGGACAGGTACTCCGTGAGCTTGCGGGTGCTCGGATCAAGGTCGGTTTCTTCGTTCAAGACCGGCAGGACAAGTTCGACTGAGGTGGTCACGATCGTTCGGAAGAGGCGGTCATGCCGGGAGTGGGCTAGTGCCCTATTTTTCTCCGCTCATGATGAATTTGTCTTGTCCGTTCATGGTGAGCTTGTCGAACCACGATTCACGTCGCCACGAAGTGCACCTCAAATCATCCGGTGGACTCGTGAACCAGGACTTTAGTGCTTGAAGTGCCGCACGCCGGTGAACACCATGGCCATGCCGAGCTTGTCTGCGGCCTCGATCACTTCGTCGTCCCTGATCGAGCCCCCCGGCTGAGCGATCGCGGTGATGCCGCCGTCCGACGCCATCTCTATGTTGTCGGCGAAAGGCATATAAGCGTCGGAGGCCAGGGCGCTCCCCTGAGCCTTCTCTCCCGCGATCCGTATGGCGAGATGGATGCTCGTTACGCGGTTGGGCTGACCCGTGCCCATGCCCACCATAGCGCCGTCTTTGGCGAGCACAATCGTATTCGACCTGATGTGTCTGCCCGCCTTCCACGCGAAGGCAAGAGTGCTGAGCTCGTCTTCCGTTGGACTGCGCTTCGTGACAACCTTCCACGTCGAGGAGTCCTCGACGATGGTGTCCGGCGTCTGGATCAGAGCCCCTCCGGATACCCTCCGGATGTCCAGGTCCACTAGCGGGCCTGCCGCCGGAGTCGCCTTCAACACTCTAAGCTGTTTGCGCTTCCGCAGTATTTCGAGGGCCTCTAGCTCGTAGTCGGGCGCGACCATGACATGGTACAGCACGCCCTTCATCGCCTTGGCGGTGGCGGCCGTAACGGTGCGATTAAATCCCACAATGCCGCCGTACGCTGACATCGAATCGCCCTCGAAGGCGCGCTGGTACGCCGTCGGCTGGTCGTCGTGAACGGCCAAACCGCACGGGTTGGTGTGCTTCACGACGGTAACGCACGGCTCGTCGAAATCGCACACCGTGGTCCACGCCGCGTCAGCGTCGAGCACGTTGTTGAACGATAGCTCCTGGCCGTGTAGCTGCTCGGCTCGAACGATCCCGCCCGTCGATAGCACGTCTGCGTATAGCGCCGCTTCCTGGTGCGGGTTCTCGCCGTAGCTCATGTCGTAGAGCTTGGTGAAGCCGAAGGTCTTCTCGGCCGAGTCTAGATTGGCGGGCTCGTCTAGGTACTGAGAGACCGCCGTGTCGTACAGAGCGACGTGCTGGAAGGCCTTGCGAGCGAGTGACCTACGCTCCTCCATGGTCACTGCGGCAGAGCCTCCGTTCTCCTGAGTAAGTCGCTCCCCCACCCAGCCGTAATCGCCGGGATCGACCAGAACTATGACGTCAGGGAAGTTCTTGGCCGCCGCCCTGACCATCGTAGGACCCCCAATGTCGATTTTCTCAAGGGCGTCCTGAAGGGAAACGTCGGGGCGGCTGACCGTGTCGACGAAAGGATAGAGGTTGCAGGCCACCAGATCGATGGTGTCGATCTCGTGTTCAGCGAGCTGTTCGAGATCGCCGGGGAGTCCGCGGCGCGCGAGGATTCCACCGTACACTACGGGATGGAGGGTCTTGACGCGCCCGTCGAGGATCTCAGGGAAACCGGTCAGGTCGGCTACCTGGGTGACGGGGAGCCCCGCTTCCGAGAGCACCGAGCCGGTCCCACCGGTGCTGACCAGCTCGAAGTCCGCTTCACTTAACACACGAGCGAGCTTGACGACGCCGGTCCTGTCGTATGTGCTGATCAGCGCTTTCACGGAATCCTCTCCAGCACATTGGAGGCGTGGGTCCTCGCCCGATGCCACGTCTCGTCCCAACTCTTGACCTTATCAGGTTCCAAGTCATAGTCGGCGTATCCACGCATCTGCTCGAGTCTGTCCAACTGGTCGCCCGCAGATCGGTCAACTCTCTTGAGGGCAGCGATGACTCGGGGGTGAATTCTCCGTCGGCCAGTAACCTGTAGTCTTTCTCGGGCTTTTAGGAACACCGGGTAGTACGCTCGGCCCACGGCCGTCCGCAGACTGGCCTCAGTCGGCTCCCGAGATGCGAGTAAGTCGGCTAGAGTTAGGAAGTCTTCTGCATCAAAGGCCACGCCTATGGCCACTCTACGAAGACTGCTACCTGTTCGTCCAGTACCTTCCGCAGCCGGGTGGGAAGCGCAACTCGCCACTCGGCGATGTCGGCGCCGATCGAGTCCCAGAGAGCCAAAGCCTGCTCCGTTCCCACGTCGACAAAGACGCTAAACACGATCTCCCGCCAGGCATCCTCCGGACTATGCTTGACGGAAACGCCTATCCTGTCGACGGGGAGCCCGGAACTGGCAATCTGGTCCCTGAGCAGAGGTACCAGACCTTCGTGAATTTCGGCCAGTCCCTTGACGAGATGGGCCTGGACCTCGCGTTCAACAACCAGCGGAGGGGTTCCGAAGGCGGAGACGAAATCTTTAGGCCCGACCGCGCCATTAGGGTCGTGGTCGACGCCTCTTTGCGGTTGAGCCATGGTACTTTTCCCGGTCAGATCGCCCAGACCGGGTACAGTGCAGCGGTCTAAGCCACCAGTTGCGCTTCTAGGTCCCGGGGTCTACTACTTCTTCGCCTGCACGCCGATGAAGCCACCTGCGAGGGAGGCCACCAACGCGACCAGAGCCAGCACGATAGCCTCAACGATCCCGGCTCCAAGACCGCCCGCCGCGAACGCCCAGCCGATGCCGAACGCGGCCGCTCCGGCGAATCCCCAGAACCGCACCAGCCCCCAGGACTCCCACTGCTCAGCAAGGCCGGACAGGGGCAGCCAGTCGAAGCCGCCGCTAAGGTTCGACGCAAGCGTGTCCGCGACCCCAAGCCACCACACGATAGCAAACCCGCCACCGAGACCTACGAGAAGGGTTACGACCAGCCCTATCCCAAGGTTGGGACCCAGCGACCACACGATTCCGCCCGCTATGCCAAACACAACCAGAACCTTCACGGCCCACTCGATGGCCATGCCGATCCCGGAGGAGTTCATCGAGTCCAGCGTGCTGTTCGTCGATTCGACCAGCGACGCAGTTGCCATCTTGTCCATGTTCTGCGTCATAGCCGCCCCGAAGCCGCCGGCGGCGCTCATGCCGATCAAGGCCCAGATGACCTCGGCCAGGAGTCCGATCACCAAGATCGCGACGAGCCCGACGAGGAAGCCCTGGAAGAGGCCCACGGGAAGGTCGTAGAAGAACCCGGTCTCGCTGGGCGTCATTTCCCAGAAGACGGCCCATATGATCCCAACTACGGCAGCGATCACGAGCTGCCAGAAGAATATTTTGCTGTAGCTTTCGGACATTGGATGCCCCCTCGTTTACCCTCTGACTCTGTCGGTTTCTTTTACGTAGGCGCGCGTTGCGTGCGCCCGATCTTGGCCGTGTCCTTCAGCGCCCTAAACCCTACTACGCCGAAGCCGTGGATACAATGCCCCTCAGTGGTATCTTGGTGGAAACGGGTGTGCCGGCCGATGGCAAACCTACGTTGCTTGGCCGCCGGCGCGCTACCCGCGCGTCTCGCCAGGTATCCTCAGGAAACAGTCTGCGCGGCCGGGGTCGCTTCCAGCGCGAGCTTGTCCCACCCCAACTGCACCGGTATTGGGTGCTCGCCGGTAAAGCAGCCCATGCAGTGGCTGCCCTTGGACCCGCCCACGGCGCGGATGAGTCCCTCGCGGCTGAGATATCCCAATGAATCGGCGCCTACAAACTCGCAGATCTCGTCGACGGTCTTGTTAGCGGCGATAAGCTCGCTGCGGGTGGCCAGGTCGATCCCCAGGTGGCACGGGTACTCGATTGGGGGAGCCACAATCCGCAAATGGACCTCTTTGGCCCCACCTTCCCGTAGCAGACTCACCACATGGATAGTCGTTGTGGCGCGTACGATACTGTCATCGATCACTGCAAGTCTTTTGTCTCGTATGAACTCCGGCAGCGAATTGAACTTGAGCCTGACGCCTAGATCCCTGAGTCGCTGGTCGGGCAAGATGAACGTCCGGCCAACGTATCGGTTCTTTACTAGACCTTCCCCATAGGGTATGCCGGACTCCTGGGAATAACCTGCCGCGGCCGAAGTGGCGGAGTCGGGCACTGCGATCACCATGTCCGCATCGACAGGGTGCTCTTTGGCGAGCTCGGCCCCCAATGCCATCCGTGTTGAGTAGACCAGGTTACCGTCAAGAACGCTGTCCCGTCTCGCGAAGTAGATATGCTCGAAAATGCATGAAGCTCGGCCTTGCGCCGACTCCCGCTGGTATATCGTCCTGAAACCTTCGCCGTCCACCATGACGGCTTCCCCAGGAGCGACCTCGCGGATGAACTGGGCCCCGATGTGGTCGAGGGCGCATGTCTCCGAGGCGATTACCCAGCCGCCGTTCAGCTTTCCTATGCATAGCGGCCGAACTCCGAGAGGGTCGCGGATGCCCAGGAGCCCGTCCGGAGTCAACAGTGTCAGCGAGTAAGCGCCTCTGAGCTTTCGCATTGCGTACGCGACCCGCTCCTCCCAGGTCGTGGCGGGGGCGTTGGTCAGCAGGTGAGCGATGATCTCGGAGTCGCTCGACGAGTTGAACTCGACCCCTATCTCGGCAAGCTCTTCCCGCAAGTCCGCAGCGTTAACGACGTTGCCGTTGTGAGCCAGAGCGAGCTCGACGTCGGGCCCTTTGGAGACCATCGGCTGGGCGTTGATGAGCGAGCTCCGTCCCGTCGTGGAGTAGCGGGTGTGACCTACGGCAATGTAGCCGGGCAGCCGCTCGAGGTCCTCTTCCTGAAGGGAGTTGGCGACCAGGCCCATCGCCGTGTGGACGCGGATTGTCTCGCCGTCGCTGGCGGCGATGCCCGCGCTCTCTTGGCCCCTGTGTTGAAGGGCGTAAAGACCGAAGTAAGCGACCCTAGCGACGTCTTCGCCGGGAGAATAGACTCCGACCACCCCGCAGGCATCGTGGGCACGGTCGTCTGGGGCCGACATAGACTCTACCTCGATAGGGGTCAGTCCTGCGGGGATTTCAATGGCCTTTAGCAGGCATTATATGTCTGCGGCGAACGAACGGTCAACGGTGTTTCCACCGACGAAACTACGTGTCTCGGTCAGCACCCCCCTTTTCTCTAGGGCGCGGTTTCCGCCGGTGCTGTCCGAGCCTCTACCGTGGGCCTCACTAGCGTGCGCATCGTCAGCCCGATGACCAGCAGCGCGATAGTGCCCAATACCGCGTTCACGCCCAGAGCGAAGGGGGCGCTGACCGCCGTGGTCATGGCCGCTAGGCTGAGCACCCCCAGCGGTCCCGTCCCGATGGCCAGGGTGACGACGCCCAGCGCCTTACCGCGCATGTCCTTTTCGGCCACGAGCATGATCAAGGTCGCCTGCATCGTGCTGAACCCCGCCGTGCCAAAGCCCAGGACGATCAGAGCGGGCAGCGACAACGCGTACCAGCTGGACAGAGCGAACACGAACAGGGCTATGAGCGAAAGTATCGAGCCCGCGATGTATATGCGGCCGTGGTTCCGTATGTTCACCGCCGACGCCACGACCGCCGCACCGACCATCGCGCCGAAGCCGGACGCCGCCTGCAGTATTCCAGCCAGGACCGCGCCCGTGTTCAGCACCTCCCTGGCCACGACGGGGATCAGGTGCATGTATGGGAAGAGCAAGACGTTCATCGTAATCGTCACCATAACCGCCGCCCGAAGCGTCCGATTGCTTTTCACGTACCGGACGCCGACGAGCAGATTGCTCAAGAGATTTGACGGACCGGCTCCGCGATCGACGCCTGGGACTCGGAACCGCATCAGCAGGACGACTTCGACGACGTAGAATGCTGTCGCAACTGCGTACGCGCCGGCGAACCCAATAGTGGAGATCAGCACGCCTGCAAGGGCCGGTCCGAGCATACGGCTCGCGCTCATACCCACCGTATCCAGCGCAAGGCCATTCGTTACGCCGGTCGAACCGAGAAGATCGTGGATGGCCGAGCGCCTCGCGGGCATGTCAAGCGCCCAGGCGCCGCCGATCACCAGGGCCATGAGGTATGCGTGCCAGTAGACGGCTCCATCGTTCGCCAGCAACGCCGTCATCGCTACGGCCGCGACCAAACAAGCAAGCTGAGTGAGGACGATGAGTCGCTGACGTGGGAACGAGTCCGCCAGATAGCCTCCAAAGAGCCCCAGCAGGAGCATCGGCGCCGTGCCGGAAAATCCGACCATGACGACCAGCCACGGAGAGTCGGTGCGCACCAGGACAAACCATCCCAGCGTGAACATCTGCATCCACCGCGACATAAAGGAGAGGAAGTTCGCCGGCCAGAGCAAGCGATAGTTGGTGTCGCTGAACGCTCGGAAGGTTCTTGGGGGGCCGCGTCTGGTCCTGATACGTGGGGTGGTTGCCACTAAAACACCATAGTGTGTTGCCACTAAACACCGCGGCATATTGTATCCGGTTCGAATCGGCGTGGGACGGTCGCGACGGGTATCCGGCGACCCTCATTTTTCTTGACACTCAAATGTGGCGCGCATACCATGGATACGTAGGCAGCCTAGGTATCCTGGGTTGCGAAATCCGTCAAGGAGGTGAGTAGCGTGGAAACGTTGATCATTGCGATACTCGCCGTCCTGAGCGGCCTTTTGGTAGGTGGAGTTGGTGGTTATGTGGTCAGGAGGCTTATAGCCGGCAGCCGCTACAAGTCGGCAGTGGACGAGGCTGCGCACGTCGTGGACGAGGCCAACGAGAAGCAGCGCAGTCTGCTACTCGAGGCGAAGGAAGAGGCGATTCGGATCCGGTCGTCCGGTGAGGCCGAGCTCAAGGATCGGCGCTCCGAGCAACAGCGGGTCGAGCAACGTGTCGCGAACCGCGAAGAGAATGCGGACCGGCGCGCAACCAACCTGGAACGCCGTGAGCGCGACCTGAACAAGAAGGAGCAAGAGGCCGAGAAGGCCCAAGCCGAGACGGAGAAGCTGGCCCAGCAAGAGATCGAGAAGCTGGAGGCCATCTCCAATCTCTCCATGGCCGAAGCTCAAAGCGAGCTCATGCAACGCGCTGAAGAAGAGATCGAGCATGAGCTGGCGGTCCGCTATCGCGACATGGAGGAGAACGCCAAGTCGGAGGCGAACGACACGGCGAGAAACGTCTTGGGCCAGGCGATACAGCGTCTGGCTTCGGATGTCGTGTCCGAAGTGACACTGACCAACGTACCACTACCAAACGACGAGATGAAGGGACGTCTGATAGGCCGCGAAGGACGGAACATACGAGCAATCGAAAAGGCGACAGGGGTGGACCTTATCATCGACGAGACGCCGGAAGCGGTCACGCTTTCGTGTTTCGACCCGATTCGCCGAGAGGTAGCCAGGCTGGCTATCGGTAGGCTGATCGCGGACGGCAGGATACATCCTGCGCGGGTCGAGGAGATGGTCGCCAAGAGCGAAAAGGAGTTGGACGAGACCATACGGAAGATGGGCGACAAGACGGTGCTCGACGTCGGCGTGCGCGGATTGAACGCCGAGGTCATCCACTTGCTGGGGCGGCTCAAGTATCGGTTCAGCTACGGAGAGAACGTTCTCCAGCACAGCATCGAGGTGGGGCAGCTCGCCGGTATGATGGCGTCTGAAATCGGCGCCAACGTCAAGGTGTCGAAGACGGGCGGGCTCCTGCACGATATCGGCAAAGCGCTCACCCACGAAGTCGAGGGCCCGCATGCCGAGATCGGGGCGGACGTAGCTGAGAAGAACAACGTTGCAAAACACGTCTGCGTGGCGATCCGCGAGCACCACGACGACGAACACAGCAGCCCGGAGTCGTTCATCGTCGCCGCCGCGGACGCCATCAGCGCCGCCAGACCTGGGTCACGCCGGGACACGGTAGAGCACTACATCAAACGGCTCGAAGCGCTGGAGGACGTCGGACGGGCGTTCGACGGCGTCGAGAAGTGCTACGCTCTACAGGCCGGACGCGAGATCAGGGTGATGGTGGAGCCGGAATCGGTGGACGACATAGCCGCCAGCGAGATGGCCCGCGGCATCGTAAAGAAGATCGAGGAGACCTTGACCTACCCTGGTCAGATCAAGGTAACCGTAATCCGCGAGAGACGTTCAGTAGAATACGCTCGCTAGATCGAGCAAGCGTTCCGTCGATGCAGGGGCGGCTGTTCACCGCCCCTGCATCTGCAACTCCGGCATAGCCGATGGGCCGGCCGGCGACGGGCAGGCGCCTCGAGCTTGTCTCAGAAGTTCTTGTTCCCCTGGCGGGAGTGGGCGGACCCATCGGAAGTCAGCGAGTTGACAGAGGAAGCAGCGACGATTTTCGTGCGTCGAGATAGTCACCCTCACCTCCCCGAGAGCCTCGGGATCTTCGACATTCCTCTCCCATCAAGGGAGAGGAGGTAAGACGTCTCCTCTTCTGAGACATGCTCCCTCGGGTTACGTACCATGGCACAAGTCGACCTACATCTACACACCACTCATTCCGACGGGAACCTGACGCCAACCGAGCTCGTGGACCTCTGTGCCCGTCGTGGTCTCCGGATAATCTCCGTAACCGACCACGATTCGACGGAGGGACTCGCTGAGGCCCTCGAGGCCGTCAGGAGGCATCCCGACCTTACGATCATTCCAGGGGTCGAGCTGAGCACGGACGTGAGTGACAGCGAGGTCCATCTTCTCGGGTACTTCGTCGATTACCAGGACGCCGAGTTTCAAGACCAGATGCGGCAGCTGCGTGACGCGCGGCACGATCGCGGCCGTGAGATGGTCGACAGGTTACGTGAGCTAGGGGTCGCTATCTCGTGGGAGCGAGTCCAGGAGCTGTCCGACGGCGGAGCGATCGGCCGGCCACACATCGCACAGGCGATGGTCGAGCAAGGATATGTGGAGTACCCGCGCGACGCCTTCGACAAGTACATCGGTAGGAACGGCCCCGCGTACGTAGGCCGCGTCCGCCTGACGCCCGTCGAAGCCGTCAAAATGGTTGTTCGCGCAGGTGGGCTGCCTGTGATGGCGCACCCTAATTTCTACATGGCGGGCTACGGCGACGCTGATATCGCGGACCTCAAGCGAATGCTGGGCGAGCTCAAGGACGCCGGGCTGGTCGGCATCGAGGTCCACTATAAGAACTACACGGAGGACGAGGTCGCCCTATTCAGCCGCGTCGCCGCTGAACTGGGCCTCGTCGAGTGCGGCGGGACAGACTACCATGCGTCGGCCAACCCCGACGAGGTTGAGCCGGGCACTGTCGGCCCTCCCCTGGAGACCATCGACGCGCTCAAGGCTCTGTTGGGCGGTCGCACCGTAGCCCGCTAGGGCTAGGGCAGCGCAGGACCCGGCTGCCGCCAGGCAGGGACCCCATGGCTGAATCCACACTGTTCATACTTGCCGGATACCTATGGGGAGCATTCCCTACGGCCTATCTCGTCGCCCGGCGGCTCAGGGGAGTCGACATCAGGACCCACGGGTCCGGCAACGTAGGCGCATCGAACCTGACGGAGGTAGCCGGATGGCGATTCGGGCTCTCGATCGGAGTGTTCGACTGTCTCGCGAAGGGAACACTGCCCGTTGTAGCCGCGGGGCTGGCGGACCAGAGCCTGGCCGTTCAGGCCGGCGTTGGGCTCGCCGCTATTGCGGGACACAACTGGTCGCCCTTTATCCGGTTCACTGGCGGCCGCGGGGTTGCCACCGGAATCGGAGTATATTTCGGCTTCTTCATGTGGCAAGAGCTGCTGGTGCAGGCGGTCGTGATCTGGCTCGTTGGCCGCCAGCTGCTCAAGGACTCGGCCTTCTGGACGTTGGTTTCGCTACTCCTCATTCCCGTACTCGCATACGGCGTCTTCGACCGGGAGCCCGAAGTGGTGCTCACGTCGGTGGCGGTCGTCGTCCTTCTCGTCCTCAAGCGCCTAACGGCCAACTGGACCGTGCCCGAGGGCGAGTTCAGTTGGATTCGCCTTCTCGGGTACCGCTTCCTGTGGGACCGTGACGTTTCCCGCAAGGACGCTTGGGTCGAGCAGCAGCCCCGGTCGGCGGACCGCGCAACGTAGTTAACATGAAGCAGACAACGTATTGTCCCAATCACCCGGACACCGCGACCAATCTACGATGTGGCAGGTGCGAGAAGCTGGTCTGCCCGCAGTGCATGGTCCATACACCCGTAGGCGTGCGATGCAAGGAGTGCGGGCAGGGGACGCCGATTCCCACATACCAGGTGTCGACCTCATACCTCACGCGCGCGGTTGCGGCGAGTGCGGTCCTTGGTGTCGTCGGTGGGATCGTCATCCCGGTCCTGCCTGTACCCGGGTTCCTGTACCTGATCCTCATGGGCGGATACGGGTACCTGATGGCTGAGGTCGTCACCCTGGCGTCGAACCGAAAGCGCGGACGAACGCTGCAGATCGTTGCCGCCGGTGGAGTGGTGCTTTCGGCCATCGTCATGGCGACGATATCCGCTTTGGCCCTCGGCTACATCGACCTGTTCGGTCTGCTCGGCGCGGGACTGGGCGCGTACGTCGCCTACATCCGGCTTCGTTAGCGATTTCGGCGACCAGCACCCCTCGCATAGCCGTCCTCACTCGTTCCCAAGGGAAGCCGCTGCGCAGATATAGGCCAGCTACCGTCGTCCATTGACAGAATTCGTAGACGAGCATATCATTTGGTTCGTACCTAAATCCACGGAGCGGAAAACGGAATGGACGAACTCGACAGTCGAATAATCGAGATGCTCCAGCAGGACGGACGAGCATCTAACGCTGGGATAGCGCGCAAAGTCGGCGTCAGCGAAGGCACGGTACGCCGGCGGCTCAAGCGCCTGATTCAAGAAGAGTACATCCAGGTTATCGGGCTGCCCGACTCCAGCAAGCTGGGCCTGACATCCCAGGCGCTTGTGGGCGTCCAGGTCGACCCGGACAAAGTGGACCAGGTGGCCGACGGCCTGTACGGGCTAGATGAGGTCACGTGGGTGGCGACCACCACAGGCACCTACGACGTATTCGCATGGGTATCCCTCTCATCCGCCGAGGCCCTGGGCGTGTTCCTACGCACCAAAGCCGGCATCATCCCCGGCGTTCGCCGGACCGAGACCTTCGTTAGCCTCGATAATAAGAGGCGGGGCTACAGCGCGGTCATCTAGTCCACATCGGCTAGCAACCAGGACCGTCGCCGGGCCTCGCTTAAGGCGTCAGCCATTCAACCTTGGGGTATACCCGCTCGCCCTGCGGGTTCTGCCTCTTCTCCAGCCTCTCCGTCATTCCGGCGCAAGCCGGAATCCATCGACACGGGTCAGTCACATCAGCTACACAGGAGCACAGACTTGCTTAAGACAATCGATTGCGGCGACCTTCGAGCAGAACACGCAAGCCAGGACATCACGCTGGTGTTGACAGCACCTATGATGATGATAGCGGCGGGGCGGTCTAGCCTATCCGTCATTCCGGCGCAAGCCGGAATCCATCGACATGGGTTAGTTACATCAGATGCACAGGAGCAGGAGCTTGCTTAAGACAATCGACTGCGGCGACCTTCGAGCAGAACACGCGGGCCAAGAGGTCAAGCTCGCCGGCTGGGTCGACCGACGACGCGACCACGGCGGGCTAATATTCATCGACCTGCGCGACCGCTCCGGCGTCGCGCAGGTTGTATTCGATCCGGAGTCCGTGCCGGACGCCCACAAGGTCGCCGAGCGGCTTCGGAGCGAGTGGGTCGTCCAGGTCGACGGCAGCGTTCGCGCCCGACCCGAGGACATGAAAAACCCCAACCTCGCCACAGGAGAGGTCGAGGTGGCTGCAGACCATCTCACGGTTCTGAACGAGTCTGCCACTCCCCCTTTCAGCATCAACGAAGAGAGCGACGTGGACGAGCACCTCCGGATGCAGTACCGGTACCTCGATCTACGCAGGCCCCGGATGCGCGACATGCTGGCGCTGAGACATCGCGTCGTGAAGTTCATTCGCGACTTCCTGGACGGGCGCGGGTTCCTTGAGGTCGAGACGCCCATCCTCATCAAGAGCACCCCCGAAGGCGCCCGAGACTACGTCGTCCCCAGCCGGCTGCACCCGGGACACTTCTACGGCCTCCCACAGTCGCCACAGCAGCTCAAGCAGCTCCTGATGGCCGGCGGCGTCGAGAAGTACTTTCAGATCGCCCGCTGCTTCCGCGACGAGGACCCCCGAGCGGACCGCCTGGCCGGCGAGTTTACGCAGCTCGACCTCGAGATGAGCTTCGTCGAGCAGGACGATGTCCTCGATCTGACCGAAGAGCTGTTCACCGAGCTGGTGGAGACGATCGTTCCCGAGAAGCGGGTGGTAAAGCCGTTCCCCCGTCTGACCTACGCTGAGGCGATGGAGAAGTACGGTAGCGACAAGCCCGACCTGCGTTTCGGGCTCGAGATGGCCGACCTCTCCGACATCGCGAAAGACACGGAGTTCCGCGTCTTTAGCGGCGCCGTCGAGAGCGGAGGCATCGTCAAAGCATTCTCAGCGCCGGGCTGCGCCGGCTACCCCCGCCGGCAGCTCGACGACCTGGTCGAGTTCGTCAAGGCCCGGGGCGCCATGGGCCTGGTCTGGATAGGCCTGGACGGGGACGGCTCTCTGGATGACCTGACCGACGACCAGATCAAGTCGCCGGCCGCCAAGTTCCTCTCGCTGGATGCGATCAAGGCTATGGCCCGCAGTACCGGCGCCGAAATGGGCGACCTGATGCTCATTGTAGCCGGGCCGTCGAAGACCACCAACCTGGCCCTGAGCGCGCTCCGCAACGAGATAGGACGCCGGCTGGAGCTCCCCGACCCGGACGTCCTCCACTTCGCCTTCGTCGTCGACTTTCCGCTCTTCGAGTGGAACGACGACGAGGAACGCTGGGACGCTCAGCACCACCCGTTTACTATGCCGATGGAGGGGTACGAGCAGTACATCAAGAGCGATCCAGAGAAGGTCATCGCCTACTGCTACGACCTGGTGGCCAACGGCTACGAGTTGGCGAGCGGTAGTATTCGGGTGCATCAACGAGAGATGCAGGAGCGCATATTCAAGGTGCTGGGGTACACGGACGAGCAGATCGAGGAGCGCTTCGGGCAGCTCCTGGGCGCCTTCGAGTACGGCACTCCGCCCCACGGCGGCATCGCGTCGGGTATCGAGCGTCCGCTGATGGTACTGTCGGGCATCGAGAACATCCGGGACGTCATCGCCTTCCCCAAGACCCAGACCGGCATCGACCCCCTCTTCCGAGCCCCAGGTCCGCTGGAGGAAGACCAGCTCAAGGAGCTGCACATCAAGGTCGTCGAGGAATGACGTCTGCGTTGCCAAGCTCTCGCGCGTCGACCGGCCTGTCCTGAGTCCCATCGAAGGGCCCAGCGTGAACGGCTTGGGGTCTCCGTACTTTGGCCAAGTCTTCTTGATTTGAGCCTACGCGGCCCAAAAAACGCTGAAAGCCCCGTCGAACACGGGACTCTCTGTTTGTTTCGCGACCGGATTCGCGAACCGCTGGTTAGAAGCTCTTGAGCCCCAACGCTGTGCTACCGTAGCTACGCTCGCAAAGGAATCGCCAAAGCTATCCGCTGGTCATCGGATGGTACAATCGAGACTTAGGACAGGCCACGATGATCCCGACAAGAGGGTTGCCAACACCCCTAGGGGGTTCATGGACTTCAATCCGAGCAACTGCGTGACTTCACCATCAGTCTCAACGCCGTGCTAGTACCAGTGCGTAAGGCAGGACTATGGACAGGGTAGCGATTTTCGCAGACGTCCAGAACATCTACTATACCGTGCAGGAGAAATACCATTCCCACTTCGACTACACAGCATTCTTGAAGGAGGCGACCTCGGGCCGGCAACTGGTGAGGGCGATCGCCTATGCCACCGACCGCGGTGATGATCGACAGATACGCTTCCAGAACATCCTGAGGGAGATCGGGTTTGAAGTGAAACTCACGCCGTTCATTCAGAGGGCGGATGGCTCCGCCAAGGGAGACTGGGACGTGGGCATCGCGCTGGACATGGTCCAGTACGCCGAACAGGCGGATGCGCTCGTACTGGCATCGGGCGACGGGGATTTCACGCCGGTCGTTGGGAAGCTTCTGGGCGAACACATCCTTTCCATTGACGTCTATGGCGTGCCCGGCCTGACAGCGTCCTCCTTGGTCCGGGCCGCAACGTCATTCACGCCCATCGACCGCAGCCTGTTGATGCCGATTCCGACCACATGGTGAAGTGGCTAGCGTGGGCCAGCGGCGCGAAATCGTAGCCGTCGGATCGAGAGGGATGGACGACTAACTTGTAAGCGCGCCTTCCCGTTCCAACACCTCTGCGAGGCGGGCAATGCCTTCGTAGATCTCTTCGGGCGAGTTGTAGCCGTAGCAGAGCCGGGCGTAGTTGCGACCGGACTCGCCGTTGGGAGAGAAGATGTTGCCGGGCTGGTAGCCGACGTCGGCGTCGAAGGCGGCCGGGAGGGCCGCGGCGAGGTCGGCGTGGTCCGGTAGGCGGAGCCAGAGGTATAGCCCGCCGTCGGGCCGGCTCCATGTGGCGGCCGAGCCGAAATTCTCGCCGAGAGCGGCGAGCATAGCGTCGCGCTTCGACCTGAGGACGTCGTTGACCTCGGCGACATGGTCGTCCAGGTGGGTCGTCGCGTACCGATGGACGGCCAGCGCCGCGAACTGGTTGACCCCAGCCCCGCTCTTCACCGCACGCGCTTGGTCGAGAACCTCGGTCGGGCCCGCGACGTACCCTATGCGCATTCCCGGAGCGATGATCTTCGAGAAAGACCCGACGTAGGTCACGCGGCCTTCGCCGTCCAGTGAGTGGATGGCCTGGACGTTCTCGCCCTCGAAGCGAAGGTCGACATAGCAGTCGTCTTCGAGAATCGGGACGCCGTAGGCGCCGGAAATCCGGACCATCTCGCGGCGCCGGTCGAGGGGACATCGTCCAGCCCTGGGGGTTCTGGAAGGTCGGGATAGTATAGATAAGTTTGGGCGGCCGGCCCTCGTCGATCGCCGCCCGGATGGCGCTTTCAAGCGCGTGGGGCAGCACTCCATCGTCGTCGGATGCAACGCCGCGAACGTCGGCTTGGAACCGGTGGAGTGCCCTCAGGGTCCCGCTATACGCGAAGTGCTCGGTGATAACGACGTCGCCAGGGTCGAGCAGCGCCTCCAGCACCATGTGGATGGACTGGCTGGAGCCGTCGGCCAGGATAATGTCGTCGGGCGACACGTCGATCGTCCGGTCGCGCGCGAGCTTCTGCGAGACGAACTCGCGGAGCGGCGGATAGCCGGCGGGGTGGGGGTAGACGGCGAGGTCGCGGCCTTCTTCGGCGATGGCCTCGGCCAGTGACTCGACGAGATCGTCGAGGGGCAACGAGCCGGGGTCGGGGTAGGCGACGGCGAAGTCGTACTTCGCCCGTTTGATCGCGCCGACGGGCTGCGGGTCGGGCGCGTTCTTTGCAAAGAGATTTTCGTACTTGATGGCGGCGGTCATCTATTGCGACAGTGGCGTGGTTCGAGTCTTATCGAAGGGGCTCACCACGAGCGTGAGAGTCGAAATTTCCGTTCGTCCTGAGCCTGTCGAAGGACTGTGCAGAACCTCCGGTGCAAACCCCACCAGAGGGAGAAGGGACGACGCGGATGCAGGACACTATTCGGGGTCCTCGACCTCGATACGGAGGCGCTTGTTGATACGCCCCTTGCTCTCGTGCCCCGTAACCTTGATCCTACCGACCTCGCGGGTGTTGGCGACGTGGGTGCCGCCGTCGGCCTGGAGGTCGAGTCCTTCGATGTTCACGGTCCTGACTTCCTTGATCCCCTCGGGCAGGAGGTTGATCTTGGTCCGGATCAGGTCGGGGATCGCGAAGGCTTCTTGGCGTTCGAGCAGCTTGGCGTCGACGGGGCGCCCGGCAGCCACCTCCGCGTTGATGCGCTCCTCGACCTCCTGGGCGAACTCGGCCGACATGCTCTCGAGCTCGAAGTCCATCCTCGCGGAGAGAGGCTTCATGTCGCCGCCGGTCACCAGGGCGCCGTAGTCCCGCCAGACGACGCCGCAGAGGATATGGAGCGCGGTGTGAGTGCGCATGAGCTGGTAGCGGTGGTCCCAATCGCTGACGCCGTGGACCTTGGTCCCGATCGCCGGAGGGTCGCCGTCGAGCTCGTGAACGAATTCGCCGCTAGACCTGGAGATTTTGGCGACCTTGAACTCGCGGTCGTCGGTCCGCAGGACGCCGGTGTCGGACGGCTGTCCCCCACCGCCGGTGAAGAAGGCGGTCCGGTCGAGCACGACGCCCTTCGACGTGGTCTCGACGACCGTGGCGTCGAACTCGCGCATGTAGCTGTCGGTCTGGCACAGAAGCTCGGTCAACAAATGACCTCCTTCGGCGGCTGTCGGTGCCGGCAGATTACCACACTTAGGAGAGCTGAGTGCAGGCCTACGGGCGAGGTAGAGACGCCCCGGCGGGGCGTCTCTTACAAGCTAATGTCGCTGGCCGCTATTGCGGGACCGGTGGGTGTCGCCTGACAATGGTTGAATAAGGCGAAGAGGCATATCGGTGGAATCTAGGCGCTACGACGTGGTCGTGGTCGGGGCCGGCATCATCGGCCTGGCGACGGCTATGCGACTGATCGAACGCTACCCGCGGTACAACGTGGCGGTGCTGGATAAAGAGGGCGACGTCGCCCAGCACCAGACCGGCCACAACAGCGGTGTCATTCACGCCGGCCTCTACTACCCTCCCGGCTCCCAGAAGGCGGCACTGTGCCGGACTGGCGGTGAGATGCTCCGAAGGTTTTGCGACGACCATGGCGTCGAGTACGAGATGTGCGGCAAGGCAGTCGTGGCCACGGACAAGTCCCAGCTTGGAGGGCTGGAAGAGCTGCGCCGGAGGGGCGAGGCCAACGGCGTGGCGGGCCTGGAGATCGTGGGGAAGGAACGGCTTCTAGAGCTGGAGCCCCATGCGGCGGGGGTAATGGCCCTGCACTCGCCGAACACGGGCATCGTCGACTACACGGCCGTCGCGCGAGCCCTCGCCGACGAGGTGCGCCGCGGCGGCGAGATCGTGACCGGTATTGCTGTCCATGGGGTGCACAACGACGGCGATGGCCACCGACTCGAGACGTCGAACGGCGACGTGTCCGCGCGCCACGTAATCAACTGCGCGGGCTTGTACGCCGACCGGCTGGCCCGCTCGATGGGAGCGGAGACGGACGTGCGTATCATCCCCTTCCGCGGGGAGTTTTTCTCGCTGAAGACCGAGCGCGCCGGGCTGGTCAACGGACTGATCTACCCCGTCCCTGACCCCAATCTACCGTTCCTCGGGGTCCACCTGTCGCGGAGGATGGACGGTCGCGTCGAGGCCGGCCCCAACGCCGTGCTGGCTCTGGCCAGAGAGGGGTACCGGAAGACCGACGTCGACGTCCGCGAACTCCTCGGAATCGCGACGTTTCCGGGGTTCTGGCGGATGGCCGCCACGCACTGGGCGACGGCTGTAAAGGAAGTGCGCCGGTCGGCGCTAAAGGGGGTGTTCGCTCGGTCGCTGCAGAGGCTGGTCCCAGAGGTCCACGCCGACGACCTGACGGATCCCAGCGCTGGGGTGCGGGCTCAGGCGGTCAGGCGCAATGGTGAGCTGCTGCAAGACTTCAGCATCGTCCGGACGCGTGGAGCGGTCCACGTCCTCAACGCTCCGTCCCCAGCCGCGACGGCCTGCCTCGCCATCGGGAGGCACATCGTCGAGCTTGCGGCGGAGGCTTTCGACCTCGAGGAGTGAGTTGGCACATACATAGCAGCGTCATAGTGCATAACGCAAAGGATGGCTTGACTAACAACCTCACCGATTCTATTGTTGAGGGTGCGCGGGAGTAACTCAGCGGTAGAGTTCCTGCCTTCCAAGCAGGCTGTCGCCGGTTCGAATCCGGTCTCCCGCTCCACTAAACCTCCTCCGTTTCAGCTTTGAACAGCCTTCCTTGGCCTCGATTCCCACCTAATGCAACTACAAACCGCTTGTCTCATACCGGCTCATGCTGTAGCATACCGTCTCATACAATCTCACGCCGACTGTGGTACGAATTGAGGTATTATCGAAGTGAGTCGGAGATCCCGTAACGCCCTCAGTGTAGCGAGAGTGCGCACGGCGAAGAAGCCTGGTAGATACGCCGACGGGAACGGTCTTTATCTGCTCGTCGATATCGCCGGAAACAAGCGGTGGATTCAGCGTCTGGTTATTCGTGGCGGGCGGACTGATCTCGGACTAGGCGGCTGGCCTTTGGTGTCGCTGAGCGAAGCGCGGGAGAGAGCTTTCGTGAACCGGAAGGTCGCTCGCTCTGGCGGTGATCCGCGCATTGACAGGAGGCAAACGTCCATCCCCACCTTTGCCGAGGCCGCTACCAGAGTAATCAACCTACGCCGCCCTGATTGGCGACACCCGAAGACCGCCAAGCGATGGGAGGCCACTTTGAGGGCCTATGCCTATCCATTCTTCGGGAGTCTTCCGCTCGACCAGGTGAGCGGCGCCCATGTGCTCAGGGCCTTGACACCCATCTGGACGGAGAAGCCGGAGACCGCCAGGGCGGTGCGCGGGCATATACGCGACATCATGGATTGGGCAATAGCCCAAGAGTACCGGCACGATAACCCCACGGGCGATGCCGTTCGTTTGGGGCTGAAGCGAGTGCGACGGGCGAAGACCCACTTCAGGGCCTTGCGCTACTCCGAGGTGCCGGATGCGCTCGCGTCGGTGAGAGCCTCGAAGGCATGGATACAGACCAAGCTCTCGTTCGAGTTCATGGTTCTGACGGCGGCGCGACCGGGCGAGGCCCGAAACGCTGAGTGGAGCGACTTTGACCTGACCGCCCGAACCTGGACGATCCCGGCTGAGCGAATGAAGACCGAGCGCGAGCACCGCGTGCCGCTGTCTGGCCGAGCTATGGAGATATTGGTACATGCGCAGGATATTGATTCTGGGAGTGGCCTGGTCTTCCCATCACGGAACGGCAGGCCCCTGAGCGGCATGACCCACCTCAAGCTGCTGAAGACTCTAGGGATTGATTGCGTGCCACATGGTTTCCGCTCCAGTTTCCGAGACTGGGCCGCTGAGTGTACGGACGCCCCTCACGCAGTTATGGAGGCGGCCCTCGCTCATGTTGTAGCCAACGCAACCGAAGCCGCCTACTTCCGTTCAGACTTGTTTGAGAGGCGGCGCGAACTGATGGACCAGTGGGCCGAGCACCTGGAGCAGGTTGTTCCTCCGCCGGGAGATGGAAGCCCTTCATGCCAACGCACTTGAATACCTCAGGAGTCTGGAGAAATGGTTTAGCCAGGGGAAAATGTTTTTGTCCAGGTCCTCGGCGGGCCGGAACAAAACCACGGAAACCACGGAAACCCCACAGTGGGAACTGTCGTATGTGCGGACCGGCCTCGACGCTGAACGTATCGCCGCCAACCTGGATAAACTCGGCAACGTCTGGCACCTCCCATTCCCAGGATGTAGTCAGAACAAGAGCACCATTGTCGTAGAGCTGGGCTTGGAAACCTGCTGCATCTGCTTGTCATGGCCATTCGCATTGCTTTGATTCTTGGAATTGGCTTCCACGATTACCTCCCTTACAACCCTGGGCCTCAAATGACTGCCATCTCCTTGAGTCCCGCGCCATTAGGTACGCCTGGTCGTGATTTCCCTTCAGCCGGGTGCAGTGGCTACAAAAGAAGCTGCAGGTTCTTCTGTCGATACGGGATCGGGGTTTCGAGCGCTGTCGCTGTCGCCGCTCGTTGCGTTTCTCGTGTCTCTAGTTCGGGAAGCTTGTGCATCACACCGCTCCAACCCCTGACACATCTGAACCAGATGGAGACGTTGGGGTGGAAGTGGCTCCACAGGCCAAGCCTGCCACTGCAATAACAACCCCCCCCTACGAAACAGGCCAGCAACCTCAAAACTAAAAAGTCACCCCACACCACCGCACCTCGCCGATGACCTCGGTGCCGTTGGCCCAGGGTATGGGCGGCCAAGCTGGGTGATCGCTCACCAGCTGCCATAGTCCTTCTCCGTCTTTGCTGGTGCGCTTGACTACCAGGCCGTCTTCATTGCGGATAACGAAGATGCGCCCAACGCGAAGCCGTCTCCGGCCCTGACTGCGGTCCACCAGGATCGAGCACCCGTCAGGCAGCGTAGGCTCCATTGACTCACCGCGCACGCTGATGATGTTGCTTTGCTCCGGGTCGATGGAGTGGCTTTGCAGCCAGTCGTTGCGGAACCACAGAAGCCCCACTGGAGTCTCGTCGTAGACCTCAGCCCCCATGCCCGCTGCTGAAGCGACTTCCACCAGCTGCACTGGGCTTCTGTCCGACGTACCGTAGTTGCTGGGGTCATAGTTTGCCCTGGACTCGCCTATGGCCTGGACTGGGGCCTGGGCGCGGATGTAGGTCTCAAGCCGGTCAAAGCGGGTGCTGAACTCCTGACGAACCTGGTCCAGGGAACCGATGCCGCCTAACGCATCTGGCTCGGATTTGGCTGCCGACTCTGGCGCATTGACACGGCCACTGTCCCCTTGTGGTTCGTCTTTCTCGCCGAAGAACCACTCATAAGGCTTGTCGAATATGGTAGCGAGCAATCTCAGGCTTGGCTCGGACGGATTAGCAGCCCCAGTTTCGTAGCGGGACAACGAGGTCTGGGTCAAGCCTGTTCTCTCGGCTACTTGGCCTTGGCTAAGACCTAGTTGGAGTCTCCCCTGGCGGATACGGTCGCCTATAGGCTGTGGACGACTGCGTTTCATAGCAATATGCATTATCCCCCTTACTTCTTGACTAAATCTATTAAATGGTGTAATATATATGCCAATAAGAATATTACAAGAAGACAACTGGCTTGGAGAGGATAGATTGCTCAAGTCTTATACACAACAGAAGCTAGAAGCCCAACGTGGCGGCGATATCCGAGAGATCGTGATCGACTCCCTACGTCAGCATCGGGGCCTCCGAAACATGGTGATGCTTGTCTCCGTGGACCTTGAGATCACCGATACCACGCTCTACCGCTGGTGCGAGACCCTCGGCATCGACATCGACGAGTACCGGCGGGTGGCACCAGACGCGGAAAAGGCGGCTGAAGAGGCCAGGGAACGGGTGCTGGCGGAGGGGTCTGAATGACGACCCTTGGCTGACAAGCGCATCCTGCGGCTCGGCGAGCTGGTGTCGATCACTGGCTTATCACGCGCCACGATCTACCGGATGGTCTCACGGGTCGAGTTTCCTCGTCCTGTCCAGATCAGTCCGCGGCTCACAGGATGGCGGAGTGAGGAAGTAGAGGCGTGGCTGGATTCCCGCCAGGCGGCACGTTCTAGTCACGATCGAGGTGAATGAATGGTTACAAGGCCGTACTGCTACTGAGGCGAGATGAAAGAAGCAATTTACTAAGTGGGAGCCTCCGGATGCCCCCAGGGATTATATGCCTCACCCACAACAGTACCATTTGCCGGGACAGTCATATGCCCCCGAACACCAACCTACTGTTAGGGGGAGTACGCCATGAGCAAGAAGAAGTCTGGAAGTCGGACGGAGGCGGAACCTGCTGCCAGACGAGTACAGGCGGCGCGGTCTGGTTCGGATGGGGGGGCTTTTCATTGCCCAGCGCACAGCGAACATGGCGTAACCACTACCTAAACGGTTGACACAAGCGGAGAGGGAGGACGGGTTATGACGACTGTATGGACGCAAGAGGCGGACGCACGGTTACGGGACTATCTCGCGTCACACGAGTTGGTCGCCGGCATCGGGACGGAGGAGTTGGCCTGCTCGGTCGCGGCGATCAACCTCGCACTCACTGAGAAGGTAACGGACGCCATCCCGAAGTGTATGTCCAAGGTTATCGGTCAATGGATGATTGTCGTCCAAGACGCGATGCCCTCGGAGATGCGCAACTCGCCGGGGTGGAAGCGTTTGCTGCCGATGGCCGCTGGCACGGGCCGTGAGAGGGAGGAGGAGCGGCTAGCTCTGGTCATGGATTGGATGTGGGGGACAGTGCTCCCCGATTTACAGAGCGTAGCGGATCAGGGCGGCTTCGGCGCCGAGTGGCGGACGATGTGCGTGGAGAAGTCTCCTGAGGCTGCTAAGGCCGCCGCCGAGGCTGCCATTGACGCCACCAGGGCCGCCGCCGAGGCCGCCATTGACGCCGCCGGGGCCGCCGCCGAGGCTGCCAGGGCCACCGCCTTTGCCGCCGCCGCCGCCAGGGACGCCGCCGAGGCCGCCATTGACGCCGCCGGGGCCGCCGCCGAGGCTGCCAGGGCCACCGCCTTTGCCGCCGCCGCCGCCAGGGACGCCGCCGGGACCGCCGCCGGGGACGCCGCCAGGGCCGCCGCCGAGGCTGCCATTGACGCCGCCAGGGCCGCCGCCTGGGACGCCAGGGACGCCGCCAGGGCCGCCCCCGGGGCTGCTGCCTGGGAGCGGTACGACCCTGTTGGGCTGTTGGCGCGGTTGGTGGTGGAGTCGGAGGAGATCACCGAATAGTGGCTAGACTCCTTGACCAGGGCCGCCGCCTGGGACGCCAGGGACGCCGCCAGGGCCGCCCCCGGGGCTGCCAGGGCCGCCGCCTGGGAGCGGTACGACCCTGTTGGGCTGTTGGCGCGGTTGGTGGCGGAGTCGGAGGAGGGGTAGCTATGCGGTATGAACCTGGGCAACATATG
>CBDFJV010000002.1:0-47546 GCA_965248605.1 Dehalococcoidia bacterium
AGCCTCGGCGGCGGCCTTAGCAGCCTCAGGAGACTTCTCCACGCACATCGTCCGCCACTCGGCGCCGAAGCCGCCCTGATCCGCTACGCTCTGTAAATCGGGGAGCACTGTCCCCCACATCCAATCCATGACCAGAGCTAGCCGCTCCTCCTCCCTCTCACGGCCCGTGCCAGCGGCCATCGGCAGCAAACGCTTCCACCCCGGCGAGTTGCGCATCTCCGAGGGCATCGCGTCTTGGACGACAATCATCCATTGACCGATAACCTTGGACATACACTTCGGGATGGCGTCCGTTACCTTCTCAGTGAGTGCGAGGTTGATCGCCGCGACCGAGCAGGCCAACTCCTCCGTCCCGATGCCGGCGACCAACTCGTGTGACGCGAGATAGTCCCGTAACCGTGCGTCCGCCTCTTGCGTCCATACAGTCGTCATAACCCGTCCTCCCTCTCCGCTTGTGTCAACCGTTGTGGCCACTTACTTTTTCTCCTCCCCCTCCGGTGATCTCAAACGGCTCGTCAACGTCGAACTGGGCTTCGGCCTCCCACGGTCCCGGTGTCATGGCGTCGGATGGTTTGGTCATGCTGCTACCCCGAGCTTTTCCCTAGCCCACTTTGGCACCTCGTCCGCTACACGGGCAGGTGGGCATCTGTCTGGATAGAAGAAGTACCAACAGGTATCGCAGACAGGGTGATTCCAGTCGTGTTGCTCGAATGGGCCGCAAAGCCTGGGGTCGGCACGGACATAGATGCCAAAGGTAGTCTCTCCGCAACGGCAACAATTGTTTTGCCTCACGCTGCTATCCTCCCCAGCCGCTCTCGTGCTAGCTGATCAGAGATGTCGCTAAATGGGCTCTCCGTGCCGTCGTCGATGAGCAGGTTCAGGAATTCCCACTGGCCGTCCTGTATCGCGAATACCAGATAGTCGTGACGGCTCAAGGCGTCACGAGCGTCTCGTTCTGCGATGTCCCGAGCTTCCAGTAGCTTCAGCTTGAGTTCACCGTCTGGGCCGATCCAGGCGTCGAACCGGGGCTTCGAGACGATCCACCGCCTACCGACTGGTATAGCCCACTTGAGCACTTCCTTGTCGCCCCTATTGGCGCACTTGTAGAGGTGGGTGTCGGTCATGTTGAGTTCGTCGGCAGCCCATTGCATGGACCTACGCCACGAGCTGTCGTTCGTGCCGTTGCGGGTCATGGTGTTGTCGTCGTGGTGTGTCGTAGTCACGCTCCGTCTCCGTGCGCGTAGTAGCGGTTCACGCAGATGCGGTCTTTGCAGTCGGTGCGCCTGCAACCCAGGTCGATGGGCGAGCGGCACTCGGTGCAGCGGTGGTCGTGGGTCGTGGGGTCAGGCACGCCTAGCCCTCCGTGGCCGCTGGCTCATGGGCTGGGGTCCACCCAGGCGCACCGGCTCGTCCGACCGCCCATGCTCAGACATCGTTTTCTGCAGACGCTGCAGAAGATCTTGCGACGGTCGCTCGTGACCCTTCATGCAACGGTTGAAATGCTGCACCGAGAGTCGCGGCGTTTTGTTCGCGAGCCACGCCTGAGACCGGTCGTTCTCCTCTAACCAGCGGTTCACGGTGTCGGTCCATGTCTGAATCATATCCATGCCTCAGTAAAACATAGGGGCACTATAAACTATGCTCTGTGGCTTGTCAACACTCTATATGGTAGATATAGAAATTGCTTAGGGAAAACTCACACCCATGTTAGGGGTCATGGTAGATATAGAGATTGCTTAGGGGAAACTCACACCCCATGTTAGAGGTCATTGAATTGGCTGCGGAATCAGCATTGTCGGAACGGCTGAAGGCGGCGCGAGCTCAGTCTGGGAAGACTCAGGAAGAGGTGGCGGAGCAAATGGGCGTGACATCCCATGCCGTCTACTATTGGGAGTCAGGAAGGGCCAACCCATCGCACGAGCATTTGGTCCGGCTCAGCGAGGTTTACGGAGTCTCTGTGGATTGGCTACTCGGAGGGGACGAAAAGCAGGTGCCTGGGGAAATCGACCTAGAAGACCCAGAGCTCGACCTATTCTTCCGGGGTCCGTGGCACGAGATGTCCGAGGAAGAGCGCGAATTCATACGAAGCGCTGTGCGGATGGCAACGGAGAACCGGCGACGAAGGGAGCAGGGATGATCGGGCGAGACCGGGCGGCAGAGGTGATGAAGCGATACGCCACCAACGACCTGAAGGTCATCGCGAAGGCGGAGGGCCTGACGGTCAAGGTGCGGCATCCTTGGATCAGCGCCTACCATGACATCACAACTTCGGGAATGATGCTGGTTCCAAAGGACATTCCTGTCGTCGAGCAACGGACCATCGTGGCGCACGGACTTGGGCACCACTTCCTACATGTAGGAAACCAGCTCTGGCTCCACCACTACGACGAGGTGTGGACCTGGCGGCAGGAACATCAAGCGGAAGAGTTCGCCGCTTGGCTGACCATTCCAGCGGCTGAAGACCCGTGGCTGCTTTACATGCCGATAGAGGATGTGGCCCGGAAGTATCGGATTACCGAGGAACTAGCGAGGGTGCGGTTTGGGGTGAGGGATGCCGGGGCTTAAAGAACCACGGCTGGGCAGTAGTCCGCTCGTCTACGGGATCGTAGGCATCATCATCGGGGTCCTTTTATAAGCTACCGCGGCATCTACGGGACGGGGATACGGACCCGGGATACCCGTATACGGCGTGTACAGGGTCGGGGAGTGCTGGGGTGAGGGCGCGGCCGTTAACGTGACAAGTCCTGATCGTCGCGACCTATTGTTGTACGGCTCCGTGATTGCGGTCGTCCTGATCTTGGAGTTGCTCGGTCGGTGGGTTGGGGTGTTCGCGTGACGACTAAGTCTCGACGGTCCAAGGGTAGTGGCTCGATCATGGAGCGCACTCCGGGGAAGTGGCGCATACGGTACCAGGCGCCTCCTGACGAGACCGGGAAGCGCGGTATCGTGTCGGAGACCATCGCGGGTCGACGTCGGGACGCTGAGCGGCTATTACGAGAGCGCATTGGCACCGTCGACAAGGGAACTTACGTAGCCCGGTCGGACGAGACCGTCTCGGAATTTCTGGAGCGGTGGGTGGAGAGCTACGTGGCTGGGTTGGAGCCATCCACGCGGCAGGGGTATCGGCACTACGTGGACCGGCACATCGTCCCGGCCATCGGAGGCGTGCGGCTTCAGGGTTTGCGGACGTCTCATGTCCAGGCCCTGTACTCGGCTATGCTGGTTGACGGACTCAGTAAGCGGACGGTGAAGCATTGCAGCGTGGTGCTCAAAGGGGCGCTTAAGCTGGCTGTGGACTGGGGCGACCTGGTCCGCAACCCGGCCGACAGTGCGAAGGCGCCGAAGCCTGACAAGATCCTGGTGGTGCCGTGGAAGCCCGAGTCGTTCAACGCGTTCATCGAGGCTGCCAAGGAGAGCATATTCCGGGACGTGTACTGGACAGCGACTACGGCAGGACTAAGGCGCTCCGAGCTTTGCGGTCTGAAGTGGGACAAGGTGGACCTGGACGATGCGGAGATCGAGGTTTCTCGTAAGCTGATCCGCATCACCGGTCGTGGACTGGTCGAGGGATTCCCGAAGACTGAGCAGAGCCGACGAACCCTCGAGGCTAGCCGCATAGCCGTGGACGTTCTTCGACGCGTGAAAGTCGAGCAGGCGGAGCGTCAGCTGAAAGTTGGTTCTTTATGGCAGGGTGACGGTCACGTGTTCACTGACGAGCTGGGCAGACCCTTCAGCGGAGAGCGGCTATCCAAAGACTTCACGAAGATCGTGCGGCGTGAGAGTCTCCCGCATCTCACGCTTAACGGTCTCAGGCACACGTTCGTGTCGTTGCTGATCGCTGGTGGAGTGCATCCACGGGTGATCGCCGACATGGTGGGGCACTCATCGATCTCGACGACGATGGACACTTACGGGCACCTGTTCAGGGGAGCGCAGAGGGCGGCGGTGGAAGAGCTGGACCGGCGTTTGCTCGGATAGCTAAGGCTTCGGTCTTCTCGCCGGCTACACCGATAGGCCCTTTGGTGCCCGGTGTAACGCGCACAGGCGAGGGTATCATCCAGACATTCCCGAAATGCCGGGCGCCCCTAATCCGTCCCTCATTGAGCAACTGGCGCACACGACCAGGGCTCACGCCAAGCTCAGCCGCCGCCTCTTGCGCCGTCAACATCTCCGATGCCATGGTGTCTAACTGATGCCTTCTAGTATCGTCCTGTATGGTATAATCACTGCGGAGGCTACGGGATTCGACCCTGTGGGGGCACCCGCTTTAAGACGCCCCACTCGATTCTGAGTCGAGCCCATTAAACCTCTCTGGCAACCCTCCGCGATTCGTAGGCCGGAGCCGAGACTTATCACCTTGTGCTCCGGCCTTTCCATGTCTCTAACTATAGCATGCGTAATAGGGTAGGGTCAGTATGGGTCACTAACTGGGCGCGGTGGGTGAGGGATGAGGGCGGTAGATAGGCGGAAATAGCTACAACATGGCGACTGAGAAAGGTGGGGATTAGGTAGCCCTCCGTCTCCAAAACCGAGGGTCGCGGGTTCGAATCCTGCCGCTCCTGCCACCTCTAAGCCCTTTATGGTGGGCCTCCTGGGTAATCCTGGGGGCCTTTCGTTTTATCCCGAAACGGTGCCCTGTGTCCATTGTCGTCCACTATTGCCAGATGTACTAGTGGTCCAACATCCTAGTATTGAAGGGTTCTGAGGTTACGGCTTGGTAGGGGCGGGTTTGAAACCCGCCCTGTCGTCGTAGCACGCCAATCTCGGCTACCCCTCATTTCAAAGATTTCGGTCTACTAGAGTCTTCAGAGAAGCCCAGTTCGCACGCCGTCCCCCAACTACCGTATCGACGCGGACGCCGTCGCCTAGTATCCTCACGTCGGAATCCACGCAGCCTGGTCTAAGGAGAATGTGACATGGCCGAGACATCACCAACACCGAACCCTGCGGAAGCCTATGAGAAGGTCATCGCACAGCACGTCTTCGCGCCGTGGACCGCCGACCTGCTGCAGCGCGCCGCCCCGCGAAAGGGCGACCGCGTCCTGGACCTTGCCTGCGGCACCGGAATCGTGACGAGGAGCGTCGCGGCTATGGTCGGTTCGGAGGGGTCGGTCGTTGGCCTCGATATATCGCCCGACATGCTGGCAGTCGCGCGCAGGCTCGCGCCAACCGGCGGGGCACCGGTTGAGTTTCACGAGGGGAGCGGCACGGAGATGCCTTTCCCGGACACATCCTTCGACCTGGTACTCTGCCAGCAGGGGCTCCAGTTTTTCCCGGACCACCAGGTAGGTCTGAATGAGATCCGTCGCGTGCTGGCACCCGGGGGCCGAGCCGCAGTTAGCGTTTGGCGCGACATAGAGGCACAGCCGTTCATGAAGGCGATGGATGGGGTGGTCGCCAAGCACGTGGCGCCGGGAGCACTCTCGTTGCCGTTTTCGTTGAGCGATGGGACCTATCTCGAACGGCTTGCGAAGAACGCCGGTTTTGCCGAGGTCAACGTCCAGGGAGCGAGCATGTCGAACAAGGCGGGTGACCCGGACACAGTGGCCCCAATGATGATGCAGGGGGCGGCGGCCGTCCTGCCCCAGTTCGCCGCCATGACGGAGGAACAACGCAGGGCCGCGATCGAAGGAATGAGGGCCGACCTGGTGCAGGCCGTCCGGCCGTTCGTCGACGCCGGAGAGTTGGTGCTGGATACCGCCACGAATGTTTTGTTGGCGCGACGGTAGGGACTCTTATCTGTAGGAGCGCGAAATGAAGTTCATCAAGACTCGGGAGGGCTTTCCGGCCAGCTCGGCCGTAATACACGGCGGCAAGGTGCTGGAGACGGTCCTGACCGGCATCCCTGACGGCAGCGACGGACCGGTCGACGGAGGAGCCAGCGCCGAGGTGCGCGAGGTCTTCCGGCAGCTCGACGAGGTCCTGGGCGAGGCGGGCCTGGACAAGACCAACGTGTGCTCGGCCCGCATCTACCTCCAGCACGTGAACCGGGACGTGGGGGCCATCAACGAGGCGTGGGCGGAGTACTTCGGCGACCACCCGCCGAACCGCCGCTGCTACGGCGTCGACCTGCAGATGAGGATGCTGGTCGAGGCGGCGTTCGTGGCGGAGTTTCCGGAGTGAGGAGAGAGTTAGTCCTCAGATCTTTGGCCTCTGACCCAGCCGTAGGGACTGGGTCCGTGAAGCATGTGCGTCTCAGGATGACCGTGTTGCTGTCTTTCGACCCTCATATAGGCGACCGCCGCCCACGCTTCCTCTGAAAGCGTCTCGAAGGTGACATACAAAGGCTGCCACGGGGGGCCCGGGTCTCGGGGTCGCTGAAAAGCGAACTTTCTTCCGTAAGAATCTTGCAATTCGCCAGGCGGTTCAGTACTGCTGGCCCATTCAACTTTCAGTGACGGTTCTCCCTGTCTATTTGGACCGATCTGAGGCAGGTCCTTCATTAGCGAGACGTCCACCTGTGGATGCCACGCAGCCGCGCTCACCTTGAAAATGGTCTGGGGCGACACCAGCCTAAGCGTCCTAATCCCATAGGAGTAATTCGGGCCAGCCTGACTCCCGGTACCGATGACCTCCATTGCCTCGATTCCGTTTGGAGGCACCAAGACCGAGGAGGAACCAGCTATTCTGAGTTCCTTGGGGTTCGGTGGCTCTTTGAATTCGTTGCCAATATCTGTCGCTATGATTCGGGCAATACTAACTGGATCGTCTAGGTCTACGCGATAGTCTTGGAAATGTTGGTACATCCCAGGACGCTGATCATTGCCGAGTCGCAACATATATCGCAGTCTTTTCCCTATATCCCGAATGTCAACCGAAGGATTGTTGTTCCGGTGGTATCCGAAGAAGTAGCCAAACTCATGGTGGACATATACGCTGCGATCTAGGGCGTGGTCGGTCAGCAAGAGCCAGAAGTATTCTGATTCTTCAAGTGCGGCTCTTACCTCGTCCGCCCAGATCCCCGTAGGAAATCCCGGTCCGGTGGTGAACACTTCAATTCCAGATTCTTTGAGTAAAGCGGCTGTCCGAGCGGCCAACTCATCGTCTTCGGCTGCGTGACTCAAGAAAACGTCATAGACCAACGGTGCACCCAATGATGCGAAGGCGGAACATTAACTCAGATGTTCTTATGATACCTTATCGGGGTTTGTGAACGCTACAGCTGCGGTCGTTGCATTTTGAGGACGTTGCATTTAGCCTTGCGGAGGCCGTTGCACCGACTAGGCTCGGGAAAGGACCTGCTAATGAACGACGGAAATTATGAATGGACGGCGGAGGAAATCGCGGAGCGCCTCGGATGCTCGACGATCGTGTTCCCACGCGACCGGCTCCTGTCGGCAGCGGACGTCGCGATGATGCGGGAAGCTGGCATCACACGGATCGAGGTCTGCGCTCTCGGTACACCCGGCCACCTGGATATTGAGGGCCGGTCGAACGTCGCGGAGGTGGTGTCGGAGTGCGAACGGCAGGGCGTGGACATCGTTTCGATGCACAGCCCCGGCTACCTGTACAACTCCGACGACGAGGACAACCGGAAGAAGGCCGTTGCCGAGGGCGTCGTCGCGGCCAAGATCGCCGAGGAGATGGGCGCCGGCGTGATGGTCTGCCACTTCAGGCCGGAGGAGCCGTCGGAAAAGAGCGTCACGGAGATGCTCGAACAGCTCGACGGCCACTCGATCAAGCTGGCCATCGAGAACGGTCGGGACCTGGCGGACTACACGGCTTTCATCGACAAAGTCGGCTCGGACCGGTTCGGTATGGTCGTCGACATCGGCCACACCCGGGACGACGACGAGGTGAACCCGTTCACCAAGAAGGATCGAGCTCGCGAGACGATGGCCCAGTGCGGCGATCGGCTTATCCACCTTCACCTGCACGACTGGGTGGAGCGGGACCACATATCTCCGCTCGACGGAAGCATTGAGTGGGCGGAGGTCTTCGCGGCCTTCAAGGACATCGATTACGGCGGCCAGCTAATGTTCGAGGCGGCCTATACTCCTGAGCGCGAGATATCGCCGGAGTACGTCCTTGGGAAGGTTGCGGCGTTTCCGCAAGGATTCGTCGAGCGGTACGGCTAGCCCCACCGTTCGTCCTGAGCCCGTCGAAGGGCGTCCCAGGCTCCGGGCAACGGAGGTATCAAGATCGTATACGAACGGTGTCTTGGCAATCCTATCCGTCATTCCGGCCAAAAGCCTGCCCCGGCGAAAGCCGTGGGCCGGAATCCAATGGCGCGCACGCGTCCTTCGATGGGCCCAAGAGGACCCTTCGACTGAGCTCAGGGTGAGCGGAAGACTTGAATCAGATTCTTAGCGTGAGGGCCTTTACTAGGAGAAAACGGTGGATGGACTGGACGGAACAATCGATTGAGACCCAGAGATTGGTGTTGCGTCCGCTAGTGCGACAGGATGGGGACTTTGTCCATCAGTTGTACTCGGACTGGGAGGTCGCCAAGAGGCTGAACCGGGTGCCGTTTCCGTTCACCCAGGAGGACTCTGAGGCGTTTGTCACTGAAGTGACTTCGGAAGCCTATCGGGAGAGCACTGGCACGTTCCTGATAACCACAAAGTCCGACGGTCACACCGTAGGACTCGTATTACTTGGTCAAATGGAGCCGGAGGTAGGACTAGGCGGGTCGGATATTCGATCACACGGAGCCGATGGGGAGACGGCTATGCGACAGAGGCAGCCGGTGCGATCGTGGAAGAGGCATCTGGCCTTGGGTTCAGTAGACTCCAGGCATCCACTGTTGCAGACAACCCTGCTTCTCAGCGTGTCCTCTGGAAGCTGGGCTTCGGTCTCATAGAGACAGGGATCATGGAGAAGCCGAAACATGGTCCCGCGCGCGAGGTCCACAGGTTCGTGAAATCTCTCGCGCAAGAGCAGTAGGGAGTGGCGCGATGGCATATGACGAGGTCCTGCACTCCTGTCCGTCATTCCGGCGAAAAGCCTGCCCCAGCGAAAGCCGTGGGCCGGAATCCAGCGGTGCACCGGCGGGCTTAGACGGGCCCAGAGCGACCCTTCGACTCAGCTCAGGGTGAGCGGAACTGAAACGGGGCGGTAAAGGTAACGGCTATCCCCTGTTCCTAAGCCCGAATCCACCGAAGGACGTCCTTGGGGACAGCCCTTGAAGAAGCCAGCGGGTGCTCCTCTGAATCTGGGATAATGGTTTTGGAACAGAAACCTGCCCGGAAACAAGGAGCACCCAATAGATGCTGCCACAGAACAAACCCGACCGTATCCGCATCGTCTTTGACGACCATCGCCTGGTGGCCAATGCCGGCCTGCTCCTGCCGGCCACCCTAGCCCGGCACCTGGGCCTGCGGGAACTCGTCGACCATCACCTTGACCTCGGCGGAGCGCCGGGACGGGCGAACACTGGGGACAAGATGCTGACGCTGGTCGCTTCCGCGCTGGCAGGCGGCGACTGCATCGACGACGCCGATGCGCTGCGCGCTGGTGGGACGGTCGGTGTTCTAGGCTGCGTGGTCAAGGCGCCATCCACCCTGGGGACCTTCCTGCGCAGCTTCCGGTGGGGGCATGTCCGTCAACTCGACCGCGTGAGCCGCCAGTTGTTGGCCCGGGCCTGGGCCGCTGGGGCCGGACCCGGCGACTCGCCCCTGACCATCGACCTGGACTCGACCATCTGCGAGACCTATGGACTGGCCAAGGAGGGAGCGCGCCACCACGGCTATACCGGCGCCCGCGGCTATCACCCGCTGCTGGCCATTGCCGCCGGCACCGGCGAGGTGCTGATGTCCCGGCTGCGCGAGGGCCGGGCCAACACCGCCCGTGGCGCCGCCCACTTCCTGCGTGAGACGGTGGGGCGGGTGCGCTACGGCGGGGCCAGGGGACAACTCACGGTGCGGGCCGACAGCGGCTTCTACGCCCACACTGTCGTTGCCGCCTGCCGGGAAATGGATGTCCGCTTCTCTATCACCATCCGCCAGCGCGCCAGCCTGCGGGACCTGATCGAGGCGATACCAGAGGAGGACTGGACTCCCATTCCCTACTGGACGGACGGCGCCGCCGATGTCGCCGAGACGACTTACACCCCGTTCCAGACCAAGCCGGACGCCGCGCCGGTGCGGCTCATTGTCCGGCGGGTGAAGCCGACGCCCGGTTCCCAGCTCGCCCTCTTCGCCAGATACAGCTATCACGCCTTCATCACCGACCGCGATGGGGAGACGCTGGAACTGGAGGCCGATCATCGCCGCCACGCCGAGGTCGAGAACGCCATACGCGACCTCAAGTACGGCGTCGGGCTGAACCACATGCCGTCGGCGCGCTTCGCCGCCAACGGCGCCTGGCTGGCGGTCCAGGTGATGGCGCATAACCTGGCCCGCTGGACGGCGCGGATTGGTCTGGGCGAGCGGACCGTGATCACCAAGACCCTCAGGCGGCGGGTCTTCGCTCTGGTGGGACGGATCACCCGCTCGGCGCGCCGCCTCACTTTGCATCTCCCCCGGCGCTGGCCTTGGGAAACCCAGTTCAGTCGCGCCTTGGCCCGGCTGCAAGCCATTCCGTTCCCGGCCTGACAGCCAGCCTGCAACTGACCCAACGTCCCCGCAATCTCGCGCCACCCCGGTCGCGAGAGTCCCCTGCTGCGTATCCTCTCGCCTTCCCGCGCATCGCAACTCCCGCATAGGGCCTTAGGGGCCCTGTGCGGCGACTGAAGACCGGCCGCCGGCCTCCCATCTACCCCAAGACCCCAGGCCATCCCCCCTGTAGCTCCCTCACCCACCCCCTTCCGCTGCCCTCACGCCGTCCATCGGTGTCCTTCGGTGGATTCGGGCTTAGCCCTAATCCACCGAAGGACGGCGTGTAGGAGGCCTGCTGAAGAAACAAAAGGGTGCGCCTCTGAATCTGGGATAATGGTTTTGAAACAGAAAACCGGTCCCAGAAAAGGAGCACCCGATAGATGCTACCACGTAACCACCCCGACCGCATCCAAATCGCCTTCGACGACCACCGCCTGGTGGCCAATGCCGGGCTGATCCTTCCCGCCACCCTCGCCCTGCGCCTTGGCCTGCCCCAACTCCTCCGGAAGCACCTCGACCTCGGCGGCGCGCCGGGCCGGGCGAACACCGGCGACAAGATGATGACCCTGGTGGCCTCCGCCCTAGCCGGCGGAGATTGCATCGACGACGCCGATGTGCTGCGCGCCGGCGGGACCGCCCGCGTGCTCGGTTTCACGGCTAAGGCTCCCTCCACCCTGGGCACCTTCCTGCGCAGCTTCAGGTGGGGCCATGTCCGCCAACTGGACCGGGTGAGCCGCGAGTTGCTGGCCCGGGTCTGGAAGGCCGGTGCCGGACCCGGCGACGCACCATTCACCATCGACCTTGATTCGACGATCTGCGAGACCTACGGACTGGCCAAGGAGGGCGCCCGCCACCACGGCTACACCGGTGCGCGGGGCTATCACCCGCTGCTGGCCGTCGCCGCCGGCACCGGCGACGTGCTGATGGCCCGCCTGCGCGAGGGCCGGGCTAACACCGCCCGCGGCGCTGCCCACTTCCTGCGTGAAACGGTGGGGCGGGTGCGCTACTGCGGAGCCAGGGGCCAACTCACGGTGCGGGCCGACAGCGGCTTCTATACCCACGCCGTGGTCGCCGTCTGCCGCCGGATGGATGTCCGCTTCTCCATCGCCATCCGCCAGCGCGCCCGCCTGCGGAATCTCATCGAGGCGATACCCGAAGATGGCTGGACGCCGATTCCTTACTGGCTGGACGGCGCCGCCGATGTGGCCGAGACCACCTACACCCCGTTCCAGGCCGAGGCGGACGCCGCGCCGGTACGGCTCATCGTCCGGCGGGTGAAGCCGGCGCCCTGTTCTCAACTGGCTCTCTTCGCCACCTACAGCTATCACGGCTTCATCACCGACCGGGACGGGGAGACGCTGGAACTGGAGGCCGATCATCGCCGTCACGCCGAGATCGAGAATGCGATACGCGACCTCAAGTACGGCGTGGGGCTGAACCATCTCCCCTCGGGCCGTTTCGCCGCCAACGGCGCCTGGCTGGCGGTACAGGTGATGGCGCACAACCTGGCCCGCTGGACAGCCCGCATCGGCCTGGGTCAGCAGATCGTGACCACCAAGACCCTCAGACGACGGGTCTTTGCCTTGGCCGGACGGATCACCCGCTCGGCACGCCGATTGACCCTGCAGCTTCCCCGGCGCTGGCCCTGGGAGGAGCAGTTCAGCCGCGCCCTGGCCCGACTGCGAGCCATTCCACTCCCAGCCTGACGGAGCCCGTCCGCCACTGACCCACCAGCCAACCCAACGTCCCCGCAAACTCGCGCCAGCCCAGTCCGCGAGCGCCTCTTGCCGTGTCCTATCCCGCCATCTGGCTCGCCACAGCCACTGTAGGCCGCCATCGGTGCCCCCAAAAGCGCCTGCAGACCGCCCGCCAACCTCCCGTCTACCCAAATTCGAGCCCGGATCATCACGCCTGTAACTCCCTCACCCCCTTCCGCTGTCCTCACGTCGTCCATCCCTGTCCGTCGGTGGATTCGGGCTAAGGGAGAGGGTTAGGGTGATGGGATCAAATGGCATACGACGAGATCCTGGCCGAGAGGGCGGAGAGCTTGCTGGGCGACCAGCCGGGCTTTGCGACCAAGAAGATGTTCGGCGGGCTGACGTTCATGGTCCAGGGGCACATGTGCTGCGGCGTGGTGAAGGACGAGTTGATGGTCCGTGTGGGGCCCGATCAGAGCGACGAGGCGCTTTCGCAGCCCCACGCCCGCCCCATGGACTTTACCGGAAGGTCAATGGACGGGTTCATCTACGTCGAGGCCGAGGGTCTGGCCTCCGACGCCGATCTGGCGGCCTGGATCGATCGCGGGTTGACGTTCAACTCCACCATGCCCTCCAAATAGTTTCTTGAGGATACGTCGGTGGGTTGGAATGTATACCGGTGGGCCTTGTCGCAAGCTCGCAGTGCGAGTCGTGGTTCGACGGGCTCACCACGAACGGAAAAGACCACCACGAACGGAATAAGCTAGGACGAACGGGACCCTGACCCGCGCTCACTCTGAGCTTGTCGAACGGTCATCCTGAGCCCAGTCGAAGGCTCACCCTGAGTACGGTGGGGACCTTGGTAGGGGCGCATTGCATGCGCCCGTTCGCTTCGAGAGAGAATTTCAACCTGTGCCCGAACGCAAGACGGTGTAAGGCATCTAGCAGTTCCAGACTCGCGATGAAGATAACCGACGCCAAACTCACGCTCATTCGTCCGCCGATGGCCAGGCGGTACGACGGCCTCAAGCCGTTCGTTGTCGGGCTCAACTTCCGCGTGGTCGCGCGGGTCGAGACGGATAACGGGATCGTCGGGTTCGGCGAGGAGCGCGTCAAGCCGTCCTGGCGGCCGCCGTCCGACGCTGAGATCGAGCAGCTGGTCGACCGTAACCCATTCGACTTCGTCAACAGCACCCTCCCACAGAGTGTCGGCGCGGCACTGTACGACGTCATGGGCAAGCACCTGGAGGTCCCGGCGCACGCGCTGATGGGCCGGAAGATGCGCGACGCCGTGTCGGTCGCCGCCTGGTGCCCGGACATCTCGGCCGAAGCCTTCGCGAGCGAGGTGGCCAGGGCAGCAGAGCAGGGCTACAACATCATCAAGATGCACACGAGCGAGAGGTACGACCCCATCGAGCAGACCAGGGCCGCCGAAGACGTGGCGCCCGAGCACTTCCGAATCCACTACGACTTCAACGGCGGGCGCGGCAGGACGCTGGGGGCAGTGAAGCCGTTGGTTGCCGAGATCGAGCAAAACCATCCGATCGTCGGCTGGATCGAAGACGCTCTTCCGAAACACGACGTCGACGGCTGGCGGCGCCTGCGTCAGCAAACGCAGATCCCACTGGTCATGCACAGAACAGTGCTGGGTGGACTTCAGGAAGCGATGCTGGGAATGGCCGATGTCTTCATGATCGCCGGGGGGCACGCCGAGCCGTCAATCGCCGATACGCTGTCGCGGGGCGTCGCATATGGTAAAGCGAACGTACAGGTAATCATGCAGGTTACAGGCGGTGCCCTCGCCAAGGCGCTCGCGATGCACATGTCGGCCGTGCTCCCGACGGCGACCGGCCACTCCATTGACCTGGACGACCAGTACGAGGAGGACATCGTCCGGGAGCCGATCCCGGTGGTTGAAGGGTCGTCGCCGGTCCCGACCGGTCCGGGCCTGGGTGTCGAGGTCGATGAGGACGCGATCGCGCGGTTCGCCAGCGACGAGCCATACGCGCCGCCCAGGTTCGTCGGCGTGCTGCGCCTCCCCGGAGGGCACAAGGCGTACAGCCGCGGAGCGCCCAGCGTAACGAGGCTGACGGGACGTGAGGAGGGCGCGGTCCGTGGCGTCGACTTCGAGGTGTGGGAGGAAGACGGCTCGGCGGAGTACCGAACGGTCTACGAGCGGGTGGAGGCGGAGGGGACGTTTCTTGAGTGACGGCCTTGGCTCGTTAGATCCCCGGTGGCGAGTCCTCGCCGCCTTCCATGACGCCGCCAAGTTCTTGAAGTGAGGTCATTTGCAGAGTTGACAGCCAAGAACGGATGTGCTACTGTATTTGTGAGGGACAGACCCCGCGCGGGCCTGTCCCTTTCTCTTTGAAGACCAAACAAGGTGGGACAAAGTGAAACAAAGGGAAACAATCTGGAACGTCCGTGTACCGGCGCCAGATAGGGAGAGGAACAGTCTTCCAGCCTGATGTACCATCCACCAGAAAGGAAATGGAACATATGGAACAGAATGGAGCGGCTGAGCAAAAAAAGCTATCCGACAAGCAGCTCGCGGCCCCAGTTCGCCGGCCCCTTGATCGATTCAACATCTACCAATCCAACTGTAGGTTCGTTCGGCGCTCTTCTCCCACAGCCCGAGTCGGGAGAGGAGACGGCTATTGAAGATCGCAGACGTTCGAGTCCGGTCGGTTCGTAGCTCGATCTACCGTCCCTTTACCAACTCGCTGGGTAGGGCGCTTCATGGGGAATGGGAGGCGAGCATCGTCGAGGTGGTCGCGGACGACGGGACGGTGGGCGCTTTCGGTACCGACATCGGGGGCCGTAGCCGCGGGATGGTCACGGACATGATTCTCAACCAGCTCAAGCCGCTGGTTGTTGGCGAGGACCCGATGAACTACGAGAGGGTCTGGCGCAAGATGTTCGGCGGTGACGGAGGCTGGCGGCCACCCTTCGCGAAGGGCGAGATCGTCAGGGCCATCAGCCTGGTGGACACGGCCATCTGGGACCTGATGGGCAAGTCCCTCGACACTCCCGTGTACAAGCTGCTGGGCGGCTACCGCGACGAGGTACCGTGCTATGCGAGCGGGGGGCATTACATCAGCCTCGACTCTCACAGCGAGGAGATGGCCTATATCGAGACAGAGATGGCGCGATACATGGAGATGGGGTTCAAGGCCGTGAAGATGCGGGTCGGCAGGGACCTCGCTCAGGACGTGGACCGCGCCAGGCTCGTACGAGAGGTCATCGGCCCGGACGCGAAGCTGATGATGGACTTCAACACGTCGGCCTCCTTTCGCGGAGGCGCTCGGCACGCCATCAAGTTCATCAAGGCGCTGGAGGAGTTCGGCCCGTACTGGGTCGAGGACCCACTGGTGATGGACGACATCGCCGGCATGAAGCAGATCGTCGACTCGGTCGATACGGCCATCGCCACCGGCGAAGCGGAGCAGACGATATGGGGATTCCGCGACCTCGTGCTCAACAGGGCTGCGGACATCCTGCTGCCCGATGCGACGGAGGTGTGCGGCGGCATCACCGAATGGCGGAGGATTGCGGTACTGGCGGATACGTTCCGCATTCCGGTCGCGGCGCACATCGGCGAGGCCGCCCACGTCCACTGCATCGCGGCAGTCCCTAACGGTCTCATCGTAGAGGTGTTCACACCCCACGACAAGAACCGTAGGGCCTACGAGAAGGACCCAGTTTGGAAACCCAACGAGCGTGGCATGCTGGAGGTCCCGCAGAAGCCGGGCCTCGGCATTGAGCTGGACGAGGACTACATCTCAAAGAACCTGATCGACTAGCAGTGGTTCAAAACTGATCTCCGGTAAGGCCCGTTGTGTCAGGGTTGGCATCTACCTCTTCCCCCTCGGGGGAAGGTTGTCGAAGATCCCGAGCCCCTCGGGGGGAAGGTGTAGATCGCCACCCCAGGCCCTTCACGGAGTTCATCCTGAGCCACTCGAAGGGTTCAGAGCGACACATTTCTTCATGCTAACTGAATACTAGGGTGGCCTCATGGATCGTGTGAAGGTACTTGTTACGGTGCCGGAGCTTGCCGGTAGGACCGACTTCCTGGGCGAGATCTCGGCCGTCTCGCCGCGAGTCGACGTTGAGCAAGTTACCTGTCGCGACCATGACGAGGTGGCCGCCGCCCTCGGCGACGTCGAGGTCCTGTACGCCTTTCGCTCGCCCTCGGACATGCGCGATGCCGACTGCCTGAAGTGGGTGGCCTTCCACTACTCGGGGGTCGACAACGACGTTTCCAGCCCGATATTCGACGCTGGGACGGGGATCACGGTGACCAACGTGGCGGGCGCTCACGCGGTCCCGATGGCCGAATACACGATCACCGCGATGGCGATGCTCGTGCGGAACTTCATGCAGTTGGTCCGCGACAAAGAGACCAGGACGCTGGAGCGCGACCACAGCCCCGCGGCCGAGCTGTGGGGACAAACGCTCGGAATCGTCGGCTACGGGCACATCGGCCGGGAGGTCGGTCGTCTCGGCCACGCTCATCGCATGCGGGTCCTGGCGCTGAAGCGAGATCCGCGTGAGCGCCGGGCGTTGGGGTACCAGTGGCAGGGCGTCGGGGACCCGGAGGGTGTCCTGCCGGAGCGCTTCTTCGGCCCCGACGACCTTGTCGGGCTGCTCAAGGAGTCGGACTTCGTCGTCAACTGCCTTCCGCTAACCGGCGCGACGAAGCATCTCTTCGATCGGGCCGCCTTCAAGGCGATGAGGCCCGAGTCGTATTTCATCAATATCGGCAGGGGCGGCACTGTCGAATTGGACGCGCTGGTACATGTTCTTCGGGACGGCGCTCTCGCGGGCGCGGCAATCGACGATTTCGAGGGGCGCTCGCTGCCTCCGGACAACCCATTGTGGGAGATGGGTAACGTCTTCATATCGCCGCACATCTCGGGTACCCGCCGTAACGTCCAATACTTGGAGCGGACAAACGAGCTGTTCTGCGAGAACCTCCGGCGCTATCTCGCTGGCGAGCCGCTTTTCAACGTCGTTACGAGGGAGCGGGGGTATTGATGGTCGAGGTCCCGAGCGGGCGGGTCTGAGACCCGCCCCTACGTGTGTGCGGCCGGTGTGCCTCGGTCGATAGCTCTGAACAGTGTTCGCCGTTCGAGCAGCGGCCGGCCGATTTAACGTCTCAGGCTTGGGTGGCGCCGCGGTGGAGACACCGTCGGAGCGAGGACTCGAAGGGCTGCCGGCGTGAGACGCAGAGGGTCGTTCCGCTGGCTCTGGGCTCGGTTGGACCGACTCCTATCGCCTCCTTCTCGACAATAGGGAGGAGAACGAGCGGGATATCGAGTCCCTTTGCGAGCTGGGTCGCGTAGGGATGACCAGCTCGGTCGAGTCGGAGCCGTCGAGTGGGATCAGGGCTTTTCTGAACACGGTTGCTAACCCTGCCAGATTGGGTCACCGAAAGTAGCCTAACAGACACTGTAACGCGATTGTCGGGTCCGCGAAACCGCAGTGGAGTCCGATCATGTCGGCGGGTTGACTGCGTCACAGAGGGCTCGTTACTATTCGCGACAGTTCGGGCGCTACGGCACGAAGCGCCGAGAAAGTCCTTTACCATGCTCTCTCTTCTTCCGGGCAGCAGCCTTGGCCGCTACGAGCTGATCGAGAAGATCGGCCAGGGCGGCATGGCGACCGTCTTTCGAGCCCGCGATCCGCAGCTCGACCGGATGGTCGCCGTCAAAGTGTTGCCGTCCTTCGAGAACGAGGACCCGGCGTTCGTCGAGCGGTTCAAGCGGGAAGCGCAATCGGTCGCCGGTCTCAACCACCCCAACATAATCCAGGTCCACGACTTCGGCGAGGACAAGGGCTTCATGTACATAGTCATGGAGCTGGTCACGAACGGAACCCTCAGTGACCGAATGACTCGCAAGATGGCGCTGACGGAGGTGATGAGCGTCATCGTGCCCCTCGCTGCCGCTCTCGACTACGCGCACGGGCGGGGCATCGTTCATCGTGACATCAAACCGAACAACGTCTTGATGGCGGAAGACGACCGGCCGGTGCTTTCCGACTTTGGGCTGGCCAAGGTCCTGGCAGCGAGCGTGGCGATCACGAAGGCCGACTCGGCGATGGGCACGCCCGAGTATATGGCGCCGGAGCAGGCGTTGGGACGCGACATCGACAAACGCGCCGACCTGTACTCGCTCGGCATCATGATCTACCAGATGCTGCTTGGGCGGACGCCCTTCAAGGGCGACACCCCTTCGACGACCCTACTTGCCCACATCCACAGCCCGGTCCCGCTGCCCAGCTCCGTCGAGCCCGACTTCGACAGGAGACTCGAATCAACTGTCATAAAGGCGCTGGCCAAGGACCCGAACGACCGATTCCAGAGCTCAGCAGACCTGGTGAAGGCGCTCAGCGCCACGGCGCCCGCGCCAGAGACCGAGGTCCTCGAAGATTCACCAGAGTCGGCGGCCACGATAGTCGATGCCCCAGCGATGACCGTCGAACCGGACGAAAGCACTGTGGTGCGGCCTTCCGGCGGCAGGCGGATTCCGACTTGGGTCGCCGGTGTCGGTGGCGTCGCAGTAGTGTCGGCGGTAATCGCCGCACTTGTCTTTATGGTCGGTGGAGGCGACGTTCCCGATGAGTCGACGACGTTGGATAGCGTCGACCCCACTGGCCCGCAATCTGCGCTAGCGTCTGAGGAAGGGCCGCCGACCTCGGCCGCAGCCGAGGAATCGTCAGCGCAACCTGTCGTGTCTGCTGAGCCGTCCGTGGGGCATATCGTCTACAGCACCCAAGGCCGCGTCTATCGGGTGGAGGCGCGAGAGGGTGCCGAGCCCGAGGACGTCACTACATTGCTTGACGACCTGTCTTCGGGCACCGAGGACCTTTACATCAGCGTATCGTCGGGCGGCGAGTGGCTGGTCCTGGACACCGACCGCTTCGACGATGAGTGCGTCGACTGGACGTGTGTGGCGGTGGTAGCCGGCGACCTTTCCGAGGGAGACGCGGTCAGAGTGAACCCGGGCTACTGGGATATTGTTCACGCGTGGGACGGGACGTCGGCCATCTCTTCCGAGGGTGACCTGCTCGTCTACGCCACCGATAGCGAGGAGCCGAGGCAGGCCGACATCTACGCGGTATCGCTCGAAGAGGGAGCCTGGGGTGAGCCCACGAGAATCACATCCGAGTCGCCTTACACGGTGAACGTGAACCCCGCCCTGTCAATTGACCAGAGCAAGGTCGTATTCCAGTGCGGCGACGACGGGTGGTATGGCCATTCCATCTGCGAGGTCGACGTCGACGGCTCCGGCTTCCGCGTCGTGGTCGGGCCGGAGGCTCGCGCCTCCGAGGAGCCCGAGGGTGTGACACTCCACAATCCCACCTTCGCGCCGGACGGCAGCGTGGTCTTTGCCGGCAACTGGGACCGGAGACCGGATCTGGCGCATTCCGGCCAGTGGAGGCGAGCTGGTCTCCGTCCGTGGCGAGCATTGGAGCCCATGCACGTTGCCGGACGGCCGGATTGCAGCGGTGGTGCAGGACTGGTCGCGCAGCGACGAGGTGCCCGACTACAACATCAACGTCATATCGCCCAACGGATCCACGGTGTTCACAGCGACGGTGCTCGAGGAGGCGGACCAGTTCGCGCAGGTGCTGTCGTGCAGCGGTTGAGGTGCTACTGGGTCCGTGAGTGTGGTTCGACAAGCTCTCAAGTAACTGCTCGGTTTTTGAGGGCCTTGCCGGAGCGCCGGGGCAGGCACGGGGGCACAGCCCCTACGTATGCAGCAAAGCGAGTTGCTTTCATACGTTTCGTCCGCCCTGCGGATGTATGGTTGCTCAGTTTCAGCTTGCGGTTGTATGTAATTACCGTGGGTCAAATCCCCCCAACCCCCCTTTTCAAAGGGGGGACAGAGCCGGACCCCACGAGCGGTTTGGTGGGCTCTCAATAACTGCTCGGTTTTTGAGGGCCTTGCGGGAGCGCCAGGGCAGGCGCGGGGGCACTGCCCCTACGGATGCAGCAAAGCGAGTTGCTTTCATACGTTTCGTCCGCCCCGCGGACTTATGATTGCTCACCACGAACGGGACAGACCTCTTCCGCTCAGCCTGAGCTTGTCGAAGGCCCTTTTAGGAGTGTTGATCGCTCCTCTGGTACGGAATTTCCTTTCTGACATATGAAAACCTGGGATGGACAGCCGGTAAGCCAGGAACCGCCTCACGGTGCCTCGGTTGTCGTTTACCGCCAGAAAGACGGCGACTATGAGTTCTTGATCCTCCATCGCGCCCATAGTGGCCCTGACTACCAAGGCGAGTGGGCTTGGACTCCACCGGCCGGGCTCGCCTTCCCGGTGAGGCGATTGAGGAATGCGCGGCGCGAGAGCTGAAGGAGGACGCCGGCCTGTCGGTCGCCGCAACTCATACCAGCTTTGGTTCCGAAAGCTGGTACGTCTACGTAGCAGAGGCGCCGTCCGGGGCATTGGTCGAGCTCGACGCGGAGCACGATCGGTTCGAGTGGCTGCCCGCCGAGGTTGCCGCCGCCAAATGCCTACCGGAGCAAGTTGGCGATTCCGTGCAAGCCGTGGCCCGCGAGCTGGGGTCGATTTAGTGGGCACGATGTAAAGGCGTGGCCCAGTTCGCCGTCATGTCGGAAGTGTTACCCTACGACATCCTCACCACGGACATCCCCTCGTAAGAGCCCACTGAGGATGATCACAGACGCGCACCTTTAGAGGTGCGCACCAGCCATGTCCAGCGACCGACCAATCGACCTCACGAATACTACCTGCGTTATCCTCGCTGGAGGGCAGGGGAAACGCATGGCCTCTCCGAACACCCACAAGGTCTGCTTCCCCATCGGCGGCACTCCGGCGATCGTCCGCGCCATCGATGCGTACAAACAAGCTGGGATCGAACGTTTCCTGGTAGTAGTCGGTGAGCTAGCCGAGCAAGTGATGTCTACGGTCAGCGACACGCACCCGGACATCGAGTTTGCCCACCAGGCTGAGCAGCGTGGGACCGGTCATGCGGCCCTGGTGGGCGTTGAAGCGCTTGCGGCCCGAGGACCTCACGACACAGTGATCATCGCCATGGGGGACTCGCTCGTCGAGCCACGTGTGGTCCGAAAGCTTCTTCGCAGTTTCGACGATGGCAGCTACGACGCGGCGGTGACGACGGTGCCCAAGACCCCTAACACGACCAGCGGCAGAGTCGTCAGAGACGGCCGCGCGGTCGTCGGTGTGGTTGAAGTACCCGACATACGGCTTGCGCAGAGGGACAGACGCACACTTATTGCAGGTGGCAAGAGATATGACCCCGTTGAACTGGAGGCCGAGGCCGATAGCGTAAACGTGTCGCTCTATGCTTTTGGGTTAGAATCCCTCCGTGAGGCGCTGGCCCAGATCGGTAGCGACAACGCCCAGTCCGAAATGTACCTGACCGACACGATTGAATACCTGGCGCGGCACGGCCGGGTCCATGAATTGCTGGTGAAGGAGCCCAATGCGGTGATGTCTTTCAACACCCTGGAAGAGTTGCGCGCCATCGAGGAGGTGATCGCCGATCGCCACTAGAGCTCCACGGGTCGAGGCTGCCGCGAAGGCGAGCCTGACGCACCTCCACCTCAAGCCGGTAGACACGTGGCAAAACACGCTGGGGAGCGCCATGGCTGGGGTGCATGACGAGTTTCGACGACACTATGGCCCCGACACGGACCTGATCGAAGAGAGGCGCCGGGCGGCCGTCAGCCTGCTCGAATCCGCCAGGCAGTGAATCGGCCCCGACCGTCCTGTAATCTTGTGCCGGGCGCCTGGACGCGTCAACCTGATGGGCCGACACGTCGACCATCGCGGGGGCTACGTCAACGTGATGGCCATCAGCCGTGAGGTGCTTCTGGCCGCCTCGCCCCGCGACGACGACATCATAACCCTCCGAAACGTCGTCGACGGACGTTTCCCTGAGCGCAGGTTTCGCATCAGTGAGATCTTGGACCAGGCCCACTGGAGTAGCTGGGCCGAGTTTATCGATTCGGGACCCGTGCGCGACGTCCTCGATGCCGCCCCGGCCGACTGGAGCCACTACGCCCGGGCGCCGCTCTTACGTCTTCAGCACGAGAACGGCCGTCTCCGGCTGAAAGGGATGGACTGCGTCGTCTCCGGCAACATACCGATGGGAGCCGGACTTTCGTCCAGCTCCGCCCTCGTGGTTGCTTTCGCCGAAGCCGCGGTTGCTCTCAACGGCCTGGACGTCGCTCCCCGCGACTTTGTCGACCTCTGTGGCGAAGGGGAGTGGTTCGTGGGCTCTCGGGGCGGCAGCGCCGACCACGCCGCTATTCACACGGGCCGGCTGGGTCACATATCTCGAGTCGGGTTCTTTCCGTTCCGCATCGAGGGGCAGGTCCCGCTGCCTGTCGACGTCGACGTGGTTATCGCGGACAGTGGCGAGAAGGCAGTCAAGAGCGCCGGCGCGGGGCAGGTCTTCAATCAACGGGTGGCATGTTACAACGTCGCGGAGATTCTTCTCAGCCGCTCCTGGCCCAAGGCTAAGAGCGCGGAGCACCTGCGCGACCTTGTCCCGGGTCGTCTAGGCGTAGGGCCGGGCGAGGTCTACCAGGCGATTTCACGCCTGCCGGACCGGCCATCGAGGCGAGCCATAAGGCGTGCGCTGGCCGACGAAGCCCCGGACAAGGTCGAGCGCATATTCGCTGCCCATGCGAACCTTGGCAGCTACGATCTTCGAGGCGTCACTCTGTACGGCATCGCTGAGTGCATGCGCAGCGACCGCTTCGGAGATGCTATCGCACACGGAGACCTCGATCTCGTTGGACGCCTGATGCGGGCCAGCCACGACGGTGATCGCCGCAAACGCCTCGCGGCCGACGGAACGGCCCGGAGACACCTGGTCCCGTACCGACGCGGCTACGCTGGGTAGGCTGGCGGTGACCGGCGCCGACCTCACGTTCCAGCCGGGCCGGTACTCGTGCAGCACTGAGGCCGTCGACCGGCTCGTGGACGTCGCGGAGCGAACCGACGGCGTCATCGGAGCCCAACTCGCCGGGGCCGGCCTCGGCGGCTGCATGATGGCCCTGGTCAAAAGCGACTCGACCGAGGCGCTGATGGAGGAACTACGCAAAACCCTCGACGGGCAGGGCCAGAACCGTGACGGCGTCTACCTCTGCAGGCCGGTGGCGGGCGCTGGCCTGATCGGGGTGTGAGCGCTGGCTTGATGAACGCTAGCTGGCGTGAGCGTTCCTTCGGCGAGGCTTCGTCACGACCAAACGAAAAGAGGTGTCGGCTCGTTTTGCTACGTAGTCGGCCAGCGCTTCCAATTGTGTCTGGGCTTTCGCTAGGCCGTCCGGTGTCGTCACCTCTACGACCACCGACTGACCGTTCCTAATAGCAACAATATCAGGCACTATCCTCAAAGGGCCAATTGCGGTCGGCAACCTGCGCCCCCGAATCTCCGCCTGTACAGTGTAACCCTCTCTCGTAAGCTCCCGAGCTACCTGACGGACCTTACGACGCTCGGTGGGGTTTGCCATCTTCTTCTTGACTACCATTGGCGTGTCCTGTGAATGCTTAATCTGTGACGCTGACGGATACGAAATCATCTCCGGCACTCAGCAATCTCAACCATTCGCGCCTCGGATTCTCCAGGCTGTAGCTCTCCGAAATATTATATCTCTCAGCCGATACCTTCACAATTTGAGAGTCATCCTCATAGGCAGCGCCCTTCAAGCCGTCGAGTATTGATTTGAGCAGATTATCCAAGTCCACGGTGTGCCCAGACGTATAGAAATGATGCACCTCCACGGATAGGTCTCGCGAGCGTAGCGGTTTGGCGAATTGCTTTCGAGCCTCGGTGTTCACGCGGCGTTCGTATTTAGCCGCCGACTTCGCATACTTAGCCCGAATCCACCGACGGACAGGGATGGACGACGTGAGGACAGCGGAAGGGGGTGAGGGAGTTACAGGCGTGATGATCCGGGCTCGAATTTGGGTAGACGGGAGGTTGGCGGGCGGTCTGCAGGCGCTTTTGGGGGCACCGATGGCGGCCTACAGTGGCTGTGGCGAGCCAGATGGCGGGATAGGACACGGCAAGAGGCGCTCGCGGACTGGGCTGGCGCGAGTTTGCGGGGACGTTGGGTTGGCTGGTGGGTCAGTGGCGGACGGGCTCCGTCAGGCTGGGAGTGGAATGGCTCGCAGTCGGGCCAGGGCGCGGCTGAACTGCTCCTCCCAGGGCCAGCGCCGGGGAAGCTGCAGGGTCAATCGGCGTGCCGAGCGGGTGATCCGTCCGGCCAAGGCAAAGACCCGTCGTCTGAGGGTCTTGGTGGTCACGATCTGCTGACCCAGGCCGATGCGGGCTGTCCAGCGGGCCAGGTTGTGCGCCATCACCTGTACCGCCAGCCAGGCGCCGTTGGCGGCGAAACGGCCCGAGGGGAGATGGTTCAGCCCCACGCCGTACTTGAGGTCGCGTATCGCATTCTCGATCTCGGCGTGACGGCGATGATCGGCCTCCAGTTCCAGCGTCTCCCCGTCCCGGTCGGTGATGAAGCCGTGATAGCTGTAGGTGGCGAAGAGAGCCAGTTGAGAACAGGGCGCCGGCTTCACCCGCCGGACGATGAGCCGTACCGGCGCGGCGTCCGCCTCGGCCTGGAACGGGGTGTAGGTGGTCTCGGCCACATCGGCGGCGCCGTCCATCCAGTAAGGAATCGGCGTCCAGGCATCTTCGGGTATCGCCTCGATGAGATTCCGCAGGCGGGCGCGCTGGCGGATGGCGATGGAGAAGCGGACATCCATCCGGCGGCAGACGGCGACCACGGCGTGGGTATAGAAGCCGCTGTCGGCCCGCACCGTGAGTTGGCCCCTGGCTCCGCAGTAGCGCACCCGCCCCACCGTTTCACGCAGGAAGTGGGCAGCGCCGCGGGCGGTGTTAGCCCGGCCCTCGCGCAGGCGGGCCATCAGCACGTCGCCGGTGCCGGCGGCGACGGCCAGCAGCGGGTGATAGCCCCGCGCACCGGTGTAGCCGTGGTGGCGGGCGCCCTCCTTGGCCAGTCCGTAGGTCTCGCAGATCGTCGAATCAAGGTCGATGGTGAATGGTGCGTCGCCGGGTCCGGCACCGGCCTTCCAGACCCGGGCCAGCAACTCGCGGCTCACCCGGTCCAGTTGGCGGACATGGCCCCACCTGAAGCTGCGCAGGAAGGTGCCCAGGGTGGAGGGAGCCTTAGCCGTGAAACCGAGCACGCGGGCGGTCCCGCCGGCGCGCAGCACATCGGCGTCGTCGATGCAATCTCCGCCGGCTAGGGCGGAGGCCACCAGGGTCATCATCTTGTCGCCGGTGTTCGCCCGGCCCGGCGCGCCGCCGAGGTCGAGGTGCTTCCGGAGGAGTTGGGGCAGGCCAAGGCGCAGGGCGAGGGTGGCGGGAAGGATCAGCCCGGCATTGGCCACCAGGCGGTGGTCGTCGAAGGCGATTTGGATGCGGTCGGGGTGGTTACGTGGTAGCATCTATCGGGTGCTCCTTTTCTGGGACCGGTTTTCTGTTTCAAAACCATTATCCCAGATTCAGAGGCGCACCCTTTTGTTTCTTCAGCAGGCCTCCTACACGCCGTCCTTCGGTGGATTAGGGCTTAGACCTAGCGATGCCAGTGATCAATACGAGGTATTCCACGTTCTACCTCAGTCCGCTGCTAGCCACGAGGTCTACACCATGGGGTCTACACCATGGAGTTTGACCCTAGTCCGCGGACGCGGGAGCCACCTCGGCTGGCTCGGCCTCGACCCGCAGGTCCGGAAGCCAGTTCAGCCACCGCGGGAAGTACCAATTTGCCGGTCCCAGCAGCTTCATCGCGGCGGGCACCAGGACCGAGCGTACTAGGGTGGCGTCGAGGAAGATGGCGACGGCGAGGCCAAACCCGACTTGCTGGTTGGACACGGTTTCCCCGGATGCGAAGCCGCCGAATACGGCGACCATGATAAGCGCGGCGCCGGTGATTAGCCCGGCTGTCGATCTGAGGCCATACGCTACCGACGCCGTGTTGTCCTTCGTCTGGTCGTAGTGCTCTCGGATGCGGCTGATCAGGAACACGTGGTAGTCCATGGAAAGGCCGAAGAGCACCGAGAATAGGAACAGCGGAATCCAGGCGTCGATGATCTCCGTCTGCTGGAACCCGAGGAGGTCGGCGCCCACACCTTTCTGGAAAACGAGGACCATCAGGCCATAGGCGGTTCCGACCGAGAGCAGGTTCATAACGATCGCCTTGGCGGGCACGACGATAGAACGAAACGCGATCGTCAGCAGCACGAAACTCATGGTAAGGACGACGGCAATGATTATGGGCGTGAACGTGTCGACGATGTCGAAGAAGTCGACGTTGAAAGCGGTGAATCCCGTGACAAGGACCTCGGCATCGACTCCTTTGAACGCCTCAGGGACGTAGTTCGAGCGCAAGTTGCGTATAGCCGTTACGGCCTTTTCGCTGCTGAACTCCCCGGCGACCGGGACCCCCAGCACCGCGAGGTCCTTGCTCTCGTTTTCGCTGTAAGTCGTCAGGGCGACCACGAAGGCGTCGTCCCCTGAAAGGATTGCCTTCAGTCTCTCGATGCCGGCTTGTACGTCTTCGGAGTCGACGGCACCGTCGATCACGATCTCGGCCGGCGATACTACCCCGAACGAGAACTCCTTCTCCATTACTTCGAAGGCCTGCTTGCCCTGGACGCCGTCCGGGAAGGAGTCGATGCCGTTGAAGCCGGTGTTGATGTCGACATAGGACGAGGCGGCCGCGATCATCAGACCCGCGACCACTATCAGGCTTATTATCGGGAAGCGCATTACGGTCCGGGTCGTCCAATTCCAGAAGGCCGCGCCGGTCGGCTCCCCACCTTCAGACGGGCGGTCGATGTTTCTTCCGATGAACGGCACTCTCAGTGCGTTTACCTTGTCGCCAAGTAGCGACAGGACTGCTGGCAAGAGGGTCAGCGACGCCATCACGGCCGCGATTACGACTAGGATCGCACCTATGCCGAGGGCCTGGAAGATGTTCGACGGAATGATCAGCATGCCCGCCAGGGCGAGGACGACCGTAGCTCCGCTGAAGAAGACGGTCCGGCTCGCGGTTGCGCCGGTACGAGCGATAGCGTCCAGCTTCTCTCTGCCCCGTCTGCGCTCCTCTCGGTACCGGGACACCACGATGAGCGAATAGTCGATGCCAACGGCCAGGCCTATCATCGTGATCATTAGGGTCACGAAGAAGATCAAATCGAAGAACTGGCCGACGAGGGCGGTGGCTCCCAGTGCGACTATGATTGAGATTATGGCCAAAAAGATCGGAATCACGGCCGCCAGCAGTGCGCCGAAGAGGACCACCAGGATCAGCAAGGCGGTTGGAACGCCTATTCGTTCGCCTTGCTCGATGTCCTTTGTAGCGAGCTCGTTCGACTCGAGGGCTATGCTGGCCTCGCCGGCCATCAGCACCGTGAACCCATCCTCGCCGTTGGCTTCGGTCACGACGTCGAACGGCTCTTTGACGTTTTTCACGGCATCCTTGAACTCACCTGCGATCACGAACGTCGCTAGCGCTGTCTTGCGGTCGGCGGAGACCATCGACTCATCCTGTGTCATGTAGTAGTGGAAGCCGGCCTCCACAACCTTTGGCCCAAGTCCCACGATCTCGCCGTGAAGCTCCTCGACCTTGGCTTGGAACTCCGGGTCGTCAACCGTGTAGGTATCCGACTGGACGATGACGAGTTCACTTACTTTGTCGGGCCCCCTGAGCCGTTCCTCGAGCATCTTGTCGGCTCTAATGGAGTCTGGATTGTTGGTAAAGCCGAACTCCGTGGTCAGGGCGTCTTCAAGCAGAGTCGCGTTGATTCCGACCGCGGCGACGATAACGACTAGCCACAGCAAGACTGTTCGTCATGGATGCTCGCTGCTCGCCCTTGCAAGACTTTCTGACGTTAAGCCCGAATCCACCGAAGGACACCGATGGACGGCGTGAGGGCAGCGGAAGGGGGTGGGTGAGGGAGCTACAGGGGGGATGGCCTGGGGTCTTGGGGTAGATGGGAGGCCGGCGGCCGGTCTTCAGTCGCCGCACAGGGCCCCTAAGGCCCTATGCGGGAGTTGCGATGCGCGGGAAGGCGAGAGGATACGCAGCAGGGGACTCTCGCGACCGGGGTGGCGCGAGATTGCGGGGACGTTGGGTCAGTTGCAGGCTGGCTGTCAGGCCGGGAACGGAATGGCTTGCAGCCGGGCCAAGGCGCGACTGAACTGGGTTTCCCAAGGCCAGCGCCGGGGGAGATGCAAAGTGAGGCGGCGCGCCGAGCGGGTGATCCGTCCCACCAGAGCGAAGACCCGCCGCCTGAGGGTCTTGGTGATCACGGTCCGCTCGCCCAGACCAATCCGCGCCGTCCAGCGGGCCAGGTTATGCGCCATCACCTGGACCGCCAGCCAGGCGCCGTTGGCGGCGAAGCGCGCCGACGGCATGTGGTTCAGCCCGACGCCGTACTTGAGGTCGCGTATGGCGTTCTCGACCTCGGCGTGGCGGCGATGATCGGCCTCCAGTTCCAGCGTCTCCCCATCGCGGTCGGTGATGAAGGCGTGATAGCTGTATCTGGCGAAGAGGGCGAGCTGGGAACCGGGCGTCGGCTTCACCCGCCGGACAATGAGCCGCACCGGCGCGGCGTCCGGCTTGGTCTGGAACGGGGTGTAAGTCGTCTCGGCGACATCGGCGGCGCCGTCCGTCCAGTAGGGAATGGGAGTCCAGTCCTCCTGTGGTATCGCCTCGATCAGGTCCCGCAGGCTGGCGCGCTGGCGGATGGTGATAGAGAAGCGGACATCCATTTCCCGGCAGGCGGCAACGACAGTGTGGGCGTAGAAGCCGCTGTCGGCCCGCACCGTGAGTTGTCCCCTGGCCCCGCCGTAGCGCACCCGCCCCACCGTCTCACGCAGGAAGTGGGCGGCGCCACGGGCGGTGTTGGCCCGGCCCTCGCGCAGCCGGGACATCAGCACCTCGCCGGTGCCGGCGGCAATGGCCAGCAGCGGGTGATAGCCGCGGGCGCCGGTATAGCCGTGGTGGCGCGCTCCCTCCTTGGCCAGTCCATAGGTCTCGCAGATGGTCGAGTCCAGGTCGATGGTCAGGGGCGAGTCGCCGGGTCCGGCCCCAGCGGCCCAGGCCCGGGCCAACAACTGGCGGCTCACGCGGTCGAGTTGACGGACATGCCCCCACCGGAAGCTGCGCAGGAAGGTCCCCAGGGTGGATGGCGCCTTGACCACGCAGCCTAGAACACCGACCGTCCCACCAGCGCGCAGCGCATCGGCGTCGTCGATGCAGTCGCCGCCTGCCAGCGCGGAAGCGACCAGCGTCAGCATCTTGTCCCCAGTGTTCGCCCGTCCCGGCGCTCCGCCGAGGTCAAGGTGATGGTCGACGAGTTCCCGCAGGCCCAGGTGCCGGGCTAGGGTGGCCGGCAGGAGCAGGCCGGCATTGGCCACCAGGCGATGGTCGTCAAAGACGATGCGGATACGGTCGGGTTTGTTCTGTGGCAGCATCTATTGGGGGCTCCTTGTTTCCGGGCAGGTTTCTGTTCCAAAACCATTATCCCAGATTCAGAGGAGCACCCGCTGGCTTCTTCAAGGGCTGTCCCCAAGGACGTCCTTCGGTGGATTCGGGTTAAGGCCAATGTTCTTTCTCCTCGTTAGCTACGGTACTAAGATCGCTGATCACTTCTGCAGTTTCTACTAGAATCACGCCGCCGAGCACTTTAGCACATAGACAGCTCGACAGACGAGTACCAGCTGCCAGCTCAGATCGCAATAAACGACGAATGGGTCGGCCGGAAATAGACTAAAGTTGCGTTCAAGCAAGGGTTCGAGCCAGCCTTCAGTCTGACTTGGCGGCTGAGGTGTGCTGTCGGCCGCGTACTCAGAAGCTCGTTGACAGGTTTCACCGGGTCTCGTATCGTCGAGGAACACTTCATCATGCCCGAATCAGATGTGACGATAAGCCTGCGCGAGATCACTCGCGAAACGCTCGATGCGGTCCTCAACCTCAAGGTGACGCCAGAGCAGGAGGGCTACGTGTCCTCCAACGCCTGGTCCATCGCCGAGGCGCGTTTCAAGGAAGAGGCGTGGTTTCGGGCTATCTACGCCGACGATATTCCGGTCGGGTTTCTAATGCTCGAGGACGTCGAGAGCTTACCGCGGTACTTCCTGTGGCGGCTCATGGTCGACGCCGAACACGAGGGGAAGGGATACGGCCTCCGAGCAGTCGAGCTTCTGATCGATCACGTCAAGACGAGGCCAGGGGCCACTGAGCTACTGGTCAGCTACCAGCCAGGCGAGCACAGCCCTGTCGGTTTTTACATCCGGCTGGGCTTCGAACACACAGGGAGGACGGTCGGACCCGACCTGGAGATGACGCTGCCGCTTTAGACGGCGGCCTGCCTGACCGACGCATTCGGGCGGGTGATCGGAATCAATTGTTCGCGAATTGGAAGCTATATAGCTGCGCGTTCTTGAGGTAAAACCGTAGCTTTACCGAGTCCGGGACCTCGTCGACGGCGTCGCGACCCTGCCACGTCACGCGGTGGTGGATGTCGTCGCCGGTAAAGGTGTCACAGTCCTCTCTCGAGAAGCCGTCCCAGACGTTGTCCCACCTGTCCCGTACTTCGACCTCGATGTAACCACCGGGGTCGCAGCGCCCGTTGATGAAGAGGTGGGGCGCCTTGGAATAGACCGGTTTCGTCTCGAGGTGGCCCTCCCGGACGGTCGCGTCGAGGGAGACGTAGCCGTCGAACCGGAGGGTCGCGAGACCCAGATGATGGCCGTCCGCCGAGAGGGCAGGGTCGAGGGCCTCGGGAACGGATAGCCCCTCTTGCTGGCCGAAGATCCACCAGTCGTGGTGGACGTTCATGCCGCCGTAGTAGAACCACACTTCGTCGCCGATGACGATCGGCTGTGTCGGCGTTTCGACTCCGAACTCGTCGAAGCTACCCGCACCTCCGCGAAGGACCAGCGGGCGGTGCTCCTGGAATCGCTGCCACTGGAGCCCGTCTCGGCTGTAGAGCATGTACATGTCCATCGTGTTGTCGACGGAGTGGAGGACGTTGAGGATGCCCAGGTGCATCTCGTCGGCACGCCAGGTCACGAAACCGTAGTGATGGTCGTCCAGGTTGTCGTTCTCGTCCGGGTCGAAGACGAGCTCTGGCTCTGACCAGTTGAAGCCGTCGTCGCTTTCGAGCCTGTAGACGCGGCGTCGGGTGCCCCAGATTCCCTCTGGACCGCCGGGGTAAACGCGAGGGAACCAGCGATTGAACTCCGGGTGGGAGCTGCTTCCGGCAACGCCGCCTGCCCGGCCAAACAGGACGTACTTCCCATCAACGGTGTCGTGGGTCAAGATGCAGACGTCGCTGACCCAGTCCGGTATCACTGGGTTGCCGTCGTACGGGGTCCAGTCGATGCCGTCCGGCGAGAAGGCAAGGCTGAGACCGGCGCCGTGGAAGCGGCTGCCTCCGCGCTTCGGAAACGGCACGTCCTTTGGCTTGAAAAGGTACGCCATTTTGTAGCGCCGCGACTCGTCGTTTTCGTCGGGGTCGAGCATGATCGAAGGACAGATCACCAGCTCGTACGGTGGGTGGGCGAAGACCGTGTTCGTATCGAGGCCGTCGACCTCGTGCTTGCCGAGTAGCGGCTTTTCCCAGTTGATCCCATCCTCGGACTGCATGTAGTAGTGACGGCTGTTGAGACTGTTGAGCCCGTAGGTCATTTTGTCGCTGCCGAAATAGCCGTAGAAGTCGGTGCACCACGCCTTAAAGAGGTCGTCTTTGGCCACGTTGAAGTTGCTGGTGCGGAACTGGGGAGCCACCTCCCACGGTTCGCTCCTGCTGACCAGAGGGTTCGCTGGGTGCTTCTCGGGCCAGTGCTGGCGTCGGGTGAGGTTCCGCACGAAAGCGATGACGTTGTCGTCGATGAAGAGCTGCCGGCGAGACCCGACGTCTTTGAAGAGCCTGTCCCTTGAATATGCGATATGCATTACGGCGATGCCGGCTCGTGGGCTCTTGGCAAGAACGGGTTGTCGGCCGGCTCCTTACCGCCGTAGAACCAGGTCAGAGGTAGCACCTTCAGCTTCTGATTCCACTTTCCCGGCGAATGGCCTCTGAACACAAGCTGGCCCTTCGTCGGGTGCTCCTCGTAGTCGGAGAAACTGTGAGTGATCAGTACCCGGTCTCTCATCACCAACACCGACGGGTACGAGAACCGGGCGTAGTAGGACTCCGCGACGATGTGTTCGGGCTCACGCTCGGGGGCCGGCACGCCGGGCTCGAAGTGCTTTTCGACGGGCCGGACCGGCCGGATGGGTCCAGGCTCGACCCGAGTGCCCTCGTGCAGCGACTCGACGTTCTGGAAGAACTCCCAGACGCTACCGCCGTTCCGGCTGATGGCCGACGAGATCCGTTGCCGATTGTAGCCGCGCTTGACCTCTTCCTTGTTCTCCTGGTTCCAGACCAGCAGCAGGTGGCCGTTCGACAACGTCCTTATCTGGCACGGCGTCGTGCTGGCGGCTAGCGCGGTCGGCTGCGGGCGCGTCCAGGTGACGCCGTTGTCGTCGGACCAGGCCTGATAGTGTCGACCCAGGCCCGTGCGCATGAACATTAATAGCTTTCCGGGCGAGACCTCGGTTACCGACGGCTCATTCACGTAGCTGTACATGGCGTTCCAGTCCATCAGGATGAAGAGGTCGCCGTCCTCGTTCCGCTCCCACGTGCGTCCTTCGTCGTCCGAGTACCAGACGTGTACGGACGAGAACCCTGGATCGAAGAAATGGGCGCTCGTCGAGACCCACTGGCCGCGCACGAGCCTTCCCGAGGCGGGCTGCGTGATGTCATTAGGGCCGGTGAGCTTGCTCTGCCCCTCGTGGGTGTAGACGGGCAGGATTAACCGCCCAGACGACGTCCTCAGCAGCACGTCCTGGTACACGTGAGTGTCGAGTCTTGGGATACTGACCTGTACCGGGGGCTCCCAAGTCTGGCCGCCGTCCTCGGAGCGCCAGAAAAGGACGCGATGACGGTTGCCGAGCGTGGCGTCTTTGTCGACCTTCCGTCCGGCCAGCCCGATGCCCTTGCCAGATAGCCGCGCCAGCGACGCGCCGCCCGTGCCGACAGGGTCGCCGTTCGTGTCGACGCGCCGGAACTCGTCGGACCAGGTGAGGCCGCCGTCGTCTGAGGTGGTGAAGGGCTCGCCGGCTGAGTGTAAGACGCGGCCGTCCTCCAGCTCCACGAAAGTCGAGCGGCTGAAGTAAGGCGTGTGGTGGATAGCCAGGGCTTCCTCCGGCCGCGTCATCGGAACGTCGCTCATTCGGATACCTCCATTGCTGGCGAGTCGGGTTACCTACGGGCTGGCCGGCTCATGGGCTCGCGGCAAAAACGGGTTGTCGGCCGGCTCCTTGCCGCCGTAGAACCAGCTAAGTGGGAGCACTTTGAGCTTCTCCATCCGGCCCGAATCGTCGTTGCCCATCCGAACCGGCTCTGCCCGGTCTGGGTGCTCGTCGTAGTACGAGTACGGGTAGGAGATCAGGACTCGGTCGTTACGTGTGACCAGCACGGAGGGGTATGAGTAGCGAGCGTGAACGTCCCCGCCTTCCACGTATTCGACTTCGCGCTCGGGGGCCGGTTGGCCCGGTGCAAAGGAGTATTCGGCGGGGAAGGCTGGGCGGATCGGGCCCGGCTCGACCCTCGTCGTCTCGTGGATCGACTCGACGTTCTGGAAGAACTCCCAGACGCTGCCGCCATTGCGGCTGATGGCCGAAGATATCCGCGTCCGGTTGAAGCCGCGCTTGATCTCATCCTCGTTCTCCTGGCTCCACACCACGAGCAGGTGGCCGGTTGAAGGGATCGAGCGCAGCTTCGCGGGCGCCGTGCTGGCCGCCAGAGCCGACGGCTGCGGCCGAGTCCATGACTCCCCGTTGTCGTCTGACCAGGACTGGAAGAGGCGACCGAGCCCTGTGCGCATCATGAGAAGGAGTCGGCCAGGCGAGACCTCGGCGATGGTAGGCTCGTTGCAGTAGCTAAACATCGTGCTCCAGTCGTGGAGGACCATCAGCTCTCCGTCATCATTGTGTTGCCAGGTGTGGCCGTCGTCGTCGGAGAAGCATACGTAGACAGCTGTGAAGACTGGGTCGAAGAAGTGGCCCGCAGTCGAGCCCCATTGGTTCTTGAAGAGCTTGCCCGAAAAGGGCAGAGTCGCATGGTCCTTCGCTCCCTGGCCAAACGTTACGTAGACCGGGAGCAGGATCCGGCCCGACGAGGTCCGAGCGAGGGTGTCTCGAAAGAAGAAGGACCCGTATCCGCGAGGCGTGATCGGTACCGGCGCCTCCCACGTCTCGCCGCCGTCCTCGGAACGCCAAAAGACGGCGTGGGCCTGGTTGCGGACCGAAATCCTGCGGCCCTGGCCCTTGAGCGCGTCGGCCCTGATGTCGGCTGCCATACCGATTCCGTTGCCCGACAGGTTGACCAGCGCCTTACCTTTCAAGCCGACGAGGTTGCCCTCCGCGTCCCGCCGCTCGAAGGGCTCTGACCAGGTCATTCCACCGTCATCGGATAGGGTGAACTTGGGGCCGCCGGCCTGGAGGATGCGTCCGTCCTGAAGCTCGACGAAGGTCATCGATGCGGTGAAGAAAGTCTCGTGCTCGGCCAGCATTTCCTCGGGCCGGGTCATCGGGACGTTGCTCATCTGATACCTCCTGGGCGCTGCTTTCGAGCGACAGGCCGCTAACCGACCGGGGTTACGGCCTCGGCGGAAGGGCCTCGATCTTCTCGAGCAGGAAGCTCTTCGCGGCTTGCTCATCACCGCCGTAGAACCAGGAGATGGGCAGCACCTTCAGCTTCGACCCACCCATGTCGGTCACCTCACCCGTGTCGCTTTCATGGACCGAATAGGTATGGGATACGAGCACCCTGTCTTCGGCGACGTACATCGAAGGGTACGACCACCGACCGTAGCCGTCGGGCAGCGGTACCTGATGCTGCGGGTCTGAGTCGTAGGCCGCCCCTGGATGTACCGAGTAGTCGCCCTCAGGTTTCACTATCTGGATGGGTGGGGGCGGGACATGAGTCTCTTCGTGGATCGACTCGACGTTCTGGAAGAACTCCCATATGCCACCGTCGTTTCGGCTGATCGCAGACGACAGCCGGGTGCGGATGAACCCCTGCCTGACCTCCTCTTCGCTCTGCTGCGTCCAGACCACCAGCAAGTTGCCGTTGGGGAGGGACCGTACCTGTGCAGGGGCCTGGGTGCCCGCAAGCTGGCTAGGCTCCGGTCGCGACCAGCTTTCGCCGTTGTCCTCGGACCACGACTGGTAGAGCCTGCCCAGCCGGGTCCGCATCATCATCAGCAGCTTCCCAGGCGAGACCTCTGCCACGGACGGCTCGGCCGTCCACTCCTGAGGGCCGCCGGGCGAGAGATTGATGAAAAGTTCTCCGTCGCGGTTCGCGGTCCACGTCTCGCCGTCGTCATCGCTGTATAGCACGTAGCTGGCGCAGAAGTGCGGGTCGTAGAAATGGGCGTCGCTCGAAACGAACTTGCCGTTCAGGTACCCGCCGACGAACGGCGCCTCCTCGTGGTGCCAGCTTCCCTGACCGATCGCGAAGTACACCGGAAGAACAATTCGGCCTGAGGACGTTCTAAGGAACGTGTCTTGATACGCGTGGGACCGCATCAAGCCCGTGTTCATGGGTCTGGCTTCGGACCAGGTTTTGCCTCCATCGTCCGAGCGTCGGAAGACCATCTCGGTGTCGTATGTGTTTGGCGGTCTCTTCCGCATTGTGGCAATGCCGATCCCCCCGCCAGAGAGGCTCACCAGGCTGGCGTTGCCCTCCAGCGGATTGCCGTCCGCCGTTATACCGCTGAACTCGTCGCTCCAGGAAATGCCGCCGTCGTCGCTCGACCTGAATATTCTGCCGTTCGACAGCAGGATACGGCCGTCGTCGAGGCCGACGAACGTGAGAGAGTGGCCGTAGCTCTGGTCGTGTATAGCGAGGGCTTCCTCTGGTCGGGTCATTGGAACGTTGCTCATCGTGGCTCCTTCAACGGCGAAGTGGCGTCGGCTTTCCGGCGGGATTCCGTCTCCAAGCGGTGCGATTATAGCAGGAGGCAATATCACCTACAGGTCAGTGCTGGGTTGGTCGAAACGCCTGCTGTCAGCCTGTACATCGCCTCAGCAAAGCCGCTAGACTGAGCGCTCTTATCGTCAATGACGGCCGCATTCGACACATGAACTTGAAACCGGTCCATCGGCGGCTGGCGCCGTTCCGATTCTTCGACAACCGAGAGAAGTACCTCCAGTTCGTGAACACTTGCAACGAGAAGCAGGTGATCGCGAACCGGGTGGCCACCGACGCGCAGTTCGTGCAGCCCGGGACGCGAGGACTCCGCATCTTCGACGCCGGGATGGGTGACGCGACCGTCCTCAGCCGTGTCATGCGGCATTTCCACCACCGCTATCCAGACCTTCCTTTCCTGGTCGTCGCCAAAGAGACAAGCCAGGAGGATGTCCGAATCAGCCTGGAGAAGATGGCCGACAGGTTCCTGGAACATCCGAAGACGGTGCTCGTCGTCACGAACATGCTTTATTCGGAGGCGCCGTCGTTACGCCCTCGGTCCGCGTCCATGCGAGAGAAGCTCAACTGGGTCGAGGCGCCCTTGATTGGAACCACCGCCTTCGAGTTCGACGAGCAGATCGCTGGCCTGGAGCCTTCCCTTCAAAACTGGTGGCAGACGAGAGCTAGCGAGAAGACCGGTAACCCGGTATACGTGACGCCTTCTGTCATGGTCATCTACAGAGAAGACCAGATCGACTCTTTGAAACTGCTGGTCCCGCGAGAGGGGCAACAGGGGCACGAGTACGACATCGTCATCGCTGCCCAGCCGTACCGGGCGAGGTCGCCCGCCGAGACGAAGGTGAAGAACGTACTCAGCCCGCTGGCCCGCTCCCTGGCCGCGGGAGGATGCATGGTCGTGATCCAGTCCACCGGCAAGGACCCAGGGATGGAGATCGTCAGGAGCATCTGGCCCGACGAGCACCCCTTCCGGACGCCTCGTCAGGAGCTGTTGAGGGAGCTCCAGGCCCACTTGGGCGAGAGCGACCCAACGCTCCGCTATCTGAGCTATACGGACTCACAGGCCGAGTTCAGATTCCGGATGCGCGCGGGCCCCGACGAGGTCGCGGACACGATCGGAACGTCGACCCTACTTGCGGCTTGGAATGCCGCGACCTACGTGGCGCAGATCGAGGATGAGCGTCTCGAAGAGGCGATGGGGCAGGCGGACTATCTTGAGTCAACTCGAGAGGTCCTACACAAGTACTCTGGGCTGTGGTTCACGGACGAGTCGTTCATAGTCGCCCGCGCGTAGGATCAGGCGGCGACGGGCGTCTTCTCCGGGACGGGCCAGCCTATGCTCTTGAGGATCTCGGCCAGCTCGGCAAGCTCGGCGTCGTCCATGGGGAGGGTGGGGAGCCGCGGCGGGCCTACAGGGTGGCCCATGACGGCCATCAGGCCCTTGGCCTGGCGGTAGCCGCCGGACCTCTCGGTTGTCCTTTTGCGCCAGTCTCCTATCGCATCGCGGTACTTCGTCTCCATCTCGCTGGCTTCGTCGTAGCGTTGCTCTTCGATAAGACTCCAGACCTTGAGGTCGTAAGCAGGATAAGCCGGGGCCGACGCGCTAACAAATCCCGCGCCGCCGTTCCGGATACAGCGAACACCGTTGCCGTTACCTATGACGTTGAAGTCGGCGGAGAACTTGCGCATGTCGTCGTAGTCCAAGTCCTCCCGGTTCGCGTTCCACTTCACCGCGACCACGTGCTCGGTGTCCTTCATTCGCAGTATCGTCTCTGGCTCGATGGGCGGCGCGCCGAACCAGAAGGTGTTATAGATCATGATCCCGATGTCGATGTTGTCCGATATCGTGGTGAAGTGCCTGACGTAGTCGTCCTGGTTGGGGTGGTGGTTGTAGGGCAGCTCTATCTGGAGGCCGATGGCGCCGAGGTCCTGGGCCCTCTTAGCGTCCTCGATGGTGTGCATCGTGCTCTTCTCTTTTAGCGCGCACATCACCACGGCTTTGGGTCCGGCGGCGTCCACGACCGTTCGGAGAAGTTGCGGCCACTCGTCGTCGCTGAGGTCGGGACCCTCGCCCCAAGCAGCCGCCACCTTGAGGGGCGCGGTGTCGGTCCCGAGGCCGCTCTCGACCCACCATTGGGTCAGGTCGGCCATCGTCGGCAGGTCCAGTCGCATATCGTCGTCGAAGGCCGTCGGTATGGCGACGGATATGCCTTTGATCAGTTTCCGCAACTCTGCTCGGTTCATGTACTCGATGACTCCTTACGGTAGGTTTGAATGCTTCGGGTATTCTCGGCTTTTGATGGCACGGGTGTCAAGGAAATCTAACGCAAAGTCGCCAAGACGCAAAGGACTCAAGTCAGTTGGAGCCAGTCGTTCCCCAACCGGTCGAAGCGGTGTCGTAGAGCCTCTATCGCTTCCTGGGCGATGGGCAGTTTATCGAGCATCGCGATGTTCGAGCGAACGTGGGCCGGGTTGTGGGTGCCGACGATGATGGTGTCGATCTCGGGTTGCGACAGCGTGAAGCCAAGCGCCAGCAGCACCGGGTCGTCGGGTGCCCCGTCGATTGGCCCGAGCTTCTTCATCTCCTTGGCGCGCTCGAAATACTCGTTGCCGTAGGAGTACGGGCTCTCGTCTTTGTCCCAGACGCCGTTCGCGAAGGGCCGCTTGATCAGGACACCCATTCCCTTCGACTCGGCTGCCTCGAAGAGGCCCGTGGTCCGAGCTCGCTGTTCCAGGAGGTTGAAGCTGGTCTGCAGAGTGGCGAACACTCCACTCTCGACGCCCCAACGAGCCGCCTCATTGTCCGCGCTCAGGCCGATGAACCTGGTTTTCCCGGCGTCCCTGGCTTTCACCAGGGCTTCGGTAACCTCGCCTCGCTTGAGGACATCGAGGTCAGGAGAGTGGAGCTGTACCAGATCGAGGTGGTCGGTACGCAGCCGGCGCAGACTTCGATCGATGCTCTCCTCGACCACCTCGGCGGTCCACGAGTGAGGTGATCCGTCCTTAGGTCTGCTGTTCTCGTCGACGTCGTGTCCGCACTTGGTGGCTAGGTAGTACTCGTCGCGCCTGTGAGACACGGCCTCCCCGATCATTTCTTCGGTGGTGCCGTAGCAGGCTGAGGTGTCCAGGAGGTTGATCCCGCTGTCGAGGGCGGTGTTGATGACCTCGTCCGGCTTGTCGACCCGCCCCTGCTTCTGTTGGCGCGATATCTCGGCCAGCCCAAGAGCGATGCGGCTGACCTTCATCCCAGTGTTGCCGAGCTCAACCAGTTCCATGGAACCTCACCCCCTGGCCCCCTCTCCGATCATCGGAGGGGGAAGAACGACGCCCTTGGCCGACTTTAGTATGGGGCTAAGGGCCGAGCCACGTGCAGCGTCAGCTAGCTTTTGGAACAGGTCCGCCGTTTGAATCGTATCTGAGTCGTAGCTACGCCCCAACTTCCGCTATTCCCACAATTTGTTCCATTTTCAGATCCGGCAGGTCCGTTGGCCGTAAAGCAAAAGAAGAGGACAGATGCCGGTCTGTCCCTCAGTCCATCGTAGCACATATATTCTGATTGTCAACTCAGGAACTCGCCATGTTGTGCTTCTGCTTCAGCCACCCCATGGCTAAGTCCACGGCATCGCGCTGATGGAAGAGCCGCGCCTCCGCCGAGCCGACTTGCCCAACGGTGACGGGACCCGCTGCTTCGAAGGCCTCGCCGAGCTCTAGCAGCCACTCGTCGCTCATGTGGTCGATTGTGTCGAACTCGCGCCACACCGAGCGGCCGTCTTCCGGGACCGGGTACAGCCGCGTGCGTAGCGGCGTCTCCGGGACTCGATATTCAGCCAGGTGCAGCGAGGTGTCCCGGTCGTGTCCCACGCCAAGCAGTAGCACGTTGCCGGCCAGGTCATACACACGGGCGATCGGCGAGCTCTCACCCTGTCCCCACTCGTAGGTCTGGCCCTCGGTCACGAACTCGGCGTCCACTCCCCAGGCCGCGAAGGAGGTCACCGGGTGGCTGCTTCTGAGCGCGCCGGGCCACGTCCTGAACACTTCGACAATCTGCCCCATTCGGGTCGTCGGCACGACACGAGGATCGAAGGCGGGTAGGGACTCCCGGACTGCCTGGACCCAGGCATCGCTTAAGGAGTTATCTCGCGGCGCCGGATCGGAGTATGTGTACGAGTGTGTTGGCATCACGATGGTGCCGGACTCGGTGACGACGTCGATTAATGCCTGAACGACGGCGACAGCGCCTCCGCTGACCCAGCCCAGCGAGTTCAGCGACGAATGTACGATCACGCACGCGCCGGGTTGAAGACCGAGGGCATGCAGGTCCGCGGCAAGGCTCTCCCTGGTCCGGGGGGTGTCGGTGTTTGCGATGAGGTCGTCTACGGTTTGCTTGGCTGGCATGGTTGACTGGTGACGGAACCTCACCCCCTGGCCCCCTCTCCGACGTTCGGAGAGGGGGAAAGAGCGTGGTCTTAAGACTGTCTTGTTTACATTGAGAACGCCGCGATCACCTAGTGTAACACCGCATCTGACGTTCGAATCCGGGCGCGTTGCCAGCCGTTGTTGCGAAGACTATACTCGTGCCCTGGACATGAGCGAACTCGACTCCCAACCCAACGGCAAGATACTCTTCATCGACGACGCTCAGATCGCGACGATGCAGGAGGTCGAGCGGCGTATACACGCCGCGCAGAAGTACGAGGGGAACCCGGTCGTCACGTCTGACGAGGACTGGGAAGCGCCCGGGACAACCCTGGGGACGGTCCTCAAGGAGGGCGACACGTACCGGATGTGGTACCAGTCGCGAGGGACCGCTCCAGGGACCAACGAGTTCGACTCCTACCTCCGGTTCCTGCACCTCTACGCCGAGAGTCAGGACGGACTCACGTGGACCAAGCCGTCCCTCGGCCTCTACGAGAACTCTACGGGCTCTCGCGAGAACAACATCACCTTGCTCAGACCGTCGTTTATGAACGACATGAACCCGACCGTGCTCCACCCGCCCGGCACCTGGGACGGCCACGCCTATGCGATGATCGCCTACGGCTCAGGTCACGAGCTGCCGTACAACGGCCACTACCTCGCCTTTTCCGACGATGGCATCCGGTGGACCGACGCGTCGGTGACTCCGCTCATCCCCGGATATCCTGAAAACGGCTGGTTCACATACGACGAACAGGATGAGATCTTCCGGGGGACCGTGGTCTGGGACAATGTTGGGGCGCCGCTTCACACCGAGAGCAAGGACGGGACCGAGTGGTCGCTGCCCCGCCCAGCCGTCCTGCCCGACGACAAGGACCTTGAATGGGCCGGAGACGACCCGAACAACAAGACCGTCTTCCGAGCGATGCCCATCTTCCGGTACGGCCCGGTGCTTCTAGGTTTTCTGCAGGTGCTACGAGGTCGCGAGATCGTCGGTCAGGGCCTGGACGGCGAAATGGACGTCGAGCTGGTCTCCAGCCGGGACGGCAAGAGGTGGCAGCGTGTCGAGGCACGGAGCCCGATACTGGAGCGCGGCGAGGAGGAGTCGTGGGACAGCGGCCTGGTGTGGACTGGAAATTCGTTGGTTGTCGACGACGACAGAGTGGTCGCGTACTACACCGGTTGTGAAAGGTCGCCCGGCACCTTGGAAAAGAACTCCCGCGCCAAGAGCATCGGGATGGCCTGGTGGCCTCGAGACCGGTTCGTCGGCCTCGTCGCCAACGGAGACGGGGCTGTCGAGACCAGTGCGACTCCCGCTGAAGGCGAGCTGCATGTCAACGGCGACGCGTCGGGTGGAAGCGTCGTCGCAGAGCTGGTGGGCGAACATGGCGCGGTTGTCGAGGGGTTCGGGGCCGGCGATTGTGTCGCGCTGGCCGGCGCTGATTCCCTGGATCATATAGTGCGGTGGCACGATGGGGCCGGTGGATCGGTCGATGGGCGGACGGTGAGCGTCCGGCTGAAGCTGCGGGACGCCGAGGTGTTCTCGGTGTGGTGGGAATGAGGCTAGTTGCCCCAGTCATGCTGAGGGGGACCATCGGAAGTCGGCTAGTTGAAGACACCCTCACCTCAATCCTCTCCCAGAGGGAGAGGAGGTAAGACATGAGAAACCGTGACTTTTAACGACAACAGCTTAGACAGGGTGCTGTTCATCGACGACGCCCAGGTACAGTCGATGCGGGGCGTGGAGCGGCGCATCCATCCTGGCCGGAAGTATGCGGGCAATCCCGTGGTGGCGGCGGAGCGGGACTGGGAGACAGGCCAGCTCATTGTTGGGACCGTGCTCCGAGAGAACGGCGTCGACCGGATGTGGTACACATCGTCGACCAAGGGACAGAACTCGCACATGTATGCCGAGAGCGAGAACGGCAGGGACTGGACGCTGCCGTCCCTCGGGCTCTACGACGACCCAGCCGGTTCCAAGGACAACAACGTCTTCCTGGACCCGGAGACCCGTCGCAGCGCGACCGCGAGCGTCATGCGTACGCCCACGATGGGAGCAGGGCGGGAATACTCGATAACGGCCTACCTCGGCGGCAGTCATCATATCTGTTTCTCCAAGGACGGCTTTGGCTGGACAGACTGGTCGGAGGAGCCCGTCATCTACCGATACGGCGACGTTAGCTGGGCCACGTACGATCACAGAGACGAACTGTTCCGCGGCATGGTCAAGCGCTTTCTGGAGGTCCGAGGCAGGCGCCGCCGCATCCAGAACTGGACGACCAGTGAAGACGGCTTCGAGTGGACGCTGCCTCAGCCGGCAGTCGTCCCCGACGAGCAGGACGACGAGTGGACCGGTGGCGACATCCACAGCGCCACCGAGATCTATGCCATCCCGATAGCCAGGTACGGACCGGTGCTCCTCGGCTTCATGGACGTCCTGCGCGCCACCGACGCGATGGGCACGCCGGGCGTCAACACTCAGGGGATCATCGATATCCAGCTGGTCAGCAGCCGGGACGGCCGGACGTGGGAGCGCGTCGGCGACCGCAGACCTATCGTGGAGATGGGGCAGCGCGGTGAGTTCGATGGCGGCTTCATCCGCGCCGCAGAGTCGTTCGTTGAAGATGGGGACGAGCTTCGCCTCTACTACACCGGCATGGACCATCCCCACGGCGGGCAGAAGAAGGGCCGCTGGCAACGCGCGATCGGCATGGCTAGCTGGCCCAAGGACAGGCTAGTCGGGCTTCACGCCAGCAACAACGGCGAGGTGGTGACGACCGCGATGCCTGCCGGTCGCGAGCTCCACGTGAACGCGGACGCGTCGGGGGGCCAGGTCACCGCCGAGGTCCTCGACGAGAGCGGGGCCGTCGTGTCGGGTTTGGACAGCGCCAGCTGCGTTCCTTTGAGCGACGACTCACTCGACCACGTCTTCCACTGGGCGGATGACCCGGCGCTTGATGGCGCTTCGACCGAGCCCAGCATCCGGTTGACGCTGCGGAACGCTGAAGTCTTTTCGGTGTGGTTTTCGTCTTAGAACCGGACGGAACGCCCTGGTCGGTAAGTGTCCGAAGCGCCTACGCCTCCGAATGACCTTGCTCTCCGAGACCTGCTTTCCTGTAGCCGCTCCCTCCTGTCGGAAGGGGTTCGCGAGCGCATCCAAAGGGACGCTATCGCGTAGGCATACAGACGACACCCACAACCGCTGACCCCAATCGCCAATCTGATAGACTGTCTGCCCGAATGCGCACACCTATCTCAGCTACCTTTTAGCTCGACGTGAAGATTACCCAAGTCCGCGCCGTGCCTATGTCCAGCCCCGTGCCCGAAGAGCGACGGCACCGGACAGACTACGGCACCAAGGTCAAGAGCGACTCTGTCGTCGTGTTCGTCGATACCGACGAGGGCCTTACTGGCGTCGGCGCCTCGACGGGTAGCCCGCCGGTTGTGCAGGCGATCGTGGAGCACGACCTGGCCCCGATGTTGATCGGGGAGGACCCGCTGTTCTCCGAGCGTATCTACGAGAAGATGTACAACGGCTCGCGCTGGAAGCCGGCCCTGGAGCGAGGCCACTCGCAGCCGGGCCGCGGCCGGCGCGGTGTGACGATGGAGGCCATTTCCGGCGTGGATATCGCCGTCTGGGACGTTAAAGCGCAGGCGCTGGGCGTGCCGATCTACCAGGCGATGGGTGCCGCTCGAGACTCGGTGCGCGCCTACGGCTCAGGCGGCTGGGCTCCTGGCGACGAGGCCGAGGCCGAGATGGCCGGGTACGCCGCCAAGGGTTTCAGTGCAGTGAAGATGAGAGTCGTTGGGCATGAAGTTTTTTCCGTAGAGAGCACGGCCCACCGGGTCGAGGCAGCGCGTCGCGGGATCGGGCCGGACGTCGAGCTCATGGTGGACGCCCACGGGGCCCTCGACGTGTCGACGGCGATACGGCTGGCGGCGCGGCTCGAGGAGTACGACATCTCCTGGTTTGAAGAGCCGGTGTCGCCGGATGATCACGCAGGCATGGCGGAGGTGCGGGGCTCGACCTCCATACCGATCGCGGCCGGCGAGAGCGAGTTCACCCGCTTCGATTTCCTCGACCTCTTCGAGCACCGGGCGATCGACATCGCCCAGCCCGAGGTGGCGCGGTCGGGCGGCATCACCGAGACCCGGCGGATCGCGACGATGGCCTCGGCCAGAGGCGTCCGGCTGGCTCCTCACGCATGGGGCTCGGGAGTGCTATTCGCGGCGGCCATGCATGTGGCGATGGCGGCGCCGAGCTGCCACATCCTCGAGGTGAGCCAGGGCTATATGCCGATGATGAACGAGCTGTTCGAGGAGCCTTTCGACGTCCGCGACGGCCGGGTTTACGCGCCCGAGAAGCCGGGCCTGGGGTTTACTATCGGCGACGATGTGTTCGAGCGATTCGAGTACGTGGACGGGCCGGAATACGTTTTCTGAGATTGGTGGCAGTGACAGATTCGGGCGAAGGTCGTTCAGACCCTCACCTCCCCGAGAGGCTCGGGATCTTAGACAATCCTCTCCCGTAGGGAGAGGAGGTAAGAACAACAGGAGGACAATTGATGACCAGAATTGAAGGGACGTGGCCGATTATCGCGACACCGATGACGGCCGACGAGGAGATCGACGAAGAGGGCATGCGTCGGGTCGTCGACTTCGAGGCGGACGCGGGCGTCGAAGGGCTGTGGATGATGGGTACCCGCGGCGAGGGCCCCAACCTACGCGAGCGTATCATCAGGCGCGCCCTCGAGGTCGCGGTGGACCAGGCGAAGGAGCGTGGAATCGGCGTGGTGACGGGCTGCGGCGCGCCGGGCACCCACCAGACCATCGAGAACGTCCGGGTCGCCGAGGACTGCGGCGTCGACATGGTGCACATCACCGAGCCCTACTACTACAAGTTCGACGGCAAGCCCTACGGCGAGCGTGAGCTGCTGGCACATTACGAGGCCGTGGCCGACGCGGCCAACGTGCCGGTGGTCATCTACTTCCACGACAACAAGTGGCCCAGCGTCACGCCTGGCAGGTGCCCCGAGCCGATCAAGAAGCTCGCAGCACACCCCAACGTCGTGGGGCTGAAGGCTTCCGTAGGGGACCAGCGCATACTGCAGTCGCTGGTCTGGGAGACCGAGGACGTGAGTGACGAATTTGGTGTCATGATCACGTTCGGCCACATGGCCTACGCCGGTCTGGTGACGGGATGCCACGGCACCACGGCCCCGGCCGCGGCCATCGCGCCGAAGATGTTCGTGGACATGTACATCGCCATCAAAGAAGGCGACCTTGAAAAGGGAATGGAGCTTCAGCGTCAGGTGATACCCCTTTGCAACGCGATGAGGGGGTTCGATGCGCCGTCCACGAAAGTCGCTTTCGCGGCACTGGGACTGTGCGAGGAGCACCTTAGCATGCCCCTCCAGCCGATGATCGAGCCTTATCGGACGCAGCTCATCGAGCTGGTGAAGACGGGCGACTACTACTAGCCCGATGGTCCAAGCCCGTCCGACGCGAAGCCTGGCTGCCGGTCGTTTTGGCAGAGGCCGCACAGCGGAGCTGTCCTTCGACAGGCTCAGGACGAGCGGTGTGGGTGTTCCGCTGTCGACGCTCACGCCGAGCTCCGTCGAGCCATGCCCGTAGTCAGACACGAGGTACTGAGGCGGCTGAGCGCCGACATTTTCGTGGCGGCGGGCGTTCCCGAGGAGGACGCCCGCACCATCGGCGACCACCTGGTCGAGAGCGACCTGCGCGGCCGCGAGTCCCATGGCGTCTGGCGGATACCGCGGTACGTCGGCGACATACAGGGCCGTTACGTGGGATGGGACGAGCACGAGGTCCTGCGCGAGACGCGGTGCCTTGCCGTGATCGACGGGCGTGGTTGCAACGGCGTTGTTGCGCTCACTCACGCTGCGGAGATGGCCGTCCAGAAGGCCCGCGAGTCGACTTTCGGTGCAGTGGGGCTACACCACATTACGCACGTCGGCTCCCTCGGCGACCCCGTCAGGTACATCGCTGCGCGCGACATGATCGGGACCGTCTGGTCCAACGCGGCGGGGATTTTCGTGGCGCCTTTCGGCAGCGCCGACCGTCGGGTCGGGCCGAATCCTATCGCCTTTGGAGTGCCGCGCCGGGAAGGTCCGCCCTTCGTGCTGGACATCAGTCTGAGCGCCGTGGCTGGCACGAAGGTCCGCCAGAAGATGGAGCGGAAGGAACCGCTGCCCGACGGGTGGGTCGTCGACCAGCAGGGGAACTACGTCACCGACAGCCAGCAGTATGACGATCCCGACGTGGCGCTGCTGCCGCTGGGCGGCCTCGATTTCGGCCACAAGGGGCATGGCCTGTCGATGATGGTCGAGATGATCGCTGGGCCTCTGTCCCACGCCGGAACCACGATAGGGCAGGGAGCGGGGCAGGGCCTCGGCGCCGGCAAGAACGGCGGCGGCTTTTTCGTCATGGCAATCGACGTCGAGGCCTTCACGGACCTGGACGGCTACAAGGACCAGGTGGAAGGCTACGTCGACTGGGTGACCTCGGCCAGACCGCTGCCGGGCGTTGAGCGGGTGTATGCGCCGGGCGAGCATAGCGAGGACGTGCGGCGGCGGGCCCTGGAAGAGGGGGTCGAGGTCCCGGACACGACTTGGGAGGCGCTGAGTGAGGTGGCGGCCGGGTTGGGTGTGGGGATGCCGGAGGTGTAGCTCTGCGCAGGCCCTTCGACAGGCTCAGGGTGAGCGGACTTTGCGAGGGCGAGCTGGGCTGCTCTTCGATGGGGCAGGTCGAGTGGCTCGTGTAGCTACGTCGGGTGAATGGAGTCGATATGAAGATCA
>CBDFJV010000003.1:0-16527 GCA_965248605.1 Dehalococcoidia bacterium
GGATCACCATCGGCACGGTCTTCCTCATTTACCAGTATGCGAGGCTGCTTATCGGGCCAGTCATTGGTGTATCCTTCGAGATGGAAGGTCTTCAGCGAGCCGGGGCGAGCGTCATCAGGATCCACGACCTCCTCCGCACCCGTCGAGAGGTTATCGATGGACGCGGTGTCCGTTTCCCCGATGGGGCGCTCTCCGTTCGGTTCGATTCCGTCTCTTTCGCATACAACAGCGGTGAGTCGGTACTGCGCGATGTTACCCTTGACCTCCGTCCCGGCAGGCTTCTCGGACTCCTTGGTAGGACGGGAAGCGGCAAGACCACAATGACGAGGCTCCTCTTTCGTCTCTACGACCCCGACGAAGGCAGGATACTTATAGGAGGAGAGGACATCCGAGTGGCGCGGCTTACCGATCTCCGCGATAGGGTCGGCCTCGTACCGCAGGACGTCCGGCTCTTCCATGGAACGGTGCGTGACAATCTGACGTTCTTCCACCGGAGCGTGCCCGATGCTCATCTGCTCGAAGTGCTCGGCGAGATGAGCCTGACACGATGGTACGACTCGTTGCCTGAGGGCCTCGACACGATGCTTCAACCGGATGGCGGTGGCCTCTCTTCCGGGGAAGCACAGATGCTCGCCTTCGCGCGGGTATTCCTCAAGGACCCTGGTTTCGTAATCCTCGACGAGGCCACGTCGCGGCTCGACCCCAGTACCGAGGCGTCCATCAAGAGAGCGATAGATAGGTTGGTCCGGGGGAGGACCGTACTGATAATCGCCCACCACCTGGCCACCATCCAGAGGTGTGACGATATCGTCATCCTCGAAAACGGCCGACTTGTGGAGGCCGGAGAGCGGAAGATGCTCGCTTCTGACCCGACCACCCGCTTCCACCGTCTTCTCCAAACGGGCCTCGAGGAGGTCTTGTCATGAGCACATGGCGGCACCTCGCTTCTCTCTCGTGGACGTTCAAGTGGACGCTTGCGCTCGACTTTCTTGGCACGGTTGTAGTGATCGTCGGACTCGAACAGGGATTCGCTCTGACCTTGAGAGAGGTCTTCAACACCCTAACCGGGGATGCGTTGACCTCGCTGAGCGTGTGGACCCTCTGTGCGGTGCTGGTAGGGTTAGCGGCTGCCCGCTTCGCGGTGTTCGTGGGCACATATGCGCTGCTGTTCGCCAACGAGTTTATGATCGGAGTCCTTTTGCAGAGGAACGTACTCGCACATCTTATGAACATGAGTGGCGGCCGCAACCTTCCGGCATCGTCTGGCGAGGCCGTAACCAGGTTCCGCGGTGATGCCTCAAGTGTCGGAGGGTTTCTCATCGTGTCGAAGTTCATTGCGTCGGAGCTCGTATTCGCCGCAGTCGCGGTCTTCATCATGATTCGCATCTCTCCCCTGATCACGTTGGTTGCATTTGTCCCTCTCATTTTGGTTCTCACTGTCTTTATCGTAGCCAGAGCCCTTATTTCAAGGACGCGAAAGAGAAGCCGAGAAGCAACTGGGGACGTGGTCGGTTTCCTCGGCGAGATGTTCGGGTCCGCCGAGACAATCAAGGTCGCCGGAGCCGAGCCCCATGTCCTCGGCGAGTTCGACCGAGTGAACGCGGCGCGCAAACACGCTGGCCTGAGAGACACGCTTCTCACTCAGACACTAGGCGCCATCTTCCGCAACGTGCAGAGCATTGGTACGGGCGCCATTCTTATCGTGGCTGGCCAGGCAATACTCAGTGGACAGTTCACCGTTGGTGACCTCGTGCTGTTCGTCTTCTATTTGGAGGCGTTCACGATGCTTTTCGTGGGCATCGGTGAGGTATTGACGGCATATCGGCATACCGGTGTCAGCATCGAGCGGCTCGTTGAATTGATGCCGGGTTCCTCGCCCGAGAAGCTGGTCGAACGCAATTCGACTCACCTGTTTAGAAGAGCTCCCAATCCCGTGCACGTGGAGAAGACCGAAGCAGACCGTCTCGAAAGCCTGGAGGCCCGCGGGATAGCTTATGTGTACCCCGATTCAGAGCACGGCGTGCACGACATCGACCTCTCGCTAAGAAAGGGGTCGTTCACCGTCATCACAGGAAGGGTCAGTTCCGGCAAGAGCACGCTGCTGCGCGTGTTGCTGGGTTCACTCCCGCTGCAAGCCGGCGAACTGCTGTGGAATGGCAGAAAGGTCGACGACGCGAGCGAGGTGTTGGTTCCGCCACGTGTCGCCTACACGTCTCAGGTCCCACGCCTGTTCAGCGAGGAGCTCCGCGGCAACATCCTTCTGGGTCTTCCTGAGGACAGGGTGGACCTCCCCGGCGCCATCCGATCCGCTGTTTTGGAACGCGACATCGACGACTTGAAACACGGCCTCGAGACGGTCGTGGGACCGCGTGGGGTAAAACTCTCCGGCGGACAGCAGAGAAGGGCCGCCGCCGCGCGCATGTTCGTCCGGGAGCCGGAGCTGTTCGTCTTCGACGATCTGTCGAGCAGCCTCGACGTGGAGACCGAGCAGACCCTCTGGGAACGGCTGTCCGACCGCCCAAACAGCACCGTCCTTGCCGTCTCCCACCGGAGGGGCGCACTCAGTCGCGCCGACCACATCATCGTCCTCAAGGACGGTCGTGTCGATGCCGAGGGCAAGCTCGACGACCTGCTCGCCACCTCCGACGAGATGCGGCGACTGTGGGCGGGAGCGATCGACAACCCTGATCTAGAGAGGCACTAAGGAACTGATGGAGCGCAGTTTCGACTCGACGGCGATCACGAAGAATCGGGGCGTTTGGAGGCGTCCCGACCATATTCTTGAGCATGGCCCACATCTCCTCGGTTTCTGCTACGATGAGTTCCCTTACACAGCTTGACGGACGTGACCGAACCCGATTGGGGTTTACTCTCAGACTCAACTGAGCCTTTCGTCCACTGGCTAGTTGACCCATGGCTGTAGCCGTTTTTCAAGCAACACCTCTTCGACATCGACTAGGGCAGTACATCTCGCTGCTCCGATTCGGATGGCAGACCGTGATCGCCCCTTGGCCCCCTTTCGCGATATTTCTTGCAATCACAGGGGTTATCGGTGGGGTCACGCCACCGGTGATGGTCGCAACGATATCGAGCCTGATCGAAGGGGCTACGGTCGCCGTTTCTTCAGGCCAGCCCGGCGACACGTCCGTGCTCGACGCCCTGAGGCCCGTGTTTCCTTGGGCGTTGGCATTGTTTGGACTGCGGGTCATTAGCTGGATCGCCTACTCCGACACCGTTCAGAACTACCTGGCGGTCCAGCTCCGGGAGCGAGTTATGGAGCGGTTCGATCGGCTCTTGCTGACCAAGGCCTATTCCGTCCCGCTGAGTCGCTTTGAGACCACCGAGCTCTACGACGTGATGGTGCGCGCTCATCGCTCCATGCACGCATGGAACGTCACCCATCAACTGCCCCACTTACAACGCCTCGTTTCCACCATTCTCGGAGGCGTCGGGGTCCTCTGGGTGTTGGGTGTCGTTCATCTAGGCATACCCTCCTTACTGCTGGTTGGCAGCGTCGTGGTGATCTGGCGACACATGAGGAGCGAGCAGCAGTACGTGGACGTCCGTCAGAGCCAGGCACCACTCTGGCGCCGGCAGTACTACTGGCGCAACCTGCTCACGGAGCGCGACGCGGCCTCCGAGGTCCGGCTGTTTGGACTGAGCGACCATCTCGTCAAGTCGTGGCGGACGGTGACCGATCAACTCATAGGCGAGCTGTCAAAATTACGCCGTGGCGAGATTCCCAGGGCGTTGCCGTCGGAGGCGATCAATCTGGCGCTCGTTGGGATCGTGATGGGCTCACTGGTCGTCGCCGGCTCGAATGGGGCGCTTGATGTCGCCGCCTTCGTGGCGCTCTTCTACGTCACAAACCAGTACGTCACGCACCTGAATGACATGGGCTGGCGGCTCCGAGACCTCCGGCAGTTCTTCGTTGAGCTTGGTTATGCCGCGGAATACCTGGAGATTGAGGAAGAGTCTCTCGAACGAGGTGTGGCACCTCCGAGCCGATTACAGGACGGAATCCGGTTCGAGTCGGTCAGCTTCACGTACCCTGGAAGCGAGACGCCTGCTCTCGATGCGGTGGATCTCGACATCAAGGCCGGCGAGTCCATCGCGCTCGTTGGAGAGAGCGGCGCGGGCAAGACCACTCTAACGAAGCTACTCCTTGGGCTCTACCGGCCCACGAGTGGCCGCATCATGGTCGATGGCACCGACCTCAATGACATCGCCCTCACCTCCTGGAGGAAGCAGATAGGCGCGGCCTTTCAGGACTATATGAAGTATGCCCTGACCGCGCGGGAGAACATCGGCCTTGGCGATATATCCAGGGTCGGTGACAACGAAGCCATCGAGCAGGCGGCCAGGCTGAGCTCAGCTCAGGCCGTCATTGATGGACTGCCTTCGGGGTTTGACACCATGCTCGGCAAGGAGTTCGCCGGCGGGCAAGAGATATCCGAAGGGCAGTGGCAAAAGCTCGCGATCGCCCGAGTCTACCTCCGCGACACCGACATTCTCGTGCTGGACGAACCGGCGTCCGCCCTTGACGCTCTTGCGGAGCTAGAGGTGTACCGCCGCTTTCTCGTGTTGTCCGAAGGTAAGACGGTCTTGCTCATCTCGCACCGGCTGGGCTCGGCCAGGCTCGCCGATCGGATCGTCTTTCTCCATCGAGGAGTGATCGTGGAGCAAGGGACCCACGAGGAGTTGATCGCCTCGGGAGGGCCGTACGCCGAGTTGTACCGGATGCAGGCAGAGTGGTACCGATGATCCAATCGCACCTCTGGTCGCATAGAAGGCGCAACGACGACTCCTTCCGGGGTCGGTGGCGGAACCTGCCGAGGCTGGTCAAGCTACTGTGGGAGGTTGGGCCGAGAGAGCTCGCGACTATCGCCGGGTTCTCGGTGCTTAGCGGTCTTGTGCCCCTAGGCGCTCTTCTTATTCTCCGTGGCCTCATCGATAGCGCGGCCGGTACCATAGCGGGAACGGAGTCGATGACAGTTACGCTCCTGTGGTTGGGAGCGCTTCTCGTTACAATTCTGGCCGACTCCGTGACTGCCAAGGTTCACCTGTGGCTGGCAGATGACCTGCAGGAACGGCTGAAGCAGGGGGCGCACGAGAGATTGTTGGCCAAAGCCGGTCGCATACCTCTTGCGATGTTCGACAATCCGGAGTTCTTCGATCAACTCCACCGGTCCCAGCACGGACTCGACAACGTGCTGTTCACGTCCATGCGGTCGATATTCCAGCTCCCGGCAAGGCTTATCACCGTCGTAGGATTGCTGATCTTCCTTGGCACGGCCCACTTCCTTTTACCGCTCGTGTTGATCGCGGGCATGATTCCGTTGCACATCTCTGAGTCAAGGATAACCAAACGAATCATAGCCCTGAAGAGAAAGCACTCGACGTCCGAGCGCTACGTTGCCTATCTGGACGACATGATTATGTCCCGCGAGGCAGCCGCGGAGATCCGGTTATTTGGCACGGGCCCATACCTCCGGGACCGGCGCATGGACCACAACATGTGGATGAAGAAGGACCGGCTACAACTCGCGTTAGAGCGAACGAAAACGGCGCTGTTCGGCAACCTTTGGGAACAACTCACCTACGGCATCGTCATTACTGGAGTCGTCGCCCTGATCGCGCTCGGACGCCTCTCGATCGGCTACTTCGCCGCATATTTGACGGCGGTAGAGCGATTCACGGGCGCCTTCTCCGGCGTGCTCAATGGGTTCAGGTCGACCGACAAGACGCTGCGCACAGTGTGGGACATGTTCGAGTACCTCGACCTGCCAGAGGAGCGCGCCTTATTGGAGCCCCGAACTGTCGTCACCAAGACGGACCCGCAAGTCTCTGGCGCTCCCGGCAAGGACAAGACGAGCGGCTCTCTCACTCCGGATCCCGATGGTCGGCTGCTGGTTGAGTTCGATGACGTGGTGTTCATATATCCCGGTTCCGACCGACCTGTCCTTGATGGCCTTTCGTTCACGCTGGAACCGGGCAAGACCGTCGCGCTGGTTGGCGAGAATGGGGCTGGCAAAACGACGCTTTCGAAGCTGCTGTTAGCGCTATACAGGCCGACGAAGGGCAGGATTTTGGTGAACGGAATCGATCTCGCCGAGATAGATCCCTACGAATGGAGGCGACACGCGGCCGCCGTCTTCCAGGACTACATGCGCTACGAGCTGACGGCCCGAGAGAACGTTGGCTACGGTGATCTCACACGGCTCGACGACTTGTCGGCCATCCAGTATGCCGCCGCAAGGAGTGGGGCCCACGATCTGGTAGAGAGCCTTCCCATGAAATATGAGACCGTACTCGGCAAGGCTTGGGACGACGACGGTCAAGACCTATCGACCGGTCAGTGGCAGAAGCTGGTGATCGCGCGCGCCTACCTCCGGAAGGCGTCGGTTCTGATCCTCGACGAGCCGACCTCTGCGCTGGACGCTCGTACCGAGGTCGAGGTGTATCGCCAGTTCCGCGACATGTCGGAGGGGAAGTCAGTTCTTCTGATCTCACATCGTCTTGGTTCCGCCCGACTCGCGGACCGGGTGGCGTTCCTGGAGAACGGTCAGTTAGTCGAAGAAGGCAACCACGACGACCTCGTTGAGCAAAAGGGGCGGTACCCCCGCATGTACTCCGTTCAGGCAGGTTGGTATCGCTGACTTAACATCAACGCTTGGCTGCGTGGATCGGGGCGGGTGCGACGCTCCCTTAGCTCGCCTTTGTACATTCATGCCGCGTGGGTCAGCGATTCCATGAATCTGCTCAGCATGGGCGTTGGGATTCTTCGCATGTCGGTGTCAAGGGCGGAGCAACGGCTTGTTGAAGAAGTAGGGTAAAGACGGCTGTGTTTCTGTATGTGCCCTTCTGGATGCAGGAACTTTAGATTGGCGTGAACTGGCACCAAGCTGACGGTTCTTGTGTGTCGGGTTCATTGATCGGCATCTCGTTGTACTTGACGTCATCCGGACGGCACGCCAACAGGTGCAACCACTCGCCAAGGTTCAGGTGGTCCCGAAGATGAGTCGAGCCGACGTACCGCCTTCTTCAGATTATGCGCGATAGCCGACATGTACCCCTCACAGTCCACACAACTGGACAAAATCGAGAACCTTCATCCGACGGACACAATAGCAACGGAAAACTCAGGTACTCGTGGGCGGTCGATTTGGGTCCATTCAAGCGAGTTCGGGTTGCCAGACAGTAGCGTGCCCCACAACAGGCTGTCGGAGAGGGTGGGGCCGTTGGGAACGCGGGAGGCCCGCGACCGAGTGAGCACACCGAAGCCGGCTAGGCTTTCCGGATCTCGGGCTAGCGAGCCGGGACGGACGACTCGGCTCACGTATGACTGGTTCGATCCCTGTCAACTGGACTCGTATCCTTCCAACGCCAGCCAGGTCTAGGACGATCCTAGGTCCTGTTATCCAGAAGGAGGCAATCCGGACAGAAGTGGTAACCAGTTCATTTCGCTACACGGGCGACTGTGATACGCAACCGCCATGCAAGGGTTGATTGGGCTCGGTCCAGAATGTAGCTCTTCGCCCCTAGCCCGTAGACACGTCCGAGGATCGCCGCGGCCTCCGTCGAATCGCCGTAGTCGGTCACGTACGTGAAGTCGTGAACACTAGCGGGAGCGATGAGAGGTATGTCACCCCAAGACTCCACCTCGCTTTCGACCGGGGGACAGTTTGGGTCATAAGACTCGAATGACGCTACATTCTTGATCAAATCCGGGTATTCGTCAGCAAGCGTTGCTGTCAATTCGCCGCACAAAGAGCCAGGGGCAGGTCCGAGAGAGACCAACAAGCCACCGGGCTTGAGGACCCGATATGCTTGTTCGTGATCCACAATCGCCCAGGAATGTATTGAGGCATCTACGGAGTTATCCGGCAAGGGAATGTCTGCTCCGTCGGCTTGGACATAGTCCACGTTTCGCAGGCCTAGTGGTTCAACATCATAGTATTGAAGGGTAACGAGACTATGACTTGGTAGGGGCGGGTTTGAAACCCGCCCTGTCGTTGTATAACGCGAATCCAACCCCCTATTACTACCCGTCATTTCAAAGATTTCGGTCTACTAGAGCCCGTCTGCAACCCCAACGAGCGGGGCAGGTTCGATATCCCACAGAAGCCCGGACTCGGCGTCCGGTTGGACGAGGACCACATCGCCAGGCGCCTCATGGATTAAGGGAGGTGAGGAACACGTCCTTACCCTCCCGGCCGGCCGCATACCTACTTCCAAGGGAGGGCATAGCTGGGCCGGTTGGCGAACCGCCTCACGCCCGCCTCGATCCTCACGGAAGTGGACGGTGGGAGCTCCACGACGAAGTGCCTGCCACTCACTTGCACGACGCTTTCTGAGAGGGCCTTGCTCTCTGCAAGCCACCCGAGAGGATCCAGGACCGACTCGGTACCTGTGCGGGCCAGGACTTTCACTTCGGTGAACTGGTGCTCCCCGAAAACGCCTGCTTGCACGATCAGCCTGCGCGTAGCCATGGTGCTGACGTTGACCAGTTGTAGCCCCGTTTCAGTCGGTCCAAGCTTGCTGACCAGCGCCGCCACGTCGGGCGGGAGACCTGGCCTGGCGCGGTCGACGTCGAAATAGCGGACGCTTCCCCGTTGAAGGCCGCCGTTGTATATGTTCTGTGGAGCACCCGTAGTCACCTGGGTCAGGCCCTTCATCACCAGCGGGTTGGCCGCCTCGCAGCCGTAGTCCCGTCGCTCCGGGTATTCTGGATGCAGCGGAGGCCAGTGGTTGTCTCGGATGATCGTCTCCACGTCGCGGGAGTCCTGGCGCATCGCCTCTAGCATAGCAACCACAAAGCGCAGCTCCGCGTGCTGAATCCTGAGCGGCCAGTCGGGATTCTTGCCGTCGTAGAACTGGAAACGGCCGTACTCTGAATCGCCGTTCCTGCGGTCCCGCTGGCTGTCGACATCGTTCCAATCGCGGTGAGGGTCGTAGTCGCGCAGCCTCACGATGGTATCGCGGTCTTTGGCGGCCATCGACGCATGATAGAGATGCGAAAGCTCGTAGACACCCAGCTTGCTGGAATTCTTGCCATCCGGCCGGGCCATTCGTTTCTCCCACAGCCGCCCATGCTGGAAACCCATGCCGCATCGGGACCAGCAGGTCTCCACTCTCTTCCGTCTTCGAGCGTGAAAGCAGACCGTCGATCTGTGACCTCAGGAGCTCCAGGTAGCCCGTGTCGCCGGTGAGAAGGTGGGCGCACTCGGCTCCCACCGCAACGGACAGCAGCAGGCTTGCGGCGCCTCGCTCGCTGGCCCAGCCCTTCACTCCGCCCCACCACTGGCCGTTGCGATGCTCTCCAATCTTGCCGTTTGGCCCGACGTTGTCCGGGATGATCCCTCCGTTCTTGCCGGTGCGGTCGAGCCACGCGTCGACGTAGTCCAGCACCCACTGCCGGTACTTCTCCTCGCCCGTGTACAGGTAGGCGTTCGTCACCATCGCAGTGGCGCCAAGGTTTTCGGGCACATCGCCGTCGAAGGCCATCTTGTCGAATACCTCGACGACTCCTTGACGTCGTCTGGGGTCCTCCCACCACTTTGGTTCCAGGTCCTTGATGGTCGGGTATAGGAGATGGTGAGTGTCGACACCGACTGGACGTCCGTCGCCTTTGGACCAGCGCTCCCAGTCACGAACGATCGAGCGGTGCATGAACCCGCCGTACGAAGGATGGTCCAGCCACGCCTTCACGAACTCGATGTCGTCGGTCGTCTTCCCCAGTGAATGGAGTAGCGGGATCTTGCTCCCGGCGTGTCGGAGCGGCCCCTCGCTGCCGTGATACGGCGACCGGATGATGCGGTGGTTAGGGTCGTAGTTGGGGGCGTTAGGGTCCTCGCCCATGTACAGACCGGCGAACCTCGTCGCCCGGCGAATGTTCTCTTCCAGCGTGGGATCCGCCAAGCCGAAGTCGTAGAAGGACTGCGACCCCTCGCCTATGTGGAACCAGTCGGAATTGTATGGGATATTCAGGTTCCAGAACTCGTTGTGGAGCTGCGGCATATAGAAGTGATGGCGCAGAGCGCCTCCGTCTTCTCCTGTGTCCTCGTAGTAGCGGGTCGTAGCGTTCCAGAAGCCAAGTGCATAGTCGAGAATTCGGTCTGCCCCGCCCAGGGCGTAGAAGAGGCCCCAGTTGTGCATGATCTCGTAGATGTCGTCGACGTCCTGGACGTAGTAGGTGCTCAGGTCTGAGCGACAATACTTCTCGACGAAGTAGTCCGCGGCCTCCTCCATTGTGCTTATCAACTGGCGCTGAAGCAGGGCCCACGCAGGGGGCGGGCCGAGCTCGGCGGCTCGGATGGTCGGCATATCGTGAGTCGGTATTGGCATTTAAGGACACTCCTAACCGGGCTTTTTCATACTTGGAGTCCTCAGGCTCAGAGGACGATCCCAAAGATATGGCGACACCATAGTCCAGTCTTTCTAGGTCGGTCAATCACAGGCTAAACCGAACCGTCCATATATTACAATTGGACCAACGACTCGAAAGTTCTGCCTATAGTAATACCAATTCGTCATGACTGCACCATAGTCCTTCAAGTGCAGCGCGCATAACAGAAACCGCCCACCGTCATTCCGGCGAAGGCCGGAATCCAGAAAGTTCAGTCAGCCAGAATACGGTGGCATTGGCACGAATTGGTATAAGATTCGGGTCACTTATTCTTAGCTTGGAGACCACTGCCAGGGAAGACCGATGGAGAACTTGTCCGTAGGCCGATCCGGCGTTTCCGTGAACGGCATTGGACTGGGCGGAGGCAAATGGGACCGTGAGGTGGACCAAGAGACCTCCCTGCGCGTGATGGACTACGCCGTCGAGAAGGGCGAGGGGATAGAGGCCATCGAGCGCGCTAGGGACTCTGGCAAGACCCGCTTCATGGGCAAAGCGACGACAACGAGGAGGCCGTGGCCGATCGCTACCGGCGGTTCGACAGGCTGGGCGCGGACTGGCGCCGGAGGATCTGAACGAGTCATGCGAGACCACGCGGGAGGCACACTGACACGCTGGGCCTTGCTGCGCCTGGCGTTGGCGGACCTAGCCATCGTCGTGTCGCTGGCCGCAGCCTCCGCGTGCTCGACCGTACCGACCGAAGTTCCCCCAACGCTGGCTCCCGACGACGAGTTCGCTGCGCCGCGTAATGCGATGGTCGACGTCTACGCGGATATCAACGAGATCTCCGACCCGCTGGTCCTGAACGCGATGAGGACCGTCCGGCGGGAGGAGTTTGTGCTCCCCCGCGACAGGGGACGGGCGTACCGCGAGATGGCCCTGGCCATCAACGCCGGACAGACCATATCGCAGCCCCTGGTAGTGGCCCTCATGACGGATCTGCTGGACCTGCAGCCGGGCGAGCGCGTGCTGGAGATCGGCACGGGGTCAGGGTACCAGGGGGCCGTGCTGTCCGAGATCACGGACCACGTCTACAGCATTGAGATCATACCGTCGCTGGCCGCCGAGGTAGCAGCCCGCCTGGACAGGCTCGGGTACGGCGACATAGAGCTCAGCCAGGCGGACGGGTACTTCGGCTGGGAGGAGGAATCGCCCTTCGACGGCATCATCGTGACCGCGGCGCCCGACCACGTGCCCCCGCCACTGCTCAGGCAGCTTGCCGACGGAGGCAGAATGACCATCCCGGTCGGTCCGCCTGGGGCAGTACAGACGCTCTGGCTCATCGAGCGCAGAGGCGACCAGTACATCAGAACCAACCAGGGCGCCGTGATGTTCGTCCCGTTCGTTAGGGAGGGTCGCTAAGGTAACTGTTTTGCGGCTAGAAGGAGGCCCTTCGCTGCCATACATGGGCGGCGGAGGCAGCTGCGAGATATGCCGCGGCGCCGCCCAGCATGACCCAGGTGAAGCCGAACGACAGCGCGAGAACCGTAGCGAGAATCGCGCTCACCACGGACGTGGACCCGTTCACTGCCCATGCCCAGGGGACGAGCGCGGGCGCGTGTCCGCCCAGCATACGGATCGCACGGGGGAACGGCACACCCATCGCGGCGCCGAGCGGGGCCAGCAGTGCGACGCTTAGAGCGAGCCTGCCCACGAGCGGCAGCCCCAGCGTGGCGTCGATAAGTAGCGGCAGCCCGAAGGCATAGAGCATCGACAGGGCCGCTACGGCCAAGACCGCGGGGGCCATTGACACCCGAATCCGGTCGGACGCCAGGCTGCCGACCCCCGACCATACCAGCACTCCAAAGAGCACCGTCGCGAAGGCGTAGGTGGGCTGGTCAAGGTACAGGATGAACCTCTGCAGGAGGGGAATCTCCACCCAGAGGAATCCCAGGCCGAGTCCCGCGAAGTAGACGAAGGGCCAGAGCCTCCCAACCGAGCCCGCGTGCGAGCCGTCACCGTTCGATACGTCCCGGCGGAAGAGGAGGGGAAGGACGATGAATGCCCCTGCCGCGGCCACGGCTACCACCAGGCTGCCGAGCACAATGAGGAACCCGGCCCCGCCGAAGGGCTGGAATGTCCTGCCAAGGCTTCTCAGTATCTCCGGTGTCTGGGACCATCTGAACAGGTGGAAGTAGAAGGGCCTGTCGTCGCGGACGGGAGAGATGTCGTGACTGTAGTTGGAGTACAACTCCTCCCTCGCCCCTGCGTTCAGGATGGCTTTGACCGTGTCGTGGTATGCCGGAGTCGGATGCACGCTGAACCTGTTCAGGTCCGAGGCCGCTATGCCGGGGTGGTAGACGAGGTCGTACTGGAGCCTGTCGGCGAAATCGCGCACGGCATCGACGCCCGCGTCGTCGAGGGGAGAGCGCTTCACGATCAGCGTAATCGTCTGCAGGCTGCGTATGACGGCCATGTGCTCTGCCGGCTCGACTCCCAAGCCCTCAAGGGCCTCGACGGCGACCGAGACGACCCTGACCCCCTCGCTCGGGGGCGTCTGGGCCCACCGGGTGACCGAAAGATAGCCGTCGGGAGCGAGGCGGCTGTAGTAGCTCTCGAACGCCCCGACCGTGTATACGTAGCTTTCCGACACGCCGTACGCCCCTGCAAGCACCGGCCTGAAGGAGTCCGCGAGGCTCACTTGTATGACATCGAAGTGCTCGTCCGTGCGGCGCAGGTAGCTCCTCGATCCCTCTTCGACGACGGTCACTCCCGGCCTGCCGAGGATGCCCGCCGCGTGATGCTGGAACCTCTCTCCCACGGCCTCGACGACCAGCGGGTTCGAGATGACCGCCGTCACGGACTCCGCGCCATTGCGCAGCGCAGTAAGTACGTCGAGCCCGCCGCCGGGCTCGATCACGAGCGCCGCGGGCCGGTCCGTCAGCCGGTAGACGAGTGAGGTCGGCAGGTACTCGGTGAAGTCCGCACGCTCGGGCGTGACCGCGCTCATCGGGCTCAGGTTGTCGCCGTCGACCGCCAGCGCGGTCTGTGGTGGCAGGTCGCCCTGGTAGGCGAAGCTGAGTCCCGGGGCGGCATGGATGCTGCCGCTTTCGATCACTTCCACGAGGGAGAAGGCGTTCCACCGGCTCCATGCCTTCGAGGCCCCTTCGTGCCGCAGCGCCTGGCTGACGGCCTTGTACGGTGACAGCCTGAGTTCCGTGACTCCAAGCACGACGGCGGCCGCCATCGCCCCCACTGCCAGTATGGCCGGGACCAGCCATGCAGGACGCCTCACCTCGCGTCCGGCCATCGCCGCCGCGCCGATCAGAGCGATGACTCCCGCGGCGACGACCGATCCCGCTGCGCCGACGATGAGCGGAAAGACGACGGAGAGGAGGCATCCTATCCCGGCGCCGACGAGGTTGGTCCCATAGAGCACCCCGGCGCGGGTCGGGTGCTTCGCGAGACAGGCCCCGACTATCGAGCCCGCAAAGAAGAACGGCACCGCCAGGGCCAGGTAGTAAAGGGCCAGGTACGCGAGCTGGCTGGGCTCCCAAAGCAAAGTGTACGCGTCGAAGGGCAGGACGTTGGTCACGTACAGGCCGCCGGTGGACGTGACGGCGAATAGCAGCCCCGCGCCGGCAATCACGGGCCTGATGTCCCGCGAGGCCAGGGTAGGAACGATGGCCAGCGCGGTGCCGCTCGCCCCAAACCCCAGCAGGGCGAGGCTGATTGCCAGAAAGGCGAAGTGGTAGCCCTGCGTTACGGCGAAGATGCGTGTCAGGGCGATCTCGAAGAGCAGGGTCGCGGCGGAGACCAGTAGCACGCAAACATACAACCCCGCGGTCGGAGCTGTGTTTTTCTGGTCCTTACGGGAGTACAATGTGGACACGAAGCGATCCGTCCGGCGAATCGGAGATGCTCAGTGCCATACTACATACTCACGCTGGTCCTTACACCCGAAGGCAGGGAGAACCTGCTGACCGATTCCGAGAGCCTCCACAGGATCACGTCCGAGGTGGAGACGGAGGACACAAAGGTGCTCGGCATGTACGCCGTTCTCGGTGAGTACGACTTCGTTGGCATAGTCGAGTCTCCGGACAACGAAGACGCGGCCCGCTTCTCACTCGAGCTCGGCGTGAAGGTCGGCACCCATATACGCACCATGCCCGCCATCCCCATAGGAAGGCTTAGACCGTCGCCACAAGACGGCAGCCCCTCTGACTTGGAGAGTGACGTGGTGCCGGTGCCGTCCCACGGCAACGGCCCTCTGCGCGGGAACAGCCCTTGACGACCGGGTTAGCCGGAGTGAATGTGATATAGGCCACCAATCTGGGCAATATCAAGAACCTTCATTCGACGGACTCAATAGACACGGAAAACTCAGGTACTCGTGGGCGGTCGATTTGAAAGCAGCCGGGTAGGTGAAGCGGACCCACAAATGGGTGGGCCACCTCGTTACCGACGGCCGGTTCGATCCTGCTCAGGTGGGCCAAAGGTGACGGTAGACGGTTACCGTCTTCGAGATGTGGCTGGGCCAGTCCGTGAGCCTACTGAGGCCCTTGCGCGGCTATTGAAGTGATATTGTCTTACGGACCTCATACCAAGGCTTCTTGGTGAACCGATGGCCGAGGCCCTGCTCGATCTCTCGCCATTTCCGCTCGTCCTCCACCGTGACGAACGTTACTGCCTCGCCAGAGCGGCCCATGCGGCCAGTCCTTCCGGCGCGGTGGGTGAACAGCTGCTCTGAGTCAGGCAAGTCATAGTTGATAACCTGGCCAATACCCTCAATGTCCAAGCCTCTGGCCGCCACATTCGTTGCCACCAAGATTGACACGGCGCCGGAGCGGAAGTCCGCCATCACCCGTTCACGTGCGCTCTGGCTCAGGTTTCCTTGGAGCGCTCCTACAGAGTAGTCCAACGAATCGAGCTTGCTTGCCAGTAGTTTGACACCACGTTTGGTCTTGCCAAAGACGATTGCGGGCATATCGTCTCGCCGGTCCAGCAGCGTTCGCAGGGCCTCCAGCTTGTCGCCTTTCTGGATAGTGTAGACGAGGTGCTCCACGGTGGGTGGCGAATGCATGCCCGTATCCACTTTCACCTTTATTGCCTGCCGCAGGTGCCTGTCAGCGGTCTTGGCCACCCACTCAGGCATGGTTGCGGAGAGAAGCGCCGTCTGCCGCTCGTTGGGTGTCCTGCCTATGATGGACTCGACGTCAGGGGCAAACCCCCGATCCAGCATTTCATCCGCTTCATCCAGCACGAGAAACCGTACTGAACCGAGATCGAGCGTCCCTTGTCGTAGATGTTCCAACGTCCGGCCCGGAGTGGCAATGAGGATATGGGGTCCTTTCCTCAACGCTGCGTATTCCGGTCGCAAAGACCGGCCGCCGTACAGAAGTACGACGCGGAGTTGCTGCGAAGAAGCCAGGGCCTCCACGACTTCAGCCACCTGCATGGCTAGTTCACGGGTGGGTACCAGCACAAGTGCTTGGATCCCCCGGGACGACGGGTCGCACCGCTCGACCAGTGGCACCGCGAATGCCAGGGTCTTTCCGGACCCCGTACGCGCTTGCCCGATTAAGTCCCGGCCCGCCATGAGAGAAGGAATAGCCTTCTCTTGGATCGGTGTAGGACTTGAGATGTTCATCCGGGCAATCGCCGCCTTGGTTGTGGTCTTCAAAGGCATTCCAGAAAACAGGGGGCCGCGGGTGGAGGTGGTACCAACGGCTTGCCCATTTGCAGTACATGACGTGCTCGTATTTTCACTGGCCATCGAAGAAAGCTCGTGGCGACGGACACTGAAGCATGGGCGGCAATACACCGGCTTGCCCCGGCTTGGCCGGAAGGAGAGGGTGGCGGATGCCCCACAGGCATCGCAAGTGGCTTGGTGCTGGGTACGGTTGGCACGACGCACGCGTGCGGACGGAGATCGATAGGTCATGAGAGAACGGGCTCCCCAATCAAGAATGGCAACGCAGGTGAATCAGCGAGGGCCAACAAGAAGAGGGCGGCGGCGCGCACGGTCCGTTCTCGTGTCAAACCTTGGTGCTACTCAAACGTGCCTATATAGTATAGGTCACAAATGACTGAAAACGCTAGTCGGTGTACGCATCCAGTGCATAGGGGACAGTTGAGGTGAGCGCAAGTTTGGAGGGCACAGCTGAAGATACACCGCTGGT
>CBDFJV010000004.1:0-171465 GCA_965248605.1 Dehalococcoidia bacterium
GGTACTTTTACCTCCGAGACCGGCCAGGCCGTCCTCGCCTTCCAAGCAGCTACCGGACTCGAACAGGACGGCGTCGTCGATTACGGCGAGGTCGTGTTCCTCCCCGGACCCGCCCAGGTGCTCGTCCAGCTTGCCTCTCCCGGCGACCAGACCGTTGGTGGTGTGGTAAGCGTCGCCACCGGCGATCCGACCACAGGTCCCGACGTACTCCAGCTTGAGGAAGCGCTCATCGCCCTCGGGTACGACGCTGATGGCACACTCGCCGCGGACGGGATATACACCCCCGAAACCACTCAAGCTATTCTCGCCTTCCAGGCTGCCACCGGCCTCGAGCAGGACGGCATCGTTGATTATGGTGAGGTAGTGTTCCTGCCCGGACCCGCCCAGGTGCTGACTGTCCTTGCCTCTCCCGGCGATCAGGCCGGTGGTGGCGTATTGAGCGTCGCGACCGGTGATCCCACCACCGGCATCGACGTTCTCCAGCTCGAGAAAGCGCTCGTCTCCCTCGGTCACGACGCCAACGGTGCACTTGTCGCGGACGGGACATACACGCCCGAGACGACCGAAGCCGTTCTCGCGTTTCAGGCGGCAAGTGGGCTCGAGCAGGACGGCATTATCCATCAAGGCGAGGTCGTGTTCCTCCCCGGCGCAGTGCGTATCACAGACCAGCTGGCTACGTCGGGCAGCGGCGTGGGTCCGGGGTCCGCGGTCCTGGGGATTAGTCTTTCGCCCAAGGTCGTTCGAGTCGACCTCCCGGCGAACAAACAAGGGCTGCTGGCCGCCGGTAACGCCGTGACTGTCGAGTTGCCCGACTTCACTGAGGTCGCGGCCACGGTGCTTTCCGTGTCAAAAACCGCGAACCCGTCGCAATTCGGCCCAGCAACCTTCGACGTTTTAGTCGAACTCGATAACCCGGCTCCCGCGGCCGGTCTCGATGAGGCCCCAGTAGACGTAATCGTCGTGTCGGACTCGGTCGAAGGGGTCATGGCGGTACCTGTATCCGCCCTCGTGGCGCTTCTAGAGGGAGGCTTCGCGGTCGAGATCGACGCCGGTAGCGGCTTTACTGAACTCGTCCCTGTAGAAGCCGAATTCTTCGGAGAAAACGGCATGATCGAAGTCACGTCTGCAGCCTTGCAGCAAGGCCACCGGGTAGTGGTGCCGTGAGCGGACCTATCTTTTCGCCGCCGGTGGTTCTCGACGTGGTGAACGTCCACAAAGAGTACCCTACAACCCCACCGGTGCGCGCCCTCCGGGGTGTCAGCTTCGCTGTTACCGAGGGCGAACTAGTCTCTGTGGTGGGGCCCTCTGGATGCGGCAAATCAACGCTGCTCCATCTCATGGGCACTCTCGACCGTCCAACTAGTGGAGATGTTGTGGTTGCTGGCCAACGCGTATCAGAGCTTTCCGATCGTGATCTTTCGTCGCTGCGCGCCCACCACGTCGGCTTCGTTTTCCAGCAGTTCCATCTGTTGGGCGGGCTGACCGCCCTCGACAACGTCGCCGACGGCCTCCTCTACACAGGGCGACCGCGCGACGAGCGTCGCGCACTCGCCGAAATCGAGCTACGCCGCGTTGGCATGGGACATCGACTCGATCAGGTCGCTACCAAGCTCTCTGGTGGCGAGCTACAGCGGGTCGCCACTGCCAGGGCGGTCGTCGGCAATCCGTCGATTGTTCTTGCCGATGAACCTACCGGTAACCTGGACACAAAGAACAGCGAGGCTATCGTCGAATTGATCCAGGAGCTCCACGCCTCTGGGACCACGATCGTCGTGATCACCCACAACCGTGAGATTGCCGAGAGCTTCCCCAGAGCCGTCGGGCTACGCGACGGCCAGATTGAGCACGACTCGGCGTTGCAGGCGTTGAGTTGACGCCCGAGACGCCGCCACGGAGCCGACTCCATTTCACAGACCTGGCGCGCACCGCAACCGTGGGTCTACGGATCCGCAAGCTGCGATCTGCCCTGTCGGCGCTCGGAATCATGATTGGTATTGCGGCGATGGTGGGAGTGTTGGGCCTGTCTGAGTCGTCCAAGTCAGAGCTGCTCGCCCGACTCGACCGGCTCGGCACAAACCTCCTAACCGTGGAGCCAGGGGAAGGAATCGGACGCGGTTCCGGAACGCTGCCCGCGGATGCGGCTGGCATGATTTCGCGCATCGGTCCAATCGAGACCACCAGCATGGTCAGCGCCGTCGACGCCAATGTCTACAAGAACAACCTCATCCCCCAAGGTCGGACAGGAGGGATCAGCGTCCAGGCCGTCGACCTGGAACTGCTCGATGTGCTCGTAGGCTCGATGGCCGACGGAGTTTGGTTCGATGACGCCAAGGCTACCTTTCCGAACGTCGTTCTGGGATCAGTTGCCGCCGCACGTCTCGGTATTCGCGAGATAAGCGGCACCCAACCGATCTGGCTAGGAGACCAATGGTTCACCGTCATTGGCATCCTCAACACCTTCGAGTTGGCGCCCGACCTTGACCGCGCGGCCCTCATAGGCCACGACGCGGCCGAGACGTACCTCGCGCATGAAAGCCTGCCCACCAGGGTGCTGGTGCGAGTCAATCCGGCCAAGGTCGATCAGGTCACGACTGTCCTGGCGGCAACGGCGAATCCCGAGTTCCCCGAGGAAGTTGAGGTAGATAAACCCACGGAGGCGCTGGAAGCAAAGGAAGCCGCGGACGATACCCTGACCGCCCTTTTTCTTGGGTTAGGCGCGGTTGCGCTGCTGGTGGGCGGCGTCGGCATCGCCAACGTAATGGTGATCTCCGTGCTCGAGCGTCGCGCCGAGATCGGGCTCCGCCGGGCTCTTGGAGCGACCAGACGCCACATCGCCGGCCAGTTTTTCGGCGAGGCCTTGCTACTGGCTGCGATGGGCGGTGTCGGCGGAGTCGCCTTCGGCGTCACCGCCACAGCCGTCTACGCTAACATCAAAGGATGGGCGACACTCGTGCCGCCGGTGGCGGTGATCGGAGGCATCGCTGCCGCCTTGCTCATTGGAGGCATCGCCGGCCTCTATCCGGCCACGAGAGCTGCTCGTCTGTCACCCACCGAAGCTCTCCGCACCACCTAGCACCTAGCTTGGTACGGGTGGTGAGAAAGGGGGCTATGTGTACCGACGCGGCCGACTGCCGTCTCTCCTAGGGGGTTATATATGCGGCGACTTCTGCAGTGGCAAGATCTGGGCCATTCGACACGATCGACAGAATGTGACGCTGTACGGCGATTGAATCAGCATTCAGGTTCTTGGCCTGGAGGGCGGTTGTGAGTGTAGCAGCGCGCACCGAGACCATCGATCGCCCCAGGTCAAACGCGGCGGGAAGGCTAGGGCACGTACACCTCTGTGTCGGGGTAAAAATCGAACCACGCAAGCCAGAACGCAACCATGGAAGTGACCCGATTCAGCCGCTGGCCTTTGAGTTCACCCTCTATGGCGACGCCCGTGCTCTTGTTCCACGTGGAGCGAGTCTCGCGATCGATGGCGAGTTGGCTGTCGAACTCCTGGAAAGTCAGCGTCCTGCCGCCGACCTTTCTGTCGAATACAGAGGTGGCCCCACCCTTGGAATCCCCTGCCGCACTCTGGATGGATGCTTCCCGACCGGTTTTCATGAACACGACGAGGTCCCGGCTTTCGAAAGTGTCGTTCACCACGCCTCCTTCCCGGAGAACCGCAAAGGAGTAAGCCTTCTGTCCGGTCTCCGTCGCGATGCCCACCACCAGGTCCTTATCGTATAACCGGCCGTCTCTGTTCGTTTCCCCCTGAACGCTCGAGGCCGGGGTGTCGTAGTAGTACGAGTATGGGTCCAAGGTACCACCCGGGACGCCCGGATTGAGGACCAGGGTGTCGGGGTGCTCGCTGACCCACGCCCCCATCGTCGTCAACTGGGACGGCAGCATCTCCAGCACCACGGTGTCCAGGGGGCCCTCGACCGCCTCACCGATGAACTGGCTCCAGAGCGAGTCCGACTCGTGGTCGTACATGACCAGGGCGCCCATGATGAGCAGGCCTGACACGCCGAAGGTCAGCGTCACGCCTTCTACCTGTCGGGCATAGACCATGCCCGTGAAGCAGAGCGGTCACCAGGTGACTGCGACGGGCTTGCCCCCTACGACGTCGTTCACGACCTCGTGGGAGCTGAGCACCGGCACCGAGTAGGCTCGGTGGTCCCCTTCGATAGAGAGGCCGATCACCATCTCCGAGTCAGGAATCTCCGCCGCCGCGGGGCTGACAAATGTCGGATCGAAGATCGCGGGAATTGCGTCTCTGGGCAATTGGTACGAGATCTCGACACAGCGCCCGTCAACCTCGATCTCCCTGGAGGACCCTGGCGGTATACCAGGACGTTCTGGCCCACCCGTAGCCGGAATGAGCGGCTGCGTGTCACCTTCGCTGAGACATTTAACGTCCGATTCGGTGCGCCTGGCCTTCACCGAATCTATAAGCTCATCTACGGTGGCGTAATCGGGTTCGGGCCCGAGGATCGGGCTCAACACGACGGAGGCCGACACCGTTGGGCTGCTCGGCTCCTCCACCAACTGAGCAGCCGGCTCAGAAGTCGGGCGAGGGTCGCCCGGCGTCGCGAGGACCGAGGGAAGCACGTCCCCCGATTCGCCGTTGTCGTTCGCGGCAGCCGGCGGCCCGCCGTCGGAGCTGCCGCACGACGCCGCTACGATCCCGAGCAAGAGCGGGGCGACCAGCATTCCCCATCTCAGTGGTGATCCGCTGAATCTCACCTCGTGGTCTCCATAGTGATCCCCTTGGCCTGGCGCCACAACCGACTTGCCCCACCGATTCAGGAGCCACCAACACGGCGGGCGCTTCCTATGTACGAACGTCCCAGGCCCTATCAGGGTGAGTATTACCCCCGGCCAGTGATTCGATAAAGATCGGACAAAACACTTTCCGAATGCTCTCTGACGACTTCGACACGATTCTGTCAGATGACGCCCAGACCGCGGGTCTTGAGCGGGTGGTCGCAGCTTAGCAAAGCGGTCCAAGCCTTTTCGTCGAAAATGTCACAGCCGCTGCTTCAAGAGACCGTATCCGACGAGGTGGAGAGGGTCAAGGAGAAACGACCGAAGGCAAAGGACCGGCTCCGTAGGCTGGGCACAGCCTATGTCGACGGTGTCTACAACGACGATGAATATCGCAGACAGGAACGGGGAATCGAGACGCAGCTGGAGTCGCTCGCGACACCTGAGGCCGACGCGGCCGCCGAGGCCGGAAAGCTGATCGAGAAGCTGCCGGAGCTGTGGTCGGGCGCCTCTGACGAGGAGTGACGGAAGCTCTTGCTGACGATGCTCGACGCAGTAATGAGCGGCAGCCCACCGCTAGAGGTGACTTGTCGCCTCCAATGAACGAAACATGCAGGCGCCAAAGGGGGTGGTCCCTTGATGCAAAGCTACAGCGCAGCGAGAATCGGCGGCACCGAAAGGACTTGCTTCTGGCGCGGATTCCAAAAAGATGCGCCGGCTTGACCTCCTCCCGCCTGGTGGCGACGATTGTAAGTCGACAGCGTGGACAACTCTCCGCTTGGCGGGTTAGCCTTGAAGTCCAGAAAATTCGGTAGTCCGATCAGGTCCGGCAGGGCTCTGGCCAAGCCCGTGTAAGCTTAGTTTCTTCGGATCGGCCAGTCGGGCTCCAGATGACAGCCTCCGCTTCATCAGGCAAGAGCTGGCCGAAGGTCTCACCACCGAGGTGATCCCGTGGAACACACAGGCAAAGGTGCGATTGTTACCGGCGGAGGTGCCGGTATCGGAAGGGCCATCGCTTTGACGCTGGCCGCAGAAGGCGCGGACGTCGCCATCGCGGATTTGGACGGAGGCTCAGCCCAGCAGGTGGCGCAAGAGATCAAGGACGGAGGTGGCCGGGCCCTAGCAGTCGTTGCCGACGTCGCCAGCAAGGCCAGCGTAGAGGCGATGGCTGGTGTTGTGCTGGAGTCGTTCGGGAGCATCGACATCCTCGTCAACAATGCGGGCGGCCAGCACGTGGCTCCGGCCGTCGACTTCCCGGAGCACGAATGGCACCGGCTTATTGGCGTCATTCTGTCTGGGACCTTTTTCTGCACCCAGGCGGCCCTTCGATCAATGATACCGAGAGGAACGGGGCGAATCGTCAACATATCGTCTGTATACGGCCATGTCGGCGCGAAGTACAAGCCGGCGTACACGGCGGCAAAGCACGGCGTCATCGGACTGACGCGGTCTACAGCCCTGGAGGTTGCGGAGCATGGCATCACCGTAAACGCCATCTGCCCCGGCGTGACGAGGACCAAGCACGTGGAGAACCAGCTCGACGGCCTTGCCGAGGCGGAAGGAATCGGTAGAGACGAAGTCCTGGAGAAAGTCTTCTACCCCGATATCCCTCAAAGGCGTCTGCTGAGCCCTCAGGAGATCGCCGATTGTGCACTTTTCCTGGTCTCTGGAAAGGCGTACGCCATTACTGGACAGGCGATAAACGTATCAGCTGGGTGGGTGCAGCATTAACGTCTGAAGGCCAGGAGGAAACGGTGGACCGCCACAATCTGGTGACCGAGACACGTGACTACTTCCATGGCTCCGACCATTGGAGACGGCTGGTAGCCCATCTACAAGAGCCCGACCCGCACAACGCCCACGTGCATGGCTACGTGAACACGTCAATACACCCGGACTCGCTCGAAAAGATCCTGCGTGACTACTTTGCCCAGCGCGGCTGGCCGCTCGTGCGACCGATCAACAGGGTCAGTGCGCGTCCCGGTATCTTGGACCTCCACGGCATCGAACCGAAGGGCAAGGTCCACTTCGAGCTTCTCTGGACCTATAAAGAGGATGTCGGGATCAGGCCTGCCGACGGCGTTGAAAGCGGGTCGAACTTGTTGCTGTGGAATCGCGTCTACATCGAGGACTTTTACAGGAGCTTTCGATTCAGGAACGTTGGTCCCCAAGCGGAGGAGGCGCTTTCGATCTACTTCGAATCCGAACACTGGCTTGAGGGTCTCGAGATCGCCGCGCAGTCCAACGTCCCACATATGCATATCAACGTCGAGACCAGCCTCCATCCGGACGAAATCGGGCGCCGCGCCTTGAGCGCCCTCGAGACGAAGGGCTGGGAGGTAGACTACCTGTGCCCCAACGCCTTTCTGCTAGGGGACAGGTACGTCGGGAAGATCGTGTTCATGGGAAAGAAGCCGGAGAAGGTGTACGACATCGGGTGGAAGTTCAATCCCGACACGATCATCAAGCCCACGGACCACGGGTGGATGTTTCCGGATAGCGTCGGGTACGACGTGATGACTTCAGAGCAGTTCGAAGCTGAGCTGGGCCGACATTCCTACGTCAAGCTCACGAACGAAGAGGTCGCGGCGGTAGTAGGTTAGCCACGGCACGAGAGCTTCCAAGCCAGGCCCGTGCCGTGATTCTTGGCGCCGGCATCGCCGGCTGCAGTGTCGCGTACCACCTGGTCACCGTGATGGACGACTATTCCCGCTTCATATTGGCTCAGAGGCTACAGCGGGACATGACTTCCAACTCCTCCATCAAGGTGGTCCAGGAAGCGGTGGAGAGGACCGGGATGGATCAAGTTGCTGATTGGCAACACGCAAGATAACGACGAGTAAGAACCGGAGAAAAAAATGTTTGACGTACTGATCACGGGCGGAGTCGTAGTGGACGGCATGGAGGCCCCTGGCTACCCCGCCGACATCGGGATTACCGGCCAGCGTATCGAAGAGATCGGCGATCTGTCGCGGTCCGAAGCGCGCCGCGTCATCGACGCGTCGGGCCTGACAGTGGCGCCGGGCTTCATCGACACCCACGTCCACTCGGAGGGCGATCTCCTGGTCAACCCGCAACACGCCTGCGGGCTGAGGCAAGGCATCACGACGGAGCTCCTCGGCATCGACGGCATGTCCTTTGCCCCGCTGTCGAACGAGAACTACCGCACGTATCGCCGGTGGCTCAAGGGCCTGCTGGGCGAGCCGCCGGAGGACCTCGACATGAGCAGCGTGGAGGCATTCCGCGCCAACTACCACGAGAAGGTCTCCATTAACACGGCCTACCTGGTGCCCAACGGCACGATGCGCCTTGAGGTGGTCGGCTTCCACGATCTGCCGTTACAAGGCGAAACGATGGAAGCCGCCAAGCGCCTGGTGCGCGAGGGCATGGAGCAGGGCGCGGTCGGCTTCTCCACTGGCTCCAGCTACTACCCGGGCCCATGGAGTAGCACGGACGAGCTCGTGCAGATATGCGAGGTCGTCCGCGACGCCGGCGGCATATATATGGCCGAGCCGCGGCGTGCGAATCCAGAGCGAGCATTCCAAGGCGGGGGTATACCGGAGGCGCTGGAGATCGCGCGCAGGTCCGGAGTCAAGCTACACTTGGCTCACTTCCGCACCGACCCCAAAACTGCCGGCAAAGTAAAAGAGCACATGGCCCTAGTCGACGAGGCCAAGGCGGATGGCGTCGACGTCACGCTGGACATCTATCCGTACGCGAGTGGCAGTTCGATACCGATCAGCTTCCTGCCGAGCTGGGCCCAAGACGGCGGGCCCGCGGCCATTGTCGAGAGGCTCAAAGACCCGGAGACGCGCAAGAAGATCGTCCACTACCTGGAGTACGACTACTTGCGGTCGCTGGACGAGGTCGTCTTCTCGTATGTCCCCGGGAACAGCCACCTGGAAGGGATCAGCCTCCCAGAGTTCGCCGAAATGAAGGGTGCCTCCCTCGGCGAGGCGCTGTGCGACCTGCTGCTTGAGGAAGACCTGAGCATTGGACACACAACGCCGCCGCCGACCAGCTACGGGCTATGGCGGCAGGTGAGCCGCGATTCGATGGAGTTGCTGGCACGCGATGACTACATGGTCTGCAGCGACATCACGCCGGCCGGAGGAATGCCGCACCCTCGCTCTTACGGCGCCTTCCCAAGGTTCCTGGGACGTCTGCGCAGAGCGTTCGGTGGCATCTCGCTAGAGGGAATGGTCCACCGCATGACGGACCGGCCCGCGCAGCGCTTCGGCCTGGCGGACCGCGGACGCATCGAGAAGGGCCATTTCGCGGACGTGACCATCTTCGACGCCGATCGTGTCATCGACACGGCGACCTACGACGACCCAGTCCAGTATCCGGCCGGAATCCCATACGTCTTGGTCAACGGGCAGGTCGCCCTGGACCACGAGCGCTGCACCGGGATCATGGCCGGCCACGCGGTCCCGTAGTCCGCCGAATCGAGGGCCTCGCCGCGACGCGCCCGGTCTTTGGGAGGCCGCGACTGCAGCGGGTGAGGTTCGCCAAACACCCACACCACGCCCCACACTCTAATGTGTGCCAATTTGAGGGGATTGGTCCGCGCACGTCGTGGCGGGTCGGTTCGAGGGAAAACCGTCTCGGACCGAAGAAGCCCGTTAGACCGGTCTGGAACACCTCCGGAGTCATATGCTAGGTGGGTCCCAGCGAGCTCGTGAAATCTAGGCGGATGCCCAGCATTAGAGATTCAGGGCCGTTGCAGCAACCGTCGGGGTTGCTACCTACCTATGGCAACGAGGTCACGGGATGACCCGGACACGGGGAGACTCTAGGCGGAGTACGTCAAGAGGCTGGGGCATCGGTATAGGCGAGTTTTAAGTCGTCCAAGTCGTAGACCGATATTGCGTGTTCGCATGACCGTCATCTTCAACGGCGTGGGGGGGGGGGATCCACCGGTTTCTGGCCACCGGAGCCCTGGTCACAGACTCAGAAGCGCACCCAACGCAGAGCCCTGCTGCGCAACCACGGCCAGAAGTTTGTCGTCCGGTTGGCGCACCGGTCTGACGGGGATCTTAACGACCATCTTCTTCAGGGGTGACGGACCATCGGTCTGCAGTTTTGGCATATGAACGTCATCGGGCTCGAACAGAGCGTACATTCCTTCGACCAGCCGGATGACTGTCATCTCGTTGGCAGAGGCGAAGCAGGAGTAGGTGATGTCGTCGCTCTTGGAGCGATCGTAGACAGGCAGCGGCCCACCGGGAGACACTCGACCATCCAGCGGTGTATACCCGATGGACTCAGCCCCTTCCAGCGGGACGTGCACGTCAATGAAGTCTCTGTGCGCCTCGAAGAAACCGTTTTCCGCAGCCCCGGTCGTCGCGTGCTGCAGAACTATGTAGATGCCTCGTTCGCCCACGACGTCGAGCTTTACGGCTCCCGGCATGTTCAGATCAGCGTGGGTCAGGCTCGGTAGGTCAGGGTCCGTCAGGATCCGGTACACCTCTGGGATGTTGTGCTCGATACTGTACCTCTCAAATTGCTTGATCAGTCCGACTTCCATATTTCACCTTCTCCTATCAGCAAGCACGAGATATCGGTCTCAGCTGGACCACCAGTCAGACCGGCCACGAACCCGCAAACGTAACGGCGAAGAACCGCCGCCTATCTCGATTGATCATGACCGGCGCCATCTTTGTGCCACCTCCATTCTAGTCCCACAAGGGCAGGGCGGTGTCGGCAGCCAGGACGACCTGCGGCGGATCGCCTGCTTGAGGACCTTCCGGCCCTATGGAAGAAGGCCGACCTCGGTGAGCGCCGTCGCATCCTGACGACGATGCTGGACGCGGTCTACGTCGACACGGTCGGCCCATCCTTGCAGAATGCGAGCTCAGGTGGCTCAAGCAACTGTTCGGGCTCATTCGGAGAGTAGGCGCGACGACCACAGCTCCCCCACGGCCTCTTTTAGGACCTAGGGTCGATCGATCTGCCACGCCCCCGGCCAGAGTATCCATGACCGCTGGCCTGGAATCCAAGACACAAGGGTTGAACTCCCCCTGGAACACGGAGCCGGGGTATTGGTAGCCGCGGAAGTTTGGTCCCACGCATGTCAAGTCTGTTCTTCAATTGGCCTGTATACTCTCAGCATTGCTGTCGCTCCGATTTCGCTATCAACGCGACATCCTACAGCCATTCCCTCTCAACCTCATGGAAACCTCAACGGGGTTTCGCTAAATCAAAACGTAGTTAGCGGGAACAATTTCGCCACGTCTAGCCTTGGGGAGCAGACCGCCAACGGTTAATCGCGGTCGCACTCTTCGTCTTCTCGAGGGGTTTCTACTCCCCATCGTCGGCATTGACCACGTTCACCTGCGACCTGTACTATTCCCGACTGGCGCCCCTATAGCGGTGGAAAGCTAAGCGGAGCTGTGAGATGGCCATCGCGGCCAACCCGCCTTCTCAATACCAACGCCTGCAAAGGGCCTCATGCACGTGAAGCGGCTAGCCTTAGTCCTCGCCGCACTCGCGGTCTCGCTCGTCGCCACCAATGAACCGGCCGAAGCGAACACGTTCGTTGTCCGTAGTACCGGCGACACTTCCGACGCCAACCCGGGCGACGGGGTGTGCGCGGATGCTTCCGGCATTTGCACCTTCCGGGCCGCGATCCAGGAGTCCAACGCCCATTTCGGGCCTGACTTCATAACGTTCATCTTACCCGGCCCTTCCTATTCCATTTTCCCCGGTTCCCCTCTGCCTCCCATCACGGCCGCAGTTACCATTGATGGATACACGCAGCCTGGCGCGACGCCGAACACAAACCCGGTCGGCCAGGTCACCAACTCGGAGCTGAAGATAAGGCTGGCTGGGTTCCAGCAGGTGCCTCGGGGTAGAGCCATTCGAATTGAGGGAGGCGCCGGGACCACCGTCCGAGGGCTCGCCGTCAATTCATTCGAATACGGCGTCGAGATCGTGGACAGCAGCTCGAACGTGATCGAAGGGAACTATTTCGGCCTCTCTACGTCCGGCGGTTGTCTATCTTCTCCCATCCTCCAAAATGGCGTTCTTATCAGCGGGACCTCCAGCAACAATACGGTAGGCGGCACCCTCCCGCGGGCGCGCAACGTCATATCGGACAACGGGTCTGCGATTACGATAGAGGGCCCGGCCTCTGACAACCGGGTACAGGGCAACTTCATCGGCCCGCAAAAGGACGGTCAGCGGGCCTGCGACCATATAGATATCGCTGGCCGGCCGAGTCAGGACGTTGGTGTCGACCTGAAGTCGGGAACGACCAACAACCTCATCGGCGGCACGGATCCTGAGGCCGGAAACCTGATTTCGGGTAACGAGCGGGGAATAACGATTCGCGACTCCACCTCGACGGGGAACGTAATCCAGGGCAACTTGATCGGTCTAGACCTCACGGGGACCGCCTCAATCAGGACACAGATCGGCTCCCTCTCGCCCAGCTTCCAAAGGTACGGCATCGATATTGACGGCGCGGTGGGTAACACCATCGGTGGAAGTGCTTCAGGCACCCGTAACGTCATCTCCGGTAGTCAACTTGGCGGCATTCGGCTGGCCGGCTCAAGCAACGTGGTACAGGGGAATTTCATCGGCACGGATATTTCGGGCACGGAGACCATCGGCTTTTTCGCAGGGACCGGTGTGCAGGTCGACCTAGGGGCCAGTGACAACCTTATTGGCGGCACCACCAACGGGGAGGGCAACGTCATCGCCTTCCATGTGCTCGGTGTTAATCTGTTCGAAAACGCCGGGACCGGGAACGCGATTCTCGGTAACTCCATACACTCCAACGGCGGTGGCGTGGCACACTTGGGGATCGATCTGGGTTCCGACGGCTTGACGCTCAACGACCCCGGCGATACGGATGCTGGCCCGAACAACCTTCAGAACTTCCCGGAGATTGAATCCGCCAGGGCTGGCAGCACCATCGTCGATGGGACGTTTGACAGCACACCGGACACGACGTTCCGGCTGGAGTTCTTCTCGAACGCGGAGTGTGACATCAATGGGTTCGGTGAAGGAGAAATGTTCATCGGGTCCCTGGACGTCACCACAGACCCCTCGGGGCACACGGCCTTCAGCGCCACACTGGCACAGACCGTTGCCGCCGGCCGCCTGATCACGGCCACGGCCACCGATCCTGACGATAACACTTCAGAGTTCAGCGAGTGCGTCCGGGTGGGACAGGAGCCGTTCGTCGTCGATTCGACAGGAGACGCCCCCGACAACGCCCCAGGCGATGGACAATGCGATGACGGATCGGGTAGCTGCACTTTAAGGGCGGCCATCGAGGAGACTAGAGCTCTGGACGGGCCGGATGCCATCCACTTTGGCATTCCCGGTGACGGCCCACACACTATCCGGCCACAGTCACCGCTCCCGAGCGTCAGCGTCCGCGTCGTAATAGACGGATACACGCAGCCAGGCTCGAGTCCGAACACCAACGACCTCAGCCAGGGGCTCAATACTGTCCTCATGATCGAGATAAACGGCGCCGGCACGGGGTCGATTGACGGCCTGAGGATCGGCTCGGGGTCCGTGGTCCGAGGCCTGGCCATTAACGGTTTCGGCGGACTGGGTTTTTTCCATACCGGCTTCGGGCTCGACATTGGGGACAGGGTCAAGGTCGAGGGGAATTTCATCGGTACCAGCGTCGCTGGCGATGTCGCGGTTGGCAATACACGAGGAGGCATAAAGGCGGGATCGGGCAACACGATCGGAGGAGCCAGCCCGGCCGCTGCCAACCTCATTTCGGGCAACGGCGGTTCCTCAGCGCCGGAGAAAGCTGGCATTGACCTCAGAACCGGAGGGAACATCGTCCAGGGCAACCTGATCGGTACCGACATCACCGGCGCGCTGGAGCTGAGCAACGATGGGGCCGGGGTGGTCAGCCGGGAGGGAAATCTCATTGGCGGACCGCAGCTTGGTGATGGAAACGTCATCGCCGGCAACGCCGAACATGGCATCCTTTTGCAGGAGGCGGTGGGAAGCTTGATTCAGGGCAACCTTATCGGTACCGCGGCGGATGGCGTCTCGCCGCTGGGCAATTCGGGATCAGGTGTCTACTTAGCCCGAATCCACCGAAGGACACCGATGGACGGCGTGAGGGCAGCGGAAGGGGGTGGGTGAGGGAGCTACAGGGGGGATGGCCTGGGGTCTTGGGGTAGATGGGAGGCCGGCGGCCGGTCTTCAGTCGCCGCACAGGGCCCCTAAGGCCCTATGCGGGAGTTGCGATGCGCGGGAAGGCGAGAGGATACGCAGCAGGGGACTCTCGCGACCGGGGTGGCGCGAGATTGCGGGGACGTTGGGTCAGTTGCAGGCTGGCTGTCAGGCCGGGAACGGAATGGCTTGCAGCCGGGCCAAGGCGCGACTGAACTGGGTTTCCCAAGGCCAGCGCCGGGGGAGATGCAAAGTGAGGCGGCGCGCCGAGCGGGTGATCCGTCCCACCAGAGCGAAGACCCGCCGCCTGAGGGTCTTGGTGATCACGGTCCGCTCGCCCAGACCAATCCGCGCCGTCCAGCGGGCCAGGTTATGCGCCATCACCTGGACCGCCAGCCAGGCGCCGTTGGCGGCGAAGCGCGCCGACGGCATGTGGTTCAGCCCGACGCCGTACTTGAGGTCGCGTATGGCGTTCTCGACCTCGGCGTGGCGGCGATGATCGGCCTCCAGTTCCAGCGTCTCCCCATCGCGGTCGGTGATGAAGGCGTGATAGCTGTATCTGGCGAAGAGGGCGAGCTGGGAACCGGGCGTCGGCTTCACCCGCCGGACAATGAGCCGCACCGGCGCGGCGTCCGGCTTGGTCTGGAACGGGGTGTAAGTCGTCTCGGCGACATCGGCGGCGCCGTCCGTCCAGTAGGGAATGGGAGTCCAGTCCTCCTCTGGTATCGCCTCGATCAGGTCCCGCAGGCTGGCGCGCTGGCGGATGGTGATAGAGAAGCGGACATCCATTTCCCGGCAGGCGGCAACGACAGTGTGGGCGTAGAAGCCGCTGTCGGCCCGCACCGTGAGTTGTCCCCTGGCCCCGCCGTAGCGCACCCGCCCCACCGTCTCACGCAGGAAGTGGGCGGCGCCACGGGCGGTGTTGGCCCGGCCCTCGCGCAGCCGGGACATCAGCACCTCGCCGGTGCCGGCGGCAATGGCCAGCAGCGGGTGATAGCCGCGGGCGCCGGTATAGCCGTGGTGGCGCGCTCCCTCCTTGGCCAGTCCATAGGTCTCGCAGATGGTCGAGTCCAGGTCGATGGTCAGGGGCGAGTCGCCGGGTCCGGCCCCAGCGGCCCAGGCCCGGGCCAACAACTGGCGGCTCACGCGGTCGAGTTGACGGACATGCCCCCACCGGAAGCTGCGCAGGAAGGTCCCCAGGGTGGATGGCGCCTTGACCACGCAGCCTAGAACACCGACCGTCCCACCAGCGCGCAGCGCATCGGCGTCGTCGATGCAGTCGCCGCCTGCCAGCGCGGAAGCGACCAGCGTCAGCATCTTGTCCCCAGTGTTCGCCCGTCCCGGCGCTCCGCCGAGGTCAAGGTGATGGTCGACGAGTTCCCGCAGGCCCAGGTGCCGGGCTAGGGTGGCCGGCAGGAGCAGGCCGGCATTGGCCACCAGGCGATGGTCGTCAAAGACGATGCGGATACGGTCGGGTTTGTTCTGTGGCAGCATCTATTGGGTGCTCCTTGTTTCCGGGCAGGTTTCTGTTCCAAAACCATTATCCCAGATTCAGAGGAGCACCCGCTGGCTTCTTCAAGGGCTGTCCCCAAGGACGTCCTTCGGTGGATTCGGGCTTAGACGAAGAATCCTTTGACAACGTCGTTGGCGGAAACGCCCCTGATGCCGGAAACGCCCCTGATGCCGGAAACACGATCGCGTTCAATTCCGCTGGTATAAGCCTGGCGCAAGGCGAAATCCTTTCCATCCCCAACGACGGTAACGCCCTTCTCTCCAACTCCATCTTCTCGAACACGAACCTGGGCATCGACCTGAATGCCAATAACAGCACGGCCCCTAACGATCCCGAGGACGCCGACGTAGGTGCGAACGACCTCCAGAACTTCCCTGTACTGGACGGGGCGACAGCGACGGGAAGTACGAAAGTGGAGGGGAACCTGAACTCCAAGCCGGCTACAACGTTCCGCCTGGAGTTTTTCTCCAATTCGGTATGCGACGCTTCGGGCCATGGTGAAGGCGAGACCTATCTAGGTTTCGTCGATGTGACGACCGACCCGGATGGAGACACGAGCTTCAGCGTCATCCTCTCCCAGACCACGACGGTCGGTTATTTCATTACCGCCACGGCTACGGACCCGGACAACAACACCTCCGAGTTCTCCCCGTGTGTCGAAGTCGAGGAGGCGACGCCTCTCACGTTTACGGTCAACGCCGCCGATGACAACGACGATGGGACGTGCGACGTCACCCACTGCAGCTTGCGCGAGGCTATCATCGCTTCGAACGCCGACACGTTCACGCGGGACAACATCTACTTCAACCTGACCACGACGGACCCGGGCTACGTAGTCAGCACGACGTCATGGAGAATCCAGCCCACCAGCACGCTGCCGACGATCACGGACCCGGTCGTCATCGACGGCTACACCCAGCCGGGCGCCGCCGAGGCCACGTCGAGCACAAACGCCACTCTCAAGATCGAGCTTGACGGCACGATCGTGGGCGCCCCATCCAACGGTCTGCTCATCACCGGTGGACGCTCTAAAGTCCGCGGCCTCGTGATCAACCGGTTCGGCATAGGGGTTAAGGTCGAGTCCGACGGTAATATTGTCGAAGGCAACTTCATGGGCACCGATGTGTCCGGCACGGCCGGCCTGGGCGGAGGCGCGGTGTCCATCGTAGGCGGTTCAGAAAACCGGATCGGTGGGCTGGAGGCCAGCTCCCGCAACGTTATCTCCGGGAATGGTCAAGGCGTCTTCATAGGTACCGGCTCGACGGACAACGTCGTCCAGGGCAACTATATAGGGACCGACGTCACCGGCACCCAGGACCTCGGAAACAGTGTTACAGGCGTTTCAATCACGAATGGGGCACGTAACACCATCGGCGGACCTACCGGGGCCGGCCGCAACGTCATCTCCGGCAACGGCGGCTCCGGGGTGCAAATAGACAACACCCTGGCCAAATCGAACGTCGTCCAGGGGAACTACATTGGGACGCAGGCCAACGGGGTCAGCGCCCTCGGCAACGATGGGGCGGGCGTCGTAATCTTCCTGACTGCGCGTGGCACGCGTATAGACGACAACACGATAGCCTTCAATGGCAACGACGGCGTTGCGCTTCCAACCGCGGGCAACGGCAACGCCATTACGCGCAACTCGATATTTGCCAACGCCGGCCTGGGAATCGACATCGGGCTGGATGACGCGGTCACGCCCAATGATCCCGACGACGCAGACTCCGGCGTCAACGACTTCCAGAACTACCCGGTCTTAACCAGTGTCGACCCCGGGAGTCTCGCCGTCACGGGAGGACTCACAAGCACTGCGACGTCGACGTTCCATATCGAGTTCTTCGCCAGCTCGTCGTGCGACCCGTCGGGCTACGGAGAGGGCGCGAGGTACCTGGGCACTATCGAGGTAACGACCGACGGGACCGGTCACGTTGACTTCGTGGCGAACCTATCGTCGACCGCCGCATCCGGAGATGTCGTCACGGCAACCGCCACGAACAACGATAACAGCACTTCAGAGTTCTCCGCATGCATCAGGTTCTTCTTGGTCGACTCGACGACTGACACGTCCGACGCCAACCCCGGCGACGGCGCCTGCGATGACGGGGCAGGGAACTGCACCCTGCGCGCTGCCATCGAAGAGGCGAACGCCCTAGCCGGGACGGATACGATCGGGTTCAACCTGACCTCCGCTGACCCGGGCTACGTAACGAGTACGGAGTCGTGGTTGATCTCGTCCTCAGGCCTGCCGCTCATCACTGATCCACTCATCATAGACGGCTACACTCAGCCCGGAGCCAGCCCGAACACAAACCCAGCGGGCCAGGGGTTGAACACAGTACTTAAGGTGGAGCTCGATGGGTCCATGGCAAGCTCGTTAAACAGCGGATTATTTATTACGGCCGGTAGGACGATCGTGAGAGGGCTGGCAATCAACGGTTTCCGTCGCGGCGTTCGCTTACAGACAAATGGGGCGAACATAATCGAAGGGAATTTCTTCGGAACAAACATCGACGGAACGGCTGCTGTTGGAGGCAGAGGAGGCGTGGAAATCGTCGATTCACCGGACAACCTCATTGGTGGCACCGCGCCCGCGGCACGCAATCTGATGTCAGGGCACGACGCCGCAGGGGTCTAGTGACCTGGCCACGGCCGTGCAGGTCTCGCGCTCTGGTTCGACCGGAAATCGGGTTCAAGGCAACCTGATCGGTACGGACGTTTCTGGAACTGGTGGTCTTCCCAACGTTTCCGTTGGTCTCTTCGAGACCCTCGGCGCAGTACATATCTATGATAGCGCCTCGAATAACACAGTAGGTGGGACGGAAGCCGGCGCGGGCAACGTGATCTCGGGCAACCAAGGGGATGGGGTCCTCATAGTGGGATCAGGTGCCGCGGGGAACGCAATCCAAGGCAACCTTATCGGCACGGATGTGACAGGAAGCGTGGAACTCGGAAACTCCCGAAACGGCGTCTTCGTCAACGCGGCCACTAGCACGTTAATCGGCGGCACGACCATTGGAGCTGGCAACGTGATCTCCGGCCATGGCGACCGGGGCGTTCTTCTCGGAGGCTACGGAGCAGTAGTTCAAGGCAACTACATAGGAACAAACGCTATGGGAAACACGGCCATTCCCAACGTTCAAGGGATAACAATCAACTCGGCGGGCAGAAATCATACGATTGGCGGTACTGCCATTGGCGTCGGGAATGTCGTGTCCGGGAACATCGGCACAGGGGTCAGCATAAGCGGCGTCGGCAACATAGTTAAAGGTAACCTGGTGGGCACGGACTCCAGCGGCACTCTTGCGCTTCCTAACGGCAGTGGTCTTAGCCTAGGAGGAGGAGCAGCGAATAACGTAATCGGCGGTGTGGAAACGGGGGCCGGTAACGTCATTTCGGGCAACAACACAAGGGGGATTATTATCCAGGGAGCCACCCAAAATGTGATACAGGGCAACCTCGTAGGGGTTCAGATAGACGGTGCCTCCGCTCTGGGCAACGGTTGGGACGGAGTACATCTCGGACTGTTCCCCCAGTTTGGCACGCCGACTGGCACCACGATTGGAGGCAGAGACTCGGGGGCCGGAAACACCATCGCCTTCAACGGAAGGCAGGGGCTCTTGATCGAGAACGGGACCGGAACGGCGATCCTTGGCAATCGAATCTTCTCCAATTCGAACATGGGCATCGACATCGATCCAGCTGGCCCGACTGCGAACGACCCCGGCGACCTCGACGGGGGACCAAACAACCTGCAGAACTTCCCGGTGCTGACGTCGGCAACAGCGGGCAGCCTAAACGTTATCGGCACACTGAACAGCGTCAGCAGTACGATATACCGGCTAGAGTTCTTTTCAAATCCGTCGTGCGATGCCTCTGGCCACGGCGAGGGCGAGACGTACATCGGCTTTCTAGACGTGACCGCAGACGCTGACGGGGACGCGGTTTTCAACGTGGTGTTTCCCAGCACAACTACACCTGGATTTCCCAGATAGACCCAAGTGGTGATTGGCGTTCCTGTGATTACTATGAATATTCTGATTACTAAACGGATATAATGGGAGTCTATACATTATAATACACCCATGAATATAGGTTCTGGCTTCTGATTACGTAATCGTGTTGGAGGCACCTTATGGGTGACGACGAAAAGACCCCTCTCAAGCTCGACTTTGACTCCAAAGTTCGCGTGGAGTTTCGCGGTGCTACCATCACCTCAGACGCAGGACTGCTGGCGTGCAGAGAACTTGATGACGCCCTAAGCCTGACCGACTCTGCCGACGAATTCCTCAAAGAGAGTCGAACGGGCAAAAACATCCTGCATCAGCTAATCCCACTGCTGAGACAGTCAGTCTACAGCCGCCTCGCTGGATACGACGACACCAATGATGCCGACCGCCTTTCCCAAGACCCAGCCCTGAGAGTAGTGGTAGGCTGGAAAGGCCCTGACAGGAACGCGGCCAGCACCAGCGAGATGGGTAGGTTCGAGACGGAGTTGCTGACACAAAAGGAAAACCTCAAGGGCATTGAGCGGCTGAATGTCGAATGGATAAAACGTGCATTAGCCAAGACCGTACACAGGCGTATCATCCTGGACATCGACAGTTCGGAGAGTCCGGTGCATGGCGAGCAGGAGGAAGCAGCCTACAACGGCCACTTTGGATGCATGTGCTATCACCCCTTGTTCTGCTTCAACCAGTTTGGAGATTGCGAAGGGGCGGTTCTCAGACCAGGCAACGTCCACAGCGCCGATGGCTGGAAGGAGTTCATCAATCCCATCGTCGAGCGCTACCTGAAGCTGGCGGTGAGGCTGCTGTTTCGAGCAGACGCTGCTTTTGCCAAGCCTGAGATTTACGAGTACCTGGAGACAAGGCATATCGGCTACGCCATAAGGCTTCCGGCGAACGAAGTGCTTCAGAAGGAAATAGCTCACCTGTTGGTACGGCCTACCGAGTGGCCCTCTCAAAAGCCCATCGTCTCGTATCACGACTTCGTTTATCAGGCCCAGAGTTGGAATGTTCCTCGAAGAGTAGTGGCCAAGGTGGAGTGGCATCAGGGAGAACTGTTCCCAAGAGTAGGCTTCATCGTAACCAACCTGAGCTATCCAACGAAGGGAATAGTCAGCTTCTACAATGGCAGAGGCACAGCAGAGCAGTGGATTAAAGAGGGGAAATACGCCCTCAATTGGACTCGGCTCTCGTGCCATAAGTTCGTGGCTAATCAGGTGAGGCTGTGGCTATTCATCCTGGCATACAATCTGGGCAACTTCTTCAGAAGGCTGGCTCTGCCAGAAGCGATAAAGAGCTGGTCCCTGACAAGTATTCAGACGAGACTCATCAAGATAGGCGGGCGACTGGTGCGTCATGCGAGGAGGCTTGTGTTCCAGCTTGCCGAGGTGATGGTGACCAGGGAGATGTTCGATGAAATGCTGGAGCGGATAGGGAGACTTCGTTTCAATCCTGGATAGGAGCATGTGTCTGTTAGGGAATCGTGATCATATCGAGGCTGCCCTGAGCAAGGTGCGCGACTTGCAGCGTGAGGTTCGGTCTGAATAATCCGTTTAGAGCCTTTCCAAGTGGTTTGGAGACCCTGTTTCTCTAGATGAAGTGATATTAGCGCGGTTGGTGGCAGTTGACAACTTCAGCAGGCGATCTTATAGTCTGGACTGTCTCAGGATGGTGTGTTTATGAAAGCACTGGATTCCATCTGGGAAATATCGGATTATAGCATGTGCGATCAATGCTCATCGACGCCATCCACACGGCGGTCTACGGGACCTGCCGCCTTCATTCGCGACACCAAAAAGATCACGGAAGAGTCACGTCCAGGGGCTTGTTGGTCATGTCAAAGTCACACGCTCTGCCTATTATGCTGGGTGTCGGACCGAACCCCACATCGAAAGGAGGTGCCAATGGATAGACCGCAGAGCGATGTCCAGAGCCTCCGCACAGTGCGGTGCGTTTGCCTGGGCACCTGCGATTCGAGGACGGGGTAGACGCCTGGGACAGCTTCCCCCTCCCCGCTGAGCAGGGTCAGAAGGAAGGCAAATCGAGTCCCAGTACGTTACCAAGGGGAGCTTGTGGGAAACACTCCCCATCTGAAACCCAAGAAAGGAAACAAGAGGTGACACGATGAATAGGCTAGGAAACATAGCTGGGATCGTCGATTCACCCTATCTTGTGAAAGGAGGTGTAGTTATGATCTCGCCCTTGCTCAGATACGCCATTCCACTTATGTGTGTCCTGGTGTTCATGCTGCTGTTGGCCGCCTGCGGAGGCGGGGGAAGCAAGGAAGACATCATCGGACAGACGTGGGACTGCTTGGCGGAAAGTGACCCCGATTTCGAGGAAAGCATGCTCATGATGCTTTCGGCGAGCAACCTCGAAGAGGCAAAGAAGACGTACATTTACGTGAGCTCGGTCGCCTCAATAGAAGACCTGAAGGTGGCCCGCGACGAAGCCTGTGGCGAAGTATAGGCCCTGATCCCAAGCTGGATACGCTCAGAGCAGTGATGGCTGCAACGCCGTCGCAGAAGGCCGCGGTCTTCTCGTCATTCCCGGACACCGCGGCATGCCACTCGCCGAGGCGGCCATGATGGACGATGCGGAGCTTGGGACCGGCGGGCAATCGGACGGGTTCGGCAACGAGTGCGAGGGGTGCCCGGTGTGTTGGCAGTCGCCGTCGTTTCTGTCATAGGCGTTGCTTCGGCGACATCGCGCAGGGCGTGCTTCTGGCAGAGCTAACTCAATCCATCGCCCCTGGTATCTCCTTCTCCCCGGGATGCTATGTCGTCGAGAGGGTAGTAACGCCCTTGGACGGAAGGACTTCTGATCGCAATGACAAACTCGAACATGGCTCTGTCTACAGTAAACCCAGGCCCACCAAGCTATACAAAATCAAGAACTTTCTCCCTGACGTTCAGGTTTGAGTTCTAAGAACCACGATATTGGAGCTTGCCCTAATGATCTTCCGGGCAACAGGGAAGCTAGAGCTGCCATCGCTGCTTTGACGGCTTGCTATACTTTGGGAATGAACATGGTTGTAGGGTGGCTTCCGAGTCACAACGAAAGAGTTCCTGGACTCCAAACCGCGCACATGGGTAGAGGCGACACCGACGGGGCGTCGTGCCTTTGCCGAATATCTCTCCAACCTTGAGAGGGCGCTGAACTGGTCGCCGAGCACATAGCCGGCCGACAAGAACTGTGCGGCGATTTGCTACTACTGGGCAGGCGCGGAAACAGCTGGTGTCGGCGGCCGGGACCGGCGTGATGGTTGGTCAGGGGGAGGGTGTTGGGGTGGCTGGTGTTGGAGTGCTGGGCGCCCGTTCTAGGTAATTGTAGCCGGCAGCTTCGATTCTCCAGGTTCCATCGTCTAGCTTGTTGGCCTCGAAGTCGTAAACTTGTCCGTTGATTGTGGCGTTGCGTTTGCTGATACTGCCGCCACTGGTGAAGGAGAAGAAGTGGCCACGTCCGGATGAGTCGACCCAGAACTCGACGTCGCTGATCTTATAGGTGCAGCTCTCACCGGTCCTCACGATGAGACCTGGGCGGCATACGCCGTCTTCGGTTTCCGGGGTAGGTGTTGGGATCGCCGCCTGCGTAGATGCTGGCGATGGCGTGTCTTGGAGAATGGCTTCGGGCGTGGATATGTGGGTGGGTGCCGGCGCGGCGGCACTCCCGGACGTGGGTGAGGCCGAGGGCCCATCGGAGCCGCAAGCGGCGGACAGGGTCGCCAGAATAAATGCCAAGACGCAAATGTGCAGGGGACAGCCTCTTGTTATCCGTCGCAGTATCACTATGCTTATGTTTCACCGAGGTATCTTCAAAAAGTGTGTAAACCGGAATTACCCATATCAAACCGCCTGGGTCCAAGCAAGGTACCATCCTCGACGAGAGCCATCGTAGTATCACTCGTGAACGCCGTCAACCATTCCATCGAGCGTACAAACCGGTATTTCCCATATTGGGAGTCTTCAGGCTCAATGGGCAGCCCAAACGAGATGGTAGCATCATAGTCAGGTTCTGCAAGGCCAGTCAATCTCCAGTCTATCCAATAAGGGATGCGATTCTTGCCGCGAACCATGGTTCTTGTCCATCTTTGTCGTCTTCGGGCCCCCGCCAATGGGGTGAAAGCGCATTGAAGACAAGCCGACTCCCTGGAGCGCTCTCCCTCTTGGCAAGATCGTGGTTGTACCCTCCCTCAGCTTGGCGCCGGCGATAACCGACCGATACGATCCAACACTCCCTGGAACAACCGTCGAGGAACCGACACCTCGGATAACTGAAAGATCAATCGCCGGGAGTGCCGCACCAGACGGCCTCCCATCTTGATCAGCTTGACCTGCACGCTCCGCAGCGACCAGTGCTTGACCGCCTTGGGCAGGCATAACCGGCGAAGGAAGTTCCCAAGGTTGTACGCCAAGACGAACAGAGACAGACGCACCCGGTTGGCCACGAACCGATGGCACGACAGCCGAGTCCAGTTCAGCGCGTACTTGCCCTCCTTGATCCACTGCTCGGCTGTCCCTCTACCATTGTAGAATCGAACCACTCCTTCGGGGCCAGCCGTCATGTTCGTGACGATGAAGCCCACCCGAGGGAACAGCTCTCCCCTATGCCACTCCACCTTGGCCACCACACGCCGATCACGGTCCCAACTCTCAGCACGATACCAAAAGTCGTCGTATCGGATCACCGGACGTTTCGGGGGCCTCCCCACAGGTCGTATCAGCAAGGGAACGATCTCGTATTGCAGCACTTTGTTGCTCGGCAGCCGTATTGCGTAGAAGACTCGCCGCTCCTCCATGTACTCATAGATGTCCGGCTTGGCGAATGCGGCATCGGCCCGAAAGTACCGGCGCACTCCTGTCGCCCCGTAGCGGGACAGGATCGGATCCAATACATCACGCCATCTGTGCGCGCTATGTACGTTCCCCGCGCGGAGCATCGCTCCCTCGCAGTCACCAAACTGGTTGAACACGAACAAAGGGTGATAGCACGTGCTCCCAAAGTGACCGTTGTACGACGCTCCCTCCTGTTCTCCATGTACCGGACTCTCCGAACTGTCCATGTCCAAGATCACCCGCCGGTGCGGCGTGCGGGACATAGCTCCATCCACCCACTTAGCGTTCAGTCGATCCAACCCTTCCACGTTGCCGTCCTGGGTAAGCACCTCGGTCTCGAACCGGCTCATGGTGTTGGTGCTGGCGGCCGGTCTGTCAATGTCTCGCCGTCCAACGATGATCCGCATCGTCGGGTCCTGGGCCAGCCGTTCAGCGTCGTTGGTATCCTCGTAGCCCGCCAGACGACTGTACACCGACTGCCTGAGAAGGCCCACCAATCGGTGCTGCACATTACGACCGCCCCGACTCTCCTGCAGACACTCATTCGCCGTCTCCGTCAGTCCCAGCGCATCATCCAACTCGCGGCAGGCCAGCAGTCCGGCGTCCGAGGTGATGGTAGCGCCGCGAAACTCCAACCGTACACGTCGGTCGAAACGGAGCGTGGCGCGGGGTTTCGTGCTTTCACCCATTGGGTGCCTCCAGAGTGGGTACGCTATCAAGACCTAAAGCTGTCGAACACGACCAGTCTAGCACTCATGATAACTGCTATGCTCTGCTATTCGGCTACATCAAGTAGTTCTGTTGCTGAGTACGGCACGCCCTGCAGGGTTGATATGGGAAATGTGGGACATCCTCACACGAGGAATCATGACGAGGCGCTTTCCACTCGGTTTCGCAGTGCTGTTACTCAGCTTCATGGTTGGCGGAACGGTGGCTCTTGTCCCGGTCGGAACGGCCGAGGCCAAGTCGCCGGAACGGATCAACCCCGAACAGGTCCTCTCCGCTGAAGGCGTCAGGGTGTACAATAGCCTCACGCCGGACGTTAAGAGCATCATCAGGAACGAGACCGTGCCGCAGCTTCTCGTGGAAGTGAGAGCCGGGCCGTTGAGAGGGGTAACAGGAGAGCTCTACGACGCCGAGGTACGAGCATTGGTCGAGTTCGTTGTGGCAACGGCGAGGAAGGCCCAGGACGCCCTGGAGCGGGCGATAGCGAACCACACCCACGGAACCCACGAAGGGATAGAGATACAACCGCTGACCGGACATTTCACTCCATGCAGCTACACCACGAGTATGGGTTCGTCGTCCCTGGTGGTCTACGTAGGTCACGTGGCCCGGTGTGATGCGTCCATGGCCGTAATGGAGGCGGGAGTCTGGCTGCGGGGGCCAGGAGGCTACCATTCCGGCTGGCGGAACTACAGATATACAAACACGACGAGTGCGCTCGGCTTCACGAGCCACTATAACGACACTCCCAACTACTGCTGGGTTGGCTGGGGTCATGGTGCGGCCACTCCACACAATAACGGCCCGAGTCCGGGTCCGGCTAATGGTGGTTATGCGGAGAGTCACTGCGTCTAGGCGTCTTCGCACATCCAACGACCACCCGCACGAAGAGAGGAAGGTACTCGAAAGAGAGGTGCTGCCATGAGAAGCTATCTGCCAATCGCAGCGGCCGCATTCGTTGTCCTCCTGCTCGTAGGCTGCAACAAGGAGGAGCCTGCGGCGGCACCGACGCCTCCTCCCGTCACATTCGCGTCGACACTGGAGGGAGAGGCTCTCGTCCAGCACGACAGGCTGTCTCAGGAAGATGGCCTGAACCTGGAGGCGATAGCAAACTTCCTGGGAACGGAGATGGTGACCGAGTGGCTACTGGTCCTTGCGGGACCGGCGTCGGACCGCTCCGCATCGACACTGGAGGGAGGGGCCCGCTCCACGCATGACAATCTGTCCCGAAAGGAGAAGCGGACCTTCGAGCTCATCGCGCTCATAAGCGATAAGTTGGCGACGGACTGGCTCTTCGCTGATTACAGGACTCCGGTGGAGGTGTTCGGCCCCGCCATCGAGAGACCGGCACAGCCCCAACTCGCGCCGGTCATAAAGAGAGAGGCTCTTGTACCGTATGCACGGCTGGGCTCTATCGGACGTGCGGACTTCGAGTTCTTCGTCAAGGCGGTGGGATTCGAAGCGGCAGAGGAGTCGCTCCTCCGCTACCGGGAGTGGGGAAGTGACTTCGCTCTTTCAGGGATATTCATAGTGCCGCTGCCGCCCCTGAAGGAGGCCTTAACCGCCGACGAGACGGCGAAGCTGGGGGCACTAGACAGCCGCATCGGAGGCCCGTTCGTGGAGGTCTGGGAGTATGGGCTACAGATACGTGCACCGAACCCGTCCGACCCGACCGCTGGGTTGGCGTTCACCGACCCGAAGGCGTACGTAGCCCAGAGGACGGAGGAGGAAACGAAGCTGTCCAGGGAGGTGCTGATGGCGCTTCCCACTGAGCTTCCTCCAATCGAGGACCTGGTCTTTCCAGAGGCTGTAGCGGAGTATGAGAAGCTGCATTCCGACGTGAAGGAAATGTTCTGGGATCAGGTGGGGCGCTTCTACGCATACGGATTAACGGCGGGCAAGAGAGGCTTTCCTCAGCTCACCGACAGCGAGATCAAGGAGCTGTTCAGCCCCAACGTCGCCTTCTGGACACGGTTTCAGGCGGTGAGCTCGAAGTACCGGGACAAGGGGACGTGAGCGTCTAACCACGCCGGGCTCTGACGGCTGCAAGTGCGGGTGGGGCATGTACGAAGTGTCCCACCCGCTATTTGTGTGGAAACTAAGGGGAGATTGCCCAGGCCGACGCCCGCATCGTGACCGTCAACGAGATTCGGAAGGGCTGGGGCCTGCCTGACGTGCCGTGGGGAGACGGCCCTGGGGCGGGCAGCTCAGAGCAGTCGACGCCGGGGGCCGATGACGAGCCTGGCTCGCCGGGGCGCAACGGCCGCTCGCCTGCTGAGTCCTTGGCCGTCAGGTACTAGGTCCGGCATGCCTGCTCCAACCACGACGAGTCGCGACCCGATCTATTGCCGCTGCTGCGGCACTGCCATACTAGCCGAGCGCGTGGCCGGCGCGATTGTCATCAAGGCCAAGCGAAATGGTCGGGTTCACGTGGCGGTCCTTCCGTTGGCGCAGGAGGGGACGGAAGAAGACGCCTACGGGCCTGTAAGGAGTCACCGCTCGCGCTGGCAAGAATCGTAGGGCTCCGATCTACTGATCCTGGTAAGATTGGATATTCTCTTCGTTCATCGGTCTGCGATCGACATCAAACCGGATGTCTAAACGGCACTTTATGGCTTCCGGCAGGTTGTCTCCTCTGAGCTCCCCTTCGAGTAGGGAAGTGCCGGGTTCCGTAGAACCCATAAAGAAGACGCCTGTCGTCCAAACTTCGTCTTTGGGTCGAACATCCCCGAAGTCGATGTCAATCTCCCACTTGTCGGCATGTTCTCTCAGGCCTAGGTCTATGTCAGTAGCACTACGGAACTGCGACTCCAGGATAGGTGGATCGAAGTGGGACAGATATCGTGACGGAGGCTTGTCAATCCACTCTCGGATGGCCATTCCGCCAGACCTAGCTATCCAGCCGACGAAGCGAATCCGCTGACCGGGTACACGGCCAACGTTGCGGAGCCGCAATCCCAGCGGAGTGAAGAAGGCGTTGTCGGCCGTGCAGTCGATGACTGCTTTAGAGTAATCCGGGTTATCGAACCTACAGTCGGTCATTTCGTCACGGCGACGGCAACCGATCCCGACAACAACACCTCGGAGTTCTCGGCGTGTTTCGAAGTGCAGGAGCCGACGCCGGTCACGTTCACGGTGAATACCACCGACGACGGCGACGATGGGACCTGCGATGCCACCCATTGCAGCCTGAGAGAGGCCATCGAGGCGGCCAACGCTAACTTCTTTGCGTCAGACACTGTCGCATTCAACCTCACGACGACCGACGGAGGATTTGTAACCAGCACCGCGTCATGGAAGATTGCCCCTACGAGTATGTTGCCGGAAATAACAGATCCGGTGATCATCGACGGATACACCCAACCCGGCGCGGTCCGGGCCACTTCCAGCACTGCCGCCACGCTGAAAATCGAGCTTGATGGGAGCAACCTCGCGCCAGGGGAGAGCGGGCTCAAGATCACTGGCGGCGGCAGCACGGTGACCGGTGTCGTGGTCAACCGAGTCAGCGGCGCCGGGATACGATTGATCACGAATGGCGGCAACTTGATTGAGGGCAACTACGTTGGCACTGACGTCACTGGGACAACCGGCCTGGCCAACCTGACCGGAATAGCAACAGACCATTCCTCAGGCAATCGCATCGGTGGCACACTCCCCCGGCAACGCAACGTCATCTCCGGCAACACGCTGAACGGCGTCATCCTATTGGGAGCTGGTTCATCGGGCAATGTCGTGCAAGGAAACCTCATCGGATTGGCCGCCGACGGCGTTAGCGCCTTGGGCAACACTAACTTCGGCGTCGAGATCGATGAAGGCACCGGCAACACGGTGGGGGGGACATCGAGTGAGGCTGCTAACACGATTGCCTTCAATTTCTTCGGAGGCGTAATGGTCACCGGCGGCACGAGCACCGGAAACGCCATTCTGGGAAACTCCATCCACTCAAATAGCGGACCGGGTATCGACCTCTCCAACGACGGCGTTACGCCGAACGATCCAGATGACTCGGACTCCGGACCGAATCGGCTCCAGAATTTCCCGGTGTTGACCGATGTCGACCCCGGCAGTCTGACCGTAAGCGGGGGCCTCACGAGCACCGTCACGGCGACGTTCCATATCGAGTTCTTCGCCAGCTCGTCATGCGACCCGTCAGGCTATGGAGAGGGCGCTAGCTTCCTGGGCGCCATCGAGGTAACGACCGATGGCACGGGGCACGTCGAGTTCGTGGCGAACCTGTCGACGACTGCCGCGTTTGGCGAGGTCATTACCGCAACCGCCACAGACATTGCGAACAACACCTCTGAGTTCTCCGGTTGCCTGAGCGTCGACTTCTTCACAGTCGACTCGACGATCGACACCGTCGACGCTAATCCCGGCGACGGGGTCTGCGCCGACGCCCAGGGCAGGTGCACCCTGCGGGCGGCAATCATGGAGGCAAACAGCATCGTCGGCCCGGACTTGATTGTCCTTCCGCCGGGCACCTACACGTTGACCATCGATGGCAGTGGTGAGAACCAAGCGACGACCGGCGACCTCGACATAACGTCGAGCCTGACCATCGTCGGCGCCGGTCGAGACCGGACGACCATCGACGGCAACAAGGGGGTCGTCAATGACTACGTATTCCACGTACACACCGGAGGGTCACTCACGCTGACCGACGCGACGATAACGAACGGGGACCTATCCGGTCTCTATAACCAGGGAGCGACGCTTGTCCTTGAAGACGTGGTCGTGAGTCACCACGACGGAACAGGAGTCCTGAATATCCGGTCCGGGTCGCCGGCGACCTTGCTAGTAACGAATAGCACGATTCGCAATAATGGAGGGGACGGCATTTTGAACCAGGGGAGCCAGGGAAATGCCTACGCGACCGTTATCAATAGCACGATTAGCAACAACTCCAGGTACGGCATCCTCAACACGAACGGGAACTCGACCGCTCAGACCGTCGTGATCAACAGCACTATTTCCGGCAACGGCAGCTACGGGGTCAACACGGGCTCCTCCAATACGGGCATCTCGCGAGTGTTCCTGTCCAACAGCACGGTCGCCAACAACGGAGCAGGCATCACGACTGCTGGGCCGACTTCCAGCGGGACGGACGAGACCACGCTCAAGAACACAATCCTGGCGAATAACGGCGTTAATTGCAGCGGCGGGACATCGGGGAGGCATCTAATCACGTCACTCGGGCACAACATCATCAGCGATGCCAGTTGTCCGATGTTCATTGAGACGGGCGACTTGCAGAATATCGACCCGCTGGTGGGCGCGCTCGGCGACAACGGAAGCATCAATCATACGCACGCGCTGTTGCCGGGCAGCCCGGCCATCGATGCAGTCACGTCCACCGAATGCACGGACACAGGCGGGAACCCAATCGAAACGGACCAGCGCGGGTTCGGACGGCCCATCGCTACGGCATGCGACGTCGGCTCCTACGAGTTCGGCGGCGGTTCCGGGCCGGACGGACGTGTCGTGGTAGGCTCGGGCCAGGGCGAGGCGACGCTTGAGGCCGGCGGAACGGTGGATGCGGGCGAAGGCGACGTCGTCACCGCCTTAGTGGTCCTCCCGGCGGGCGCCGTCAGCTCGACCCTCGTAATCGGCATCAAGTCCTTCGTTTCGTCGGACCCGGCGCTGCCCCTGCTGCCCGACGGGACTCAAGGTAGCAACGTTCTGGGTCGTGCGTTCGCTTTCTCGCCGGAGGGAGCGCAGTTCGACTCCTCAACAACCATCACGATCTCATACACACAAGGCCACCTGGAGAGCCTTGAGCTGATCGAGGGCAGCCTATACCCTGTGCTTCTGACCGGTGGCGTATGGGTCAAGGTCGACGACTGCATAAGCCAGGGCCCTCCTAACCCCGACCCGTGCGTCGTCGCCCACGACATCGACGCAGACACCATCACCATCGAGACGACTCACTTCTCCACGTATGCGTTCGAGGCTTTGGTTCTTTCGGACACCCTCTTCGTGACCTCTCCTCTCGACACGGTCGATGAGCTGCCGGGCGACGGGCTGTGCGACGACGCGATTGGCCTATGCACCCTACGCGCGGCGATCATGGAGGCTAGCGCGAACGTCAACGTGTTCAATATCAGCGTCCCGGCGGGAACATATACGTTGACCATCGTTGGCAGCGGTGAGAACGAAACCCTGACCGGCGATCTCGACATAACGTCGAGCCTGACCATCGTCGGCGCCGGGCGTAACCGGACGATCATCGACGGCAACAAGGGGGTCCTCAATGACTACGTATTCCACGTACACACCGGAGGGTCACTCACCCTGACCGACGCGACGATAACGAACGGGGACCTATCCGGTCTCTATAACCAGGGAGCGACGCTTGTCCTTGAAGACGTGGTCGTGAGTCAACACGACGGAACAGGAGTCCTGAATATCCGGTCCGGCACGCCGGCGAGCTTGTGGGTAACGAGTAGCACGATCAGCAACAACGGGGGGGGGACGGCATCTACAACCAGGGGAGCCAGGGAAATGCCTTCACGACCGTCATCAACAGCACGATTAGCAACAACTCCGCGAACGGCATCACAGTCGCAAACTCGAACTCGACCGCTCAGGCCGTCGTGATCAACAGCACTATATCCGGTAACGCCGGCTACGCAGTCTTGACGGGCCCGTCCAATACAGGCATCTCGCGAGCCTTCTTGAGCAACACCACGGTCGCCGACAACGGAGCAGGCGTCGCGACCGCTGGGCCGACTTCCAGCGGGACGGACTTGCACACGCTCAAGAACACTATCCTGGCGAACAACAGCGGCTTTAATTGCGTCGGTGGGACGTCGGGGAACCATTTAATTACGTCACTCGGGCACAACATCAGCAGCGATAACACTTGCCCGATGTTCATTGAGACGGGCGACGTGCAGAATATCGACCCGCTGCTGGGCGGACTTGCCGACAACGGTGGCCCCACTCTGACTCATCGACTCTTGCCCGGCAGTCCAGCCATCAATGCCATCAGTCCGGCGGACTGCACCGACACCTCTGGCAACGTGCTGGACATAGACCAGCGTGTGCACGTCAGGCCGGCCGGCGTGGGGTGCGACGTCGGTTCTTTCGAGTTTGGGGCCGTAGAGAAGTTCCATACAATACCGTCGGCAACCTGGTGGGGACTTGTCGCGTTGGGTGTCATGCTCGCCGGGGCCATGGCGCTTGCTGTACGCAGACGGGCCGACGCTGAACGACCTGGCTAATCTCCAGCCGACGACCGCTCAAATACGCTTCTGGGAGGCAGTGAGCGCCCTGTGTCCGGTTGAGCAGGTATCCCGGAACTCCTTGAGCACATTGATGGCCGGTCGCATAACACGCCCCCCCCCCCCGGGTGAGGAGCTTCTAAGGGTGCCTGTTAGAAGCTGGGCGCGGGCCCCTAAAGGGCAATCAACGGTGGCGGCCTAACCAGGTGCTGCCGCCAAGTATTGCCACCACGGAGAGCGGAACGACAAAGAAAGCCGCCTGGGGTGTGTGGCGCAGCGAGTAGGCGATTGCGAGCACCAGCAGTCCACCCACTGCCAGTTCCCAAGCGTCTCCCACCAGGAACGTCCACCAAAACATGCCGAAAGCCTTGATGCGGTTGATGACCATCTACACGCCTACTCTCGCCGCGGCCGGCTGCCGGCTCCTGAGGAGGCGAATCAGGCCGAGGCAGGAGATGGTGAAGAATCCGAGTAGGATGAAAATGTAGAGGTCGCCAGTGGGCCACTCGATGCCCACGCCCTCGCCCAGCCAGAACGTACCGAACGTGGTCAGCATCAGGCCAACGCCCATCTTCATCGTGTTCTCAGGTACCCTGGCGAGCGGTTTGGCGATTGCTACGCCAACAGCGGCGACGAGTGCAGCTCCGCCCAACGCCCCTAGCGCGGCGAGGCCCAGCCTGTCCTCTTGGGCGCCGAAGCTGATGACGATTATGACGACCTCCAGCCCCTCGAGAAGGACGCCTTTGAAGCTTACCGTGAACGCGATGGGGTCCCGGCCACCCTGTCGACCGGCGGTAGCGCTAAGTTCCTTTACCTCTCGCTGGTAGATCGCGGCCTCGTCGTGAAGCGCCTTGTAGGCAGAGGCGCGAAGGATGGCCTTCCGCAGCCATTGAGACCCGTAGATGAGGAGGACGCTTCCGACCACTAGTCTGAGGATATCGACGGGCACCAAGGTGACCAGCGCTGGGCCCAGCACGGCCACGATGGCGGCGAGGACAAGTACGGCGGCCAGCGCGCCTTCAATCGTAGATCGCCAGCCCCGCGTTAGGCCGGAGGCCAGGAGAATGGTCATAGTCTCCACCATTTCCACGGCAGATGCGACGATGACCGTACCCATGAACAGCCAGATGTGCACAGGACGCCTCCCAGCGGCAGGTGACGCGCTCTTGTCTGTAACGGCCTGACTATAGTCCGCTACTGAGACGGGCGCAAGGTGCGCATGGACGCAACCCTCTGACGGATTGAAGAGCGCCGGATACGTTTCTTTGACAACGAAATCCGGCGCGGTCGATCAGCGGGAAAGGGTTAGGAGAGCAGCGGTTCGGCTGGTGCGAAGTCTCCCACTTTAACCGAGTCTGGCAATGCGGACCGAGTCCACGTGTACGAAACTCAGTCGCTCCAAAACGACGTCGCTTGCGTCGTAGCCAGGGAGCGGTGTAGAACCGCCGGCACCGAAAGGACTTCCCTCGATCCACCGCGACGTCTTTGCGAGCCAAAGGCGCTTCGATGAAGTTCCCTATCTACTCCATCTGCAGAATGGATACCAGACCGTGGCCGTAGCCTTGCCCGCGCTGCATGGTGTACTCAAGACGTCGGAAGGCGTACGCGAGCTGCGGTTCCAATATGTTGGCTCGGACATCCCCTTGATCGATCCAGGCGACGCTGTCGATGACCCGGTCCATTGTCACGCCGTCTGGAGCTAGGGCGGAAAATCCTGCCAGCCGTCAAGGGCAACGAGATCGATGCGATCTCCTTGGACACGTTCTAGAGTGAAGTCGACGACTTCGGTCCAGCACGTAGGGCCCGCAGTAGGCGAACCGTTTGAAGGGAACGTCAGTTAAGTCTCGAGCGCTCCGGCCGCTCTTGGGTTGGATGTCCTGGAACTAAGTTCTAGAACTAAGCCCGAATCCACCGACGGACAGGGATGGACGACGTGAGGACAGCGGAAGGGGGTGAGGGAGTTACAGGCGTGATGATCCGGGCTCGAATTTGGGTAGACGGGAGGTTGGCGGGCGGTCTGCAGGCGCTTTTGGGGGCACCGATGGCGGCCTACAGTGGCTGTGGCGAGCCAGATGGCGGGATAGGACACGGCAAGAGGCGCTCGCGGACTGGGCTGGCGCGAGTTTGCGGGGACGTTGGGTTGGCTGGTGGGTCAGTGGCGGACGGGCTCCGTCAGGCTGGGAGTGGAATGGCTCGCAGTCGGGCCAGGGCGCGGCTGAACTGCTCCTCCCAGGGCCAGCGCCGGGGAAGCTGCAGGGTCAATCGGCGTGCCGAGCGGGTGATCCGTCCGGCCAAGGCAAAGACCCGTCGTCTGAGGGTCTTGGTGGTCACGATCTGCTGACCCAGGCCGATGCGGGCTGTCCAGCGGGCCAGGTTGTGCGCCATCACCTGTACCGCCAGCCAGGCGCCGTTGGCGGCGAAACGGCCCGAGGGGAGATGGTTCAGCCCCACGCCGTACTTGAGGTCGCGTATCGCATTCTCGATCTCGGCGTGACGGCGATGATCGGCCTCCAGTTCCAGCGTCTCCCCGTCCCGGTCGGTGATGAAGCCGTGATAGCTGTAGGTGGCGAAGAGAGCCAGTTGAGAACAGGGCGCCGGCTTCACCCGCCGGACGATGAGCCGTACCGGCGCGGCGTCCGCCTCGGCCTGGAACGGGGTGTAGGTGGTCTCGGCCACATCGGCGGCGCCGTCCATCCAGTAAGGAATCGGCGTCCAGGCATCTTCGGGTATCGCCTCGATGAGATTCCGCAGGCGGGCGCGCTGGCGGATGGCGATGGAGAAGCGGACATCCATCCGGCGGCAGACGGCGACCACGGCGTGGGTATAGAAGCCGCTGTCGGCCCGCACCGTGAGTTGGCCCCTGGCTCCGCAGTAGCGCACCCGCCCCACCGTTTCACGCAGGAAGTGGGCAGCGCCGCGGGCGGTGTTAGCCCGGCCCTCGCGCAGGCGGGCCATCAGCACGTCGCCGGTGCCGGCGGCGACGGCCAGCAGCGGGTGATAGCCCCGCGCACCGGTGTAGCCGTGGTGGCGGGCGCCCTCCTTGGCCAGTCCGTAGGTCTCGCAGATCGTCGAATCAAGGTCGATGGTGAATGGTGCGTCGCCGGGTCCGGCACCGGCCTTCCAGACCCGGGCCAGCAACTCGCGGCTCACCCGGTCCAGTTGGCGGACATGGCCCCACCTGAAGCTGCGCAGGAAGGTGCCCAGGGTGGAGGGAGCCTTAGCCGTGAAACCGAGCACGCGGGCGGTCCCGCCGGCGCGCAGCACATCGGCGTCGTCGATGCAATCTCCGCCGGCTAGGGCGGAGGCCACCAGGGTCATCATCTTGTCGCCGGTGTTCGCCCGGCCCGGCGCGCCGCCGAGGTCGAGGTGCTTCCGGAGGAGTTGGGGCAGGCCAAGGCGCAGGGCGAGGGTGGCGGGAAGGATCAGCCCGGCATTGGCCACCAGGCGGTGGTCGTCGAAGGCGATTTGGATGCGGTCGGGGTGGTTACGTGGTAGCATCTATCGGGTGCTCCTTTTCTGGGACCGGTTTTCTGTTTCAAAACCATTATCCCAGATTCAGAGGCGCCGGACTGGCCTCGATAGCGGAGTCGGACGGGGAGCCCTTCTGGGCCCAGGACGAACCCGACTTCGCCAATTCCGTGCAGTCGCAATTACTGCTCGAAGAAACCCTTGAGACGTTTGCCGCGGTCGGCGGTGGCATCGCGGGCACGGCTGCGGTCTTCGTAGTTGTCGTCACGACCAAGAAAATCGTGGACTCCATAACAGAGACTAAGTTCTGGAAAAATATCAGTCCGGACAATGGGCTCAATAAGTTCGGAGCTCAGCACTCGTTCAACTCAGGGATCAAAAAAATAGGGACGATCCGAGGGAGTACGGTGACCTCGGCGTGGGGCGTTCTGTTCGTGGTGGGTCTCGTCCTGCTCGCCGCGGGATTAGCTACAGGCAACGACTTGGTGACCGATATCGGTGACAGGCTACTCAAAGTCAGCACAGCGGTCCTCTTCACTGCCAGAATGATCTCGATGGTCCAGAAGGTCTCGGCGCTTAACATCCTCAGCGCCGTTGGCGCCCAGCTCGACGATATTTTCAAGGTACTGAAGGGCGCCAAGTTCACGTATGCCGTCGTCGTTATTACCATCGTGCTGAGCATTGCCCTGTTCATATATGCAGCCGTGACGGAGAATCTGTCCGGTCTTGAGCACGATGCGCTGTTGGCAGCCACTATCGCCAGTGTGATCGTCAACGTCATCCTGATTGTAATCGAGGTAATCGCGACCGTTTTCATCAGCAATCCGGTTACGGCCCTGGCCGTGGTGGTCATCCTCGCGCTGCTGCTAATCGTTGACGCAATCGTTGGTGCTATCACCGGAGAGTCAATCATAGGGAAATTCACAGAGTGGCTTGCTGACGCGATATACGATCATGACATGGTCTTCGTGAACCTGGATGACGAAGACCGGCTGGGTCTGGATGTGGAAAACATCGAGCTCGAGGACGAGGTCGCCGGATTCACGAGGGGCAATAGTCTCAACTACACGGTCGGGCTAGTCACCACGCTGGAGACCCTGAAGAAGTCGGAACTAGGAAAACCTGGCTATCGGAAGAAGGCGACCTACAGGTACGATCTCCAGAACGCTCAGACGGACCAGCACAGCGGACTGGACCTCGGCGATATGGAAGACGAATGGACGGACGTCGAGACGGAGCTGACGCCCTTCGGACGGTGGACAGTCCAGACCTCAGCAACTGCCCGAGGAGGACTGACTCTCGCTGCGACCGGCATTAACCGCACCTTCAACATGTACCTGACCGAGGCGTTTGCCGTCCCGTACCAGGGCTGCTGGGAGATCATCGGGTTTGAAGTAGACTGCGACATTTACGAGGTCAGCGATTCCTCCCATCTGAATCTTGGGGAAGACCAGCCGTTCGACGTTCTTCCCACTACACTCGCGGAGTTCGTGGGACTTGGCTGGAACGTCGACGGTGCGATCAGCTTTCCTCCTCAGGCCGATGCGGACAATGACGGGGTGCTGAGCCCGGCCCAAGGTGGAGCGGACCCGGACGACAGCAGCAAGGACACGGATAAGGACGGCCTGACCGACACCTACGAAATCGCCTACGGCCTGGACCCGGAGAACGCCGATCCCGACGGCGACAACCTGTCCGACCTTGAGGAGCTGCGGCTGTTCACGAACCCGTTCAGCGCCGACAGCGATGGCGATGGCCTCAACGACTATGTCGAGGCGGTTCAGGGGTGGTTGATCCTGTATGATCGCGATAGCGACGGTGATCCTCTCCTCACGCGCATCTGGTCGGATCCCAACGATCCTGACGGCGATCAGGACAACCTGTCCGATCTGGAAGAGTTCGTCTTCGGCTTCAACCCCAACGTGCCGTCCGACCCGTCGGTCATCAAAGACATCGTCCGGTTCGACGACTTTGTCGTCGACGAGGAAGGAGCGCCGATACTCGCGCTCAGATTCGACGAGCCGCAGGGCTCCGCCGCGTTTGTCGACAGCTCCGGCGAGGGCCACACGGCGACCTGCGACAACAGCACCGGTGCGTGCCCGACTGCAGGCGAGGACGGTCGCTATGGCAACGCGCTCCAGTTCAACGGCGACGACTTCCTGACAGTCACGGGCGAAAGCGACTTCGACCTCAACGAGATTACGGTGGCCGCATGGATACGGGTGGACAGCTTCTCAAGGCAGTTTCAGGCCATCGTTACTAAAGGAGAGACCGCCTGGCGCCTCCAAAGGTTCTTGGCGACCGATCGGGTCATGTTCGCCGCCTTGGGTACGTCTCCCCGTGGGGTAGTGGGCAACGCCAACGTGAACGATGGCGAGTGGCACCACGTCGTGGGTATATACGACGGCGCCATGTACTACCTGTATGTGGACGGACAGCTGGACGACTCCACACCGGCTACGGGAAGCGTGAACAATAACGATCAGCCCGTTTTTGTTGGCGACAACAGCCAAGTATTCAACAGGGGGTTCGATGGGGCCATAGACGACGTGTTTGTATTCGACCGCGGGCTAACGGCAGCTCAGGTCGCGGACCTGTACAACGGCCGGTACAACTTCAACGACCTTATCGTGCAGCCCGGAGCCGATCTGCAGTATGAGGCCACCGTCACCAACACTCACGCGATCCAGGGTATCCACGGCCATCAGGTGGCGGACAGCTTCTACCACGATCCCGAGATCGGCACCCCCGAGGTCGTCCTGAATTTCGAGAGGTCGGACTATGTAGTCACGTTCGAAAACGGGACGGGCGAAGCCAGCACTGCGACCTGTCTCGGGGACGGCACGTGCCCGGCCACCGGCAAGGCCGGTCAATACGCCCGCGCAGTTGAGTTCGACGGGGTAGACGACCAAATAACGCTGCCTTCACTGGGTGAAAGCTACCGCAAATACACACTGGCGTTCTGGTTGAACGTCAGCTCCCTGCCGGCGTCTGGCGATCGGGCATACATCCTCGACACGGAGCGCACCGACGATGGCGCCCTCGACGTCTACATCAACGATGCCGGCAACGTCGTATTCGACCTCGAAGGCGCTGTGACCGACGTGGGTGGTCCCCACACCACTAACCTCTCGTTCAGCGGCAACCTGAACACCTGGAAGCACTTAACATTCCGTTACACCATACAGACCGACGATTTCGCATCGTCCGATGTCTTTATCAACGGCTCAACCAGCCACGAATCGTTCTTCACATATCCCGACCCCGATGAGATCGTCGTTGGCCCGGGGCTCATCGGCAATAGCCTGAATGGGGATGCCCCTTACGATGGTCTCCTAGACGACACCGTCTTCTACAACGACAACGCTCTGCAGACCTTCACCTCAGGCCCCTTTAGTGAGGTTAAGGAAGTCTTTAATGGCCGGTACGACTTCAAGTTGAGTGGCAGTGGCCTCAACTCACCATCGTTGCTTCTTAGCCCGAATCCACCGAAGGACACCGATGGACGGCGTGAGGGCAGCGGAAGGGGGTGGGTGAGGGAGCTACAGGGGGGATGGCCTGGGGTCTTGGGGTAGATGGGAGGCCGGCGGCCGGTCTTCAGTCGCCGCACAGGGCCCCTAAGGCCCTATGCGGGAGTTGCGATGCGCGGGAAGGCGAGAGGATACGCAGCAGGGGACTCTCGCGACCGGGGTGGCGCGAGATTGCGGGGACGTTGGGTCAGTTGCAGGCTGGCTGTCAGGCCGGGAACGGAATGGCTTGCAGCCGGGCCAAGGCGCGACTGAACTGGGTTTCCCAAGGCCAGCGCCGGGGGAGATGCAAAGTGAGGCGGCGCGCCGAGCGGGTGATCCGTCCCACCAGAGCGAAGACCCGCCGCCTGAGGGTCTTGGTGATCACGGTCCGCTCGCCCAGACCAATCCGCGCCGTCCAGCGGGCCAGGTTATGCGCCATCACCTGGACCGCCAGCCAGGCGCCGTTGGCGGCGAAGCGCGCCGACGGCATGTGGTTCAGCCCGACGCCGTACTTGAGGTCGCGTATGGCGTTCTCGACCTCGGCGTGGCGGCGATGATCGGCCTCCAGTTCCAGCGTCTCCCCATCGCGGTCGGTGATGAAGGCGTGATAGCTGTATCTGGCGAAGAGGGCGAGCTGGGAACCGGGCGTCGGCTTCACCCGCCGGACAATGAGCCGCACCGGCGCGGCGTCCGGCTTGGTCTGGAACGGGGTGTAAGTCGTCTCGGCGACATCGGCGGCGCCGTCCATCCAGTAGGGAATGGGAGTCCAGTCCTCCTCTGGTATCGCCTCGATCAGATCCCGCAGCCTGGCGCGCTGGCGGATGGTGATAGAGAAGCGGACATCCATTTCCCGGCAGGCGGCAACGACAGTGTGGGCGTAGAAGCCGCTGTCGGCCCGCACCGTGAGTTGTCCCCTGGCCCCGCCGTAGCGCACCCGCCCCACCGTCTCACGCAGGAAGTGGGCGGCGCCACGGGCGGTGTTGGCCCGGCCCTCGCGCAGCCGGGACATCAGCACCTCGCCGGTGCCGGCGGCAATGGCCAGCAGCGGGTGATAGCCGCGGGCGCCGGTATAGCCGTGGTGGCGCGCTCCCTCCTTGGCCAGTCCATAGGTCTCGCAGATGGTCGAGTCCAGGTCGATGGTCAGGGGCGAGTCGCCGGGTCCGGCCCCAGCGGCCCAGGCCCGGGCCAACAACTGGCGGCTCACGCGGTCGAGTTGACGGACATGCCCCCACCGGAAGCTGCGCAGGAAGGTCCCCAGGGTGGATGGCGCCTTGACCACGCAGCCTAGAACACCGACCGTCCCACCAGCGCGCAGCGCATCGGCGTCGTCGATGCAGTCGCCGCCTGCCAGCGCGGAAGCGACCAGCGTCAGCATCTTGTCCCCAGTGTTCGCCCGTCCCGGCGCTCCGCCGAGGTCAAGGTGATGGTCGACGAGTTCCCGCAGGCCCAGGTGCCGGGCTAGGGTGGCCGGCAGGAGCAGGCCGGCATTGGCCACCAGGCGATGGTCGTCAAAGACGATGCGGATACGGTCGGGTTTGTTCTGTGGCAGCATCTATTGGGTGTTGACTTTGGCCTGAAGGCTCCGGGTGACTCGGACTTCACGTGGACGCCGGCACCGGTCTGCGGAGACGTTGCGCCCAATCTCTCACAGAGTGCCGCGTGGTGCCCGTTCTTCGATTCTTCACTGCTGGGTGGCGAGGGCAAGTATGACGTCCAATTCCGGGCTGTGGATACGGCAGGCAACGAAACGGTCAGTCAGGTCTCCAGCCTGCTCGTGGACGACACCGGCCCAACCGCCGCCAGCAGTCATATCGGTAACTTCGAACCAGCCGTGCAGGACCCGAACGATAACCTGAACTGGACCGTGTCGCTGTCAGGGACTGTTGGCGATCCCAATCTGAGCAGCGGTCATCCGGGCAGCGGAGTCAACGGCGATACGGTGGCGGTCAGCCTTGTTGATGGGACGGCAACGGTGGTTGGAGGGACGTCGCAACGGGCCACCGTCAGTGGGGGAGTATGGTCGGTTAACTTCGCTATAAACGGCACTCGTCCGATCGGGCCGTACACGGTACGAGCGTCTGTCGAGGACAACGTTGGCAACCGCACGACTGTCATTGTCGGCGGCATTCTCCTCGATGGGCAACCGCCGACGGCGCAGATGTACAGCGATCTCTCGGAAGGCATCTCAGCCCCATTTGTGGTGAACGGAACGATCATCGATCAGCCCGACTGGCATGGCGCGGTGGCCCAGTACCACTTCGAGGACCCGCCGGGCTCTACAACGTTCCTGGACACCACTATCGAGGGCAACGACGCAACCTGCGCCAACTGCCCGACGATTGTCGGCGACGGAGTGTTTGGCCAGGCACTGGACTTCGATGGGGTGAACGACGAGCTCAACACGCCGAGTGACGAGTCCCTCAATATCGGCTCGGAGATGACCATCTCGCTCTGGGTCAAGCCGGACACACTATTCAGCGGCGTCCAGCGATTTGTGACCTTGAGGGCTCCCGAGAAAGCGTCGTTCCGGATCGATGGCGCCGGACAATTACACTTCTTCATCCGGCTGGTCGACGGGACGACCCGCGAGATTCGCGTGCCCAACGTCCTGGTCGTCGGTCAATACCAGCACGTCGCCGCATCGTACGACGGAGCGACAATGCGGGTCTACCACAAAGGAGTGGAGGTAGGCTCGCTGGACGTGACTGCAAGTTTGGTGGATTCCGATCAGGTCCGCATTGGCCAAAGTAGCGAGCCGTTCGGCGGGATGATGGACGAAGTCACGCTCTTCGACCGCGCGCTCACACCCGGCGAGATCTACGCTTTGGCCCAGAACACCGTGGCAGGGATCAGTCGCGTGGACGTGGTCCTGGACCCGTTCGACTTCGACATAGGGTCACTGAGCGCCGATGACCTGAACAACTTGAACTGGGACGTCGCCACTCTGCAAAGCCCTGGAGCGAACCTCTCGGCGTGGAGCTATCCGATCTCTGGAAACCTGGAGGGCTTCTACCAGCTTCGGATACGCGGTGAGGATGTCTTTGGGAACACCAGCCGGGTCCGTACGGTCTGGCGCGGCGTCATCGACACGGAACCGCCCCGGATCGACATATTGACGGTCGAACATCTCGGCGGCGGCTCCACTGCGCAAACGAGGTACGAATTCAATTTAGAGGACCGATTCCTGGACCCGGCAAGCCTCGCCCACCCCTGCGGGGGAAGGCGATCTTACCCTCAGCTTCGAAGATGATCCTGAACCGCGGCTCTTGAACGTTTACGGGAATTGCGAGGTGGCTGGTCACGAAACGGACCCTGTCAGCTTTACCGCATGCGACCTCGTCGGTCATTGCACTATCGAGACAGTAACGCCTCCTGCCCCACAGGAGAGCATCGGCATCGTTATCGTGGATCCGGCTGAGGGCACGACGGTCAGCGCCGGTGTGGAGATAGCTGTCTCAGGCACGGCGTTCGCGCCTTTGGGTGTAGCGCAGGTCATTCTGTCGGAGGGTGCTGCCTTTATCGGCTCGGTCTCATTCGGCATCGGCATCATCGACACCGCCTGGTCGACCCCTTGGACTCCTAGCGCCGTCGGCACCTCAGTCCTAACGGCCCAGGTGATCGATCACGCCGGCTTCTCCACAACCGACAGCATCCGGGTCAAGACGAAGCTATCGCTGATCGCCGACGATCAGACGGTTTCGACCAACGAGGATACGTCCGTTGACATCACCCTGACCGGTAAAGATCCAGAAGGGCAGCCGCTGACGTTCGTGATCAAGACGTTGCCGACAAACGGCACGCTCTTCGACGGGCTCACCGAGGTCACGACCACTACGGTGTTGAGCGGCGATACGGTCACGTACGTCCCCGACCCGGACTTCGACGGCACCGACACGTTTGAGTTCGTCACGAACGACGGGGCTAGCGACTCTGACGTGGCGACCGTGACGATCAACGTCGTACCGGTCAACGCCCCACCGACCGTCTCAGCCGATAGCACGTCGGTCTCGGTTGACGAGGGCGAGACAGCCGTCAACTCCGGCTCGTTCGCCGACATTGACGACGGCGACAGCGTTACTACGACAGTCAACGTCGGCTCGATATCTCAGGCGGGTACACAGAACGGCACGTGGTCTTGGTCCTTCGTCACATCCGACGGCCCTGCCGAAAGCCAGACTGTGACCGTCACGGCGACGGACATAGCAGGTGGGCAGGACACTATCAACTTCGCACTGGTCGTCGACAACGTCGATCCGAGTGTGGCGGCAGACAACGCCTCCGTCACAGTTGACGAGGGCCAGACAGCCGCCAACACAGGCACATTCTCAGACCCCGGTGACGACGACCCGACGATCTCCACCTCGGTGGGCACCGTCTCAAAGTCTGGGACCAACGACGGTACTTGGATCTGGTCCTTCGACACGTCCGACGGCCCGTCCGACAGCCAGGCTGTGACCATCACCGCCAACGACGGCGAAGGCGGCATATCCGCCACGGACTTCGTCATGAGCGTGCAAAACGTGGCGCCCGTGGCTGCTGGTGGTCCGGACCAGACCGCCAACGAAGGTGAGGTGGTCTCCTTCTACGGCTCTGCCTCAGACCCAGGCACCAACGACATCTACACTTACGAGTGGGACTTCGAATACGACGGTGTCACCTTCGACGTGGATGCCACAGGCCAGAACGTCACCCATGTTTATTCAGACGACTGGATAGGAGATGTGGCCCTCCGCGTCACCGACGATGACGGCGGTGTGGACATAGACATAGCCATCGTCAACATTCTGAACGTGGCCCCGACGGCGAATGCCGGTGGTCCGTACACGGTGGGCGAGGGGAGCTCCGTTGCCCTGCGCGGCTCCGGCACCGACCCCGGCCTCGATACTCTGACCTACGCGTGGGACCTGGACAACGACGGGGCCTTCGAGACTGCCGGCCAGAATCCCACCTTCTCTGCTGCGGGCCGCGCCGGGCCCGACACTCAGACCGTGGTGCTTCGGGTCTGCGATGACGATGGGGCCTGCGCCACCGACACAGCAACGGTCGACACAGTGGTCGCTACCTGCGACGGTCAGGCGGCCACCATCGTCGGCACACCCGGCGATGACAGAATTTACGGCACCGCGGGTGACGACGTTATCCACGGGCTTGGCGGCAATGACGAGATCAACGGCATGGACGGCAACGACGTCATCTGTGGTGGCGAAGGCGACGACATGCTGAAAGGCAAGGACGGAGAAGACAAACTGTTTGGCCAAGAAGGTAACGACAGGCTCTACGGTGGGGATGACAACGACACCATCTTTGGCGGTCCGGGTGCCGACGTTGCCTACGCAGGTGAGGGCGACGACCAGGTTGATGGCGACGAAGGTGACGACGAGCTGCGCGGCGAAGCAGGTAACGACACGCTCGCCGGCGGCGATGGCGACGACTTCCTCAAAGGCGGCTCCGGTGATGACATCGCCAGCGGCGGACCCGGCGACGACCGCTTCTACGGAAGGGACGGCAACGACATATTCGATGGGGGCCCTGGGGTCGATGTTGCCTACGGTGGAAGGGGCAACGACATTCTAAGAGGTGGTGACGATGATGATCGGCTTCGGGGGGAGGAAGGCGATGATTGGCTGATTGGAGGCGCAGGAAACGACTTCCTCAAAGGCAGCGACGGGGCGGATCGCGGCGACGGAGGTGACGGTGACGATACGTTCTACGGTGGCGACGGCAACGACAGGTTCGCTGGTGGGAATGGAGCGGAGATAGCGTACGGCGACGACGGAAACGACCACCTTATCGGAGGCACTGGTCCAGACAAGCTTAAGGGATACGGTGGGGACGACATCTGCGATGGAAGCATCGATGCAGATGCCGATATCGCGTCGTCGAGCTGCAAGACGAAGTTGAACATCCCTTAGTCGTGCATCCGAACCAAACAAAGAGGCCACCCGTAACGGTGGCCTCTTTGTTCTCAGCTGATGATCGTATCGCGTACAGGTGGCGACTAAAGGCAGGCTCCAAAAACGCCGGTTCCTGCGGCCTAGCCAGCGAACGACATAGAATCGGCGGCACCGAAAGGACTTGGTTTCGGCACTGCGGGCTTGGGACGTCCGTTTCGATGATCGTCAGTGCAACCACATTGCAAGGAAAAAGCTACAGAACCCAAACGCCGCAATGATCTCCGGTAGAACCGTAGCGCGCCCGGATATGCGTCCCACCACTCTTGACCAAACTCTTATCGTCCCACTCCTACGCCATGATACAGCCCCAGGAATCCGGGTTCGCTCGCGGGTCGTAATCATATAGGGCGCAATTCACAGAGTGTGCCAAATTTTTTCAGTCGGAGGGGGACGATAATGATGTCTGTCGTATTCAAGACGAAGCTGTTAGCCGCACTTGTCGCCGTATTAGCCCTTTCGTTTCATGTCGGAATAGGTAGCGCTCAGACCGCCGCTACCGTCGCAGTCTCGCAACATCCGGTTCTTGGCAGCATCCTGACGGATGCCTCCGGCATGAGTTTGTACCTGTTCACCAATGACGAGCGCAACAAGTCGAACTGCTCTGGAGGTTGTGCTGCAGCGTGGCCGCCCCTGCTCACGACCGGTGGTCCCGTGCCCGGAGACGGGGTTAGCACCACTTCGCTAGCGACTATCACACGCGACGATGGTGGGACCCAGGTGGTCTATAACGGGTGGCCTCTCTACTACTACGCCCAGGACGCGGCCGCAGGTGACGCCAACGGGCAGAACGTCGGGGACAGCTGGTTCGTGGTGTCCACCTATGGCGGTCCGATACAGAACAACGCGCCGGTGAATATCGTGACGCACGCCGAGCTGGGCACGTTCCTGGTCGACATTAGTGGTCGTAGCCAGTACCTGTACACGCCCGACGAGCGCAACAAGTCCAATTGCGCTGGCGGCTGCGCAATCGCTTGGCCGCCGCTCATCACCGTAGGCGACCCGGTCGCGGGTGAGGGCATCACCGCGCGAGGCGTCGGCACGATCACCCGTGACGACGGCTACGTGCAGGTTACCTACAACGGCTGGCCACTCTACTACTTCTTCCGGGACGACAAGCCCGGCGACACCAACGGCCAGGACAGCGGTGGCGTCTGGTACGTTGTCAGCACCGACGGCGGCGCTATCTGGAACAGCGCTACGGTCATCGCTTCGGAAGACCCTGAGCTTGGGACCATCCTTACAGACGAAAAGGGCCGAGTACTCTACTTATACACGCCCGACGAGCTCAATATATCCAACTGCACCGGGGGTTGCGCCTTCGCTTGGCCCCCGCTTGTGACCGTGGACGAGCCGACCGCCGGAGATGGAGTTGCCGACCGTCTGGGAACAATCACCCGTGAGGACGGCTACAAGCAGGTAACCTACAACGGCTGGCCGCTCTACTACTTCTTCCGGGATGACAGACCCGGCGACACCAACGGTCAGGATAGCGGTGATGTCTGGTACGTCCTCAGTACCGACGGCGCTGCCGTCTGGAGCACTGCCTCAGTCAAGGTCTGGCAGCATCCTTCCCTCGGGACCATCCTGGTCGACGACAAGGGACGCGCCCTCTACCTCTTTACGCGCGACGAGACCGGCAAGTCCAACTGCAGTGGTGACTGCGCCCTCGCATGGCCGCCGTTGGTTACCTCGAACGACCCCGCCGCAGGCGAAGGGATCGTCGCGGCGCTTCTTGGGACTACCGCTCGGGCCGGAGGCTACACCCAGGTCACGTACAAGGGCCAGCCTTTGTACTACTTCGTCAATGACGGGGCGCCCGGAGACACCGCGGGGCAAGCCTCAGGCAACGTGTGGTTCCTGCTGCGTCCGTCCGGACAGGCGCTCGGAATCGAGTTCCCTTCGGTCGGGGATACAGCGGTCCCGACGATAGCGCTGACCGCTCTCCTGGCCGCTCTGCTCATGGCGGGCGCCGGCGGAATCCTTGTACGCCGCAGCAGGTCCGCGACCGGATAGTAGAGAACGTTCGATGAGTAGGGTCCGCTCAGACTGCTGGGTGGACCCTGCTACGGCTTAAGACCGGGCCGGACACACCGTCGACCTCTTAACTAACAGAAACATGAGAGAGGGTGAGTTCCGGCCAGCGCATAGTCACTAGAGCCGATCAAGCAGCCGAGGTTCGGTGGCTCCCATCAGGGACAGAGGCTTTCGTGCGAGCCCAAGAGGTCAACTTGACGCTTCGGAGGTTCCGCCTTCTGGAATTCCTCGCGTTCAATGCCGGCGCTTTCCTGCCCGTGGAGCGAATCAAGGACGCCTGTTGGGGCGACCGACGGGGGGCACGTCGGGAAAGAAGCGGAGACCGTTAGAGCCGTAGCCTACGTGCGGGTCAGCGACCCGTCGCAGGTCGACACTCACTCCCTGGCGGCACAAGAGCGCCTGTTCGAGGAGCTCTGCAAGAGTAGGGACTGGGAGCCGACCGGCGTCTACCGCGAGGAAGGCAAGTCGGCCCACGTCGACTCCATAGCCAAGCGTCCGGCATTTCGCCAGATGCTTGAAGACTCGGGCCGGGGCCTCTTCGACGTGGTAGTCGTCCACATGCTGGACAGATGGGCCCGGAACCTCCGGGTGATGCTGGAAGCCCTGGGGACACTCGGCCAGAACGGAGTCGGCCTGGTCTCGATCACGGAGAACATCGACTACTCGACACCCCACGGAAAGATGGCGACCCAGATGCTGGGCAGCGTCGCAGAGTTCTTCTCGGAGGCGCTGTCGGCCCACGTGAAGAAGGGAATCGACCAGCGGGCATCCGAGGGCCTGCACCTGGGGTCCATCCCCTTCGGATATGAGTCGTGCTGGGCCGAGGTGGACGGAGAACGGAAGCTCCTGTGCAAACCGGAGCACGCCGGAGGAATCCACGTCAACGAGACCGAAGGCCCCGCGGTCAAAGCCCTCTTCAAACGCTACTCTAGCGGGACCACCACCCAGAGCGAACTTGCAGGTTCGCTGAACGACGAGGGATTCAGGACAAGGAACACAAAGAAACTGCCCAACGGGAACGGCGGATACGTCACGGGCCTGAGGATGTTCACGAAGCCTCGGTAAGAGGAATCCTTCACAACCCCTTCTACACTGGCAAGGTCAGACACAAAGACCGGCTTCATCCCGGCACCCAGGAAGCCCTGGTCTCCCAGCAACTGTTCGACACCGTCCAGTCGGCGACGAAACGCAACTCCGGCAGGATGTGAAGGGCGGAGAGATAATGTACCACCTGGGCGGTCGAGCGCTGAGATGTGGCGCTTGAAAACTGTACCGCCTGTCGCCTTCAATCAGGAACGACCGAACCTGATTGAAGGTGGATTGGATGTACAAGGTGGAGATGTACCTGCGAGTTCGCAGGGCTTGTTTCGTCGAAGGGATGAGCGTCCGAGAGGCGGCCCGAGTGTTCGGGCTACACCGGGACACGGTGCGCAAGATGCTCGAGTACTCCGTGCCCCCAGGGTATCGACGGCAACGACCGGCTCGCAGACCGAAGCTCGATCCATATAAGGGTGTGATGGACCAGATCCTGGAGCAGGATCTGAGCTCACCGAAGAAGCAGCGTCACACCGCCAAGCGTATCTACGAACGGCTCAGAGACGAACACGGCTTCCCCGGCAAGTACACGATAGTCAAAGACTACGTTCGAGAACGCCGTCGTCATACCCGCGAGATGTTCGTACCACTGTCCCATTCCCCGGGACATGCCCAGTGCGACTACGGCGAAGCTCGAGTGATCATCGGCGGAGTGGAACGCAAAGCCCACTACTTCGCCCTGGACCTCCCTCACAGCGACGGGTGCTATGTGAAGGCGTATCCCGCCGAGACGACGGAGTCATTCTGCGACGGACACGTCTCCGCCTTCGCGTTCCTGGGCGGAGTGCCTCAGAGCATCCTCTACGACAACACCACGCTCGCGGTAGCCAGAATCCTGGGAGATGGTCGCCGGCAGCGGACCAGGGTGTTCTCCGAGCTTCAGTCCCACTACCTGTTCGAGGACCGGTTCGGCCGTCCAGGCAAAGGGAACGATAAGGGCAAAGTAGAAGGTCTGGTCGGCTATGTCCGCCGGAACTTCCTGGTGCCCATTCCATCGTTCGAGAGCTTCGATGCCCTCAATGCTCATCTGGAGCAACACTGCCTCAGACGGTTCGAAGATCGACTCCGCGGCCACAACGAGACGATAGGAGAACGGCTGGAGCGGGACCTGGAGAAGTTGCTGCCTCTGCCGGCCGTACCGTACGACGCCAGCGACAAGCACGCGACGAGGGTCAGTTCTCTGTCCCTGGTCAGATACCGGACCAATGACTATTCGGTCCCGGTGGCCTACGGTCATCGGGACGTTGTGGTCCGCGGATATGTACACGAGGTTGTGATCAGCTGTGGCGCTGAAGTCATCGCCCGCCATCGGCGGTCCTACGATCGAGACGACTTCGTCTTCGACCCTCTCCATTACCTGCCGCTCCTTGAGAAGAAGACGAGGGCATTGGATCAGGCGGCGCCGCTGGTTGGATGGGAGTTGCCCGAGGAGTTCGGAGTGTTGCGGCGGCTGCTGGAGTCTCGGATGGGCAAGCGAGGAAAGAGGGAGTTCGTGCAGGTGCTCAGACTGATGGAGAACTTCCAGCCGGAAGAAGTCCACGACGCCGTACGAGACGCCATTCGACTCGGGGCTGTGAGCTTCGATGCTGTCAAGCACCTGGTGCTGTGCAGGATCGAGGGTCGACCGCCTAGACTCGACATGGAGTTGTACCCGTATCTGCCCAGGACCAACGTTGCAACAACCTCGACCAGGGACTACATGGCTCTCCTGGCGGGGAGCCGGTCATGACCAACAAGTCCACGATGTTGCTCGAACACAACCTCAAGCAACTCAAGCTCCCCACGTTCCTGAGGGAGTACGACAAGCTGGCATCCCAGTGTGCCAGTGAGGGAGCTGACCATCCGGACTACCTGCTGCGACTATCGGAGTTGGAGCTGATCGACCGTCACCATCGCATGGTGGAACGTCGGATCAAAGCAGCCCGCTTCCCGACGACCAAGAGCCTCGACACCTTCGACTTCCTGTCTATGCCGTCCCTGAACAAGGCTCTGGTTCTGGAGCTGGCACGATGCGAGTACATCGAGCGCCCCCACAACGTCATCGCTCTCGGCAACAGTGGCACCGGCAAGACCCATATCGCCCTCGGTCTCGGTCTGGCTGCGTGTCAGAGGGGACTGTCCGTGGGCTTCACCACCGCCGCTGCTCTGGTTCACGAGCTGATCGAGGCCAGGGACGAACGGCGTCTGCTCAACCTGCAGAGAAGGCTCGCACGACTCAAGCTTCTGATCATCGACGAACTGGGCTTCGTGCCCTTGTCCAAGACTGGCGCCGAGCTCCTCTTCGAGGTGTTCAGCCAGCGTTACGAGCGTGGATCGGTCCTGGTGACCTCCAACCTGCCCTTCGTCGAGTGGACCGAGGTGTTCGGCTCTGAACGGCTGACCGGAGCTCTCCTCGACCGCCTCACCCACCATGTCGACATCCTGGAGATGAACGGGGACAGCTACCGACTCAAGCACAGCAAGAAGACTTCTGGCCGCCAGCTATCTGACTGAGCCTGATCTCCAACGCCCCACGAACCTTGATGCCCATTCTACGGCGTTCAGTGGTACAGTTTTGCTCCGCCCCGCTGGTACGTTTTCACACCGCCCTTGACATGCGTCGGATGGAACGCAGTTACTGGGACCTGGCGATAGACGAAGACGAGTACCGGCGCAAGAAACGCCTGCTGAAGGATAGGCTGAGGTCGCTGGTCCTCCCGGACGCCGACGACGCGATGACCGCGGGCCGGCTACTTGAGGACCTGCCGGTCCTTTGGGAGAAAGCCGACCTGGGCGAGCGCCGACGCATCCTGATGACGATGCTGGACGCGGTCTACGTCGATACTATCGAGGAGCGGCGAATCGTCGCGATCAGACCGAGACCGGCCTTCCGTCCGCTGCTTGAGATAGCGACGACGCGGGAAGGGTCGGGCATACACTTGATAAACGTGAAAGACCTGCCTGCCGAAAACGAGAATGGGCCGAAGGTCGAAATGGCCTCTCCAGCCCATAATGGTGCGGTTCCGTGTTCGTGGTGGAGACGGGGGAGGGTCGAACTCCCCGTCCAGAAGAAGCCGTAATCGAGATTTACTACAGGCTTAGCTGGTCGGTGGTCTCACCGTCGGCAGCTCTGGCCAGCACGGACTGCCGGGGCTAGCCGATTAGTCTTAGGTCTTTCCCATCGGCGTCAGTCGGACCGCACCCCGATTTGCGTCGCCCATTCGGCCCCTTCGGGGAGAGGAACCGGTGGACGTCGCCGCCTAGTTAGGCGGCGAGAGCCAGCTCTTGGTTGTTGCCGGTTACTGTTTTGCCATCTTTTTACGAGGTGTGATGGCGCCTCGGCCTGCAATCCCGATGAGACCTCCCCTGTCGAATCCGCGCGTCCCCATACGAAACGTCAGTTCTATCATAACATGACGCGAGTTGGGTAAGCGGGTCGATAGGCCAGTACCAGGGCCTTTCGGCTGTCGTTAACACGAACACGCACGAGGTAACCTCTCATGGTGAGCTTGTCGAACCATAGTGGCGCCCTTCGACTAGTTCAGCGTGAGGTGAAATTTCTGCCTAATCCCGAATCCACCGACGGACAGGGATGGACGACGTGAGGACAGCGGAAGGGGGTGAGGGAGTTACAGGCGTGATGATCCGGGCTCGAATTTGGGTAGACGGGAGGTTGGCGGGCGGTCTGCAGGCGCTTTTGGGGGCACCGATGGCGGCCTACAGTGGCTGTGGCGAGCCAGATGGCGGGATAGGACACGGCAAGAGGCGCTCGCGGACTGGGCTGGCGCGAGTTTGCGGGGACGTTGGGTTGGCTGGTGGGTCAGTGGCGGACGGGCTCCGTCAGGCTGGGAGTGGAATGGCTCGCAGTCGGGCCAGGGCGCGGCTGAACTGCTCCTCCCAGGGCCAGCGCCGGGGAAGCTGCAGGGTCAATCGGCGTGCCGAGCGGGTGATCCGTCCGGCCAAGGCAAAGACCCGTCGTCTGAGGGTCTTGGTGGTCACGATCTGCTGACCCAGGCCGATGCGGGCTGTCCAGCGGGCCAGGTTGTGCGCCATCACCTGTACCGCCAGCCAGGCGCCGTTGGCGGCGAAACGGCCCGAGGGGAGATGGTTCAGCCCCACGCCGTACTTGAGGTCGCGTATCGCATTCTCGATCTCGGCGTGACGGCGATGATCGGCCTCCAGTTCCAGCGTCTCCCCGTCCCGGTCGGTGATGAAGCCGTGATAGCTGTAGGTGGCGAAGAGAGCCAGTTGAGAACAGGGCGCCGGCTTCACCCGCCGGACGATGAGCCGTACCGGCGCGGCGTCCGCCTCGGCCTGGAACGGGGTGTAGGTGGTCTCGGCCACATCGGCGGCGCCGTCCATCCAGTAAGGAATCGGCGTCCAGGCATCTTCGGGTATCGCCTCGATGAGATTCCGCAGGCGGGCGCGCTGGCGGATGGCGATGGAGAAGCGGACATCCATCCGGCGGCAGACGGCGACCACGGCGTGGGTATAGAAGCCGCTGTCGGCCCGCACCGTGAGTTGGCCCCTGGCTCCGCAGTAGCGCACCCGCCCCACCGTTTCACGCAGGAAGTGGGCAGCGCCGCGGGCGGTGTTAGCCCGGCCCTCGCGCAGGCGGGCCATCAGCACGTCGCCGGTGCCGGCGGCGACGGCCAGCAGCGGGTGATAGCCCCGCGCACCGGTGTAGCCGTGGTGGCGGGCGCCCTCCTTGGCCAGTCCGTAGGTCTCGCAGATCGTCGAATCAAGGTCGATGGTGAATGGTGCGTCGCCGGGTCCGGCACCGGCCTTCCAGACCCGGGCCAGCAACTCGCGGCTCACCCGGTCCAGTTGGCGGACATGGCCCCACCTGAAGCTGCGCAGGAAGGTGCCCAGGGTGGAGGGAGCCTTAGCCGTGAAACCGAGCACGCGGGCGGTCCCGCCGGCGCGCAGCACATCGGCGTCGTCGATGCAATCTCCGCCGGCTAGGGCGGAGGCCACCAGGGTCATCATCTTGTCGCCGGTGTTCGCCCGGCCCGGCGCGCCGCCGAGGTCGAGGTGCTTCCGGAGGAGTTGGGGCAGGCCAAGGCGCAGGGCGAGGGTGGCGGGAAGGATCAGCCCGGCATTGGCCACCAGGCGGTGGTCGTCGAAGGCGATTTGGATGCGGTCGGGGTGGTTACGTGGTAGCATCTATCGGGTGCTCCTTTTCTGGGACCGGTTTTCTGTTTCAAAACCATTATCCCAGATTCAGAGGCGCACCCTTTTGTTTCTTCAGCAGGCCTCCTACACGCCGTCCTTCGGTGGATTAGGGCTAATAGCAAGAACCGAAAGACTCTGAGCCGAGTCCAACTTATGTTGCAAAAACATACCTTGCTGTGTGAAACTGTTCACGAAATCAGGTTGCGCTGGCGTCGCGACCCAATCACGACGATATCGAGTCGCTTTCCATGCGCAAACTTCTTCGCCTACTCTTAGTCATGTCGTTCGCCGTGCTTGTTTTGTCCGCGGCATGCGGTAGTGATGACACTGAATCCGATTCTGGCCAGAGCGCTGCGCAATCAGCTGCCGCCGCGGCAGCGGGCTCCGATGTATTGACAGTTAGCATGGTCGGGACGCCGAGCAATTACAAGTACGTTCCGAGCGACTTCAGTCTTCAGGCCGGGGACACCGTTTCTTTCAAACTCGTCGGAGACGACGAATTCCACACCTTCACTGTGGACGATCTAGACGTCGATTGGAGCCTCAGCCCTAAAGAGACAAAGACGTTCACGTTCACTTTCGACGAGGCAGGGACGTACAAGATCAGGTGTGTGCCACATAGTGAAATGACCGGCACGTTGACGGTGCAGTAGGACCCGCCGTGAGTAATCCTTTGCTCGAGAGACTAGGGATGATGTCGATCACGGAGATGTGGACCGGCAACGGATTGCGTGGGCTCGGACTGGCCATGTTTGCTTCCTTTCTGCTCGTTGGATGCGGCTCGGACTCAGCGCAAACAACGACGTCGGTGAGAGCGTCTGATCCTGCGATAGGTCCCGCGCCGGCATCGCTTGTCGAAATAAGTGCTTCCGTCATGGTGCCGGAGGGCTCCGGTCCGGCAGTCAGCGCGACGACATTCGGGCACACGGCAACTGGGACCCCGACGACGGTGGCTCTTCAGGACCTAGCCGGCAGCGGTGCTTACCAGTTCGCGACGGCCGAGCCTTTGGTATTCACAGTCGGCCAGGTAGTGAACTTCACGCTAGAGTCCGAGACTGAGTTTCACACCTTCACGGTGGATGACCTGGATATCGACGTTCCGGCGGACGCTGATGAGAAGGTCGAGTTCTACTTTGAGTTCACTGAGCCCGGCCGCTACGATCTCATATGCGTCCCCCACGAAGCCGAAGGCATGGTCGGCACCATAACAGTTCTGCCGTAGCCGCAAGCGCCGACACCGCGCTGATCCGTATCGGGCTCGTGTTCGACGGCCTCTTCGTGTCTCGGTCCGTACGTCGTGCGTTGACTGGTCTAATCGGTGCAACTATACTGGGCGCACCAATCTGGAGGGGCCGGAATGCGACTATCTTGCCTTCAGGAGAACCTGAGCCGGGGGCTGTCCATCGTCGGGAGGGCTGTAGCTGCGCGAACGACGCTTCCGATTACCCAGAACGTCCTGATTTCAACGGATGAGTCGAGGCTGAAGCTCTCGGCGACGAACCTCGAGATAGCCATAACCACGTGGATAGGCGCCCAGATCGAGGAGCCGGGGTCGATCACCGTTCCAGCGAGACTACTCACTGAGTTTGTGAGCTCGCTGCCTGCGGAGCGGATCGACATGGTGACGACAGACCAGCCGTTGGCCCTCTCACTCAATTGCGCCCGATTCGAAGGTCGAGTGAACGGCTCTGAAGCCGACGACTTCCCCCCGATACCGACGGTTGAATCGGGTGTCGTGAGCAAGATCGAGCCTCAGGCCCTCAGCGACGCCATCGCTCACGTTGCCTTCGCTGCGGCCACGGAAGACTCCAGGCCTGCGTTGACCGGCGTCAAGATGGAGATACAGGGCGATTCGCTGACATTCGCCGCGGCGGATGGCTTCAGGCTTGCCGTCTACAACGCCAAGCTTGCCGAGCCCAGTTCCGAGGATGCAAGCTTCATCATTCCGGCCAGGGCCCTGACGGAGGTCCATCGCCTGATCGGCACTCAACAAGAGATGGTCGAGTTCACCGTCACGCCAGCAAAGAGTCAGGCGCTCTTCCGCCTCGACAATGTAGAGGTCGTGTCCCAACTAGTACAGGGGACGTTCCCGAACTACTCCCAGTTGATACCGCAATCCTTCGAGTCGAGAGCCGTGGTTGGCCTGGACGACTTCATGAAAGCGACAAGAACGGCTTCGATCTTCGCCAGAGATGGCAGCGGTATCGTCCGAATCCAAGTAGCCGGCGGCGACAACGGCAACCCAGGCAAGCTCTCTATCCTCTCCAGGGCCGAAGAGGTCGGCGAGAATCAAGGGGAGATCGATGCCAAAGTCGAGGGCGAAGAGGCCAAGATAGCGTTCAACAGCAAGTACCTCTCAGACGTCCTCGCTGTTCTCAGTGAAGAGGAAGTCGCCCTCGAAACGACGACCCCTTCCAGTCCCGGCGTGCTAAGGCCCATCGGCAACGACAACTACACTCACGTAGTCATGCCGATGTTTGTTCAATGGTGATAAACTTCCTAGCTACGCCGGCGTTCCCTTCACTGTTTCGTTCGTAATTCCCACTCGACGTTCAAGAGTCGCGGCCTAGTATCCGACCTCGGGCTCTGGTACGCCACGTAAATCGGCCCCGAGTTGGGCACCCGACCGGGCCAATCCACCATCCTCCAAGCCCCTTGTAGCTCCTCGAAACCGGCATAGAGCGCAGGTGCAAGGGTATTCGACCTAGGCCTGCGGATTTAATGCTGACCTCGTAGTCCCGTTGACCTGCACCTCCGTCCCGTGATAACACAAACCGCGCCTTTGCCAAATCTATGCGCTAGGAGGACGACTTGAACGCGCCTGTGGCAACCCTGCTTGGAACACAGCACCTGAGAGAGACAATCGATCAGCCCAATTCAGAGATACGGAGATAACCCTTGATTAAGAAGATGACCGCAGTACTTGCAGTAACCACCATGGTGATCGTTGGCGTATGGGTTTCGACGACGGGGGTCCTTGCTGGCAACCCTGTGCCAGGAGACCAGTGCAAAGAACTACCGGACTACGACGAGCTCGCCTCTGCACTCGCCGACGCTCAAGCGGTGTATAACGCTGGCTTCGGCCTTGATATGTGGGGAACCGTAGTCAGCCGAGACGGTGAAGTGTGCGCAGTTGCGTTCACAGGGGGAGACCGAGGCGATCAGTGGCCTGGCAGCCGGGTAATATCGGCGCAGAAAGCTAATACGGCAAACTCGTTTAGCTTACCTGGGCTCGCGCTGGCGACGGCTAACCTTCACGAGCCGACCCAGCCTGGCGGCAGCCTGTACGGCCTACAACACAGCAACCCGGTCGATGTCGACGTGGCGTACCGCGGCAACGCTAAGAACTACGGACAGCCGAACGACGGCATGGTTGGCAAGAAGATCGGTGGAGTCAACGTCTTTGGTGGCGGCCTAGCCCTCTACAACTCAGATGGGGAACTTCTAGGAGCCGTCGGTGTAAGCGGAGACTCTTCTTGCGCTGACCACAACATCGCTTGGCGTACGCGGAACAACCTGGGTTTGGACTATGTGCCGGGTGGCGTGAGTGGAGACCCACTTCGGCCTGACAACATCGTCTTTGGTGGCGGCGGGTTTGGGCATCCTCTTTGCGGAGTCAACCCGGACGAAGCGGCGACCGCAGCCGCATTGCCCCCGACAAGCTAACAGTCGGGTGAAACCATCTTAACGCTGCCTTTATGGCCCTCACTTTACGTTTGCGCCAAGGTTGGCCGACGCGTGATAGTAAGAGAGGATTTGGCTGGCTGTAGAATCAACCCACGGTTTTACAGCCAGCTGTTCCCTTAGGTCTGCGTTTCTAACCAGCCCGGCAGGGCTTAGCGCAGTAGTCTTCTCGTCGAATGCACCTCCGACGCCTCGGCTTCGAGAAAAGGGTGCCCCTGCAGTGTCCTGGGAAATGAAGGCCCCTAACCCCATTAGGTAACTCCCGGTTCTATGTCCTGTCGTATTTATGGCGGTGTCGGAGCCACGTAGCCCAGCTACGGATCTGCCGGTGCCCTATAACGGCACGCGCGAGGAGAGTTTGATGGCCATTAGCACGATGGGTCGAGGCAAGTGGGGGGTACTCTGTATCGGCGCGCTGCGGCAGGGTAGGTATGGCCTCGTATTACCGCGACCATAAACGCGGGTAAGAGCGTCCATGGCAGGTGTCACGTTTCTTCCGCTAGCTGCTATAGAGTGGAGGCAAGGGCACGATGATAAGCCGTCTCACAGGGCCTCCACCGCGCCGTCAAACGGCATCCATTCCACTGCTCCTGAAGCTGTACAGGTGGGAGTCTCGCATGTTGAAGACCAGGCGGACGTCGCGGCCTGCGAGCTCGCGCATGCTCCTGTCGTTGGGCCAGCGAATTGGACCCCAATTCAACGGAGTGCTCGGAGCCGTTGTGGGCTCGGAGTCGCCTCTCGACGGATGGTTACCTACGAAGACCGCCCGCTGGTCTCCAGAGAAGCCTTCGATAGGCCTACCTTCTCCGTCCCATACCTCGACTGACATCGAGCCGCCGGTCAGGCGCGGGTCCGCTTCCGGGGACCGCGTGGTCGAGGCATTCAGGACCAGGTCGTCTCCCGGCCACTTCATGGGTTTTGTAACTAACCGGGCGTCCATGTAGCCGGCGGAGATCGACACGAACCGGTCAACGGTGATCTCGGCCAGGCCAATGTTGCCGACTTTGTGGGGACCCTTCTTTACGTGAATATGGGAGCCGCTCTTGCCGCCGAAGTAGAACCTTAGCTGGTTGCCGGACTGGATCGGGCCGCCTGTCGAGCACGTGGTCCACGCCTGGTTCCACGGGAACGTCGGACCGATGAAGGCTTCCCGCTTCGGGGGCATATGCCACGTCTCGAGATCGTAGCTCCACACGAGCATCAGCTCGAAGTGGGTTGGGTCGCCGAACCAGCGCTCCGCGAGACCGAGGTAGACATCTGCGTAAGGAAAGCCCACCATGCCGTGGTACTGGATGTCCGGCGGGTCGAGGAGGTCCGACCTGAGAATGATATTTGTGTCAGAGAAATTCTTGAAATCCTTGCCCTGGGAAATCCCCACGCACCTCCTGGCGGTTTCCTTGAACGTGTCGGCCTTGTATGTAACGACGTATTTCCCATCGACTTTCTTTGACCAGAGATAGTAGACGTCAGTCCCCGACAGGTCCTTCGTCCCGGGGCGTCCGCTATATTGAGGCGACGGCACCACAGCGTCGAGTTCCGTCCAATGATAACCATCCTTGCTAACGGACTCGTACATGCCATAGATGGGGTGGCCGGACTTCGAGGGCCCCCGATGCACCATCGTGCGGAACGGGTATTCCTCGTCATCTGGTTCGTAATACACCGAAACGCAGCGACAGTGTGTTATGGCGATGTTGTTCTTCTTGCTGCCGCGGAACTCGTGGATGCCCAGGTTGGGGCGGGTCCAGTGGAAGCCGTCCGTACTGTCGGCTACACACATGGCTGCCGGAAAGTCAGGGGCCGCTGTCGTGTAGTACATCCTCCAGGCGTCGCCCACCTTGAGGACGGTGCCGTACAGCGCAAGGGCCGTGCCTTCCCAGGGCGTCTCCGGCCGCATCACCGGCTCGGGATAGAGGAGAGGCTTGTGCCAAAGGCGCGTAAGCATCGACTGATCGTCGATCCAGCCGTCGTCCAGGAAGAGCTGGCTCTTCGTCAGGTCGCGTTCTCGGTTGTCCATTGGGGGCACCTCGGGGGAACTGGTCTAGTTCTATCTCTGGAACAAACAGCCGTCTTCTCCTGCTGAACGGAAGCTGCCTAACTACCCACATCTCCTGGCTCCGAATGTCTTGAGAGTTGGCAACGAAATTGAGCGCTGGCCCGTGGAGTTGATAGCCGGCTTCGCCGACGAGCCCGGACACTCAGCTTACGATAGGCTGGCTCGTCGCGACGTCTCTGCCGATGCTGCTGAAAGTCTCGGTCCCCCACTCGAGCCAGTGAGAAGTCGTGGCCACTACGGTGCTATGCCCCAGCGATGTGATTGACATGGCTCGTTCTGATCGCGGGAACCGGCGCTGCAAAGGTTTATACTCCCGGTCGTTAGGAACCGCAACCACGTGGACTCCACCTGACCGGAAAAGAGACTCTCCACCCGTGCTCGGCCGCCAGCATGGCAACAATTGCCTTCAATGCCTGATTTCGATCCACCACTTACGCCGCTCTCTGTTCTGAGGTTGTGAAAGCTTACCACGCTAGACATCCAAGCACCTTCTCCCGGCCACTCGTGACCCCTTGCCACAATCGCGGGAAGGGGTTGTTGAATGCGGTTTAGGCGGCGGGGCGTAGGTGAGTCCGGCCATCGCAGTCGACTCATGCGACCAGCCTTTACAAAAGGGCTAATCGTGTTAAGGCCATTCCGGGTCGGCTCGGCGTAATCCAGGCCAGGAGCCTGCGGGCTAGCAGGCCAAAAGCATGCGTTAAACTAAAGGTCACCCAACGAGGCGGTATGACCCCTGAAGATGTGACCGAGCAGGGCTACGAGATATTGCGAGCGAAGAGCTCAATGCACACCGCCGAAGTCTACCGACGCGGCGACGTGGTTATACGAGAGACGGGGCCTTGGGCTCCAACCGTCCATTCGCTCCTGCGCCATCTCGCGTCCGTTGGCTTCCCCGCGCCGCGGTTGGTGGGCACTGGGTTCGACGATCAGGGTCGCGAAACGCTTAGATACATCGAAGGTGAGTTCATGGACAAGGGACCGTGGACCCTGGAGGGAGTGTCCGCCGTCGGCCTTATGCTCCGAGAACTGCACGAGGCGACGTCTTCGTTCCGGCCGCCACCTGACGCGATATGGGGCCCGTGGTTCGGGCGGGAAATCGGCGGAGCGGAACGGGTGATCGGCCACTGTGACTTCGCTCCTTGGAACATCGTGGCGCGAGACGGGCTGCCGGTTGCTCTCATCGACTGGGACTTCTCCAGTCCCGTCGACCCGCTCGTTGAGCTGGCGCAGGCATCGTGGCTCAACGCCAAGCTGCACTCCGACGACATCGCGGAGATCGAAGGACTTCCGCCAGTTGCGGAACGAGCGAAGCATCTTCGCGCCATCGTCGACGCCTACGGGCTCTCGGCGAAGGAGAGGCGGGGCTTCGTCGACCGGATCATCGAGTTCGCGGTATTTGACACGGCGGCAGAGGCAGACTACGCCGGCGTCACCCGCGAACCCACCACCCGGGAGACCACCGACAGTTTGTCTCTGTGGGCGATGGCATGGCCAGCACGGGCAGGCGCGTGGCTGCTGCGGAATCGAAGAGAGCTAGAGAACGCTTTGATCTAGGAGTGCCCTATATAATAACGGGCGGCAGAGGGCAGGGAACCCCAGTGGCTCCTCGTTCTGGGAGTAGACTCGATTCTGCCCATTCTCAATTCAGCACTCGCGAAGCTTGTAAAGGAGACGCTAGGAAATGCCGCTATACATGGACAGACATGATGGTGAAAACCTCACCCCTGAAGGCGTCGCCAAGGGGCACGCGGCAGACCTAAAGCTTGAAGATGAGTATGACTGCAAATTCATCACGTATTGGTACGACGATGAACGAAATTCCGTTTTCTGCCTAGTCAAGGCACCCGACATGAGCACCGTTCACAAGGTGCATAATGAGGCGCATGGGTTCCTCCATAATGAGATCGTGGGGGTAGATCAAGCCATCGTCAAAGCCTTCTTGGGCAGAGTTGAGGACCCCGCTCCGACGGCCGGTGAAGTGTCTATGGATTCCCCGTTCCGTGCCATTATGTTCACCGATCTCGAGGGTTCTACCCAGATGATCAGTGAACTAGGAGACGAAAAGTCCATGGAGTTGCTCCGAACCCATAATGCGCTCACACGTGATGCGCTCCACACTCATACAGGACGGGAGATCAAACACACAGGCGACGGCTTCATGGCCTCATTCACTTCGGCCGTAAATGCTGTGGAATGTGCCGTCGAAATTCAAAAGATGATCGTGAAACTCGGTGAAGAGAATCGAGATAAAGCCATGAATCTTCGAATCGGGATCAGTGCAGGAGAGCCCGTTCGTAACGATAATCAGCTATATGGAGCCGCTGTCAACCTCGCTGCCAGGTTGTGCAGCCAAGCCAAACCCGGAAGCATTTTTGTGGCGCAAGTCGTGCGTGATCTTTTGATTGGAAAGCGTATTCCATTTGATGGACTTGGCGAGTTCAAGGCCAAGGGGTTTGAACAACCAATTCCACTAATCGAGGTTGTTTGGAAGGATGCGTAGCCTGCGCCACAATTCTCTGATCGGCGATTTGCGCGCAACTTGCCAGGAGGCCAGCAGTGGCAAGTTGATGTGGAGAGAGCCTTGCACAGCGGCAGCAGGGAGTCCTCGAAGGAGGGTCGGCCGCCCTCTGCCACAATCGCGAGAAGGGTTATTGCAGGGCGTTGCGGCGGCAGGGGTGAATCTCCCCCGGGGTATATTTACCAGAAACGACATCGAACCGGAGGTCGTCTTGCAAGAAGGGATCGTACGCTACGGAATCATCAGCACGGCGCGCATCGCCATAGAGCGACATATCCCCGCCGGCCGTGAGTCGAATTCCTCGGAGATCGTGGCCATCTCCAGTCGCACTGAGAGTAGAGCCAAAGAGACGGCTGAGGAGCACGCCATCCCAAGGTGGTACGGGTCCTACGAAGCGCTGCTCGCAGACGCGGATGTGGATGCAGTCATCAATGCGCTCCCCAACTCGATGCATTACGAGTGGACAATCAAAGCCGCTGAGGCTGGCAAACACATCCTGTGCGAAAAGCCCCTGGCGGTGACGGTCGACGAGGCTCGAAGCATGATCGACGCCGCCAACGCGAACAATGTCGTACTGGTGGAGGCCTTCACACACCGTTGGAACCCCCACCTACGAACGGCGCGGGGGTGGATCAGCGAAGGCGCCATTGGCCATGTGACAAGCGTTCGTTCGGCGTTAACGTTTCAGATCGCTCAGCCGCTCGGCAACATACGCTTCTCACCCGAACTTGCCGGTGGCAGCCTGATGGACGCAGGCTGCTACGCGGTGTACGCGAGTCGCTTTGTGCTCGACGAAGAGCCCGTCCGGGCTGCGGCGCTCACATACGACTCAGGAGATTACGGAGTCGAGACTACGTTCAACGGCATGCTGGAGTTTCCTAGTGGTGCCGTTGCTCACGTGGCTAGCAGCATGGAGGAGCCGGGCCGGTGCGAGTTTATCGCGATAGGCTCCGAGGGCCGCATCGAGGTACCGAACATGTTTGATGACAGCGGGCCGGTAGTCATCAAGACGGGCGGTGAGGAGCGAGTCGAGGCTACGCCCGCACCGGACAGGTTTCGCGTTCAGCTAGACGAGTTCTCCGAGTGCGTGCTAACGGGCAAGCGGCCGGAGTTCCCGGCAGAAGATGGTCTGGCGAACACTGCGGCTCTGGTCGCGTTGCTGTCAGCAGCTAGGAGCGGCACACTGGCGGACGTAGAGCAAACTAATTAAAGGCGACCTCCCCACCACCCAACCCCTTGCCACAATCGCGAGGAGGGTTGTTGCAGGGCGTTGCGGGGCCAGGGTGTAGCTCAGTCGGTACCCGCCGTTTCGAGGGCGTCTGATAGGCGTTACTTCGCCCAGATCATCTCACGATGTAGCCTCGGGCTTGATACCGACGTCATCAAGCCTACGCTTCACCTCTGCATACGTTTCAGGAGGCAGCGGTCCCCGCAACACTGCGCTGACGTTCTCCTTCAGATGCATTGGGTTCTTCGTACCCGCTATGATCGTGTGTACATTCGGATGCGTCAACGTAAAGCGGAGAACGAAAGTGCTGCGGCTTTCTCCCTCGCCTTTAAGTTCGTCCAGCCCGGCTTCATCGAACTTGTTCCAGGTCTCCTCTCCCCCATGGCCTTGTCCGGGTTCGCCCTTGGCCACTCCACCGCGAATTACGGTGCCGATCCCTTCTTCCGAGCACTTCGTGATCACGTCCTCATGCTCCCGCTGCAGGGCCGAGTATGGGATCTGAAACTCGTCGAATACCCCCATGTCTAGGTGGTCGGTGATGTTGGGAAGCGTCGAAGAAGAGCCGAGAAACCGGATCTTTCCCTCTGTCTGAAGATCTCTCAGAGTATCGATGGCACCGTCCTGCTCGAGAGTTTCCTTGGATGGGCTGGTATGGAACTGTACGAAGTCGAGGTGGTCGGTCTTCATCCTTGCGAGGCTCTGGTTGACCCCTGCGACGATGTTGTCACGGGTAAACACGTGGCGCCCCAGAGCGGGATCACTGGCGACAGCGCAACCGCACTTCGAGGCCAGAAAGAACTCGGAACGGCGGTGCGAGATATATTCCCCGATGAACTCTTCGCTCCTCCCGTAGTCTATCGAAGTATCGATGAAGTTAATCCCTGCGTCGAGCACGGCGTTCAACGTACGCTCCGCGATGTCTTCGGGTACTTCACGGACAGCCATGGCCCCGTATCCCAAGCGAGTTACACTTAGTCCGGTGCGCCCGAGGATCGCTGTGTCCAAGCCCTGATCAGACATTGTTGTTTCACCCCTTCCAAATGTGCGCATTCCAGTCGTCGTCACCCAGAGGCGGAATCTCTTGTGTAGAAAGTTCGACTTCACGGACCGTCCAGGGGGAGGTTGGCTGACGATCCCCGTGAATCTGCCCGCCCAATTCGTCAATTCGTAGCTTCGGCTTCTCAACGGTGTGCCGGCGGTCCATTACCATTCTCTATCCTAAATAGTGGTCGGCATCGCGCTCGAGGGCGTTGTACGGCTCGGCTTGGGTTGCTAACAAGACATGAAGAGGGGGCCTCTCCGTGCAAACTCGGGGAAAGGTGTCAGGCCGGACCCGTACTTGCCGCCCGCAATGGCGGGGCTACCTCGTCCTCTGACAGCGGATACGCCTCTTTCTGGTAAACCTGGAACCTAAAGTTCCAGTGGTCCGCTACGTACATCCGGAACTCGTCGTCGACCCTCACGGATACCGGGCGGGAGAAGAACTTCGCGGCGTCCAGCCCAACTGCCTCGGCCGATTCTCGGAAACGGAAGTATTTCTTATTCGCAGTGAGAGTGCGCTTCAGGGTGCTCCTCGTCATGGTCGCGTCCCCAACGAACTTCTGGACGTAACGTCCCTCCTGTGAGAAGAGTTGGACCCGGTCATTGCCACAGTCAGCCACATAGATGTCGCCGTGCCGGTCGACGGCGATGCCGGTGGGGCGGTTGAACTGCCCGTCGCCTGCGCCGGAGCTGCCGAGCTTGAAGATGAAATTGCCGTCCGAGTCGAATTTTTGCACTCTATCGTTGCGCCAGTCGACGACGTAGATGTCGCCCAGCTCGTCGACGTGGATTCCCCAAGGCATGTCGAGCTCTCCGTCCCCTGTTCCGTATGAGCCGAATTTGTTGAGGAAAACGCCGTCTTTGGTGAAATGCTGCACCCGGTGGTTCATCGTGTCCACCACATAGATGTTCTCGTCATGATCAAACGCGATCCCCGATGGGCGGTCTAGCTGGCCGTCGCTGGCGCCATGCTCTCCCCACTTACCAAGGTATTCGCCGAACCTGTCGTATATGGTGATCCTGTCGGTGCCCTGATCTGAGATATAAAGTATCTCGTCGCGGTCCACGATGATCTGGACGTGCCAAAGCAGCGCTCCGTCCTGAACTGGCCAGTCGCGATTCCTCTGGTTGCACTTGTACGAGGGCAAACGAAATCCGAAGCCGGGAGCGCCAAAGCTTCCCAAATCCTCGTCTTCCAGGTTGAGGATGGCGATGGGTCCCGCGTTGCCGGTGCACAGGGCGTACAGCCGACCCTCTTTGCCGATGGCAATGTCACGAGGCATGGACGTATTTATGAAACCGCCAACCGACGTCACGTGGGGAAAGCTAGCTCTCAGAAGCGCATATGGCCTAGGCATGGTGGGACCTCTTTGGGCAATGCACAGTGCGTTAGGAGCGGACTGTGCTGTCTTTTCACACTTGACGCAGATTCCTACGCAAACTGGAACTCCCTTGCCGAAACTATCAGTTGGAGCATGCGAAGCACTCGAGACTCGCTCTCACGCCGCTCTGCCTCTGTACGGAATCGAAGCTTTCCATGCGACCCGGCGTGTCTGAGCAAACCCTCGCGGGTGTCGTCGTCGGGGTCCACCCCCATCAGGTCGAGGCACGCCTCGACGAACTCCCCAGGAGGCAGTGACCTTTCGAGCGAAGCGAAGCGACTCACGATTTCGCGGACGCCAGGGCTGCTCGGATCACCAACTTGCTCAGCAGCGAAATTGACGCGAGTATTCAGCGTTCCACCATCAATCCATTCCTGACCGGTACGCCATCCCTCAACGGTGAGCGGCTGCAACAATTGCTGTCCCATGGAGTCAGCGGCGCTGGTGAGGGCGCCGAAGTTGCGGTCCGGGAAGCGCTGTGTGCCCAGGAGCCTGGTGAGGCCGACGACCAGCTCGATTGGGCTCTTAACCACCTTGAACCGGGCGCTCTTGAAGAATTCCGAGTTGAAGAGCACCTCCAGCATCGAGCGGATGTTCCCGTCGGACGCGAAGTAGGCGGCAGCCAGAGTATCGATCGCCTCGGGGTCCTGAGGTGGGGTCTCGTTCCACGAGGCCACCGCAGGCTCGTCGGCAACGAAGAAGTCGTAGAGTCGCCTTGAAATGAACCGAGCAGTGGCTGGCTGCTTGGCGATGATCTCGACGATGTCCTCGCCGTTAAAATCGCCCTTTTCGCCTAGGAAGTCTTTCTGGCCGTGGTCGTGCTCCCCTTCCCCGAAAACGAACCGGGTGGGATACCCGTCCCGCTTGCGGTCGACGAATGGGGTCAGGAACGTCCATCCAGTGAAGGCACGAGTCGCGCTCTTGACGTCTTCCTCGGTGTAGTTTCCTACGCCCATCGAGAAGAGCTCCAGTAGCTCCCGGCCGTAGTTCTCGTTGGGCTCTTCCTTCAGGTTCTCGTTGTTGTCGAGCCACATGATCATGGCCGGGTCTTTGGAGAGCTCGATCAGTATTGTCTTGAAGTCCGATAGAGCGTGCTTGCGGAACATCTCGATCTGTCCTCTAGAGGACAACGGGTGACCGACTTTGTCCCAGCCCGTGGGGAACACCTGGTGCCAGAAGAGGGCCATCTTCTCCCTGAGTGGCCCATCGCTGTTGATCATGAGAAACACCCAGTAGTCTGAAGGGATCCCTCCCATGGGGGTCGGGTAGTAGCGGTCGAACGCGTCGTGAGGTACCTCGGCAAAGCGTTCCGGATGCAGTAGGTCATCGACGATAGCCTGGTAGTCCGAGGCAGCGAGTTCCTCTAGCTCGTCTCGCGTTGCCCCAAATCCGGCGCGCCGCATCAGATGGGCCATCAGGGAGATATCGGTGGAAGGCATGGCCTTGTCCTAGTTGGGTTGGAGCTGGCCGATATTATAGCCCACAGATCGTTTTGCTAGGGCGACTGAGAGGCCGCTTCCGGCGTCAGCGGTTCAGCCGCGCACACTGTGCTTTGAATACGGTATGCGGTTGGGCGTCGTCACCATCACACCGTGAACGCGTCTCCTTCTGCGGCGCGGACCGGACCCACGTCTCCTCTCACCTGATAACCGATCGACTCGGGATATCCTGAGGCGTATCATCGACGCCTCGTAGCATCAGGAAGGCGATCAGCCCACAGGCCGACAGGCTCAGGACGGCGGCCCCCTGTCCCAGCCCCAGAGTCACCGAGACGTAACTCCACGCGAACGGGCCGACGATGGCAGACAGGCGGCCGACCATGCCGTGTAATCCGAAGAACTCCCCCATGTACTCGGGAATAGTGAGCCTCAACATGAAAGGCCGATCCGCCACCCACGTGCCCGGAACCAGGACCCCGGCGACGGCGCTGACAAGCCACCACAGGTATGAAGGCAGCTCCAGCCAAGGAATGACAGCGGCAGACAGCAACAGCAACGTCCACACGAAGAGGACGGCACTGAGGGTAGGCTTGGGCCCTATTCGGTCCACGATAACCCCCCACATGAAACTGGCGGGTACGGCCACCAGCATGCCGAACAGGAATACGAACTCCACCTGACGCGCCGTGAAGCCGACTGTTTCGGTACCGTAGAGAATGGCGAAGAAGGCCGCCGTCTGGAACGACCACGCGTACCAGAACCTGGCCGTCAGAAATCGCACCAGCCCCGGGAACTGTTGTACCTCTGCCAAGGTACGCCTGAGCTGCCTCACGGCGTTGGCCGCCGTTTCGACGGGCGACGCGCCGCTCACTGGACCATGTCGCTCTTTCAGTAGCAGAAACAGAGGGAAGGACACGAGCAGAAAGAGGAGTCCAATAGCTCGAAAGCCAAAGACGGTCCCTCTAGACTCGACGAATAGGACGCCTATCACAACGGCGATAATGGCTCCCACGTATCCAACTCCAACACCGAGGCCCGCTATAGTTCCTCTGGTATTCTCGGTGCTGATGTCTACGAGCATGGCGTTATAGAAGATGGCGGCCGTGTGAACAGCGATCAGGGCCACGGCGAAAAGCGCCACGCCCGTGACTAGACCGCTCGCTCCGATCAGCATGGTAGCCCCGATACCGGCGACAGTGCTCACCACCAGGAAAGGCATCCTTCGTCCGGACTGATCGGAGATGGTCCCCGGAGAGGGCCGAGGACCAACACGACGGACATTGCCAGCGACAGGGTATAACCAACGCTGGCATCGGTGCCGGACATCTCCTGTGTGACCCACAGCGGGAAGAAGAGACCCACTACACCCGTGAAGAACAGGGTGTTGCCCATGTCATACACAATCCAAGCTGCGACCGCCGGCCCGCTTGGCCGTCCTTCATCGGTTGGGCTGCTCTTTGGACGTTCGGCACTCATGGTCTGATCGCCGACCCCAATCCAACGGAAATTCCCATATTCTTCTCGCTCTGAGAACAACGCCAGCGCGTTTCTGACATGTTCTGAAACCGGCGCTAAGGCTCCCGACCCCCGGATGCAATCACAATGGCCTCGTCTTCCGGGGCGATGTGATCGGGGTGCTCCGGCATGCTATCATCAACGCCCCTGGCCCCCTGCCACAATCCCGAGATGGATTGTTGCAGGGCGTTGCCGTCGTTGCGGGGACCCAAACCCATTGCGAGTGATGCAGGGTGCCTTTAAGGGCGGCGCCTAGTGGTCCAACATCCTAGTATTGAAGGGTTCTGAGGTTACGGCTTGGTAGGGGCGGGTTTGAAACCCGCCCTGTCGTCGTAGCACGCCAATCTCGGCTACCCCTCATTTCAAAGATTTCGGTCTACTAGGTTGATTCCAGCATCAGTCTCTCCAAAGGAAGGGACGTCTGGAGACCCTCCCACAACAGCTAACGCCAAGCCCGCACACAAAAAAAGTGGACCTGCTGAGGTGGTACGATCTCCGGGAGACCATTGAATTAGCTTTCCACCCGAGGGAGGAGTTAGCCATGGATCGCTCAACCTACAGCCGTCTTACCGATATGGAGCGAAGGGTCATCGAACAGAAGGGAACAGAGCCGCCGTTCACGGGCGAATACGACGATTTTTACGAAGAAGGGACTTATGTCTGTCGGCGGTGCGGCACCCCACTCTATCGATCCGACGACAAATTTGACGCTCGCTGTGGCTGGCCCGCGTTCGACAAAGAGATTCCCGGAGCCGTAACGCAACTACTTGACCCGGATGGTCAGCGGAAAGAGATTCAGTGCGCCAGTTGCGGCGGGCACCTCGGCCACGTTTTCGTGGGGGAGCGCCTGACTACGACGAACACTCGTCACTGTGCAAACTCCCTTTCGATGAAGTTCATTCCAGCGACGTTGCATGAAGTCGACTCGCACGAATAACTTTGTGAACGATGGCCGAGATTCCACCTGAGAAGAGAAGCATCCGACCTTACGCCGGCTGCATCCCAGCTGAGACTTCCTTCCGTTCGCCGCTAGGGAAACCTAGTCGATTGTCTTGTCGCCCAGACCTTTCTAGCAGTCGATCCCGACACCGTTGCCCGCCCCCCTGAGGCCACAAGTTAGGCGTGGATACACTCGATGATCACGAAGTGAGCTTCGCTGGGTGAAAGGCCAAGCCGGAAACCCTCAGAACGAGCGCGGGACCAGGGTCGCGCGCCAACATTGACCGAAGGGATGATCGATATGAGCAAACAGCGTTTTTGGCGGACGATGCAGGGTTGCTTTCTGGTCGTTGCTGCCCTGTCGTGTGGGGGTGGAAACGGGGCAGAGGAGCCCACCAAAGTGCCCGCACAAGCGGCCGCTGGGGGAGGGGACACCGGGGATAGGATAGAGGGCACCAACCAGCCCTTGGCAGCTAGCCCAGGCGAGGCGACGGAGATCGCCTTCACCGCGGATGGAGTTGCTGTACAGGGACCCGACTCGGCGCCGTCCGGGTGGGTCCGCATAGTCTTCGAGAACAAAGGTGACAGCGACCAACACCTGGCCCTTGTGAGATTGACCGGCGGCAAGACCGTCGACGATCTGACAGCCTTGATCCAGCAGGACCCCAAGGCGCCGCTGCCCGACTGGGCGCTGCCGTCCGGTGGGCCCGCCGACACTTCGCCCGGCGTAACGGCCGTAGTGATTCAGAATCTCCAGGAGGGCAGCTACGTCTGGGTTACGTACGTCCTGGGCGATGACGAGATCGCCCGGCCTGGCCTGGACTTGATGCGCCCGTTCGAGGTGACCGCGTCCTCTGTACCGGGGGTCGAGCCTACAGGTGACGTTGTCTTGTCCATTCTCGAATACGACTACCACATTCAGGACACTCTAGGTGCTTTCGATCGATTCGAGAGTGGATCGGGTCTTAAGCCTGGTCCCCGGATCATCAAAATCGACAACAAGAGCAGTCTGGTCCATGAGGCGAGGATCGCTCTCATCGAGGGAGGGAAGCAGGCAGTAGACTTCCCGGACCTGTACTTCATGAGGCCAAAAGGTAGATCGGCAGAGCAAGCGACCGAGGGGCCGCTGGCGCCGTTCCCGGTGATCGATGATGATGACAAAGGGCCGGGCGGACCGCCTCCCGGGACAGCCGTAGGCGGGGTAATGGCGCTTCAGCCGGGCCAGGTCGCGTACGTCACCGTCGACCTTGAAATCGGGTGGTACTTCGTCTATGACATGCTGGAAGATGTCGAGATTCAAGCACCATATCTTTTCCGGCCGACCCCGATAGAGTTCGGAGTTCGGTAGCTCGGTGCGATCGCTGGTCGACGGCACGCGAGGTCCGCCGGCAACACGGCGTTCGTAGCCGACTTCAACCTGCACCGGGTAGTCAGGATCCAATACCCGTAGTCGTCGGATGTGGTGCCACGCTCATCAGGCATGTTGAGCCGATCAGGTGCGCTTGATCCTCGTCCCTTGGAACGGTAGAGTGCGGGGCCGCGACACAGCTAGCCGCGTATGAGGCGCGCTATGTGAAGGGCGGAGAGATAATGTACCACCTGGGCGGTCGAGCGCTGAGATGTGGCGCTTGAAAACTGTACCGCCTGTCGCCTTCAATCAGGAACGACCGAACCTGATTGAAGGTGGATTGGATGTACAAGGTGGAGATGTACCTGCGAGTTCGCAGGGCTTGTTTCGTCGAAGGGATGAGCGTCCGAGAGGCGGCCCGAGTGTTCGGGCTACACCGGGACACGGTGCGCAAGATGCTCGAGTACTCCGTGCCCCCAGGGTATCTACGGCAACGACCGGCTCGCAGACCGAAGCTCGATCCATATAAGGGTGTGATGGACCAGATCCTGGAGCAGGATCTGAGCTCACCGAAGAAGCAGCGTCACACCGCCAAGCGTATCTACGAACGGCTCAGAGACGAACACGGCTTCCCCGGCAAGTACACGATAGTCAAAGACTACGTTCGAGAACGCCGTCGTCATACCCGCGAGATGTTCGTACCACTGTCCCATTCCCCGGGACATGCCCAGTGCGACTACGGCGAAGCTCGAGTGATCATCGGCGGAGTGGAACGCAAAGCCCACTACTTCGCCCTGGACCTCCCTCACAGCGACGGGTGCTATGTGAAGGCGTATCCCGCCGAGACGACGGAGTCATTCTGCGACGGACACGTCTCCGCCTTCGCGTTCCTGGGCGGAGTGCCTCAGAGCATCCTCTACGACAACACCACGCTCGCGGTAGCCAGAATCCTGGGAGATGGTCGCCGGCAGCGGACCAGGGTGTTCTCCGAGCTTCAGTCCCACTACCTGTTCGAGGACCGGTTCGGCCGTCCAGGCAAAGGGAACGATAAGGGCAAAGTAGAAGGTCTGGTCGGCTATGTCCGCCGGAACTTCCTGGTGCCCATTCCATCGTTCGAGAGCTTCGATGCCCTCAATGCTCATCTGGAGCAACACTGCCTCAGACGGTTCGAAGATCGACTCCGCGGCCACAACGAGACGATAGGAGAACGGCTGGAGCGGGACCTGGAGAAGTTGCTGCTTCTGCCGGCCGTACCGTACGACGCCAGCGACAAGCACGCGACGAGGGTCAGTTCTCTGTCCCTGGTCAGATACCGGACCAATGACTATTCGGTCCCGGTGGCCTACGGTCATCGGGACGTTGTGGTCCGCGGATATGTACATGAGGTTGTGATCAGCTGTGGCGCTGAAGTCATCGCCCGCCATCGGCGGTCCTACGATCGAGACGACTTCGTCTTCGACCCTCTCCATTACCTGCCGCTCCTTGAGAAGAAGACGAGGGCATTGGATCAGGCGGCGCCGCTGGTTGGATGGGAGTTGCCCGAGGAGTTCGGAGTGTTGCGGCGGCTGCTGGAGTCTCGGATGGGCAAGCGAGGAAAGAGGGAGTTCGTGCAGGTGCTCAGACTGATGGAGAACTTCCAGCCGGAAGAAGTCCACGACGCCGTACGAGACGCCATTCGACTCGGGGCTGTGAGCTTCGATGCTGTCAAGCACCTGGTGCTGTGCAGGATCGAGGGTCGACCGCCTAGACTCGACATGGAGTTGTACCCGTATCTGCCCAGGACCAACGTTGCAACAACCTCGACCAGGGACTACATGGCTCTCCTGGCGGGGAGCCGGTCATGACCAACAAGTCCACGATGTTGCTCGAACACAACCTCAAGCAACTCAAGCTCCCCACGTTCCTGAGGGAGTACGACAAGCTGGCATCCCAGTGTGCCAGTGAGGGAGCTGACCATCCGGACTACCTGCTGCGACTATCGGAGTTGGAGCTGATCGACCGTCACCATCGCATGGTGGAACGTCGGATCAAAGCAGCCCGCTTCCCGACGACCAAGAGCCTCGACACCTTCGACTTCCTGTCTATGCCGTCCCTGAACAAGGCTCTGGTTCTGGAGCTGGCACGATGCGAGTACATCGAGCGCCCCCACAACGTCATCGCTCTCGGCAACAGTGGCACCGGCAAGACCCATATCGCCCTCGGTCTCGGTCTGGCTGCGTGTCAGAGGGGACTGTCCGTGGGCTTCACCACCGCCGCTGCTCTGGTTCACGAGCTGATCGAGGCCAGGGACGAACGGCGTCTGCTCAACCTGCAGAGAAGGCTCGCACGACTCAAGCTTCTGATCATCGACGAACTGGGCTTCGTGCCCTTGTCCAAGACTGGCGCCGAGCTCCTCTTCGAGGTGTTCAGCCAGCGTTACGAGCGTGGATCGGTCCTGGTGACCTCCAACCTGCCCTTCGTCGAGTGGACCGAGGTGTTCGGCTCTGAACGGCTGACCGGAGCTCTCCTCGACCGCCTCACCCACCATGTCGACATCCTGGAGATGAACGGGGACAGCTACCGACTCAAGCACAGCAAGAAGACTTCTGGCCGCCAGCTATCTGACTGAGCCTGATCTCCAACGCCCCACGAACCTTGATGCCCATTCTACGGCGTTCAGTGGTACAGTTTTGCTCCGCCCCGCTGGTACGTTTTCACACCGCCCTTGACAGGTGCGCTTGATCCTCGTCCCTTGGAACGGTAGAGTGCGGGGCCGCGACACAGCTAGCCGCGTATGAGGCGCGCTACCGCCTCGCCAAGCAATGCCGACCCTTCATCCGTGAAGTGTACGCCGTCGGGCATGAGGATGTCCTCGGGGCCGGCCTTCATCGCTATCGCGTAAAGGTCGTCGACCTCCACGGCCAAAGTCCTCGCGAGCTCCAGCGCGACTTCGTTGTAGGCAACGACGTCCTTGGCACGACGGGCGGGCGGAGTGTCGTCGTGATCGTTGTTGGGTCGCTCGATGATCGGCGTCATAGTGGCCCAGATCAAGCGCGCTCTGGTCTTCTGTTGGATCGTCGTCAGTATCTCCCTGACATTCTGGGAGTAGTCTTCTAATCCGGCCGTTCTGGTCTGGTCCCCAGACGCGCGAGAACTCCTCCAACTCGCGCTGCACTTGCTGTTGGTACCCTAGGCGGATCGAATCACCAATCAGAACGACATCTTTCATTCAGAGGACCTTCTCGGGGAATCTCTCGGTCTCCGTGTGCGGCAACTCCGATGAGTTTCGACGGAGTGAGCATTGTACCCGCCGGCTGATTCGTCATCCAGGCGACGGAAGAAGCAGTTGCCAGGGCAGGGCTTAGAGCGGCCGTCTTCTCCTCGTATGAACCTTTGACGGGTCCGGTTTCGAGAAAAGCTCTAGGCTTGAGGTCGTCTCTGGGCCGACTAGGTCGGGCAGCGAACGCAAGAAAGAGGGGCAGGCATCCGTGCCTGCCCCTCTTTCTTTACCCTACGATCCAGGCTAGCTTACTGTGACCAACCGAAGCCGCTTCAACCTGGCGAGATAACTTCAGCCAGCCCTGGGACCAGAGGTCTGTTTGGTCTAGTAGCGGTTGCCGCCGCCGTAGCCGCCACCGCCACCGCCACCGTAACCGCGCCCGCCGCCACCGTTTCCTCTGTCCTCTTTGGGACGGGCCTCGTTCACGGTCAGGTTGCGGCCCCCGATATCCTTGCCGTTCATGGCCTGAATGGCGGCTTCCGCCTGGGCGTTCTGTGGCATTTCGACAAAGCCGAAGCCGCGCGAGCGGCCACTCTCTCGGTCGGTTATTACTCTCGCAGACGTGACTTCGCCGAATTCGGTGAAGGACGCTTGGAGGCTGTCGTCTGTGGTCTCGAACGTTAGGTTGCCCACATATATATTCATGCGCGCTCCTTAATTGAACTCTCCCGATCGCGTGGCAAGCGTCGCATGCGAGTCTAGCGGTGAAGTTAGAGAACGCAGAAAGCGGAACGAGGTTGCGATGTGATACTCGGAGGTGTATCTATTATAACACAAATCCTCGGTGCCGGGGGTTTTCGCCCGTTCGCCGGACCCATCTCTTGTCCCGGGCGCCGTCTTGTTCGGAGGATGTCACGACACGGGTTCGGAGCCTCGTCCAACCTGTTCCTTTCCCGACTGTGCACTATTTCGTTGCCCGACGAAGGCTACTCTGTCGCTATGCCTGGGTCCACAGACGACCTCAAGCCGGAACACCTTCTTCTCGAAACCGAGACGTCAGTGGTGCATTTGATGAAACGCCAATCGCTCCAACTCTGCTTGCCTTATAGAAATGCTGGGCCCGTGGTGCCCCAGTCCTAATGCCCGTGGGCTATACTGGCCGCGCAGGCAGGCTCGGGAGTTTGGGATGAGAGAAGGTGAGCGCGATAGACCAAGCCGCTGGACCTGTGTACTCGAGCTAGACCACGGACGCTCGATAGCCAACGGCAGCCAAGCCGCGCTTCGCGAGGCTATCCGCGGGGGCGCCGACCTGCGGATATACACCGAGTTCCGCCACAACGAGCACATAGACCCCTCCTCGGACAACTCCGAGGTCGTCCGAGAGGTGGCGGAGTTCAGAGCGACCTACCTGATCGACGACCGGTGGGTGGCCGGAATCATGACGGCGCGTCAGCCGGTCGATCTGCCTGACGGCTTCGGGCAACCACCCTCGATGTCGTTCTTCATGTACAACGAAGATGGCCGGCAGGCAATCGCGCGGCCACACCTCGAAGGCCGACCTAGGACTGGAAGCCCGGCGCAGCGATCGGTCCCGGACGACTCGGGGATGGACAAGTTCCATCTGTCAAATAGCTGGGACGCGAACACCAACGCACCGAGCCACAATTTCGTCTACGACTTTGACCTGTTCCGATACTGGGTATGGGACGACTGGCGACAGGTGCTGGCTCACGACAGGGACGGGAGCGTGGCCTCAGGGTCGGTCGACGCTCTGGCAGACGCCTTCTCTGAGGGTGCCGAAGTCAAGGTTGGGATCACCGACCTGTGCCTCGACCTGGCCGAAGACCCGGGCGATGCGCCGAGCCACGAAGTCTTCATCCAGCTAAACTCGTGCTACTACTACTCGCGACAGAAGCTCTTGATCGGTGCCAGCCATCCTCTCGTGCGAGTCCGTCCTGCGATACCGATGGAGTACCGCACCAAGGGCTGGGGCTTCGGTTGGCTGGTAACTCGTACCGACGGTCACGCCGCGCTGCGTCTGGCCGATCCGTACACCCTCAAGTTTCGCGACGAAGAAAGGCGCTACGCTGTCCGTTGGTTCGTCCGATGACAGAGCCTTACTTCGGCAGCCCGCCTCAAGCACACCTCGTCCCGGTAATCCACTCTATACCTCGGCGTCTACCGCCGCGATGAGGGCCTTGATGTAGCCGAAGCTGTAGGCGTGGCCTACCATTCCGCCCCCGCCGTTCACGGTTTCGGGCACGTGGTCCGGCGTTAAGCCGTACTGGTAGCCTACCTCCTTGTAGACGCGCATCGCCTTGAGCATGTCCACGTCGCCGTCGTCGATGAAGGTCTCGTGGAAGTCCAGGAAACCGCCGCTAATGTTGCGGAAGTCGACGTTGAATATCTTGTTCCTGCTCCCGAAGTATCGAATGACGTCGTAGATCTCCTCGCCCGGCTGGTCCAGCATCTCGGATATGGTGCCCTGATAGAAGAACAGGCCATGGTAAGGGCTTGGGTGCAGCCCTACGAACCTCTTGAGTCCTTCGACGGTGCCCAGCGGGTGGTCGACGCCTCTGAATCCTTGCGGACTCGGCGTCGGCGGGTCCATTGGGTGGAGCGCCAGCCTTACCTTGTATTCATCCGCGACTGGCGCGACCCGTTCGACAAAGTACTCTATCCGTTCCCACATCGTGTCGGCGTCCACCCTCCCGGTGTCGGGGTGGGCCGGTTCATGCCGTCCTTGCTCGTATGTGAAAGCGTCTGAAGTTGATCCGCCGCGGCCTACGAAGCTTCCGGTGCGACCAATTCCACCGGTGTTCGGGTTAATCCCGTACCGGACTGACGGAATGCCCGCCTCCGAACAGGCCTTGATGATGTCGTTGATGGCGTCGATCTCTCTGTCGCGTTCCGGGCTTTTCCCCAACACGATATTCGGCGACAGACCGCCCTTCAAGGGCAGGTTGATCGAGTCGAGAGCGATGTCGAAAGAAGCCAAGTGCTCCCTGTACCGAGACAAGTGATCGGCTGTCCAGCCGGACGGGTCTCCGGGCGGGAACGCGTAGATTATGTGCCCGACACCGAGCTGAGAAAGGAGCTTCCGAGCTTCGTCGGTGCCCGGGTCGCTAGTGGTCCAACATCCTAGTATTGAAGGGTTCTGAGGTTACGGCTTGGTAGGGGCGGGTTTGAAACCCGCCCTGTCGTCGTAGCACGCCAATCTCGGCTACCCCTCATTTCAAAGATTTCGGTCTACTAGTTGCTACGTACATTCTTGATACCTCCTGACCAGACGGCATCGTAGATTCAAGCTCAACTCCTGTCAAACGCCTTGTCGGGAGGCCTCGGCATCGAGCTGTTGCGTAGGCGGGTCGAGCTACGGGTATCGGACCACTTCGCGTTTCGACCGGCGCTTGGCCAGAGACTCTATAATGTCGGGGTTCGCAGCGAAGGCAGGAGAGAGTTTGGTCCCGATTACCCTGGTTCTGCGTTCTGCGCGACAGACGGCAGTGTGCGATATAAGGCTAGTGGTCCAACATCCTAGTATTGAAGGGTTCTGAGGTTACGGCTTGGTAGGGGCGGGTTTGAAACCCGCCCTGTCGTCGTAGCACGCCAATCTCGGCTACCCCTCATTTCAAAGATTTCGGTCTACTAGGTCGCTCCACTTGAGGAATTCCTGGCAACCGGTCGGACCGGTCGAATGCTTAGCAGCTAGACGTGTGAAGGTCTCATAATGCAGGACGCGAAGCCCAACGACGGAATCCCACTAGTGCTGAGCACCAACCGGTCGGCATCGCCGGTATGGGCGGTACTTCAGCGTCAACTAATGTCCACCATGGAAGAGGGCGCCGTGGCACTGATGGACAAGTACACCGAGCGAGGCGGCGCCCAGTACTACTCCGACTGCGTCGATGACTTGTACGAGATGTACTACGACTGGGGCCTTTTCTACGCGATGGGAGCCGGAGACGTCGTGCTCGACAAGGCGCTCGACGGCTGGAACGCCGTTACCCGTTACAACAATGACGGTATAGTGCATCGCACCAAGCATGGTGAGTTCCATCACGGCGCCGCGCTTCGCACCTACAGCCCACAGCTCCGTCGGGAATTCTTCAACAAGGCCACGATGTCCGGGGCGGGCTCATCGGAGTGGCACCACATCGGCGAGGCCTGCGTGGCTTTCTACCATTTCGGTCTTGCGGATCCGACCATCTCGGAGAATGTCCGCAGGGCCCGGGCCTTTGCGGCGATGTTCATGGGCGAAGACCCCCTTGCGCCCAATTTCGACCCTGAGCAGGGCATCTTCCGTTCGCCGATCCAAACGAGCGAGGGACCTTACGTCGACGGGAGCGTCGACAAGGCGGTCTGGTGGCTCCAGGGTGCCATGAACGGCAAGCCGCAGGGCCCGATGACCGCCACGGGACGGCGCGCGACTCTCTATCCTGTGGTGGAATACCTCGAGGACGACTGGTTCGACGACCCCAAACGCAGTGACGAGATCGTCCCGCTGTTCGAGGATATCGTGCTACGTGGCGACACGCCCCAGAGCCTGGCGGCAGCCGGCTTGATCACCAACGCCTACCTGTACACCGGAGACGAGAAGTACCGCAAATGGGTTTTGGACTACGCCGAGCTGTGGCTGAGCAAGATGCGCGAGAACGACGGGATAATGCCCGACAACATCGGCCCCACAGGCAAGATCGGCGAACACCGCGAAGGCCAATGGTGGGGCGGTCTTTACGGCTGGAGCGCGAGAGGTTATTCCAACATCTTCAACTCGCTGACTGTGGGGGCGGAGTGCGCTTTGCTACTCTCGGGGGACCACGGGTATCTGGATCTTCTAAGGTCTCAGGTTGAGATGTTGATGGAAAAAGCGGTGGTCGAGGAGGGCCGATTAGTCACTCCTGCGAGGTACGGGCCGGAGGGCTGGTTCGACAACCGCCCCTTCCCGGCGGAGTATGCAGCCCACCTCTTCCACGCTTCGATGGACTCAGGGGACTATGAGCTTTTGGCACGAATCGCGGAGGCGTTGGAACCGGACTCGGCAATGGCGATCCGCGGGCAGGACGAGTGGGCAAGGCTGCGGTACTACGGGGGCGGGAACCCGAAGTGGCCCGAGCAGGTCCTCGCGGCCGAGTTGGATTCTGCATTGAAGATGCTGGACAGTATGCGTCGAGACGATCGGGACGTGGACACGATGATTGCCCAGAACCAGCACCCCGGCACTCCCGTATCGATGAAAGCCATCACAGGTGTCGCGCTGGGAGCTCCCGCGACGATCTATAACGGCGGCCTGAATCAGGCCCTCGTGCGCTACTTCGACCTGGACGAGATTCGGCCAGGTCTACCTGAGGACGTAGCCGCGCTTGTAGACAAGGTCGAGTCCGATAGGATCGGCCTTCAGCTCGCGAACACCAGCCCTACCGAGACGCGAACGGTGTTAGTCCAGGCCGGTGCCTTTGGGCAACACAGCTTCGGGACCGTCCAGTTCAGGGAGGACGACGCTCGTCGGGGGCTCCCAGTCGACGGGAAATACTTCTCAGTTGAGCTACATCCGGCGACCTCTATTCGACTGGATATCGGCTTACGTCGCTTCGTCAATCAGCCCACCTATGCGTTTCCCTGGCACCGGGACGGGATTCCCGTGCCGTTCCAGTGTTTGTCGTAGGGGCAGGTCTCAGACCTGCCCGCTTCCGCAGGACGCAGTGTGTACGACGTAGCTAAGGCCGCAGACCTGTTAACGAGGGAGCCCTGGACCCCCACGCCCCTCCTTCCTGCCCAGGTGATCGGCAGCAAACTCGGCGTCGACCTGTGGCTCAAACGTGAAGACTGCACGCCCGCTGGCTCGTTCAAGCTCAGAGGCGCCCTGGCAACCTTTGACTCACGGGCCGATGGTCTGTCGGAGGAGGGCGTGTACGTCGCGTCGTCAGGGAACTACGGTCTGGCCATAGCCATGGCGGGCCAAGCGCGCGGGGTCCCCGTCACCGTGGTCGTTCCGGAGAACGCGGCCCCAGCGAAGCTGGACCGCATTCGACTTTGCGACGCGACGGTGGTCCGACACGGAAAAGACTTCGACTACGCCAAGGAGTTCGCCCGCGAGACGGCTTCGCGGCAGGGCGCGGCGTTTTGGGAAGATGGGGTGGTCGAGGAAATGGCCTTGGGTGCGGGGACCATCGCGTCCGAAGTCCTTGAACACTCTCGTCCGTGGGACATGGTACTGGTGCCGTTGGGCAACGGCTCGCTTATCAAGGGGATCGCGACCGTGTTCAAGTCGCGAAGCCCGCAGACCCGCGTCGTGGGCCTGGTACCGGAAGGCGCACCGGCGATGGCGCACGCTATCCGAGGTGAGCCTTGGGACGAAGGGGCCGCGCTCGGCACCTCCGCGGACGGACTGGCGGTCCGAGTTCCTATCGCCAAGATGGTCGACGAGCTGAAGGCACTGGTCGATGAAATATGGCTAGTGGAGGAGTCGAAGGTGATCGCGGCGGTGAAGTCCCTCATTGAGCTCGAGCATGTCATGGTTGAGCCTTCATCGGCGATCACCGTCGCCGGGCTGGTCGACCATCGCGACGATGTAATTGACAAGCAGGTGATGGCGGTGCTTACGGGAGCCCACCTCGACCCGGGCCTGATCCCTTCGGTGATGGGCGCGACGAGTCTGCTGTAAGTGGGTCGACGACAACCGTAAGATTGCCGGCGACTCCCTCGTCCGAGAATTTTGCGCCCGAAAGTGTTGTAGTTCTGTCAATATGTCACCCCTGACTGTTCAGTGATTTTGTCCTGGCGGGTGATTTGAAGGGCCTTCGCCAGGGGTGGTCGGGGGCTGGTCTTCGAGGTATAGGCAAGGCGCCCCCGGGCGCCTTGCCTATACCTGTGTCTTGGCTCGTGTTGCCCTGTGGTGGGTTCTGGGCACGGAGAGACACTGTGCCTGGGGTAGCCTCCTCGGTGAGCAGGACACGGTCTTGATAGGTGACGAAGAGCTCTCCGTCCAGCCGTTGTTGGACTTCGACTCGTGCCCGGGCATAGCTGGCCCGATGGGGGTCGGGCAGTAGCTGGAGCGTGCGACCCTCGAAACGCACGGTGTTGTCTGCCGCTACGGTCCGCTGGTGCTTGAAGCAGAGGATGCCAGCGAGGTCCGTTCCCGCAGGGAGGCCCCTGTAGGCCGATCCCGGCTGAGCAGGGGGAACGCCGAACCGGACGTTGAATCGGGGCAGGAAGTCCACCAGTAGAGCATTGGCCTCCTCTAGCGTGCTGACTCCGGCCAGCCGCAGCTCTGTCAGCAGCCGGTCTTGGAAGGTCCCCCATAGTCGTTCGATGCGGCCCTTGGCCTGGGGCGAATGTGCGAGGATCAACCGGATGCCCAGCTCATCAAGCGCACGGCCCACTTGCCTCCGGGGAGTCTGGCCCGCCAGCTGCTCCTGGAGGGTCTCATGCTGAGCGCGGCTCACCATGAAGATGCTGTGGCGATCGCTGTAGAGGGCAAGCGGGGTGCCCTTGTGTTGGATGACCCCTTGCAACAACAGCATGTAGCCGTCTGAGTCCTCTTGTTCACGGAAGCATCCGTAGGGAACCGTGCCCGTGGCGTCCCGATGCCACATCGGGATGAGCGTGAGCCAGGGACCGCGTCCTTCGAGCCAGTTGTGGCGGCTGCCGTCCACTTGGAGCATCATCCCCTCCTGAGGATAGCGTTTGCGGCGACGACGGTGCTTCGGCGGTCGGTGCCGGCGCGGCGTCTTGATGCCCGCCTTTAGTAGCACCCGCCGCACGGTGGACCGGGAGAGGTACAGGCCCTCGCGCTCGGCCAACAACTCGGTCAGGTGCGTGTGGTTCGCACCATCGTAAGGGCCGGCGGCAAGGGCAACTACCCGCTCACGAATAGCCTCACTGACCGTGTGCGGGGGCCGGCGGCCACGATTGCCGTGGGCGATGGCCCCTACCCCATCCCGCCGGTACGCTGCCACCAATCGACGCACCTGTCGCACCGACAAGCCCATCAGCTCCGCCGCCTGGGCGGCCGTGAGCTCCCTTTTCTCCATCCCGTTCAAGACCATGACTCGCTGCTGCTCTTTCCTGTTCAACGTGATTGTCTCCATGGTGACATTTTCACTGAACAGCTAAGGGGTGTCACAATCAAAGACCTATCACAACTTTGCGCCCGAAAGTTGCGGCCGAGGCCATGGTTCGGTAGGCTCGTGTGGAGTAAATCGAGGTGCTCGCCACTAACGGGGTGGTGAGCTGTCCATCGGGCCCGAACGGTTGTTGATTCGTTCCGTTTTCATCCATTTTCCTAGATAAAGTGTACTAGGGCTGGCTTTCACCTCCTTCCCAATTTTTTCCAAGCAAAGGGGGCAGGGGTACAGCCGCCCGGTTCCCGCCCGAAGCACCGTACACCGTCCACACACTTAGGCCCGGAGCTACTCTGTCATTCCGGCGAAAGGCCTGCCCCGACGAAAGTCGTGGGCCGGAATCCAGTACTCTGAACAGAAGGCAACACCCGCTCGTCCTGAGCTTGTCGAAGGACGGACCGGACTAGCCGCACCAAACCAAAGGTTGACTTACTAGCACATCTGTGCTACGGTATCTTCTTGAGGGACGGACCCCATAGGTCTGTCCTTTTTATTTTCTGGCCCACCGACACGGCACGAGGAGAGCGACAATGCACAAGACAACCGCCGAAATCGACTACCCGTCCCTGGTACCCTGTGCCCAGTTCTCCATATCTGTTGCATTCTCCCGCCCAGGTGTTGCAACCCTCAGATACGGATACGACAGTTTGCGACGGTTTGCAACAGAGTAAATTTTTCGCACCCAGCACCCCTTATCCCCAAGGAGGACTTGCACAATGGAAAACGACCCCCGGTCGGAACCGAACGACCTGTCCAAAAAGCAGCTCGCCGTCATGCCGTACCTCGTCATGGCCCCACCGTCTCGTCGCCCTGGGTGTCATCGACACACTACCGTGATTTTGAAAGGGCCCTAGGACACAACGCTTGACGCTACCGGCGGATGATAAAATTAGGACGGCGTCCGCAGTTGCCTATCGGCGCGACTAGCGCGCGCAAGCCTGCAGCCATCTCAATTAGGAAGATTGAAATGCGACCAGATCGTCTCCGCACCCTACTTAACCCGATGAGTAAGGGAACCTGGGTGCCGGCAGCCGGAGGTACAGAAGATCCAAGAGCACGTGGTTAAGACGGCTCTCGCCAAAGGCCTGCACCCCCGCGCCGAGATCGGCTCGCCAGATGACGCTCGGCGGTTTCTAGGTCTAGGTGTGCGCCACTTCTCGATTGGCACCGAAGTGGCGATCCTGCGCAATTGGTGGGCAGACAACATCGCAGAGTTGCGCGCCTCGATCACCACGAAATGACGCCGCACCGCGTAACCATAGTCGCCTTCGCCTTGGCAGCGGTTGTCGTTTCCTGCGGCGCGGCGGAGGAACCCTCCGATTCCCCGACGTCCTCCAGTTCCGGAGAACGTTCCGCGACAGCAAGGCCTACCCGGGTCCCGACAGCCGTACCAACGCCAACGCCCGACCTCCGGGACCTTGTCCCACCCCAGCCGATCTCGACCTACGCGGGAACAGGCGGTCCCGGCTTTTCAGGTGACGGCGGGCCGGCCGTCGAGGCGGCGATAAGCGGACCTCTGGGTCTCGCGATAGACCGTGAAGGCAACCTGTACATCGCGGCTGACAATAGAGTCCGCCGAGTCGACGCCCGGACCCTAGAGATAGAAACGATCGCCGGAACGGGCCAGCCGGGCTCTTCCGGCGACGGTTTAGACGCGACCAGGGCCAAGCTGAAGACCCCTCAGGGTGTAGCGGTCGACCGCGACGGGAATCTGTACATTGCGGACCGGGACAACGGCAGGGTCCGCAAGGTCGACGCGTCCGGCGTGATCACTACTGTGGCCGGAGGCGGCGTGCCGACTCGAACGGGCGGCATTCTGGATTCGGGTGACGGCGGCCCCGCCATCGATGCATGGTTCAAGCATGTCTATGCGGTGGACGTAGACGCAGAGGGTAACCTCTACTTGCTGGCAGACAACCGGCTGCGGATGGTCGACCCATCCGGGACCATCTCCACACTTGTAGGCACTGGGCTGAGAGGAAATACGGGAGATGGAGGGCCCGGTGTTGAAGCCGAGTTGGCATCCCCTTTGGGAGTCGCAGTGGACCACGAGAGCAAATACGTCTACATCGCCGATACCGACAGCCAGCGGATCCGTAGACTAGAGTTGGAAACCGGAGTAATCACGACCATCGCTGGTCAAGGCGTTCCCGCCATGGGCCAGACCTTGTGCCCGATTTACTATGACACCGGCACGCGTGCGGGCGGAGAAGGGGCCGGATTCGACGGTGACGGCGGGCCCGCTGTCGATGCTCTCCTCGACAGACCCGGAGGCGTAGCCGTGGGACCTAACGGCAACGTCTACATAGCCGACACAGCCAACGATCGCGTGCGCATGATCGATCTAGCTACCGGCATCATTTCCACGGTGGCAGACGGCGGGCTGATCGAGGGCAGGGTGCCGGACTCTGACCCGGTGAGAGGCGGAAACCTCACGTTTGCATATGCCTATTTCGGGCCGCCCAGCGTGGTGGTCATCAACGACGATGGCGCTATCTTCATCGCCGACACGAAGCTGAACAGGGTGGTTGTCTTGCGGCCGTAGAGGGTCGGGCGACTGCACCGATTAGAGCGGCCTATCTACCATCTCGATGAAGATCGGCCCCTCGTAAGGGTGAGCAGCCGCGACCTCCTCGTCCAGTTCGACGCCAAGGCCGGGCTTGGTGGACGGGATGATATAGCCGTCCTCCCACTGGATAGGCTCCTTCAGCAGCTCGGCGTGGAACCCATCGAAGGTCTCGATGCTTTCCTGGATCAGGAAGTTTGGGCTGCACGTCCCTATCTGTATGTTGGCAGCCGCTTCTATCGGGCCGCAGTACAGGTGGGGCGCAAGCTCGGCGTAGTGGGCCTCCGCCATTCCCGCGATCTTCTTCGCCTCAAGGATTCCTCCGACCCTGCCGAGGGCGGGCTGGATAATCGCGGCGGCCTGTCTGTCGAATAGCTCGGCGAACTCGTACTTGGTTGCCAGACGCTCGCCGGTTGCCACTGGGATAGTCGTCGAGTGGGCGACGCGGCCCATCTCCTTCTTGTTCTCGGGCGGCACCGGCTCCTCGAGCCATAGGGGATCGAAAGGCTCCAGACGCCGGGCGAGCCGGATCGCGCTGGAAGTCGTCATCTGGCCGTGAGTCCCTATGAGAAGGTCGCACTTGCTACCGACCGCCTCCCGTACATTTCTGGTCACGACCTCGGCGTTGTCGAGCGCCTCCAAGGAAAGCTGCCTCGGGTCGAAGGCGGACATAGGCATGACGGGATCGAACTTCACGGCGGTAAAGCCCTGGTCTGCATAGTGAACTGCTCTTTGCGGCGTCAGCTCCGCGTCCCCAAAGGCGTCGGCCACCGACAGGACGTCCGTGGTTTCGCTTTCCGGTGATGGGTAGAGGTACGTGTACGAACGAAGCTTTTCGTGGACCTGGCCGCCGAGCAGGTTGTAGACCGGCTGGTCGAGGGCCTTGCCGACGATGTCCCAGCAGGCCATCTCGATGCCGCTGAGTACGCCGACCAACGACAGGTCGGGGTGTTGCGTGAACCCGCTCGAGTAGACGATCCGCCAAAGTGACTCGATCCTGAACGGGTCCCACCCCACGACATACCGCTCGACGACGTCCTCGATCAGTTGAGTGACTTTATCAGGGTGGAACGGCACACCGTAGACCTCGCCGAAGCCGTCGATGTTGCCGTCCGTTGTCAGCTTCAGGAAGACGAAGTAAGCGCCGCCGTGGTGCGGTGGCGGATTGCCAACCACGTATGTCTTTACGTCGGTGACTTTCACTATGATCTACCTCTCATCTGATGTGGGACGGGAGTGGGCTTATTGTATCGGACATTCTGGACCGAGACGCGACCATGACTACCGAGTGATATCCTTGTCGCCAGCCCTCACCCAGGGCCAACGCAACAACACTCCGCCAGCTTGGAGGACGCCGGAATGACTGAATCGACGACCGAGAAGTACAGGGTCGGAATGATCGGAATTGGACGGAAGGGCGCCCAGCACGCCAGAGCCTACCGTATCAACCCTCTCGCGAAGATCGTCGCAGCTGCCGACACCGACGAAGCAAACCTCGAGATATTCTGTCGTCGATTCGACGTCCCGGGCTACGCCGATCACAAGGAGATGCTCGCCAAGGAGAATATCGACATCGCCGCCCCGATTCTGCCCGTCAGGCCGAATCCGCAAACCGTCATCGACTGCGCCGAGGCGGGCGTCAAGGCAATCATGTGCGAAAAGCCGATCGCCGCGTCTCTGGCCGAGGCGGACCGGATGGTGGCGGCGTGCCAGTCGCGAGGGATAAGGTTCGGTGCCGGCGACCTGAACCGTAACCTGCCTGGCTACTGGCAGGCCAAGGAGATAATCGACTCCGGCGAGATCGGCGATGTCCGGAGCATCAACTTCTACGGTGGGAACGGGACTGAGCTTTCCGGCGGCAAGTGCCAGCAGTTCAGCCTGATGCGCATGTTTGCCGGTGACGTGGACGTCGCATGGTGTACCGGCTGGGTGGCCGACGACCCAATGAGTGACTACGACCAAGGAGGCGGGGGCTACTTCCGGTTCGTCAATGGAGTCGACGCCTACATGCACCGTTCCGCGGACGCGCGCGGCGGCGGATTCGAGGTGCTGTGTACGCGCGGAGTCTTTCGGAGTACGGGTGACGTGCTACATATGTGGAAGACGCCCGATGGTGTCGGTCCCGATTGGGAGAACCTGGAGGAAATCGAAGGCGTCTTCCCCAAGACGAGCATAATAGAGCGCACCAGCTCCGACTATGAGCCGGACGGCTGGGCCTGGCCGGGAGACCGCAACCTCGCCAGCGTCAACTCCATCGTAGACGCCCTCGAGAATGACACGGAGCCCTTGAGCAGCGGCGACAACGGCCGTAAGGTGCTGGAGATGGCAATCGGTGTCCGGGAGTCGCACCGCCGCGGCCACGCGCCGGTTAGGTTCCCGCTGGAAGACCGTACTCTCCGGATGATCCCACACATGTCGCGAATGGAGTACAAGAAGCCCCAGGTCGGGACTGAGGCTTACATGGCGCAGATCGCGCGCCAGGTCAAAGACTGACCCCGTCGCGGCGAGAGAATCCACACCGAAGCAGTGAGCCGATGGCACGAACGATCGGAGGTATCAGATGACCGACGTCCCGATGACCCAGCCCGAGCTGATGTTGGGTGAGAACCTGTCGGTCCACCACCACTCGGCGTTTGTCGAGCTTTCGGACGGCAGAGTCCTACAGTCGTCGGGCGCCCGATTCTCGGCGTCCGACGACGGCGGGCTCTCGTGGTCCGAGCCCTTCCAACGTCGCGATAAGAACGGCGGGCTGGTGGGCGGTGGCGGTAGCTCTTTGGTCAACCTCGGCGGCAACGCCATCGGGCTTTCGTCGATAGGCGGACGCGAGGAACCGTCCCAGGACGAGACCTTGCAGGAACGGATAGCCAGGCAGGAGCGAGGACGCCGGTCCGCTCACATGGTATTTTGGCGCTCCGACGACGCCGGAGAGACCTGGGAGCCGCCGGTCCGCGTCACGCCCGTTGGACTGAAGTGCCAGGCGCTCCACGACGTCATGTCGCGGACGTCTTCCGGGCGGCTTGTACTTCCCGTGTTCCTCCTTCTTGGCAAGAACACTGGGCCGTACGAGGAGAAGCCACCCAGTCCTGGGACGCTGGTCAACGGCCAGTTCATCAACGTGACCGGCCACTGGTTCGATCCTAATGGGCCGGCCTGCGTTTCGGTCTACTACTCGGACGACGATGGGCGTACGTGGGAGCCGAACCACGACGGCGAGGTCGTCTTGCTCCTCGACTGGAACGCAACATACAGCTACGTCGCCGAGCCCACCGTGACCGAGGTTTCTCCAGGTACTCTTCTGATGCTGATGCGCAACCAGATGGGGCGACTTTACCAGGCCTGGTCGTACGACGATGCGGAGACGTGGACGCGGCCAGAGCCGACGTCGTTGGCCGCGGGCACGACCCCCGCCCAGGTCCGTACTCTCGATAACGGGCATATCCTCGTGGTGTGGAACCAGGAAGGGGAGGAGGATGTCAAGCGAGGAATGAGCAGGCAGCGCATGTCCTCTGCGGTCAGCCGGAACGGCGGCAGTGTGTGGGAGTTCTTCCAGAACGTCGAGTCGACGATCGAGGGGACGCGGGTGGAGCCCGGGCCGATCAAGAGGCAGCAACCGGAAGACGTCTACTTTCTGCCGGGTCGTCCCGCGCCAGAGCGAGATCCCGCATATATCGTGCCGGGGCAACGACGAGGAATCTGGTCATACCCATCGGTGCTGGTGCTCGCGGACCGGGTGATCGTGTCCTACGGATACATCAGGTACGAAGAGCATCCGACGCGCGCTCAATGGACGACGAGCATCAACGAGGAGCCGGGATACCGGACGAAGATCAAGGTGCTGCCGTTGGACTGGTTCTACGGAGGCAAAGAACCGGCTGACAACCCCTTCTTGCCACGGGCCCACGAGCCTGCATCGCCGTAGAAGGTCAGGTCCTTCGGCTTCGTAGAATCCGGCCTACAGGGTTTTGGGGAGTATATCCTCGAACCCTACCAGAGAAGCAGCCCCCTCATTCAAGTCTTCTGGATTCCGGCTTCCGCCGGAATGACTGACTGCCCCTGTGCCTACGACACCCCTTGCTCGAGGAGCATCGTCACACCCATGTCCAGGTACTTCTGCGTCAGCGCGGGGTCCGGGATTCTCATGCAAGGTCTGACCCCTGTGCCTTCTAGCTCGCCCAGGACGTAGCGGGCGCAGTCGTCGATATCCTTGAATGGGTGGTTAGGCTGGGCTTCCAGGCTTAGCCTCAGGTCCGCCGGCCCGAAGGAGAGGCAGTCGACGCCTGGCTTGGCCAGCTTCCGTGCGTTGCTGACCGCCTGCACCGACTCGATCTGCATCCAGAGCACCCCAATCTCAGCCCACCAATCTGAGTACTCATGGATCTCGGGGCGTTGGCCGAGCCCCAACCGCGTTGTCCCTCCCCAGCTCCGCACGCCCTGCTGGGGGTAGTAGAAGTTTGCCACCGCCTCGTCGACGGTAGATTCGAGCTCGACCTGCGGGACCTCGATTCCAGCTGGGCCCAGGTCGAGGATGTTGCCGACCAGGTAGGTGTGACGTGTGTGTTTGATACGGAACTGGACGTGAATGTCGAGGTCCTCCGCGATCTTGCAGAACTCAACAAGCCGGTCTTCGTTGTACGGGGCGTGTTGCCCATCTACGGAGACGAAATCGTATGGCTTCCGCTCGACTACGGACTTCAGCCAATCAGCATCGGCCTTCATTGGGATACTGGCACCGATGAGCCTCTCGCCGCCTCGAATTCGGCTTTTCAGCGATGTTGAGTTAAATGACACTTGCAGTTCCTTTCTCAGTCAGGGGCGCGAGAACGGTACCAGTGGACATACACCAGGTCCAGACCGCTTAGCTAAGTCCCGGAGGATCTATTCACTTCTAACAACTAGACTCAGGTACTGACGTACAAAGTTGTCGAACTCAGCAGTTTCTGCCGTATGGACCGTCCCTGTCCGCCAGCGCTCCCACTTCTGTAGCTCGGATATCGCTTCGTTCAGCTGTAGACCTAGCTCGTCGAGCTTGTCGCTCGCCCTTTTTTGAAACTCGCCCAGTTGCACCAGGCTGATGTCCGACTCCGCCAGCCGATCGTCCAACGACGCCAGCTCAAGCTCCCAGATGTTATTCTCTTCCAACAGTACGTCCACTCGCTCTCGAGACTGCTCCTCGTTGGTCTCCAGGTCCGAGAGCATTCGCTCGACGCCGGCTCCGGCAGCTTCAAGCGTGATCGTCTCGGCACTCAGCTTTTTGATAGGAGAAGAGCCGGGGCTTGCGACCTCCGTGCCGCGCTGGCCGTCGACCTGCCAAAAGATGAGGTCGGGGTTGTCCGACGAGCCGTTGACGTCGACGACGACCTCGATCGACCCCAGCGCCGTATCACCCTCGACCATCTCCACCCCGTAGGGCGTTCCCAGCGCCGTGTATTCGGTCGTGTCAACGCTGAGCTCGAATGTTGCACCAGCGTCTACGGGGTCGTGAAAGCGGTTGACGGACGCGGTGAGGCCGGGCCCGGTCTCGGTTTCGCCGCAGCCCACCGCGAAGGTGAGCACCGCGGCTGCCAGCGCGGTCCACAGCGGAAGTGGAACTGACAAGGCACGCTTTACCTCAAACCACTGTCCCGTCGATGATCGCACGCTAACTTACCTGGGCTCCAGCTTCACCGCCCGAATGCGGCTATTGTAGAAATCAGACACGAGCAGCACGTTGTCTCCATATAGCCAGAGCCCGTGCGGCTCGTTGAACGCAGCGTCCGTCGCCGGTCGACCGTCACCGCTGTCTCCGGGCGTCCGGATTCCCGCGACCGTCTCCAGCCTTCCATCGGCGGCGACCCTGCGCACACAGTTGTTACCTGAGTCGGACACGTACACTACACCGTCGGCCGTGACCGCGAGGCCCGATGGCTGGCTCAGCTTCGCTTCCGTGGCCATTGTGCCGTCGGGGGAGTAGCCTTTCTCTCCAGACCCTACGACGGTCGTGATGACGCCGGTTTCGTCGACCTTTCGCACGACGTGGTGGGCTGGGTCCGCGAAATACATGTTGCCTTCGGCGTCGAAGCGAATGTTTGTGGGAGCGCCGACCTGCGCCTCGGCGGCGGGCCCGCCGTCGCCCGAGTACCCTGGACTCCCGGTGCCGGCCACCGTGGTGATGATAGACGTCACGGCGTCGATCCTTCGAATCCGCCCTATTGTGGCGTCTGCGACGTAGATGTCGTCTTTCGGGCCGTGCGCCACGGCTTGAGTCTGGACGAAGCAGGCCGATACCGCGGGGCCACCGTCTCCTTTGTCCCACTGGAACCCGGTCCCGGCGATGGTGCTTATCGTCCCATCGGTATCGACGCGCCTGACATAGCCGTGCCTCGTGTCGGCAACGACCACGCGCCCCTTCGAGTCTGCGGAAACGTCGTTCGGGTTGCTCAGGTAGGCTTCGTCGGCGGGGCCGCCGTCGCCTCCGTAGGCCCGGGCGCCGTTACCCGCGACGGTTCGGATGGTCCCAGTCTCTGGGTCGATGCCGCGGACTCGTTGGGTCATCATGTCGGCGATATATATCTGGCCGTCAGGCCCCGCAGAGATGGATTGGGGGGCGCACAAGAAGCCGTTCGTCGCCGGCTCATCGTCGTGAACGCTGGTGCCCCCCAGAACGGTCGTCACGATTCCCGTGGCGCCGTCGTACCTGCGAACGCGTCCCGAGCAGTCGCACCAGAACACGGTGCCGTCGGGGTCCGCCCAGATACCGGCCTCGACCGAGTTGCAGGCCGTCTCTCGGCCCGGCAACCCTTCTTCGCCATACCCAGGCACGCCGTTGCCGACCAGCGTCGTGACCACTCCGGTCTCCGCGTCGACCTTACGCACCCTGTAGCCGTACTTTTCGCCGACGTACATGTTGTCGTGGACGTCGAAGCACAGTGCGTCCGGCATGAGCGTGCTCGCTTCGGTCGCGGGGCCTCCATCGCCGTTGGACGCGGGCATTCCGTTGCCCAGCGCGGTCGTGATGATGCCGGTTGCCATGTCGATCTTGCGAATCCGGTGGTTCGAGTTGTCGCAAACGTAGAGGTCGCCCTTCGAGTCGAAGGCGAGATGCTCGTTGTGATAGAAACCCGCTTCGCTGGCCGGCCCGCCGTCGCCGTGGTAGCCGCCGAGGCTCGGGCCTCCCCAGTCCTCCAGCCCACGACCCGCAAACGGCCGGCTGTCGCCCGACTCGGAAGGGTAGAGACGGGCGTCCAGGCCGGCGAAGTGCTCGATGACCCCTGTCTTAGCGTCGACTCGCCGGATGTTGTTCGTCCACTCGCCCGAGAGGTAGACGTTGCCTTGGTCGTCGACTGCCATGCCGCAGGTGACGTCGAGCTCGGCTTCGAGGGCCGGACCGCCGTCTTCTCCGCGGCCCGACTTTCCCGACCCGGCGACTCGGGTGATAGTCTCCGTCTCGTTGTCGATCTTGTGGACGGCCTCGTTTCGCAAGTCAGCCACGTACATGTTGGAGTCTCTGTCCAGCACCAGACTGTGCGGGCCGCCGAAACGCGCGTCGATAGCCGGCCCGCCGTTGCCCCGGTCACCTGGAACGCCGTCCCCGGCGAAGGCGTGCAGGATACCTTCGTGGTCGATACGCCACATACGATTGCAGTGCCAGTCGACGACAATCATGTCGCCGTCGGGCCGCCTCGCAACACCGATGGGCCATCCGACGTGCGCCTCTTTGGCAGGCACGCCGACCCGGTACGGGGCCCCCGCGATCGTTGCCACGGTGCCTGGCTGCATGCCATCGAAAAACTCGCCGAGATTCAATGCTGGAACTCCCTGGTTAACTTGCAGTCCTGCGGGCGCGACTTGAGCTTATCACGTAACGAGGTGCAACCTATTCTACTAATCGTCAAAAAAAACCCTGTCGTAAACCGTCGCAAACTGTCGAATTCGTATCTGTGGGATTGCTACGCTTGGGGGTGGAATGCGACAGGTAGGGGGTTGGGGGGTGGAGCGGGTACAGGGTATCGGGTACAGGTTGGGTGCGCGGTTGTCAGGGGCATGGCTTCGTTCCTTTCGCGGTGCGTTGGCTGGTCCGGCCAAAACAAAAGGGACCGACCGTGGGGTCGGTCCGCTGGAAAGACTGTGTCTACCAATAGAACGGACCGACCGTGGGGTCCGTCCCTCGGAAATACTGTAGTACATGCGTTCTGGTATGTCAAGGGCGGGTTGCGCGGCCTGTGGTAGCTCTGTAATTGTGACATCCCTTAACTGTTCGGTGAAAATGTCACCATGGAGACAATCACGTTGAACAGGAAAGAGCAGCAGCGGGTCATGGTCTTGAATCGGGTGGAGAGTAGAGAACTGACGGCCGTCCAGGCGGGGGAGCACCTCGATCGACTCAGCACAGGGCTTGTCGGACCACAGCTTTGATGGCGACTTGGTACAAATCGTCAGATGGCACAAATTGACAACGCGCCGAGTCGAACCTATCCTTGCGGCACCGTGAAGAGAGGCGGGTAGATGGCCCAGTACGACATCGAAGGCAATCCGGACTACGGGCAGCTTGCGGTGACACTCTCGCCGGGAGAGGCTTTTGTCGCCGAAGCTGGGGCGATGGCGTGGATGACCGACGGCATGAACGTAAAGGCCCGAATGTTGGGCGGGCTGTTCAAGGCTCTGCTGAGAAAGATCGGCGGCGGAGAGTCATTGTTCGTGGGTGAATACAGCCACGAACGAGGCGGGACTGTGACGTTTTCGCCATCCCGGCCAGGCACAATCGTAAGGCGCACGTTGAACAACGAGATTTTCATCCTCACGGCGGGCTCATTCATGGCCTGCACGCCGGGAATCACCCTCAAGACCAGATTCCACGGGCTTAAGGGCCTTTTCTCGGGCAAGGGCGGCTTCTTTATCGAGTGCAGCGGTACCGGAGAGCTCTTCTTCAACGCCTTCGGAGCCGTCCTGGAGCGGGAGATCGACGGTGCCTTGACGGTAGATACCGGTCATATGGTTGCTTGGGAACCAAGCGTGTCATATTCCATCCGTGGCATGGGGAACCTCAAGAGCACCATATTCTCCGGCGAGGGGCTGGCGATGCGATTTACCGGTTCCGGAAAGGTCTACCTCCAGACCCGGACGATGAGCGGCGTATCGGAGTGGCTCGCTCCGTTCAGCCGCTAGCCTGCCAGGGGACACCGACTATGGAAATCGACGTCGCGGACCAGGGCGCTTTCAGCTGGGCCCTCGTGGGATTGAAACCCGGTGAGCAGTTCATGTCCGAGGCGGGCGCACTGTTCCGGGCATCGGACAACGTCGAGATCGACGTGACCACGAAGAGTAAGGGGTCGGGTGGGTTGATGGGTGGCCTTAAGAGGATGATCGCCGGCGAGAGCTTCTTTTTCTCGACCTACCGGTGCAAGGACAACGAGGATGGCGAGGTCGGTCTGGCCCCAACACTTCAAGGCGAGATCGCTTCGATCGAATGCGACGGTCGAAACCAGTGGATATGCGCCGGGGGCAGCTACCTCGGCTCCACGTCTGATCTCGAAATCAAAACGCAGTTCCAAGGCGTCAAAGGTCTGCTGTCAGGCGAGTCGCTGTCATTCATATCGGTCTCCGGGCGAGGACAACTCCTTGTGAACGCGTTCGGCAAGATCAGGGAGATCGACGTCCAGGACGCCTTGACGGTGGACACAGGCCACGTTGTTGCGTTCGAAGACACGTTGAGCTACTCGGTAGGGAAGGCAGGCGGGAGCTGGATACAGTCGTTCCTGACCGGCGAAGGCATCGTGCTGAAGTTCACCGGTCGAGGTCGCCTCTACGTCCAGAGCCACAACCCGGACGAGTTCGGCGGCGACCTCGGGCCAATGCTTCCCGAGCGGAGACGGTAGGATGCACTACGAAATCGAGTCGCGGCCCAGCTACAGCGTCGTCGAGGTCCGCCTCGAGCCCGACGAGCAGGTCGTCACCGAGGCCGGCGCCATGGTCTGGATGAGCGACAACATGAAGATGGTAACGTCCACCAGAGGAGGTGCTCTCTCTGGACTGAAACGCAGCGTCCTTTCAGGCGAGAGCTTCTTTCAGAACACCTACAGCGCTCAGGCCGAGGCCGGCTTCCTGGGGATAGCGCCGGGTCAACCCGGCGATATCATCGTCCACGAGATGGACGGCACCGAGCTATTCCTCGAGAAGAACGCCTATCTGGCTTCTAGCCCGGACGTACACTGCGACGCCAACTTCCAAGGCTTTCGCGGCCTTTTCGCCGAGGGGATGTTCGCTCTCACGGTGAGTGGCACTGGGACGCTGTTCTTCAACTCCTACGGCGATATCACCGAAATCGACGTCGACGGATCCTACATCGTCGACAACGGGCACGCGGTCGCCTGGGAGCCGTCCCTGGACTACGAGCTTACGCGCTCACGTGGAATACGGTCGTTCCTTTTCTCGGACCAGATACTGATGCGGTTCCACGGTCAGGGCAAGCTGTGGGTTCAGTCGCGCAACCCGAGGTCGCTGGCTGACTGGGTGTACCCGTTCCGGCCGCAGGAGAGTGCGCAGAACGAGTAGGGGCGCACCAGTGTGTGCACCCGGTTTCTCACCGTGAATCGGAGCGCGGGCGGACACGTAGAGCCTGTCTCGGAACAGGTCTGCGCCTACCAGGTTTTCACATCTTGTAAAGAGCTAGGTCCATGATGAGAGTCGATTTGGAAGTAAACAATAGAGTGACCCGTACCGGATCGGAATCAATGCGCCGCGATAGCCACAGAGATTCGCAGCTGACGGGAAGACCAAGCGCTGAAGAAACGCATTGGCTTGGATGCGGAAAATACCCTCGGCCGGGCGGACCAGACTTTCCACAGCGTGCGTATGTTGAAGGCTGTGGCCAGCATTACCCACTCAGCACTAACGTTGGTCAGTCCGCGCAAGAGGAACCGGCGAGCTTGTTGTTGCTCCTTGATGATGCCGAAGGCAGGTTCCGCCAACTCTTTGCGCCTACGGTACAGTTCCTTGGCCTCATCAGTGGCCATCCAGTCCCGATGGCTACCTAACACATGCTCATAAGGCCCTATCTCAAGCGCGCGACCTTGACGACGGTCTGTGGTGCATACCCCGAACGCCGGACAAACACGGCACGTAGCTCCCGACGCTCGGTACACTCGCATTGTCGGCCTGCCTGTACGCTGCTTGATACCGGAAAACCTGAGTGGTTGGCCTTCGGGGCAAGTATAGGTGTCTGCAGCATCGTCATACGTGAAGTGGTCCTTGTGGTAAGGCTGCGTGAGTGCTCTCTGTTGGGCCTCCGGCATTACCACGAGTTGCTCTCGCTCAGCGCAAGCAGCCAGATTGGCCCCAGAATGATATCCAGCGTCGCCCAGTGTCATCTCGACCGGCTCTCCCGTATTGTCCTGGGCTTGTTCCAGCATAGGTATCAACTGAGCATGATCATCAGGGTCGTTGACCACCTCGGCCGCTGTGATCAGCAGCCCACTTGCACCGGCCTTGTCTGGCTCAAGAGGCGAGACCATCGCCTGCGCGTTATACCCCGCAACGATCCCGTGGCGACTTTTGACCAGTTCGGCATCTTCGTCGGTCAAATTGAACCGCTCCAACCCCTCTTCTCTCGAAACCCGCTCCATCGCCTCAACCACCTTTTCTCTCAGTCTGTGGGCCTGCGACAGCTGTTTCGGCAACCGCGGTGGAGGAGCATCGTCTCCAGCCTCGTTCTGCGCTTCCAACTCCGCAATCGCTGCCTCCGTGCGCTTCAACAATCGCTCCAACTGGGCAGCATCATATGTCCGATTCTTAGTCGCGTTGGCCATGATCTTCGTCCCATCCACCGCCTGTACCGCCAAATCGACCAGTCCCATCGTCACCGCCGTGCGCACCGTTCGCTTCAACAGTGCTCGCATGGCCCCACGGTGCTCGCGATAGAACCGCCACAAGGTGTTGTGGTCCGGGTGCTGCCACCCGGTGAGCCACAGGTAAGGTATCTGGTCTCGGCACGCCGCCTCCAGTTTACGGCTGGAGCGTACTCCGGTCGTAAATCCATACACCCACACGCTCAGAAGCCCTCGTGGGTGGTAGGCAGGGGACCCCAAAGGCTCCCCGTCTATATCGACCCCCAGCTCAGACCAGTTGGCTCGGTCCAACCCATCCACCAACGCCGCTACAAACCGGGCAGGATGGTTCTCAGGCAACAACTCGTCCAGAGTCGGCGGGAACAACCAACTCTGCTCTCTGTTCAGTGGTCGCAGAGGCATCACACTCGCTCCTCGATTCGTTCTGGCAATACTCTACCAACAGCGGTAGTCAAATCAAGGACACAGAAAACCTTTTGAGACAGGCTCTATGTGATTGCCGGGGGCCTGCGAAGATGTCCCTCAAACCCATCTTAGAGAAATCCACCCGATCGAACTGTCGCCAGCCGACAGGAGCCTGACGATGAGCAGCAAAGGCGCCGACGTCGTGATCGTTGGCGGTGGCATTGCCGGTATTTCCACGGCTTACTACCTCGCGAAGGCGGGCGTCACCAGTGTAGTGATAGAGAAGGACGCCATAGGCTCCCACGCGTCGGGCTTCGCCTACGGTGGCCTCGGCGCCCTCGGTGGGCCCGGCATACCAGGCCCGGCGTACACGCTGGGTGCCGAAGGCATGCGTCTCCACAGAGAGTTGGCGGTCGACTTGCCGGAGAGCACCGACATTAACATCGAGTTTCGCGAGCGGCCGACCTTGTCCCTGGAGTTCTCCGAAAATGATGCCGAGACATCCAGGGACGCCGTTGCATGGCAACAGGAGCAACCCGGCTACTCGGTCCAGTGGATGGACCGTGTGCAGGTCAGGTCCGTCGACGCCCGAATCTCCGACGCCGTACTTGGGGGCGTCTATATCGAGGGCACGGTGGACGTCGATCCCTACCGACTGGTGCTCGCACTGACTCAGTCAGCCGAATCAGCGGGCGCGACGGTCCGTCACGGGAGAGTGACGGGCCTCAAGTCCCGCAATGGAAAGGTCGAGGGCGTCGTTCTCGAGGACGGCGAGCTCTCCACCGAGAACGTAGTGCTTGCGATGGGCCCCTGGGCCGGTGAAGCCTCGAACTGGCTCGACATGCCCACGCCTGTTACTCCGCTGAAAGGGCAGATCCTGCGGATGCGAGTGCCGGGGCCGCCTATCCAGTGCTCGATCGGATGGGAGGGCAACTACGCGACGACCAAGCCCGACGGTCTATTGTGGGCGGGCACGACCGAGGAGGAAGCCGGATTCGACGAAACGCTAACCAGCGATGCCCGAGACAGCATCATGGCCAAGCTCCTCAAGATGCTGCCATCGTTGGAGGACGCCCAGCTCGTCCGGCAGACAGCGTGCCTCCGCCCGCTGTCTGTTGACATGCTGCCGATCTTGGGCCACGTACCAAGCATGGACGGTGCTTATATCGCGACGGGCGGCGGCCGTAAGGGGATCGTCTTCGGCCCGGCCATGGGCCGCATCATCACCGATCTCATCACCAGGGGCGAGTCCGATGTAGATGTTGAGACCCTCGGCCCCGGCAGGTTCGCCCGGTAGCGGTGAGCCCATCCCCTAACCCGTTCAGCTATACTATTCGACCGGTGAGCGGCCTGCCTGTTTAGACATCGCCGCAAGAGTAGCCTCATGGCCTGCTTGGCCAGGAACCTGACACGATGACAGGCCTCAAACAACCGACAACGATACCGGAGCTTCTCGAGTTCGGGGCGTCGGCGCATCCCGCACTTGCGGTGCCGGGCGGCCCGGTGGTGACCTACGACTCGCTCCGGCGCCAGGTGAACGACGTCGCGGACCAGTTGAGGAGGATGGGCATCGGGCGGGGCGATCGGGTGGCCATCGTTCTTCCCAACAACATCGACACGATCATTGCTTTTCTCGCGGTGGCTTCCACTGCTACTGCTGCCCCTCTGAACCCGGCCTACAAGGCAGAGGAGTTCAGGTTCTACATTGAGGACAGCGGCGCGAAGGCGCTGATCACATCGGAACACTCGCCGCAAGAGGCTGGCCAGACGGTTCCTTCTTCGGTCGTCCGCATCATGGCAAGTCTGAGCTCAGAGGGCCAGCTTTCTCTCTCTTCCCCGGGAAGGGAACTCCGGCGCCCAACAGACGGAGGGTGCGGGCCCGACGACGTCGCCCTGGTGCTCCACACCAGCGGCACCACCAGCCGGCCGAAAAAAGTCCCCCTCGCCCACCGGAACCTGGTCGTGTCGGCCCAGAACATCGTGGCTACCTATGAACTGTCCCCCGAGGACGTTTCGCTGTGCGTAATGCCCCTGTTCCATATTCACGGGCTGGTTGCCTCGACGCTGGCAACGCTTCTGTCGGGAGGGACCGTGGTGGTGCCACCTCGGTTCAACGCTCTGAACCTCTGGCGCGTAGTCCAGGACCACCGGGCGACGTGGTTCTCGGCGGTGCCCAGCATGCACGAGGCGCTCCTCAAACGGGCCAGGAGTAAGGACTCTGGCGACGGCGGGGTGCTGGGTCGCGAAGGCCTACGGTTTATCCGTTCTTCTAGCGCACCGCTCTCTACCGGCACCATGCTCGAGATGGAGGAGCGTTTCGGCGTGCCGGTCGTGGAGGCATATGGAATGACGGAGGCGGCCCACCAGATGGCCTCCAACCCGTTGCCGCCGGGCACGCGGGTGCCGGGGTCGGTGGGCCAAGGCACAGGGGTGAGGATCGGCACCATGGACGAGGAGGGTAGCCTCCAGCCTCCCGGCGCGACGGGGGAGGTCGTCATCCAGGGGCCGAGTGTGATCGAAGGCTATGAAGACAATCCCCAGGCCAACGCCGATTCGTTCACCGACGGCTGGTTCCGGACCGGCGACCAGGGGTTTCTGGACGATCAGGGCTACCTCACGCTTGTCGGGCGCATCAAGGAGCTTATCAACAGGAGCGGGGAGAAGGTTTCACCCGTGGAGATCGACGATGTGCTGTTGTCGCATCCGGCGGTATCTGAGGCGGTGGCGTTCGGTATCCCGCACGCCACGCACGGCGAAGCGCCGGCTGCTGCGGTAGTGCTCAATGCGCAAACGTCCCAGCGGCAGCTGGTGGCCTACTGTCGGGAGCACATGGCGGACTTCAAGGTCCCCAGGGTCATCCATATAGTGGATGCCATACCGCGGACCGCTACGGGCAAGGTGCAGCGCCGCATCGTGGCGGCGACGCTGACCGGAAAGTCAACGAAATAGCCGGGCCGGCGCTCACCGCCTTCCGGCTGGAGACGGCGATGTGAGGTTCGCAGTAGTCGGCGCCGGTGCAGTTGGGGCCTACCTGGGCGCCAAGCTAGCCAATTCTGGTGAGGATGTCGTCCTGGTCGCCCGCGGACCCCACTTGCAAGCCATGCAGGCCCACGGGGTTCGTGTGCGCAGCAGCGAAGGCGATTTTGAAGCGCACCCTACGTCCACCGACAGCCTGGAAGGCGTCGGGCCCGTGGACTTCCTTTTCCTCACCGTCAAGGCCCACAGCTTGGCGGCGGTGGCGCCGAGGCTTGCCGCACTGTTGGGGCCGGACACGGCAGTCGTTTCGGCGCAAAACGGTATCCCCTGGTGGTATTTCCAGCGCCACGGTGGACCATGGGAAGGGACTCACCTGGAGACTGTCGACCCCGGCAAGGTCATCTCGACCGCCATTACCCCTGAGCGCGTCATCGGTTGTGTAGTCTATCCTTCGACTTCGCTCGTGGAGCCCGGGGTGATCGAGCATATCGAGGGCGACCGCTTCGGCATAGGAGAACTGGACGGCTCCACCACCGATCGGTGCCGGGATCTGTCCCGTGCCCTGACCAAGTCCGGGCTTCGGGGTCCCATCCGCTCGCGCATCCGCCATGACATCTGGGTCAAGCTGCTCGGCAACGTGGCCTTCAACCCCATCAGTGCCCTTACCCGGGCGACGCTGTACGACATGACCGCGCACGCGGAGGTCCGGGAGCTGGTGCGGGCGGTGATGGAAGAGGCGGACGCGGTGGCCCGCAGCCTGGGGGTTGAGATGCCGGTCTCAATCGAGCAGCGTATTGCGGGAGCCCAGAAGGTTGGTCACCACAAGACGTCGATGCTGCAGGACCTGGAGACCGGCAGGCCCATGGAGTTGGAGAGTATCGTTGGTGCAGTGGTGGAGCTTGGTGACAAAGCAGGGGTCCCCATGCCCCACACAAGGGCGGTGTACGCATGTGCCAAGCTGCTCGCCGACGCTGGGACATCTCATTAGAGTCGGCTGGCGCACGTAGGATGGTGAGCAAACCCAACGCGATCGTGCTCCAGTCGGGCGGCAGCACCCCCGTGCTCAACCGGAGCCTCTTCGGCGTCGCACGCCAAGCAGAGCTCAGCGACAAAATCGACCGGACCTACGGCGCAGTCCACGGCCTGGACGGACTCCTGGCCGGGGACGTAGTCGACCTGAGTAGCCGGACCAAGGTCTGGTGGGAGCGAACGGCCCAAACGCCTGGCGCAGTCCTCGGCTCCTCTCGGCGTAGGCTGAACGCTGACGACGTTCCGAAGGTTCTCGATGTGCTGTCGGAGTACCGGGTCCGTTTCTGCTTCATCATCGGCGGTAACGACTCCGCTGAGACTGGACACAGAATGCATACCGAGGCGGAAGCCGCCGGAATGCCTTTGTCTGTTGTGAACATTCCCAAGACCATCGATAACGACCTCGTACTTACCGATCACACGCCCGGCTACGGAAGCGCCGCCCGGTTCGTGGCGTTGGCGACGATGGGAGCCGGCAGAGATGCGGAAACGATGGGCAAGGAGGCCCCAATTACGATTATTGAGGTGATGGGCCGAGATGCGGGCTGGCTCGCGGCGGCCTCAGCCCTGGCGAGCACGGACGACCGGGACGCGCCGCACGTCGTCTGCATACCCGAAGTGCCCGTGGACGAAGACCGCTTCGTCGAGCTCGTCGAGAGCGCCAACGACCGCTACGGCTTCGCTGTCGCCGTGGTCGCGGAAAACGCCCGAGGTGCCGGTGGGCCCCTCGGAGGCAACGAGCCGTGGTACGTCGACCAGTTCGGCCACCAGTACTACGAGGGCGCGGGACGCTACCTCGCGAAGCTCACCGGCTCACGCCTGAACGTCCGCGTACGCTACGAGAAACCTGGGACAATCCAGCGCTCGATGGTCGCCTGCATCTCTGCCACGGACGCGAACGAGGCCGAAGCGGCGGGCCGAGCCTCCGTCGAGTACGCTATCGAAGGGGCCACCGACCGGATGGTGACTCTAGAAAGACAACCGGCTGTCGACTACCATTGCTCGACCGGCCTCGCGCCTTTGAGTGAAGTCGCCGGTCGGGTCAGGCGAATGCCCGACGATTACTTCGACAAAGAGCGTTACATGCCGACCGATGGTTTTCTCGAATACGCGATGCCTCTAATTGGCGGTGTGCTGCCGAAGTTCGAACGGCTATAGTAGTGTCCCGTCGCCGGCAACGGCAGTTGTAAACAGGAGGTCGCCCGTGCTCAAGACCACGCGTTTCTGGATAATCGCGGCCGTGATCGTGGTCGTTCCTGTCGTCGCGCTGGCCTGGTGGCTGCTTTCACCCTTGCTCTTCGACAAGACCGTCGAGGAGGAGTTCCCGTTCGCCTTTGCTGCAACCGTTCCAACGGACATGACCCGTGAAGAGGTCGAAGACACAATGGTCACCATGGCCAAGATGGACGACGTGCCGATGGAAGAGCCGATGCCCAAGATGGAGAAGTCTTCAGATGAATCCGAATCGGCTTCTGAGCAGACCGCGGCAAGTGAGACGCCCCAAGCAGTCTCTGTGAAAACTGGTGAGTTCAAGGATGCCGACCGCTTCCATAAGGGCGAGGGCACTGCGACTATCTACGAGCTCCCCGATGGGTCCCACGTCTTGCGTCTGGAGTCGTTGAAGGTGACGAACGGGCCGGACCTGCGCGTCATCCTGACGCCCCATTCCGACCCCAGCGGACACGGCGACGTCACGCAGGACGGTCACGTCAATCTTGGGAAGCTGAAAGGCAACATCGGCAACCAGAACTACCCCATTCCAGAAGGTACGGATACGTCCGTCTTCAACTCGGCCGTCATCTACTGCTATCCCTTCCGGGTCGTGTTCAGCACCGCGATGCTAGAGTGAGATGTCCGGCGGTTGACACTAGCTAGGGCCGGTAGTACGATTGTAGCTGGCTAGAACCGACAAATCGCTCTTATCGAGAGAGGCTGAGGGACCGGCCCTTCGAAGCCCGGCAACCGAGCGGTGGCGCTGTAGAGGCCGTCGAAACGGTGCCAAGTCCGACGGGCGTTACGACGCTCGAAAGATGAGAGTAATCTCTTCGAACGGAAACTTCTCTCGCAAGAGAAGTTTTTATTTTGGGTACGACCTTGACGACTACTGCAGCAACCAAACTGAACCCCGCTCACCGCCCGACTGGCCACATCCCGTGACTGATCCCAGGGTTGCGTTCATTGGCGGGTCAGGCCTTTACGAGATGGGAGGGCTGGCTAACGTCGATGAAGTCGACGTCGATACGCCCTTCGGAAGCCCCAGCGACCGCATCGTCCTGGGGTCCCTCGAAGGCGTACGTGTTGCCTTCCTGCCGCGCCACGGTGTGGGGCATCGGTTCTCACCGACTCAGGTCCCCAGCCGGGCGAACATCTATGCCCTGAAGAGCCTGGGCGTCGAGCGCATCGTGTCGGTGAGCGCGGTCGGTAGCCTCCAGGAGTCGATCCGGCCGCTGGACATAGTCGTCCCCAATCAGCTTATCGACCGGACTCGTAGTCGTGTCAGCACCTTCTTCGAAGATGGTATCGTCGCCCACGTAGGCTTCGCAGATCCATTCTGCCCGGTCCTAAGCAGCGTTGTGATAGAGGCGGCCTCCAAAACAACCAGTGCTGTACACTCGGGCGGTGCATACGTGGTCATGGAGGGCCCTCAGTTCTCCACCAGGGCCGAATCGGAGCTCTACCGTTCCTGGGGCGCCAGTGTAATCGGTATGACGGCCCTGCCCGAGGCCAAGCTGGCCCGTGAGGCGGAGATCTGCTACGCGACCCTCGCGCTCGTCACCGACTACGATACCTGGCACGAAGCCGAGGCCGACGTCTCGGTAGAGGTCGTCGTCGCGAACCTCAAGAAAAACGTCGCACAATCACAGCAGGTCCTGCTGGCGGTCGCAAACAACATACCTGGCGAACGAGACTGCGATTGTGCCAGCGCTCTGGAGAGCGCCATCATAACCGACGACAAGCATGTAGACGAAGGCGCCCGAGAGCGGTTGGGCCTCATCATCGGCCGATATGTTAGAGTTCCTGAGCGTTCGCATCAGTAATCACTGGGAGGAAGGTGGCCGACGTGCCTAGGAAAGAACCTGGCGAGCTGTACTACAGAGTAAGCGTGGAAGAAGCCGCCGAGATGTATGAGGCTGACGATACCGTGGTTGTGGACGTGCGGCGTCCCGAAGAATATCAAGCCGGGCACGTTAAGGGCGCGTTGCATATTCCGGTCGACGACGTGCTCGCCCGGAACGAGGAGCTGCCAAGGGACAAGAAGCTGCTCTTTGTCTGCGCCCAAGGAGTCAGGAGCGGACTCGCCGCTGAGATGGCGGGTGCAATGGGAATCGATACCGAGAACCTGTTCAACATCGAGGAGGGCACCGGCGCTTGGATTGAGAAAGGCAAGCCGGCAAGCTACGGGGGCGACTCCTAGTATGGCGCGCCTACCTGAAGGGAACCAATGTCGGTACTCGTAGTCGGCTCGGTAGCATACGACTCCGTAACCACCCCTGCGGGCAGTCGGCAGGACGCCCTCGGCGGCTCAGCGACGTACTTCTCGGTCGCGAGCAGCTACTTTACGCCGGTGAGCGTCGTCGCGGTCGTCGGCGAGGACTTCCGGACTGAACACGTCCAGCTACTTGAAGATAAGAAAGTCGACGTATCCGGTCTCGAGCGAAAGCCGGGCCGGTCCTTCCGATGGACCGGTGTGTACAGCGCCGAGGATGTCAACAGCCGCGATACCCTTGACACGCAGCTCAACGTGTTCGCCGAATTCTCGCCCTCGCTCAGTGCCGACCAACAGCGGACTCCATACATCTTTCTGGCCAATATCGACCCCGAGCTGCAGCTTGGCGTGCTCGAGCAGCTCGAGGCCACGCCAATGCTCGTGGCGATGGACACCATGAATTTCTGGATCAGTGGCGATAACGCGGGCTTGCGAAGGGTTCTCGAGAAGGTCGACGTCCTCTTCGTCGACGAAGGCGAGATCCGGGACCTTACGGGTGAAGTCAACCTGGTCACGGCAGCCGGGAAGGCGATGGAAATGGGCCCCTCGGTGGTCGCCGTGAAACGCGGCGCCAGCGGGGTCTTGCTAGTGGGCCACGACTCGGCCTTCGCCGCGCCTGCGTTTCCCCTGGACGAGGTCGTCGACCCCACCGGCGCCGGCGACTCCTTCGCCGGGGGTTTCATGGGCTACCTGGCCTCTACCGGAGACCTGAGCTCGGACGGCTTCCGCAGGGCCGCTGCCCTCGGGTCCGTTATGGGCTCGTTCGCCGTCGAGAGCTTTAGCCTCGACCGCCTGGTGTCCCTCACCAGAGCCGAAATTGAGGAACGATTTCGCGCGCTCAGCGAGCTAGTGCGCTTTGTGCCCCTGCGTGACACAGAGACACTCCCCTGGAGAAACAGTAATTGACCTGGCAGCTACGAAATAGATCACACTTCGGAGGGTTGATTTGACTACCACGACTAAGGGAGACGTTCTGGACCTTGCGCTGGCGCCCGACGGCGTTCGACGAATCGACTGGGCCGCGCGGGAGATGCCGGTCTTACGGCAAATACGAGAGCGGTTCGCGAAAGACCGTCCTCTCGATGGCTTGACGGTGGCCGCATGCCTCCACGTCACCACGGAGACCGCGAACTTAGCCCTGGCCCTTCGGGACGGCGGCGCCGACGTCACGATGTGCGCCAGCAATCCCCTGAGCACCCAGGACGAAGTGGCCGCCGCTCTCGTCGCCGAGTACGGCATTCCAACCTACGCCATCAAAGGCGAGGACAACGACACCTACTACCAGCACATAAACGCGGTGCTGGACGAGGGCCCCAACGTGACTCTCGACGACGGCGCCGACCTGGTGGCGACGCTGCACACGACGCGCACGAAAGAGCTCGAATCCGTGGTAGGCGGAGCGGAAGAGACGACGACGGGCGTCATACGTCTCCGCAGTCTGGCCGAGGAGGGCAAGCTCAAGTACCCCGTAATAGCGGTGAACGACGCCGATACGAAGCACTTCTTCGACAACCGATATGGGACCGGTCAAAGCACTCTGGACGGCATTACTCGCGCCACGAACATCCTCTGGGCCGGCAAGAAGGTCGTGATCTGCGGTTACGGTTGGTGCGGCCGGGGCGTCGCGATGCGTGCAACGGGGATGGGCGCCCAGGCCATAGTGACGGAGATCGACCCGGTCAGGGCCCTGGAGGCCGCGATGGACGGCCACCAGGTCATGTCGATGGCCGAGGCGTCCAAGGTCGGTGACATCTTCATCACCTTGACCGGCGGCATGAAGGCCGTGGACCGGGTACATATCGAAGAGATGAAAGACGGTGCGGTGATCGCCAACAGCGGACACTTCAACGTCGAGATCGACATCGATGCACTGGAAGAGCTGTCCGAGGCGAAGCGGCAGCCCAGGCCTTTCGTCGACGAGTACCTGATGGAAGACGGACGCAAGCTCTACCTGTTGGCCGAAGGGCGTCTCATCAATCTCGCTGCAGCCGAGGGCCACCCCTCTGCAGTCATGGACATGAGCTTCGCCAACCAGGCACTGTGCACCGAGTACCTGGCACAGACTGCCCACAACCTCGAGGCGACGGTCCACCCCGTCCCCAAGGACATCGACGAGGAAGTCGGCCGGCTCAAGCTAAAGTCCATGGGGATCACGATAGACACACTCACCGAAGAGCAGCAACACTACCTGGAAAGCTGGGACATCGGGACGTAGTAGTCCCCTCTCCCCATGTGGGAGAGGGTTAGGGTGAGGGGGACGTCCAACACGTCCGGTCGTTGGCCTAGGTCACCCTCACCTCAGTCCTCTCCCATCGAGGGAGAGGAGATTGGTCGAACCAGACCGGAAAGAGTGGGAGGCAGCCGTCATGGCCTTTAGCTTCATGGATTCGCCGTTGTACCTGGTCACCTCCGAGTCCGTCACGGAGGGACATCCGGACAAACTTTGCGACCAAATCTCGGACGCGCTGCTCGACGAGTTCCTAAACCTGGACCCGACCGCGCGGGTCGCCTGCGAAGCGTGCACGACGACCGGCCTCGTGGTCGTGATGGGCGAGATCACCCTCGAAGGCTACGTAGATATCCAGACCGTCGTTCGCCACACACTTCGGGACGCCGGATACATCGACTCCAGCTTCGGCTTCGACTACCAGTCGTGCGGGATAGCCGTATCGGTCCACGGGCAGTCCCACGACATCGCGGCGGGGGTGGACCTGGCGCTCGAGGCCAGAGGCGAGATCGAGGCGAGCGGCCAAGAGGTTGAGATGCTGGGGGCCGGTGACCAGGGAATGATGGTCGGGTTCGCCTGCACCGAGACTCCCGAGTTGATGCCCCTTCCAATCATGCTTGCGCACAAGCTGTGCCGTCGAATGGCCGAGGTCAGAAAGGAAGGGATCCTGCCGTACCTGCGCCCCGACGGAAAGGTCCAGGTGACCGTCGAGTACTCCCACGGCCAGCCGAAGCGGGTTCAGACCGTGGTCATGAGCTCGCAGCACAACCCCGAGATCAGCCAGTCCGTCATCACCCGGGACTTGATAGAGGAGGTCGCCCATCAGGTGATCCCCGCCGAGCTCCGCGACCGCCAAACGGTCTACCACGTCAACCCGTCGGGCCGGTTCGTCATAGGCGGACCGGTGGGCGACGCCGGCCTGACCGGCCGCAAGATCATCGTCGATACCTACGGAGGCGTCGCGAGGCATGGCGGAGGCGCGTTTTCCGGCAAGGACCCCACGAAAGTCGACCGCTCGGCCGCATACGCCGCACGGTACGTCGCCAAGAACCTCGTTGCCGCGGGGGTCGCGGACCGTCTGGAGGTCCAGCTGTCCTATGCCATCGGCGTCGCCAGGCCGACGTCGATTTCAGTAGAGACCTTCGGCACCAACAAGGTTTCCGACGACACCATCGTGGCGCTAGTCGACAAGCACTTCGACCTCAGGCCGGGCGCGATAATCCGCGACCTGGACCTACGGCGGCCCATATACAAGCAAACGGCGGCCTACGGCCACTTCGGGCGCGACGACCTCGATCTCCCGTGGGAGAAGATCGACAAGGCGCCGGTCTTGAGGCGCGAGGCCTTCGTCGGAACCGTCACGGACGAGGCTGCAACCTCCTAGGCGTTCAGGTCGCGACGTAGCTACGGCTTTAAATGTCGCTCTTGAAGGAGCGCTGGTGAACGTCGTTCAATCCCACAATCGGCCCGGTTTCGTCACTTTCATCCGCATACTGAAGCGTTGGCCGGCTTTCGCAGCGGTGCTGGCTCTGGCCGCGGCCGTCGCCGCCTGTGCAGAGGCCGGTGCCGCCGACATCACCGAAATCCTTGTGACCGGCCCGGACGTCGTCGACATCACGGCCACCTCTGCTACCGTCCTCGCCGAGACAAATGTCGACGTTGTGTGCTCGGTGGTGTATGGGACAACCAAGGAGTATGGCCAGCTCGCCACCGACGATGACATGGCGGGTGGCGGGCACCGTGACCACCACCCGATACTGACTGGGCTCGAGCCCGACACGACGTACCACCTCACGTTCCGTGGCATCGGACCCGACGGGACGATGTATCGCTACAAGGACATCTCCTTCCGCACGATGCCGGAAGACCCCGACGCGACGCCGAGACCGTCAGGAGACAACGTGGCCCTGCTTTCCAGGGGCGCTCGTGTTGTCGGCACCAGCAGCAACTTCGGCGGCGCGGAGAACAACGCCACGTGGGGCGGCGGCCAGGCGATCGACGGAGATGCGTCGACTCAGTGGTCATCGGATGGCGACGGGGACGACGCTTGGATCGAGATCGAGCTCGCGGACGAGACCGTCGTCACGGCTCTTGGCCTTTGGACCCGGACCATGGGCTCCTCGGCCCAGATATCTTCGTTCCAGGTCATCACTGACCAGGGCGAGACCGCCGGGCCGTTTCGGCTCGACGGCGCCGCCGGCGTCGAATACTTCGAGACCGCATTGACGGCCAGTCGGCTCAGGTTCGAAGTCATCGAGTCGAGCGGTGGCAACACAGGAGCCGTCGAGATCGAGGTCTACGGCAGTCCCGCACGCTGACCGATCTGGACAAGGTATCGCCTTCCTTCTCCGATGCCACGAGTACGCCTGATCTACTGGAACGCGGTCGAGACTGAAGAGAGGGCCGGGAAGCTGAGAGCCCTCGGCTACGACGTTGCCTCTGAGCCGCTGGACCAAGCCGCTTTGCGAGAGCTCAGACGCAACCCGCCAGACGCCGTGATCATCGATCTGGCGCGCCTGCCATCCCAGGGACGAGACGTGGCCGTCACTCTGCGGACGTACAAGTCCATACGCCAGGTGCCCCTGATCATGGTCGGCGGCACTCGTGACGACGTGAAGAGCGTAAGAGCCATCCTTCCTGACGTTGTCCACTCGACGTGGAAGGACATTGGACCGGTGTTGGATATCGCGCTGGCTGCGCCATCGGCCGAGGCCGTCGTTCCGGAATCCGCGGTTCGCTGGGTACTCGGGAACCCCGCTCCCGAAGAAGCTCGGTATCAAGGCGAGCTCCTCTGTCGTACTGGTCGGTGCACCGGAAGAGTTCGAGAAGACCCTGGGTCCGCTACCCGAAGACGTCGTCCTGCGGAGAGACGCTCGCGGCAAGCGAGACGTTACCATCTGGTTCGTCGACTCGCAGAAAGAGCTGAGGCGTCGCATAGTGCGAATGGGCGAGTTCGCCGACGGCGCCCGGCTCTGGATAGCCTGGCCGAAGAAGTCGTCGGGCGTCGTCTCAGACGTTACCGAGCCCGTGGTCCGAGAGACAGGCCTCGCCACAGGGCTGGTCGACTACAAGATCTGCGCGATCGACAAGACGTGGTCCGGGCTTCTATTCGCTAAACGGCGGGCCAAATAGCAACGGCGCCAGAACGATCGGAGCGATGACGTCGCAACACCGGCTCAACAACGCTTTTCGCCGATCTACAAGCTTCCTGGTTTGGTAGGAGCGCATTGGATGCGCCCGCTGCCGCATCAGTAAGTTGACACTTACGTTAGCATGTGCTAACGTATAGTCATGATCGAGGAAGCCTTACGGGCCATCGCCGAGCCACGACGACTTGAGATACTGCGGGTGGTGCACCGGGGGGAGCTCTCCGCTGGAGAGATCGCGTCGCGCTTCGACGTGACCCGGCCCGCCATCTCGCAGCACCTGAAGGTACTGTACGCCGCAGGCCTGGTGTCCGTTCGCAAAGCGGGCACCCGTCGGCTGTACCAGTCCCGCCCTGAAGGGCTGGCTGAGCTCAAGGCGTTCCTCGACGAATTCTGGAGCGACCGGCTATCCGCTCTCAAGGAAGTAGCGGAGGCCGAAGAACGGAGGAACGAGACGATGGCAACGACCAGTGAAAACGCGATTCAGCACGAGGTCCGGATTCAAGCCAAGCCCGAGACGATCTTCCCATTCTTCACCGAACCAGACCTGATGGTCCAGTGGAATGGGACGACGGCGACCCTCGACGCCCGGCCCGGCGGTGTCTATCACGTCAACGTCAACGGACGTGACGTTGCCAAGGGAGAGTACGTCGAGATCACGCCATACAGTCGCGTTGTGTTCACGTGGGGCTGGGAGGGCGAAGGCCAGGCTGTCCCACCGGGCGCCAGTACGGTCGAGGTATCCCTGATACCCGAAGGTGACTCCACCCTTGTCAGGCTCCGGCACTACGGGCTGCCGGCCGACCTGCACGAGATTCACCTCCAGGGATGGGTCCACTATATGGGCCGTTTGAACACAGCCGCGGAAGGCGGGGAACCCGGTCGCGACCCCATGATTGACGCCCAATAAAGGCGACAACCAAAAACTCACCGCAGAGCACGCGGAAAACAGAGGTGAGAACATTTTCATTCTGATTTCTCTGCGGGCTCCGCGATCTCTGCGGTGATGTGAAGCGTTCTAAGTGTGTAGGTTGGCTGCCGTCTACTCGGGTTCGGGCGGCTCGCTTCCCTTTAGTACGTCGGCCTTGTCGGTCAGGACCAGGTAGGGCTCGCCCCACTGGTCTTGGCTGCCGAGGTCCCATTCTTCCTCGCTGCCCAGCGGTCTTAGCCGGACACCCCAATCGCCGCCGCAGATGAGGTGAGCTTCTGCCTGCCCTGAGTCGGAAACGGGTACGTACATCGCGGGACAGGGAGAGCCGTCGTCTTCGCTGTCCCAACCGGTCACCTCGTAGATACCGTGAGGTCTATCCGGCTCGAACAGCCTTACCCATCTAATCGGTGTCGGGTCGGCTCGAGACTCGTACACCTGCATCGGCATGTAGTCGCAGTTGTCGTTTTCTTCGATCTCGATGTAGATCGGTTCCGGCACGTTAAATCCCCCTCCACTTCATTCATCCCTGCCAGCCTCGGTTACATCCCGTCACGTTGCGCTTCAACCGCTCATGGTGAGCCCGTCGACGGACTCAGGATAGCTTGTCGAACCACGGCCTAGATCCCCATCACGTTGTAGCCGGTGTCCACGTGGACGATCTCGCCCGTCACGCCGCTAGACAGATTGCTGCACAGGTAGAGCGCCGTCTTGGCCACTTCTTCGACCGTGATGTTACGACCCATCGGCGAGCGCTCTGCGTGGATCTTCTTCATGTCGCGGTACTGGCTGATGACCCTCGATGACAGAGTGTCGAGCGGCCCCGCCGAGATGGCATTGACCCGGATGTTGTCGCGTCCAAGGTCGCTGGCGAGCTGCTTCACTTCGTTCTCAAGAGCGGCTTTCGCCGTTCCCATAACGTTATACCCTGGGAATACCCGCTCAGAAGCCTGGAAGGTCATCGCGACGATGCTGCCACCGTCGTCGCCCATGAGGGGCGCACCGTACCTGGCTATCGAGACAAGGGAGTACGCGCTAACGTCCAGCGCAAGCCGGAAGCCTTCGCGGCTAGTCTCCAGGAAAGGACCGCCGAGGTCTTCGCGGTTGGCGAAGGCGATGCTATGGGCGATGACGTCGAGCGTGCCGAACTCGCCCTTGAGCTGTTCGAAAGCTGCCGCGACGTTGTCGTCGGAGCTGACGTCGCACTCCAATAGTAGCGTGTCGTCCCACGACGCGACGAGTTTTGCAACGCTTTCGCGGACGCGCTCGTTCTGGTAGGCGATCGCGAGCCTGGCGCCGGCCTCGTGAAGAATCTCCGCAATAGCCCACGCGATGCTCCGGTGGTTCGCGACGCCGAATACTACGCCTGTCTTGCCGTTCAGGTCGATGGGGTACATTGGCTCAGCTTCCCTGGGATCTTTTACCGCCGCTACCTTGCCGCTCTATGCCTTCCAGGCGCGGCTCGACGGCCCGCCGGAGCGTGTACTCTGACAGAGCGATCTTGGGGACCACCTCTGGCCTCTCACGGACGAAAGCCTCTCCGTGAGAGATACCGGCGAAGTATCCGGTGTTCCCCACCGTCGAGTCGATGCGTCTCCGTGCGTACTCTGGGGTGTGGCCCTGGCTCTTGAACAAGACTTCCGCCTCAACTCGTTTCTCGTAGAACTCGCTGCCGATGTCCACAACGAAGTCCCACTGGTTTTTCTCAAAGTATATTCCCGGAAAGAACGTCGCCGGGACGACGTGCGGGGCCTCTCTCGTCCCGTAACGCGGTATCTGGGCCAGGGTCTTGGCCTCGATCACGGCGAACCCGGTCTCGGTGTGGTCGTTCCGGGCGCCCGACGCCAGTCCATGAGGGCCTGTCAGGTAGGGGCTCTGCGTGAGAATGATGTGAGGTCGAATCTCGAGAATGAGGCTACGTATCTCCTCGACCGCCTCGGGGTTACGCTCGACCAGGAAAGGCTTGTCTGGGTAGGGCAGGGCTCTGCAGCCGTCCACCCCAAACAGGTCCGAGATTGCGCTGAGCTCATCTGTCTTCTGAGTCACGTACTCATGCGGGTCCTGGTCTACTATCTTGGGGTTCTGCTCGTCCTCTGGTTTGGCAAGCTCGTCGGCGAGACGTTCGTTGTGCGTCGAGGCCCCGGCGGTCATCGACACCCACGTCACCTCATCTCCAGCGGCCGCATGTATTCCGCACGTGCCTGCGACCGACGTGAAGTCGTGAGGATGGGCCATCACCACCAGGAAACGTAGATGTTGGTCTGTCAAAACTAACCTCGCTTTACGCTCCTACCAACCCGTTCGTACGCGTCATTACCCTGAAAGATAAGGTGCAAGAGGGCTAGCCGAACGAGCCCTCATCTCAATCTTCTCCCGCCGCGGGAGAAGAGGTAAGACTCTGTCCTTTTTCATCATTCGTGGTGTCCCGTGCGACAGGACGTGGAGGATTCCTATGAAAAAGGACGTGCCCCAGGGGCCTCCTTTGGTAGAGGGCATTGCATGCGCCCGCGTCCCAGCGTGAGTCGCGACGAAGCTAGACACACGCAGGTCCGCACCGACATCGACCAAGATTGCTGCGAAACATTGGCCGTTTTCATCTTTCAGAGAGTCGGAGACAACCGACATAGACGATTCCTACCAAACCGTTCGTGCTGAGCCTGTCGAAGCATAGTGCGACATTCTAAGTAGGCTCGATGAAGCCCGGCGGCGCGTCAGTCGTGTGAGTCATGTCGGACGGCTCGTAAGCCTCCCCGTCGTAGACCTCACCGTTGTGGACCACGACCTCGGGAAGGATGCGATGCTCGCCGACCCGTTTTTCGTGGAGGACGTCCATGTAAATGAACTCCCCTTCGGCCAGTTCGCTTACGACTACGTCCGCCATAGCGCCCGGCTTCAGGGTCCCTAGCACGCCTTCCTGTTGGAGAACGCGTGCCGGAGCCGCCGTCGACATCTCGACGACATCGTCGAGCGACACCCCTAGCGCGAGCAGCTTCGACATTGTCGTCGGCATGTCGTAGACGGGGCCGTCGACGTTCTGTTTGTGCACGTCGGTGCTGATGGTCGTCGGCTTCAGCCCTTGCTCCAGGGCCTGCTCCATCGTCCGGAATCCGAACCCGCGGGCGCCGTGACCTACGTCGAGGATCACGCCCCGCTCGACCGCATCCCAAATGGCCTGGTGAAGCTTTCCCTTATGGTCGAATAGAGGGAACCTGAACGAGGCGTGGAAGGTGTGAGTAAGCATGTCGCCGGGTCCAAGGTATTCGAGCAGATGCGGTATCGGTGCGCCGTAAGCCTCGGCCATCAGCATGCCACCTGCGAAGTCGGCGGCCTCCCGCGCTAGTGGCAGTGTGTGAAACCGCTGAGAGTGGTGGTACTTGACCCCAACTAGCACGTCGGAATAGCGGAGGATGGTGTCGCGTGCCTCTTCCCAACTCGAAGGGTCGGGCCCGTAGGGGTCCGGCATACGCACCAGCCCGTACATGCGGGTCTTGGCCTCGGCGATGTCCGTCTCCCAGTAGTGGGGGAACTCGCCAGGATTCGCGGTGCCGGCGTCCAGCACCGTCGTGGCGCCCCTGGCCAGGCTCGTCGAGTCCACTGGCAGGCTCGGAAGCTTGGGACTCGATACGAAGTTGTGCGTGTGAAGATCGATAAACCCTGGGGTGACTATCTTCCCGGAGGCGTCGATCACCTCAACAGCGTTGGAGCCATCCAGATCGGGGCCGACTTCGGCGACCTTGTCGCCCGAGATCGCGACGTCCGCAACGCGATGAAGGCCCTGGCTAGGGTCGACTACCGTTCCACCTTTGATCAGCAAGTCCCAGTTCATACGAGAAGTATCTCCAGATTAAAGGTCGAGATTGAGACGTAAAACGTGAAACGTAATGCCCGATTTATTCCGTTGCGACGTTTTACGCTTTACGTTTTACTCGTCACGTTTTACACCCTACGCTTTAGTCCCCATGGTCGCTCTCAAGCGCTCTCCGACCACCTCCGCCTCGCCCTCGAGCAGGCCGTGCGGGTTGGCGAAGATGTCCTCGCCCTCGCGCCGGCTGGCCTCGATCATGATCGGGGGGTCGCCTTCCGCCATGGTACGGACGATCTCCAAAGCCGAAGGACCGCGCCACTCAGCGCCGAGCACCACCGACAGCTCCGGCACAGGGCGGAACCAGTCGTCCTGCTCGATCGAAGTCGCGACTCCAGGCAAGTCGCCGATTGCGTCGGCAATGGTCTGGCCGTAGTCGCGCCACCTGCGCTGGTCGGCTGCGTGGTCTCGCCGGACGTATCGTTCGAGGGCCGTCACGATGCCCACGATCTCTTCCTTGCAGACTTTGGCGGGGCGGCCGACGGCCTCGTGAGGGCTGGCGTTCAGCACCGCGGCCTCCATCAGGTCCTTCCGTCCGCATAGGAGGCCCGTGGACTGCGGGCCCTTGATGGCCTTGCCGCCGCTGAAGCAGACCATGTCGGCCCCGTGCTCGATGAACCGCCTGAGGTTCTCGGGCGGCGGGAGCATAGCCGCCGCGTCGACGACTACGGGGACCGAGTGCCGCCTGCCGATGTCGATCATCTCGTCGAGGCCATCGAAGGAGTCAGAATGCCAGCGGGAAGCGATAAAGGCGAGGGCGACCGTATTCTCTCCCACCGCGGCTTCGATTTCGTTCCGTGTGGCTCCGTCATGCGTACCGACCCAGACCGCGGTACCTCCCGCCTGTCGGTACGCCTGGACGAACTCGCTATCGTGGTTCCGCTTGATGACGAACTCACTCTTCATACCCGTGGCGTCGGGGAGTTGCTTGATCTTGTTACGGTCCGTGCCTGCGATACACGCCGCCATCTGGAGCATCAGCCCGGCCGCGCCGCCGGCCGCCACCAACCCAGCCTCGGCGCCGGTATGCTCCGCGATGATCTCGCCCGCCCGATCGTTGAGGTCTTTGAGCCGTACCATTGCGCCGGCAGCCTCGGCCATCGCTTCGACGACTTCCGGCTCCATAATCGAGCCGCCGAGCACGGTCTGGGTGCCGTTAGCGTTAATAATGGGCGTGACACCCATCCGTTCGTAGACAGCGCCACGTCGTTGTAGGCTTTCGACCGCTGTGGCCACCAATGTGCCTCCGATTGTGCTTCCGTAAAGTATGAGCCGCAGATCGGCTGGCCCAGTTTATTCGCTCTGGCTACCGACTGGCAATCGTGGATCTCTGATTGCCCGAAACCCGGGGTTGGGCTAGGCGTCCCCAAGCACCCGTCTTGCCTTGGCCAACACACCCGATATAAAGGGGCGTTTTGCATCGGTATATGCGGTCCAATCGCCGGCGAACTGCTCGGCCAGCGACCGCTTCACTTGCGCATACTTCTCGGCGACGTCCGGGTGAGCGATGAGATAGTCTCGGAACCCGACGAGATTGAACCATTCCTTGTTTGTCGTCTCGACCATGTGCAGCTTGTGGGTCATCGGGTCGCCCTTTGCGAAAGAACGGTGCCCGGGCATTCTCTCCGACAACCCTCGGTACGTGTATCCCAGGCGCGCGAGCGGCTCGACGCATTCAGGTCCATCTTCGAACCTAGCCAGCGCCACCCCGATATCAAGAATCGGCTTCGAGACCATGCCGGGAATCGAGGTACTCCCAACATGCTGAACGTCGGCAACCAGAAGGCCGATCGCTTTCCGGATGGTCTGCTCCTCCTGGGCGAAAGCCTGAGCCCAACCCAGGTCGTATTTCAACGAGAATCGGTCTGCCTTTCGGAAGTCCAAGCATCTTTCGTCCTTGGCCGTTCGCAGTCGGTAGGTCGTTGCTGACGGCGTCGCCGGTCATGCGTCGACCTAAAGTAAACCTCGCAATAGGTAGGTGACTTCCTTACGATGCAGGGGCAGGTCTCAGACCTGCCCTCTTGACGTTGTCGATGATCGCCGATACAGCGACGATGACCCTCCGCTTAGCCATCGAGCAACAGGGTCGCCAGCTCGACAAAGTCGCTGACCTCGAGGTCGGGCTGGAGCGGCGTCTCCTCGAAAGGGAGCCCGTAGCGGTTCACGTACGCCCCGCGAAAGCCGCAAGCTCTCTCGCCCAAGATGTCGAAAGAGTGGGCGGCAACCGTCATGATTTCGTGTGGCTCCGACCCCAGGTATTGTGCGGCAGTGCGGTATATCGACGGGTGGGGCTTGAACGCGCCGGCGGCGTCGACCGAGAAGATGGCGTCGAACTCCACCTTGATCTGGTTTGCCACCAGGTGCTCCAGGTACGGCCGCTCACCGTTCGAGAGAGCCACCAGCCGGTAGTGGCCCTTCAGCCGGTTCAGCCCTTCGATGGCGTCGTCGAAGGGACGGAGCTCCTGCCAGACGCCCATGAAGTCATCGATCTCGGTGTCGGTGAAGTCGATCTCGTCCACGCGGAGGCAGTAGACGAAGGCTCGCCGGCAGGTCTCCAGGTATCCGGAGTGGCCGAGCATGAGCAGGGAGTCCTGGTACTGCTCGATTCGCTGGCGCGCGCGCCACCGCCCCCAGAAGGCGTGGCCGTCGACCTTCGCCCCTTTGGTCTCGAGGAATTGAGCCGTCGGCGGTACCAGGCTGCCGGACAGGTCGAGAACAGTCCCGAAGATGTCGAAGGCCAAGGTCGTGACGCCGGGCATCACGCTTGGTGGGACCGGAGCCAATCGCGGAGGTCGTCGGACATCTCGTCCCTTTGAAGCGCGGCGTAGACGGAAGCCTTGAGCAGGCCCAAGGGCGTGCCGACGTCAAAGTGGTCGCCAGGGAACCGGTACGCGTAGACCTTGCTCTCTCCCAGCATCATGGCTAGCGCATCGGTCAGCTGGATTTCGTCTTTCGCCCCCGGTGGAGTACGCTCCAGGGCGTCGAATACCTCCGGAGTCAGGACGTATCGTCCGGTAATAGCCAGGTCGGAGGGGGCGTCCTCGATGCTGGGTTTCTCGACCATGCCGACTACCTCGTAGACGCGGTCGTCTACCGGTACGGGATCCACGACCCCCAGACTCGGAATCGCGGCTTCCGGAACCTGTTTGACCGCAATGACCGGACCGCCCAGGTTATCCGAGAGCTCCGCCATCGTCCCGATCGTCGGTGGGTCGCTCCAGATGATGTCGTCCGAGAGCAGGACCGCAAAGGGCTCGTCGCCGATCAGTGACTGTGTCATCAAGACCGCGTGGCCCAGGCCAAGCTGCTTCTCCTGGGTCACGTAGCTGAACTCGGCCATCTCAGGGATCGCGTTCATGCGGTCCAGCAAGTCCTGTGCACCTTGCTCTTCGAGCCTCGCCTCCAGGTAGGGGATATGCTTGAAATAGCCGTTGACCGCCTCCTGTCCCTCGGAAATCACGATCACGATGTGCTCGATACCGGCCGACACCGCCTCTTCAACGGCATATTGTAGCGCCGGGGTGTCGAGCACCGGCAGCATCATCTTCGGGGTCGACCTCGTCGCCGGCAGGAAGCGTGTACCGAGGCCAGCCACGGGGAGTACGGCTTTACGGACCTTCAACATGCACCTCTAAACGATGGCGATGCTCACCCTATTCGTCGGACGGCGGCCAACGCATGAACGCAGGCGAGTCGGGCCGATTATATCATCGGCTTCGTAGCTGATGGACAGCCGCTTAACCGTCTCATGCCAGATTGGGCCTATAATACGAGGGAGGCTAATGGAGGCGGGCGAGGAGAGGCTGATGGTAGCGCTGACACGAGAGAGATGCGTGGCTTGCAGACGGGACTCACCCAGAGTCACAGACGAAGAGGTCTCGGAGTTGCACCCCCTGGTGCCCGGATGGCAGCTAACAGAAGAGGACGGCATCAAGCGCCTGGACAGGACGTTCCGCGTCGGCGACTTCGCCAATGCCCTGGCGCTGGCGGACCGCGTAGGGGCAGAGGCCGAAGCGGAGGGCCACCACCCGCGGCTGGTTGTCGAATGGGGTAGAGTGAATGTAGCCTGGTGGACGCACAAAATCAAGGGGTTGCACCGTAACGATTTCATCATGGCGGCCAAGACCGACGAGATCGCTGCAGAGCTTCAATCGGTTTGATCCCATCGAGCGTTTCGGGCGATGCTACTGGACACGTTGACACCTATTGGCCCCTCTAATAACATGAGGCCGGAACCATTACGGTCCAGAGGAACACTGTTGCAGCAAACTGAACCCGTCACCCTCCTTGATGCGCTTGGACAATATGTAAATAGCTTCAAGGCTAAGCACGACGGGACTCAAGCTCAACAGGAGCTGCTGCGGTTCGTGAACTGGTGTGGGCCCGACCGGACGCTGGCGGAATTGAAGCCTCCTGAGATCGGCGACTACGGCGATAAGGTCGGAGCCAGCGGACCCCAGGTGATGGATAGGCTGCAAGAGGTAAAGAAATTCCTCGCGTTCGCCAAAAAGACAGGGCTCATCGAACAGAACCTGGCACAGCACATCCGGATCCGTAAAGGTAGGTCCCGGTCCCGGCGCGAGCAGAAACTCGAGGACAATGCCTTCGAGCTGACACCCGAGGGCTATAAGCAGCTAAACGAGGAGATGGAGAGCCTCAAAGGAGAGCGCCTTCCGCTAGCTCAAATGATACGGCAAGCGGCTCTCGACAAAGACGTCCGTGAGAACGTCCCGTTGGAGGCTGCAAGGGAGCAGCTCGGCCTCGTGGAGTCGCGGATTACGCAGATCGAGAGAACGTTGAAGTCGTCCGTCGTCGTCGACCCATCCAAGAGAAGGGAAAAGGCGGTCGCGGTCGGTTCCAAGGTCCTGCTTAAAGACACCGAGTCGGGTCGCGAGACGAGGTACACGGTGGTAAGCGCGGCCGAAGCAAACCCTTTGGAGAGCAGGATCTCCGACGCCTCCCCTGTCGGGAAAGCCCTTCTGAAGCGCTCGACGGGCGACGACGTCGAGGTCGACACACCGAGAGGCAAGATGCAATATAAGATCGTCAAGGTCTCCTAGTAGACCGAAATCTTTGAAATGAGGGGTAGCCGAGATTGGCGTGCTACGACGACAGGGCGGGTTTCAAACCCGCCCCTACCAAGCCGTAACCTCAGAACCCTTCAATACTAGGATGTTGGACCACTAGGGCATACTGTGAAGTCGCGCTTGACGGGGCCTGCTCTGCAGGCCTCTTTTCATGTTGGGGCCATTTGCTGAAACAGGGTACGATATCCTCTCAAGAAGGTGTCTCAGAAGTCTCCCCTCCCCTGTCGGGAGAGAACGTAGCGGCATTCTTCAGAGGCCGGCTCTTAAGGGTTAGAGCGCGGTCGCGGCGACCTCCACTTAGTGGACGCCGAGAAGGCGGACACGACGTATGAGGTCGACCAAGCGCTTGGATAGGCCTGATGGAAGAGGGAACCGAAGCAGTAACTAGGCTGGTCTTCCAGCTCGCCGTAATCCTAGCCGCCGCGAAGGTCAGTGGGGAGGCCTTTGAGCGGTTCCTGAAGATGCCGGCCGTCTTGGGTGAGCTAGCGGCCGGCATACTGATCGGGCCCTTCGCGCTCGGTGGCTTAGACTTCCCGGCTATCGGCGTTTTGTTCGAGCACGCCGCGGAGACTGCGGGACACGAAGGGTTCTCCATTCCAGTGTCCGACAGCCTCTGGGCTATCGCGCAGGTGGGGTCCATCGTCCTGCTCTTCCTAGCCGGACTCGAGACCGACCTGGGCCAGTTCCTCCGCTATGCTAGACCTGCGACTGTCGTGGCGCTTGGAGGGGTGGCCTTCCCGTTCGTGTTCGGTGTCGTCCTGACCGTGGCCTTTGGCTACGCAGACGACTTCACCGACGTCAAAGCGTTATTCGTAGGCGCCCTACTGACGGCGACGTCGATCGGAATTACCGTGAGAGTCCTTGGCGATCTGCGCCGTCTCGGCACACCCGAGGGCGTGACGATCCTGGGCGCAGCGGTCCTCGACGACGTGGTCGGCATACTGATATTGACCATCGTCGTAGGTCTGGGCGATACCGGCGAGCTGTCGGTCGGCTCGGTCGGCACCGTTGCGATAAAGACTCTGGGCTTCTGGATAGCTCTGACCGGAATCGGGATTTTGCTATCACGCCAGATCTCCACGCTTCTGCTGAAGTTCCAGGTGAGCGGCGCGGCCTTGGCTCTAGCGCTGGCTATAGCCTTGCTGGCGGCGGGACTGGCGGAAAGCTTTGGTCTGGCGATGATCATCGGGGCGTTCTCCATCGGCCTGGCCCTATCCGGCACCGAGCTGGCCCACCGCCTCGACGAGCCGCTGAGAGCGGTCTACGCGGCTCTTGTTCCGATCTTCTTCGTCGTGATGGGTATGCTTGTCGACGTGTCGTCTCTGGGCGGCGTCTGGGGCTTTGGTCTGGTGATCACTGCCTTCGCGGTAATCGGCAAAGTAGGCGGTAGCGGCCTTCCGGCTCTCCTCGTGGGATTCAACCGCAGAGGTGCCTGGAGAGTCGGTGTCGGAATGCTGCCCAGGGGAGAAGTAGCGCTCATCATGGCCGGCATCGGCATCAGCTCCAATATCATTGAACAGGATCTCTATGGCGTCGCGATCATGATGACCGTTGCTACCACCGCGCTGGCACCTCCTATCCTCGCGTTGTCCTTCCGCTCCGAGTCGCCCGGGATTCGCGCAGGGGCGGAGTCTCAGGACGCCTGATGACCACGACCGAGGCGCCGCCGGACGCTCGCGACCTGGCGGAGGAGCTGAGGGGCATAGTCGACGGAGAGGTCCGCTTCGACAAGATGACGCGCCTCCTTTACTCGACCGACGCGTCCATCTACCAGATCGAGCCCGTCGGCGTCGTCATCCCACGCTCCGAGGATGACGTCATCGCCGTCATCGAGACTGCCGGCCGGCACGGCCTCCCCGTACTGCCCCGAGGAGGCGGCACAAGTCTTGCGGGACAGACCGTGGCGAACGCGGTCGTCATCGACTTCTCCAAGCACATGCGAGACGTGATCGAGATGAACGCCGAGGAGGGCTGGGTGCGAACCCAACCCGGCGTGATCCTAGATGAGCTCAACCAGCAGCTCGCACCGACGGGCATGATCTTCGCCCCCGACCCCAGCACCAGCAATCGCGGGAACGTCGGCGGCGCGCTCGGCAACAACTCCTGCGGCGCGCACTCGATAGTCTGGGGCAAGACGATCGATAACGTCCTCGAGCTGAGCGTGGTGCTATCCAACGGGGACAAGGCGACGCTCGGTCCCGTCACCGGTGCCGCCCTGGAAACCAAGGTAGCCACCGATAGTCTCGAGGGCTCGATCTACAGATCCCTCCGCAAGATCGGAGACGAAAACCGCGACGAGGTGCTGGCTCGCTATCCGAAGATCCTTCGTCGGGTCTCGGGATACAACCTCGACGAGCTATCGGATGGAGACGGTCTCGACCTGGCACGGTTCGTCGTCGGGGCCGAAGGGACGCTGCTGACCATCACCGAGGCCAAGCTCAAGATCGTGCCGCAGCCGGCGTTCAAGGCCCTCGCCGTATTGCACTTCAACGAGCTAGGCGAGTCGATGGAGGCGACCGTCGCGCTCCTCGAGCTGGCGCCCTCGGCTGTGGAGCTAATGGACAGCATGATCGTCCGGCAGGCCCGCTCGAACCTCGAATATTCAAGGACGATGGACTTCATCGAGGGGGACCCCGAGGCGCTGCTGGTCGTAGAGGTAACCGGAGACTCAGAGTCCGAGGTCGAGGCCAAGCTGGACGCCGTCGACGCTCGGATGCGTCGTGCCGGCCTGGGCTACGCGGTCCGGCGCATCATCGCTCCCGAGGACCAGGCCAAGGTCTGGGCTGTCCGGAAGGCTGGACTGGGCTTGATGATGAGCGCGCCTGGAGACGACAAGCCGCTGCCTTTCGTCGAAGACACGGCGGTCCCTCCAGAGGTTTTGCCCGAGTTCGTCAGGCGGTTCGACGAAGTGGTCCGCAGTCACGGCACCACGGCCGGCTACTATGGCCACGCCAGCGTCGGCTGCCTTCACGTTCGCCCGCTGGTTAACCTGAAGCGGCAAGACGGCGTCGATCGCATGGCTTCGATAGCCTCGGATATCAGCGATCTGGTGCTTGAGTTCGGCGGCTCGATGAGCGGCGAGCACGGCGACGGCCTCGTGCGAAGCGTGTGGACCGAAAAGATGTTCGGCCCCAAGCTGTACGAGGCATTCCGACAGGTGAAGCAAACGTTCGACCCGAGCGGGATCATGAACCCTGGAAAGATCGTCGACGCGCTGCCGATGACCGAGGACCTACGCATCTCGCCTGCGTACCGTCCGCTCGAGGTCACAACCGGCTTTGCCTTCGCCGAACAAGGCGGCCTTTCGGCAGCCATCGAGATGTGTAACGGACAGGGCGCTTGCCGGAAGGTCACGTCCGGCACGATGTGCCCCTCTTACATGGTGACCCGTGACGAGGAGCACTCGACGCGGGGCCGGGCGACCGCTCTCCGGTCGGCGATGTCAGGTGCGTTGCCCGTCGACGCCCTGACCAGCAAGAGGCTATACGACGTGCTTGACCTGTGTCTCGAGTGCAAGGGCTGTAAGGCAGAGTGCCCGTCCAACGTCGACATGGCCAGGCTCAAGTACGAGTTCCTGGACCGGTACCACAAGACGAACGGCTACTCGCTGCGCAACAGGGTCCTCGGCAACGTGTCTGAGATCAGCCACCTCGGCTCAATCGCCGCCCCGCTCTCCAACTGGACTGCCAGGTCAGGCGTATTCAAGGACCTGCTCGAAAACTACGGCGGTATCGACAAGAGGCGTCAGTTGCCACCTTTCGCCGGCCAGTCGTTCAAACAGTGGTTCCGGGCTCGGGGTGGGTCGCCCGAAGCCGCCCGCGGCGAGGTGCTGCTCCTGCCGGACACGTTTACGAACTACAACCACCCGGAGCTCGGACGCGCCGCTACGGCGGTCCTGGAAGCCCTGGGCTACCGGGTTGTCGTTCCAGAGGTGAAATGCTGCGGACGCCCATTGCTTTCGAATGGGATGATCGACAAGACCCGCAGCAACGCGAGCTACAACGTCGACGCGGTTCTGCCGTACGTCGAGCAGGGCGCAAAAGTGGTCGGCATCGAGCCGAGTTGCATCCTCACCTACCGTGACGACTACACGGACTTGATCGGTGACCGCGCGGGCACTCGAGCTGTGGCGGAGAGTTCAATGCTCGTCGAGGAATTTGTCCTGTTCGCTCAGGAAGAGGACGGGGCGCAGATCGAGTTCAGCCGGGAACCGGGCCCGGTCCTGTTTCACGGACACTGCCACCAGAAGGCCTTGGTCGGCACCGACAAGGCGATGCAGGTGCTTCGCTCGGTTCCCGGATGCGAGCCCGACGAGATCAAATCGGGGTGCTGCGGGATGGCGGGCTCCTTTGGCTTCGAGAAGGAGCACTACCAGACATCAATGGATATCGGAGAGCTAGTACTGTTGCCCACGGTCCGCTCGGCTGAGGCGGGGGTCACAGTGGTGAGCGAAGGCGTCTCGTGCCGTCAGCAGATCGAACACGGCACGGGCAGGCGCGCAAAACATCTCGTCGAGGTGCTGGCCGAGGCGCTATAGGCGCGTTCCTACTGCGCGTTCATCAGTCGCGCCATGTTTCCCCCGAGGATCAGTTCCATGTCGTGCGGCTCGATGAAGTCGCAATACTCCCTGATGTAGTCGAGGCTCTGCCGATACGTCCAGTGGAGCAGCACGATGGGAACGTCGGTCCCCCATACTAGCCGGTCGGCGCCGATCCGCTCGACCATCTGTCGTAGAACCGGTCGCACCTGGGGCATCGGGTAGTCCCAGCGGCTTTGCAGGAAGACGGCCATCAGTAGCTGCATGTGGAAGTTTGGGTGTTCAAACGGCAACGCCTCGTAGACCGAGTCCGGCACCATGAGGTCGTCATCGCCCGCGAACATGCGCCAAGCGAATCCATGGGTCAGCACGACTTTCACATCGGGGTACCGTTCCATCCACCCACCTAGCGTCCTCAGCTCGTCAAGATAGGCTTCCAACGGCGACGAGCCCAGCGTGAAGAAGACGGGTACACCGAGGTCGGGCACCGCGTCCCAGTACGGCCGGAACGCAGGACCTCCCCAATCGACCGGCGCCCCGTAGAGCCGGCCGTAGTAAGGGAGGAACTGTAGCCCGGAGAGCCCCAGCTCCTCTACGGCCCGCCTTAGGTTCGCGATCGAAGCCTCCGTCTGGGACTCGATCAGCCACTCTGGGACGTAGGCCAGTCCCTGGATTCGGTCAGGGAAACGCCTCGCGCAGTCCGCGATGATTCGTTCGAGATGCCCATATAGGGCGTCCGGTGGAGCAGAGCGCGGTCGATATTCGCGTAGTCCATCTCGGCGACCAGGCTCTCAGGCGAGAACGAGAAGTCGGCGGTCCAGGGAGGCAACACCTGCTTCACGTAGTCCACCCCATCGACGGTCCATTCGATGCGCCCGTGCGACGCGATGAGAAATTCGGTGTCGGTGAGGCCGTCGAAACCCTCGCGTGACGGGTCGGCGAGCCCGCTGCTATCGCTTGGCGTCAGGTCGCTTTTTCGCCACACCGGCTGCATGCGGTGGGTCGCCAAAGCGAGCTTCAATATCCGGCGCCACTCGGTAGGGTCGTCGAAGCCGCCGTGTTGGTCAGGGCTAGGGATACAGTAGGCGTGGCCGTCGTAGATCATATTGCTGGTTATGAGCTAAGCCCGAATCCACCGAAGGACACCGATGGACGGCGTGAGGGCAGCGGAAGGGGGTGGGTGAGGGAGCTACAGGGGGGATGGCCTGGGGTCTTGGGGTAGATGGGAGGCCGGCGGCCGGTCTTCAGTCGCCGCACAGGGCCCCTAAGGCCCTATGCGGGAGTTGCGATGCGCGGGAAGGCGAGAGGATACGCAGCAGGGGACTCTCGCGACCGGGGTGGCGCGAGATTGCGGGGACGTTGGGTCAGTTGCAGGCTGGCTGTCAGGCCGGGAACGGAATGGCTTGCAGCCGGGCCAAGGCGCGACTGAACTGGGTTTCCCAAGGCCAGCGCCGGGGGAGATGCAAAGTGAGGCGGCGCGCCGAGCGGGTGATCCGTCCCACCAGAGCGAAGACCCGCCGCCTGAGGGTCTTGGTGATCACGGTCCGCTCGCCCAGACCAATCCGCGCCGTCCAGCGGGCCAGGTTATGCGCCATCACCTGGACCGCTAGCCAGGCGCCGTTGGCGGCGAAGCGCGCCGACGGCATGTGGTTCAGCCCGACGCCGTACTTGAGGTCGCGTATGGCGTTCTCGACCTCGGCGTGGCGGCGATGATCGGCCTCCAGTTCCAGCGTCTCCCCATCGCGGTCGGTGATGAAGGCGTGATAGCTGTATCTGGCGAAGAGGGCGAGCTGGGAACCGGGCGTCGGCTTCACCCGCCGGACAATGAGCCGCACCGGCGCGGCGTCCGGCTTGGTCTGGAACGGGGTGTAAGTCGTCTCGGCGACATCGGCGGCGCCGTCCGTCCAGTAGGGAATGGGAGTCCAGTCCTCCTGTGGTATCGCCTCGATCAGGTCCCGCAGGCTGGCGCGCTGGCGGATGGTGATAGAGAAGCGGACATCCATTTCCCGGCAGGCGGCAACGACAGTGTGGGCGTAGAAGCCGCTGTCGGCCCGCACCGTGAGTTGTCCCCTGGCCCCGCCGTAGCGCACCCGCCCCACCGTCTCACGCAGGAAGTGGGCGGCGCCACGGGCGGTGTTGGCCCGGCCCTCGCGCAGCCGGGACATCAGCACCTCGCCGGTGCCGGCGGCAATGGCCAGCAGCGGGTGATAGCCGCGGGCGCCGGTATAGCCGTGGTGGCGCGCTCCCTCCTTGGCCAGTCCATAGGTCTCGCAGATGGTCGAGTCCAGGTCGATGGTCAGGGGCGAGTCGCCGGGTCCGGCCCCAGCGGCCCAGGCCCGGGCCAACAACTGGCGGCTCACGCGGTCGAGTTGACGGACATGCCCCCACCGGAAGCTGCGCAGGAAGGTCCCCAGGGTGGATGGCGCCTTGACCACGCAGCCTAGAACACCGACCGTCCCACCAGCGCGCAGCGCATCGGCGTCGTCGATGCAGTCGCTGCCTGCCAGCGCGGAAGCGACCAGCGTCAGCATCTTGTCCCCAGTGTTCGCCCGTCCCGGCGCTCCGCCGAGGTCAAGGTGATGGTCGACGAGTTCCCGCAGGCCCAGGTGCCGGGCTAGGGTGGCCGGCAGGAGCAGGCCGGCATTGGCCACCAGGCGATGGTCGTCAAAGACGATGCGGATACGGTCGGGTTTGTTCTGTGGCAGCATCTATTGGGTGCTCCTTGTTTCCGGGCGGGTTTCTGTTCCAAAATCATTATCCCAGATTCAGAGGAGCACCCGCTGGCTTCTTCAAGGGCTGTCCCCAAGGACGTCCTTCGGTGGATTCGGGCTAAGGGGACGTGCAGCGCATTCTAGCAACCGGCAATACAGCAGTCCATCGCTGGCGGGGCCCAGACGCCCTCTGCTAGAATCCGGGCTCGGCTATCCAGAACTGGAACGTGGAGATGCTATGATGACGAAACGTCACCCGCAGGGAATACTCGGCCCGTGTGACACGCCGTGGAACGAGCACTACGAGCTCGATGAGCCCGTGTTCCGCCGCCACGTCAGCCATATGCTGGACCTTGGCTATCGCGAGGTCTACATCATGGGTACGGCGGGCGAGGGGTACGCGATGACCGACTCGCAGTTCCGGAACATAGTCGACGTCTTCGTCGACGCCACGGACAGGCCTGGAGTCACGACGCAGATAGGGGTTATCAGCCTCTCGATGGGGCAAATACTCGAACGGCTAGGCTACGCCTACGATAAGGGCGTTCGTATGCTTCAGATATCGCTGCCGTCGTGGGGGGCCGTCAGCGACTCCGAGATGGTCACCTTCTTCAAGACGGTCTGCGGCTCGTTCCCCGACGCCAAGTTCCTGCACTACAACATCGCCAGGACGAAGCGGCTACTCAACGGGGACGACTACCGGCGCGTCGTCGACGAGGTCCCTAACGTGGTCGCGACCAAGAACAGCACCTACGACATGAGCTTCATCCGGGACATCATGCTCAAGGCGCCCGAGCTGCAGCACTTCTTTCTGCAGCACTCTTTCTCTTACGGGTGCCTATACGGCGAGTGCTCGTTGCTAAGCAGCCTGGCCGGCATCTTCCCGAATTTCACCAGACAGCTGTTCGAGGCCGGTCGTGAAGGGAGGGTCGAGGAGTCGTTCGACATCCAGCGCCGCATGATAGAGGTCGGCGACGGGTTCTTCAGCGACGTTCGGGGCCAGCATATCGACGGCGCCTACGACAAGGTCCTGACGAACATCATCGACCCCGATTTTTCACGGCGGTTGTTGCCCCCGTACGAGCCTCTACCCGAAGAGGTCGCCGCTAAGGGCAAGGCGTACTACGAGGAGCACTGCGGGGATTTGTCGTAGTTGAGACGGGGGTCTAAACCCGAATCCACCGACGGACAGGGATGGACGACGTGAGGACAGCGGAAGGGGGTGAGGGAGTTACAGGCGTGATGATCCGGGCTCGAATTTGGGTAGACGGGAGGTTGGCGGGCGGTCTGCAGGCGCTTTTGGGGGCACCGATGGCGGCCTACAGTGGCTGTGGCGAGCCAGATGGCGGGATAGGACACGGCAAGAGGCGCTCGCGGACTGGGCTGGCGCGAGTTTGCGGGGACGTTGGGTTGGCTGGTGGGTCAGTGGCGGACGGGCTCCGTCAGGCTGGGAGTGGAATGGCTCGCAGTCGGGCCAGGGCGCGGCTGAACTGCTCCTCCCAGGGCCAGCGCCGGGGAAGCTGCAGGGTCAATCGGCGTGCCGAGCGGGTGATCCGTCCGGCCAAGGCAAAGACCCGTCGTCTGAGGGTCTTGGTGGTCACGATCTGCTGACCCAGGCCGATGCGGGCTGTCCAGCGGGCCAGGTTGTGCGCCATCACCTGTACCGCCAGCCAGGCGCCGTTGGCGGCGAAACGGCCCGAGGGGAGATGGTTCAGCCCCACACCGTACTTGAGGTCGCGTATCGCATTCTCGATCTCGGCGTGACGGCGATGATCGGCCTCCAGTTCCAGCGTCTCCCCGTCCCGGTCGGTGATGAAGCCGTGATAGCTGTAGGTGGCGAAGAGAGCCAGTTGAGAACAGGGCGCCGGCTTCACCCGCCGGACGATGAGCCGTACCGGCGCGGCGTCCGCCTCGGCCTGGAACGGGGTGTAGGTGGTCTCGGCCACATCGGCGGCGCCGTCCATCCAGTAAGGAATCGGCGTCCAGGCATCTTCGGGTATCGCCTCGATGAGATTCCGCAGGCGGGCGCGCTGGCGGATGGCGATGGAGAAGCGGACATCCATCCGGCGGCAGACGGCGACCACGGCGTGGGTATAGAAGCCGCTGTCGGCCCGCACCGTGAGTTGGCCCCTGGCTCCGCAGTAGCGCACCCGCCCCACCGTTTCACGCAGGAAGTGGGCAGCGCCGCGGGCGGTGTTAGCCCGGCCCTCGCGCAGGCGGGCCATCAGCACGTCGCCGGTGCCGGCGGCGACGGCCAGCAGCGGGTGATAGCCCCGCGCACCGGTGTAGCCGTGGTGGCGGGCGCCCTCCTTGGCCAGTCCGTAGGTCTCGCAGATCGTCGAATCAAGGTCGATGGTGAATGGTGCGTCGCCGGGTCCGGCACCGGCCTTCCAGACCCGGGCCAGCAACTCGCGGCTCACCCGGTCCAGTTGGCGGACATGGCCCCACCTGAAGCTGCGCAGGAAGGTGCCCAGGGTGGAGGGAGCCTTAGCCGTGAAACCGAGCACGCGGGCGGTCCCGCCGGCGCGCAGCACATCGGCGTCGTCGATGCAATCTCCGCCGGCTAGGGCGGAGGCCACCAGGGTCATCATCTTGTCGCCGGTGTTCGCCCGGCCCGGCGCGCCGCCGAGGTCGAGGTGCTTCCGGAGGAGTTGGGGCAGGCCAAGGCGCAGGGCGAGGGTGGCGGGAAGGATCAGCCCGGCATTGGCCACCAGGCGGTGGTCGTCGAAGGCGATTTGGATGCGGTCGGGGTGGTTACGTGGTAGCATCTATCGGGTGCTCCTTTTCTGGGACCGGTTTTCTGTTTCAAAACCATTATCCCAGATTCAGAGGCGCACCCTTTTGTTTCTTCAGCAGGCCTCCTACACGCCGTCCTTCGGTGGATTAGGGCTAAAGACCTGAAGCCTTCAGTAGACTAGTCGGGCCCACCGATGGGGAGTCGCCGAATCCTAACCCTACGCTCGTCAAACACTACAACACTTCCTTGCACCAGTGCGGTTTCGACGGCATCTAGATTAGCCAGTAATAGTGCTAACTGAGCGCTAGGCTTGCGGGTCAACGCACGCCGGAACAGTATCACCGAAGGACTGACCGCGCTGCTGGCGGCTAGTAGCATCGCAAAGTCTGTATCCGAAGACCAGAACGCGCTCTTGGTCCGCCGCCAGTTGGAAGACAGCTTCGTCCGAGGCGGCCTGCATTCCAAAGTCGCGAAGGTGGGCGGCGTCATGGCCTCGCTGCCGCAGTCCCTCGGCTACCAACGGTCAAAGCGCGTTGTCGACCAGGAATCTCACTCTCTGGCGACCAATGGTAACTCCCGTTCCAGCAACGCCTCCGCAGCGTACCTGAGCGCTTGAGTAACATCATCGGACTCGAGGTCTGGATACGCTTTCAGGATCTCCTCCGTGCTCATCCCTTCGGCCACCATTCCAACGACGGTGGAAACGGGGATTCGAAGTCCGCGGACGCACGGAACCCCTCCCATCTGGTCAGCGTCGATTGTTATCCGATCGTATATCACGGCCAACCTCCGAATGTAGGGTCCAAGACGAGATCGAACTACGCCTCTAGCAATCCGGCGACTGAGAGGTCTTCGTCGAGCTTTGGCCAGTGGACTCCGATGCCATTGCCGATCAGACGCCAGTCTTGCTGTTCTGCTTTCGTCGCCCGTTTCAACTTGGGGAACCACTCGAGAGGGACAGCGATCTCCCTGCTGTCTGCTAGTCGGAGGTGCATCATGTCGTCGTCGAACCAGACATCGGCTGCCAGCGCATTTCCTGAGCGGTCCAAGGGCTCTCTCCACTATCCAGAGGAGTGTACCCGCGTAGGAACCGGCACGCCAGTGATGCGACTAACCCGGGAACCGGTGAAGACTTCTCGGTCCGGGCCGATTAGTACTACTGCAATAACATCGCGTCGCCGAAGCTGTAGAAGCGATATCGCCCCTCCGCCGCTACGCGGTATGCTTCCAAGATCAGCTCGTGCCCGGCGAAGGCGCTGGTAAGCATCAGAAGTGTCGATTTCGGCAGGTGAAAGTTCGTGACTAGGGCGTCGACGACTCGGAACTCGTAACCTGGGTATATGAACAGATCGGCCCAGCCTGATCCAGCGGATACGATGCGCCCATCGGCACCGTCGTGAAGGGCGGCGGCGTTCTCCATTAGGCGGACGGCCGTCGTTCCCACCGAGACGACTCGACGCCCCTCGCTCTTCGCGCGATTGATGACTCTGGCCGACTTCGCGTCTAGCTCCCAGTACTCGGAGTGCATCTCGTGGGACTCGATGTCCTCCGAGCTCACGCGCCGGAACGAGTCCCAGCCCACGTGCAGCGTCACGAAAGCGAACTCAACGCCGGCCGACGTCAGGCGCTCTAGAAGGGTAGCCGTGAAGTGGAGACCGGCCGTCGGGGCGGCGACGCTCCCGGCGACTCGCGCGTACACCGTCTGGTATCGGTCGAGGTCACCCAAGGGCTCGTGGATGTAGGGCGGCAGCGGGACCACGCCTAGCTCGTCGAGATGCTCCTCGCCGTCCAGGCGGACCGTTCTGGCGCCGTTCTCAGCGACCTCGATCACCTCGGCCGACATGCTGTGATTATTACCCGCTATTTCGACGACAGTCCCGACAGACATTTTACGGCCTGGACGTACTAGCGCACGCCACAGTCTCGGCGATAGGCGGTGTAGTAGAAGGATTTCGACCTTCCCTCCGGTGCCACGCCGGCGACCGTTCAACCGCGCCGGTATGACGCGGCTGTCGTTGAAGACCACCAGGTCGCCGGGGTTCAGGTACTGGGGCAAGTCGTAGAAGTGGCGGTGCTCGATAGACCCGTCGACGCGCGACATGACCATCAGCCGTGAATGGTCTCGCGGCTCCATGGGGCTCTGAGCGATGAGCTCCTTCGGAAGGTGATAGTCGAAGTCGCTGGTCTTCAAGTCAGTAGGGCGTCGACCGGTCAGAAAGGGTGGTAAGCGGAAGACAGACGAGCGGTCAATCGCTCACGGACAGTTGAGCAGCTTTCAGCGTGTTCTGCAGAAGCATGGCGATGGTCATCGGGCCGACGCCGCCTGGAACCGGACTGATGGCCGCCGCCTTTTGGGAGACTCCCTCGAAGTCGACGTCTCCAACGAGCCGCCATCCTCTCTTTCGCTCAGGAGCGTCGATGCGATTTGTCCCGACGTCGATGACCACGACACCATCCTTGACCATGTCGGCAGTGATAGCCCTTGGCTGTCCCATTGCGGCGATCAGGATATCCGCCTGGGCTGTAATCGAGGCGAGGTCTTTGGTGGCCGTGTGGCACATGGTGACGGTGGCGTTGGCGCCCGACAGCTTCTGCATCATCAGATTCGCGACGGGCTTGCCGACGATCATGCTCCGTCCGCAAACGACGACGTGCTTCCCTTCCGGGTCGTAGCCGCTACGCAAGAGCATCTGCTGGATGCCGGCGGGCGTCGCGGGGATGAAGCGGTGCCGGCCCGCCACCAGGAGCCCGACGTTCTCAGGGTGGAGCGCGTCGACGTCCTTGGTCGGGTCTAATGCGTCGATGACGGAGTCCACGTTGAGGTGGTCGGGAAGCGGCAGCTGGACGAGTATGCCGTGGACTTGGGGGTCCCGGTTCAACTCCGTCACCCTGGAGACCAGCTCGGCTTGCGAGGTTTGGGTGGGAAGGTGGATGTCCTGGGCCGTCATGCCCGCCTCTGTCGCCGCCTTCTGCTTGTTCCGAACGTAGAGCGCGGAGGCTGGGTCATCCCCGACCAGGACTACAGCCAAGCTGGGTACCACGTTACGCTCCGCCTTGATCGTAACCGCGCCCCTCGCAACTTCATCACGTACCTCCGCCGCGATTCGCGTGCCGTCTATGATCTCTGCTGCCAAGTAAGTACCTCTTTTCGCATGGCGTCGGCGCCCAGATTATAACGTCGTATGGAGGTGAATGTGCGCCCTCGACGTTGCGCACATATTGCGGCGTCTTCGACGCAACACACAAGTAGCTACGGCGGAGAATTGTCACCGAATCCGCCGAGACGTAGCATCCGATTCTGGCGATGCCGGTGAGGATGCTCGCCCATGTTGCCTGAGTTGTAGCAAAACGCATGGCCGACGGTCGGCCGGTCTTCCTTTCCAATCTCTCTTAGGGCCTCTATAATGGGCGTCGATTTCGCGGCTTCGCCGCCGAGGTAGACGTGGTCCGACAAGCCTGTCCCAAGTCCGTCAACGGGCCTGCCGCGAACGGGTCTCGATATGCTCACTACTGAACAGAGCGCGAGCAGCTTCGCGGAGGCCCTCAAGTCGGACAGGTTTGTCGTCACGTGCGAGCTGAATCCGCCAAAAGGCGTCGACCTCGATCCCCTTGTCGAGAAGGCCGAGATGCTAAAGGGTACGGTACAGGCCATCAACCTTACCGACTCGGCCGCCTCTCGAATGACGATGGCCCCAATAGCCGTCGCTCACCTGCTAGTGGATCGGGGGATCGAGCCCATCCTGCAGCTTACTTGTCGCGACCGGAACCGACTGGCGCTCCAGTCAGAGCTACTGGCCGCGCACGCCCTCGGGGTCGCGAATTTTCTGTGTATGAGCGGCGACCCTCCCAGTGGAGGCGACCATCCCGACGCTAAGCCGGTTTTCGATCTGGACGCGGTTGCGCTGTTGAGGGCGGCCCAAGCCCTGGAGTCTGGGCGGGATTTGTCCGGCAACGAGTTGAACGGCTCGCCGTCGATCGTGGCCGGGGCGGTCGTCAATCCGGGCGCGGCCGACCTGGACCTCGAGCTCCGTCGCATGGAGGAGAAGGTGGATGCCGGCGCGTCGTTCTTTCAGACTCAGGCGACGTATGATCCGCCGGCCTTCGAGCATTTCATGGACCAGGCGCGCGGCTTCGGCGTGCCCGTTCTGGCGGGCATGATCGTTCTAAAGTCGGGCAAGATGGCGAGAAATTTCAACGCCAATCTTCCCGGAGTCTCGGTCCCCGAGTCGATCGTCAAGGAGTTGAACCGGGCGGATAGTACCGCGGCGCGGAGCGTAGAGATTTCTGCCAGAATCATTCGAGAGATACGGCCCATGTGCGCCGGAGTCCATATCATGGCGATCGGATGGGAATCCAGGATCCCCGAGATCGTCCTTGGCGCCGGCCTCGCTGCCTGAGCCGATTCCGAGACCTCGCCATGCTAGTAACGGGCGTCGACATCATCGAGATTTCCCGCATCAGAGAGGTCGCCGAACGGTACGGCGCTCGTTTCCTTCAACGCGTGTATACCGACAGAGAGATCGCGTACTGTCGTGGTCGAGCGCCGCAGCTCGCCAGTCGTTTCGCTGCCAAGGAGGCGGTCATGAAGGCTCTTGGCACCGGCACTCGAGGCGTTAGATGGCGTGACGTCGAGGTAACCAGACAGCGGGGTCGGGCGCCGCAGATCGAGCTTCATGGCGGCGCACTCGCTCGGGCGCAACGGCTCGGGATCGAGCACGTCGCGGTCTCGTTGTCCCATTCGAAGGAGTTCGCCGTCGCCCAAGTGGTTGGCGAATCGGATCACGGCAATCTCGTGCCTCCGTGGTAGCGGTCCCGGCGCCTCATTTCACTTGAGGCCCGTTAGACGACATTCGGCCATCGGCTCCCTTCTGACGCCATGAAGATCGTCACCGCCGAACAGATGCGCGGCATCGAGGAACGCTCTGAGAAGGCAGGCGTCTCTATCGACACGTTGATGGAGAACGCGGGCCTCGCGGTGGCCGAGCGCATCCGAGACCATGTCGCCCAGGTCGACGGTACTCAGGTACTTGTGCTCGCGGGCCCCGGCAATAACGGAGGCGATGGGCTTGTCGTCGCGCGACACCTGCACGACTGGGGAGCTAGGGTTACCGTCTATATCTACCCGGACAATGAACGAGCCCATGCGGAGCTGGCGACCCTGGAAGGCCGAGACGTTGAATTACTGACCGCCGCAGCTGATGAGGACCTTGCGGCGCTCAAGGACGCCTTGGACAGCGCTCTGGTAGTGGTAGATGCGCTCTTAGGGACGGGCCGCTCCAGGCCAATCGAAGGCGTCCTCAAAAATGTGCTGGGGGAGGTGGCGGCCGAGAGGGGGCGCCGTCCTGACCTGCGTGTCTTCGCTCTCGACCTGCCGACCGGACTCGATAGCGACACCGGCGCGGTGGATCCCGTTTGCCCAAGGGCGGATTTCACTTTGACGCTAGGATATCCAAAGGTCGGACTGTATCTGTTTCCAGGCGCCGAGATCACCGGAACTGTTGAAGTCACGGACATCGGCATTCCTGCCGGGCTCGATGAGGATATCGGTCTGGAGCTCATCATTGCCCCCTGGGCGCATTCGGCGTTGCCGACACGACCTCTATCGGCGCACAAAGGCACCTTCGGAAAGGCGATGGTCGTGGCCGGTTCGCGGGAGTACCTGGGGGCAGCCTACCTGGCCGCCTCGGCGGCCGGACGGGCGGGCGCCGGTCTGGTCACGCTGGCGATACCTGAGAGCCTGCAACTGGCCGTAGCCGCAAAGGCGGTCGAGCCGACGTACCTGCCCCTACCTGAATCGTCCTATGGCGTGCCCGACGCAGAGGCCTCAGACATCGTCCTCGACACACTCGGCGGATACGACTCTCTGCTGGTCGGCTGCGGTCTCGGCCAGGCCGACTCCACACAGATAATGGTCCACCGCCTTCTGTATCGCGATGAGAATTTGCCACGGACAGTCGTCGACGCCGACGGGTTGAACGTCCTTGCTCGCGATCGGGACCCGCCATGGTGGGAGCAGTTTCCCCACGTCGCGATCGTGACGCCCCATCCGGGCGAAATGGCCCGGTTGAGCGCAACGACCACCGAAGAGGTCGAGAGGGACCGCATCGGACTTGCGGTATGGTCGGCGGCCGAGTGGAACAAGGTGGTGGTGCTCAAGGGACCCCATACCGTTGTCGCGTCCCCTGATGGCCGCGCGGCGATCAGTCCGTTCGCTAATCCCGCCCTGGCCAGCGCCGGAACGGGGGACGTTCTCGCAGGTACGATCGCGGGACTGCTGGCGCAGGGCAAGAGTCTGGAGGACGCTGCCAGGCTCGGTGTTTACCTTCACGGGGCGGTCGGAGAGCTCGTGGCAAACGAACAGGGTGACGCCGGACTACTGGCCAGCGACCTGCTTCCGGTGCTGCCGCGTGTGATGAAGGACCTGAAGCTGGATAACCGGGCACCAGGCTCGGCCTAGGGCTGGTCTTGGCTCATCTCGAGGGAGAACGCCGCGCACAGTATGTCGCCGGCATGTTCGCGCGCATTTCCCGGCGCTACGACCTCCTGAATGCGCTGATGTCCGGAGGCAGGCACCACGCCTGGCGCCGCATGGCTGTCGACATGGCGCTCGACGGGAGGGAGCACGCGACCCCAACCCCTAACCCCCAACCCCCAACCCCGTCCGCCGCTCTCGACGTCGCCTCCGGCACCGGCGACTTCGCTCTAGAGCTGGCTCGGAGACCTTCGGTCGGCGAAGTCGTCGGCGTCGACTTCGTACCAGAGATGCTGTCTGTCGCTCAACGCAAAGCCGTTGGCCTTGTGAGCTTTGTCGTGGCCGACGCACACGCGCTACCTTTTGGAGACGACAGTTTCGTGTTCGCTACCGTCGGATTCGGGGCCCGGAACTTCGTCGACCTACCGAAGGCGATCCAGGAGATGGTGAGAGCGCTCGGTCCAGGCGGACGGCTAGCCATTCTGGAGATTGTGCGTGTTGACGGGAACAGCCCGTTAGCACTGGCCTTCAGACTCTATTTCAGGTATGTGACGCCTTGGCTCGGTACTCTTTTTGCCAGGGACCGGGAGGCGTACACCTACCTGCCGAAGTCGGCCGAAGGGTTCCTCAGCGCCGATGAACTAGCTTCGGAGCTAGAGAATGGGGGCCTGAAGGTCGTCTCGACACGAAAGGTAGCACTGGGGTCGGTGGCCATAGTGGTCGGTGAAAAAAAAGCCCTAGCTAGTGATCATACGTAACGTTCCAGAACAGTGGCCTCGCGACGCGCTGAGCGTCGTCGCCGCTGTCGAATCGCAAAGGGCTGAAGGGCTCGAGAGGACCGGCATCTCCGGACTCGATGTAGTCCGCCATCAGTCTGCCGGTCTCGGGACTCAGCATGATGCCGGCGTGGTCGTGGCCCGACGCGACCGAGAGCCCCGGCCACTCTGGTAGGGGGCCGACGATCGGCATTCCGTCGGGCGAGCCCGGCCGCACTCCCGCCCTTGCTGCAACGAAGTCGGCGTCATTCAAGGCCGGGAAGACTGCCGCCGCGGCCTCGGCCATGTCCCCGATCCCGTCGGTCGTAATGCGTTGGTCGAAAACGCCCTCTTCTCGCGTGGCGCCTATCAGGACGTTCCCATCCACCTGGGGGATTACGGCTTGGACCGTACTCCTGGGCAGGAAGCCGTCTTTCCGGACGAGAATACGCTGGCCTTTGACAGGTCGGACTGGGATGCGCAAAGGAATCCAACGGTCGGCGATGCCGGTCCAGGGCCCAGCCGCCAATACGGTCAGTGTCGCGTCGTAGGTGTCGACTGCCGTCCGTACACCCGCGACCTTGTCACCATCGAAGACTAGACCCGTTACCTCGACGCCCTCGAGGACCGTCGCGCCAAGACGTCTGGCAGCATGGGCGAGAGAGTTGACATAGCTTTCGCCTCGTATGCAACCTTCCTGTGGGGAGAATACCCCGCCCATGACGTCGGGATTGACTGCTGGCTCTCGTTCGATCACCTCGTCGCGATCGAGCCAGATCACTCCGAGCCCCAACTTTCCCTGCCACGCCAGGTTCTGTTCTAGCTCACGGTGTAATTCTTCTGTAAGTGCGAGCTTGAGAACACCGTTCTGACGGAACTCGGGGTCGACGCCGGCCTCCACCAGCTCGGCAGCAAGCTGCCGGAAGCTATTGAGGCTCCTCATACCCATCTCGAAGTAAGGCTCGAAGGTGCGGTCGATGTACCACAAAGGGCCGATGATCCCGGCGGTTGCGCCCGACGCGCCCGAGGCAAGCCGGTCCTTTTCGAACACCGTGCTCTTGATTCCACGCTTGGCCAGTTGGTAGGCGATCGAGCATCCGATCACACCCCCGCCGACGATGGCTACATCTACTGTATTGGACATGACTTTTCGTCCGGACTACTCCGGTTTGTAGTTCTTCTCGCCGGCCCGAACGGCCACCTGGAGGCGGTTTTCGAATGGCGTCAGAGGGCAACTCCACTGGTCGTTGTAGGCGCAGTACGGGTTGTAGGCATAGTTGAAGTCCACGACTATCTTGCCACTCGACAGCGACTCGACCTCGATGTAACGTCCACTCCCATAGGTCTCGGTACCACTGGTCGTGTCGACGAACGGCAAGAAGAAGGTGCCCCCGTCGGGGTTTCTGTACAAAGTCAGCTCGGCCGGTTCGCCCTCGACGCCAAAGTGTATCTTTCCCCAGCGCTCATAAGGCGCCACGGACCCGGTGCTTGTCTGCATCTGGAGAACTTCATGTGTGTCGAACTTGTCGACCTCGAGCTCGAAGCGCAGTTCCGGCCTCTCTTCGTAGTATGAGAGAGCCGAGAACGCGCGCTGCTGTTCGGGAGTCAGAGGGGAGTGATGGTCCTGCGCCATGAAGTGGTCTTTCGATTTGCGGAAATCTGTGATATCTGACATTGATCACTCCTGAAGAAGACGAGTTATACAGTTAGACGCTACTACCGGTGGAAGCGGTGCCGCCGTCACCGGCTTCTGAGCTGTGGAAACAGCACGACCTCCCTGATGTTCCGGTGGCCGGAAAAGAGCATAGCGAGACGGTCGATGCCGACACCTAGTCCTCCAGTGGGTGGCATGCCATGCTCCATAGCCACCAGGAAGTCCTCGTCCAGCCGGTCCATGTCCTCGTCTTCAAACTGAGCGTGCAGTGCTTCTTGCTGCTCGAGGCGGCCGCGCTGCTCGATCGGGTCGTTGAGCTCGGTGAAAGCGTTGCAAATCTCCATCCCACCGACAAACCCTTCGAACCTCTCGACCACTGTGGAGTCGTCGCGCTTCTTCTTAGCGAGAGGGGACATTTCCACCGGATAGTCGACGAGGAATGCGGGCTGCACGAGATGCGGTTCCACAGCCGAAGACAGCAGCTTGTCCATCAGGCCGCCCCAGCTTGCCTGCTCTCCAACCTCCATGCCTGCGGCGATCATCTCGGTCCGCAGGGACTCAAGTTCGGAGGACTCGACGAAGTCGATGCCCGTACGCCTTTTCACTTCTTCGCGCAAGTCTAGCCGCTGCCACGGCGGCGTGAGATCGATAGCGTTGCCGTCGAACTCTACGTGATGTGAGCCAAGTACGGTTTTGGCGAGGGCGGCCACCATTTCCTCGACCATTCTCATTACGTCGTTGTAGTCCGCGAAGGCCTCGTAGCTCTCCATCATCGTGAACTCGGGGTTGTGGTAGTAGTCGACACCCTCGTTCCGAAAGGTGCGCCCGATTTCATAGACCTTCTCGAAACCGCCCACGATAAGCCTTTTGAGGTAGAGCTCCGTTGCGATCCGTAGGTACAGGTCACGGTCCAGGGATTCGTAGTGAGTCGAGAAGGGCTTTGCGGTGCCACCGGCTGCGATAGGAACGAGGACCGGCGTCTCTACTTCCATGAAACCGTGCTCGCCCATGTAGTTTCTGAGGGCAGATACCAGCCTACTCCTCGTGAGTGCAGCCGACCGGGCCCCTTCGTTGGCGATCAGGTCTAGATAGCGCTGCCGGTACCGCGCTTCGACGTCGGCCAAGCCATGCCATTTCTCGGGAAGGGGCCGCAGTGACTTGGACAGGAGCGTCCAGTCGTGGGCTTCGACGGTGATCTCTTTAGTCCTCGTCCGGAAGAGCGGCCCGGCCGCACCTAACCAGTCTCCGATATCGAGGTCTTTGAGGGCTTCGAACGAGTCAGGAAGGAGGTTGCGTCTCAGCAGGACCTGGATGCGGCCGTGACCGTCGAGGAGATCTAGGAATATCGCCTTGCCCATGCCGCGGAGCCTGACGATACGCCCAGCAACGGTTACATCGTCAGTACGAGCGTCGTCACCCTGGTCTACTTCGGAGGTCTCGAAGTGGGAGACGGCCTGAGCGCTGGTGTGAGTGCGATCGAACCGGTGCGGATAGGGCTCGATGCCCTGGGTTCTCAGGCTGTGGAGCTTGTCCAATCGCGCCCGGACAAGCTGGCTGTCTGCGTCCTGCACCGCGGAGGTAGGCCTTACGTGCGCTTACTACGTGATCTTGACGATCGTAAGGTTAACGACACCCGAAGGTGTTTCTACCGCTACCTCGTCGCCAACCTTGTGGCCCATCAAAGCGCGACCAACCGGCGACTCCACGGATATCTTGCCTTGCAGCGGAGCAGCCTCTGCGGTGCCGACCACCTTGTAGACTCTTTTTCCGCTGCGCTCCGCGGCAACCGTGACCGAGGACCCGAACGCCACTTCTGGAGCGTCGCCCTTTTTCGCCTTCTTCTTTGTCGCGACCACAGCGCCGGAGAGGATATTCTGCAGGTCCGATATCCTCCCCTCGACAAAGGCCTGCTCGTTCTTGGCGTCTTCATATTCTGCGTTGTCGACCGTGCCGCCATCTTCGCTGGCCTTGTGGATCCGGTCGGCGACTTCTCGACGCCGAGTTATAGTGAGGTGCTCAAGCTCCCTTTCCAGAGCCTCAAGCCCCTCGGCTGTTAGGTTCGCTTGTGCGGTCATTGTCGTATCCCTACAACCAAAAAGACTGAGACGCCACCTTGTGATGGGATGGCTCACTTCTCAGCCTGCTGGTATTGTAGCGTCTACCAACACTGATGTAAATCAGACTGGTAGACAACCGGCACTAGCTGCTGAGAGGGTCGCCAGTGGGGTTCATATTCACATTGCGGCAAGACGATGGCCTTTCGATGCCGTGGCTCGTGGGTATCGTGGTCCGGCTCGCGATAAATGCAGCTGCTCTCTGGCTGGCCGCCGAGGTCGTGGCCGGGTTCGACATCAATGGATTGGGTTCTCTCACGGGTACCGCGTTGATCTTCGGAATCGTCAACGCGCTGATCAAACCCGTGGCGCACGTCCTCGGCTGCCCAATCACCTGTCTGACGGTCGGCCTATTCGCGCTGGTTATCAATGCCGCTATGCTCGCCTTGACCGCCTGGATCGCGGGGCAGGTCAATCTGGACGTCAGCGTCGCTTGGTTCTGGCCAGCCCTCTGGAGCGCTTTGCTAGTCAGTGCCGTGCTCAGTGCATTCGTCGGCGGGCCGGCGAAAAAACGCTCATAGTCTATTCGCCTTCGGCCTAGACGATCATTTTTCGGCGAACCGCCCCTTTCGGACGCCTTCTGTTTTCAGACGAGCTTACACCGGTCCGCTGCTATACAGCACGATCAGTCCTATTCTTTTCTTAAAAAGAGAACGGAAAAACGCTTTTATCGCTCCTCTGTCCCGTGCTAGGCTCCGATCAACCCCGGTGCGAAGAGCGGTTTAAGCGAGCGATGTGGCCCCCGATAGGTCAGTGACCCGCATATCTGGCGGCCACCTCAAGGGCCGGAGTGTCAAGTCGAAGTTTGGGTCCGGCCTCAGGCCAACGGCCGAAATGGTACGGGGCGCTTTGTTCTCGATCGTTGGGGACATTACGGGCACAAGAGTGCTAGACCTTTACGCGGGAACCGGCATCCTCGGAATCGAGGCATTGAGCAGAGGAGCAGAATCGGCCGATTTCGTCGAGGAACATTCGGGACGGTGCCGAGAGATCAAGGCGAGCCTCCGAGAAATGGGCCTAGACGCCCAGGGCCGTGTCCACCGCGGCAAGGTGGAAGCGGCGTTGCGGACCTTGAATGGCGAGTACGACTTAGTGTTTGCCGACCCGCCGTATGACGTGGAGCCGTGGCGGTGGCTAGCGGACGAAATTCAGAGTCGAGGGCTCTTGACCCAAAGTGTGTTATTCGTAGCGGAGCATCGGCACCGAACGGTGCTGGCCGAACGATATGGAAGCCTTCGAATGACTACGAACAGGCGTTACGGCGATACCGCGATCAGCATCTATGGGATGGCAGCTGAATGACCACCGCGATCTATCCTGGCAGCTTCGATCTTGCCCATAACGGGCATCTCGACATCGTGACGCGAGCCTCCAAGGTCTTCGAACGCCTCTACGTCGCTGTCTACGAAAAGCCGCCTAAAGGCGTGCTCTTTTCCGCTGCGGAACGCGTCGCTGCTCTTTCGGAATCGGTCAGCGACCTCCCTAACGTCGAGGTGACTTCGTTTAACGGCCTGGTCCCACGATACGCGAAAAAGGTCGGCGCGGCCTTTATCGTGCGCGGGCTCAGGGCCGGCCTGGATTTCGAGACCGAGTTTGAAATGGCCCTGATGTGGCGGAACTTGGACCCCACTGTAGACGTCGTGTGTTTCATGAGCGCCCTCGAATACCAATTCTTGTACGCCAGCCGCATCAAAGAGGTTGCCGAGTTGGGAGGAGACGTTCGCGGACTGGTACCGCCGCCGGTCGCGGCTAAGCTGACGGCAAAATTCGATCTAGTCTCGTGAGGAGAGACTGAAAGGGAGTGACGCTATGGACATAGTCGAGGTAATCGAACAGTTGGAGGGAGTGATCGGCTCGGCCACACGGGTACCCGGCCTTGGAAAAAGGGTGGTTGTCGACTCAGAGCGACTGACAGGCGTGGTCGCGGCGCTGCAGAGCTCCATACCCGCGGACATTCAAGAGGCAAAGGAAATCCTGAGGCAGAAAGAGAGCCTCCTAAACCAGTCCCAGCTTGAGGCTAAGCGGATAAAAGAGGCGGCCGAGCGGGAAGCCCAGTCCGTGACCAGTGCAGCCAAACAGGAACAGGAATCGAAGGTAGAAGAGACGGAAATAGTCAAAGAAGCTCATGCCAAGGCTCAGGAGGTCAATCAGGACGCCCTCCAAGAGTCGCAGCAGATCATACAGGACGCCCAACGCAGGGCCTACCGCATCATGGACGAAGCCGAAGCTGCGGCAGCGACTCGGCGCGAGGGTTCAGACCAGTATGCTCGGGAGACACTCTTCGACCTGGAGGAGCGGCTATCGAAGCTGACCGGCCAGGTACGCCGCGGCATCGACGCTTTGGGCGCCGAAACCGAGGCCAAGATGCCTTCTTAGCCTTCCCGATCGGTCCCCGTAGTCAGTCCCAATCTACGCGCCATAGACGTAGGCGCGGCCGGATGCAACGCCGTGCCTACACGTTTGCGTGTCGGCCGGCGATCAGGTCGCGTTGTTTTCGGTGTCTATCGTGCTGTATTCGCTGAAGTGACTCTGATTCGTGCCAGTAGCTATTGACAGACCTCCGTAGACATTATATGTTCTAGCTACAAATTCAGGAGGTGGCCCGAATGGAGGCGTATTGCTTCAAGTGCCGGACTAAAAGGACGATCAGTAACCCGCAAGCGGTTACTCTTAAGAACGGGCGGCCAGCCACCCAGGGGACCTGTCCAGTTTGCAGCACAAAGGTCTTCAGAATCGGGAAGGCGTAACGCCGCACAACCTTCGTTGACATATGTGGATGCCGCGACGATCATCTTGTGATTGAAGTAAGCGTCGCGCACACTGGACTGGCCTCGTTTGAACTGGAAAGAAACGGGGCCGGGTTCTGTTTGGGCCCATATTGCCGTAACGGTCAACCTGGCAGAAAGGTACATCCTTGTCGGACTACGCCATCATAAGAACAGGCGGGAAGCAGTATCGCGTCCGGCCCGGAGACACTGTCAGGACCGAGTCTCTGCCGTACGAATTCGGTGACAATATCGAGTTGGACGACGTTCTGATGGTCTCGACTGACGGCGAGGTGATGCTTGGGTCGCCGACGGTACCCGGCGCCAAGGTCTCGGCCCAGGTCGTGGGACAGGGTCGAGACGAAAAGGTCGTCGTCTTGAAGTACAAGCCGAAGACGCGGTACCGTAGAAGGAACGGCCATCGGCAATCGTACATCGATTTGAGGATTACCGGCATCTCATTATCATAGGCGCCTGAAATCGGAGCTAGGTGATGGCACACAAAAAGGGCGGGGGCAGCACCAGAAACGGCCGCGACAGCCGGGGGCAGAGGCTCGGAGTCAAGCGTTATGACACCGAACGGGTCAGCGCTGGGTCCATCATCGTACGACAGCGTGGAACGAGGATCGAGCCGGGCCGGAACGTAGGGTTGGGCAGAGATCATACACTGTTCGCTCTGGTGGATGGCGAAGTGAAGTTCGAACAGGTGCGGAAGGACAAGCGGCAGGCGAGCGTGTACCCTGTCAAGGAGGTGTAGGTAGAAACATGAAAGCGACAATTCATCCCGAATACTACGCTGAGGCGAAGGTCACCTGCTCGTGTGGGAACACCTATACGACAGGCGCGACCAAGCCCGAACTCAGAGTCGAGATTTGCAACCAGTGTCACCCCTTCTATACGGGTGAGCAGAGGATCGTGGACACCGAAGGTCGAGTAGAGAGAATGAAGCGTCGGTTCAATCTCGCCTAACGTCTTCGAAAGATGACCTTAAAAGGGGTGAGGAAACTCACCCCTTTTTTGTCGCTTCAACTTACCACCAATGGCTTCGCCAAACAGGCCGACTTACGGCGGTCAGGCGGTGCTCGAGGGAGTGATGATACGCGGGCGTCGTAACGTCTGCGTGGCCGTCCGCCGCCCCGACGGTACGATCGCCCACCGTTGCGAGCCGCTCAGCACCTCCCTACCAGAGCCTCTACGCAACGTTCCTTTTCTCAGGGGTGTGTCGGGCCTCGTCCAAATGCTGGGCATTGGCATACGTGCTCTGACGTACTCGGCCAACGTAAGTACGGGCGAGAGCCGGGAGATGGATTCGGGCTCGGTGGTAGTAGCCGCCACCTTCACCCTGGCTTTCGCTATCGGGCTCTTTTTTGTCGCACCTTTGATCGTCAGTTTGCCGCTCGAAGGCCCGCTTGGCTCCGATCTGGCGAGTAACTCGGCCGAGGGGGTTCTCAGGGTAGCGCTCTTCCTCGGCTACGTGTACATGATAGGCAAGATGCCCCGGATCAGCCGGGTGTTCATGTACCACGGGGCAGAGCACATGGTCGTGCGCGCTCAGGAGGAGTCAGAGTCCCTGGACGTGGCGACGGTAAGGAATTACCCCACCGCCCATCCGCGCTGCGGCACGGCGTTCCTGCTCACCGTTATGCTAGTCGCAGTCGCGGTCTTCGCATTCACAGGACGCGATCCGCTCTGGTGGCTGGTGACGTCGCGAATAGTGTTGATACCGGTGATCGCCGCCGTAGCGTACGAGATAGTCCGATTTACCGCGACCTACTACAGCTACCCGTTGGTCCGGATACTTGCATTTCCGGGCCTCGCACTTCAAGCGATCACCACGAGCGAACCTGACGACGACCAGATCGAGGTCGCGACTGCGGCGATGGAGCTGACGCTAGCCGCCGACGAGGTGCATCCCAACTAGGGGATTAAGTAGATCGACACTGGTAGGCTGGCCTCTTACTCGCTACAATTCAGGGCCGTCGGAAGGAGAATTCAGGTGCCTCTTCCAAAGGTGGACATACCACGAGACAAGCTCGAGGACTTCTGCTCGAAGTGGGAGGTCCAAGAGCTGGCTCTGTTCGGCTCGGTTCTTAGAGACGACTTCTCGCCCGCGAGTGACGTTGACGTACTCGTGGAATTCCGGAAAGACGCCCGATGGGGATTAGATGATTTCGTGACCATGCAGGATGAGCTCGAAGAGATATTTGGCCACACGGTCGACCTTTTGGAGAGAAAAGCGGTTGAAAGAAGTGAGAACTACATTCGCCGGCGTCATATCTTAAGTACAGCGGAGCGGCTCTATGTGGAGGGATGACGCCCATCTACTGGACATGCTGCAGGCAGCCAAAAAGATTCAGGAATTCACGGGCCAGACTAGTGGTCCAACATCCTAGTATTGAAGGGTTCTGAGGTTACGGCTTGGTAGGGGCGGGTTTGAAACCCGCCCTGTCGTAGTAGCACGCCAATCTCGGCTACCCCTCATTTCAAAGATTTCGGTCTACTAGTGCTGCGGAGTTCGGCGCCAACGAAGTCTTGCAGCACGCAGTAATGCGGCTTATTCAAATCGTCGGTGAGGCAGCCGGCAAGGTCTCACCGGAGTTCGCGGACTCGCATCCCGAAATTCCATGGCGAAGCATCGTCGGCATGCGCCATAGATTAGTTCACGACTACTCTGGGATCCTGATCGATGCTGTTTGGGACGTGGTTAAGGAGGACATCCCCAAGTTAGTCCCAGCCATCGAGCCGTTGGTGCCGCCGAACGAGGAACCCTCCTAGACGGGTGTATCACCGTGGTTCCCGAATGGACGACAGGAGCGTGGACCGCCTACTTCCGCCGCTCGCGCAGGTGTTGCCATACGTCTTCGGGTTTGGCACCTGAGGCGGCAAGGAGCACCAACGTGTGGTATATGAGGTCCGCAGCTTCGCTGGTCACCTGCTCTTTGTCGCCCTTTGTACCGGCGATGGCCGTCTCGCCCGCTTCTTCGATGACCTTCTGGCTAATACGGTCCACGCCTGCCTTTAGCAACTCGGTGGTGTAGCTCCCCTCGGGCATCTCTTTCTTGCGGTCCTGGATCACGGCGAATAGCTCGTCGATTATGCCCACGCCCTTGTCATGGTGGACAAAGTCGGGGAGCTCTTCGATGGGCGTAAAGAAGCATGTCGGGTTACCCGTGTGGCAGATGGGGCCGTCCGGATCGACCTTGAGCAGCAGTACGTCACCATCGCAGTCGACGGTGATCGACTTGACGTGCATGTAGTTGCCAGACACTTCGCCTTTGTGCCACAGCTCAGCGCGGCTGCGGCTGTAAAACCAGACGTCGCCGCCCTCCAGTGTGCGCTTCAACGAGCCGGGGCTTACGTAGCCCAACATGATTACCTCCCCGGTGTCGGCGTTCTGCGCTATGGCGGGGACGAGGCCTTTTTCATCTAGTTGAATCATTGGATTGGAGTAGGACACCAAGCCGTGGAATGGTCATTCGAAACGAAATGGGTATTGTCGCGTTGCGGAGCCGAATCGAAAAGGCGCCTAGTTGGCGAGTAGCGGTCTGACCGGGACGCCCTTCTCGGCGAGGTACTCTTTCGCTTCGCGAATGCTGTGCTTTCCGAAATGGAACATGCTGGCCGCCAGAACGGCGTCGGCCTTCCCGCCGGACACGCCCTCGTAGAGGTGCTCGAGGTCCCCAGCACCCCCGCTCGCGATAACCGGGATTTCTACCGTCTCCGAAACGGTACGAGTGTATTCGAGGTCGTAGCCAGTCTGCTGGCCGTCGGCGTCCATGCTTGTGACCAGCAGCTCGCCAGCGCCCAGCTCCGCCGCGCGTCTGGCCCACTTGAGCGCGTCGATGCCCGTAGGTGTGCGGCCACCGTGCGTATAGACCTCCCAGCGCGAACGGTTGTCCAGGGCCAGGCTCTCATCGTCAGGCTGGGTCCCGGCCTCGGACCCGCCGCTGAACAGACGCTTGTAGTCTATTGCCACGACGATACATTGGCAGCCGAAGAAGTCTGATGACTCCGAGATCAGGGCCGGATTCTGGACGGCGGCCGTGTTCAGGGACACCTTGTCCGCGCCAGCCTCTAGCATACGGCGCACGTCCTCGACCGACCGGATGCCGCCGCCCACCGTCAGTGGGATGAATACCTGCTCCGACACCTGCCGGACGACGTCTACCATCGTGTCGCGGCCGTCCGAGCTGGCCGTGATGTCCAGGAACACGAGCTCGTCGGCGCCCTCGTTGTCGTAGAGAGAGGCAAGCTCGGCTGGATCACCCGCGTCGCGAATGTCAACGAAGCTCACGCCTTTGACAACACGCCCCCCGTCCACGTCGAGACACGGGATGATGCGCTTGGTTAGCATCGCTACTTCCTCATTACCAGGACGTAGTACCGATTGTTGACATCGTGCCGGGCGCTAAACCTGAAGCCGACCTCCTCCGCGGTTGCCCGCAACTCTGCCTCGTCAATGAGTTCGTCCACCGGGTGAGCGCCGTCCATCTCTTTCTTGTGGAGCTCAATCATCGCCAGCCAGCCGGTCTTTCTGACGCAACGCATCCCCTCTTTGAGCAGGGCTTTGTAGTCTTTGGCGTGGTGCAGCATCCGACTGAAGAAGGCGCCGTCGACCGACTCGTCCTCAAGGGGCAGCTTTTTCTCCTTGGACATCATCAAGTCGACGTTACCCAGGTGGGCATCCTTCAAACTCTCACCGGTCGCATCCAGCTTTTCCTGGGACACGTCGGTTGCAGAGACCTTTCCCAGGTACACGTGCTTGGCGAATGGAATCGTGAAGTACCCGCCCCCGCATCCGACGTCGGCCACATGGTGATAGGGTTGGATGGGAAGCCACGAAATCACCTTTCTTGTGTCGATCTTCTTGGCGTCGGCGGTCTGAGTTGTCATTGATGGGTCCGTTCGTTGACGTCGTCTACTTTGCAGCCATTACCATGTACTGGGCCCCGTTGAGATTGCGGGTCGACCGGAGCCTCAGACCGACTTCCTCCACCAGACCGCTCATCTCGTCTTCTTCTATGCGCTGATCTATGGGCGGACCGCCATCCGTCTCCCGTTTGTGCCATTCGAGGATAGCTAGCCAGCCCGACTTTTTCAGACATCTCGCGGCATCCTTGAGCAACGCTCTCGGGTACCTGGCTTCTTGTAACACGAACGCCATCAGAGCTCCGTCCAAGACAGCGTCTTCGAGCGGGAGTTTGGACTCCTTCGACTTTGCGACCTCGACATTTGTCAGGTGCACCGTATCGAGAGTCTGCTGGGTCGCGTCCAACATGTCCTGCTGCACGTCGAGCGCGAAGACTTTGCCGTCGAACAGGTATTTGCCCAGCGGTACCGTGAAGTAGCCTGGGCCGCATCCGATATCGGCGACCCAGTGGTGCGCCATGATTGGAACGGTCGAGAGCAACCGATGAGTGTCGAGCGACTGCTTTCGCTCGGGCGAAAGCAGCATGTCCTTGTTCTTGGGGTCGAACTTCACCTTCGACGCCATCGAGTTAGTCCCTCTCTTTGTCTCTCAGGGCTGTCCGCCTATCTGAAGCACGGCCTCACGGATGTCGACATCTCCCGTGTACGCCGCAGTGCCCACGATAGCGCCTTCAACACCCAAATCGGACAGCCGCCGCAAGTGGGAATCCGACGCGATTCCGCCGGCCACCAGCATCTTCAGTTGAGTCTGCCGTCGGACCTCGTCGATGACCTCGAAATTGGGCTCGGTCAGAGTGCCGTCGCGGGTAATGTCAGTATACACGAAGCGGCGTACTCCCACGGCCTCGATGCGCTCCAACATCTCCGGCGTCGCGACGGTGCTTTCCCGAGTCCAGCCACTCAAAGCGACGTGACCGTTTCGGGCGTCCACGCTCACGACGACAGACTCCTCGCCAAGCTCTGCGAGGAGTTCAGACAAGACCGCCGGGTTCTCGACCGCGGCCGTTCCGACGACAACCCTCGCGACCCCTGCGGCGATCACCCTGCGGGCGGATTCGAGCGTCCGTATTCCACCTCCCAGCTGCGCCGGTATGTCGATGGCCGCCGCTATCCGCCCCGCCAACTCTAGGTTTGTCAGGATTCCGTCCTTGGCGCCATCGAGGTCGACTATATGAAGTCGTGGAACGCCCTGCGAGGCCCAGTCGATGCCGACAGCCACCGGGTCTTCGGAAAAGACCGTCTCCTTTCCGTAGTCGCCCTGGTAGAAGCGGACACATTTGCCCCCTCTGATGTCGATCGCGGGGATGACCTCCATGAAGACCTACCGCTCCCCCTTGGTGAGTCGAACGAAGTTCTCGTAGAGGGTCAATCCGACAGCCCCGCTTTTCTCCGGATGGAACTGCACCGCCACGATATTTTCCCTGGCCACCGCGCTACAGAACTCGACGCCGTACTCAGTGGTTGCCGCGACAATCGATTCCTGGTCCGGGTCGGCGTAGTAGCTGTGTACGAAGTAGAAGTAGCCGCCGCTCTCCACGCCCGCGAACACGGGATGGTCGGTCCGCAGGTTGACCTGGTTCCAACCCATGTGCGGGACCTTGGCGCCGGCAGGCAGACGCCGCACCCATCCGGAGAGGACGCCGAGGCCCGGCTCGACCCCTTCGTCCGAACCTTCAAGGAGCAACTGCAGACCGAGACATACCCCCAGGAAGTGTCTGCCGCTGGCTATAAACTCTTTGATGGGCCCGACCAGGCCCTTGGCCTTAAGATGGCGCATCGACGAATCGTTCGCGCCTTGGCCCGGAAAGACCAACGCGTCGGCCTGTCCCATCTCGCCTCCGTCGCTGGTGACGAAGGCGTCTGCGCCAAACCTCTGAAGTGCCTTCTGTACGCTACGTAGATTCCCAGCCTGATAGTCGACTATGGCGATGCGCGGGCCGTTCATTGCGTGAGATTATCGTAGCAGTCCGCGACGCGAGAGGCCAGAAACAACGAGCTCGGACGCGACCTTCTGGTTTACGAAGACTCGCCTCTCATCTTGCCGGTGGTGATCTCGAAGGGAAGGTCCTTGTCTTCGAGACGCGCGAGCATAAAGAGTAGGTCGGAGAGGCGGTTCAGGTATCGCAAGACCTCCCCGTTCGGCAGCTTGGTCGCACTGTTGAGGGCTACTGTCCTTCGCTCGGCATCACGGACCAGCCCTCGCGCCAGGTCGAGAGCCCCGGAGGCGGCGGAGGCGCCGGGAACAATGAAGCTGTGTGGGAGGTCGATCTGCTTATCGATCTCGTCGATCGTCGCCTCGAGGCGTTCGACCATTTTGGCAGTGACTACCGGGAAGCGCTTTTCGAGCTCATCGTATTGTGTGGGATCTGTCGCCAGCTCGGACGCCACGGTAAACATGTCGTGTTGGGCTTGCAGCAGCACCTCTTTGACGCGCTCGTTTGCGCACAGTGCCCTCGCCAGCCCCATGGCTGAGAGCGCCGTATCGACGGCGCCCATGGCTTCGAATCTAGCGTCCGCCTTCGACGCCCGTCCGGCGAAAAGGAGCCCTGTTTCCCCTTCGTCGCCCTTCCTGGTGTAGACTTTCATTCAGACAGCTGCCTCCAGCAAAAAGCGAGAATGTCATTCCGAGCCCTACGAAGAATCTAGGGAGGTCGATGCCGACGACACATGACAGGCCGGACGCCCCCGGTCCCCAGGTCCTTCGTTGCTTCGCTCCTAAGGACGACAGTACAAGATTATATCAGCAGGTCTGTCGCAGTCCGTGTGGGAATAGTAATGGGGGCAGACACGCCTATCCCTATGCCGATTAGGACTGCTCGAAAGTTGCCGAGACAAAAAGAACAGGCCCGCTCAGATGAGCGGGCCTGACTGTCGGGTTCGGCGTCGACGTCGAACTCCGGTCTAGCTCACCTTGATCTCGATCCGCTTGGCCTTCTTCTCTTCCCGCTTCGGGAACTTCACCGTCAAGACGCCGTGCCCGTAGCTAGACTCGGCGTTGTCGGCATCGACCGTGTCGGGTAGTCGCACGGATCGGTGATACGACCCGGACCTGCGCTCTCGCAGCAGGTACTTGCCGTCGTCGTCCTTGTCCTCGTGTTCTTCGCTCGCCTTGGTCTTGATCGTGAGCACGCCGTCGTCCACGGTCACCTCGACGTCCTCGGGACTGACGCCCGGGAGGGAGGCCGAGACGACAACGTTGTCGTCCTCCTCGACTACGTCCAGCGGTAGCGGTCGGTGGACGTACTTCCCGTTATCGGCGTGAAGCCCGAAGCCTCGCCAGAAGCGGTCACTCAAGTCGTCTGTTCTCCTGATGTGTGTCCGGGGATACCAACGCTGCAACACCAATTTGCACCTCCTATGTGCTTTCGTTCTCAGGCAGTCCGGTTGAGAGTACCGGCCACCTATTTCGCTGATAGCATAACGAACATGCAGTAGTTTTGTCAAGTATGCTGATTCAGCACACATCATAATAGATTGATCTAACGGTTAAGCATATGTTAGAGTATCGGTGCATGTGAGCAACCGATGGCAGACTACTACGACATACTAGAGGTCGAAAAGAGCGCGGACGAGAAGGAGATTCGTCAGGCGTTCAGACGGCTTGCGCGCAAGTATCATCCCGACCTTAACCCCGGCGACTCTGGGGCGGAGGAAAGGTTCAAGTCGATCAACGAGGCGTACGAGGTACTGTCGGAGTCGGAGAACAGAAGGAAGTACGACAAGTACGGCGAGAACTGGAGACACGCCGACCAGATCGAGAGCCAGATGGGTAGCTCTCCTTTCGGCGGGCCGCGGCGCCAGCGACGTCCAGGCCGCGCAACGAGTTCAGACCCGACCGGAGGGTTCGGAGACCTGTTTGGGGGACTCGACGACCTCCTGGGACGCGGCGGAAGGACAGCGACAGCGAGGCGCCTCGAGACCTCGGTCGACGTATCGCTCGAGGAGGCTTTCCAGGGCACGAAGCGGAACATCACGATCTCGGAGGCCGGCAAGGACCGTCGAATCGAAGTAAGCATCCCTGCCGGAGTCGACACCGGCTCGGTCGTCCGCATCACCCCCGGCGAAGGCCAGGAGCTGCTGCTTAACATCACCGTCACTTCGCATCGACGATTCAAGCGGAACGGAGCAGACCTGGAGACGGAGGTCGAGGTACCGCTCGACGTCGCGATCTTGGGGGGCGAGGTAGACGTAAGTACGCTCACGGGGACCGTGAGACTGAAAGTCCCCTCGGAGAGTCAGAACGGACAACGAATTCGTCTCGGAGGCCAGGGCATGAAGAGGCGGGGCAAGGACGAGACAAGGGGCAATCTCTTCGTCAAGCTGCGTCCGGTCATGCCGAAAGACCTCACGGACGAAGAGAAGAAACTAGTACGCAAGCTGCAGGCACTCCGGTCCAAGAAGGAGTAGTTGCAATGACGAACGAGATGTTCGGGTACGATGAGCCGTGTTTCGTGATCAGCGTAGCTGCTCGGATCCTCGGCGTCCGGACCCAGACCTTGCGTTATTACGAGCGTCTGGGCCTAGTCGAGCCCCACCGTACCGGAGGGAACCAGCGGGTGTACTCCAGGCGGGACGTGGAACGCGTGCGACGCATGCGTTCCCTCATGGACGACCTTGGTGTTAATCTCGCGGGGGTCGAGGTTGTGATGAAGCTCCTCGACCGGATGCGGGAGACCGAGGGTGAGCTTAGACAGCTAAAGGCTGAAAACCAGAGACTGAGGGCCGCCCTGGAGCCTGTCGAGTCGAGCCGGCCTCTCGACGCCTAGTACGGACGGTCGTAAAGAAGCCGATAGAGACAGTCATCGCCGACTGTTTTAGGGGTACGGGCTTCCGGACTGTAGGGATAGGTCAGGGACCTGTCCCTACCAAGCCGTGAGGGAGCTGCGGCCTTATCGCGGGGAGTGTGGTGTATACTGATGACGCGCCTGCCCTAGCTATCTGCCAGGGCCTTCATTCTGGAGTTTACAACAACCTTGGCATTCGACAACGAGCGCCCTGACAGCTCCGGCGAAATACCCGAGGATGCGACGGTAATCAAGCAGGTCCAGTACGCCTGGATCTGGTCTTCCTTGCCCTGGGTCGTTGTGGTAGCCGTCCTCTATTGGATCGGATTTTTCCCAGAGCCCATCATGACGTTAGTCGTGATCGTAGCGATCATGGCACCAAGGTTCATGATGTGGCGGGGGACTAAGTACATCCTTACGTCGGACACCCTGATCTACCAGCGAGGTGGGTTCATCGGCGGTTCGAATCGCTTCCAAATCCCACTCTCGAAGCTCGCGGACGCCAAGGCGAAATACGGCGCATTCGGTAGGGCCGTTGGCTACCAGACGGTCGACATCGTGTTCGAAGAGGGCGGTGTGGCCAGCCTGAAGTACATCCCCATCCTAGATGACGTGGCCGAGGATATTCGACGCCTCATCGCGGTTGCTGGCGGCGGAGCCGAGAGCGGGGACGCCGGCGGACCTCCTGAAGACTCGCAGGAGTCCAACGGCGACCGGCCCTCGGCTGAGTGAATTGAGAGCCGATCGAACGAACGGCGCCGCCGCCACATACAGGCTAATCAGTGGCGCCCGTCTCATTAACGGACGCGAAGAACCCCCGATAGAGCGCGGCGCCGTACTGGTCCGCGGGTCCGAGATCATCGCGGTCGGGCCGACGGAACAGGTCTCCGCACCGGTCGGTGCGCCTGTAGAAGTCCTCGATTTCCCCGACAAGACGATCATGCCCGGCATGGTCGACTGTCACACGCACCACAACGGCTTCGGCGATGGGCGCGTCGGCGACACTCTCGCCGACGTGCCTGATGAAGTCCTTACCCTGCAGTCGGCGCGAAACGCCCGAGCGGCTATCTTCTCAGGTGTCACGACGGTCCGTGAGAACGGCCCCAAGAACGACACGATGTTCCGGCTACGTGACGCGGCCCTTGACGGCATCGTCGTCGCGCCTCGGATGGTGTTGTGCGGAAGGGCCGTATCGATCATCGGTGGCCACCTCTCCTACTTCGGCACCCCCGTGACTGGGCCTATCGAGGCCCGCGCCATGACCCGACAGCTGATCAAGGAAGGCGCAGACTATATCAAGATAACGGCGACGGGCGGCAGCACGCTCACGTCTTACCGATTGCTACCTTCCTTCGACGTCGACGAGCTTAAGGCCATCACCGACGAGGCCCACAAGTTCGGGAAGCTCACCGCGGCCCACTGCCTTTCGACTCAAGGCATCGTCAATTGCCTCGATGCGAACGTCGACATGATCATCCACTGTGTCTTCCAGGAGGCGGACGGTTCCAACAACTTTCGGGAGGACGTCGCTGAACGGATCGCCGAGCAGGGCGCCTATGTCAACCCGACGCTGCACGTCTTCAGATCGAGGGTATGGGAGCAACAGCGTAGGAAGGCCGATCGAGGCCTCACGCCTGAGGAACAGGCGGACCTGGACGAGGATCTGCGCTTTTTCGACATCAGGCTGGAGCACGGCAGGCGAATGACGGACATGGGGGTGAAGCTCGTCACGGGCTCGGACTCCTCCTGGGGGGACTACCGGCTGGGGAACACGCCATACGAGACCGAGTGTCTGGTGATGGCGGGCTACTCCAACGCACAGGGAGTCCATTCGGTAACCGGCGCGGCGGCCGCGTCCCTTGGGGTGGACGGCGAAACGGGCACGCTGGAGACCGGCAAGGCCGCCGACATCTTGGTCGTCGATGGCGACCCGCTCGAAGACATCGCCGCTTTGTGGAATGTCGAGGAAGTCTTCTTGGGAGGACAACGAATCGATAGAGGCTCCCAAGAATCGCTGGCGGCCACTCGTCAGCATCCGCCGACTTGAGCCAACCGACCGGGACTCTATACATAGAGAAAAGGGACTGACCGGTCAGGGTATACGTGGGGGCGCACTACATGCGTTCTTGCGGTTCTTTTGGAGTCGTTCCCGATTCTGACACGGTAAGTGCCGTGTATCTTGATCGAACCCCCAACCCGAGGAAAACTATGCCCGACAACTCGACTGACTTCACGCTAATAAAAGCAGCCCGACTGATCGATGGCACGGGATTGCCACCCTTGGAGCGCGCCGCGGTGCTCGTCGAAGGCGATCGAGTCATCGCCGTTGGGACCGAAGAAGCTGTAGTGCCCCCCGAAGGCGCAACGGTGCGGGAGTTCGACTACAGCGACCAGACCGTCCTTCCCGGCCTCATCGACTCCCACGTACATCTCATCGGCTTCGGGGACGACCGTATGGGCGACGAGCTAGCAACTCTACCCGACGAGGTGCTGGCGCTTCAAGCGGCCCGCAACGCACGGACTCATCTGTACTCGGGCGTAACGACTGTGCGCGACTGCGGAGCCAAGAACCGCACGACATTCATGCTGCGCGAGGCTATGGAACTGGGGATCACTCCCGGCCCACGCCTCGTGCTATCGGGACGCCCGATGGCCATCGTAGGCGGCCACCTGAGCTACTTCGGCGTGCAGGCGACCGGCGAGGTCGAGTGCCGTGCGGCGGTGAGGCAGCTCGTCAAAGAGGGCGCGGATTTCATCAAGATCACGGCCACAGGCGGCAGCACTCGCACATCGTTCATCCTGCGGCCATCGTTCACGGTGGACGAGCTAGAGGCTATCGTCGACGAGGCCCACAAGTTTGGCAAGCACGCCGCTGCTCACTGTGCGTCGACCCAGGGGATTCTCAACGCGCTCGACGCCGGGGTCGATACGATCATTCACGGCTATCACCGCGAGCCAGACGGTAGGTTCGAGTACGTGCCGAAAGTGGCGGACCGGATGGCCGAACAGGGCGCTTTCCTCAATCCAACCTTGAACCCCGGCCGGCGTCGCATCCAGGTGCTCGAAGACAGGCTAGAGTCCGAAGGACCGACCGAACCCGAGCAGGCGGACCTCGACGAGATGAGGCGCACCCACGACATCAGGGTCGACCACGTCACGAGGATGATCGACGCAGGGGTCAAGCTCACGTGCGGTTCGGACTCGGCCTGGGGCGTCTACGAGATGGGCGATTTTCAGGGCGAGGTAGATGCCCATGTCGCAGCTGGCCTGTCGCCGATGGAAGCAATCGTATCGGCGACCAGCGACGCGGCGCGTTCGTGCTGGATCGACCGCGACGTCGGTACCGTTGCCGAAGGTAAGCAGGCTGACCTGCTCGTCGTCGACGGTGACCCAAGCCAGGACATTGGTGCGTTAAAGAGCGTCGTCGACGTGTTCCAGGCGGGGATTCGCGTCGACCGAGGCAACTACGTCTAGGCAAGCGCGGAGGCGCCCTGAGCGGGTAACGAACCTAGAGGAGGGCCAGCCAACGTGAAAAGCAACGCCGAAACCGTCGACGAGTACCTGGATGAGCTGCCCGCCGACCGGCGGGAGGCCGTCGAGGCGGTACGCAAGGTAGTCCTCAAAAACCTACCCGAAGGGTACGAAGAGACGATGCAGTACGGGATGATCGGTTACGTGATTCCCTTGAGCAGGTATCCGGTCACTTACAACAAGCAGCCACTCGGGTACGCAGCTCTCTCCTCGGAGAAGAACTACATTTCTTTGCACATGTGGAACATCTATGGCGACCAGGAGACCGAACGGTGGTTCACAAAGGAATACGAAGCCAGCGGGAAGAAGCTAAACATGGGCAAATCGTGCGTCCGCTTCAAGGCGGTGGACGACCTGCCCCTCGACCTTATCGGCCAGGCGATCGGGCTGACGCCGGTGGACGAATTCATCGAGCGCTACGAAGCGGCGAGACAGGCCACGGCGAATCGCAAGAGGTCGAACTAACCCTCCGCTAGGTCTGGTGCTTCGCCGGAATGCTGCCCATGCGCCCGGCCTGATAGTCTTGGACGGCCTGGACGATCTCCTCGTGGGTGTTCATCACGAACGGTCCGTACCAAGAGACCGGCTCACGGATGGGACGCCCACCCAGCAGAAGGACCTCGAGGGAGGGCGACCGGCTCTCTTGGACCTGTTCGCCAAAGATCGTGACGACATCACCTTGCCCCATCACTGCCAGCTGGCCCTCCTGGATAGGCCGACGGTCCTGTCCTAGAGATCCCAGGCCCGAAAGCACATATACGAGTGCGTTGAAGTCCGGCTTCCAAGGGACCTGTAGTCGGGCTCCCGGGCTAACACTTGCATGGGCATAGGTAATGGGCGTACGGGTGCTTCCGGGACCCGTGTAACCTGCAATGTCACCGGCGATCAGGCGGACGATCGCGCCTCCGTCGTCGGTCGCGATCAGCTTCGTTTGGTCCGCCTGGAGGTCTTGGTACCGAGGGTCGGCCCACTTCTGGGTCTTCGGGAGGTTGACCCAAACCTGCACGCCGTGGAACAGGCCCCCTTTCATCACGATCTCGTCCGTCGGCATCTCCGAATGCACGATCCCGGCCCCGGCGGTCATCCACTGGGTTGCTCCGTCCGCAATTAGCCCTCCGCCGCCGTTCGAGTCCCGGTGTTCGAGCTCTCCGTCCATCATGTAGGTAACCGTCTCAAACCCGCGGTGGGGATGGTCGGGTGCGCCCTTGGCTTCTCCCGGCGCGTACTCAACCGCGCCGAGATGGTCCATGAGGATGAACGGGTCCGCCTTGCGAAGGTCGATGCTGGCGAAAGCGCGCCTGACCTCGAAACCGGCTCCTTCGAGCATTTTCGGTGCGTCCGTTACGGAGACCACGGGCCGCTCAGTGGTCTGGTTGTCGTCGATTGGGGCGATCCGAGGGACAGCGGAAAGGTCGTCGACGGTTACGGCTGGCATAGCAGTTCTCCCTTTTAGTCTATTCTAGCTAAAAAAGCTAAGTGTTGCCGCCGTTTTCTCGACCGATTGCAGCGGGCACCCAAAGGGCGAGTAGACTGGCCCGGCATCGCTGCTGTCGGCCCGAAGCCGCCATGATCCGTCCGCTTAACCGGTGTCGCATAGGACCCTTTGCACCAACAGTTCGAGACTCACGCCGCCGAGCCTGAAATGGGCGCCGCACCGATTGCCAAAAGTGGTCCCCTTAGAGACATCAGCTAAGTATCGGTCGGACCTCCGTGCCAAGCAAAACGCATATCTCGTAAGGACAATGCAGCGCGGTTCGGAGCGTTAGTCGCCCAGCGACGCCAGCGTGTCTTCGATGGACCGGTAGGCGCAGGTGAGGGTCGGGGTGTCCCGCAGGGTGTAACGGCTTGTCTCGGCTTCCCGAAGCTCCATCACGAGGTCGAGGAAGTCCGAGAGGCTGTCCGTCTCGAAGGCCACTACGAACTCCTGGTCGTCGAGGCCGAACGAGTAGCTCGTGTTGATCTTGACCGACGGGTACTTGTGGCCGATGCGGAAGTGCTCGTTCATCATCCGCTGACGCTCTTCTCCCGGCAGCAGGTACCATTCGCGGGTTTTCAGGAATGGGTAGACGATCAGGTATTTCGCCTCACCTGGGCTTACCTTCTTTCCGGTCCCTTCCTGGCCTTCGTGCCGGTGTCGACCGATGTATTGAGAGCGTCGGGTCATCGCGAGGAAGGAGTAAGGCTGGCGGAGGTACTTCCCTAGCCCTGTACTCCAGAGCCTAGTAGCCGATTCTTGGATTTGTTCGACGGAGTCTGCGGCTTTCCAGAGGAGGAAATCAGTGTCGCCGCGCAGGCCCACGAGGCTGTACGAGCGCACGAGCATCGTGGCAGACAACTCGTCCACGACCGCGCAGAACTCTTGACGATGGCGGTCCCGCACCTCCCAGTCCAGTCGACGCCACTCGGCGTCGACCTCATAGAAGTCGTATTTGACCAGCTGCCTCGAGTTTGAATCAGCCATTTATCCTGCCTCTTCGGCGGCCGGTATTATAGCATCAGGGCGGCTGTTATCTTGGACGAGATCGGCTCCAAAATTCCTCCTTGACATCGACGACTTGTCCTGGTTACGATTCACCTCAGGAGGCAGGTTCATCCGGCTGTTGCGGTCCGTTCCTATAGCGCCGGTTTCCCCTCCCGCGCAGCACTTAGTTTCGGGTTCCCAAGCATAAGGGAGCAATAGGATGCCTGAGCGATACCAACAGGAGATCGAAGAAATACTCCGCCAGTCCGGAGAGCTGACTGGCAAGTCAAAGCGTCAGCCGGGGTTTTTGAAACTCGTCTGGCGTCAGTTCGTCCAATCGCTCGGCGGAAAGACGTGGTCCATCTCCCCCGGACGGGTGATGGTCGCGGCTGTAAGCCTGTTGCTGGCTGCTCTGCTGATTAGTTCGGCAGTACCCGGCTTTGTCGCGCCGCTGGCCTGGGCAGGGCTACTCCTCTTTATCGTCGGCTACGCCATGTTCTTCATCAAGCCCCAGAAGATCGAGAAGCGGTGGCGTGGGCAGAAGATCGAGCTGGACGGGGACTCGTGGTGGGACCGGCTCAAGAGGAAGATCAGCTAGAGCTCCGCTATACAATAAAGAAACGAAAGAACGCCCCGGGACCCTCCGGGGCGTTCTTGTTTGCAGGCTTCGGTGTGCCCCTCTCCGGAGAGGGGGCTAGGGGAGGTTCCTAGATTGCGCACTCCCCCTCGCCGCGTTCTAGTACGTACTTGACCGTCTTGTCCCAGTCGATGTACTCACCTATGGTGTCTCGGTTTAGCTCGCCGACGTCATGGAGCTCCTGAAGTATCGGTTCGAACTCGGCCGCGCCGAGGCGGGCGGCGAAGTCCTTGAAGAGCTCGCCGTCGTTGCGACGATCCTGGTAGAAGCCAATGATCCGTTTTAACGCCTCCGGTACTCTCTTCGCCGGGATCTTGGTCCTGGTACGAAGACCAAAGCGGGCGTCGCCCTCGTCGTAGCTGCCGCCTATGAAGAACTCATAGGCCGGCACCTGGCCGCCCGGCGCCTTCGCCGCGGCGCCGTGGAATCCGATGTCCGCGATGTGGTGCTGTCCGCAACCGTTGGGGCAGCCGCTCATCTTCACGTGCATCTGCTTCACCAGCGGGTCGGTGATGTTCATGTCTTCGAGGGTCTCGCCGACCGCACGACCAAGACCCATCGACGACGTTATGCCGAGCTTGCAGCTATCGGTGCCAGGGCAGGACACGACATCCGTTATCTCGTGGAGCCCGGCATCGCCGAATCCTATTCGGTTCAGCTCCTCCCACACCTCGTACAGTGCCTTCTCGGGCACCCACCTTAGCGCGATGTTCTGCTGGTGCGTGATGCGAGCGCGGCCCCCGGCATACTTCCGTGTCAGGTCCGCGATCTGGTGGAACTGCTCCGCCTGGATGTCGCCAAGGGGCAGCTTCAACGTCGCGGCCCGGTAGCCGTCCTGCTTCTGCGGATCGACGTTCGTTTCGACCCAGTGCTCAAACTCCGGGTCGTGACCGTTAGTCCGGTACCCGTCCAGGGGTGGGGCATCGGCCGACTCGTCCTCAATGAAGAGCAGGCTCGTCGGGTCGAAAGACCGCTGCGCCCAGGGCTCCTTCAACTCCTCGTCCACCATCTTCCGGAAGTCATCGATGCCGATGCGCGCGATCAGGAACTTGATGCGCGCCTTCATCCGGTTCTTGCGGAGCTCGTCTGAGCGGTGGAAGATGCGGATGACCGCTTCAGTCACCTTCAGGTACTCCTCGACCGGCACGAAGTCGTAGAGCGTCGGGGCGATCTTGGGCATGATCGAAGTGCCGCCGCCCGTCTTCACTACAAAGCCCTTCCGGCCGTTCTCGACCTTGGGGATGAACCCCATGTCGTGGATCGCAGTGATGGCGCAGTCTCGGGCGCATCCGGAAAATGCTGTCTTGAGTTTTCTCGGCAGGGCTTGGGTATACGGGTGCCTCACGAAGTATCGCGTATACGCTGCGGCATAGGGCGTAACGTCGAAGGGCTCGTCGGCGCAGACCCCCGCGAGGTAGCAGCCAGTCACGTTTCGGACCGTGTTGCCGCACGCTTCCCTGGTGCTAAGCCCGACATCCCCCAGGAGACGCATCACCGCCGGCGTATCTTCAAGCTTGATGTGGTGGTACTGGAAGTTCTCGCGCGTAGTTACGTGCCCTTTGTTGAGGGGGGCGTACTTCTCCGCGAAAACGCCAAATGCGTCCAGCTGTTCGGCCGTCAGTCCGCCAAACGGGACCTTGACGCGCACCATTTGCGAGTCGGGCTGGCGCTGTCCGTAGACCCCCTGTTTGAGCCTGAACGCTTGGAAGTCCGTCTCGTCGAACTCACCGGCCTGAAAGCGTTTCAGTTGCAGCTCGAAATCATCGATCTCTTGCGGCATGAAGTCGATGATCCCCTGGGTGCGGGTCTTTTCTTCAGTCTGTGTCATGTTTCAAGTACCTCTCGCGGTATTTGTTAGGATCAGGCCGCGAACCCTGAAAAGTCGTTAAAACAGTGCGCCCCGTCTTGACTATGGGTGGACGGGGCGCTACCAGAAAAGCGGTAAAGGTGGTGCGACCCCTATGGGGCGTTCATACAAGCGCAGTTGATAATCCTCGAGCGCGTCACCACAGTGACGCCAAGTCTACCAATGACGTATCTGGGTGTCAACGATTTCGCAGCACGACGGGCTTTATTTGCCAAGAATGAGCAAAACCCATGGTCTGAGAGCCACAAACGGTCTCGATTCCCTGATGACGCGGGGAAGGAAACCGACCCGTCAGGACTCGGCATCTAACCATTTGATCCGCGAATGGGGTGCACCGGCCGCAGGCTCCGTTAATCAACCAGTAATATTCTTCACAAGGCGGAAAGCGGCGGGAACTAACGTCGGGGCAACGGTTCGTGTGGGCTGGGTTATAATTGACCGGGCGAGCCGGGTGGAGGAAGAGGAAAGATGATCGACGTACCGATACTGTTCGCGTTTTCGGCGGGACTGGCGGCCGCGTTCAACCCGTGCGGCGCGGCGATGTTCCCGGCGTACGTTGGCTACCAGCTGGGAACGCTCGAGACCGAGACGAACCCGGTGAAGTCCGGACTGATGGGGATATTGCTCGGGTTGTCGGCGACGGCGGGCTTCATCGTCGTTTTCGGTCTGGTAGGTGTCGTGCTCGCGGCAGGCGGAAGGGTAGTGGGACAGTTCCTGCCCTTCGTCGGGCTGGGCATCGGTGTGATCATAGCCGGTACGGGCCTATGGTTGCTCGTAACTCGGCGGAAGATCGCGATCATGTCCGCCAGCCGGGTGAATCTCGGCCAGGGCAAAGGGCTTCGAAGCGTGTTCCTGTTCGGCATCGCCTATGCCACGGCCTCGCTGAGCTGTGCGCTCCCGCTTTTCCTGGTAGCCGTAGGAATCGTGGCAGGGCAAACCTTGAGCGCTGGTGGCGTGGCCGAGACGATCGTGGGCTCTGTGGTCTACGGACTGGGGATGGGCGCGGTCATGGTCGGAGCGACCCTGGGCATCGTCTTTTTCAAGGAACTCGTCTCCAGGTGGATTCGGGTGATGATGCTGTACGTCGAGCCCGTCGGTAAGCTCGCGATGGTCGGGGCGGGGCTCTACCTGGTTTACTACTGGAGCCTGGGCAAGGGAAGCGAGCTGCTGGCGCTTCGCGCCGAGCAACTCTTCTGAGAGGTAGGTCATTCGATATCGCAGAGCCGCCCCGAGTAACCGGGGCGGCTCTGCTTTTTGCCGTTCTCCGGACCGTGTTAACGCCCCCGCTCGTCGCCCCAGAGCGTGATGTGCAGCCGCGTCGAAAAGCGGAACCCGTGCTCCACCGACGCCTCGGCCACCCACTTGCCACGCTCTTGGATGGCCGTGGCCGTTACCCCCTCGGGCATCAGAATGACCCTGTCGGCGGCCATGCCGTACCGGTCGATTAGCTGGCGCACTTCGTCGACGTCCGTGGGCTCTACGATTACGAACTTAAAGTATGCATTGTCCAGCCCGCTGAAAGCCTCCAACGCTAGCGGTACCTCGCGCTTCGCGGCGCGGTTCCCGGAGCTGGCGGTCTTGGGCGAGACGTTCCACTGGGCCACGGCCTCGGCCATCGGCGGCTCCGGCGCGATGGTCCCGTTGGTTTCGACCTCGCAGAAGTAGCCGCGCTTTACCAGCGCCGATGCGAGGGGCACGAGTTGACGCTGCTGGAGCATCGGCTCGCCCCCCGTGATGACGAGGTGGGGGGTATCGAAGGCCACGACGAGTTCCTCGACCTCTTCGGCGGTCATCTCCATTACTTCGGTCGAGCGGTCGTAGTGCTCCCAGTCCCAAGTGTACTTGGTATCGCACCACGCGCAGGTCAGGTTGCAGACCGCGAGTCGCAGGAAGGTCGTGGGCGTGCCGGCCGTGACCCCCTCGCCCTGGATCGAATGGAAGATCTCGGGCTCTCCCGATGGCTGTCGACTTACTTTTAAGGTTTCCACTCTACTGTTGGTTGCTTGGTTGCTCGGTTTTGCGGCCCGGGAACCTCACGCCCGGCCCCTCTCCGTGCACGGAGAGGGGGGAAGGCGCGGAGTCATCACGCTTTCGTGTTGGGGGTGAGGTCAGCGTTCCGCCAACAGCGGGTCTGTTACCCCCGCGTCCTGGAAGCCCTTGGCGCGCAGAATGCACGCGTCGCAAGAGCCGCAAGGATCCTCCCCGGCCTCGTAGCAGGTCCAGGTGTGCTCCAGCGGGGCCTCCAGCTCCATTGCCATTTTCACGATGTCCGCCTTCGACATGTGGATTATCGGAGTCTCGACTTGCATAGTGATCCCGTACTCGGCGCCGAGCTTGCTGCCGAACCGCAGGGTCTGCTTCATCTGCTCGTAGAACTCGGGGCGGCAGTCCGGGTAACCGCTGTAATCGATGGCGTTGGGCGCCATGTAGAGCGTCGCCTCGACCTCATCGCTCGACAGATCTTCGACCTCGATCGCGTGCAGGACCTGACTCTCGAGGAAGGCGGCCGAAAGCGACAGGAAGATCGTATTGCGTAGTGGAACGTAGGTGATAGGAATGCCGAAGCCGATCTCTGTGGCGTCGCGTCCCTTGGGCACCGGAAAGGCTTCGGGATTGGTCAGCGCCGAGTACCACGACACCTCGCTTAGGAATGAGATGTCCAGTAGCTTGTGTTCGACGCCTAGGAGCTCGGCGATCCCTTTGGCGCTCTCGATTTCCTTGCTGTGAGTCTGGCCATAGTGGAACGTGAGGGCGGTAAGATGGTCGACGCGATCTCTGGCATAAGTGGTGACGGTGGTGGAGTCCAGGCCGCCCGAGAGCAGGGTCACGCCAAAGCTGGTCAAGGCAGCCTCATTTCGGAGCGTCCTTCGACTTCATTGCAGTAGGGGAGAGGATGGGTGCCAGAAGCAGGACGACTCCGTGGTTAATCTTCCGGCTTCTCGTGGCGCACCGAGACCGTCGTGTGTAGCCCGCCGCGAGGCTTGTAGTCCAGCTTCACCGACATACGGATCGGGTCGCACGCGGCGACCAGGTCTTTCAATATGCAGTTCGCGACATGCTCCTGCACGATGCCGACGCCCGTGAAAGACAATAGGTAATACTTGAGTGACTTGAGCTCTATGCAGAGATGGTCAGGTACGTACGTGACTTCGAGTGTGCCGAAGTCGGGCAGGTCCGTCCAGGGACAAACGGCGGTGAACTCCTCAGTATCGATGGCGATCTCGGCCTCTTCGCCCGGGTACTCGTATTCGAATGACAGCAGAAGGCTCGGGTCAATCCCCGGCTCGCTCCTGCTGTCGAACCTCTGGCCGAGGTCCTCGTATTCCTTCTGTAACGACTCGATAGTCGCCAACGTAACCACCCCTTGACGTTAGTTGTTGCTTTCTGCGCCCTCTATAATACCGTTGCGACCCGAAACGGCGCAAAGCGCGCGACTCGGTGTGCATAAGCCAATGAGCCATCGCTCGCAGGAACATCCCGCTATCGAGATATCGGGCCTCAGTAAGGGCTTCGGCCGGACCGCGGTTCTGCGCGGCCTTGACTTGCAGGTCGAGTGGGGCGAAGTGCTGACGGTCCTGGGGCCGAACGGGTCCGGCAAGACCACGCTCATCAGGGTCCTCGCCACCCTGGCCCGTCCGGATGAGGGCGACGTCCACGTGGCCGGAGCCGATCTGTCTCGCATGGGCAAGTACGTCCGCAGTATAACGGGCGTCGTCACCCACGAACCGTTGCTGTACGGTGACTTGACGGGCCATGAGAACCTGAAGTTCGTCGGCCGCATGTTTGGTCTCGACAACGTCGACGACCGGATAGCCTCTGTCGCCGACCGGCTAGGAATCACCTCAAGGCTGCATCAGCGAACTGGCACCCTCTCACACGGCCTGCAGAAGCGCTTCAGCATCGCCCGTGCGCTCCTGCACGACCCTCCGGTGTTGCTCATGGACGAGCCTGACAGTGGGCTGGACCAGGAGGCGCAAGCGAGGCTCGATGAGGTCGTACAGGAAAAAAAGAGGTCGTCAGGGGCGGTGGTAATGACCACCCATAACCTTGATCGGGGCCTCGCCGTAGGCGACAGACTAGCGGTCCTATCGCGCGGCAGGGTCGCATACCACGAACCGATCGATACCGACGCCCGCGCCGATTTGGCTCGATCGGCGTATCAGAAGCAGGTTGGCGTGGCGCGATGAAGGGATTCTTCGGGCCTGTCCTCGCGCTGGTGTGGAAGGACGTACTGCTTGAGACCAGAACCAAGGACGTCGTGGTCTCGGTGCTGGTGTTCTCGCTCCTGTCCATCGTCATCTTCAACTTCGCTCTCGACCCGAGCCCGCAGATCGTCGGGTTGGTCGCTCCAGGAATCCTATGGGTCGCCTTCGTTTTCGGTGGTGTGCTTGGTCTGACGCGGTCTTTCGCACGAGAAGCCGACGCCGGCAACCTGCGCGGCCTCATGCTGGCGCCCGTCGGCCGCGATGCCATCTTCTTCGGCAAGATGGCGTCCAGTTTGCTGTTCATGCTGCTCGTGGAGGCGCTGGTCTTCCCGATATTTGCGGTTCTCTTCAATCTGTCTCCATCAGCGCCGGGGCTGATTCCGATCGCGCTGCTGGCGACGCTGGGGATCGTTACGGTCGGCACCCTGTTCTCGGCGATGGCGTCGAACACGCGGACCCGCGAGGTCATGCTGCCCCTGCTCTTCTTTCCGGTGTCGGTGCCCGTGATCGTCGCTGCCGTGGAGGCAACCGGCGCTGTGCTCGGAGGTGGGAATCTCGGCGACTCGGCGCGCTGGGTGCCTCTACTGGTCGCGTTCGATGCCGTCTTCCTGGTCGTGTGTCCGGTCGCGTTCCATCTGGTGCTCGAAGAGTGACTTTTCGCCAACGCGCTAGTGGCCGTCTGCCCCTTCGTGAAGGCGTTCACAAGCATGGATTCAATTGACACTCGTCTTCTATACCTGATATATTGAGGGGCAGCCAATCAGCACTTCGGTAGCGTTCGCCCGAGTGGTATAAACCGAATCAGGCAGCTTGGGTGAGCGGGACGTCCTCGAGTAACTCGCCCCCCTTCCCGAGATGTGGCTTCTCGGGAGTTGGATGCCATTCGTGCCCTCGGGCGAAACTGCGGTTTGCAGGAGGCTTTATTTGCGGAAGAAAGACTTCATCATCAGATTCGCTGGTGAAGGTGGCGACGGCTTCCTTATAGTAGTTGACGCCTTCGCCGCCGCAATGACTCAAGCCGGCTACTACAGTCAGACCTTCGCGACATTCCCTTCCCAGATCACTGGCGGACCGACGTGGTTCCAGCTTCGAGTTTCGACGGAACCGGTACTCAGTCGAGGCGACGCGCTCGACGTACTCGTCGCGTTCAACGAGAACGCTTACGAGGCCCACAAAGCCGAGGTGAGTGAAGGCGGCGTCGTGCTGTACGACTCGGGCCGGCTTGAGCTCCCCGACGACGGTAAGAGCCTCGGTATCGCTTTCGAGCGGCTGGGAAAGTCGACTGGCAACCCCAGAGCGGGCAATATGGTTGTCATGGGCGCTCTGGCAAGCCTCGTCGACATCCCGCAGTCAGTCCTCGAACCGTTCGTCAAGAGGCGCTGGGCCAACGTCAAACGTTACGGCGAGAAGACGGTGCCCCAGAACATCGAAGCGCTCTCGCTGGGCCGAGAAGAAGCGGTCAAGAGCGGCTTTAACCTGGGCCAACTGGCAGAACCCATAAGGCCCGACTACGAGCAGATTATGGTCAACGGCGCTGAAGCGATGAGTCTAGGCGCGATGGCTGCGGGCCTCCAGTTCTATGTGGGCTATCCGATATCCCCGGCAACGACCGTCTTGATGTGGATGGAAGAGCACCTGGTCGGTGAGGGGCGGTTTGCCTACCAGGTAAGCTCCGAGATCGAAGCCATCAATTCCATAATCGGGGCCAGCTATGGCGGCGTCAAAGCCATGACGGCCACGGCCGGTCCCGGGTTCTCTCTTATGAGCGAAGGACTGGGACTGGCCTGGATGGCCGAGATCCCAATAGTCGTCGCCGACGTACAGCGTGGGGGACCCGCCACCGGGCTGCCGACGAAGACAGAGCAATCCGATCTGCTGAACGCCCTCAACCCTGCTCACGGCGACGTGCTTCTGCCCGTGATCGCGCCCGGGACCGTCGAAGAGTGTTTCTACGCGACCGTGGTGGCATTCAACTGGGCCGAGCGGTATCAAGGGCCGGTGATACTGCTCAGTGAACACGCCATCGCCGAACGAAAGCAGAATATCCCAAAACCCGACCTCTCCAAGCTCGTAATCGAAAAGCGGCAGATCTATTCCGGCTCGAACGGGTATCAGCGCTACGAGGCGAATGAGCTATCGCCGATGCCTATCCCGGGCAGTCCGGGGAGCTACGTTGCAAATGCCAGCGAGCACGATGGAATGGGCGACACCACTCATCTGGGGGAGCGACACGTTCAGATGACGGAACGGCGCTTCAGCAAGCTCGAGCTTCTCGAAGACGGTACCTACGAGTCCGAAAACACCAGTGCGTCGGTCGCGATGATGCCGTGGGGCGGGTCGAAGGGGCCCTCCCGAGAGGCGTATTTGAGGCTGATCGACGGCGGAGCCGACCTTGGCTGGTACTACACGATGTACCTGAACCCACTGCCGCCGGCGCTCCTGGACGAGCTACGGCAGAAGGAGTTGGTGCTCGTGCCCGAGCTCAACTACCTCGGCCAGTTCTCATCGCTCCTGCGCAGCATGGGTGTGCGGGCCGAGTCGATCACACAGTACACGGGCCTTCCTTTCCACATAGGTGACCTGGCGCGACGGGTTTCTGAGAGGACCGGCGCTCGAGTCAAGGAGCAGGTGGCAGTATGAGTGACAAAAACCCCGAATACGACTTCAAGTGGTGCCCTGGGTGCGGAGACTTCGGCGTAAGACGCGCACTGGAGCAGGCTGTTGAGCGACGTCTTATCGAGACTGAAGAACCCATCGAGAACAACGTTGTAGTGGCGGGAATCGGATGCTCAGGCAACATGGTGCACTTGCTCGAGGGACCACAGCCGTATGGGATACATGGGCTCCACGGAAGGACCTTGCCGGTCGCTATGGGCGTCAAGGTGGGCCGCCCCGACCTCAACGTGGTGATCGTCGCCGGCGACGGCGACTTCCTTAGCATTGGCATGGAGCACATCGCGCCTCAGGCGCAGCGGAATCTCGACGTGTGCGCCGTCATTATGGACAACGCGGTCTACGGATTGACCAAGGGCCAGAGCTCGCCGACGGCCGAGGAAGGGCTGGTCACCAGCTCCACTCCATATGGCAAGCCCGAAGACGGGCTAAACGCCCTCCGACTATACCTGAGCGTCGGGGTGTCCCACGTGGCGTCGGCGATGTCCAGCAAGATCAAAGACCTTGCGGACATGATCTACAACGCCATGGAATACCCGGGATTCTCCGTTGTTCACGTCCAGTCCCCCTGCACGTTTTACAACAATACTTACGAGCAGCTGAAAGGGAATGCGAAGAAGGGCATAGAGCCCCTGGCCTGGGACATAGCGGAAGAACACGACCCTTCCGACATCCAGGCGGCACACAACATCGTCAATCGAGGTGGAGTCCCGGTGGGGTTACTGTACCAGGCCGAGGACCGGACGACTTTCCACGAGCGGATGGAAGCGATGTATGCTAAGGCCGAGAGCAAATCGGCCCAGGAGCTCGTAGACTCTTACGCCTTCTAGCCAGCTAAGTACGGCTGCCAGCCGACTAGGCCTCATCCCCAATTCTTTGCCGGCGGCAAGGCGTAGTCCATTGGCACCCCTTCGATGTGCTGGGCTACCAAGTTGAGTGTCCCGTCTCGGCGCGACACGAAGCCTCGGACCTTCAGTAAGGGCTCTCTGATCACGAGCCGAAAACGGTCGAAGATCTGAGGCCATAGGACGAGCGGGACGTGGCCAAACTCGTCCTCTAGCGTGATGAACACGGCTTTGGCGCCGGGGTGCTGTCTCCGAATGACCAGCCCGGCGACTGTTACCTCAGTTCCGTCCTCTAGACCAGGTACATCTTGGCTAGGTGTGATCCCTTCGGGCAGGTGCTCCCTCATATACGCCATGAAGTGGCTGTTGGGATGGACGCCCATCGTACGGTACTCGCTCAGCATCGTCTCCCAGTCAGTCATCAGAGGGAGCTGGGCCATATCCTGCTCGACAGGTAGCGGAAGCGCTTTCTGAGCACCGACAGGCTGATACAGCAACCCAACTTCCCATAGGGCGGACCTCCGGTCGGAGACCATCGAATCGAACGCCCCTGCGGCGACCAGGTTCTCGACCGCTTCTCTCTGGAGTCCTGTACGTCTCATTGCATCGGCAAGGCTACGGAAGGGCCCGCCCTGTTCACGGGCGTCGAGGATAGCGTCCACGTTGGCCTGCCCCAGCCCCTTGATGTGAAGCAGCCCGAGGATGAACGAGTCGTCGTCCACGATCGTGCACTTCTCGATACTCTCATTGATGTCTGGCTTGAGGACTTTGATGCCGTGACGCTTGGCGTCCTCTTTCAGGGTCTCGAGGTTGTAGAAACCCATCGGCTGCTGGTTGAAGATGGCGACGTAGAACTCCAGTGGGTAGTGATATTTGAGCCATGACATCTGGTAGGCAGTGATTCCGAAGGCGAAAGCGTGTGATTCCGGGAACATATACTGCCCGGAGAACTTCCCGAATATCTTCTTTGCGGCCTGCTCTGGCACACCCTTCTTCGCTGCGCCCTCTCTGAACCTCTCCCAGAACGTCTTGAGCAACCCCTTATTGTTCTTGCGGCTGAATGCCCGACGGAGCTCGTCTCCGTCCTTGTAGCTGAAGCCCGCTACACATACGGCTAACTCATTAACCTGGTCCTGGTAGAGGATGATCCCATAAGTACGCTCAAGCGCATCTGCCTCCAGGGGGTGGTCATAGTCCCATTCGACGTCTTCGCGGTACCGTTCGATGAACTGACCGACCCCATGGTTGATTCCCACGCCCGGCCGTACGGCCGCGACCTCATACGCCATCTGCTGTAGCGTCACGGGCTTGAGCCGCACGACGGTCTGCATCTGCGCCGCAGACTCGATCTGGAAGATCCCGATTGTGTCGGCCTGGTGGATAGTTCTGTATACGTCCATGTCGTTGAAGTCGATACGGGAGAGGTCGACGAACTCGTCCGAGTGCTTGTCGATAAGTTGCAAAGCTTCCTGCATCTGCGAGAGAGCGCCAAGGGCCAGGAAGTCGATCTTCACAAAGCGGGCGTCGTTGACGGTATCCCGGTCCCACTGGCAGATGTACCTGTCATCCATCCCGCCAGGCTGTACCGGGACCATGTCGATCAGTGGATCAGAGCTGATGATCATCCCGCCGGCGTGTTGCATCAGGTATTTGGGGAACCCTTGAAGCTCCGAGGCTAACTCAATTAGCGTCTTCCACACCGGAGTGTCGACCTTGTTCCGGAAGTCGGAGAGTATGGTCATCTCGGACCCGAGGCTCTTGGCATGACGGGTATCGACGCGCTTGGCGAGCTTGCCTACGTCCTCGGCCGGGAGCCCGAGCGCCTTGCCTAAGTCTCGAATACAGCCCTTCATCTTGTAGGTGGATATGGCGCCCGTGAGCGCCGCTCGTTTCCAGCCGAACCTCTCGTGGACCCGCTTGATCAGCTCCTCCCTGATGTTCCGTGGGAAGTCCAGATCAATGTCGGGCGCGTTTCCCATATCGCCGTTGAGGAAGCGATCAAGTCCAAGGTCGTACTCCATCGGGTCGATGTGAGAGAGTCCTATCAAGTAGCCGATCAGCATCGATACCGAAGAGCCTCGCCCAGTACCTGGAGGCCTCTCTTCAAGCGGGATTTCCGGGTCCCCGAAGCCGAGGTCGATCATGGCTTCACGTGCCATCTGGATCACCTCGTAGTAGATGAGAAAAAAGCCTGCCAGGTTGCGCTCCTCGATTAGCCTGAACTCCTTGTCCAGCCGCTCCCTGACTTTACGAGTGATCGAGCCATACTTGCGAATAGCAGCATCGTTGCAAATCTCCTCCAAGTAGGTCTGCGTTGTGTATCCGGGAGGCACGTCATAGTCAGGTAACTCGTAACCG
>CBDFJV010000005.1:0-177941 GCA_965248605.1 Dehalococcoidia bacterium
TCATGCCGTACGCGCCCTCTGTGGTGCACTGATGGACAGGCACACCGCCTGTAGGTCTCCTCACCCGTTCTGCGGTCAACCCGGGCATCAGCAGAACGGAGACACCCCCGTGATGCTGATCGCCGAGGCAATTCCTCAGCGCAGTCCAAACGCCAGCCGTGCAGACCTCATCGGCATCTACCTGTGCCAGGCGTCAGCCGTCGAGAGCACAGATGAAGAAGAGGACATCATGAGGTTCATCACCCGCATGGCTCCCGCCGAACCCGTGCCGAGCCGCAAGCTGGTGGTTTCCCCTCCGCAAAACGGCACCTATCAGGCCATGTATGGCCCTCTCCTCAACCCCGTCGAAGGGGACTATTCCACGGGCAGTATCGATCCCGCCAACGCCAGACCGATCAACTGCAACCCTGAACCCCGACATTGCCGCTGGCAGTATTGGGAGAGTGGTCTCACCAAGGGAGACTGGCTGGTGCCTAGATTCCACTGTTTGCAGGTGCTCGGCGAATGGTGGGTCGTGGACTGGACACGCGGGAAAGCTCAACAGGTTGCTGCCTTGAGCTTCGCGGATAACCCAGAGCACAACTTTGGGTTACACGAGAAGAAAGGGCCGACCGCCTTCGTGAACAGGATGGATCCCGAGAGTGAATTCTCGAAGGTGCTTAGGGAGAATCTGCCGAGGTCGGCCAGGTCACCCCTTGCCGATGGTCTAGGGGAGCGCATACACGTGCCCTGGCGTGGCCCAGCCGATTAAAGCGAGAATGACATCCGCGTATTGAAGTACTCATACAACGTGTCGGGAGGCCCGCATGAAGTACCCTTGGAGATCGCGGAGTACTACGAGGACGGGTTCGATTTTCGTCGTCGGAGCGGGACATTGACCGCAGAAGCGCAGTACAGCGGTGGGACGTCGTGGTTTGGTGTGGGCCCGTTACCATCTCAGAGGTGGGCGGCCGGGCGTTACTTGGTGTACGTGTACGCAGGCGAGCGCAAGGTGGCGGAGGGGGAGTACGAGGTCACGCCCTGACCCCTGACGTGCTTGGCGAACGCGTCAGCCCTGGGTGACCAACGGGGCCACGAAGTACGCGACGAGGACCAGGAAGATGGCGACCCCGATCAACGTTCTGGGCCTGAGCTCATGAAACATCGACTCTCTCCTTCCACGTGTGAGTGTTAGACCGGACTTCCTATCGCCGCCGGCGGCGCTTGAATGAGACTCCACTCTCGTCGACCAGGATTCGCATCGCCCCGCGATCGAGCTCCACCTGGCTCGGTGGATCGTCGTCGTAGGCAAGTACCTTGAACGATCGCTGTGCGAGGCCGGGGCCTGGCGCGACCTGCCTGGCACCTCGCGGCCTGGTCCTTTGGGTGCGGGTTCTTCCCGTGTCCATGTTCAGAACGACCCAGCTCATGCCCTGCTTCCACGTCACGAGATGAGGGTACCTTTGGCGTGTTGATGCGAGTTTCCTGGCCCTCTGCATGTCTGAGACGGCGCGGGCAGGCCTCGGCGCCTTCTTGGCTGTCCTGACAGGTGTGGTCCTGACAGGCGTCGTCCTGACAGGTGTGGTCCTGACAGGTGTGGTCCTGACAGGCGGCGTCCTGACAGGCGGCGTCCTGACAGGTTCGTCCTGGGTCGTCTCTACACGCGGTGGAGGCGGAGGCGGAGGCGGAGGCGGAGGCGGAGGCGTCTCTACACGTTCAGGATCAGTCGTCACTACTAAACGCGGTGGCGCGTCTAGAGACGTCGTCGTCTCTACACGCGGAGTCTCGTCTACACGTTCAGGATCAGTCGTCACTACTAAACGCGGTGGCGCGTCTAGAGACGTCGTCGTCTCTACACGCGGAGTCTCGTCTACACGTTCAGGATCAGTCGTCACTACTAAACGCGGTGGCGCGTCTAGAGACGTCGTCGTCTCTACGCGCGGAGTCTCTTCAAGTGTCGTCGTATCTACACGCGGAGTCTCTTCTTCAAATTCAGACGTCGTCGCCCTGTCGAGCGTCGTCGTCCCGTCATCGGGTGTCGGGGTCCTGTCGAGTGTCGTCCCCCTGTCATCGGGTATCGTGGTCCTGTCATCGGGTGTCGTCGTTCTGTCGAGCGTCATCGTCCCGTCATCGGGTGTCGGGGTCCTGTCGAGTGTCGCCGCCCTGTCATCGGGTATCGTGGTCCTGTCATCGGGTGTCGTCGTCCCGTCAGGCGTCGTCGTCCCGGCAGGTGTCGTCGTTCTGTCGGGCGTCGTCGTTCTGCTGAGCGCTCCGGCCTGAGTACCCAAGCCGGAGCGCTCGGCCGCTGCTTGCTCCGCGATACGGAGCTTTTCGTTCTCAATGACGCGCTTGGCGGCGTCATCGGCACCTGAGATCACAGGGGCCCCGCCGTGCCCGGCCGGCGCAGTCGCTTTGGCGGCGTCATCGGCATCTGAGATCACAGAGGCCCCGCCGCGCCCGACCGGCGCAGTCGCTTTGGCGACGTCATCGGCATCTGAGATCACAGGGGCCCCGCCGCGCCGGAAGATATTTTTGACCGTCGCCAGGGTCCCCGTCGCCTTGAGGCGGGCCAGTTCGGCAGCCGTGAAGGGGTCCCCGATTACCAGGAGCTCGATCTTGTTCCCGCTCACGTCGCGCATGTGCAGGCGCTGGGACGGCGGAGGCACCTCCACCCCCGCCGGGAGCTTGAACTCGATCTCCGCCCCCCCCTTGTAGATCTTGTGCGTAGGAACAAGCTGCTCGAGGATCTTGGGATCTCTTATTATGAGCGCACCCCGGATGCCGCCTTTGGGCGCGTCGCCATACGCGGAGCTCCCTGTGAATCTGCTATGTAGCGAAGGAGAGAAGAACTGTCCGCCCTCGCGTCCGGGCAGGACGATATACCCTTCTAGGAACGGCGATACGTCGGGGGTTGTGTGTACGGCCGCCGCCCCTGTCGTCTTCTGCATCGGCGACTGGGGCAGTCCCACCGTTTTGCCTCCAGCCGGCTCCACGGCTTTGTCACCCTTAATCGCGAGATCCGTCAGGTCCTGTTTGCCTCCAACCGTCACCACGGCTTCGTCGCCCTTAATCGCGAGACCCGTCAGATCGTCGCGCACCTTCTTCACCTCTCCCGGGGGCAGGTGCTTGAGCTGGTCCAGCCAGACCCTTTGGGTACCCGTCGAGACTTCCGCCGCGCTCATAGGGATCCGGTTTTTGATCAATACCATTTTGCCGAGGTCTAAGAACTGGTTGCCCGCTTTGAGCGGGTGTAAAACAGTACCCAGCGGGCTTGTGGCGATCACCTTCCCCGCCCCGACCGTGGCCTGGAGTGTGGTCTTACCCGCGCGCGCATAGGCGGAGGCCAGCCCGACTCCAGGTACGAAAGTGAGTACGTCCATGAGGACGTTGGCGATTCGCCATCCCCCGGAGCTCTCGTTCCACGTGCGGTAGGTGCCGTAGACGGGGATCATGTTGAGGGCAGTGTTGCCGGCCAGGCTGGCGAGGCTCGGCTGCGCCGAGAGCACACTGTCTATCCATTCAGCCTCGGGGATCCCGGCGAACTGTCCCTTGCTCTCCAGCTCTTTGGTCGCGGCCCTGTACTGTTTGCTGAGGTCGTCGCGATTGTACGCAGACGTCTCGACGGCCCCTAGCGACAGAATCTCTGCAGCCGTGTCGCCGATATTGGCCGGATCAACCCATGCTCGGGCGTCGGTGTCATAAACGGACGTTTTGGCATGGCCCAGTGAGCCGATCTCGACTACGGTGTCCAGGGCTACGCTTAACGCCCCGGCGGACGTATCTCTCACTCCACTGGCTACGTCGCCTCCGACCTTGTGCACACCGCGTGCGATGTCCTGGACGGCATCGGTGAATCTTGTGTCGGCCGGCCCGTCGGCCGGCATCCTCGACTGCGTGGGATCGTCGACGTGGCGCTGGCTGAGGTGCCCTGCCGGCAACACGTCGTAGAAGCCCTCGGCCAACTGGCCGGGGCCGCGCGGGTCGGGCGGTCCCCCGACGACACTCTTCGTGGATGCCGGTTCAGGCTTCGGCTGCGCCGGAGCGAACTGCTCCGGCGGCCCCTCCTCGCGCTCGTGGAGCCCTACGGATTGCTCTGGCTCATCCTCCGGCCAAGGTTTGGGCGCCGTCGCGGTCTCCTCTCCCGGTGCCGGTTCAGGCTTCGGCTGCGAGACGGAGGTAGGCTTCGTAGGTACCGGTTCAGTCTTTGGCTGCGAGACGGAGGTAGGCGTAGGCGTAGGCGTGGGAGTAGGCGTGGGCGTGTCTGTAGGCGTAGGCGTGTCTGTAGGCGTAGGCGTAGGCTTCGGCTGCGAGACGGAGGTGGGCGTAGGCGTGTCTGTAGGCGTAGGCGTAGGCGTAGGCGTAGGCGTGGGCGTAGGCGTGGGCGTGTCTGTAGGCGTGTCTGTGGGCGTAGGCGTGGGCGTGTCTGTAGGCGTGTCTGTGGGCGTAGGCGTGGGCGTGTCTGTAGGCGTAGGCGTAGGCGTGGGCGTGTCTGTAGGCGTAGGCGTAGGCGTGGGCGTGTCTGTAGGCGTAGGCGTGTCTGTAGGCGTGTCTGTAGGCGTAGGCGTAGGCTGCGAGACGGAGGTAGGCGTAGGCGTAGGCGTAGGCGTAGGCGTGTCTGTAGGCGTGTCTGTAGGCGTGGGCGTAGGCGTGGGCGTAGGCGTAGGCGTGGGAGTAGGCGTAGGCTTCGGCTGCGAGACGGAGGTAGGCTTCGAAGTAGTGGTCTTCGCCTGCGAGACGACGACATGCTTCGTGGATGCCGGTTCAGGCTTCGGCTCCGGCTGCTCCGGAGCGAACTGCTCCGGCGGCCCCTCCTCGTGCTCGTGGAGCCCTATGGCGTCGTGGCTCGACGCCGTGTGCCCGAACTGCCCGCATATCTTGCACCTCTTCTTGGATCGCTTCTGTGCCATGGCTCAGCTCCTCTCATTTGAGAACACTTGGTTGATGGTGCGCAGCTCATGAACCCAGCCCGATCAATCTGAGCGGGTTGAGCGCTCTGGCGGCGTTGATGAACTGACTGACGGCATTGAGCAGCACCGGGAGCACACCGGTGAAGAATCCGTAGGTCGCGGCGCCGGTGAAGACGAGGACGGTGAGCCAGCGGACGACTTGCATGTTTCCGGAGAACCACTCGTAGTCCCAGGTCAGCAGACGTCCGACGGCGCCTATGTACCCGAGATTGGGCACGGGGATCGGGATGAAGATGACCGTCTTCATCTCGATGACCGAGAGCGTCAGCACCGTCGACAGGTCCGACTGGTTGCCTATGGCGAGGTTCAAGAGTCCCTGGACGAAGGACATGAGGAGCCAGCCGAACATCAGGACGGAGACGAACTTGACGGTCACGACATCACCTCATGAACTTGACGGGTCCGATCGCCGCGAAGTAGCCGAGGCCTACGAAGACGACGAAGGCGAGCGGTACGCCGAGGATGTAGGCCAGAACGAAGTAGACGAGGCCGCCTGCGACGGCCGCCCACAGCATCGAGCGGAGTCTGCTCTGCAGGACCTTGCCCGAGACGACGGCGGCGACGACCGTCGACAGGATCATCCAGAAGGCGTGGGCCGGCAGGGCGCTGCTGTTGACCAGCTCCCTGTACGGGTCCATGAAGGGCGATGAGATGATGCCGCCCGCCTGCGGCGTCACGAATACCGCGAGCGGTGGATTGGGGGCGACGGCGGCGACCGGCTGGTCGGGCAGGGACGGCAGGGCCTCTGGCTGGACCTCGAGCCCGTTGACCGTGATAGTCAGATCGCCGGGGTCCGAGGTGATGTAGTAGGTCCCGTCATTGTCGGCCGCAGACCGGTCGTCGACGGTGCCGCGCCACTCCCAGCTGTTGGAGGCGGAGCCTACCTGGGTAGGCTCTATGTCGCCGCCCGCGAGCTTCAGGTCGAGGGCGTAGGTGGGTGCGGTGCTCGAGGTGTGGCCGATGCGTACCCCCCCGACGCCGCCGGTGACGCCGTTGCCTATCTTGACCGGGTAGTTGCTGTTGTCGAGCGTCCCCGACTGTGAAGCGGAATCCCGCTCCACTCCATCGACGTAGAGCTTGAGGTCCGGGCTGTCGTAGGTGAGCTTGAGGTCGTATGGTTGGCCGGCCGACATGGGCGAGTAGGTAGCCTCCGTCCTAGCCGCGTAGTCGACCTCGACGTAGACCTGTGTCGTGCGAGGATGAGAATCAAGCGTTAGTTCTATCTGGAGGTTCCGGAAGTCCGCCGCCGTCCAGCTTCCGCCGCCGGGACGGCTCGTCGAAAAGGTGGAGTTGTATCTGGTGTAAGAGCTTGCTGGAGTAATGAGGGTTCCTTGGGCCAGGTTGGTGCCGAGCACGAGGCCCACCCCTGCAAGGGCGTTGGAGCCTCCCTTCGTAACGTGAAACGCTCGAACGGCCACTATCGGAACTGCGGCCGGTACGCGGTTTCTCAGAGCGTAGCGGTCAGAGACTGGGGAATAAACAAAGTTGGTTATGTAGGTGGTGTCGCTGTCGTGAACGGCCTCGTCCACACACTGGTAGTTGGTAGTGCACCCGCTCGTCCACAGATTGGTAGTCTGAGTCGCGCTGTTCGGTCTCAGCGTCGCCGTCGCACAGCACTTATAGACTGCACCCACGGCCTCGTCGCCGTTTCGAACGAACAGCTCGTAGGCCCTGTACTTGCCGACGATGGTGGCCGTAGAGGCCGTATCCGGGAGGGAATGGAGCATCACCGTCGCCTCGAGGGTCAGGTCGTCGGTGATGTCGAGACTCGAGTCGTCCGAGACCTCGATCCGGTCGGAGCTCCCGTCGAGCGGAAAGAGCGCCGGGACTGCGGGTCCGTCCATGAAGGCCTTGACGTCGACCGTCGTGTTGGCGGGCACGTCGGCGAACCAGAACCAGGTCGAGGCGGCCGAGCTGTCCATGTCCTGGGCGAATCCGCCGGCGCGGTTGTGGGCCGAGTCGGTGAACAGGACGTCGAGACCGGTGGAGGACGCGTAGCCTCCGCTGACGAGGGCGTTGGTGTTCATCGCGACCGGGACCGGACCGGTCCAGGGGGTGCTCGACTCGTTCTCGATGTTGACCGTGAGGCTGTACGTATATGCGGTCGGGTCGTATGCCGACTGGGCCGTGGCTATACCCACCGCGGCTGCGACGGCTCCGAGTACGAGCGTTACGGCGACGATCAGCCTCACGGTGTGGTATTCCCTCCGCCTAGCTCGGCCAGAACCGGTTGACGATGGTTGCGAACGAGACCGTGCATGCGAGGACGAGGATGCCGATGGCGGCCATGAAGGGGGGCACTCCGATCATGCCCCCCATCAAGATGACCTGGAACGGGTAGAGGAGCAGGGCTTGACTATCCCCGCGGCTGTAGGCGATGGCGGCGTACATGCAGACGGCCATGGCTGCGACGAGCCCGATGCCCATCGCCAGGAACGGGATCCCGAAGCTGTTGCCCAGGTTCGCCAGGTCGATCGAAAACGCAGAGTCGGAGCCGTCGACCGTGAGGGCCGTTGGGTCCGGGATGGTCGAGGTGGTGTGAGTGAAATCGCCCGTTGCCGGGCCTTGGGAGATCTCGAATGCGCCGGAGGCGATGAAGGCGATGTGGGGGAAGGCCGCGTCCACCTTGGCGCGGCCGGCGATCGTGATGCCGCTCGGCGATACGTACTCTTGGGAAGCTATGTCGGGATCGTCGGCCTCGAGGGCGAGCACGACGTCCTTGATGTCGTCCGCGAGCTCGTCCGCCGTCGCCGGCAGATCTGAGGTCGCGTTCCAGTCGGGATCGTTCGCGGGCGTGTCGCAGTGGCTCTGGGGCGGGTCGAACAGCGTCGGACTGCCGTGGATGCACAGCTGCACGTCAGAATCTCCCCAGGGGACTTCGGTGTTGGCGTCGTTGGGGCCCCAGTAGAAGGCGACGAGGCCGTATCCGGTGGCCGGTGGGTGGGACTGCCCCAGGACGTCTGAGCCATCCTGTACCTTCAAGATGGCCCCGCCGGGACCGTATGCCTTCTCGTCGTCGCCGGGCTGCTCCGTGAGAGCGTAGCGGCCCAGGACCAGCCGGTCGTTGAGCGCGAGGACGTGCCTGTAGGCGTGCACCTCGCGGACGGCTACGGTCGTCCAGCCGTGCGACGCCGACGCGCTGCCGATATCTGCGAGCCACCACGTAGCCGCGATGAGAGCGGCGAGGAGGCCGGCCCTGGCTCGTTCTCTAGCTCGTTGCCGCATCCCAGAAGAAACTCCGATAGCTGGCCGAACACTCCGGACCGCTCGGCCAATATGTACAGAGCCAGCTGCTGGGAGGGCGTGAGGGTCCTCATTCCACTCCTCACCTCGCAGAGGCGGTGGTACTCCATCCCCAGCTCCCTTGCCAGGCCGCTCCAGCTGCAGTCCAGCGAGTCGCGGATCCAGACGAGGGCGTCCGGCATCCGGCGGCGAAGCTCCGAGTTCTCCGGCTTGGCGTCCAGGACTGCTCTCATGGCTCACTCCCCTAAGTATGACAGGGCTCCGGTTTGTTGGGTATATCCCGAATCCGGGATATCCCGAATCCGGGATATCCCGGATCCGGTATACATCGCTATCTTACCAGGGTGCTAAGGTAGCCTCGCTGGGTTCTCCAGGCGACATGTCGCTGCTTAGAGCGGACACTCTCCTGGCCGACAACCAAATCCCCACACTTCGGAGGCATTCGGAAATGGTAAACATCCAAGGACCGTCGTCCAAGATACTCGGGGCGATCCTGGCGATCGTCTTCATCTCGCTGGGGCTGGATCTGATCCGAGTCCCATTCGTCGACATCGTCACCGAGCCGTATACGCAGACGACGAGCGTGACCTCCGATGCCAATGGGGCCGCAACGGTGTCGCTGGCCCAGAGGCATTTCTTCACCGACACCGAGTCGCTGAGTGTCGTCGGAGCAACCAGCGGCGACGTGACGGCCAATACGACCGTGGGGGCCAACCGCAAGACGCTCTCGATTACCGAATTTCCCGCCTCCACGACCCAGGACGTCACCGTGAGCAGCCTACAGGACAAGGGAGGGACGATCGACCCTCTGTGGAAAGCGCTCCCCTTCTTCATGTTGATGGGGGTCATAGCCGCCATCATCGGGCTCTCCGTCGCGGGCGGCGCCAGCCTTGGCGGCTCCGACCTCCACACGCGGATCCTGACCGGAGTGATCGTGCTCGTGATCGGCGGCATCCTGACCAGCGTGCAGGGCTCGTTCGTCGAGGCTACTCGTTCCTCCTACTCCAACGCTCCCGACTTCGTCGGCATCACCCTCGGGCTTCCACTGCTGGACCTGGCCTACGTCCTGGTGCTGTTGGGCCTTACCTTCGGCATGTTCGGCGGCGGTAAGCTGGTCGGTCGAGTCCGCAAGCAGGGCAAGCAGAGCAGGCAGGAAGCCGGTGCGTTCTAATCGAGCGCACCGAGAGCTAGACCGATGCCCACGCCCAAGACGCTCCTCGGGTACGTCCTCCATGGCAACCGCGCCCTAGAGGAGCGCACCCTGCGGGCCGAGGGCCGCGTGCTGATCGATGAGCCCGACGAGCAGGGGATGCCCCGCGCGTGGCCCATATCCCCAAACCCCCGCCAGGTCGTCCGGCGCACACCGAAGGGGGCCGAGACGAGACCGTATGTCATACTCTCGTCCCTGAGGCTTGGGCACCCCGCTCTGCCCGGCAGGGAGGCTCTGGACCCCACAGAGCAGCTGCTCTCCCTGGCGATGGACGAGCAGGTCGCCATGGCCGCCACCGCCAAGCAGCCGGCGAGCAAGGCCGAGAACGTACTGCTCCTCTCCGTGGTCCTCGCGGCGCTGGTCTCCCTGCTCTGTCTGATCGTCATCTTGACCATGCTGCCCCGCGTCGGCCACGCGGTCGTCTCGTGGTTCTAGGCTCACTTCCAGATGTCATATCTGACGATATATCTGGCCTCCGCCGCCGTCTTCGCCATCGTCTTCGTGGGCTACTCGGTTCGCGAGTACCGCGCCCGCGGCCTCGTGGGGATGCCCGAGTGGGCGCTTCCCTTGGTCACCTGGCTCTTCAGGGCTCTCAGATTCAGGAGCCCCGACGCCGGAGTACCTCTCGAGATGCTCGATTGGGTCGGGTCGGGGCCTGCGGCCATGGCGCCTCGAAAGCTCCGGTGCATCGCCATCAACCCGGAATGGGCCAAGGACGTTGAAACCTACTTTGCGTCGGCCGAGCCCATCGTCGACAACGTGTCGATGGCGTTCGGACCCGACGAGGCCGTCCTCCTCGGCCAGATCGAAGGCCTCGACGGCTTCGACGACTGCCCGAACGTCCGCGGCATGATCGAGCTCCCTGGAAGGGACGACAGCGGAAAGACCGTCTGGGAGTGGGAAGACCTCCCGGACGGCTCCTGGGTCTTCATTCCTCCGGCCAGGATCCACGCCTTCGCCGCCGCCGCCGGCGCCGATACCGAGCTTCCGAGCGCCAAGGACCTCGTCGACTCCGTCATGACGCTCGACTGGAGCTCCTTCGACATGTCGTCCATGTCTCCTCCCGAGTTCGGCGGGGACCTTCAGCTCAAGGAGTACCGCCGGCAGATGCGCCCGCCCAGGCTCGGCGAGCTCGTCCGTCAGCTCCAGACCTACATCCTGCTGGCCACCGGCGGGGTGCTCTTGGCCGTGGTACTGGCATTCATCGCCGCACTCGACAGTGGAGGCTCAGCGTCGTGAACAAGCTCGACGGTCTGGACGTCGACGACGCCGGGGGACAGCTGCTCGCCAACGAGCCAGCCGTCGCAAAGCGCTTCCTCGAGGCGCCCGAGGTCCTGGCCGAGTACCTCATACGCACCGGCAGCTCAGCGACCCTCGCCGACATCCTCGACTGGCAGCGCACCCTGCAGATCGGACTCAAGTACCGGAACAGAACCCTCGTGGCCAACGCCGTCCAGTGGTTCCTCGCCACTCGCGGCGCCGACGGCGAGGCCAACCACATCGCCATGTCGACCGCCGTCGGACAGCTCCACGAGCTCGCCTTCCACAAGCCGACCGGCCGAAGCGTCCGCAACCTCCTCAGGAAGAAGGCCGACAAAGACGCCGGTCCCGCACCGTCGGTCAACGGCACTCGGTAAGCTCGATCGCAGGGAGGAGAACCATGACGTGTGAGAGTCCCCAAGCGAGCGGTGCGGCATCGAGCCCAGCTGAAGCCCACGCCGGAGCCGCGGGAGGAAGCCGGGAGGCGGCGGATACGGCGCGGCGCACGTGGCCGCTCCGCGATTGATGGGACCCAGCCTCAAGCTGAAGCCTCAGCCGCGTCTGTCCTACTACCGCTTCGGGGAGCGGCGACGCCCCGAACCCCTGGATACCTTCGGTGTCGACGCCATCGTGGGACCCAAGGGCTCCGGCAAGACTCTCCTGGCGGTCCACCGAGCTCGCCGCTACGCCATGGGCCTGGTCAAGCGCCCCGACGGCGGCTGCGTCTGCGGCGGCGAGGACTGCCCCAACACCGAATGGAAGGTCTACACCAACCTCGAGAGCACCTGGAAGGGCCACCCTAAGGCCCGCGACTTCAAGGATGGCTGGGCCGACCCAATCGACGTCGCAACACAGGTCCTGGACCAGCCGGGCGAATCCCACGTCGTCCTGCTGCTCGACGAGGGGTACCAGTACGCCGACGCCAGACGCTCGACGACCAACGCCGCTATCGAGATCACCGACGAGATCACCCAGAGCCGCAAGGCCAGGGTATTGACCCTCATTACCGGTGTCTCCTTCGATTGGCTCGACAAGAGGATCCGCGCCCAGGTTCGACAGGTCTACAACTGCTGGACTCCCAACCGCGGACGTACCGTCTACGCGGCCGTCAGCCTCATCTCGACCGGACACCTGCCCCCATGGGAACGGGCCCGCCGGCCCTCGAAGACCATGCGTTGGGACACCTCGGCATCGAGGCGCTACTACAACACCTACGAGCGAATCGATGCCAGGGACGAGGTCAGAGCCGCCATGAAGGAGTCTACCATCCTCATCCCCGACCAGACCGGCGAGCTCAACCTCTACAGGATTAGCGAGCTCGTCGACATGATAGTGTTCGACAAGGCCGCCCAGGGCGTGCACGAGCTCGACCCCGACCAGCTCGCCCGCGAACTCGAGCAGAGGCAGATCCCTGTCTCACCCGCCCAGGTCGTCAGGCTGCTCGCCGCCGCAGGGTTTCCCAAGACACCGGCAGGCACCTTCCTCATTCGCACCAGCCAGCCCATACAGGACCTGACCGAATGAGCTCCTTCCCCTCGCTGCTGACCATAGCCGTCGACCTGGCCGTGTTCTTCACAGCCATCCACGTCTACGACCAGATCGTCGATCACAGCCGCCTGGTCGCAACGGCGATCGGCCTCATTGGCATCGCCTTCCTCGGCATGATGCTGGGCGACATCCTAGACTGGATTAGAGACAAGCTCTGAGGTAAGTCCCTTGAGGGCGAGGGGACATAGCTAAGTGGTCCCGGAAGCCACGTCTCGAAACCTGCTTGCCGTCGTGGTAGTAGTACACAAGCCAGCACAGCCTCGTGGTCTTCGTCTGGTAGGGTTATCCCTCGTTCGCCGAGGCTGCCGCGAGAGTGATCGAGCTGAACCGCCCGACATGGGGCAACACAAAGCACCATACGCGGGTCTGCGAGGTTCCTCCACCAACGACGAAGCCCGTATGGCGTCCGGGCAGCTCTAGCGGCTCGGCTTACGACGGGTGAAGAACTGAACTGACCAACTCTGTAGATGGATTCGGCCCGATACAAGTCAACATGCCACACCGTGCCTGCGAGCAGTTACTCGGGAATCTATCCAGGTTGTGCTGCTCAGTCCTGGTGGACCGCAAGCGGGGAGAACCGCACGAGGGACGAATCTACGTCATGCGGACCGAAGACGGTCTGGTGGTAAAGCGAGTTGGCAAGGACGAAGCAGGGCGCTGGCAGATCGTGAGTGATCACCCCGACTGGGAGGCTGTGCCCATGCTGTACGGCACCGAGATCATCGGTGAGGTTGCGCTGGCCTGCACTGACGTACTGAGGGGGTGGCGACACCCTATGTGGTAGCGAAAGTGGTATGTGTGATACGGAACACGACTTATTCAACTATGATAGCGGCCTGAATACGGAGTGGGTCTCCCGCTCCAACTCCTTCTTACACCCTGAGAGGTCGACTCGAGACCTGACAAGCCCACGAAGTCCGCACGGGCTCGGCTCCCGGCATCATCCGTTGGTGCTAGCGTCGTCGAGCATTCTCATCTGGTCCGCGGTAAGTCGCCATCCTGAAGCCCCACAATTCTCGTCGGTACGCTCGACCGAATCGGACTTTGGAATCACGACGACTCCGTCCCTCGAGATGCACCAGTTGAGAGCCACCTGGACTCTGGTCTTGTTGGTCGACTCGGCGATGGCCTTGAGAGCGTCGTCCTGTGGGCTTGTCTTGAGATCAGAGAAACCCCAGAGGGCCGCCAACGGGCTGTAAGCGATCACAGTCACCTTGTTCTTCTGGCAGTAGGGCAAGACCTCGTCCTCGATCCTCCTGTCGCCCAGGCTATAACGGACCTGGTTAGAGACGATCCTATTTCGCGTCACGGATTGAGCCTCTTCGAGCTGTGCCACGGAAAAGTTGCTCACGCCGACAAAGCGTACCTTTCCATCGTCGACCAGCCTGTCCATCGCGCGCATCGTCTCCTCGATGGGGATGTCGGGGCTCGGCTTGTGCAGCTGGTACAGGTCGATGTAGTCGGTCGACAGCCGTCTTAGGCTGTTCGCGGCCGCGTCGAGAAGTTCAGCGTATCTGAAGTGGTTGAGGAACACCTTCGTTGCGATAAACGCACGGTCTCGCAACCCGGCAACGGCCTCGCCAACCTGGTCCTCTGTCCCGTAGTCCTCAGCGGTATCGATGTGATTGGCTCCCAGCGAAATCCCTTTCCGGAGAGGCTCCGGTCCTCCCGTGTACTTAGAGGTGCCCAGTCCAATTTCGGAAATCTTATATCCCGTGTTACCCAGCTCTTTGTATTCCATTATCTCGACCTCCAACGTGTGGGTTCGCTCCCTCCAGCGCCAGTCCCATGGACCTCGATAAGGCGCACCCCAAGTTGAACGCGATGAGCGCAGGGGCGCGTCTGCTGAGGGAAAGGCACGGGTGACTATCTCGAAGCAATCTTTTGCCCGCCCGGGAACGAATGAACGCTCCTTCGTGATCACCTTACGGATAGGTAAGAAGGACACCTGGTCACCAGACCGTAACTGGACGGCGGGGCTGGTATGATTCTAAAGGATCTTCAAGCCTCCACGTCGTAGAACGGAATCCTGAGAGGAATCGTGGTTATAGGAAAGGAACGCACCAACTGGCGCGAAGGCCATGGCTCGGCCTGCACCTGTGCCGCTTGCGCGACGCGGGCGGCGGAGCAACGCCGGTTTGACGATGCGACTCAGGGTCGTAAGGTCGGGCGTAACGAGAAGTGCCCTTGTGGTAACGGCAAGAAGTACAAGAAGTGCCATGGTAGCTAGCCATCTCCAACAACTCTTTCCTGATCAACCTTGAAACCGAGGGAGACGATGGCGACGGCCACCGCGCCTGACGGCAGCCGCTTCGAGCTGCAGCACCACGATGGCAACTATGTCATTGCCGCAGACGGCTACGACCTGATGACCAGCTACGCGCACGGCTCAGAGGATGCGATGATGTCGCTGGCGTGCCCCAGGCCACGGGCGGACGCCTGCGTTCTGGTCGGCGGCCTCGGGATGGGCTTCACCCTTGCCGCGACGCTCGACCTGCTGCCGCCTGGAGGGTCCGTGGTCGTTAGCGAGCTGGTCCCAGAGGTGGTCGAGTGGAACCGCGGTCCTCTTGGCCCATTGGCCGGGTGCCCCCTCGACGACCCCCGTACTGACCTCGTCGTGGGCGATGTCGCCGATGTGATCCGAGATAGTAAGTCGCTCTTCGACGCGGTCTTGCTAGATGTCGACAACGGCCCCGATTCGTTCACGCTGTCGCGCGGCTCACGGCTTTACACGCCGGAGGGGCTCGCCGCAACACATCGCGCCCTGCGGCCGCGAGGCGCGCTCGCCATCTGGTCGGCCAGCACGGAGAATACCTTCGAGCGCAGCCTACGCGCGGCTGGCTTCACCGCTTCTACGCACCTCGTCAGGGGGCGCGGCAAGCGCGGCGGACACTACTCTGTCCTGGTGGGACGGAGTCGCCACTAGATGCCGGGCGGGCTAGCTGGTAGTGAGCGGGTTCATCTTGCGGTCGAACCTTGCTCTCCACCAGAAACGGTACAGAAGTCGTACGGGCAGGGGAGAATCGACATGACGTTCCGGCGTTCAGCGTCGTTGGCCACCGATACGACCCAGGGCAGCACCAGGGAAAGGTCCTTGATCGGAATCCTTCTGCCGCCCCTGTTCTCGAGGTCTCTGAGTTCTCGGAAACTGAGACAGGATTTCGCGCAGCCCACCAGGTCTTGTTCTTCGTGATCCATATGCCCTTCCAAGAAGTCGCGCAGAGCGACCATCTTGGCGGCAAGCACGTCCCGCTGTTGAATAAAGTCCTCATTGCCAGCCTGGGCAAGAAGATCGAAATCCTCCTTCACCTCCCGATCCGGACCAGCAACTCTTGGTGGTCTCTCGCAATCCTCTCCTGATGACGGCCGAAGGACGGGTCCTTCTCGGTTAAAAGCGGGCAGAAATCCTTGTCTTCGGCCTCGTGGTGTATCTCGACGGTCCGCTGAATGAAGAAGAGCCAGTCGCGAAGCGCTTTCGCCCTGTCGCCCTGTCTCGGCTGAAGCCCAGGAACGACGTCGGCAAAAGCACGAACATCGTTCCGCATGGCCCTGTGGATTAAGAGGATTAGGTCTAGGTCTTCCTGAGTGATCAGCCGGTCTTCCAGGCTTGACAAAGACTTCTGTTCCCCCTCGTACTGTGGTGACCGGAAGCGCGGACGGAGATGTCCGGTCGATATAGACAGCCACCAAGTGCGACCGGCATTCAACCACATCGTAGCTAGACCTAGCGCGGCGCCTGGCAACGAAAGCACAAAACCTGGTGGTCAGGCGTTTCCCCGACCACACATTTCGCTCCGAAGGCATGGCAGGCCGGCACGAAAGAAGAAGGTGATGACGCTACGACAATCCGCCGAGCCTGGGGACCAGCGACGAGATTGACATTCCGACCAACTCCAAGAGCTGCGGATGCCCCGAAACGGACGCGTCGGTTGTACGTGCGAAACGGGACAAGATGTTGCGAGGACCAAACTTGTGCGGCGTAGGACCATTCAACGTGTTACAATGTGCCCGCCTCCGAGCATCAAGTTGCAACCTCGTTCCGCTTCCTGCGTTTCCTGAACCACCGCTAGACTCGCATGCGACGCTTGCCACGTGATGAGGAGAGATCAAAAAGGAGCGCCGCATGAACATCTATGTCGGCAACCTACCTTTCGAGACGACCGACGACTCACTGCACGTGGCTTTCACCGAATTCGGGGAAGTCGCGTCGGCTAGAGTTATCACAGACCGCATGACCGGCCGCTCGCGTGGCTTCGGCTTCGTTGAGATGCCCCAGAACGACGAGGCAGAAGCCGCCATCCGGAGCATGAACGGCAGAGATCTGCAGGGCCGCAGCCTGACCGTCAACGAAGCCCGTCCCCGTGAGGACAGAGGCGGGGGAGGCGGAGGCGGCGGAGGCGGAGGAGACCGCGGCTACGGTGGTGGCGGCGGAGGTGGCGGTCGCTACTAAAGCGGCTGACCAGGTCCCGTCGCCGGCGGTACTATCCGGCCAGGTTGAAGCGGCTTCGGTTGTTTGTCACATCTAGCTAGCCGGGACCGACAAAGAAAAAACAAGAGGGCAGGCATTCGTGCCTGCCCTCTTGCTGTTTGAACGGCCGTGTGCGGACCCGGCGAAGCGCGGCCAGGGGTCAAGTCGCCCCGGCGGGGCGTCTCTACGTTGAGCTCGCTCCATTCTCAGAAAGCGCCTTCCCGACCGACGCCGGGTTCATGGGTAGCTTTGTCATGCGCACGCCGATGGCGTCGTGGATAGCGTTAGCGATGGCCGCCAGCGGCGGTACGATGGGCACCTCGGCAACGCCGCGCACTCCGTAGGGGTGGCCGGGGTTGGCCACCTCGACGATGACTGTGTCGATCATCGGCAGGTCGAGGGCCGTCGGCATCCGATAGTCGAGGAGGCTGGAGTTCATCATCTGACCGTCTTCGCCCATGAAGTATTCCTCGTTCAGGGCCCACCCGATACCTTGAACGACCCCACCCTGCATCTGGCCCTCGACGTAGCTAGGGTGGACGGCCTTGCCGGCGTCCTGGAGGGCCGTATAGCGGAGGATGGTTATCTTGCCCGTCTCGGGGTCGACCTCGAGGTCGACGATATTTGTCGCAAAGGCCGAGCCGGCGCCTGAGGGATTGAGGTTGGCCCGACCCACCACGGGACCGCCGGAACCCGCCAGGTTGCCCGCCAACTCCTTGAAGGTCATTTTGAGCTCGGGGTCTGTCCGGTGTTGGAAGACGCCGTCGACAAGCTCCACGTCGTCCGGTGACGCCTCCCAGATGGTCGCGCCCCGTTCGATCATCTGGCGCTTCACGTCCTGGCCGGCCTCGTAGCAGGCCCATCCGGTCTTGAAGGCCGCTCCGGAGCCGCCGGTCATCGACGTGTACCCGATCGACTCGGAGTCGCCGACCTGGGGGTTGACGTCCTCGGCCGGGATTCCCAGTACCTCCGCGAACTGCTGGGCCGCGGCCGGACGCGTACCGCCGATGTCCATCGACCCGATGATCAGGTTCACGGTGCCGTCGTAGTTGACGTTCGCCGTCGCGCAGGCGGCTCCGCCACCGTTCATCCAGAACCCGGTCGCGACGCCTCGGCCACGGTTAGGGCCTTCGAGGGGCGTGGAATAGTGGTCGTGGTCCCTGGCCGCCTCGGTGGTCTCGATGCATCCAATCCGAGGGTTCAGCACGCCATTAGCCCGCCGTGTCCCTTCTTTGGCCCCGTTCAAGATGCGGAAATCCAGGGGGTCCATCGATATCTCGCGGCATATCTCGTCGACCATAGACTCGAACGCAAAGGAAGCCGCCGGGGAGCCTGGGGCTCTGTACGCGGCGACCTTCGGCTTGTTGTCGACCACTGAGTAGCCGTCCACCTGGAAGTTCTCGACGTCGTATGGAGCGAGCATGCAGAGGGCGCCGGCTCCCACCGACGATCCGGGGTAAGCGCCCGACTCGTACGCCAGGGTCGCTTCGACCGCTGTTATCTTGCCCTCTCTCGTGGCCCCCATCTTTAGCTTCGTATAGCTTCCGGAGGTCGGCCCCGTAGCCTCGAGAACTTCGGCGCGGGTCATCGTGATCTTGACCGGGTGCCCTACCTTCTTCGAAAGCATCGCCACCACAGGCTCGACATAAATCTTGGTCTTCCCGCCGAACCCGCCGCCGATCTCCATCGGCATACTTTTGATATGGGACGCTGGTATGCCAAGGGTAGAGGCCGTACCGTCCCTGATCTGGAAGTGGCCCTGTGAACTCGTCCACAGGGTGAGCCGGTCGTTGGCGTCCCACGACACGGTCGCCGAGTGGGGCTCGATATAGCCCTGGTGGACCGTATCCGTGCGGTATTCGCGTTCGAACACAACGTCGGAATCCTTGAAGCCCTGCTCGATGTCGCCCTGCTTCAACTGTGAGTGGCTGTCCACGTTACCGTCGAGGTCGTCGTGGAGCTGCGACGCACCAGGTCTCATTGCTTCCTCGACGTCGGTGACGGCCGGAAGCACTTCGTACTCGACCTCGACGAGGGACAGGACCTCCTCTGTGACGTGGTTGCTGGTGGCCGCGATGGCTAGAATGGGATGGCCTCTATAGACCACCTTGTTGCGGGCGAGGATGTTGTTCGAGGCGTGGCTGCTCGGTATCGGCTTTCCGTCGTTAGGATCGGGGAAGTCCGCGGCAGCCACGACAGCCCTGAACTCAGGATGAGCTTCGGCCTTCTTGGAATTCACGGAGAGGATGTTTGCGTGGGCGTGGGGGCTCCGAAGTACCTTGCCGTACAGAAGCCCCGGCGGGTGGATGTCGGCCCCGTAGCGGGCCTTGCCGGTGACCTTGTCGTAGCCGTCGTGCCGGATGGGGCGCTTGCCTACGACTTTGAACTCTTGATTCGAGAGCACGACGTTGGAAACCACGTTTGGGGGACCTCCAAATAGCGATGGGTAGTGTAGGCGATTCTATCACAGCAGGGACCCGTGACAGGCCGCCGGGGCGCCGGTCCTCGTACGGCAGTCGCACATACGACAAGCGCTTGACCGCGACAATTCCCAGGACTACGATGCGCGCGCATTGACGTCAGCGGGCGCATGCATGCGTCCCTACGGGGTCTGGATGAACACCGCATACGACCTCCTGGTGAAGAGCGGTACCTTAGTCGATCCCTCACAGGGCCTCAACCAAGTCCGCGACGTGGCTTTCTCCGCAGGCAAGGTCGCCGCAGTCTCTCAGAACATCGCGGTGTCGGAAGCCACGGAAGTCGTCGATGCGAAGGGGCTCGTTGTTACTCCGGGGCTCATTGACCTCCACATTCACGCGTTCTGGGGAGCCTCCGAGTACGGCATGGAGCCCGACTACGGCAACATCGCCCGAGGCGTGACAACGGCGGTCGACGCGGGCTCGTCGGGCGCGAGGACGTTCCCGGCCTTCAGACGCTACGTGATCGAGCGGTGCGATACGCGACTCTTCGCCTTACTCAACTTGTCCGCGATGGGGATGTTGTGGCCGGCACGGCTTGGTGACGTGAAGGACCTGCGGTGGGCTGACGTCGACGAGGCTGTACGCGTCGGCTGCCAAAACCGCGACGTTGTGCTGGGGATCAAGGTACGGGTGTCGCGGCCCTACGCCGGCGACAACGACGTCGAAGCGCTGAAACGGGCCCTTGAGTGCGCCGAGGCGTTCGGGGGGTTCGTGATGGTCCACGTCAAGGACACGGTCACGCCCCTTGAAGAACTCGTCGCCATGCTCCGGCCCGGGGACGTGGTTACCCACGCGTTCCACGGCAAGTCGGACGGCTTGCTCGATGAGGGCGGACGCGTCATTGAGGGGCTCCGGGCAGCCCAGCACAAGGGTGTAGTATTCGACGTGGGGCACGGCAGCGGCAGCTTTTCCTTCGACGTTGCGGAGAAGGCGATGGCCCAGGGCTTCATCCCCGACAACATCAGCAGCGACCTGTACAACCGCAACGTCGAGGGCCCGGTGTTCGACCTGCTGACGGTCCTGTCGAAGTTCATCTACCTGGGCATGTCGGTCTCCGAGGTGGTTGAGCGCTGCACGAACACCGCGGCGCGGACCGTCGGCATGGAGGGTACGCTGGGGACGCTCACGCCCGGCGCCGAAGGCGACGCGACGGTCTTGAAGCTTGAGGAGGGCGAGTTCTCGCTGAGCGACTCGGGGCAACGCAAGACGGTGACGGCAAAGCAGAGACTCAGCCACGTCTTGACGGTGAAGGGCGGACGAGTTTACAAGCCGTGGCTGGGAGTTGGGGTTTAGGGTACGGGAGGCTAAGCCCGAATCCACCGACGGACAGGGATGGACGACGTGAGGACAGCGGAAGGGGGTGAGGGAGTTACAGGCGTGATGATCCGGGCTCGAATTTGGGTAGACGGGAGGTTGGCGGGCGGTCTGCAGGCGCTTTTGGGGGCACCGATGGCGGCCTACAGTGGCTGTGGCGAGCCAGATGGCGGGATAGGACACGGCAAGAGGCGCTCGCGGACTGGGCTGGCGCGAGTTTGCGGGGACGTTGGGTTGGCTGGTGGGTCAGTGGCGGACGGGCTCCGTCAGGCTGGGAGTGGAATGGCTCGCAGTCGGGCCAGGGCGCGGCTGAACTGCTCCTCCCAGGGCCAGCGCCGGGGAAGCTGCAGGGTCAATCGGCGTGCCGAGCGGGTGATCCGTCCGGCCAAGGCAAAGACCCGTCGTCTGAGGGTCTTGGTGGTCACGATCTGCTGACCCAGGCCGATGCGGGCTGTCCAGCGGGCCAGGTTGTGCGCCATCACCTGTACCGCCAGCCAGGCGCCGTTGGCGGCGAAACGGCCCGAGGGGAGATGGTTCAGCCCCACGCCGTACTTGAGGTCGCGTATCGCATTCTCGATCTCGGCGTGACGGCGATGATCGGCCTCCAGTTCCAGCGTCTCCCCGTCCCGGTCGGTGATGAAGCCGTGATAGCTGTAGGTGGCGAAGAGAGCCAGTTGAGAACAGGGCGCCGGCTTCACCCGCCGGACGATGAGCCGTACCGGCGCGGCGTCCGCCTCGGCCTGGAACGGGGTGTAGGTGGTCTCGGCCACATCGGCGGCGCCGTCCATCCAGTAAGGAATCGGCGTCCAGCCATCTTCGGGTATCGCCTCGATGAGATTCCGCAGGCGGGCGCGCTGGCGGATGGCGATGGAGAAGCGGACATCCATCCGGCGGCAGACGGCGACCACGGCGTGGGTATAGAAGCCGCTGTCGGCCCGCACCGTGAGTTGGCCCCTGGCTCCGCAGTAGCGCACCCGCCCCACCGTTTCACGCAGGAAGTGGGCAGCGCCGCGGGCGGTGTTAGCCCGGCCCTCGCGCAGGCGGGCCATCAGCACGTCGCCGGTGCCGGCGGCGACGGCCAGCAGCGGGTGATAGCCCCGCGCACCGGTGTAGCCGTGGTGGCGGGCGCCCTCCTTGGCCAGTCCGTAGGTCTCGCAGATCGTCGAATCAAGGTCGATGGTGAATGGTGCGTCGCCGGGTCCGGCACCGGCCTTCCAGACCCGGGCCAGCAACTCGCGGCTCACCCGGTCCAGTTGGCGGACATGGCCCCACCTGAAGCTGCGCAGGAAGGTGCCCAGGGTGGAGGGAGCCTTAGCCGTGAAACCGAGCACGCGGGCGGTCCCGCCGGCGCGCAGCACATCGGCGTCGTCGATGCAATCTCCGCCGGCTAGGGCGGAGGCCACCAGGGTCATCATCTTGTCGCCGGTGTTCGCCCGGCCCGGCGCGCCGCCGAGGTCGAGGTGCTTCCGGAGGAGTTGGGGCAGGCCAAGGCGCAGGGCGAGGGTGGCGGGAAGGATCAGCCCGGCATTGGCCACCAGGCGGTGGTCGTCGAAGGCGATTTGGATGCGGTCGGGGTGGTTACGTGGTAGCATCTATCGGGTGCTCCTTTTCTGGGACCGGTTTTCTGTTTCAAAACCATTATCCCAGATTCAGAGGCGCACCCTTTTGTTTCTTCAGCAGGCCTCCTACACGCCGTCCTTCGGTGGATTAGGGCTAAGGAGGGCGACTTGACCGACGAGAACGAGAACATTTACGAACGACTGGGGGCTCGACCCGTGGTCAACGCGGGTGGAAACACCACCACGTGGGGCGGCTCCACGTTGTCGCCGGCGGCCAGGCGGGCGATGGAGATGGCTAACGGGGCTTGGGTTGAGATGGCCGAGCTGAACGATAGGGCCGGCGAGATCATCGCCGACGTCCTAGGTGTCGAAGCGGCCCACGTGACTGCTGGCTGCTACTCGGCGATGGCTCTGAGCGCCGCGGCGTGCATCGCCGGCGACGACTCCGAGAAACGCGCTCGGCTTCCGGACACGACCGGCATGAAGAGCGACATACTGCTCCCGAAACCGCAGCGGTATGGATTCGCGCGCGCCTACCTCGTTCCGGGCGGACGCTTGATTGAGGTCGGCGACGACGACACCTGCACGCCGGACCAGTTGGATGCAGCTATCGGGGAGAACACCGCGGCTGTGGCCTACTTCGTCATGCCCGACTGGCCAGCCACGGTCCTGTCTCTCGAGGAGGCCGTCGAGATCGCACATTCTCACGACGTGCCAGTGATCGCCGATGCCGCGTCGAGAAACTACCCGTTGGACTACTTCCGCGAGACGGCCCAGTCGGCCGACCTGGTATGCTTCAGCGGGAAGTATCTGGGCGCCCATCAGTCGACAGGGTTCGTGTGCGGGAAAGGCGATCTGGTCCGGGCGGCGTCGGCTCAAGGGTTCCCGTTTGGCCGCGCCATGAAGCTCGACCGACAGGAAATCGTAGGGCTGGTAGTGGCGCTGGAGGGCTGGTTCTCGATGAACCACGAGGACCGGTTAGCGAGCTATAGTACGAAGTTCGATGTGATCGAGAACACCTTGCAAGGCCTGCCGGCCGTGCGCCGGGTGGGGGTCGCGCAGGTCGCCCGACATCCCGGTCTGACTTTGCTCGCCACGCTCGATACGGAGGGCCTGGGTAAGACGGTCCAGGAGATCGTCGCCGAGCTGCGTGAGGGCAGCCCCAGCGTCAGAGTGCTTCCCGAAGGGACGGATGGCCTGAATATCAACGTACACACGCTGAACGACGGCGAGGAGCACGTCGTCGCCGAGAGGCTGACGGCAGTGCTCGGCAGCGTGTAAGTTTCCAGTGATGTCTCCTCGAGCCAGCTACGACGACAGTAAGTCATCCGTAAGATGATACGCGGGCCACAGGATCCTCGCTATACAACCGGTTAAACAGCTCTGTGAAAATTGAGTAGGGGCCAGCTCTAACCCCCTCTGACCCCCCCCTTTGAAAAGGGGGGTTGGGGGGATTTGACCCACAGTGATTAGATACATCCGCAGGCTGAAAGAGAAGGCGCGTCCGTTCGCCGGTGACCGACACTGAACGTACGCTGCGGGGAATGTTGCGCTGCAAGCAAGTCCAGTCAGCCTTACAGACCGAAGCCGCTTCGCTCCCCATCATGATAGTCAAAACACACGTGTAGCCTACGACTAGCGTTCTCCCGCCAGGGGAGAAGGGACAAACCAAAAGGAGGTCTTCAATATGACTCAGCAGCTAGGTACGGCGGCCTTCGGCCGCACGGGACAGACCGTCACCCGGCTGGGATACGGAGCGATGGAGCTCCGCGCCGAGCCGCGGGGCCGGCCGATAACGTCCGAGCAGGCCGGCGCCGTGCTGAACGCGGTGCTCGACTCCGGCATCAACTTCATCGACACCGCCGACTGTTACGGGCGCGCCGAGGAGTTCATCGGCGAGCACATTCCACACCGGCGTTCGGAGTACACGCTCGCCACGAAGTGTGGCTGCATACTCACCGGCGGCAAGGAGTGGACTTCGGACAACCTGCGCACCGGTCTCGAGCGCAGTCTGACGCGCATGAAGACCGATCACGTGGACGTGATGCAGCTTCACGGCGCGACTGTCGAGGACTGCGAGGCGGGCGGACTAGTCGAGACGCTGCAACAGATGAAGGAGCAGGGCAAGGTGCGCTGGATTGGAGCGTCCACCCATGCTGAACAGGTCGGGGCGTTCATCGACACCGGCGCGTTCGATGCCTTTCAGCTCCCTTACTCGGCCTTCAGTCGGGACAACGAGCCGTGGATCACACAGGCGTCGAATGCTGGCGTCGGGACGATCATCCGCGGAGGCGTCGCGAAGGGCGAGCCCGGGCCCGACGCCCGGAACCCGGAGCGATTCGGCCTGTTCGAAAAGGCCGGGCTCGACGACCTGCGCGAAGAGGGAGAGAGTCGTACCGGCTTCATGCTGCGGTTCACGCTTAGTCACCCGGACATCCACACGATCATCGTGGGAACTCAGCAGCCTGCTCACCTGAGGGAGAACGTGCAGACGGCGCTCGGTGGACCTCTGCCCGGTGACGTTTACGTCGAAGCCAAGCGCCGGCTGGACGCTGCGAACTAGCATCCAGAAATCCCGACCTTTCTTCACGGATTGGTCACAAAAAGCCTCTTATAGTCACAGTCTCTTCACCGCGATGAGCTTTCATCCGAACAAGCAACTACGGCCCGGACTGAGCCCACTCTTAGAGGAATGGGGCGTGACGCGGAGCTCGAACGATGGGTGTCGCGTTAACCGCGTCGACCATGCTTCAGAGCGCGACCGGGCAACGCACCCGTGTGTCGTCCCTGATCGATCACCACGACGCCATTAACGATCACGTAGTCGATGCCGATGGCGAACTGCTTGGGGTCGGTCCGAGTCGCAGGCGCCGTGACCGTGAGCGGATCGAGCACGGTAACGTCGGCCTTCATGCCGTCGCGTAGAACGCCGCGGTCAGGGATTCCCAGGCGCTGGGCGGGGAACGAGGTCATCTTCCGTATAGCGTCCGGCAAAGACATCCGTTTCTCCTCCCGCACGTATTCCGCCAGGATTATCGGGAAGGTCCCGTAGGTCCGGGGACTGGGGAAGTCGCCGAGCAGGACGGCGTCACTGCCGACCATCGACAGCGGGTGCGCAACGAAGTCCGCGACCGTGGCTGCGTTCCCGCTGTCGGCGACGTAGCTGGTCTGGAGGTCTTCCTCCAGCAATAGATCGCACAGAGCGTCGACAGGGTGTTGCTGCCGCGACCGGGCGATCTCCGCGATCGACAGTCCTTCGTAGCGGTGGTTCTCCTGTCGCTTGAAGTAGGTCAGCCACATGTGCTCCCACGTGGGAGCCCGCGGCACTACCTCGTCCCTCAGTCTCTCCCGCGCGCTGTCGTCCCCGAGAACCTGCTTGAGGCGCTCAGGACCGCCGTCGTGGGCCCACTCCGGGAAGACGATGATGATCCGCGTGCTGCCCAACGTGTACGGGTAGCTGTCGAAGGTGACGTCCATGCCACCTTCGCTGGCGTCCTCGACGAGTCCAAGTAGCTGGCGGGAGCCCCCGGGCGCGTTCGCGCGCTGGTAGAAGTGGGTTATGTGGACGGGGGTGCCACCGCGCCGCCCGATCTCGATTGCCTCCCTGAACGGATCGAGGAACTGGTCCCCGAGCCGGTAGCGCACGTGAGTGTGGTAGATGCCACCGAGAGCCGCCACCTGTCGCGTCAGCTCGACGATCTCGTCGGTGTCGGCGAAGCTGCCCGGCGGATAGTCCAGGCCCGTCGACAGGCCGACGGCCCCCTCCTCCATCGCCTCCCGAATCAACGCCTTCATGTTGGCAACGTCACGCGAGTTCGCCTGTCTGCTGTCCCAGCCTATGGTGTCGATCCTCACAGGGGAGTTGCCAAGGATGTACGCGACGTTGAGGGCCACCTTGCGGTCGAACAGACCAAGGTACTGCTCGACCGTCGACCAGCGGGCGGGCAGCGGCGGGTTGCCGTCGAGCCCAGCGTTCAGCTCGACGAAGCGCTCGAGGTCGTCTTGTGACTTGAACGGCGCGTAGGAGTTGCCGCCGACGCCTATCAGCTCGGTAGTGATCCCTTGCCGTACCTTCGGCTCGTGGTGAGGCTCAGACAGGATGACCAGCCCTGAGTGGGCGTGCATATCGATGAACCCGGGACAGACGACGCGATCCGTCGCGTCGATGGTCCGGGCCGCTTCGACAGATGACGGGTCGTCCCTGAATACACGGACCTCGTCGCCTGCAATACCAACGGAAGCGTAGTAGCCCGGGTTTCCGGTCCCGTCGATGACGAGGCCGCCCGTGACAAGGAGGTCGAGCATTAGCTCCTATGTACTATGACTGCTCTGCGTTCTCAGCGGGCTCCGCGGTAATTCCTCAGTCGGCGTCGAGGGCGCACCTGAAGCCCATGTGCCCGGTCGAGCTGTCGGGCGAGATCGCGGTCCGTCCGGAGACGCGGTAGCGGTTGCAGTACGACTTGTGGCACAGGTACGAGCCGCCCTTCGCGACCTTGTCGGCGCCCGAAGGCGGACCCACCGGGTCCTCCAGGGCGCCGTTCGTGTGGAAGTCGCGGCTGAACCAGTCGGCGCACCATTCCCACACGTTGCCCGAAGTGTTGTAGAGCCCGAAATCATTCGGCTCGAAGGAACGGGCCGGAGCGGTCCCCACGTACCCATCGCCTTTCGTGTTCATGTCGGGGAATTTGCCCTGCCATATGTTGCAGCGGTGCTCGCCCTCTGGCGTCAACTCGTCACCCCACGGATATAGCTTCTGCTCCAAGCCGCCGCGAGCCGCGAGCTCCCACTCCGCCTCCGTGGGCAGCCGCTTGCCCGCCCACCGGCTGTAGGCTTCGGCGTCGTTCCACGATATCTGAACCGCGGGATGGTCCATCCGCTTCTTGAGGTTTGATCCGGGCCCCTCGGGGTGCTTCCAAGATGCACCCTCTACCTTCCACCACCACGGCGTCTGCGCGACCGCTTCCTTCACCGTCTTCGCCACCCGCCGCGAAACGAACAGATGGAACACAAACGACCATCCGAACCGCTCGGCTTCGGTGACAAACCCGGTGTCTTCGACGAACCGGCGGAATTGCGCGTTGGTCACGGCAATGTTATCGACATAGGAGGGCCTCACGGTGACCTCCCGGACGGGGTCCTCTCCGTCGGCGAGGAACCTCTCCGGGTAGTCGGTGCCCATCAGGAACCGGCCGCCCAATCGCACCATCCCCTCCGTCGGGTCATCGGCGGGCCGCGGCTCGACGGGCTGCTCCGCCGTGCCTGTTGAGGGCACGTCATAGCCGGAGGACGGCACACAACAGACCACTACCTGAACCTCAGTCCCCGCTGGCCGCCCAGACCTCGGTCGGGCGGGCGCCGGGGCGTGTTCTCGTCCTCGGGCAGCCCAACGAGCCTGCCGGAGTCCAGCCATTCGAGGTCGCTCCCGTAGAGCCTCTCCACCAGGGCCGCCGTGAGCCGCGCGCGAACCTCGTTGTGGGCGGAATCGCCGGCGAGGTCGCGCATCTCGTCGGGGTCGTCCTCTAGGTCGAAGAGCTGAGTCCGGTTGCCGATCGGATAGTAGATCAGTTTATACCTCTGCTCGCGAATCATACGCGTGGCGTAGATATTCTCCCAGTGCTCGCCGTAGAGGAGGTCGTGGCCGCGCTCGCCGATCAGCGACCGTCCCTCCACCGTGCTCGGGACGGGAATGTCGCAGAGGTCGAGTAGCGTCGGGAAGACGTCGGCCTGTGCCGCCAGCCGGTCGTCCCGTCTGCCCTGACCGACCTCCTTTTGTTCGGCCTGAGGCATCAGAATCATCGGGATTTTCGCTGAGTCCTCATAGAACATGTCCTTTGCGAACTGGCCGTGGTTGCCGAGCATGTCGCCGTGGTCGGCGGTGAACATGACAATCGTATCGTCGAGGAGCCCCTCTTCCCGCAGCAGGCCAATGACCAGGCGTATCTGATGGTCGACGTGAGTGGACATGCCGTAGAGGGCCTGCCGGGCGATGTGTATCTCCGTCTCGGAGTACGAGCCCGTTTTCTCGCGGCGCTCGCGAAGAGCGTAGGGGATGTTGTCGACGTCCCGGGTCCACTCGCCCATGAATGGCTCGTCGATGTCGAGGTGCCGGTACATGTCGAAGTACTCAGCCGGGGGCACCAGCGGCGGGTGGACGGCGCTGAACGACATGTACCAGAAGGCCGGACGCGTCGGGTCCCGTCGCACGATGACCTTGCTCATCTCCCGGACGGTCCAGTTCGTGTGATGTGTGTGCTCGGGAAGGTGCCACGGCCTGGCGGTGTAGTCGTTGCTGCCCATACCGTGGCCGAACTCCTGGCCGGCATAGCCCTGCTCGCTGACGAACATCTCGTAGTCGTCCTTGGGGAGGCCGAGGTGGTGCCGGCCCTCCTCGTCGAGAACGATGTCGTCGAAGCCGATGCGGTCGCGCTGCGGATAGACGTGCATCTTACCAACGGCGTAGGCCTGGTAGCCGGCGTCCCGAAAGGTCTGTGCCATTGTCGGTAGGTCCGGCATAGGAAGCTTCTCGTTAAACACCCGGTCGCCGTGAGTCGGCGAGAACGCGCCTGTCATCAGCTCGCGACGGGCCGGGATGCACGACGGCGTGGTCGTGTACGCGTTCGTGTACGCGACGCCGTTTTCGATAAGCTGGTCCAGGGTCGGCGTGATGATAGTCGGGTGCCCCAGCGCGGCGATCCGCCGGCCGCTCCAGTGCTCGACACATATGAGTAGTACGTTAGGCCTGGCCAATCTGCTCTCCTACTGCGCCTAGGCTCGTTCCGACAGTTGTCATCGAGGCGGGTTCGGCCGACGCTGGCCACCACTCATGCAAGACTTCCTCGGCCGCCGCATACGGCTCGATTTCGCCCGACTCGACCTTTGCCGTAACCTCGGCCAGCTCCGTGTCCTGACCTCGCATCCGCGCCGCCAGGCGCGCCTCCAGGGCGTCCCGGACGGCGCGGTCGAACTCTTGCTTGCGACGTTGCGAGCGGCGGGCTTCGAGGTTCGACGTCTCCTCCGCGGCCTGTCTGTGGTCCTGTATCGCCTTGCGCAGCAACGCGACCCCGGTCCCCTTGTGCGCCTGGGTCATGACGACTGGAGGACTCCACCACCCACCACGGCTCCTGGCCTTCACCTCGGTGCCGATGGCGGCTGCGAGTCGCTCCGCGCCGTCGCGGTCGGCCTTGTTGACGACGAAAATGTCGGCGATCTCCGTGAGACCGGCCTTCAGCATCTGGATAGCGTCGCCGGCCTCGGGGACCAGGACGACGACTACCGTGTCCGCCAGCGTCATCACGTCGAGCTCGGTCTGGCCGACCCCGACCGACTCGACGATCACCAGGCCTACGCCGTGGGCGTCGAGCAGCCTGACGCCGGCCGACGCGGCCCGCGACAGTCCGCCGCGAGCCCCTCGCGTGGCCAGGCTCCTTATGAACACGCCGTCGTCGAGGGAGTGCCTGGTCATCCTCACCCGGTCTCCAAGCACGGCACCGCTGCCGTGGACACTTGTCGGGTCCACGGCGAGTATGCCGACGGTCTCGTCTTCGTCACGGGCGACCTCTATAAGCCCGTCGACCAGCGTGCTCTTGCCGGCGCCGGGAGGGCCGGTGATCCCAACGCAGTACGCCCGGCCCGCTCTGGCGCCCACTGCGCGCATGACGGCCGGAACCTCGCCGGGGTCGCGCTCGATGAGCGAGAACAGCTTGGCCAGCGCCTGCCGGTCGCCGGCAAGCATTTTGAGTACGAGCTGTGTTGTGAGGTCAGCTTCTGTCATAGAGGTGGCTAAACGAATAGCCGACAGACGTAGAAAGCCTGCGCGGGAGCATATGGTAGCATGGCGCCAAACTGCACAGGCGACGATTGAGGCGAGGAAATGCGTGCAGGAGGATCTCATGATAGCCGCGAGCAAGTGGGCTCAGATAGAACCCCTGCGGACCGACGATCTTGCGTACGATTTCGGCGAAATCGACTCGCTCCATCAACAGTGGACAGACAACAGGGAGCGGAAAGAAGCCACTTCTCCCGACGCATATGTGGAATTCATGGCTCAACTGACCAGAAGGTGGGCCATTGAGACGGGAATTCTAGAAGGCCTCTACACCCTGGATCGTGGGGTGACCCAGGTATTAGTGCGACGAGGAATCGAAGCGGAGTACATCGAAAGAGGGGCAACCAATGTCGAGCCCCAGGATCTCGTAGTCACCCTCAGGGCTCACGAGGGAGCCGTTCAGCTCGTGGATCAATGGATCGAAGAAGGCAGGCATCTATCGAAATCGCTGCTGCGCATGTTGCACAGTACTCTGACGGCAACTCAAGACACGTATCGGGCTGTCGACCAGTTTGGGCATTCCTTCCACGCTACATTGAAGAAAGGTGAATTCAAGACGCTGCCGAACAATCCCACGAGACCGGACGGGCAGGTTCACGAGTATTGCCCTCCAGAACAAGTTGACAGCGAACTCGACGCGCTGCTGAAGTGGCATCAAGAGTACGCAGACGAAAACCGCCATCCGATCCTACTGGCCGCATGGCTCCACCACAGGTTTTCTCAGATTCACCCGTTCCAAGACGGCAACGGGAGAGTCGCTCGGGCCCTTGTCACATGGCAGCTAGCACGCGACCGACTGCTTCCGATCGTAGTGTCCCGGGAGAATCGCGAGGACTATATTGACGCTCTGGAAAAGGCCGACGAAGGAGACATGAAACCCCTCGTTAACCTGTTCGTCCGGCTCGAAAAGGCAAGCATTATGCAGGCCTTGGGCGCGGCTACTGTAGAGTCAGAACCGGCAGAAATCCCGACTTTAGTAGACCAGATAATTGGTGGCATCGCCGACAAAGTTCACGGACGCAAGGAAGCCGAGGAGGAGCAGCTACGTGAGGTCAACACTGTAGCTGTTGCCCTCCGAGAACGTGCACATGGGTTCTTGGCAGAAAAGGCGGCAGGTTTACGGGAGGCTGGTCTCGATGTGGACCCCCGGCTTGATCTCGGCGGACCTGACGGCAACGAGCACTGGTACAAAGCCCAGGTGACGCGAACCGCACAAGAGGCACATCAATGGGTGAATTTCAACGAAAATAGGTACCTGGTTAAGCTATCCGTGAACCCGGGGCCGTTTTTCCGCGGACCCAGACTGGTGTTCGTCGTCTCGTTACATCATGTTGGTCGCCAACTTTCAGGTGTGATGGCTGCCACATCGTTCGCCGAAATCCAGTACTACGGCGAAGACGAGGACACGGAGCCGACCTTCGTCGACTGCAGTGTGAGCCCGTTCACATTCAGGTGGAAGGACAACGTCGAGGCGATTAGCGAGACGTTTATCACATGGTTGGAAGAGTGCCTCAGCATCGCCTTAAAGGAATGGGGAGACTTGCTGTGACCTCTTACCTCTACATTCGCCTCCACCGTACTCATTCAATCGCTCAGCCGGACCACCACCCTAAAGCGTCGCAGACCGCAGCTCTGGCGCAACTCCGTGAACTCGACTATCTCGACCTGGGGTGCTTCCGCGCCGACGGTGAACCGGACTCCGGTCTCGGGAAACGCCTCTTCGAGACGCCGGTGCACTTGGCCCAGTGGGTCGCCATCCTGGGAGTAGACGAACCAAGAGGACGCGATCTCCGTGGTCATCTGCCCGCTCGCCTCGCCATCTACATCGTCCTTCCGACGGAGCCGGTCTCTCGCGTCATCCTGGCCGCGACCTCGTCGACACTTAGCGGATTCTCCGGCCAGTCGTTCGGCGGCACGTGAGACAGCCGCAGAAGCAGCCTCGCGAGCTGCCAGGCATACTCGCGCAGCTCCTTGGGTCGCACCTTGTCCGCCGTGTCGCCCGGTTCGTGGTGGAAGTCAGCGTCGGGGTGGCGGCCGACGAAGCGCCAGCGCCACATCATGCCGATCGGAATTGCCCGCCTCGCGAAGGAGAAGCTGTCTCCACTCGAGTCGACGTGGTCTAGGACGTGGCACTGGAGGCCGTCGCCCATCGAGTCGAGGGTCTGCTGCATCAGAGACCGCAGGTGCGGGAACTGGAGCACGACGCCCTTGATAGGCCCGGCCGCCAGCTCGTCGAGGTTCATGACCAGACGCGGAAGGGGCTCCGGGCCGTGATGGCGCCGGACGTAGGCCGCCGATCCCTGGTGGTTTTGCTCTTCGGCGCCCCATGTCGCGAACCGTATTCCGCACCCCGGCCGGACACCCAACTCTTGCGCCAGAAGACTCATCAGCCGCGCACACTCCAGGACAACGGCAGTGCCCGATGCGTTGTCGTTGCCGCCCGGCGAGCCGGGTACCGTATCATGGTGGGCACCAAGTAGAATCCACTCGTCCGGCGACCACTGACCCGGCAGGTCGGCGATGACGTTGTGGCCTGTTGTTTTGAACGAACGGCTCCGGACCTCGAGTGAGACCGTCTTGCCATCGACCGCGGCGGTCCGCAGCACGACCCCATGTTCCCGCGACGTCAGCACCGCCGGCAGGGGATGTGGCGCGACCGTGCCGGCCTCGTCGTTCCAACGCTTGTCGGTGGCATGCCGGTACTCCAGTCGGCCACCGCTCTTCTGCTCCACGACCAGAGCCGCGACCGCCCCCGCGGCCGCCAGCGCGCGAAGACGCTCCGGCAACGGCTTGGGAGCACTGAAAGGCTCGTAGGCCAGATTCACGATGGCTATAGCGCCCTTGAGGGCCGTGCTGGTCGCCTCGACCTCGTGATCCATGCCGAAGCCAACGTCCACGACCCTCGCAGCGGCTTCCACGGGCGGGCAGTTCAGCAGCGGTCGCACGTCGATCGGCTGGCCGTCTTCGCCAATCGACGCCTCGTCGGGGCCGTGCTCCCAGGTATCGAGTTCGAACTCCTCAGTGCGCGGGTCTGTTAGACCGTTCGCCGCCATCTGCTCGGTAACATAGTCGACGGCTTGCTTCTCCTCGCGCGACGAAGACCAGCGCGGCCCGATATCCTGGCAGAGCTTGTTGATGTGGTCTTCGATGCGCGACCCCACCCAAGCGTCGCCGACGAGCCAACGGTCTACCTGCTGCCAGTCGATATCCACGATTAGCCCCTTTTTGTCGCGGCCGCCATATACTGCATGTCGCCAATGGGGTTCGGGCCTTCGCATTCGAGACCAGCGGCGCCGAAGATCTCCGCAACATCCGAGTAAGCGATTCGCTGGCTATTGTCCGATTATTCTTTGGGCGCCCACTCGACTACCAGAGCGCGACCGCCAGGACGTATCAAGCCCGCCATGTCCTTGGCCAGCGCGAGGCGCCCGGCGTAGTCGTCGCGGTAGTGCAGTACCAGCGCGCAGATCGCGAAGTCCGCGATGGCGTCGGGCAGCGGAGTACGCCCACCGTCGCTGAAGACCGCAGTCACGTTTGCCAGCCCGGCCTCCGACGCCCGCGATTCCACCAGTTCGACCATCTTACGCTCGACGTCGACGGCGTACACCATCCCCTTCGGCCCGACGATCTCCGCGGCCGGCACGGTAAGGTAGCCGGGACCGCACCCGTAGTCGACGACCGTGTCGCCCTTGCGGAGGCCCGCGTCCGAAAGGAACTCGTGAGGCTCAACGCCGTCCAGACGCTCGTCGGCGTCCAGCATCTGCGCAACCCACTCGTGGTCGTACCGTGGACTCATCCGCTCCTCCCGGAACGGCATTATCGCATCGAAATGCCTTTCACGGTATCTGACCAGGGCCTTTCGGCTCTCGGATCCTGTCATTCCGAGAAGTCCTCGACGAGGAATCTAAATAGCTGCGCTAACCCAACGTTTGGCTGGTGATGACCGTCTACGTGAACAGGGAAAACCGAAAGGCTTTAGGCATCTACCGCAGGGCTTGTTTGACAGTCGACCGGCTCCAAATCGTCGTTCCGGCGGAAAGCCTGCCCCGGCGAAAGCAGTGGGCCGGAATCCAGCAGTGCGGCTGGGTAACGTTGGGCACAACGCCGCCTATCCGCACTCGTAGGGCCGCATCGCATGCGTCTAACAACCGCTATTTGACAAACCAGAACGGTTGTACTACTGTAGTTGTGAGGGACAGACCCCCGGGCCTGTCCCTTTGTCTTTCGAGGGAAACGAGATGGAACAAGTTTGCCTTGTCCGATATTCCGCCATAAATAGGATGTGGAACAATTCCCAGAGGCCTGGACAGCGCCCTACACATACGAAATGGAACGAAACGGCTGAAAACGGAACAGTTGAACAGGGGTCCCCAGCTACAAATCGTATCTGGGAAAAATCGCGAGGTGTTCCATTTCAGGACCCTCTGCGCTCTCGGCGCCCTCTGCGGTGGCCCGTCCCCATCTCCAAGGTGCCCGGCCCCTCCCGGGGGAGGGTTGTCGAAGATCCCGAACTCTTGAGGAGGAGGGGACCCGTGTCCTGTACCCCACACCTCGTACCCAACTCCCCGACCTGTCGCATCCCCCGCCCAGGTGTCGCAACCCTCAGATACCAATGCGCCAGTTTGTGACGGTTTGCGACAGAAGTATTTTTTCGGTCCGAACCCTGCTACCCCAATGAGACGAAGCCTGGCGACCGACGTGGTCTGAGATAATGGCCGCCATGAGACCGAGCATAGTCGTTGCCGCCTCGGTCGTAGTGCTGATCGCCGCATGCGGCCGGTCCCCCGCGCCGACCGCCACGCCTGTTCCGCCCACGCTCACGCCAGCGCCTGCCTCAATGCCCTCGCCCACTGCGACCCCGATCCCGTCTCAAACGCCGACGGCCACCCCGGTCCCGCCTACGGGCACCTACGAAGAGGCGGAGTGCGCCTTCGAACTGCCCCTCGGGCGGGTTGCCGAGTGCGGATACCTTACCGTGCCGGAGCAGCACGGCAATCCGGACGACCCGACCATCAGGCTCCACGTGGCCATCTTCCTGAGCACCTCGCGAAGGCCCGCCGCTGATCCACTGGTCCTTCTTACCGGCGGTCCTGGGGAGCACGCCCTCGGGTTGGTCTCCCTGCTGTTCGAGATTGCCTACGCGCCGTTCCTGGAAGACCGCCACTTCATTATGTTCGACCAGCGGGGCGTCGGCCTGTCGGAGCCGGCGCTCGACTGTCCCGAGTACGTCGAAGAGTCGAACGAGCAGATGAGCCAGCACCTCAGTATGGACGAGATCGTCGCCGCCGCGACGGAGGAGCTAGGCCGATGCCGCGACCGGCTGGTCGGCGAGGGCGTGGACCTTAAGGCGTACACCAGTGTCGAGAGCGCGGCCGACGTTGCAGCCCTGCGCCGCGCTCTCGAGTACAACCGGTGGAACCTGCTCGGCGTTTCCTACGGTACCCGCCTCGCGTTGACGGTCATGCGCGACTACCCGGAAGGGATCCGCAGCGTGGTGCTCGACTCGACCTTCCCGCTGCAGGTGGACCTCTACGCCTCGATGCCGGCCAACGCCGACCGCTCGCTCTCGCTACTGTTCACGGCCTGCCGGAAAGACCCCAAGTGCGACGCGGCTTACCCTGACCTCGAAAAAGTCTTCTTCGACCTGGTTGAGCAACTCGACGACGACCCCGTGTCGACGACGATCACGAACCCGCTCACCGGTGACTCCCACGACGTCTTGATCACTGGCGGCGAGTTTGTCGGCGCGATGTTCACTTCGATGTATGCCTCAGACGTGATCGCCGGCGTGCCCGAGGTCATCATGGAAGTGGCTAACGGCGAGTTCGGCAAAGTCAGATTGTTGATGGGAACGTTCCTGATCGCGGACGACGCAACGAGCATCGGCATGCACTACTCGGTCCAGTGCGGCGAGGAGTTGCCCTTTACGACCGAGGAGAAGGTGGGCGCCGGCGCTGCAGCCTACCCATGGCTGTCGGCGGACTTCGACAACTCGCCCATCTTTACCATCTGCGACGCGTGGGACTCGGGTCAGCCCGACCCGATCGAGAATGAGCCGGTCTTCACCGATATTCCGACCTTGATACTCGCCGGCGAATACGACCCCGTGACGCCGCCGGAGTGGGGCCGGATGGTAGCCGACGATCTCGAACGTAGCTACTACTACGAGTTCCCCGGACTCGGCCACGGGGTGAGTCTTTCCGCGGACTGTCCTCTGGAGATCACGCTTGCGTTCCTCCGGACGCCGGGCCTGGCGCCCGACTCGTCGTGCATCGGGGAGCTCGGCGCGCCGGAGTTCGCCGCCGTGGGAGCGGAGATCACGTTGGAGCCCTACACGAGCGACCTCGGCTTCAACACCGTCGTTCCCGCCGGGTGGAACGAGATCAGTCCCGGCACCTTCGCGGCGCCTGGAATTGGGAAGGCCTCGATCACCTTCCTGGCGGTCCCGGGCGTCTCGCCCGAGCAGTTCCTGGCGGTGCTGTCCGGAGAGCTTGGAATTGACAACCCAGACGGCAAAGTCGCCGACCGCCAGACGAAGAGCTTCGCGTGGGGCATGTACGAGCTCGCCCTCGAGACCGAGACACTCGACATGGCCTTCGCCAAAGACGGCGACACCAGCTACCTGGTGATGCTTGAGTCTTTCGCCGACCGCGACCGCTACTACTCCGAGGTCTTGGTCCCCGCTCTCGAGGCTTTCGCGTTAGCGGAGTAGGTTCACCTAGGAGATACAATCTTTTCAAGAGGTCCTGTGATGTCGGCGGGGAGTTGATCTTTGCGCAAGAGAGTAGTTGTTCCGGCAGTTGCGGCCGTTCTAGTGTCCCTACTGGGGCTGGCTTGGCTTCTGATCACGCCTGACCGATCGGTGGTGATGACGATCCTCGCGCACGGACACGTACTCTACTATTCATCGATCGAGGAGATGGCCGCCGATTCCGATCTGATCATCCTGGGTGAGATTGGTGACGTCGTGGGCCGCGAAAGAGACTACGGGACGGACAAGTGGTGGGAGAAGATCACCAGCCGGGGAATTCCTTTGGCCTTCTATGAAATCGCGGTAACGGATGTCTTGAAGGGTAACGCGAGCGAGAACGTCATAGTGGGCAGAATGGACCTCGAGCGTGTGAACGTTCCTGGTCGGAAATCGATGCGCGCAGGGGACCCGGTCTTGTTATTTCTCGACGAGCGCAGAGCCGAGAATTTCCCAGGTATTTCGATTTTCGACCTTTTCTACTGGCCCGTGAGCGAAGACCACGGCGTTTTCGATGTCTTGCCCGGCGGTCTGGTGCAACCGCACCTGAGGGGGTCCTTTGCACCGCCACCAGCCGATACTCCGCTGGAGCCCCCGACCTTCACGCTCGATGAGGTCCGGGAGAAGGTGCTAGGAGTCAGTCCAAATGCCCCTCGCGATTCGCAGGTCACTCAAGACCCGCCTGGCGGAGTCGGGGTCTCTACAACAGCAGCGCTGGAGACGGAGAGTGCGTCCGAGCCCATCGTCGTGTCCGAGCCGGTGGAAGCGAGCTACAGGTTATTGAAGTCTTTTGATGCGCTTGTAGAAGACTCGGAGGTGATCGCGATCGGCACAGCTACACACGACGCTACCTCCACCAAAGAGTACGACGAATACGTTGGTGGCAAACCGGGGCTGCAGTTCGCAACAGCGATTCTGTACCCAGTTCGAGTCGACAGAGTGATTAAGGGGACCGTGGGCGATACTCTCCTTTTCGGCCAGTTCGAAGAATACCGAGTGCTTAGAGATGGGCGCTGGTACCTCTTCCGGACGGAAAATGCCCAATATCCTATGCGGCCGGGCACGCGGTACTTGCTATTCCTTGCGCCGGACCACCTCGGGGAACCTGGCCTATTCTTTTCCAGGGGTCATCCTCCCAGATTTGTGCTTTCCGAGGGTACGGCCAAGGTTGAAGGGCCGGCGAGGTGGATCCTAACCAAGTACTTTCCCGATACGAGCGAAGACGATCTAATCAGTCAGCTTGAGGCAGCGGTTCTCGCCCGCCAATAGGGTCTCTCGACGCGAAGGTAACCTCGAGAGAAAAGCGCGCTGTGGCGCGCTTTTCTGCGTCCTGCCTTCGGCGGTTCCTCCCTCATGCGTTCTGGTATACAGTACCCGCACACAGCGAGGAGGCCCGTTTTGGCGATATTCCTTACCGAAGGCGACGTCAACCAACTGCTCACCATGGACATAGCCCTGGAGGCGGTCAAGGAGGGGTTCAGACATCAGGCGGCAGGCACCGCGGACAACAGCCGGCGCTCCCGGCTTCGAATCGAAGGCGGTTTCTTTAACTTCATGGCCGCGGCCGCGCCTGGCATGGGCGTGATGGGCCAGAAGGCCTATGCCGCCGTAAGGGGCGGACTCAGCCACTTCTACGTGCAACTCTACAGCTCCAAAGACGGCGAGTTGCTGGCCGTTTTCGAGGCATCGGACATGGGAAAGGTCCGCACCGGAGCGGCAAGCGGCGTAGCGACCAAGTACATGGCGAGACCCGACGCCCGGACGGTGGGCATCATCGGCTCCGGCTACCAGGCGCGCACCCAGCTTGAGGCGATGTGCCGCGTCCGCGACATCGTCAGCGCGAAGGTCTTCAGTCGCAAGCCTGAGCGCCGGCAGAAGTTCGCCGACGAGATGAGCGCGAAGCTGGGCATCGACATATCCGTCTCCGACAGCGCGGAGGCGTGCGTTGCAGACGCGGACATCGTGGTCACCATCACGACGTCGTCGGCGCCCATCCTAGAGGGCGCGTGGCTCAGTCCCGGCACCCACGTCAACGCAGCAGGGGCCAACCACTGGATGCGCCGCGAGATCGACGACGAGACGGTGAGGAGTGCAGGGACCATCGTGGCCGACGACGTCGAGCAGGCGAAGATCGAGTGTGGCGACCTGATGCAGCCAATCGAGCGAGGCTTGCTACGGTGGGACGACGTGCACGACCTCCACGAGATAGTGGGAGCCGCGCCGGGACGAACGGACGCCGAGGAGATAACGCTGTTCGCGTCTCAGGGCATGGCCCTGGAGGACATCGCGGTCGGCGAAAGGCTCTACAAGCTAGCGAGGGAACAGGGCGTTGGGACCGAGCTACCGCTGTAGCTGCGTGGCGGTCTACAGGGGCTGCCGACCGACGAAGCCCGCGTCGACTTCGTGCCAGAAGGCGATCTCGGTCTCGCCTTCGATCCAGCAGAGGTAGACCTCGCGTCGCTCGCGTAGCGACGGGAAGTCGACCAGCCCTCGCATGACGTCTCTCACGACGATTCCGCGGGCTGTAACCGCCTCCACGCGTTCTGCCACGAGCTCGGACGCCTCCTGCAACTCGCGCCTGGCGCTGACCATTCGCTCATTTGCTTTGACGCCGCCGTTGGAGCGCATCCGCACGTCCAGGTCGTCCATCTCTTGGGTAAGCGAGGCTAGCTGCTCGCGCGCCGGCGCGATCTCACGGAAGGTCTCCGCGAGCCACGGGACCAGCTCCTGCGCCTGTTCGAGAGTGAAATATCGGTCCATAGTGGATGCTCTTGACTGTGCCGGAGAAACGTCTAGAATTGTATACTGAAGTAGCTTCACAACGACAGCGGCCCTTTAAGTCAGTCCCGAGAGGCTGGCAAGGCGCGAATTAGACGGCCTCGCTTGCGAGTGAGGCCCGCGGTGCAGCCGCATTTTCGACCTCTTGCCAGCCCAGGCGAGAGGTCTCGTTTTGTCCGAAAAGGTCTTATCGGACACCGACGGCACAGACAGCGAGCGCACGATCCTCGGCACTGAGGAGCTCAGGCGGTCGCTGACCCGCATCGCTCACGAGATCCTCGAGCGGAACGAGGGCGCCGACGGCCTCGTCCTGATCGGCCTCCACACTCGTGGCGTCCCTCTTGCCGAACGACTCTCCGAGCTGATCGAACAGTTCGAGGGCACGAAGCCGCCGGTCGGCCGTCTGGACATCGCACTCTACCGCGACGATCTGTCGGTCGGCGCTAACCCAGTGATGCGGCCGACCAACGTCCCGGCCTCGATCGAAGGCAGTCTGGTAGTTCTCGTCGACGACGTCCTTTTCACCGGTCGCTCCGTACGCGCCGCGATGGACGCCGTCACGGACTTCGGGAGGCCGCGGCGGATCCAGCTCGCCGTCCTCGTCGACAGAGGCCACCGCGAGCTGCCCATCAAGGCCGACTACGTAGGCAAGAACATGCCGACTTCTCGGGACGAAAAAGTGCATGTGCGCGTAACCGAGACTGACGGCAGGGACGAAGTGGTCGTTTCGAGAGGAGGCCCTTGATGGCGCAAGCACCTACAGTCGCCACGCGCGCGGCCGTGGACGAGCATCTCCACCATTCAGCAGGCCGGCGGCACGTGCTCGACCTAGACGACTTCACTCGCGAGGAGATCGGAGAAGTCCTGGACAACACTGCGGTGATGAAGGAAGTACTAAGCAGGGACATCCGCAAGGTGCCGACCCTGCGGGGCAAGAGTATCATCACGCTGTTCTACGAGGCCAGCACTCGGACCCGGGTGTCCTTCGAGCAGGCCGGCAAGGTCCTGAGCGCCGACGTGATCAACGTTTCGTCCGGGGGCAGCAGCGTCGAAAAGGGGGAGTCCCTTTACAACACAGCGCTGACCCTCCAAGCGATGAGCGCCGACGTCATAGTGATGCGGCACCCTCATCCGGGAGCTCCCCACTTCCTGGCCCGCAACCTCGACTCCAACGTGATCAACGCCGGCGACGGCGCCCACGCCCACCCGACGCAAGCGCTACTCGACATCTACACCATCAAGGAGCATCTCGGTCGCGTCGAGGGCCTGCGGGTAGCTATCGTGGGAGACATCCTGTACAGCAGAGTCGTCAGGTCTAACCTGTGGGGGCTGATTGCGATGGGTGCCCACGTGGTCCTGTGCGGTCCTCCGACCCTTATGCCCCGCGACTTCACGGACGGCTACCTGGGCGTCCACGGCCACCCGTTCGCGTCCGTCGAGATAGAGACAAACGTCGATGCTGCCCTGGACGGCGCCGATGTGGTCATGGCGCTCCGAATCCAGAGGGAGCGTCAGGCCGGCGGGCACCTTCCGTCGCTGCGGGAATATTCAAGGATGTATGGGATCAACGAGTCGAGGCTCAAGCTCGCCAGTCCGGACGTGCTGGTGATGCATCCCGGCCCAATGAACGAAGGCGTCGAGATCGACCCTGCCGTGGCTCACGGCGCGCAATCAGTAATCGAAGACCAGGTGACTAACGGTGTAGCCGTTCGGATGGCGCTGCTGTACCGGCTCGCAATGCCGCTAAGAGAGCACGCCTAGGGCTATGGCAACGGCGCTCCGCGAAAGGGCTACTGTGCTCGTGATTAGAGATGAGAATGTCCTGCTGGTCCGCGACGTTGGGCCGAATTACGGAATGCCGGGTGGCGGCATCGAATCAGGAGAATCGGCTACCGATGCGGCTATCAGAGAGCTCCACGAGGAAACCGGCCTCAAGGCGAAGAAGACGGAGTACATGTTCACCTGGGAAAGCAGCATCAACCGGCACCGTGCTATCCGCGTTGAGACCGAAGGCGACGTAGAAATGGGGCTCGGAATCAGCGACTACACGTGGTGGGACCGGAAGGCCGCTCTCCCGTTGTACCCTCACGTCGAAGCGATACTGAAGAGGCTGTAACAGTATGAGCCAACCGCGCCCGATACTTGTCCAGGGCGGACATATCGTCGACCCGGCTCAGGGCGTAGACCGCAAGGGCGATCTACTCATCGAAGACGGCGTCGTAAGCGAACTCGACCCTGACATGGCATCGGGGCCGCCCGTCGGCCCGCAGACCATCGACGCCGAAGGGCTCGTGGTATGCCCCGGCTTCATCGACGTCCACTGCCACCTGCGTGAGCCCGGCTTCGAATACAAGGAGACCATCGCCACAGGGACTCGGGCGGCGGCGGCCGGAGGGTTCACGACGGTGTGCGCCATGCCCAACACCAACCCTGTGATGGACTCGCGCTCGGTCGTCGAGTTCGTAATGGGGAGGGCCCGCGAGCAGGGCGTCGTGCGGGTGCTGCCTATCGGGGCCGTCACGCGAGGCAGCCAGGGCCGCGAGTTGGCCGAGATGGGGGAGCTGGCTGAGGCCGGCGCTATCGGCTTCAGCGACGATGGTCACCCGGTGTCGGACCCGAACATCATGCGGCAGGCGCTGAGCTACGCTTCCGGGTTGGGTCTGCCGATCATCAACCACTGCGAGGTCCACGAGCTATCGACGGGCGGCGTCATGAACGAGGGGTGGGTTTCGAACCGGCTGGGCCTCAAGGGCATACCGAACTCCGCCGAGGAGATCATGGTGGCGCGCGATATCGAGCTCGCCGAGCTGACTGGAGGCCGTCTCCACGTCGCCCACGCCAGCACCGCCGGAACGTTGACGCTTGTGCGTGAAGCGAAGGGGAAGGGCCTGAACGTCACGTGCGAGGTCACTCCCCACCACCTTACCCTTAGCGACGAGACGGTCATGGGTTACAGTCGCGACGGCCAGCCCTTCGAGCCGTTGACCGATTCGGCCTACGACACCAACGCCAAGGTGGCCCCGCCCCTTCGCGCCCGCAGCGACCTCGAGGCCATGGCGGAGGGACTGAAGGACGGCACGGTCGACTTCATCGCCACGGACCACGCGCCCCACGGGACCGTCGAGAAGCAGTGCACCTTCGACGAAGCTGCCAACGGCATAAGCGTGCTCGAGACGGCGCTGGGCTCGCTGATGGGTCTCGTGGACGCCGGAGACACTGCGCTGCCGCTGCTTGTCGAGAAGCTGACGGCGGCTCCCGCAAAGTTCCTCGGGATCGACAGCGGCTCCCTCAAACAGGGCTCGCCCGCCGACGTGACGCTCTTCGACCCCGATGCCGAGTGGGCCGTCGACCCTGAACGGTTCGTCTCGAAGGGCAAGAACACTCCCCTCGCAGGCGCTACGCTTAGAGGACGCGTGGTTGCGACTATCGTGGCTGGCGAGGTCGTTTATGATGGGCGGGAGGAGTCGCGAGAACTATAGCCGTGGAAGCTATTCGCGTATATGCCGATACATCAGTGTTCGGAGGTGTCTTCGATACAGCTTTCGGAGATGCAAGCAAGGAGTTCTTCGCCGAAGTGCAGCGCGGGCGCTTTCAATTGGTGACGTCTGCCATCGTTCAAGAAGAGATAGCTCCGGCCCCTAAGCAAGTACGTGACCTTTTCAACGAGCTGATTGATCACATGGAAGGTCGCAGATATATCCGAAGACGCGCTGCGGCTTAGAGATTCCTACGTTGTCGCTCGAATCGTTTCTCGGAAGTGGTTGGACGATGCACTTCACGTGGCGGTTGCCACTGTTTCGTCCTGTTCCATGATTGTAAGCTGGAATTTCACTCACATCGTTCATTTCGAAAAGATCCCGCTATACAACGCCGTCAATACGTTAAATGGCTACGCCCAGATAGGCTTCTTCTCGCCAATGGAGGTCGTCCAGTATGACAGCGAAGAGCATTGAGTCGGTGGAAATGATGCATCGTGGCGCTGAAGAAGTGCTGGCGAAGACCGCCAGAATGAACCCGAGCGAGGAACTCGCCTGGTGGCAGGGGCGGTCGAAACAGCTTAGACAAGCCCAGCTGCGCGCTAAGGCCCATTCAGAGAACACGAGGAGAATACACGAGAGCGACGGGGCGAGCACCAATCTACTCCCATAAACGGTCGCAGCTCGTCAGCGAGAACCGAAGTGAGTAAGCCCGCAACACTCGTCCTCGAAGACGGCTCGGTATACGAGGGGCGCGCCTTCGGTGCCGAGGGCTCCGCTTTCGGCGAGGTGGTCTTCAACACCTCGATGACCGGCTACCAGGAGATGCTGACCGACCCCTCCTACGCCGGCCAGATCGTCATGCCCACGTACCCACTGATCGGTAACTACGGCATCAACGAGCGCGACTTCGAGTCCCGCAAGGTCCAGGTGTCGGGATTCGTCGTCAGGGAGCACAACACTAACCCGAGTCATTCGTTGAGCACTTCGACCCTCCACGACTTCCTGGTCGCCCAGGGCGTCCCCGGAATCAGCGGGATCGACACCCGGTCCGTGACGCGGCGGCTCCGTAACAGCGGGGTGATGATGGGTGCCATCGCCGTCGGAGAGTCACCGGAAAGAGCGCTGGCACGGCTCGGGCAGATTCCGCCATACGATCAGGTCGACTACGTGGGGAAGGTAACAACCCACGACCCCTACGATTGGACCGAAGGCGGCGCCGCTTCTACTGGCCGACGATTCCGGTTGCTGGTCGACGACTTCGGCGTGAAGTACAACATCATGAGGATACTGCGCTCCAAAGGCTGCGACGTTACCGCGATTCCTGCCAAGGCCTCCGCCGATTACATCATGAGCCGCCGGCCAGACGGTGTCGTGCTTTCGCCGGGCCCCGGCGACCCGGAACTCCTCGACTACGCGGTCGCCACGGCGAAAGGCCTTGCCGGCAAAGTACCGATTCTCGGTATATGCCTGGGCAACCAGGTCATCGCGCGGGCGTTCGGCGGCCGCACCTTCAAGCTCAAGTTCGGCCACCGCGGTGGAAACCACCCCGTCCGCGACCTCGACACGGGCCGCGTGCACATCACGGCTCAGAACCACGGGTACGCCGTCGACCCCGAAAGCCTGCCGGCGGAAGTCGAGGTGAGCCACGAGAACCTGAACGACGGCACTGTCGAAGGGCTGCGACACAAGTCACTGCCGATCATGAGCATCCAGTACCACTCCGAAGCGTCGCCGGGCCCCCTGGACAACACCTACGTCTTCGACCGGTTCCTGGAGATGCTGTCGTGACGCGTGGGGACGATGTATAATGGCGGTGCGCTAATATGATGAGGTGTTATGATGCGGACCACTTTGGATATCGATAAAAAGCTTCTAGAAGAAGTGGTCGAAGCAACGGGCGAAAAGACCAAGAGCAAAGCTGTCAGCCAGGTACTGGTCGAATACGTGCGGCACATAAAGATAACTGAGCTTCGAGCGATGGCCGGGAAGATTGATATCATCGACAACTGGCGGGAACTTGAGGACCTCGAATTGGAGCACCAGCGGAAACTGCAATGGTGATCGCCGATTCCGCCGCATGGATCGACTGGCTCAGGAACCCCGGTTCTGAAGTCGGTGAAGTGGTCGAGTCTTTGCTCGCAACGAATCAGGTAGTCCTTGTGGGAATTGTGCTAGGGGAAGTACTTCAAGGTGCACGGACCGATTTCGAGTTCGATGCCCTTCTCGATCGGCTAGACGAATTGGAATATCTCCACACCGACAAGCGAGCATATACGGACGCCGCGCTGACGGTCTTGAGACTCAGAAAACAGGGAAAGCAGCTACCGCTTTCGGACGCCATCATCGCCGAAGTGGCAAAGCAACATGGACTACCTATCTATTCACGTGACCGTCACTTCGAACGGGTCCCCGGACTGCACCTGTACTCCCCAGAGGTCCAGGAAGGCCCGCGTGACTAGACTCGACGGCATCAAGGCCGTCTCCTTCGACGTGGACGGCACTCTCTGGGACTTCGAGTCGGTCATGCGCCGGTCCCTCGGCGAGGCGTTGCGGGAACTACGGCGAATCGACCCAAAAGCTGCGAACGGCCTCGACGTCGACAAGATGATCGACATCCGCGAGCGCGTCCACCACCGGCTCGCCACCGACGGTGTCGACCTCGTCTCTATCCGACTCGAAGCCTTCAAGGAGACGCTGGGGGACGTGGGCAGGCCCGACGACATGCTCGCCTCCCGTCTCAACGACGTCTACTTCAAGCTCCGCTATGCCGAACCGCACCTGTACGATGACGTGGTCCCGACGCTCGAGGCCCTTCGGGGCCGGTTCAAGCTCGGCGTGCTCTCAAACGGTAACAGCTATCCGTCGCGCTTCGGGCTCGACGACGTGTTCGCTTTCACGGTCTTTTCGCAGGACCACGGCGGCATCGAGAAGCCGGACCCGCGCCTGTTCGAGATCGCCGTCGCCGAAGCCGGCTGTGCGCCGGACGAGCTCCTTCACGTCGGCGACCACTTGGAGTACGACGTGCTCGGCGCGCAGAATGCCGGCATACGAAGTGTTTGGCTCAACCGCGATGGTCGACCTGGCGGCGATGGTGCCGCCGGACCAACCTTGGAGGTCTCGTCGCTATACCGACTCCTCGATGCTCTGTCCGTCGCGGACGCTTCGTTGCCAGCGATGAGTCGCCTGAAGCGTATGGGTGACCAATGACAAAGCCCTCCAAAGTCCTCGTCATCGGCAGCGGGCCTATCGTGATTGGGCAGGCGGCCGAGTTCGACTACGCCGGTACTCAGGCGTGCAAGGCCCTCCGGGAAGAGGGCGTCACCACGGTGCTGGTCAACTCCAACCCGGCGACGATCATGACCGACGAGGACATCGCCGACGTCGTGTATATCGAGCCTCTTACGGTCGACGTGGTTGAACGGATAATCGAGGCCGAGCGACCAGAGGGACTCCTGGCGACCCTGGGGGGCCAGACGGGGCTGAACCTGGCCGTGGACCTCGCCGAGGCCGGTGTCCTCGACCGCTACGACGTCAGACTGCTGGGCACTCCGCTGAGCGCCATCACGAGCGCCGAGGACCGCGCTCAGTTCCGTCAGCTGGTGCTGGACATCTCGGAGCCGGTACCGCCGAGCGCCACCGTTTCATCGATAGAGGAGGCGCGCAGCGCCGCCGACGGCCTTGGCCTGCCGCTCGTCGTTCGTCCCGCTTACACGCTGGGAGGCACCGGCGGTGGCATTGGGAACACCCCCGAGGAGTTCGAGGAAGTCGTCTCGAGCGGTCTGGCGGCGAGCCCGATAGACCAGGTGTTGCTCGAGCGGTCCCTCGTGGGCTGGAAGGAGATCGAGTACGAGGTTATGCGCGACGGCGCCGACAACTGCATCACCGTCTGCAACATGGAGAACATCGACCCCATGGGGGTACACACGGGCGACAGCATCGTCGTTGCGCCGAGTCAGACGCTGTCCGACAAGGAATACCAGATGCTCCGGTCGGCTAGCCTGAAGATCATCCGCGCCCTTGGCATCGAGGGCGGGTGCAACGTCCAGTTCGCCCTCGAGCCCGGCAACGTCGTGGGCGAATCGCTGCCGGGCGGCGGCCGCGCCGAAAGCCCCTACTACGTCATAGAGGTGAACCCGCGGGTGAGCCGCAGCTCCGCCCTGGCGTCCAAGGCCACGGGCTACCCCATCGCAAGGGTGGCCGCCAAGATCGCCGTGGGGAAGCGTCTCGACGAGATCCCCAACGCCGTCACAAAAAAGACGGTGGCTGCCTTCGAGCCGGCCCTCGACTACTGTGTCGTTAAGATACCGCGGTGGCCCTTCGACAAGTTCCCCCGCGGTGACCGGACCATCGGAACGCAGATGAAGGCCACCGGTGAAGTAATGGCCATCGACCGCTCCTTCGAGGCAGCCTTCCAGAAGGCCGTGCGCTCGCTCGAAATCACGAATCGCGACATCCTTTGGGAGGACTCCGACTGGACCGCTAGCACAGAGGACGGACTGCCCTTGCATCCCAACGACGAGCGGCTATGGGCGTTCCTCTCGGCCCTTCGGAGCGGTACGCCGGCCGAAGACCTCTCGCGGCTCACGGGCGTCGACCCTTGGTTCGTGCGCGCGTTCGGCAACATCGCCGCCATGGAGGACCGACTGCTGCGCGAGGCCCTAACGCCGGACCTGCTGAGGGAGGCCAAGCGGCTAGGCTTCTCAGACGAGAAGCTTGGAGTCCTCACGGACAGGGGCAGCGAAGAAACACGCAGGCTTCGACAGCGGTGGGGCATCATGCCCGTCTACAAGATGGTCGATACCTGCGCCGCCGAGTTCGAGGCAGAGACCCCGTACTTCTACAGTACTTACGAGCAGGAGAACGAAGCCGCGCCGCTGCCAGGCAATAAGGCGCTCGTCGTAGGTAGCGGCCCTATCCGCATCGGCCAGGGCATCGAGTTCGACTACTGCTCGGTCCACGCGGCCTGGGCCCTCCAGGCTCAAGGCATCAAGAGCGTCCTGGTCAACTCGAACCCGGAGACGGTCTCGACGGACTTCGATACCAGCGACCGACTCTACTTCGAGCCGCTGGACGAAGAGAGCCTGCGCGACATCGTGGAGAACGAGGCGTTGGTTGAGCAGAACGATGACGACGTGGTCCCGGCCACGGTAGTGCAGTTCGGCGGGCAGACGGCGATCAATCTATCCCAGGCGCTGGACAAGGCGGGCCTACCCATCCTGGGCTCGACAGCCGAGTCGATCGACACGGCCTCGGACCGGCATCTCTTCGAAGAGTTCTTGGCCCGCGTGGGGATCCCCAACCCTCCTGGCGCAGCGGTTTCGGACCTCGAGCAGGCCCTGCAAGTCGCGCAGGCCGTCGGGTATCCGATCCTCGTAAGGCCCAGCTACGTCCTCGGCGGCCGCGCGATGGAGATCGTTCAGAACGCGACCGAGCTCGTCAGATTCATGTCCGAAGCTTTGGCCGCGGGCGAGGGTCGCCGTGTGCTGATAGACAAGTATTTCGAGGGCAGGGAGGTTGAGGTCGACGCGGTCTGCGACGGCGAGACCGTCCTCATCCCGGGGATCATGGAGCACGTCGAGCGCGCCGGCGTACACAGCGGCGATTCCATGGCCATCTACCCCGGCCTCACGCTGACAGAGGCCGAAATCGACACTATCGTCGACTACACAACCCGCATCGGCCTGGCCCTCGACGCAAGGGGGTTGATGAACATCCAGTTCGTGGTCGTCGGCGGGCCGGCCTACCGCAGGCCTGGAGCATCCAACGGCGACGCAGCGCAACCGACTCAGGTATTCGTACTCGAGGTCAATCCCCGGTCCAGCCGCACTATCCCGTTCATCTCCAAGGTCACCGGCGTCCCGATGGTCCGGTTGGCGGTCAACGCCATGTTGGGGAAGACCATCAAGTCTCAAGGATACCCGGGCGGCCTTTGGAAGAAGCAGAAGCTCGTGGGCGTCAAGGCTCCGGTGTTCTCGATGTCCAAGCTGGCTGGCGTCGATACGTACCTGGGCCCCGAGATGAAGTCGACCGGCGAGGTCATGGGCGTCGACTACGAGTTCCGTCCGGCTGTCCTGAAGGCGCTGATCGCCGCAGGCCTGGCTCTTCCCAAAAAAGGGGCGATCCTGCTGAGCATCGCGGACCGCGACAAGGCCGAAGCGGTTTCAATGTTCAAGGACCTCGTGAAGGCCGGCTACGGCCTGTACGCCACCGAGGGCACGTCCGTCGTGATCGAGGGCCTCGGTCTTCCTGTAGTCGCGATCACCAAGAAGCTCAGTGAGGGGCATCCGAACGTCGTCGACGTCATCGAAAACGGGACCGTCGATGCCGTGGTTAACACCGTTACCGGTGACAGGGAGGCGCTGCAAGACGGGTTCGCCATCAGGCGTGCGGCCGTAGAGCACCGGATCCCATGCTTCACCTCACTGGACACGGCGAGAGCCGCCGTCGATAGTCTGTCCGACGGCGCCGACTCGTACAGCGTCAAGCCGCTCCCTGCGTACCGAGCTCAACGGTAGAGTGCCGGAGCTGCTATAGCCACCTGTTCCTGAAGGATAGCAGGAGTCCCACGAATAGGATGGTGGTCAGGCCCGCCATCCAGTCCCAATGGACCGTTCGGCCCAGGAGCGGGTTCACGGCGGCGCTAACAATGTCTGCCGCCACCACGATGGCGACTGCGATCGTAACTGAAGCCGCCCATGTCCTCTTGGTGGTTGGCGCGTCTTTCGCAGGCGACCGTCGAGTCCTCTTCATCGCCTCCCCTTCTCGCTCGTTTTGGATGCGTGGTGTCGAGGCAAAGATGCGGGCGTTCGGCGCGGAGGGACGAAATCCGGGGGTCTTGCCGTGATCTCCGGCGGTCCGGGCCTCTGTTGGCAACTCACCGATTTCTGTGGATAAGTGGCGTTGCCTGTGGGCAAAGTCGCACGGAGCACCAGCTACCCCGCAACACCCGCCGAGACGCCCGTGCCAATGCCCTCACGCCTAGCTGAACTCGCCGCTCGTTTCCGTAGTCGACATTACTGAATATCGCTGCACCCCCCTGCGCGCGGCGATAGAGCGGCCCACGGTTTTGCACCCGTCTACACCGGTGTGCAGACGCGTGTACTGCGTGGGAATTTGCTCCCAAATTCCCGCCGTCCAAGGCTTGATTCCTCAGCAAAAGGGCGTGCTAGAATCCGCCGCGTGCGTCGGGGCGCCCCACCTCAGCAACGCCTCCCCAGGCTGGATCGAAGGGGCCCTTACCCACAACTATTTCACAGCAGGTGGCGCCTGTGTCTACGATCCGGGAAGAGCCCGACCAACTTTGGCAGGCCGTCCTCGGCCAACTCCAAATGAAGGTCAGCCGTCCCATCTACGAGACCTGGTTGAAGGACACGTCGGGCGTCTCCTACGACGACGGTGTGTTCGTGGTCAACGCACCCGATACCTTTGTCGCGGAGATGCTCGAACATCGTCTGTACGAGCTCATCTCACAAACCCTCAACGGCGTCGTACCGACCGGAGCGGACATCCGCTTCCACGTGGCTGGCAGCCCTGCCAACGCCGAGCAAGAGTCGCTCGTCCTGGAGCAGACACCACCCTCTGTCACCACTGCGGTCGCAGAGCGACCCGACGATGAGTCGAGCGTAGACGATGGCCCAGCCTCCTTTCGCACCAACAACCATAACGGCCGACCGGCCGTCGGCGCGGCCTCGTTCAATCCCAGATACACCTTCGAATCGTTCATTGTGGGCAACTCAAACGAGCTCGCCCACGCGGCCGCGCTGGCAGTCTCCGATCGGCCCGCGATCACTTACAATCCTTTGTTCCTCTACTCCGGCGTGGGCCTTGGCAAAACGCACCTTCTACACGCCATCGGGCACCGGTTCGTAGCGGCGGGACTCTCGACCATCTACGCCACATGCGAGGAGTTTACCAACCAGTACATCAAGGCCATCCGGGAAGGGAATACCGAGGAGTTCCGGGAGCGCTACAGGAGCGCCGAAGCGCTGCTCCTCGACGACATCCAGTTCATCATCGGCAAGGAGCAGACGCAAGAGGGCTTCTTCCACACCTTCAACTCCCTGCACATGGCCGCGAAGCAGATCATTATTACCAGCGACCGTCCCGTTACTTCGCTCACCCTGTTGGAGGACCGGGTGCGGTCGCGACTCGCGGGCGGACTCACCGTCGATATACAGCACCCCGACCTGGAGACTCGGCAGGCGATCCTCCGGGTCAAGGCCGACGAGACAGGCGCCAAGTTCCCGTCCGAAGTGCTTGAGTTCCTGGCGGAGCGCGTGCACAAAAACGTGAGAGAACTCGAGGGGAGCCTGAACAGGGTCGCCGCCTACGCCCAGCTTACCGGTACCGACATCTCCGTGGACATGGTCAAAAACGCTCTCGCCGACACCCTTAACCCCACGAAGACCAACCGTGTTTCAGAGCAACTGGTGGTCAACACCGTGTCAGCTTACTTCTCGATCGACGAAGAGTCTCTCAAAGGGCGGCGCAGGGACAAGCAGACGGCGCTTGCCAGGCAGGTCGCGATGTACCTGCTGCGTGAAGAGCTCAATCTCTCCTTGGCGGCAGTCGGCCGGACGATGGGCGGTAAGGACCACACCACCGTCCTGCATGCCTGCACGAGCATCACTGCGAAGATTAACGTCGACGCCCACCTGAGGAGGGACGTCATAAACATCCGCGAGGCCCTTACCAAAGGCTAACCTCAGTCCTCCGTGCAACGTCGGCAAGTCCCAGCTACCGCGGGGGATAAGTTCTATTCTCCGGTGGATAACTACCCTTTCGTGTGGATAACCTGCGACCACATGGAGTAGTCCCCACGGGGCCACGATTAACACACAAGAACTCCACTGTACACCATAGGCGAGCACCGCTAAGAGACCGGCGGGAGCCCAATTACCCCCACTGTAAACACCCCTTATAGACTGTTATTGATATCCTCCCAAAAGTAGCTGATTATGCTCGATAAAGCCCTAATATCAGTAACAAGTGGTAACGGTGGAAACGGCGCCGTTAGTGGCCGCAGGGAGAAGTTCGTCCCCGAAGGAGGCCCTGATGGTGGCGATGGTGGCAGTGGTGGGTCCGTCTTCCTCAGGTGTGACGCAGGGCTGAGCACGTTAAGCCGCTTCCGACGCAGCCGTAAGCACGTTGCGGCGGGCGGGACCCGAGGTGAGGGCCGGAAAAAGCATGGGCGAGATGGGAAAGACATCGACGTTATGGTCCCCGAGGGAACTGAGGTTTGGCATATTGCAAATGGAGAGACACGTCTTTTCGATCTGACGAAGGACGGGCAGCGAGTACTCGTTGCTAGAGGAGGACGTGGGGGCAGGGGAAATACGCACTTCACGACATCGACCAACCGATTTTCCCTTCTGGCAGAGCAGGGTGAGGAAGGGCAGCACATTGAATTAAGGCTTGAGTTGAAGCTACTGGCCGACGTTGGGATCATCGGCGTACCCAACGCAGGGAAGTCCAGTCTACTCAGGGCAGTTAGCGCGGCACGGCCGAGGGTAGCGGACTATCCGTTCACGACTCTAGAGCCGGTCCTTGGGGTTGTTGAGCACAGGCAACGTAGCTTCGTGATGGTCGACATACCGGGGCTGGTAGAGGGAGCCCACAGTGGGAAAGGACTCGGTGACGAATTCCTCCGGCATGTGCAGAGGACGCGGATACTGGTGCATCTACTGGATGGCACCACTGAAGACCTGACAAGCGAGTACCGAAAGATAAGGTCGGAGTTAAGCCTCTTCGACGAGAGCCTCGCTGAAAAGAGAGAGGTGGTCGTGGTGAACAAGGTAGACATCTCCGGTGTACAGGAGCGGTGCCCAGGTCTACCTGAGAGGCTGGGCGTCGACGTCGGGGATGTGTCTTGCGTTTCAGCGGTAGCCGGGTCAGGAATAGATGAGATGCTGGACCGTGTTATCGGACTGCTCGCGGATGACAGGCAAACCGTGGGTGTCGCAGAGGAGCCGATGGACGTGGAGACGATTCCGGTGCTCAGGCCAAGCCGTTTGGACCGACGCATCGAAGTACACAAGAGGAACAGCGGGTACGTCGTCGAAGCGCCGGCGGCCGAGAGGATCGCGGCTCTGGTTGACCGCAGCAACTGGCATGCCGTCTTGCAACTGCGCGAGCAGTTGCGGAAGCTTGGAGTCGTGGCGGCCTTGGACCGGGCTGGAGTCGGCCCCGGCGACACGGTGCGGATCGGCAAGCTGGAACTCACCTGGAACTGACATGAAGCTAGGCGTGTTCGGTGGTACCTTCGACCCGGTCCATCTGGGCCACTTGATAATCGCCAGCGAGGTGACGGAACGGGTCGGACTCGACAAGGTACTATTCGTGCCTGCCGGCGATCCGTGGCTCAAATCCGACCAGAAAGTCAGCGCCGCTGACCACCGCATGGAGATGGTACGACTTGCGATTTCAGATGATGCACGCTTCGAGCCGTCCGCGATCGAGATCGAACGACCGGGTCCAACCCACACCGTAGACACGGTTGAGGCGCTCAGGCAACAGTACGGTGGGGGGGCCGAACTCCATCTTATCCTGGGCGCGGACCTCGTGGGCGAGTTGGGCCGGTGGTACGAATCCCGGCGTCTGCTCGAGCAAGTAATGCTCATAGTAGTGTCGAGGCCTGGCTTCGAAGAGCTGGACGTCGAAGCCCTGAAGGCGGTCCACTCGCCGGCGGCTTCCGGGACCGTCTTTGTCGAGGGCCTCGGCGTGGGTATCAGTAGCACGGGCATACGGGACCGGGTGGCGACCGGGCGGTCGATTAGATACCTTGTGCCCTGGCGAGTCGAGCAATACATCCAAGAACACAGCTTGTACAGGGAGGCCGTATGACCGAGCTGGAGGCAAGTCTCAATGACCAGGCCGGAGCGATCCTCGACCTGGCGCTGCGAAAACAGGCCCTCAAGTTTGGGGAGTTCAAGCTCACCTCTGGTGCGACTAGCACCTACTACTTCGACGGGCGCCTTGTCACCCTCGACGCCGAGGGGGCGCACCGGGTAGCTACTGCGTTCTTGCCTGTGCTGAAGGAGTGCGGTGCGCAAGCGATAGCCGGGCCGACCGTGGGTGCCGACCCTATCGTCGGCGCGGTAGCCGCCTTGAGTTACCTGGACGGCCATGCTATCCCAGGGCTCATAGTCCGCATGAAGGCCAAGGGGCACGGAGCGAAGCGGATCATCGAGGGGCCGGTCGAACCCGGTCTCAGGGTGGCGGTCGTCGACGACGCCTGCAGTACCGGCGGCAGCCTGCTGCATACGATCAGGGAGGTCGAGGCCGCGGACTGCGAGGTGGTCAAGGTAATGTGCATCCTCGACCGGCACCAGGGTGGTAGCGCGGAGATCAAGCGGCTTGGCTACGACTTCCTTGCACTGCTCGGGGCCGACGAACAGGGCAACATAGCTCCGGCCGGCTTCAGGAGATAATGGGTAGATGAGGCTAGTAGACCGAAATCTTTGAAATGAGGGGTAGCCGAGATTGGCGTGCTACGACGACAGGGCGGGTTTCAAACCCGCCCCTACCAAGCCGTAACCTCAGAACCCTTCAATACTAGGATGTTGGACCACTAGTGGTCCAACATCATTGAAATGAATACCATGATAGTCATTGTTCCTCTTGGGGGTTCAATCGTAACGTTGAACCGAGGAGGAACCATGATGTCTACCAAGAAGTACCGTATCAGACTGACTACCGACGAACAACAGGAACTCAACGCCTTGGTCTCACGCGGTCGGGCTGCGGCGTACAAACAGACCCATGCGCGCATTCTGCTGATGAGCGATGAGTCACGCTCGGACGGGGGAATGAAGGACGCGGACATCACCAGCGCGCTCGGTGTGGGACAGTCAACGGTCGAGCGAATACGCAAGCGCTGTGTGGAGGAGGGGGTCGAGTCTGCGCTGAATCGCAAAAAGCAACTGCGTCGGCGTCAAAAGAGACTGGACGGCGAAGGTGAAGCACGGTTGATAGCGATGGCCTGCGGGGAACCGCCGGAGGGGCGTGCCAGTTGGACCCTGAAGCTGTTGGCTGACCAGTTGGTCGAGTGTGAGATAGTCGGGACCATTAGCACCGAGACGGTTCGCCAGGCGCTCAAAAAAAAACGAACTGAAGCCGTGGCTGAAGCAGAGTTGGTGCATCCCGCCCGGTCAGAGCGCGGAGTTTGTGTGCGCGATGGAAGACGTACTGGAGGTCTACCAACGGCCGTACGATGGGAATGAGGTTCTGGTGTGCATGGATGAGACGAGCAAACAGCAAGTCAAGGAGACGCGAGTGCCGCGTCCCGCAGCGCCCGGCTTATCGGCGGCATACGACTACGAATACGAGCGCAATGGAGTGAGCAGCCTGTTCATGCTGTTTGCACCGTTGGACGGATGGCGCCGAGTCGAGGTCAGAGAGCGTCGCACGAAGGTGGACTGGGCGCATGTGATAAAGAAACTGGTCGACGAGGACTACCCTGACAGAGACCGGATCGTGCTGGTAATGGACAATCTCAACACTCACAAGCTGTCCTCGCTATACGAGGCATTCGAGCCTGCTGAGGCGAGGCGTATAGCTGAGCGACTGGAGATACACTACACTCCCAAACACGGGAGTTGGTTGAATATGGCGGAGATAGAGATCGGTGTGCTGGCTCGACAGTGCCTGGACCGACGGATTGCCAATCAAGACATCCTGCGCGGCGAGGTCAATGCTTGGCAGAATCAACGCAACCGGGATGTGATACGAGTGGATTGGCGCTTCACTACCGAGGATGCGCGCATCAAGCTAAAGTCACTCTACCCATCAATACAAAAACGTTGAACCACTAGTCCTGATACGACATGGAGAGACAATCGCCAACGCCGAAGGGCGCATCCAGGGACAGACACCGCCGCCGGCCTTCCCACTATCGGATACTGGGCGGGCCCAGGCCGAGAAGCTCCACGCCCGGTTCGAGCAGGAGGGGCTGGAGCCGACCCACGTGTACGCGAGCCCGCTGCCACGGGCCAGAGAGACAGCAGAGATCGTGGCGAGACAGTGGCCGGCACCGATCGCGTTCGCGGACGACCTCATGGAACACGACCTTGGCATCGTCTCCGGGCTGACCCGCGAGGAGATTCCCTCGAAGCACCCGGACATAGACTTCGCTCTCGAATCGGAGCGCAAGTTTGCCGGCGTTGAGGGTGCCGAGTCGCTCGAGCAGCGCCGCGACCGCGGGCGACGTGTCGTTGAGACGGTCGTCAGCGATCACACCGACGGCGACGTTGTAGTCATGTTCGCCCACGGGGGGATTATCCAGAACATAGTAGCGGCAGTGCTTCAGACGAGGCAGGCCTGGGAAATCCCGGTGCAGAACACTGCCGTCTTCGACTTCACCATCGATCCGGTCGCCTGGACGAGGGACTCCGGCGCCCTGCTCGGCAACGGGTTCCACATCGATCGCTTCAACGACGCCTCCCACCTCGACGGCCCTGCACTGTCGGCTAGCAGCTAGACGCCTGAAGTCGGGGCAGCACGAATTCGTCGATGGCCACGGCGAGGCCGTCTTCGTCGACGGATGGGGCGACGTAGTCCGCAAGAGCTAATAGCTCATCCGGGGCCCCGGCCATCGCGACCCGAAGCCCGCTCACCTCGAACATCGGTAGGTCGTTATAGCTGTCTCCCGCTGCGATCATCTGGTGCGGAGCGACGCCGGCCAACTCGGCCAGCTTGATTGCCGCGCTTCCCTTGTCGGTTCCGGCAGCGGTGAAGTCGACAGCCCACGTTTCGTTGTACGGGAGGAACACCTTCACGACTTGCAGGTCGTTGGAGCTCGCGAACGACGCTACCAGCTCGTCCGCCCGGCCTTCGGCGAGGTCGAGCGCCGAGATCCGTGTCATCTGGTCGGCCGTGCGGTCCAGATCAAGGGCGCGTCCTCCGGGGTATGTACCCATGTGGTTCATCCGCAGCTCCCGCAGACGCCCGATGACTCGCCGCGAGCGCTCCTCGCCTAGGGGGTCGGACCAAACGCCCGTTCCGTCGGTCGGGTCGAAGACGATCGCGCCGTTGTCGCAGACCTGCGGAGCGTTCAGGCCCAACTCTGCAGCGAACCGCATGGTTTCGGCCTGCTCCCGGCCGGTCGCGATGCTGACGTCCAGGACGCGGGCGGCTCGAGCGACGGACTCGGCCACCATAGGCGCAATCTGCTCGTCGCGGCCAATGAGAGTCCCGTCGAGGTCGAGGAGAAGGAGCCGGTAAGGATTCTTGGGCATCACGACAAACGATACTACGCGGGCGGCGGGCTCGGCCAGCAGGTATACGCCCATACGATAGGCTATAATTCGCTGGCATTCAACGATACGTGATCGTCGGAGGAACGCGAATGGGAGAATACACAGCCTACTACAATGGCGAATGGATGCCCCTGAACGACGTCAGGATCGATCCGACGGACAGGGGGTTCTTCGTCGGCGACTCGGTCTTCGAAGTGGTCAGGACGTTCAACGGCAAGAGTTTCCGGATGGAGGAGCACATCGACCGGCTCTATCGGTCTTTGAGCTATGCTCGCATAGACTCCGGGATGACGGCTCAGGAGATGATCGACCTCAGCGAGGAGGCCGTCGAGCGCAACATCGACATGCTCGGGGAGGCCGGCGACTTCAACATCCATCAGTTCGTCACACGCGGATATGGGCGACGTGCCTGGATGGCCCAGGACGCCGCGGTGTGCATCAGGATCGGGCCACTAGACTTCACCAACTACGCCGGCGCCTACGACGTCGGACTACACGGGGTGATCACGAAGACGTTGAGCTACCCACCGGAAGCGTTGGACCCAAAGATCAAACACTACAGCCGCATGAACTTCAACCTGGCCGAGCTAGAGGCCAACGACGTCGACCCGGGCGCCCTACCGATTCTCCGGGACGAGCGGGGAAGCATCACGGAAGGCTCGGGCTACAACGTGTTCATGGTAGCGGACGGCGTGCTGCGGACCGCCGACGATCGGAGCATCCTCCAGGGCGTTTCACGCGGGATGGTCTTCGACCTCGCCCGGCAGCTGGAGATCCCTGTCCGGGAAGAGGAGCTTCAGCCCTACGACATGTACACAGCCGACGAGGCCTTCTTCGCCAGCACGACATGGTGCCTCGTGCCCGTTACGTATGTGGACAAGCGCCCCATAGGCGCCGGCAAGCCCGGCCCGATCACTAATCAGCTACTCGCGGCCTGGAGCGAGGCGGTCGGCCTTGACATCATCGACCAGGCGACCCGCCGCGCTGGGGTTTAGTGCCGCGCTCTGAACGTCGGGGCCCCTCCTCAATCCTCCCCTGAGAGGGGAGGAGGTAAGACCGCACTCCTACCCCTTCCCCCGCCGGGGAAGGTTGTCGAAGATCCCGAGCCTCTCGGGGGGAAGGGGGAAACACCGCCCCTCGGCGTATTACTTACCGGGTGAGCAGTCGGGTCGAACGCCAGTCTAGCTTGCCTCAGCCGGAGGCGCGATGTAGTCGGCGAGGTACTTGCGTAGGAGTACGCGGGCCCTGTGTAGTCGCGACTTCAGCGCCGCCACTGTCACCTTGAGGGCTTCTGCGGCCTCGGTGTTGGAAAAGCCCTGGACGTCCCTCAGCACCACGGCCGCCCTGAGGTCCGGCTCCAGCCGGTTGATACCTTCCTGCAGCTTCTCGCCCAACTCGGTGTTCGCGGCCTCGCTGGACGGCGAACGGTCCCAGTCGGCGATCTCCATGTCCTCGATGCCCGTCTGGGTCAGGGTCCGCGCCAGCTTGGTCTTCCGCAGTCTCATCAGCGCCGCGTTAACGGTGATGCGGTATAGCCAGGTGCTGACCCGCGATTGCCCCCGGAACCGGTCCCATGCACGGTAGGCCGACAGGAAGGCGTCCTGCGCCACGTCCTCGGCCTCCTCGGGACTCCCCATCATCCGGTAGGCAACGTTGTAGACGAAGTCGGAGTGCTTCTCGACTAGTGTGTTGAAGTCGTCGATCTCTGAGTCGTCGCTCGGCTGTTCGGTCATGGGGTTCCTCAGATCACTGGGACGCCTCGAGCGGGTTGGAATCCCGCCGCTCGGAGGCGCATCCAATTCTAGTGAACGGCGTCTCAATGTCAACGTGGCGTTGACCTGTTGTGGGAGCTGAACTAAAGTATACGGGCTTTGGGCAGGTAGTCCAAACTGAGGCGGAGCGGAGATGAGTCTGAACGTCAACAGTGCATCGGGCCGAGAAGAGGAAGCGGACTGCCTCCACATGCGGGAGCTGTCGTCCGATTTTATCGACGGCGAGCTCGACGCGGAGACGGCCGATAGGATCCTTGCCCATCTCGAGTGGTGTCGTCCGTGCACAGCGTTCTTAAATACTCTGCGCGCGACGGTGAGCCTGCTCGGTTCATCGAAGGCTCCGGCCCCACCTGAGAGCTTCCGCGACCGTCTCTTCAGCCGGCTGCGTAAGGCCGGCTCCTCGTAGTCTGGAGCTGGGTCCACCTGTCGTCGATCCCGCCTGACCATCTTCCTCACAATCGCCTTGGCGACGTGTAGACCGACTCGTTGCCATTGCCTGACAGATCTATCGTTCCCAGTAGATCGCCTGGTGCGGCAGAAACCCCCGGCGATCCAGCCAAGACGGTCAGCCACACCGCCGAGGCCAAGAGCGTAACGCCAAGCAGACGGGATGCGTATCCTTGGGACAACCTATACCTCGCAGCAGGGTCTGAACGCAGCCATTACAAGCAAGGTGTGGCTTTTGAACCTACTTGCACATGGGATTAGCTAGCGGCGATGTACTTAGAAGGGCACTTGACGGAGACGTTGTGGCTCTCAAACGTCCCGCTGCTCAGGTAGCTGCCCTCGAGGATGATCTCTGAGTGCTCGTTGAAGAAGAGGTCCGGTAAGACACCTTCGTGGAAGGCTTCCATGGTCGCGTCGCCGTCGGTTAGCGTGAACTGGGCCACGGTGGAGCCCTCGTCTCGGTGGAAGGAGTCGGGCACCAGCTTTCCGCTGAGCCGGATGCTCCGGCCCTCCTCGGTCGGGCCGACGTCGTGCAGCTCGCCGACCGTGTAGTAGAACAGCGTCGCGCTCTGGAACGCGATCAGCGCGAAGTAACCGAAGGCCCCAACCACCACCGCCAGGGCGATGAACACCTTGACACTGTGTGCCGAGAGCAAGCCTTCAACGGGGGCCTGCGGATAGTCTAGGGTCGAGTTCGTTTCACTCATCTCGCCCATCCCCTTGTTGCTCTTCAGGCTGGTCCCGTTCTGCCACCACTCTCCTCAACGCGTCGAGCTCACTCTGCATCTCCCTTCGCCGCCGTGTCATCACGAAGACGTATCCAAACAGCCCCGCCCACGTGACGATAAAAACGGCGAACAGGTAAGGCAGGTTGGCTTCGGGGTCGTAGTCTTCGTCGTCCGTCTGCTGGGGCAGACTCTCCCTTTCGACGAATCCCCGGGTGTCGTTCTCCGCCGCTTCGACGCTTGTTCCCTGCAACTGGTACGCGGCGAGCGCCAGCAAGAGGACGAGGCCCAGCGTTATCCGGACATCGAGACTGCTAGGTCGCATTCCGGTATAGCTCGTCGATCCCGGCCTCCGAGCGCCGGAGATTGTATCGCTCGACAAAGAGGTAAATGTAGAGGATGGTGAAGGTCAGGACGGAGACCCAGAGGGTCAGCTGCATTCTAGAGTCGAGGCCGCCGGACTCGGCAAGAGGACCGATGTTCAGCTCAGGGTGCTGCGTCCGCCACCAGACCGTGGCCATGTATATGATCGGGGTGTCGATGGCGCCTATCAATGCGACGACGGCGCCGTACCGCGCGCCCTGTGAGCCCTTGGGCCCGTAGGCCCGCAGCATGAGATAAGCGACGTAGATGAACCACAGGATCAGTGTCGTCGTGAGCCTGGCGTCCCAGGTCCACCACCGTCCCCAGGCCGGCTTGTTCCAGATTATTCCGGTGATGAGCAGCAGCGAGATGAACACCACGCCGATCTCGGCGGCGGCGTAGGCCATGCTGTCCCACTTCTCCTTGCGGGTGATGAGATGCATGGCGCTGGCGAACGCGACTACAACTATGGAGATCATGCCGAGCCAAGCCAGCGGCAGGTGGAGGTAGAAGATCCTCTGCGACACGCCGAGGTTGACTTCCGTCGGGACCCACATGTACACGAGGTACAGGGTCAAGGCCATCAGACCCGCGGTGGCGATGAGGAGCAGGTCCCAGGTGGTGCTCCGGGTAGTCCTTCGTGGCGCTTCTGGCGCTATCGCTGCCATCTTGTGCAATATATCACAAGCCATATTTGGCCGCTAGGAACACCGCTTTTTACGGACTTTCCGATGCCGCATCGAGATGCGCCTGCCTCGAGTCCCAGCTAGAATACCCCCAACTACGGTAGGGGCAGGTCTCAGACCTGCCCTGGCACCGCGTTACGCTATGAAAGCCGCCGTCCTGAAAGAACTGAACAGACCGATCGTAGTCGAGGACGTCGACTTCGAGGGTCCACGAGCAGGCGAGGTCCTGGTAAAGGTCGCCGCCACCGGCGTCTGCCACAGCTGCTACCACGCCGTTACGGGTAACCTGAGCGTACCGCTCCCTACCGTCCTGGGCGACGAGGGGGCCGGCATCGTCGAGGAGGTCGGCTCCGGAGTGACCCTCGTCCAGCCCGGTGACCACGTCATCCTGTCGTGGGCCCCATCCTGCGGGCACTGTATCTACTGCACCCAGGGCTATCCGGCGGTCTGCCTTACGGCTAGCCGGATACGAAAGGGCCACATGGCCGACGGCACGACCCGATACAGCACGAACGGCGAGCCGGTCTACCACTTCGCCAATATATCCTCGTTCGCGGAGTACACCGTCATCGCCGAGGAGTCGGCCATCCCCATCGAGAAAGACATCCCGCTCGACAAGGCGGCGCTGGTCGGGTGCAGCGTGACCACGGGTGTGTGCGCGGTCACTAACACGGCGCGGGTTCGGCCTGGCAGCAGCGTCGCCGTGTTCGGTGTAGGAGGAATCGGGCTCAACGTGGTCCAGGGAGCCCTCCTCGCGGGCGCGGAGAGGATCATCGCCATTGACCTGATTGATTCGAAGCTGGAGATGGCGGAACAGCTCGGCGCGACCCACACGATCAACGCCGGCGAGACCGACCCCGTTGAAGGGGTGCACGCGCTAACCGACGGACTCGGCGCCGAGTACGCCTTCGAGGCCATCGGGACGAAGGCCACCTACGAGCAGGCGGTCCGCTCGATCAGGAGTCGCGGCAAGGCCGTCTGGATCGGCGCACCGCCCCTCGAGCCGCTGTCCCTCGATGCTGGGGTCGTCTTCTGGGGCGAGAAGACGATCATGGGGAGCAACTACGGCTCAGCGCGGCCCCGCTACGACATGCCGCGGCTGCTAGCGCTGTACAAGGCGGGACGATTGAAGCTCGACGAGCTAGTGACGCGTACCTACGAGCTAGAGCAGATCAACGACGCCTTCGATGACATGCTCCAGGGCAAGCTGGCGAGGGGATTGATTCGCTTCTGAGGCCGGTCGCGATCGGTAAGAGGGCAGGTCTGAGACCTGCCCCTACGTGACGAGGTCCGGTCGTCGGTGTAGGGGCGCACCTGGGTGTGCGCCCGTCCCTTCGCGACGGACGCGCCACTCAAACAGCTATTCCCAGGCCGACATCTCGGCGCGCAGTTCTGGGTCCAGGCCCATCTCGTAGGCCTCGAGGGCGTTGTCGATGTGGCGCGTCTCCCGAGCACCTACTAGCACCGACGTCACGTGCGGATGGGTCATCGTCCACGCCATCGCGAGTTTGACCATCGATATGTCCAGCTCGTCTGACTTGGCGCGAAGCCGGTCGACCACCCGGAAGTTGCGGTCGCTGAAGTAGATGTCGATATGGCCCGGCGCGGTATCGAAACGCGTCCGCGCCGGTATCTTGGTTCGGTCGGGCGTGTACTTGCCCGCGAGGAAGCCAGAGCCTAGCGGGCTGTGGGGCGTCACCGCGATCTCCTCCCGGCCACAGAGTGGCAGCAGCTCGTCCTGTGCCTCCGGCGTCGCTAGATTATAGGGCGGCTGAGTGATCTCGAACCGCTCGTAACCGTGGGCGGCGCTGGCGTCCAGGGCCTCTTGAATCTGGGCCGCCAAGTAGTTGCTGCACCCGATAGCGCCGACCCGACCGGACTTCACCTCAGCCGTCATCGCCGCAAGCGTCTCGTCGATGGGCGTGTTGGCGTCAGGCGAGTGCATCTTGTATATCTCGACGCGGTCTGTCCGGAGACGCTCCAGGCTGGCGGCTAAGGCCCTTGGGACGTTCTCCGAGCTACCGCCGGTGCTGACCTTCGTGCACACCGTGATCTCATCTCGGCAACCCCTGAGGTCCATCCACGCGCCGATGATCCGCTCCGACGAGCTCATCTCGTCGCTGACCTCTCGCCACTCCTCGTCTCCGGTGGTCGCCTTCCTTCCGGCCCTCGCCTGACCGCCGCCATACGCCTCGGCAGTGTCGAAGAAGGTGATGCCCTTCTCGACGGCGTAGTCCATCATCTTGTACGCGGTCTCTTCGTCGATCTCTCGTCCGAACGTCACGCACCCCAACCCGATACCGCTGATGGTGCGGCCCGACCTTCCAAGAGGTTTCTGGTCCAACATGCTCTTCTCCCGATTTCAGCTAGTGGTCCAACATCCTAGTATTGAAGGGTTCTGAGGTTACGGCTTGGTAGGGGCGGGTTTGAAACCCGCCCTGTCGTCGTAGCACGCCAATCTCGGCTACCCCTCATTTCAAAGATTTCGGTCTACTAGCTTTCGGCAGCGAAAGGGTAGCCGAGGGCGCTTGCCGTGTCCAGCGTCCAGCCGGCCTCTGCAAACGCCTGAGACACCTACTGCTTTTGACCACACCTTTGGATAGTAGCGCGGGGTCCGAAAAATTTACTCTGTTGCAAACCGTAGCAAACCGATGCATTCATATCTGAGGGTTGCAACACCTGGGCGGGGGAATGCAACAGGTAGGTGGAGGTGGGTACGGGGTACGTGTAGTCGATTTCGGGGGTCGTCTGACGGATTGTTGCTCTCCTCAGGACAGACCTGCGGGGTCCCGTTCCTCAACGCATCATAGCACAGACGTTCTGGTCGTGCCACGTGGGGTTGCACCGGGGGCGTGATCGAAAGTAGGCGGAGCTGTCGCGTCAGAACAAAGAGCCAGCTTGGGCGGAATGCTTCGGGCGCATGTCCCGATGCCGCATCGGGACGCCCCTACAAATGCGGAAGATGCCTACTACTCTTGACCACATCCGTCAGCCTAACGGGCGAGCGCCGTGTCGTACCGGATGCGGACCCGAGCAACCCGGATCTCTTCGTATGAGAACTCCACGCCGAGCAGGTCTCGGACGGGGCTAAGGGCCTCTCCTCCGGCTTCACGGAAGGCGGCCGCGATCTTCTCGAACCGGTCTTGCGGCATCAAGTGCGCCACGTCGATCTTCTCGCCGGTGCCTATCTGATCTCGAATCAGCCAAGAGCCTGTCGAATTCTCTCAGCTGCACTCTTGTTTATACTTTTGCCAGTCTTTGTTAGATGGAAGGGTTTCGGCATTGAACCATCTGTGTCTCGAAATCCGTACTCCTTCGCTAGTTCACCTACAACCAAAACTTTTCCTGCTTTTCGCCGGACCTTCTTGTCAGCGGCAAGAGCCGCCACAGCCCGGCCAACGTACAGGGGAGATTCCGAGTCTGGTAGTGTAGTACCTTCGCGGCCTCGCATGACTCCCTCAGTTCGAACAAGGCCAGGGTACAGGGCAACGCATGTCACCCCTGTTCCTCGAAGGTCCCTGGCCATTTCAACCGCCATTTTGTCCGTAGCCAGCTTAGCCACGGAGTAGGAACAACTGCCTAAGGCATGGTGGGCGGTGTAAAAAGAGATATTCACAATCAGACCACTGCCCTGAGTAATCAGGAGTGGGGCGGCATATGTGCTTGTGACGAAGTGGGAGCGAACTCCCACTTCAAACTGGGAATCCCATTCGGAAATTGGCAGTTCCCAGAACCTTCCGGTGTCGTATTGACCTCTATGTAGGCCCTCGTATCCAGACCACGCGTTGTTAACGAGGATGTCTAGTCGACCCTGAGTGCGTTCAATCTTCTCGATGACGGATTTGGTCTGGCGATCGTCTCCATGATCACATTTGCAGGGAATACCACGACCCCCCAACGTGGCGATCTCCGCGGCCGTTTCTTGAAGTGATCCTGGCAGAGGTACGGTCGCCTGCCCCTCCTTCAGGGTTCGTCCTGTGAGGAAGACGGTTGCTCCCGCCTCGCCCAGAGCGAGGGCTATGCCTTTTCCAACACCCCGACTTGCCCCGGTAACGAGTGCTACCTTGTCAACAAGAGAACCGCTATCTCTTTTGCTGGATTTCATGACTGCTCTTTTCCTCACTAACTTCTGGTAGGCAACCAGTCAGGCAGACAATTTTGGCACATGCGTTCTGGTCTGTCAACGGGGGGGGGGGTTGCACCGGGGGCGTGATCGAAAGTAGGCGGAGCTGTCGCGTCAGAACAAAGAGCCAGCTTGGGCGGAATGCTTCGGACGCCCCGATGCGACATCGGGGTGGAATCGGGACGCCCCTACAAATGCCGAAGAAGCCTACCGTTCTTAACCACAACCGCCGAGCTATAGAGCGGGAGCCGATTCCTGACCGAGGCGAATTCGCGTCAGGCTTATCTCTTCGTAGGAGTACTCCTCGCCCAGTAGGTCTCGGACCGGTCTCAGGGCCTCTCCTCCGGCCTCGCGGAAGGCGGCCGCGATCTTCTCGAACCGGTCCTGCGGCATCAAGTGCGCCACGTCGATCTTCTCGCCGGTGCCAGCCAGCCGTTCAATGTGCGACAACACCGTGCTGTCCGTGAGGATTCGTTGTTCAGCGATTTCCTCGATGGAGAGGCCTTGTAACAGGAGCCGCTTTGTCTCCTGGAACGTCGTCCCCGCAACGCCATCACTTCTCCCGCGCCGCTCCGGCGGATGCTGCTCGGGTGCGTCACGTTCGGCGAGGCCATTCTCGTGAGCGTACTGCTGGATCACCGCGAGGAACGCGTCGCTGAACTGCGCTAGCTTCTCGGTACCTACTCCGTTGACGCGGGCGAAACTTTCCTTACTCTGCGGTAGAAACGCCGCCATTTCCCGGAGAGCCCGGTCGCCGAAGATCACGAACCCAGGCACGTCTTTCTCGTCCGCCAGCCTCTTTCTGAGCACCCGGAGACGCTCGAAGAGCGCGCCGTCGTATTCCAGCTTGTGGATGTCCGGGACCCGCTGCGGCTCGCGTCGGGGCCGCTTCAAAACAAGGCGCTCGCGCCGTTTCAAGAACGTCTGTCCGGCCTCCGTGACCTGGAGAATCGGGTACTCGGTGCCTACCTTCTCCAGTAGACCGCGCTCGGTGAACAGCTTGATCAGATCTCGGACCTCCTCGCCCGAGGTGTCACGCATAATCCCGTGTACAGTGAGCTGGTCGTGGCCGAGCTCCACCAGCCTCTTCGACCGTGAGCCTTGAAGGACCAGCGCGACGTGGGCAGCCCCGAACCTCTCGCCGGTCCGGATGACTGCCGAGAGGACCTTCTGCGCCGCCTCGGTGGCGTCGAACTCCTCTTCCTCGGCTAGACAGACGTCGCAGCCTCCGCAGTCGTCTCCATCCATCGATTCGCCGAAGTAGTCGAGCAGAAAGGCCCTCCGGCACGTGACGCTCTCGCTCATCTCGATCATCTTCGCTAGCTTGAGGCTCGCGTTCTTCTTTTCCGCCGGGTCTTCCATCTGGTCGATGAAGAAGTCTTGCTTAATCTTGTCGCCGTACGAGTAGAAGAACACGCAGTCGCTGGGTAGCCCATCGCGGCCTGCCCGACCCGTCTCCTGGTAGTACCCCTCGATCGACTTGGGCAGATCGTAGTGGACGACCGTGCGGACATCGGGCTTGTCGATCCCCATCCCGAAGGCGATCGTGGCCACTATGACAGGCACGTCGTCCCGGATAAACCGCTCCTGGGTCTCTCTCCGGACGTCGTCTTCGAGCCCGGCGTGGTATGGCATCGCCTTCAGCCCGCTGGCCGAAAGGTCGGCGGCAAGCTCCTCGGTCCCTTTGCGCGAAAAGCAGTAGACGATGGCGGGAGTGCTGCCGTCCTGCCGTAGCACTTCGACGAGCGCCCGTCGGGCACGCTTCTTGGGCCGCACGAGGTACTTGAGGTTGGGCCGGTCGAAGCTGGCCAGGAATGTCCGCGAGCCCTCGAGACCAAGATGTTCGACGACGTCGCGCTGCACCCTTTCAGTCGCCGTCGCAGTCAGGGCGATCGTCGGAACGTTGGGAACATCTCCCCTCAGAATGTCCAGGTTGCGGTACTCGGGCCGGAAGTCGTGACCCCACTCGGAGATACAGTGGGCTTCGTCGACGGCGATGAGCGCGACTTCGACGCGCTGCAGGAAGTTGCGGAATCCCGGTACCGTCAGGCGCTCGGGCGCCACGTAGAGGATGTCTAGCCGGCCGGCAAGGCCTTGAACGTGAACGCGCGACACCTCGGCAGCAGTCATTGTGCTGTTGATGAACTCGGCGCGGACGCCGTTCGCCTTGAGAGCGTCTACCTGGTCCTTCATCAGGGAGATCAGGGGCGACACCACGAGTGCCACGCCATCGAGCAGCAGCCCTGGAAGCTGGTAGCACATCGACTTGCCGCTGCCCGTCGGCATCACGACCAGGGCGTCCTTTCCAGCGAGCACGTGGGAGACGATCTCTTCCTGCAACGGGAGGAAGGCGTCGTAGCCGAAGCGCGCCTTCAGTTCGGCGAGCGGCTCGCGAACAGTTTCATTCATTCGAGGAGCCTTTGGAACTCATCGCGAGTTAGTTCCAGATCGTTGCGTATCTTCGTCATCATTCCTGGCCCAAGTACGTCTCCACCGTGCACAGGAACCACCGTCTTTCTTCCGGCTTCGTGTTTCAGGAATCGGTGACTGCCTCGCTGACGGACCACCTGGAAGCCAGCTCTGGACAGCTTCCTGATGACCTCTTCTCCAGTTATCCTGGGCAATCGATTCATACGACCAGTCTCTGGACCCCGACCAGTTCTAGGGTGCCTGCTTCCTCTCCTTCCACTTCGAGGCAAAGCCTGATCGCTTCGTCGATCCGTTCTAACAGATCATCCATCGTCCTCGCCTGAGTATGACATCCCGGAAGCGAGGGAACCGAGCCAACCAGATAGCCTTCTTCGTCCCGCTCGATCACCACCGTGAACTCCCTTGCCATGACTTCCTCCTATGTGTTGGTCGTCGGTCCCTGTCCCAAGCTCTCGTCCAGAATCTCGATCAGGTCTCTGGCTCTCGCGCCGCTTCCGTCCGCCGTCGAGCCGATGCCCTCCTCGAACATCTGGAGGCAGAACGGACACGAGACCGCGACGGTATCGGCGCCGGTCTCCAGGAACTGCTCGGTGCGGATGTGGTTGACCCGTCTGCCGCGACTCTCCTCGAGCCACATGTGGCCACCGCCGGCCCCGCAGCAGAATGCGCTCTCTCGCGAGCGCTCCATCTCGACCAGAGTGGTCCCGGGCACGGCTTCGGCGATGCGCCGGGGTGCGTCGTAGACCCCATTGTGCCGGCCCAGGTAGCAGGAGTCGTGATAGGCGATTGTCGCGTCGACGGCAGCGACAGGCTTCAACCTTCCGTCCTCGATCAGCTCGGCGACGAACTCGCTGTAGTGCTGCACCTCGAAATCGCCGCCCAGGTGCGGGTACTCGTTCTTGATCGTGTTGAAGCAGTGAGGGCAGATCGTGACGACTTTCTTTACATCGTACTGCTTGAGGGTCTCGATGTTCTGGGTCGCCATCGTCTGATAGAGGTACTCGTTGCCCATTCGCCGTGCGGGATCGCCGGAACACGTCTCTTCGTCGCCGAGGACCGCGAAGTCGACACCGGCCCGTTTCAGGACAGCTGCCATCGACCTCGCGACGCTCTGGCTGCGCTTCTCCAGGGCGCCCGTGCACCCAACCCAGAACAGCACCTCTGCCTCCGGGTGCTCTGAGAGTGTCTTCACGTCGAGCCCGTCGGCCCAGTCGAGCCGCGAGTAGGGCGTGCCGCGCCACGGGTGCCCACGCTGCTCCATACTCGCAAGAGCGCTCAGCCCTGCCTCCGGGATCTCCGCCTTTTCCATCACCAGGTACCGGCGCATGTCGACGATTGGGTCGATATGCTCAACCCCGACCGGACAGGCCTCAACGCATGCGCCGCACGTCAGGCAGTCCCACAACGCCTCCTCGCTGACGGTGCCGCCGACCAACGGCTTAGTGGCAGCGCCGTCGCCATCGCGTACGACCGAAGGTCCGGCGTCCACCACGTACTGCCTCAGGCCCTCGACGACGTGCATCGGCGACAGCGTTTTCTCGCTGATATGAGCTGGGCACGCCTCGGTGCACCTGCCGCAGACCGCGCAGGCGAACCCATCGAGAAGCTCCTTGGTCGTGAAGTCTTCGACCTGCGAAGCGCCAAACCGTTCGGTGTTCTCCAGGTCACGTGGGGTAGAGAGTGTCCCCGTGGGCTCGAGAGAGCGCAGGAAGAAGCTCAGCGGCGACGCCAGCAGATGCATGTGCTTCGACACAGGTATATAGACTGCAAACCCCAGGATCACCGCCACGTGTGACCACCACACGATCGCGTGCAAACCGTCGGCAAGGTCTTGGTCCAGGCCAGCGTTCCCAAGCAGCCCGCCCAACGCGGACCCGATGAGGGCCGAGGTCGTCGGACCTGTCCCGCCAGCAGCCACGTACAGCGCCTCGGCCGTTATCGACAAGACCATCAGCAGCGCGATTAGTAGCAGGATGGCGGCCGCCTCGCGTCGCTGCGTGAGATCGAAGCTCAACCGGTGGGGAGTCGCGGCCCAGCGGCGTAACGCTGCCCACGCCAGCACTATGAGGAACCCCCCAGCGAGCAGGTCGAGGTAGACGCTAAAAAGTTCGACCCCGGTGTCGGTCAGCAGCGTCGTCGAAAAAGGGCCCCATGTCGAGTCGCCGTAGATGAAGACGAGGTAGCTGAACACGAAGGAGAGAAATCCCCAGAAGATGAACACATGCGCCAGTCCGGCCCGATCGCGCTGGGACACGCTCCGGAGGACCCTGGTCTGGCCGAATGCCAGCGGAATGGCTCCAATGAACCGGCGTAATGGTCGGTCGAGTCGGCCGGCCCGCTTTCCCAACAGCACCAGCTCGAATACGCGGTGGTACATGAACAGGGCGGCGACCCCAAAGGCGATAGCGGAAGCGGCGTAGACGCCCGTCCAGGTAGGGACGTCGCCGAACAGTGCGTCCGGAGGGACCATGGTTTCCGAAGGGTACAGGGTGCGGGGTATGGGGTAAAGGCCGAGAGCGGGGGCTAGGGGTTAGGGGTTAGGGGCTAGGGCTTGGGGGCTGGGGGTTGGAGGTTGGCCTGCCACCGCAAGGCGATTCGGAGGGATTAGAATGGGAGGGTCTTAAAGAGGACGAGCCATGCCGGTAGACAGCATACGGGTCCGTGTCGGGTCAGGAGCGCCTGATTTCGTGCTCCCCGCCGCTGGGGGAGGTGAGGTGTCGCTCAGCGACTATCGCGGGAAGCGGTGCGTGGTCCTGGTGTTCCTGCGTGGGTTCCAGTGACCTTTCTGCCGTCGGCATCTCCGTCAGTTGACGGAGGACTACCTCGAATTCACGCAGGCGGGCGCCGAGGTCATCGCTGTTGTCTGGGAGACGAAAGAGCGAGCGCATACCTACTTTGAGGAGCACAACGTCCCATTCCTCTGCCTTGTCGATCCGGAGCGTAGGGTCTACGACCAGTACGAAGTGAAGAGCAGTCTCCAGTCTCTAGGCCAGCGGCCGGGGCTGTTTGTCATTGACGTCGAGGGCATCGTTCGGTACGCCCACCTGGGCTGGCAGCAGTGGGAGATCCCACCCAACGCCGAGGTGCTGGAGGTCTGTCGCAGTATTCGATGTGAAGCCGGCTGAAAGGGGGGTCGCGCGGACAGCGAGCCGCCTCACGTGGAGGCCACGTATCGCAGACAGGTACTCGAAGCCCTGGCTCTCAGCCCTAGCGGAAAAGCACGAGGACCGTCGAGGCCGTCGCCAGCCAGAGCACGATCGTGACGATAAGAGGGATGTCGGTGATCAGCACCTCTTCCGGTGCTTCTCCGAGATTCTCTGAGTGGACCAGGAAGAGGTACCTGAACAGTCCGTAGACGACGAACGGTATCGTCAGCATCATTGCGTGGTTCTCTGGAAGGTTGGGAGCGGTGAAGGTGTAGAGGGTGTAGGCGAGGAGCGTCGACGTGGCGACGAGCGCGATAAATTGGTCCAGCAGCGGGACCGTGTAAACCGCAAGGGTCTCGCGCTGTCTTTCGGCGAGACCGTGGGACGCGACCAGCTCGCTCCGTCTCTTGGCCAGTGCGATCAGTAGCGCGCCGAGGCCTGTACACGTATACAGCCATGGGGAAATGGGCACCTGAAGCACAGCAGCGCCCGCAACGGCCCTCAAGACAAACCCAGCGCTGATCGCAAAGACGTCGAGTAGCACGATCCGCTTCAAGACGACCGAGTAGACTGCCATCAGCGCCAGGTAGGCGAGCGCCACCCACCCGAACTCCGGCACCAGCAGGAATGAGATGGTGACCCCGGCGAGGGTTAAAGCCGCGGCGCCGGACCACGCCAATTGCACGGGAAGCTGGCCCGATGCTATGGGCCTTAGTCGCTTGGTCGGATGCGCCCGGTCTGCCTCCAGGTCGAAGATGTCGTTGACCAGGTATACCGCGGCTGACAGCGCCGAGAACACCAGAAAGGCGAGACCGGTCTGGCCGACCAACGAAAGAGCCTTGTCTGTGTCTCCTACGCTCCAGGCGTCGTCGATCGTGAAGATGAGGGCAAAGAAAATGATAAGGTTCTTGGTCCACTGTTTCGGCCGGGCGGCCACGACCAGCGACTTCAGGACGCCGAGAACGGAGGGAGGCAGCGTTTGCTCGCGTGGGGTCTCCACGTCCTGGATAATACGCTCGGCCCGTTGAGACCGTCAACGGAGATGAGGTCCACGTACACGGGCTTGGCGGCGCCGTCGATTCGAACTTCCACTCGTTGACATCGGAAGTTGGCTTCATTACGATACCTTGGCAGTCGGTGCGGGAGGCTGCCAGCCAGCGCGGCTGCGTCTCTCGCGGCCGCCCACAGCCACAAGGAGGAGTGTCAGCATGGCCACCAAGTCTAAGGTCTCGTTCAAGCCCCTCGGGAATCGCATCGTCGTCGAGCCCAACGAAGAGGACGCGCAGGTGACCGCGGGGGGGATATACATCCCGGACACCGCCAAAGAGAAGCCTCAGGAAGGCACGGTAGTCGCGGCAGGCCCAGGTAAGATGAGCGACGACGGGAAGCGGATACCCATGGAGATCGAAGTCGGAGATGTCGTCGTCTACTCGAAGTACGGGGGCACCGAGTACAAAGAGGGCGATATCGAGTATATGGTCCTTCGAGACGACGACGTTCTGTTCAAGAAGTAGTGCAGCGGCTGGACCGCCGGCCGGACAAACGCTACAAGTGGAAGCGGCTCTGGAGCGATTCCAGGGCCGCTTTCTTTTCCAGGTCGTACGTGCGCTCCATATAGGGATGTGATAGTGCGCTGAGGCCACATGTTGTGGCCTGGCGGGGCGTCAGGATTGGTCTCCAATTGGCCCCCTTGGACGCTTGACGGCCCCTTGTGGGGCCGTTGTTATAATGGCGCCCATTCCCAAGTCTGATCCCCGCTCACGGTGCCAGGAATCTGTTGTTTACCCACCTCCACAATCATACCGAGTACAGCTTCCTCCTGGACGGGCTGAGCCGCCTCGAAACCGTAGTTGGACGTGCAAAAGAGCTGGGCATGGACTCCCTCGCGATCACCGACCACGGGGGTCTATACGGCGTCATCGACTTCTACCGGACCGCCAGGGAAGCCGGAATCAAGCCGATCATCGGGTGCGAGATGTACGTCGCGCCGAACAGTCGGCACGACCGCAATCCGGGCGACAAAACGTCCTTTCACCTGACCGTGCTCTGCAAGAACATCGAAGGCTATCGCAACCTCGTCAAGCTGGTCACGGCCGCCCACCTCGAAGGCTTCTACTACAAACCCAGGGTTGACCGCGAGATCCTACAGCAATATCACGAAGGCCTGATCGTACTTTCGGGATGTCCCAGCGGCGAGGTGCCTTCGCTTATTTCGCAAGGACGGATGGACGAGGCCCGGTCTGCCGCGACCTGGTACAAGGAACTCTTCGGCGACTACTACCTCGAGCTCATGCGCCACGACGGAGTCGACGGGCTGCCAGCCATCAACGAAGGTCTTGTCGAGCTTCACCGGGAGCTAGGCATCGACGTGGTCGCGACAAACGACAGCCACTACGTGCACCAGGAAGACGCGCCTATCCAGGACGTGTTGATCTGTATCCACACGAACACGAATGTAAACGACGAAAAACGCCTGAAGATGGACGACGACTCCTACTACCTCAAGAGCGCTGACGAGATGGAGTCGCTCTTCGCGGACGTGCCCGAAGCTATATCCAACAGCCAGGCAATAGCCGACAAGTGCAATCTCGAGCTCGATTTCTCCCAGCTGCACATGCCTGAATACCCGGTGCCGGACGGCCTCACGCCCGACGACTACCTGCGTCAGCTCTGTGAGGAAGGGTTGCAGAGCCGCTTCGAGAGGGTGACGGAGGTCGAAAGAGGCAGGCTGTCATACGAGCTCGACGTAATCCGCCAGACAAAATACGCCAACTACTTCCTAGTGGTTTGGGACATCGCGCGCTTCGTTAGGGAACACGACATCTACTTCGCGGTGCGAGGAAGCGCTGCCGGAAGCATCGTCCTCTACTGCCTGGGCGTGACCGACGTGAACCCGCTGCAGTACGAGATCGTTTTCGAGCGGTTTCTGAACGTCGAGCGTCGAGAGATGCCCGACATCGACATGGACTTCCAGGACGACCGGCGGGAAGAGGTCCTGAACTACGTCGTCGAAAAGTACGGCGGTGACCACGTGGCGCAGATAATCACGTTCGGGACCCTCGGGGCCCGGGCCTCCATTCGCGACGTCGGACGGGCGCTGGCGATGCCCTACGGCGACGTCGACCAGATTGCTCGAATGATCCCCAATAGGCTCAACATGACCCTCGAAAAGGCCATGGGTGAGAACCCCGAACTGGAGGAGGCGTACGGCGCCGACGAGGGCACCAAGAAGCTGGTCGACATCGCGCAAAGGCTCGAAGGAATTACCAGGCACGCCAGCACTCACGCGGCAGGAGTGGTTATCTCGCAGGAGCCCCTCGAGACCTACGTACCCCTCCAAAAGCCGACGCGAGGCGACGACGACAGCATTTCGATGACCCAGTACGCCATGGAGCCCATCGCCGCCCTCGGGCTGCTCAAGATGGACTTCCTTGGCCTCGTCAATCTCACGGTCCTGGCCAAAGCCCGCGATCTGATCGATCGGACGCGAGGTGTTCGCCTCAATCTCAAGGACATCCCCCTCGACGACACCAAGACCTTCGAGCTCCTCTCAGCGGGACAGACGGTTGGCGTGTTCCAGATGGAGGGGGCGGGCATGACCAACTACATACAGGACCTGAAGCCAACGACGATAAACGACGTAGCGTCGATGATCGCCCTCTACCGTCCGGGGCCCATGGAGCACATCGGCACGTTCATCGACGCGAAGCATGGACGGGCGGAGGCCCAGTACGTCCACGAATCGCTGAAAGGCATTCTCGAGGAGACGTATGGAGTCATCGTCTACCAGGACCAGGTGTTCCTGATCGCCCAGGCATTCGCAGGCTACTCGCTCGGCGAGGCGGACGTGCTCAGGAAGGCCATGGGCAAGAAGATCCCCGAGATTATGGAAAAGGAGCGCGACAAGTTCCTTAGTGGGGTGATCGCGCAGGGTCACTCTCGGGAGCTGGCGGAGAAAGTTTTCGCGCTGATCGAGCCGTTCGCCGGCTACGGCTTCCCGAAGGCCCACGCGGTTAGCTACGGCCTCATCTCGTACTGGACTGCTTACCTGAAGGCGAACTTCCCGGAAGAGTACATGGTGTGTCTCCTCAACGCCTACGTTGAGAACACCGAGAAGCTTGGCGGATCGGTCGCCGAGTGCCGGAGGCTCGGGATTGAGGTGATGCCGCCCGACGTTAACTACAGCCACGTCGAGTTCTCGGTGGAGCGGCAGAACGATGGCGGGACCGCCGTGCGGGTCGGGCTCGCATCGGTCAAGAACGTCGGCGAAGGGGCGGTGACGCCGGTCATCGAGGCGAGAGAGAAAGAGGGGCCGTTCGCGTCGATCGAGCAAATGTGCAGGGTCGCCGACCTCCGGGGCCTTAACCGGAAGTCGCTAGAGAGCTTGATCAAGGCCGGGGCTTTCGACCAGTTCGGCGACCGAGGCGCACTGCTAGAGGTCGTGGACAGGGTGCTGTCCTTGGCCCAGAGCGAGGCTAGCCTCCGCGAGTCCGACCAGACCTCTATGTTCGACCTTTTCGGAGAGTCGGTGCCGACTCCTCTGGCGCAAATCGATCTTCCGGCCGGCCAGACATCCAAGAGCGAGAAAAAGGTCTGGGAGACCGAGCTGTTAGGCGTGAATTTCGCCGACAACCCTCTGCTGAATCTCCCGGCGTCCGATGGCGACACAAAGGCGATCATGTCCCGGAGTGAAGTCAGAGCCGACATGAACGGCGAGAAGATCGAGCTCAGGGGCCAGGTCGCATCGGTGAGCCACAGGTACACCAAGGACCAGAAGCCCTACTCGAGCGCCAACATCGCGCTCCTGGACGGCGACATCGACGTATTCGTCTGGCAGAACGTGCTCGAAAAGACCCAGGGCTTGTGGGAGCCCAGCAAGCTGCTTACGATCGCAGGCCGGGTGAGAGCGAGGGATGACAGGGTCAGTATCTCCTGTCTCAACGCGTCGGAGTTCAAGGTGAAGGAAGACGGCGAGTCGCCGGACGAGAAGCCCGCTCCAGAGCCGGCTGCGCCACCTGCCGCGAGCCCATTGTCCATCTCTCCAAACGGCGTCTCACCCCCGGCCCAGGAGCCGCGGGCCGACACTGCGCCTTCTCCACCTCCCGTACAGACTCCGGCAGAAACGTATCCGCGCCAGAGACGACTGCTGCTCCGTATCCGGGAGACCGACCAGCCCGACGACGACCATCGCTTGATGGACGACCTGAAACAGCTGCTTCTGGGGTACCAGGGTGACGACTCCGTCGGACTCGAGATCGCGTCGAACGGGCACCTGGTGACGCTGGACTGGGCTCTGGTGCGGGTAAACATATGCCCGCCGCTACAAGAGGCGCTCGAAGAGGTAATCGGCCCTTCCGGAAGCATCTCGATCGCGGACGAGCCCTCCAACGGCGCCGTATCCCGGAACGGCGTGGCTTAACCGCCAAACAGAGCTTTGTACCAAATCACGCTGTGCGGGGCGTGGTTCGACAGGCCTGCCCTGAGTAGGCCGAAGGGCTCACAAGTAACTGCTCCTCTTGAGTGCCTCGCGGGCGGACCAGGGCAGGCACGGGGGCGCTGCCCCTACGCGTGAAGGCAAGCCAGTTGCTTTCGTATGTTCGGCCCGCCCCGCAGACGTAAGGTTGCTCACCACGAACCCGCGGTGAGCTGTTTTAGTCGCCGCACCGCCGTAGAAAGACTGAACGGGCGGGTCAAGGCGCACCGTAGATTGAACTCTGTATCTGTAAGGGTTAGACCGCGGGCCAGGGTGATGACCCACGTACTTCTCGCAACAAGCACATACCACGGCCCAAGTGGTAGCCACGGGGAGTCGCGCCTCGGTGAGGCCAATAAAAGATGCGGCCTAAGGCTAGTAGACCGAAATCTTTGAAATGAGGGGTAGCCGAGATTGGCGTGCTACGACGACAGGGCGGGTTTCAAACCCGCCCCTACCAAGCCGTAACCTCAGAACCCTTCAATACTAGGATGTTGGACCACTAGCCTTAAGCCGCATCTTGGTCTATACTTGTTTGAAACCGGTGCGGATGCCCTGGTCTGGTGCTGGTACCACCTTCCAGGTAGCCAATTCCTCTTCCTAAGAAGCTCGGCTATTTCAATTCTAGCCGGGCTAGGCATCGTTGTCAATACGCTCGGCAGAAAAGGAGCGGTAACGATGGGCGCTCTGTCAGGCGGACAGATTGTTGAGTTGGTTACCAAGGGCGAGTTAGTCATAGACCCATTTGATGAAAAACTTGTTCAACCTGCCACTTACGACCTTCGCTTGGGGGATAAGATACTGGCCAGCCCCCTTGGCCCTGTAGAACATGGGGGGCCTGTTCAGCTTAGTCGTGACAGACCTAGCTATGATGTCATCACCGGTCAAATGGTCTCTGTGAAATCGGCGGAATACATAGAGTTGCCGCTTACCGTTGCTAGCGGTAGCTTCGGGATACGATCCCACTACGCGAAGCTTGGCTTTATCGCCTTTGGGGGCGTTCAATTGGACCCCGGATTCCATGGTGTTGTCATAATGAATCTCCAAAACGTGGGTCCCGAACCAATACCACTCAAGATGAATGACCCCTTTTTTACCGTCCAGTTTGAGCGCCTCGAACAGCCAGCAAGCAAAGGATACGACGGACCGAACCAAGGCCAACGCGATTTCCCCGATGACCTTATAAGGTTCATCGAATCGGCGCGAACCACTAGTCTTGCCGAGATTCCGGGGCTCAGACGCGAAATCGCACGCCTTAGCGTGCAGCTTGAAGCACTGACTGACAAGCTGCCTGCGCCGGAGAACGACTTTGAGTTGAAAGAAGAGGTCATTGACGCCCTTCACCGCTCTTCTACGAAGCCCCGAGACTCATTGATTACTCTTGACGAGATGCGCTCTCGACTAGCTGAGTGAACCTCCAAACATGGCACTGTTGTTCGACGACGATGCTTTCGCTGGTGTTTCTTCAAAGGCTGCCCAACGCATGACAGACAAGGCTGAGTGGATATGGAAGCACAGAACCGAGGTTCCACATACAGCCCTTCGCGAAGACCTCAATCCTTATCTTTGTTGGCGTGTCGGAGACTATCGCCTGATCTACACGTATGACAAAGAGCCTGATGAAATGATTGTCCGACTCGGCGGCCACCGCCGAGACATCTACAAGAAAGCCCCCAAACTCCTTCCCTAGCTAGCAAGAGTTCATCTGAACCCCCTTCTCTCCTCCGCCGGTCGAATTTAACGCTCCAGGGTTTCGATCCTTGCTGCGAGGCCCGTATTTTCCGCTCGCCCTTGAGCCCTATCGAGGGGCGCCCCTATGGTTAGACAAGCTACCGAGTAACTGGTGAGCGCGAACGGGTCGGGGCCATAATGAGTAGGCGGACGGGCGCGTACGATGCGTCCCTACGGCCGTTAACGGGGACGAAATCCTGCCCCTACGCATGGAGGCAAGCCCGGTGCTTTCATATGTTCAGCCCGCCCCGCGGACGTAAAGTTGCTCACCACGAACCAAGGTATGGGATTATTGCCGTTCGTCCTGAGGTTGTCGAAGAACCCTCCCGCGCTTCACACGTGGCCCGATAGACGTCAGGTGGGGACGGGACTTTGTGATAATATTAACAAAGCTACCGCCTATGTCCGGCCCTAAGATCCCCTATGCCTGAACGCATCCTCGTCGCCGTCGCCTGGCCGTACGCCAATGGCTCGATCCACCTAGGACAGGCGGCAGGCGCGTATATCCCCGCCGACATCTTCGCTCGATACCATCGCCTCAAAGGAAACGAGGTGTTGATGGTGTCCGGCAGCGACTCCCACGGCACGCCCGTCACACTGGAGGCCGAGAAGCGGGGCGTCTCACCTGAGGAGGTTTTCGGACAGTATCACGAAGAGTTCTTGGACAACTGGGAGCGCTTGGGGATCAGCTTCGACCTCTTCACCTCCACCCACACGGAAAACCACAAGGCCGTCGCTCAGGACATGTTCCTGAAGCTCCGGGAAAACGGCTACATTTACACGGACACGATGTCCCAGCCGTTCTGCGAGACGGACAACCGCTTCCTGGCCGACCGATACGTCGGTGGCAAGTGTCCCCACTGCGGATTCGATGGCGCCAAAGGCGACCAGTGCGACAACTGCGGCCGCACCCTCGACCCCGAAGAGCTCATCGACATTGTCTGCTTGCTCTGCGGCAATACGCCTGTGTTCAGGGAGACCGAGCACTTCTTCTTCAAGCTAACCGCCTTCGAAGAGCGCCTCAAGGAGTGGGTGGCGCAGCAGGAGCACTGGCGTCCGAACGTGCGGAACCTGTCGTTGGGATGGCTCGAAGGCGGGCTTCAGAACAGCGCCATCACGAGGGACATCAATTGGGGCATTCCGGTCCCCGTCGATGGCTATGAAGGCAAGCGCATATACGTCTGGTTCGAGGCCGTGATGGGATACCTGTCCGCGTCCATCGAGTGGGCGAAGTCGACGGGCGACGAATCGAAGTGGCAGGACTTCTGGCAGAAGGACTGCCGCGCCTACTACTTCATGGGCAAGGACAATACCCCGTTTCACACCATCCGCTGGCCGGCTATGCTGATGGGGTACGGCGGTCTCAACCTGCCCTACGACGTGCCCGCCAACGAGTACCTACAGCTCGAAGGTCTCAAGCTGTCTACCAGCAGGAATTGGGCTGTCTGGCTACCGGACTACCTCGACGAATTCGAGCCCGACCCGCTGCGGTACGCCATCGCGGCCAATATGCCGGAAACCAGCGACTCCGACTTCTCGTGGCGAGAGTACGTCCGCCGGAACAACGACGAGCTGGTCGCCACGTACGGCAATCTCGCTCACCGCGTCTTGACCATGTCCCACCGCAACTTCGAGGGACGTGTACCGGAGCGCGGCGAGCTCGACGAGCAAGACAACCAGCTGCTCGACGAGGCCGCCAACCGGTTCGACGAGACCGGCGAGAACATCGGTCTCTGCCACTTCCGCGCCGGATTGGGCTCTGCGATGGCCCTTGCACAGGCCGCGAACCGGTACCTGGACCAGAAGTCGCCGTGGCATTCGATCAAGACCGATCGGGGGCAGGCGGCCACAACGCTATGGGTCGGACTGGCGGTCATCAACTGCCTCAAGACGGCCCTGTACCCCTTCTTGCCGTTCAGCTCCCAAAAGCTGCACGGAATGCTCGGCTTCGACGACGATCTCGCTACCCATGGATGGACCTGGGACCGAGACGCCATCGAGTCCGGCAAAGAGCTGCGGGTCCCGGAGCCGCTGTTCACCAAGCTGGACGAAGCCGTAATCGAACGGGAAACTCAACGAATCGGTGTGTAGAACATCGGGAGACGCCAGGTTTTGACTTCGACAACCCGGCTTAACTTGGCCGCGACTCCCGAGGAGCTCAATGAGCTTCTCGGTAGAATCCACTCGCCCGTCGAAGTTGGGCTCGACCGGGTCAAGGCGAACCTTCTGAGTCTCGACGGCAGCCCGCCTCCGTTTCTGTCCGAGCTTCTGGAGCATGTCGTTCAGCCGACAGGTAAGCGGCTGAGGCCGGCTCTAACGCTCCTAGCTTCGAAGCTCCACCCCCATGACGGACGCAACGCGGAGATAATGGCCGCGGCGGTGGAACTGCTTCATATCGCGAGCATGGTCCACGACGACACGGTCGATAACTCCTATATACGGAGGGGAAAGGCCACGGTGAACCGGGTCTGGGGACGAAACGCGGCCGTCCTGGTTGGCGACTACGTCTTTGCGACGTCAGCCACTTTCGTTTGCGACACCGGGAACATCAGGGTTATCCGGAGGTTCGCGGAGACCATCATGGACCTGTCGGCGGGCGAACTGAACGAGATCGCCTCGGCCTACAGCCTGTCACAGACCCGAGAAGACTACTTCCAGCGCATATACCAGAAGACGGCCTCGCTATTCAGCACGGCCACCGAGGCTGGCGCAGTCCTCAGTGGCGCACCGGAGGAGACCGCCGAGGCCATGGAACGCTATGGGCGCAACGTCGGACTCGCGTTCCAGGTCGTGGACGACATTCTGGATTTCGATGGCTCCGGAGACGAGATAGGGAAACCGGTTGGGAGCGACCTCGCTCAAGGCATCATGACCCTGCCCATCATCATTGCGGTCGAGCGTCATGGCCCTGACAGTCCGATCGCGCGTTTCTTGGCCAGCACGGGGAACGACGGTGAGACCGAAGAGGCGGTCGCTGCGGCACAAGACCCCGCGGTCATCGCCGAATGCTACGAGATAGCCGCTCGCTACTGCGACGTGGCGATCGAAAGCCTCGCACCCATCGAGTCCAACCCGGCTCGCGACGCCCTCGAAGACGTGGTGTCGTACGTACTCCGGAGGCGTAGCTAGCCACCTTCTGTTGCGTAGTCAACTTCGACCGGTCCAACATGAGATTCTCTCCGGCATGCGTCGTTGACCCAAACGCGGTTGCCGCAGACCGACCCTAATCCCTAGGTAGAAGACAAGATAGAAACGATCGACTATCCCCTCTGGGCGTGGGGTGGTTTCGTCGGCCTCGTCGTGGTGCTACTCGTCCTTGACCTGGGCGTGTTTCATCGCAGGGCCCACGTGGTCAGCCTCAGAGAAGCTGCGATCTTCTACGTTTTCTGGTTGAGCTTGGCCGCCCTCTTCAACGTCGGTATTTACGCATGGCTAGGTTCAGAGAAGGGCACCGAGTTCCTCACCGGGTACGTCATCGAAGTCTTGTTGAGCGTTGACAACGTCTTCGTCTGGCTCATTGTTTTCGCCTACTTCGCAGTGCCTGCCCAGTTCCAGCACCGTGTGCTTTTCCTGGGAATCCTCGGTGCGGTCGTTATGCGTGGGGTCTTCATCGCCACCGGCGTTACGCTGCTCAACCAGTTCGAATGGGTGATCTACGTCTTCGGGGCGTTTCTGGTCTTTACTGGCATCAGGCTCGCGCTGCGTAACGAGGAAGAGGTCCACCCGGAGCGGAACCCGGTCCTCCGGCTAGCTCGCCGCTTCTTGCCCATCACTTCCGAGTACCGGGAACAGCATTTCTTCGTCTTGGAACAGGGTAAACGGTTGGTAACGCCTCTGTTCCTGGTGCTACTGGTTGTGGAGACGACCGACGTTGTCTTCGCCATGGACTCGGTCCCCGCCATTCTGTCGATCACGACGGACCCCTTCATCGTGTGGACTTCGAACGTATTCGCGATTCTGGGTCTGCGGGCTCTGTTCTTCCTGGTAGCCGGCACTTTACGGTATTTCAGACATCTCAAGATTGGGCTGTCTCTCGTGTTGGTGTTCGTCGGCGTAAAGATGCTTATCAGTGAGGTCTACCACTTACCGACGGTGATATCCCTTGGCGCCGTGGTGGGGATTCTTGCCGTAACTATGCTGATTTCATACCTCATCACGCGGCGCGAAGGCGACTCGCCGGCTGCCGAGACGCGCATCGTTGCATCTAGTTCCGACTCCAACGGATCCGAGTCGGAAGACTTAGGTAGAGAGCGAGGATGAGCTCCCATAAATCGAGCCGGCCCGCCGGAGACGCGCGGGCGCCGGCGGAAGTTTCGTAAGTCCCGCCCCTTGCCGGCGCTGCTCCAACGATTCAAGCCAGGCCTTCCCGAAGCCTAACGCCCCGGAACGACGACAAGGTTCTGCTCGGCGTCAGGCCCGCATCGAATTGTTCGGCAGGCGCCGATCGTACACCAACCCGACACCGCCTTGACTGGCGAATAGGCAAGTGTATATTAGACCGACGGCCATGCTATCTGAGCGCGGGAACGAGGAGGCGAGAAGTGCTTAAGCTGTACGACACGATGTCGAAGCAGGTGTCCGAGCTGGAGCCCCTAGAACAGGGTCAAATCAAGATGTATACCTGCGGCCCTACGGTGTACAGAGACGCTCACATCGGCAATCTACGTACCTACCTGATGGCGGACTGGATCAGACGGACCCTTGAGTTCCAGGGGGTCTCGGTCACCCAGGTAAAGAACATCACCGACGTCGGTCACATGCGGCAGGAGATGCTCGAGCGCGGCGAAGACAAGGTGGTCGCGGCGGCGTTGTCCGAGGGGAAGACCCCCTTCGAGATAGCGGCCAACTACACAGAGCGCTTCCTCTCGGACGAAGGCAAGCTGAATATCACTCCCGCGGACCAATTCCCGAAGGCGACGGACCACATCGGCGACATGATCAAGATCACCGAAGGCCTTGTGGAAAAGGGGTTGGCGTACGAGGCCGGCGGGAACGTCTACTACGAGATTTCGAAGTTCCCCAACTATGGCCAACTCTCCGGTAACACAGGGGAAGAAGGTCTCAGGGAAGGTGTCCGGGTCGAGGTCGACCCGCTAAAGCGAGACCCTCGTGACTTCACGCTTTGGAAAGCCGCCGAGCCGGGCCGGGAATTGAAGTGGAACAGTCCCTGGGGAGAAGGTTTCCCAGGGTGGCACGTCGAATGCTCTGCTATGTCGATGAAGTACCTGGGGCAACAGTTCGACCTTCACACCGGCGGCGTAGATAACGTGTTCCCTCACCACGAAGCCGAGATCGCTCAAAGCGAAGGCTTCACGGGCAGCAAGGTCGTGAACCGTTGGGTCCATGGACAGCATCTGCTGGCAGACGGCGTGAAGATGGCCAAGTCCATGGGGAACACGTTCATCCTGGCCGACATCGAAGCTCGAGGTATAGAACCGCTCGCGTTCCGATACCTTTGTCTCACCGCGCAGCACGCCACGCGCTTGAACTTCACCTTTACCGCGCTGGGAGCCGCGCAGCAGGCGCTGCAGTCCCTGAGAGACAGGATCTGGGAGTGGGAGCTGCTCTCCGGGTCAGCCGAACCCGACGACGACGTTTGGCTGGAATGGAGGGGCAAATTCCTCGATCACCTGAACGACAACCTGGACCTGCCCGGAGCGCTCGCATTGACGTGGGAACTGGCCCGATCCGACCTTCCCAGCCAGACGAAGCTGGCTACCCTCCGGGGGTTCGACCGCGTCCTGGGGCTAGGACTCGACAACGTAGCCGAGAGCTATCAGGTCCCCGACGAAATCCAAGCTACAGTTGCTCGGAGATCGATTCTCAGAGAGCAAGCTCAAGCCGCTGAGCCTGAGGCCCGGCAACCGTTGTACGACCAGGCCGACGCCGTTCGCCAGGAGCTCTCCGAGGCGGGTTACGTCATCGAAGACACGGCCGCCGGCACGCTGGTCCGCCCGAGGTCGACTTGGGAGAAAAGGCAGGAGGAGTGGAACCAGGTCTCTTCGTCCGCGGAAGTGGACTCGCTTGTTGACGAACCGGATACAGTGGACTTCACCATAGGTATCGTCGCAAGTAACTACGTCGACGACGTATCTCGGTGCGTTCAAAGCGCCCTCAGATGGGCCGGAGATAGGCCGATTGAGGTGATCGTCCTCGATAACGGATCGACGGATGGCACGGGGGAATGGATTGAGGAGGTCGCGTCCAAGGACGAAAGGGTGCGAGCAGCGCACACCGATCACGTGTTGGGCCAGGGAGCTGCCGCGAATATCGTGCTAAAGCTGAGTCGTGGAGGGATCGTCGCCCTGCTCGATACCAGCGTGGAGGCGGTCGGTGACTTCCTCGAACCGCTGCAGAGCTTGCTCGCCGACGACACCATAGGTGTCGCAGGACCGTTCGGACTGCGCACGACTGACTTGCACCACTTCCACGATGGAGAAGGAGAGAGCGGCGATATGGATGCGATGCAGGCGTACTGTTTCGCGTTCAGACGTAGCAGTGTACCGGTCGTCGGACTGATGCGGGAGACCTTCAGGTTCTACCGCAACCTCGATCTCGACTACAGTTTCCATTTCAAGGATAAGGGCTACCGAATCGTTGCGGACCCTTCGCTGCCATTCACCCGCCACGAGCATCGAGTATGGAGCGAGCTTGGCGAGGACGAGCGCGAAGACCTCAGCAAAAAGAACTATCGACGCTTCTTGGACAAGTGGGGCGAGCGAAGCGACCTCCTGGTCGCGAACCAGGCTCCGCGCGCGCAGTAGGCCGCGAATACGTCCTACTCTCCGATGCGATGTCGCGGTCCCTTTGCGGTGGACGTTGCGCCTCGCACCTTTGTACTGCCTTGACGCCAGCCAATAGGTCGACAAAACTCGATGAAAACCGCGTGATTTCTGTGCCTCGCGTCAGGGCTCCGTGATATAATCCGCCTGCCCTTCTGAGGCGTGCTGTCGAGTCGGTCCGGCTGACATTCTTGCCCAGCAGTGGTATCATTTAGAACAGACGTTTCCTGTCCCTTTGGTGCGAACCTGAGGCTCAGCTTGGGCGGGATGCGTAGACACAGAGGGTTTCCAAAATGCGAGTCGTTTTCCTGGATGACGTTCCTGGGGTCGCTCTCGGGGGCGAGGTCAAGGAGGTAAAGAACGGGTTCGCCCGCAACTACCTCATTCCGCAGAAACTCGCCGTCGCTGCAACTCGCGATGCGCTCCAGGGGGTCGCGAAGCTCGGCAATCAAGCCGAAGTCAAACGGCTCAAGACGCTGCAAGACATGAAGGCTCTGAGCGAGGTGCTAGACGGGGTTCGTGTCGACGTCGATATGAGGGCCGGCACCAGCGGCCGACTGTACGGCTCCGTCACCAACGCAATCGTGGCGGAAAAGCTCGCCGAGTTGACGGACCGGGAGATCGACCGCAGGACCATTGAACTGGCCGAACCTATACGAGAGCTGGGTGCCTTCGCGCTAAATGTTCGCCTCCACCCCGAAGTCATCGCCACCGTGAACCTTCTCGTCTATCCCTCCGGTTCCGAGCCAGACGAATTCCTAACGAGTTGGCTGGAAGAGGCTGCGGCAAAAAAGGAGGCGGAGGTGGCTGAAGCCGAGTCCGAAGAGGCCGCGGAAGATACGGATACCGTCGCAGTCACGGACGCAGCCAGTACCGCGGAGGATACTGTGTCAGAGACTGATCACGCCACAGTAGGAACGCCGGCGATCGAGGCGCCCGAGCTGTCGGAAACCGAGCAGCCCGAGGCCGTCGACGAGGCCTCCGAGGAAGAGCCGGACCAGAAGTAGCCGTCCGGCAGCGCGTCCGGACCATTCAACCGACCGGCCGGTCATAGAGACGCCGTTTCGGTCTCTGTGATTCACATCGACGAGCCAGCCCCCGATTTCACGTCGGGGTTCATCCAGGGAGTCAGACCTTGTACGCCGAGCGGCTCTTACCCCACGAAACAGAAGCGGAAGAGTCCGTAATCGGCTCGATTCTGATCGACGGCGAGTCTCTGACAAAGGTCTCGTCGTTCCTCAAGTCGGACGACTTCTACAGCGCCAAAAACCGCTGGTGCTTCGACGCTTTTCTCGCACTGTTCGAGAGAGGCGAGGCCATCAACCAGGTTACGGTAGCGCACGAGCTCTCCGGCCAGGAGAGGCTCGATGACGTCGGCGGCGTCGCCTACCTGGCGCACCTCGTGCGCTCGGTGCCGACGTCGGTCCATGTCGAGCACTATTCCAAGATTGTCCAACGTACATCAACGATGCGGCGTCTCATTGCCGCGGCGGGCGACATCGCTGCCATCGGCTACGACGCGGGCCCAGACGTAGACTCCGCGCTAGGCCAGGCAGAAGACCTGCTCTACAAGGTACGGGCAGGCGGGGGCACGCGTGACTTCCGCCACATCCGCGAGGTCCTTGATGCTTACATGGAAGACACGGCGACAATCGATCTCGACCCGGGTCGCTATCTGGCTCCCATCCCGACCGGCTTCAACAGACTCGACGAGCTACTCGGGAACGGGCTACAGAGGTCCGATATGGTGGTCGTGGCCGCCCGGCCGAGCCTGGGGAAAAGCACACTAGCGTTTAACATCGCACAGCACGCGGCGCAGCAGGGCGCCCGCGTCGGCATCTTCAGCCTCGAGATGAGCGCCGAGCAGATCGCTATCCGCATGCTGGCGGGCGAAGCGAACGTCGACAGCCACCGGCTGCGCATCGGGTTCGTCAGCGAGGCCGAAGAGAGCAGGGTCCATGACGCTATCGGCGTCCTCTCCGAGCTGCCCATCTACATCGACGAGACTCCCATTCAAGGAGTAGTCGAGATGCGCGGAAAGGCCCGTCGGCTCCAGACGGAACGTGGCCTCGATCTAGTAATCGTCGACTACCTCCAGCTTATGACGTCTGGAAACACGAGGAACGACAACCGGGTCCAGGAGATGGGAGAGTTCTCCCGCTCGCTAAAGGGCCTGGCGCGCGACCTCGACATCCCGGTACTGGCCTGCTCCCAGCTGAGCCGTGCACCGGAGCAGCGCCCCTCCCACAGGCCGATACTGTCTGACCTTCGGGAGAGCGGCAGTATCGAGCAGGACGCCGACGTCGTCGCGTTCATCTACCGCGAGGACATGTACACGACCGAAGAGCAGTGGGAGAAGCGGTCTCCCAGCGAGCCGTACCCAAAGAACATAGCCGAGCTCATCGTCTCGAAGCACCGGAACGGGCCCACCGGTACTATCCCGCTGTACTTCCGCAACGACGTGGTGCGATTCGAGAGCCTTGACCAGTCGGTGGGGTCGAGGGAGTTTGCCTAGGTGGCATTTACGGGCTTTCCGTCGAAGGTGCGATACACACCCGTTCCAAGCTCGCTATTTAGCGAGCTTCTGGAGCAGATAGATGACATTGCGGAGCTCAAATGCACCTTGCGTCTCATGTGGCTCTTGCACGAAAAGAGGAGCTACCCTCGCTTCCTGACCCGTCGTGAGCTAGTTACGGATAGGGTCCTCGCTAGGGTGCTGGTGAGGGATGGCAGCGATCCGCAGGCCGCTATCGACAGAGCCTTGATGTCGGCCGTACGCCGGGGGACCTTCCTATCGGGGCTCGTGAAGGGCACCGGGGCGTCGGAGCGCGTCTACGCTCTGAACACCGAGCCCGATCGCAGAGCGATGGCCAGGGTGGTGACGAAGACGTCGCTGGGCGGAGAAGAAGTCCCTCCGAGTGCCCAGGAAGAGCCGAGCGAGCGTCCAAACATCTTCGGCCTTTACGAGGACAACATCGGGCTACTGAGCCCGATGATCGCCGAAGAGCTGAAACACACCGAAGCGGCCTATCCTCACGGTTGGATAGAGGACGCCTTTCGGGAGGCCGTCAGCAACAACAAACGTAGCCTGAGGTATATCACCGCGATACTGGAACGATGGGAGCGAGATGGAAGGGGCGATGGAAGACCTCTCCGATATCCTAAAAAGAATAGCTTCGAAGAACGGGTCGGGAGATAGCAGGCCGCGAGAGCGTCCCCAGGATATTGACGAGCCCGAAGTCTGCGGCGTCTGCAGCGGCCGCGGCTGGCTGACCACAGACGTCCCAGCCGGTGACCCCAACTTCGGGCGCTTCGTTTTGTGCGAGTGCCAGGAGCCGCGGGTCGACGAGGAGCGGTATTCAAGGCTCCTTCGGTACAGTAACCTGGGCGCCCTGAGCCGCTTCACGTTCGAGACCCTACGGCGACCGCCGTCTGAAGGACCGGACGATGAGAGCCGGTACGGCGAGGCCTACCAGGCCGCTGAATCGTACGCGGAAAGCCCAAGCGGCTGGCTCGTCCTCACCGGACCTTACGACCCAATGAAGGTGCGGCTGGCCGCCGCTATCGGCAATCGATGCCTCGAGCGCGGCTACGTCGTCTTGTTTGTTCACGTGTCGGACCTGCTCGACCACCTCCGGGCAACCTTCAGCCCAACGAGCGAGATGGCTTACAGCGAGCTCTTCGATCAGGTCAGGAACACCCCGCTCCTGATACTCGACGACCTGGGCAGTCACAGCACGACGCCCTGGGCCGAGGAGAAGCTCCGACAGATCGTCAACCAGCGGTACAATGCCGAGCTCCCGACCGTCATCACCACGACCGGCGATCTGAACGAGGTCGACCCTTACATTCTCAGCCGTATTCAATCGCCGGACCTCAGCCGCATCTTCGAGGTAGGGACCGAGCCTAAGGGCCCCACGCACAGGTTAGGCGGGATCGATCCCGACATGCTGAAGCGGATGACGTTCACGACCTTCGACGTTCGCGGGAACGGCCCTAGCGATGGTCAGAGACGCAGCATCGAGGCTGCCCGTACGGCTGCCAAGAACTTCGCGGCCGACCCCGACGGCTGGTTGACGCTCTTCGGCGAGACCGGCGTCGGCAAGACGCACCTCGCGGTCGCCATCGCCGCTGAGCAGATCGAGAAGGGGAAGTCGATCTTCTTCGCCAGGGTTCCCGAGCTTCTCGACTACCTCAGGTACACTTTCAGCCCGGACAGTCCGGTCACCTACGACCGGCTATTCGAGGACGTCAAGACCGCGCCCCTGCTCATACTGGACGATCTCGGTCAGGAGCACAGCAGCCCCTGGGCGAGCGAGAAGCTCTATCAGATCGTCGTCCACCGTCACGATGCGCGGCTGCCGACAGTGGTCACCAGCATGGTCGACTTCACGAAGGAGCACGGCCCGATGGGCTCGCGGGTCCAGGACACGTCCGTTGCGCTTGTCTGCAGAATCGACGCCCCCGACTACCGAAACAAGGCGGCCAGGCGCAGTGGGAGCCCGCGTCAGTCCGGCGCTACCCGGGCGCGACCCTCGCGCTGACGGGCCCTGCGCATGGACGGCAAAGATTGCACCTTCTGCGAGGTCATTGCCGGACGCCTCCCATCACGTAAGCGCTTCGAAGACGATGACGTAGTCGTTTTCGACAACGAACTCGACTGGCTGCCCGTGATGCTGCTGGTCGTCCCTCGCACCCACATGACCCAGGTTGAGCTCTGGAAGGACAGCGCTATGCTGTCGAAGCTCGGCTCGTTGGCGGTCCGTTTGGGGCAAGAGCACTGCCCCGATGGGTTCCGCGTCCTCTCGAACTTCGGCGACGACGCGCTCCAGACCCAGCGCCACGGACACCTGCACGTCCTCGGTGGCCAGCCCCTCGGCCTTTACGTCCGGCCGCCACAGGACCGCGGCAATATCGTCCATGATGGCCCTCCGTAGGGGCAGGTCTCAGACCTGCCCTCCATTTTCAAGCAAGACGCCCGCGTCCCTCTTGTGGCGCCCAAGCCCCAACGATAGACTGGGCCCATCGTGAAGAAAGCCATCCTCCACGGCCCCCGAGACCTGCGCATCGAAGACGTCGCGCTGGATGCCTCCAGTCTGAAACCGCACGATATCTGGGTCCGGACTGAGATAACGGCCTTCAAGATCGGGACCGACCGCGGCAACTACGAGGGCGCGGAGCAGGTGCCGGGAGCGCCGGGATACCCGCGCTTCGTCGGCGACAGCAACCTGGGCGCCGTGCGAGGAGTCGGAAGCGACGTAACCCGATTCCGAGTCGGGGACCGGGTCGTATCCAGGGCGCCACACCAGTCGGAGTACATCCTCGACGAGTCGCAGTCCATCGTTAAGGTGCCCGATGGGGTGGACCTAGACGACGGGGTCTGGGCGCACCTGTACACCCTGAGCAGCCTTTGCTATCGAAAGGCACATTTCCAGCCGGGGGAGAACGTCGCCGTAATTGGACTGGGCGTGCTTGGCCTTGGTGCGGTAGGGTTGGGTCCGGCCTTCGGAGCCAGAGTGGTCGGGATTGGGAACAGCGAGACCCGGCTGGAGATGGCCCAACGGATGGGCGCGCACAAGGTATTCCTATCTGATGACCCAGAGCTCCCGAGTAAGCTCGACGCTTTTACCGGCGGCGCCGGCGTTGACCTGGTTATCCTGACCGCTAACCCATGGCCGGCCTACCGAACGTCTGTCGAGATCGTGCGTCCCGGCGGCCGCGTTTCGATCGTCAGCCTGCTCGGCCGGGGGGAGCCGCCTCTCGACTTCAACCCGTTGGCGATGGAGTACTTCTACCTGAAGGGGATCTCCCTCATCGCCGTCAACGGACGCGCCGGTTACCTGTATCCTGGGGAAGGCGACCGCTTCGACTGGGACCGGGCGTGCGAATACGTGCTCGCCCTCATGGCAGACGGCCGGCTCGAACCCAAGCGCCTGATAACCCACCGGCTGCCGTACACTGACATAGTCGATGCCTACGAGATGGCGTACCGCCGCGAGAAGTCGATGCTGGGCGTGGTCTTCGACTGGCGCAACGCGTGAGCAATCTTGCGACGGATCTTCGTGTCCGCCCGGCCTTAGGCTCTTCGGCCAACAATGGTTAATAGGCAAAACACAAAAACCGTAGGGGCGCCCCGATGCCACATCGGGGCTATGCGCCCGTCCTGGCGAGGTTGGAACCAATGCCGATAGACCCACGTGTCCGCAGATCGACGGAGATGTACAACCGCGCCAACCAGCTCTTCCCTGGCAAGACGCAGCTCCGAAGCCGGCTGGCCCGCGGTTTCGCCGAGGGCGTCAGCCCTGTCTACGCCAAGAGCGCCAAGGGCTCGCGGTTCATCGACGTCGATGCCAACGAGTACGTCGACTGGGTCAGCGCCTTCGGCGCGATCATCCTTGGACATGCCGACGACACGGTCGACAACGCCGTCAAAGAACAGATCGACCGCGGCAGCATCTACACCGTGAACGGGCCCCTGGAGATCGAGCTTGCTGAAGAGCTGGTGGCCACTATCCCGTCCGCTGAGATGGTCCGGTACACCAAGGCTGGCGGCGAGGCCTGCGCTCTGGCGGTCCGGATCGCTCGCGCTGCGACTGGGAGAGACAAGGTCCTCTTTTCCGGGTATCACGGCTGGCACGACTGGTACCAGGCCGCCCAGTACGAATCGGACCCGAAGCTGGCCAGCGGCGTCGAGCCGGTAGGCGTTCCGCGCGCCCTGGCGGGCACGTCAATCCCCTTCGCCGAGGGCGACCTCGAGAGGCTTCCACGGCTTCTCGACGACAACGCCGGCGAGGTGGCCGCCGTCATGATGGAGCCGTTGAGATCCACGGTGCCGGAGGAAGGTTACCTTGAGACGGTCAAGGAGCTCGTTCGTGCTCACGGTGCCATCCTCATCTTCGACGAGGTGTCGTGCGGCTGGCGCATCGCGCTGGGAGGAGCGCAGGAGTACCTCGGCGTTACCCCAGATATGACAGTCGTCGCCAAGGCGATGTCCAACGGCTATCCCATGGGCGCCGTCGTCGGCTCGCGAGAGTCGATGGAGCCCGGCGCCGACGCCTTCATTTCGAGCTCGTACTGGAGCGACAACATCGGGCTGGCGGCGTCCCTCACGACTATCCGAGAGCTGCGGCGACGCGACTCGGGGTCGGGGTTCAAGGAGCTGGGTGAGAAGCTCACTTTGGCTATGAACGAAGCCATCGAATCGGTCGGGATCTCCGCGCGGTTCTCCGGCCTCCACACCAATCCGACCCTGACCATCGACGGCCCCGACGAGACGGTCGCGTCCCAGGCGAAAACGTTGTTCATCCAGGAGATGGCCAGGCGGGGAGTCCACTGCAACATGACGTTCAAGGGGACGCTGGCCCACAGTGACGAAGACATCAAGCTGACCGCCGACGCGACCGCCGAGTCCCTCGCGGTGGTCATGAAAGGTCTCGAAGGCGATATGGACGACCTGCTCGTCGCCAATGTGCAGCAGGAAGCCTTTCGCCGGATCGTCAGATAGGTCAGCATCGTGGCCACTCTCGCTCGACAGATGGCTGATTTCACGTTCTCCCTGCGGTACGAGGACATCCCCCCGAACGTTATTCAGGCCACACGTCGATACCTAGCTGACACACTCGCCTGTTCACTCGGGGCCTATCGTGCAGAGACGGTTGAGAGTCTAAGACAGCACGCGCTCCAAGTTGGTGGCAGCGGCGATGCGACCCTTTTGGGAACCGATAGTAGAGTGCCGTCCAGCATGGCAGCGCTCGTCAACGGTACCATGGTCCGCTACCTGGACGCCAACGACATCTCGTCACTCAGGGCAGGTGGTCATTTCAGCGATGGAACTCCGGCTTTGATCGCCATCGCTGAGAAGCATCAGCGCAGTGGGAAGGAACTGCTGACCTGTCTGGTGGCGTCGTACGAGCTACAGGGTGCATTGGCCGAATCTTTCGATTTCATGAGCCGAGGGTTTCATGCTTTGGCTCAGGTGCCGTGGACCGGACCAATTGTAGCGACACGATTGTCAGAAGGAACACCGGAAGAGGCTGTCCACGCTTCCGGTCTCTCCGGCACCACGGGCATGGTAATGAACACGTGGCTGAAGCCGTCCGAGCGCATCCCGTCGATAAAGTCGGTGGCCGTCGGTATGGCATCGCAGCGTGCGGTTGAAGCCGCAAACCTCGCAGGCGTCGGCGTCACAGCGCCTGACGATGCCCTCGAAACCGCGCTCTTTCGCTTGGAATCCCTTGCGGACCTTCCGGTTCGCAAGGAACCATTCGCGCAGCTGGGCCACCGTTGGACCAGTCTCCGCAACATCATCAAGGCGTACCCGGCACAGATCTATACGCAGGCCGCCATCGAGGCCGCGGTGGCGCTCTATCGCAAAGGCGTCAGAGCACAGCAGGTACGTAAGCTTACCCTCTACGGCCATCGGAACGTCGCCGCGGGAGTACAGGGCTCGCGAGAGGCGTTCACGCCCAGAAGTCGCGAAGCCGCTGACCACAGTACGCCTTACGTCATGGCGATGGCACTGATGCGCGGAAGGCTGACGCTTCGGGAGTACGATGGCGCGCCATGGGAAACCGACGAGGTCAGGGACATCATGTCCAGAATCGAGCTTGTAGTCGACCCTGAACGGGACCGTGCAATGGCTGAGGATGGAATTCTGGGAGTCCGGCTTGTCGCAGACCTTGAGGATGGCTCAACCGAGGCAATCGAGGTCCACCAGCCGAAAGGCCATCCGGACGCCCCGTTCGACGATGCTGGCGTGCTGGACAAGATGACCTGGCTGCTGGAGGACGTCGTAGCACCAGATATTCCGAGCCGTCTGATGAGCCTATGCGAGCGGCTGTCGAGCCCCGAGGACGTGACTGAACTGATCGAAGCATGTCGCGTTTGAGTCGGGCAACCTGCCTGGTTCCCTAGCCTTGACTCTCCGGTACTAGACGCAGCGTTTCCACAGTCGTCTTCTCAACCGCCTTTTGAGTCCACGCGATAGGAACGCCGTCCCCTCGCAGCCAGAACGGTAGCAGATTGTCGTAGTGGGGCGACATCGGATTGCCCGACTGGCCCCCAGGCATCGAGAACCGGCTCTCGTCCCAGTTGCCCACGTCGAGCACCATTCGCATCGAGGCCACGGCCAGCGGATTGGCGGTTGGGTCGAAGGGGTTGGGAGCTGCCTGTGCGACCGTGTTGACGTCGCCGCCCTGCGGGAACGGGCCCAGATTGAATACGCGCTGGAATAAGCTCCGTTGCCCGAATGGGTGTCGCAACGTCAGGGGGCGGACCGCGCCCCACTCCCAACTGCTTCGGTCGACACCGTAGGTGGACCGAAGCCTTCGGAACGCGCGAGACAGCGCCTCCTCGATCAGCTGCTCCGAGGCCGCACGTGGAGATTCCCGGAGCCGGCGCACCAGGTGTCCGACTCGGCGGGCGGCCAGCAGTGTCAATGGGTGCACAGGGCCGACGCCTTCGCCGAGGGCGAACCGCCATGAGTTTGGCGCCTGCGATTCGGCGATGCCCTGGAACATCTCGGCAAGAAAGAACTCGAAGACCGTCGCGGCGTTCGACTCGGCCGACACCGAGCCGTCCCAGTCGCGCAGCAGATCGACGGCCCGCTGCGCGTCCGTGTCGTCGGGGTCTACGCCGAGGACCGACTCGCGAAGCTCGGTCCATGGGATGGAGTGTATGTCCATCTGGAGAGCAAGGCTTGCGGCGACGTCCCAGTCGTCGCGCGCCTCGATCGCCTCGGAGACGCGTGCCACCCTGTAGCCGTCCAGCCAGTCGACGCCCAGAAACAGCCCGCCGTCGTACGGCGCCGGCTGGTTGTTGGACGTTGCGACGTACCCGGCCTCCGGGTCGAAGGTGGAGGGCAGGTCATCGAAGCTGACGGGCGACTCATGCCAGCCGGAGTCGGGGTCCGCCCCTGGGGTTGGGACCGTGCCAAAGCCCCGTTTTCGGCGCGGCACGTCCCCGACGAGCTGGTACCCGATGGACCCAGAGGTGTCGGCGTACACGACGTTGAGCGAGATGTGCGGCCAGTGCTCGAAGGCCCGTCTGAACTCTTCGAAGGAGCGGGTCCGCTCGACGGCGAGGAAGCCTTGGACTGGCAACGGGTCGAGCCAGGTGGCGCGAAGCGATATGGCGTCGTCGGCCGCCGACAGCGCGGGGCCGACGATGGGGCCTCGTTTAGTTATCGCGACGTCCTCGACGACCGCGCTACTTCCCTTGACGTGAATCGTTTCCCGAACGACTTCGCACGGTACGAAGGCGTCTCCCTCGCGGACGCTGTGGCCATCGGGCCCAAGCTCTTCGATGAACAGGTCCGAGTTGTCGGCCAGCCCGGCGGAGATGCCCCAGGCGGCGGTTCCGTTATGCCCGGCGGGAAAGACAGGGACGCCAACGAATGCAGCACCCGCCACGGCCCATTCAGGCGCGCGAACGTGGGCAAAATACCAGTGAGGGGGAATCGCTGGCCTGAGATGAGGGTCGTTGGCCAGGACCGGTCGGCCGGACGAGGTACGTAATGGTGCTATGGCCCACGCGTTGGTGGTGGGCCCGCGCCCGACGACCTCCGCAAAGGCGGCTAGGTCCTCGAACAGCGCGTTGATCGCCTTGCCGGCCTGCTCGCCCGAAGGCACTGAAACGGGCAACCACTCCTGGTACGCCGGGTCGAGGGCCTTCAGCGCCTCGACGCCGTCTTCCCTCAGTATCCGGAGCCTGGCAAGCTCGATGTCCCAATTGGATGCGAGGACGAAGGCCTGCAGGAGATAGACCGCCACCACGTCTGCTGCGGTGTAGGCCGACGGCTTCCGTCGCAGCAATGCGAACTCGTGGGCCCGTCGTGGTGACCCGAGCGTTGCCCCGTCCGTTATGCCACGAGCGAAGGCCGCGACTCTGGCCTGAGCCTGAGCGTCGAAGGCCTCGAGCTGTGGCTGGGCGCTGCGGGCGAAGCCTATCCGCCGCGAGAGGCGGTCGATGGCCAGACCGCCGGTGCCGATCAGCTCGGATAGCGTGCCCCGCGCCACGCGGTTTAGAAGCTCCACCTGGAATGCTCTGTCCTGACCCTGGCAGAAGCCCAGGCCGTACCAGGCGTCGCCGTCGGTCGCGGCTTCGACGTGAGGGATACCGAATGCGTCGCGCCTAATCGAGATGGGCTGGTCCAGGCCGGAGACTGTCAGGGTGCCCGAGGTCATTGGAAGACGGCGGCCGAGGACCAGCCGGAAGAGCAGCTTCGGGAGGTTCATCCACCGAGCACGGATGTGGCCGTTGCCTGTTTCTCCGCCGCCTTGCTCGGCAGGCCCAGCTCAGCGAGGCTGGTCCACTCGATGTCGAAACCGAACACATGGCTAAACTCGCGGGCTAGCACCGGCACCACCGACTCTACGGAAACGCCTTCGCTTCCATGAGCAACCATCGAAGTCACAGCTACGTCGGACATACCGCACGGGACAATGTGCTCGAAGTACGAGAGATCAGGGTCCACGTTGAGTGCGAAGCCGTGGGTCGTCACGCCTCGGCTGATCTTTACTCCGATGGCGGCGATCTTCGCGTCGCCGACCCAGACTCCGGTGGGCCGCTCGTCCGACGTAGCGTCGATGCCGAACTCCGCCAGCGTGGCAACGATCACCCGCTCGAGGCTCCGAACGTATTGGAGGGGCCCAATGCCTAGTGTCCGCAGGTTAACGATGGGGTAGCCGACAAGCTGACCGGGGCCGTGGTAAGTCACCTCGCCGCCGCGGTCGATATGGTGTACCTCGACGCCTAGCTCCTCGAGTCGCTGTGGCGCTGCCAGAATGTCGCTATCGTTACCACGGCGACCCAGGGTATAGATGTGGTTGTGCTCTACAAACAGCAGCACGCCCGGCGGATCGCCGTCGGCGACCCTGGCCTGGAGGGTTCTTTGGAGTTCGAGCGCTTCGGCATAGTCGAGACGGCCAGCGTCGACCGCGTAGCAGAGGGTCATTGGGCACAGCGTACCGCGTTTCAGCTGGCGCGGTCTACGGACGCGGCCACGATAGCAATGAGACAAGGATTTTTTAGGGTGTCTCATCTGGTCTCAAAGTGTCTCATTGAATGGTGCGCTCATAGGGCCGAGAGCCCCCGTCTCAATCTTCCGCCGGAAGGGGAAGAGGAGAGACCGCTTCCCCGATACGCTAAGGGGGTCTCAACGGCGCCCATCCGCATCGATCGGCGCCTCGAGCTCGGCCAGAGCGACGATCTTGATGTGGGTCTCGCCGTGGTGTTTCGTCCTCAGAATCAGATGGCCGTTCTTGACTTCGCCCATCTTGAGACCGTCGTGGTCGCAGCGGATCGCTTGCATCTTGGCGTCCAATGGTGTTCCTCCTGTTACTCGTGATTGCTTCTCACCCTGGTCCCTAATCCCCAACCCCTAACCCCAAACCCCTAATCCCTAATCCACCGAAGGACGGCGTGTAGGAGGCCTGCTGAAGAAACAAAAGGGTGCGCCTCTGAATCTGGGATAATGGTTTTGAAACAGAAAACCGGTCCCAGAAAAGGAGCACCCGATAGATGCTACCACGTAACCACCCCGACCGCATCCAAATCGCCTTCGACGACCACCGCCTGGTGGCCAATGCCGGGCTGATCCTTCCCGCCACCCTCGCCCTGCGCCTTGGCCTGCCCCAACTCCTCCGGAAGCACCTCGACCTCGGCGGCGCGCCGGGCCGGGCGAACACCGGCGACAAGATGATGACCCTGGTGGCCTCCGCCCTAGCCGGCGGAGATTGCATCGACGACGCCGATGTGCTGCGCGCCGGCGGGACCGCCCGCGTGCTCGGTTTCACGGCTAAGGCTCCCTCCACCCTGGGCACCTTCCTGCGCAGCTTCAGGTGGGGCCATGTCCGCCAACTGGACCGGGTGAGCCGCGAGTTGCTGGCCCGGGTCTGGAAGGCCGGTGCCGGACCCGGCGACGCACCATTCACCATCGACCTTGATTCGACGATCTGCGAGACCTACGGACTGGCCAAGGAGGGCGCCCGCCACCACGGCTACACCGGTGCGCGGGGCTATCACCCGCTGCTGGCCGTCGCCGCCGGCACCGGCGACGTGCTGATGGCCCGCCTGCGCGAGGGCCGGGCTAACACCGCCCGCGGCGCTGCCCACTTCCTGCGTGAAACGGTGGGGCGGGTGCGCTACTGCGGAGCCAGGGGCCAACTCACGGTGCGGGCCGACAGCGGCTTCTATACCCACGCCGTGGTCGCCGTCTGCCGCCGGATGGATGTCCGCTTCTCCATCGCCATCCGCCAGCGCGCCCGCCTGCGGAATCTCATCGAGGCGATACCCGAAGATGCCTGGACGCCGATTCCTTACTGGCTGGACGGCGCCGCCGATGTGGCCGAGACCACCTACACCCCGTTCCAGGCCGAGGCGGACGCCGCGCCGGTACGGCTCATCGTCCGGCGGGTGAAGCCGGCGCCCTGTTCTCAACTGGCTCTCTTCGCCACCTACAGCTATCACGGCTTCATCACCGACCGGGACGGGGAGACGCTGGAACTGGAGGCCGATCATCGCCGTCACGCCGAGATCGAGAATGCGATACGCGACCTCAAGTACGGCGTGGGGCTGAACCATCTCCCCTCGGGCCGTTTCGCCGCCAACGGCGCCTGGCTGGCGGTACAGGTGATGGCGCACAACCTGGCCCGCTGGACAGCCCGCATCGGCCTGGGTCAGCAGATCGTGACCACCAAGACCCTCAGACGACGGGTCTTTGCCTTGGCCGGACGGATCACCCGCTCGGCACGCCGATTGACCCTGCAGCTTCCCCGGCGCTGGCCCTGGGAGGAGCAGTTCAGCCGCGCCCTGGCCCGACTGCGAGCCATTCCACTCCCAGCCTGACGGAGCCCGTCCGCCACTGACCCACCAGCCAACCCAACGTCCCCGCAAACTCGCGCCAGCCCAGTCCGCGAGCGCCTCTTGCCGTGTCCTATCCCGCCATCTGGCTCGCCACAGCCACTGTAGGCCGCCATCGGTGCCCCCCAAAAGCGCCTGCAGACCGCCCGCCAACCTCCCGTCTACCCAAATTCGAGCCCGGATCATCACGCCTGTAACTCCCTCACCCCCTTCCGCTGTCCTCACGTCGTCCATCCCTGTCCGTCGGTGGATTCGGGCCAAGAAGAGGCTGTAGTTGTTCCACCCGTGCCGGCGCAGAGCGTCGAGCATGTCGGGCCAGACAGCTTTGTGGTGCTCCTTGTACTCGTCCAGTCTCTCTTTGCGGACCTTGAGCAGAAAGCCTACCCGTTCCATGTTCTCGACTCCTCACCGGCGACCTAGATGGGCGATTTCGATGGCTTCGGTTCTCGTCTGGGCCGTGGGGCTTCAAGTGCTGGGTCGTCTGGCTACCATGATGATATGTGTGCCGCTGTCGACGAGCCCGGGTGCCCGGTTCAGCCGCCTTTCGATCTCGACTGCGGTGTCCCATACCTTGGGATCAGCTTCCACGTCGGCCAAGGTCAAGGATCCTTCGAAGGTGGTCACGTTGGACCCCGCGAGCTCGAGGACCTCACAGTCACCGAACAGATCGCGCAACTCGTCGGCAGAGTAAAGGTGCATCGGGGGATGATCTATTGAGGGTACGCTACTCGGGAAGCCTGGGCGGTCTCCCTCGTCCAAGATACTCCACAGGTGCCTACCGTCCGGATCGTTCAGGATGTCGAGCTCTGGCCGACGAACGACGTTGGCGGCAGCGCCGAAGCGACTCATCACACTGACCAGAAGGTGCCCGTCGGGCTTCACAACCCTTACTAGCTCTGCGGCAGCGTTCTTTCTTTGCTCACAGACATACGAGAGTGCTCCTCCGAAGCAAACCACGCGATCGAAATAGCCATCTTGCAGCATCGACAGGTCAGTGATGTCGCCTCGGACGAGTCCTTCGGCGCCATGGACAAGCCCCTCCGCTTCCAGGTTCTCTCGGGCAAGCTTGAGTTGCTCGTCGGAGAGATCCAGCAGCGTGACTCGTGCTCCGAGACGAACCATGGCGATACTGAAACGGCCTGGGCCGCTCCCCGCATCGAGTACAAGATCTCCCGGCCTCACGTAGCGCTTGATGAAATCCGTGTGGATAATGGCTTGCAGCCGACCATACGCTTGATCCTCGAGCCTAGACCACTCGCGCTCACCATAGGCGTTATAGAAGAACCGAGTCCGGTCGGGGTCGTATTGCGTCTCTATTTCGTACCTACACTCAGGTTGAATGTCGCGCAGCTTGAAATGCACGTCAGGCCCCACGACAGCCGGAATCCTATCACGGTAGCAACCGGCCTGGAGCGCCGTGGTGTAACATTTCACGACATCGACGTCCCTGGAGAGCCCGATGAAGTGCCTCGTCTATCACGGAAACAAAGACCTGCGCCTCGAGTCCGCGCCCGATCCGACTCCCGGCCCCGGCGAGGTGAAGCTCCGCATCGACTATTGCGGCATATGTGCCACGGACATCGAGGAGTACCTCTACGGGCCGAAGTTCATCGCCAGCGACCCTCCGAACCCTCTGACCGGCAAGACCCTACCGACTATCATCGGCCACGAGATGACGGGCACGGTCTTCGAGCCCGCCGATGACGTCGAGGGCGTAGCCGCGGGCACTCGAGTTGCAGTCAACACAATACTCACCTGCGGTCAGTGCTCGTGGTGTACTAACGGACGGACGATGCAGTGTCCGAGCATGGCGGTCGCCGGGTTCGACCGCGACGGCGGCCTCGCCGAGTTCATGGTGTGGCCCGCCTCCCAAGTGGTACCGCTGCCGGACAACATGACCAGCAAACAGGCGGCTCTGGTCGAGCCCGCCTCGGTCGCGCACCACGCCATTAGCAGGTGTCAGCTTGAACGGGGCGACAGTCTAGTCGTGCTGGGTGCCGGGACGGTGGGCATGCTGGCATTGCAGATCGCGAAAGCGCGAGGGGCCCGAGTGATTGCAGTGGACCGGCGCCGGATGAGTCTGGAAATGGCAGCAGACCTCGGAGCAGACGCAACTGTCAACTCAGACGAGGCCGACGTCGGCGAAGCGCTGCGCGACCTGACCGACGGGATAGGCCCGAGTGTGGTCCTCGACGCCGCCGGTGGATCGACGACGACAGCTAGCGCCGTCGAGTGGGTGCGTACCGGCGGTAGAGTCGTGCTGGTCGCGATCTACGTAGACACGCCCGAGTTCGACTTCAACACCCTGGTCGCCACCGAAAAGGAGCTGGTGGGCACCATCGCTTCCGGGCAGCAGGACGTCGAATCAGCTGTCGGGCTTATTTCCAGCGGCGCCGTCCAGACTGCGCCGCTGGTCTCCGACGTGATCAGCCTCGACGAGGTCATCGACGTGGGTTTCGCCCGAATGATGGCGCCGACGAAGGAAATCTTTCGCATCCTGGTCGCGCCGTCAGGAGAGCCGAGCTAGTTGGCGTTGAGGGTCGGGACCTTGAAGGGCGGAATGATCTGCGACTCATCCATCGGGTAGGCCTCTTTCCTGTAGACCTGAATGCGGTAGTGCTCGTAGTCGGAGACGTACATATACCCGTTGTGGTCGACCCTGACCGAGCGAGGGCGGGCGAAATACTTCTCCGGTTCCAGGTTCGCCGAGTCCCGCATACGACGTAGTCTGGCACTTCGCTCTAACATGACCTTCAGGTTCAGCTTCGACAGGGTGGCGTCACCTAGGAACTGCTGGACGTAGCGACCGTCCTCCGTGAAGAGTTGCACGCGGTTGTTTCCCCAGTCACATACGTAGATGTCGCCATCCTTATCGACAGCGAGGCCTGCCGGCCGACGAAGCTGGCCGTCGTCGCTGCCCGACACACCGAACTTCCAGATGAACTCGCCGTCGGTTGTGAACTTCTGGACCCGGTCGTTTCGCCAGTCCGAGACGTAGACGTTTCCCGTGTCGTCGAGCGTTATGCCCCAGGGCATGTTGAACTGACCGTTCTCGCTGCCGAAGGATCCCCAGCTCATGATGAACCGGCCGTCCTTTGTGAACTTTTGCACTCGGTGGTTCATGGTGTCGACGACCAGGAGGTTCTGGTCGGGATCGAACGCTAGGCCGGCCGGGCGGTCGATCTGGCCGTCTTTGTGCCCGTGGTCCCCCCATTTCCCAAGGAACTCGCCCCACCGGCTGTAGATGGTGATCCGGTGGCAGGCCTGGTCCGATAGATACAAGACCTCGTTGCTGTCCATCACGACCTGGCTGGGCCACATGAATGCCCCGTCGGGCACGGGTAGCTCGTTGGCGAGCCAGCCGAAGGAGCCAAGGTCATCGTCGTCGAGGTTTGTCAGGGATATCGGGCCCGAGAACCCTTTGCCATAGTTGCTGCCGACCCCGAAGGAATAGATGATCCCGTCGTTGGTGATGGCGAGGTCCGAAGGGAACCTGATCTTCCTGAACTCGCCGAGTGTCTTAACGTACGGAAACCCGGCCCTCATCAGCGCGTACGGTCTGCTCACTGGAGTACCTCATGTCTGGGTGGTGTGGGGCCTACTATACCATGCGCATTTTCGACCGCTTGCGGCTCGATTGACATTGCACTCACCCTCAAAATATAGTGGGCGCCGTACCAGTCTGGTGCAGACTAAACAGTCCCACACAACGAGGTCGACATGAGACTCGCCGGTAGGGTCGCGATAGTTACAGGAGGCGCCAACGGGATCGGTCGAGCGATCTGCAAGCTCTTCGCCGAGGAGGGCGCCAAGATCGTCATCGCCGACATCGATGTCGTTGGCGGCAGCGAATCTGCTAGCGACATAGAGTCGTCCGGCGGCGACGCTCTGTTCGTGCCCACCGACGTCTCCGACGAGGGCGAGGTCAAGCGAATGGTCGACTCCGCCGTGGACGCGTACGGCACCGTGGACGTGCTGGTTAGCGACGCAGCGGCGTTCGTCTTCGGGAAGGTCGAGGACGTGACCGACGCCGACTGGCAGAAGGTCTTTGGCGTCAATGTTATCGGCGCGGCGCACTGCGTCAAGCACGTCCTGCCGGTGATGAGGTCGGCCGGCGCAGGGTCGATCGTAATCGTGGCGTCGGTGAGCAGCTTCATCGCTCAGCCTCAGTTTGTACCGTACAATTCGTCTAAGGGAGCGCTGCTGCAGTTGACAAGGTGCCTCGCGATGGACTTAGCGCCCGACAACATCAGGGTGAACTGTGTGTGTCCGGGTGCCGTGCTGACCGACGCTACGGAGCGTCACCGGGCGTTCTTGGGCGCGGATAAAGAGGAGTTCCTCGAAGCGGCGGCTGATGCGAGCCTCCTCAAGCGCATCGCCGACCCGCGGGAGATAGCCTACGGGGCGCTGTTCCTGGCATCAGACGAGTCGTCGTTCGTGACGGGCGCGCCCCTGATGATGGACGGCGGCATCACGACCCAATAGGGAGAACCAGCCATGAGAGTCGCTAGCGGCATGATCGAGATCAAGGTCGGCAAGATACCGTGGCCCTTCCCGGCGAACGTTTACGCTGTCACGGTCTGGCCTTTCATATTCTACGAGTCGCACAAGTGGGACGACCATTGTGTCCAGATACACGAGAGGTACCACTGGATGGACCAGCTCAGATGGCTGGTCGTACCGTGGTTCGTGGTCTATCTCATATTGAGGATCTTTTACCCTGGAAACAGAAAACATCCCCTCGAAAGAGAGGCTTATCGGAGACAGGACCTCTGTCAAGATGAGACTCGCGGCTGAGCTTCCGGTCTTTCTAGAGCCGCCCGTCGCCAGGTCCTTCGTCGCGGGACTCCTCATGACGACAGCTTCGAAAGCTCTGTCGGCACCGCTTTTAGTAATCATTCGGGTCGACAGACCGTCCGGTCGTGAAGTTGTACGACTCGACGATAAGCTGAAAGACTACGTCCAGCTCTTCAAAAGACGTGGGCGTGAAGAGCATCACCAGTCCGTCCCAGCCGTCTCTCTGGTCGGCCCATGGGTGCCGTTCGGCCCAGCCGGCATCGGCAGCTTCGATGGCTCGTTCAAACGGCAGCGGGGCATGCAAGCTACCGTCGGGATGGATGTGAGCGGATTCTCGCCCTGCAACGATGACCTCCGGATGTGCAAGGGACACGTCATCGTTTATCCAAATCCCTAGCGTACCCGGCAGCGAGACTATGGTGGGACGGTTCTCGACATCCGGCAGAGTGAACGTCCGTCGAACCAGTTCGTCCTTCACATCAGGCAGCGGGTTTACGCCGATTTGCGTGTGAGGGACGCTGCCGGTGGTCCTAGGCCGCGGACTCGACCGCTGGGGCAGGGCTGTTTGGATTGGTTCGGTCACTGTTTGGGCCTCAGTCGATGGGGGGACAGGAGTCCGTGTTGAACTCTGGTCGGCGGCTGCAACTGCTGCGGATTCCTGTGTAGCCGCTGGGACCGCGGTCGGTGAGGCATTGGTCGTTTCCTCGTTGCCGCCACAGGCGAGTAAAGCAAGCCCGATCATAGCGGTAACGACGCTTCGATAGCAAGGGATAGATCGGGTCACCGGGTTGTCCTCCGATTCACTGTTTGAGCGAGCTGAACCAATCGAAACCGACTGGCCGCCGCTAGTTGACCAGCACCGGCGAACGGAGTGGCGGCGCGATCTCGTCTTCGCCCAGGGGGAAGGCGTGCTTTTTGTAGACTTGAATACGGAAGCACTCGTAGTCGGCGATGAACAGGTGGCCTTCGTCGTCGACTCGCACGGAGCGCGGGCGGCCGAGGAGCTTCTCCAGGTCGAGGCTGCCGCTTTCGCGAAGCCGCCGGGAGAGCTTGTTACCCGTGAACATCCGGTCGAGCGTCGACTTGGAGATGATAGCGTCGCCGGTGAACTGCTGAACGAAGCGTGCATCCTGAGTGAAGAGCTGGACCCGGTTGTTTTCGGTGTCGGCGACGTAGATGTCCCCGTCCTTGTCCACAGCTATGCCCGATGGCCGGTTGAACTCGCCGTCTCCACTACCGGACTTGCCGAACTTGAAGATGAAGTTCATGTTCGAGTCGAACTTCTGCACGCGGTCGTTCCGCCAGTCCCCTATATAGATATCCCCTAGCTCGTCGATGGTAATGCCCCATGGCATGTTGAACTCGCCGTCGCCAATGCCGAAGGTCCCCCATTTGCCAATGAACTTGCCGTCCTTGGTGAACTTCTGCACCCGGTGGTTAAGGGCGTCGACGACGTACATGTTCTCGTCGGCGTCGAAGGCGATTCCGGCCGGGCGGTCGAGCTGGCCATCGCCCGAGCCGTGTTCGCCCCACTTGCCGAGGAACTCGCCCTGGCGATTGAAGATCGAGATGCGGTCGGCGCCCTCGTCGGACACGTAGACAAGCTCGTCCTCGTCGACGATAATCTGGCACGGGCGAAGGATTGCGCCGTCCCGTACGGGCCAGTCCTGGTTACCCTGAGCGCACTTGTGGTTCGGGTATCGGAAGCCGAAGTCGGGAGCGCCGAAGGCGCCGTGGTCGCCATCGTCGAGGTCGATTATCGAGATGGGACCCGAGTTGCCCCCGCCAATGACGTAGATCCTCCCCTCCTGACCGAGGGCCAGGTCGTACGGGATGCTCGTCTTCGTGAAGCTGCCGATAGTCTTGACGTAGGGGAAGCCGGCCCTGATCATTCCTGCGGGTCGAGTCATTGGGTCACCTCGGAAGATGGGGGTTAGGGGTTAGGGTTTGGGGTTTGGGGGTTGGGGCCCCAGCCCCTAATCCCTAGAACCCAATCCCTGCTTAATTGAACTGGTACTCTCGTGCAGAAACTATAAGCTGGAGCATTCGGAGGACGCGGGCTTCGCCGTCCTTTTCGCCGCCTCCGTTAGTGAAGCTGAGCGTGCCGCCCGATTCGGCGTACTCGAGGAGGGTGTCGAGCGTGTCGCCGTCGACGGCGACGTGGCCGGCGAGCTCGAGAGACCTCTCGACGAACTGCGGTGGTGAAAGGGGCGTCTCGCGACTCAACCGGTCGACGATGTCTTTGATCCCAGGCCGGGTCGCGTCGCTTACCTGCTCGACGGCGTAGTTGACGCGCTCGTTCAGCGTCCCGCCGTCGATCCACGCCGTGCCAGTGTGCCAGCCCTCGACGGTCAGGGGGTTCATCAGGCTCTGCCCCATGACTCCCATCGCTCCCCCGTGTACATCCTGGCCCAGTTCAGGGAACCTGTAGGTCCCCACTAGCTTGACCACCGCAGCTACGTGCTCGGCCGGGCTCTTGACCCTCTTGAACCTGGCCTCCTTGAAAAAGTCGGAGTTGAACAGGGTGCGAAGAACCGGCCTCAACTCGCCCCCCGACTCGAAGTAAGCCTTTACCAGGATATCAACGGCTTCCGGGTCCTGGGGCGGAGTCTCGTTCCATGCGGCGACCTGCGGCTCATCGGCGACGAAGAACGTGTACAGGTGCCTCGCCACGAACCGGGCGCAGGCCGGCTGTCTGACGATGATGTCGACGACATCTTCGCCGTTGAACCGGCCGGACTCTCCGAGAAAAGTCTTCGGGGTCTCGTCGTGGTCTTCGTCGAAGTAGAGGAACCTGGTCGGGAAGCCGCCTTCCCTATTGCCCGCGGGGATGGGCTCCAGGAAGCTCCATCCGGTAAAGGAGTGGGCAACGGCCTTGACGTCGTCTTCAGTGTAGTTGCCTACGCCCAACGAGAAGAGCTCGAGCAGCTCGCGGCCATAGTTCTCGTTGATCTCGGTCCGGTGGTTTTCCTGGTTGTCGAGCCACATGATCATCGAAGGATCGCTGGATAGCGAGGTCAAGATCGTGCGCATGTCAGACATGCCGAGACGGTGGAACATTTCGATCTGGTCGCGTACGAAAATGAGGGACTTCTCGGTAGCCGTGGGGAAAACGTGGTGCCAGAAGAGGGCCATCTTCGTGGCGAGCGGACGGCCGGTGTTGACCATCCGGTATAGCCATGTTCCCGGGAACCGGTCCCAGCCGGGGATGCTGCCCCAGCGTGAGAGGACATCCACGTCGACGTCGGGGAAATCTTCGGGTCGGAGCAGGTCCTCGACGACAGCTTCGTATCCCTGGGCGGCGTAGGCCTCCAGCTCGTCGCGTCTGGTGCCGAAACCGGCGCGGCGCATAAGGTGGGCGATCTGGGCTAGCTCGCTGTCGGTCATGGTAGCCTCCCGAAGGTGTGTCTGGTTGAGTTTTGCATGCAGAAGGCTAAGTGTCAACGAATCGATGTGTTCAGCTTGCGGTTGTATCTAGTCATGGTGGGGTCAAATCCCCCCAACCCCCCTTTTCAAAGGGGGGACAGAGCCGGGGTCGATTGATTGATCGGCTCGCCCTTCGAACCGGTCGTCCTCGCGCCACCGGTCCTGGAAGTCGTCGACGACTTCCAGGAATGATCGTCTGAGCCGCTCATAGACCAGCTTTCGTTCGAGACTCCGGAGTACAGCTCTCACGGGTGCTGCGGGTTCTTGGAGTACCAGAGGTGGTAGGAGTCGTCGAGGCGTTCGACCCTCTTGCCTACCTCCGCAAGGTCACCGGACTTGATTCCGAAGCCGTAGGCTACCTGGGCAGCACGCAGGCGAACGTACGGATCGGGGTCCTCCATGGACTCGGCGAACACAATCAACGCCTTGAGCTTCAGCCCTTTTAACTCGGTGTCGGCAAGCTCGGCGGCCTCCTGGCGCCGGCGTTCGAGCTCCTCACGGAAATCGGGGTCGTTCATCCACCGGTAGAGGGTGGTCCGCCCGACGCTGGCCAGCCGAGCCGCCTCCGACAGCGACTTGGGGGAGACCAGGTAAGGCAGGGCGGTGAGCTGCTTGTCAGATAGGGGGGGCTGTTTTTCTGCTCCGTTCTGCTCCATAACGCTCCTTTCCTATCTGGTGGGCCGGTGCATCGGACTGGGAAACTGTTCTACTGTCCTATGTAGCGCCGACACACGGGCGTTCCAGATCTTTCCGGTTTGCTCCATCATGTTTCACCACTCGATTTCATTTCCAAAGACAAAAGGACAGCCCGCGGGTCTGTCCCTCGCCAACACTATAGTACATACGTTCTGGTCTTGTCAAGGGGTGGTTGCCGGCGTTCGTGGGACCGGTCGCTTGCGGCGGCGTGAATGGGCGACGCGAGATGAGCGCCGATGGCTGTCTCTGGCTCTCCTCAGAACGAGCCTGGGATTGCGCACCAGGTGCGGGTGTGTCAGGTGGCGGGGTAGGAGCACAGGATTAGGTCAGGGCTAGGGACGACATAAGTGATTCGTCTGTGGAGTAGCTGGAGACCGAGGGCCTCAGGAGGCTTTGGGAACCGGTTGTCCCGCTGGACGGCGGCCGTGGCGATCCAATACTTTCAGTTGAATAGCGCAGATGTGCTGGTGAGCCGCACTTAGCAAGGACCAGTCTCTTGCGGCATAGCAACTAGCGACGTAGGATGTGAGGGGCCTAGAGAATCACAAGCTGACGCCGTACGGAAACCGCTGATCAAGATGCATGAGGCCGACATCGGCATTGTTCGTTCGCAAATGACTACCAACGTCTTCATCGATACAAACGTCCTCTTGTCCTTCTACCACCTCACAAGCGACGACTTGGAGGAACTTAATAAGCTCGCCGTTTTGCTGGAACGCAACGAGATCACGCTGTGGTTGACCGAACAGGTCAAATCTGAGTTCTGGCGGAACCGAGAGAACAAGATAGCTGACGCACTGAAGGGCTTAAAGCAACAGCGTTTAAACCTTCAGTTTCCCCAATTATCTAGAGGCTATGACGAGTACACCGAACTCCGTGAGCTACAAAGAAGATATGGGGAGAAACATGCCCGGCTTCTGCAGAAGATTGGTGAAGACGCCGAGAATCATACTCTGAAGGCGGATGAGACAATCCGACGTCTATTTCAAAACGCTTACGACATCCCGTTGAGCTCTCAGATTGTGGACAAAGCCCGCGATCGAGTCCAGATCGGCAATCCTCCAGGAAAACGTAACTCCCTGGGTGACGCAATCAACTGGGAGACTCTGCTAGAAGAGGTTCCACCGGGAGAGGGACTACACTTCATCACCGACGACCAGGACTACTTTTCAAGTTTGGACGAAAGCAAGTTCAACGAGTTCCTACTTCGTGAATGGTCGGCCACGACGACCGCCAGCTTTAGCTTTTACAGGAGATTGTCTACGTTCTTTGAGGACAATTTCCCTGACATCAAATTAGCTGCTGAGCTTGAGAAAGAATTCTTGATTCAGAAACTAGCTGCGAGCGCCTCGTTTGCAGAAACACACACGACCATCTCCAAGCTCAACTCCTACACTGAATTTACAGCTGATCAGGTAAACGAATTCGCGGACGCGGCGATCATGAATGACCAGATATTGTTGATCCTCAGAGACTCTGACGTTTCAGATTTCTTGAAGTCCGTGGTTGCCATGCATCGGCCTCGAATGCACCAGCAAAACCTTCTACTGCTGACGGAACTGCTGGGCGACGTTGGCGAGGAGGTCGCGAGTCCCTCTGACGCGTAAGCTACTACAAACCCGGTATTAGTTTGAAGACAGCTTGACTCCGTGTCAGCGGCTGATGAATCTACGATTCCTGCACGGCGCCTTTCGACGCGATAAGCATTCCTGATGAGGTGGTGATACGGATGGCATCGTGCGCGGAGATGTGGTCGCTGGCAAGCCGCCTGAACTCCGCCTCCTGGGTTTCGTCGAGGCGCAGTCTGGTCGTTGACTGGACGTAGTCGACGAGCGGCCCCACCTCAGTGACCGTTAATTCTCCGTCGTTCCGGCGGACCTCGACTTCGGTAAAACAGGCCTTAAGCTGGTCTGCGCCAGACTCAAGGCCGAATTGAACTGATGGTTCCGCCCATTCTTTGGAGAGCTCCGGCTTGACGCGGGTCAGAAGCTGGGCCAGCTCTGCCAGGTGGCTCTCTCCTACGGTGGTCGCGTAGAGTCGCCCTGACCGCCTTAATACGCGGTGGATTTCGGCGAATGCCGTTTGGCGGTCTTGGATGTGATAGAGCGTGTGGTTGGCGATCACTGCATCGAACGACTCGTCATCGAACGGGAGGGACCGGGCGTCGCAGACCAGGGCGGTGAACGGCTGATTACCGAAACGTTGTGCCCGGCGGGCCTCTTCGACCATCCCCGGCGAGAGGTCGGTAAGAACGATATCCCACCCAAGGGGGACCCGATGAGAGTTCTTGGCCCATAGCGCCGCCGTTCCGCATCCGAGTTCGAGGATACGGCTTGAACCTGGTAGGTCGAACTGGTCGAATACCCAGTCCATCCATTCGCGAGTGTCCGTTTCGCTTCTTCCGAACAGTTGGTAGATCCGAGCGCGGGCGCGCAGATTCGATGAATTCCCGTACTGGTCTTTGACCCAATTGGCGGATTGGAGCGGATCGGTCATCTATGGGCTAGACCTGTATGCGCGCTTTAGCCCGAATCCACCGAAGGACACCGATGGACGGCGTGAGGGCAGCGGAAGGGGGTGGGTGAGGGAGCTACAGGGGGGATGGCCTGGGGTCTTGGGGTAGATGGGAGGCCGGCGGCCGGTCTTCAGTCGCCGCACAGGGCCCCTAAGGCCCTATGCGGGAGTTGCGATGCGCGGGAAGGCGAGAGGATACGCAGCAGGGGACTCTCGCGACCGGGGTGGCGCGAGATTGCGGGGACGTTGGGTCAGTTGCAGGCTGGCTGTCAGGCCGGGAACGGAATGGCTTGCAGCCGGGCCAAGGCGCGACTGAACTGGGTTTCCCAAGGCCAGCGCCGGGGGAGATGCAAAGTGAGGCGGCGCGCCGAGCGGGTGATCCGTCCCACCAGAGCGAAGACCCGCCGCCTGAGGGTCTTGGTGATCACGGTCCGCTCGCCCAGACCAATCCGCGCCGTCCAGCGGGCCAGGTTATGCGCCATCACCTGGACCGCCAGCCAGGCGCCGTTGGCGGCGAAGCGCGCCGACGGCATGTGGTTCAGCCCGACGCCGTACTTGAGGTCGCGTATGGCGTTCTCGACCTCGGCGTGGCGGCGATGATCGGCCTCCAGTTCCAGCGTCTCCCCATCGCGGTCGGTGATGAAGGCGTGATAGCTGTATCTGGCGAAGAGGGCGAGCTGGGAACCGGGCGTCGGCTTCACCCGCCGGACAATGAGCCGCACCGGCGCGGCGTCCGGCTTGGTCTGGAACGGGGTGTAAGTCGTCTCGGCGACATCGGCGGCGCCGTCCGTCCAGTAGGGAATGGGAGTCCAGTCCTCCTGTGGTATCGCCTCGATCAGGTCCCGCAGGCTGGCGCGCTGGCGGATGGTGATAGAGAAGCGGACATCCATTTCCCGGCAGGCGGCAACGACAGTGTGGGCGTAGAAGCCGCTGTCGGCCCGCACCGTGAGTTGTCCCCTGGCCCCGCCGTAGCGCACCCGCCCCACCGTCTCACGCAGGAAGTGGGCGGCGCCACGGGCGGTGTTGGCCCGGCCCTCGCGCAGCCGGGACATCAGCACCTCGCCGGTGCCGGCGGCAATGGCCAGCAGCGGGTGATAGCCGCGGGCGCCGGTATAGCCGTGGTGGCGCGCTCCCTCCTTGGCCAGTCCATAGGTCTCGCAGATGGTCGAGTCCAGGTCGATGGTCAGGGGCGAGTCGCCGGGTCCGGCCCCAGCGGCCCAGGCCCGGGCCAACAACTGGCGGCTCACGCGGTCGAGTTGACGGACATGCCCCCACCGGAAGCTGCGCAGGAAGGTACCCAGGGTGGATGGCGCCTTGACCACGCAGCCTAGAACACCGACCGTCCCACCAGCGCGCAGCGCATCGGCGTCGTCGATGCAGTCGCCGCCTGCCAGCGCGGAAGCGACCAGCGTCAGCATCTTGTCCCCAGTGTTCGCCCGTCCCGGCGCTCCGCCGAGGTCAAGGTGATGGTCGACGAGTTCCCGCAGGCCCAGGTGCCGGGCTAGGGTGGCCGGCAGGAGCAGGCCGGCATTGGCCACCAGGCGATGGTCGTCAAAGACGATGCGGATACGGTCGGGTTTGTTCTGTGGCAGCATCTATTGGGTGCTCCTTGTTTCCGGGCGGGTTTCTGTTCCAAAATCATTATCCCAGATTCAGAGGAGCACCCGCTGGCTTCTTCAAGGGCTGTCCCCAAGGACGTCCTTCGGTGGATTCGGGTTTAGCCCGAATCCACCGAAGGACACCGATGGACGGCGTGAGGGCAGCGGAAGGGGGTGGGTGAGGGAGCTACAGGGGGGATGGCCTGGGGTCTTGGGGTAGATGGGAGGCCGGCGGCCGGTCTTCAGTCGCCGCACAGGGCCCCTAAGGCCCTATGCGGGAGTTGCGATGCGCGGGAAGGCGAGAGGATACGCAGCAGGGGACTCTCGCGACCGGGGTGGCGCGAGATTGCGGGGACGTTGGGTCAGTTGCAGGCTGGCTGTCAGGCTGGGAACGGAATGGCTTGCAGCCGGGCCAAGGCGCGACTGAACTGGGTTTCCCAAGGCCAGCGCCGGGGGAGATGCAAAGTGAGGCGGCGCGCCGAGCGGGTGATCCGTCCCACCAGAGCGAAGACCCGCCGCCTGAGGGTCTTGGTGATCACGGTCCGCTCGCCCAGACCAATCCGCGCCGTCCAGCGGGCCAGGTTATGCGCCATCACCTGGACCGCCAGCCAGGCGCCGTTGGCGGCGAAGCGCGCCGACGGCATGTGGTTCAGCCCGACGCCGTACTTGAGGTCGCGTATGGCGTTCTCGACCTCGGCGTGGCGGCGATGATCGGCCTCCAGTTCCAGCGTCTCCCCATCGCGGTCGGTGATGAAGGCGTGATAGCTGTATCTGGCGAAGAGGGCGAGCTGGGAACCGGGCGTCGGCTTCACCCGCCGGACAATGAGCCGCACCGGCGCGGCGTCCGGCTTGGTCTGGAACGGGGTGTAAGTCGTCTCGGCGACATCGGCGGCGCCGTCCGTCCAGTAGGGAATGGGAGTCCAGTCCTCCTGTGGTATCGCCTCGATCAGGTCCCGCAGGCTGGCGCGCTGGCGGATGGTGATAGAGAAGCGGACATCCATTTCCCGGCAGGCGGCAACGACAGTGTGGGCGTAGAAGCCGCTGTCGGCCCGCACCGTGAGTTGTCCCCTGGCCCCGCCGTAGCGCACCCGCCCCACCGTCTCACGCAGGAAGTGGGCGGCGCCACGGGCGGTGTTGGCCCGGCCCTCGCGCAGCCGGGACATCAGCACCTCGCCGGTGCCGGCGGCAATGGCCAGCAGCGGGTGATAGCCGCGGGCGCCGGTATAGCCGTGGTGGCGCGCTCCCTCCTTGGCCAGTCCATAGGTCTCGCAGATGGTCGAGTCCAGGTCGATGGTCAGGGGCGAGTCGCCGGGTCCGGCCCCAGCGGCCCAGGCCCGGGCCAACAACTGGCGGCTCACGCGGTCGAGTTGACGGACATGCCCCCACCGGAAGCTGCGCAGGAAGGTCCCCAGGGTGGATGGCGCCTTGACCACGCAGCCTAGAACACCGACCGTCCCACCAGCGCGCAGCGCATCGGCGTCGTCGATGCAGTCGCCGCCTGCCAGCGCGGAAGCGACCAGCGTCAGCATCTTGTCCCCAGTGTTCGCCCGTCCCGGCGCTCCGCCGAGGTCAAGGTGATGGTCGACGAGTTCCCGCAGGCCCAGGTGCCGGGCTAGGGTGGCCGGCAGGAGCAGGCCGGCATTGGCCACCAGGCGATGGTCGTCAAAGACGATGCGGATACGGTCGGGTTTGTTCTGTGGCAGCATCTATTGGGTGCTCCTTGTTTCCGGGCGGGTTTCTGTTCCAAAACCATTATCCCAGATTCAGAGGAGCACCCGCTGGCTTCTTCAAGGGCTGTCCCCAAGGACGTCCTTCGGTGGATTCGGGTTTAGGCAGCGGGCGGACACGCAGAGCCTGTCCCAGAAGAAACGCCGTCTTACCTCCTCTCCCTCTGGGAGAGGATTGAGGTGAGGGTGACTGGGCCAATCCACGAAAACCGTCGCTGATTACCATCGCCTCGACGACTCCAGACGGCCCTCTTACTGTGTTGCAGTGGAGATGGGACTTCTGAGACAGGCTCCGCAGGTCCGCCCCTACCAATGCTGGTGAGGGCCGTCCTATGTGCACTGCCCTGGGGGAACCGCCGGCATCCTCGATACGTTTGCTCAGGGCGAGAGTCGATCGATGTTGATGGCTTTGTAGGCCCTGGTCGAACGTACGCGGAGGGCCTCGCCCTCCATCAGCGTGTCGAAGGTCAGCCAGTCGACTTCGACCATCTCGTCGTTGACGAGGATGAAGTAGAGACCGTCGGGAGTCGCCTCCTTCGCCGTCAAACGGCCTTCGATACGGCGATACGGCGGCACGGCGTCTATAAGAGAGGCCGCCCGGGCCCTGATTCCCGTGAGGATTCGATTCAGTAGCGCCATAGCTACTTCTACTCTGGCCCAGGAAGAAAACCCAGGTCAAGCGCGGGTTGGGTCGGGTTAGGGCTGGCGGAGAGGGTGGGATTCGAACCCACGGTCCCGCGGTTAACGAGACACGCGATTTCCAGTCGCGCCTATTCGGCCACTCTAGCACCTCTCCGTGCCGTGGTTGGGGGCCAACAAGTGGTGGCTGGCGGAGGGAATGGGAGTCGAAGGCCAGCCGCTTTCGCGGCTAATATCAGGAGATATACCGTGTGGACGTACCAAAATACATACCAAGCAACGAACCTAAAGTTAATACGTCACCGCCGACCACCGCACCTCACCGATAATCTCCGTGCCGTACAGCATGGGCACAGTCTCCCAGTCGGGGTGATCACTCACGCTCTGCCAGCGCCCTTCTTCGTCCTTGCCAACTCGCTTTACCACCAGGCCTTCTTCGGTCCGCATGACATAGATGCGGCCCTCATGCGGCTCCGTTCGTATGTGGTCCACCAGGATCGAGCAGCCGTCCGGCAGAGTCGGCTCCATCGACGACCCTCTGACGCTGGTGATGTTGGCCTGCTCCGGATCGATGGAATGATCTTGCAGCCAGTCGTTGCGGAACCACAGAAAGCCAATCGGTGTCTCGTCATAGGCCTCCGCGCCAACACCTGCCGCTGGAGCAAGCTCCAATACCTCCACGGGACTCCTGTTGGGTGCGCTGTCGTTCGCGTCGTAGACCCCTCTGATTTCGGCAATGGCACGTCCGCCCGCGCCATTGCGGTCTGCCACCGGCGTGGGGTCGTCGGTGAGGCCAAGCAGGTAGTCAGCGGATACGTCAAGTTCCCTGGCGACCGTCGCCAATGCAACTGAGCGTAAGCCGACCCGTCCAGCTTCCACGTGTGAAATCAACGTCCGGTCTCGATTCAACGCTGTAGCCACGTCTATCTGTGAAAGTCCTGCACGCTTTCGCGACTTCGCCAATCTCTCGCCGAGTAACATGTCCCTACTAAAGTAGCGCAATTCATCTCTTGACAGGTGAATACCCTTCACTATAATTGAGGGTGAATATAATTCACTTACGGGAAGAGGTTGGCACTTGGCATCGTCTAACACCATCGCCATTCGACAGAGGTTAGCTGCCTTAGCCCGAATCCACCGAAGGACACCGATGGACGGCGTGAGGGCAGCGGAAGGAGGTGGGTGAGGGAGCTACAGGGGGGATGGCCTGGGGTCTTGGGGTAGATGGGAGGCCGGCGGCCGGTCTTCAGTCGCCGCACAGGGCCCCTAAGGCCCTATGCGGGAGTTGCGATGCGCGGGAAGGCGAGAGGATACGCAGCAGGGGACTCTCGCGACCGGGGTGGCGCGAGATTGCGGGGACGTTGGGTCAGTTGCAGGCTGGCTGTCAGGCCGGGAACGGAATGGCTTGCAGCCGGGCCAAGGCGCGACTGAACTGGGTTTCCCAAGGCCAGCGCCGGGGGAGATGCAAAGTGAGGCGGCGCGCCGAGCGGGTGATCCGTCCCACCAGAGCGAAGACCCGCCGCCTGAGGGTCTTGGTGATCACGGTCCGCTCGCCCAGACCAATCCGCGCCGTCCAGCGGGCCAGGTTATGCGCCATCACCTGGACCGCCAGCCAGGCGCCGTTGGCGGCGAAGCGCGCCGACGGCATGTGGTTCAGCCCGACGCCGTACTTGAGGTCGCGTATGGCGTTCTCGACCTCGGCGTGGCGGCGATGATCGGCCTCCAGTTCCAGCGTCTCCCCATCGCGGTCGGTGATGAAGGCGTGATAGCTGTATCTGGCGAAGAGGGCGAGCTGGGAACCGGGCGTCGGCTTCACCCGCCGGACAATGAGCCGCACCGGCGCGGCGTCCGGCTTGGTCTGGAACGGGGTGTAAGTCGTCTCGGCGACATCGGCGGCGCCGTCCATCCAGTAGGGAATGGGAGTCCAGTCCTCCTCTGGTATCGCCTCGATCAGGTCCCGCAGGCTGGCGCGCTGGCGGATGGTGATAGAGAAGCGGACATCCATTTCCCGGCAGGCGGCAACGACAGTGTGGGCGTAGAAGCCGCTGTCGGCCCGCACCGTGAGTTGTCCCCTGGCCCCGCCGTAGCGCACCCGCCCCACCGTCTCACGCAGGAAGTGGGCGGCGCCACGGGCGGTGTTGGCCCGGCCCTCGCGCAGCCGGGACATCAGCACCTCGCCGGTGCCGGCGGCAATGGCCAGCAGCGGGTGATAGCCGCGGGCGCCGGTATAGCCGTGGTGGCGCGCTCCCTCCTTGGCCAGTCCATAGGTCTCGCAGATGGTCGAGTCCAGGTCGATGGTCAGGGGCGAGTCGCCGGGTCCGGCCCCAGCGGCCCAGGCCCGGGCCAACAACTGGCGGCTCACGCGGTCGAGTTGACGGACATGCCCCCACCGGAAGCTGCGCAGGAAGGTCCCCAGGGTGGATGGCGCCTTGACCACGCAGCCTAGAACACCGACCGTCCCACCAGCGCGCAGCGCATCGGCGTCGTCGATGCAGTCGCCGCCTGCCAGCGCGGAAGCGACCAGCGTCAGCATCTTGTCCCCAGTGTTCGCCCGTCCCGGCGCTCCGCCGAGGTCAAGGTGATGGTCGACGAGTTCCCGCAGGCCCAGGTGCCGGGCTAGGGTGGCCGGCAGGAGCAGGCCGGCATTGGCCACCAGGCGATGGTCGTCAAAGAGGATGCGGATACGGTCGGGTTTGTTCTGTGGCAGCATCTATTGGGTGCTCCTTGTTTCCGGGCGGGTTTCTGTTCCAAAACCATTATCCCAGATTCAGAGGAGCACCCGCTGGCTTCTTCAAGGGCTGTCCCCAAGGACGTCCTTCGGTGGATTCGGGCTAAGGCTCCCTCCACCCTGGGCACCTTCCTGCGCAGCTTCAGGTGGGGCCATGTCCGCCAACTGGACCGGGTGAGCCGCGAGTTGCTGGCCCGGGTCTGGAAGGCCGGTGCCGGACCCGGCGACGCACCATTCACCATCGACCTTGATTCGACGATCTGCGAGACCTACGGACTGGCCAAGGAGGGCGCCCGCCACCACGGCTACACCGGTGCGCGGGGCTATCACCCGCTGCTGGCCGTCGCCGCCGGCACCGGCGACGTGCTGATGGCCCGCCTGCGCGAGGGCCGGGCTAACACCGCCCGCGGCGCTGCCCACTTCCTGCGTGAAACGGTGGGGCGGGTGCGCTACTGCGGAGCCAGGGGCCAACTCACGGTGCGGGCCGACAGCGGCTTCTATACCCACGCCGTGGTCGCCGTCTGCCGCCGGATGGATGTCCGCTTCTCCATCGCCATCCGCCAGCGCGCCCGCCTGCGGAATCTCATCGAGGCGATACCCGAAGATGCCTGGACGCCGATTCCTTACTGGATGGACGGCGCCGCCGATGTGGCCGAGACCACCTACACCCCGTTCCAGGCCGAGGCGGACGCCGCGCCGGTACGGCTCATCGTCCGGCGGGTGAAGCCGGCGCCCTGTTCTCAACTGGCTCTCTTCGCCACCTACAGCTATCACGGCTTCATCACCGACCGGGACGGGGAGACGCTGGAACTGGAGGCCGATCATCGCCGTCACGCCGAGATCGAGAATGCGATACGCGACCTCAAGTACGGCGTGGGGCTGAACCATCTCCCCTCGGGCCGTTTCGCCGCCAACGGCGCCTGGCTGGCGGTACAGGTGATGGCGCACAACCTGGCCCGCTGGACAGCCCGCATCGGCCTGGGTCAGCAGATCGTGACCACCAAGACCCTCAGACGACGGGTCTTTGCCTTGGCCGGACGGATCACCCGCTCGGCACGCCGATTGACCCTGCAGCTTCCCCGGCGCTGGCCCTGGGAGGAGCAGTTCAGCCGCGCCCTGGCCCGACTGCGAGCCATTCCACTCCCAGCCTGACGGAGCCCGTCCGCCACTGACCCACCAGCCAACCCAACGTCCCCGCAAACTCGCGCCAGCCCAGTCCGCGAGCGCCTCTTGCCGTGTCCTATCCCGCCATCTGGCTCGCCACAGCCACTGTAGGCCGCCATCGGTGCCCCCAAAAGCGCCTGCAGACCGCCCGCCAACCTCCCGTCTACCCAAATTCGAGCCCGGATCATCACGCCTGTAACTCCCTCACCCCCTTCCGCTGTCCTCACGTCGTCCATCCCTGTCCGTCGGTGGATTCGGGTTAACACCGAGTCCGATGATCGACGTCATAGGGATTGCAGCCGGCAGAGCCGGGTACCCTCTGTCACGGTTCCTGGCCCTTGCAGCCGTCGGTAAGGTGCTCCAGTCAATCGCGGTCGTTTACGCTGCTCTGTGGGGCATAGAATTCGTCGCCTGAATCTCACCAAGCTACGTCGAGCGATGAATCGGGGGATGCCTGGTCGAGTGACCGGCTCGCGGTCAGGACCAACGGACCGACCAAAAACCGAGCTGCCGTCGCTGCCGATTGAATCAAAATCGACCGCCTACGCTTTGCCGCCCGTCCTCAAACGTTTTCGCTGCTAGCCTTCACGCATATACCGCCAGGGGTGGGCAACATGAAGCCGATTTCGCCAGGGTTCAAGCTGGGAAGATACGTGGTCGAGGAACAGATTGGGAAGGGGGGCGTCGCTCAGGTGTTTAAGGCCGCCGATCCTGAGCTAGGTCGGGCCATAGCTCTCAAGGTGCTTGAGCTCGAACGGGACGATGACGTCGCTTTCTTCGAGCGCTTTCAAAATGAGGCTCAAACGATTGCGAAGCTCGACCATCCAAACATTCTTCCCGTTTACGATTTCGGCAACGACAAGGGATTCGCTTACATCGTGACGAAATACGCGTCAGGCGGAACCCTCAATGACCGGATGGGCCATAGGATGAGCCCGGACACAATTGTCTCGCTCCTGTCTCCTGTAGCCGTTGGGCTCGACTACGCTCACGAACTGGGGGTAGTGCATAGGGACATCAAGCCTGAGAACATACTATTCGATGCGGAAGAGAATCCGGTCCTTTGCGACTTCGGAATATCAGTTGTGCTTAATAGTGGCGCGCGCCTGACGAGAGAAGGAAGGATCGTCGGCACACCTCAATACATCTCTCCGGAGCAGGTCTTAGGGAAAGGTCGGGACCCCAGAGCCGACGTCTATTCGCTTGGAGTACTCCTTTACGAGCTACTGTTCGCGCGTCCTCCTTTTGGCGGTGGCCATCAGATGGCTACGCTTCAAGCTCATATACACGACCCGGTCGCTCTGCCGGACGATGCCGAGCCGTGGCACGATCGGCTGATGGCGCCGATCCTGTTGAAAGCACTTGCCAAGGACCCGGACCAGCGGCATCAGACCGCGGGTCAACTCGTCGGCGAGGTTCGCACAGCTTCCGCACGGATGGCCTCGGCATCTGCGTTTCCAGCAATCGGCGCGGCCGGGGGGCGGCAGCTAGTCCAATCGGAACCAGTCCGGCCGAAGAAAGGCGAAAAGTCTACTGGTAGGCGGCTACTACAGCAAGAGAATAGCCGGGCAACCCGGGTCTTCCTGATCGACGCCCACCGGGTAGTGCGCGAAGGACTCCCCACGCTGCTTGAATTCAACGGTGCGGTCGAAGTCGTCGGGTCGGCGGCGACCGCTGAAGAGGCGCTTACCTCACTGGAAGCAATCAACTGCGACCTGGTCGTGACGGATATCAATCTGCCTGGCATTAGTGGAATCGAAGCTACGACCCGTATCAAGAGTAGATTTCCGCAAACGAAGGTGCTCATCTTGAGCGGCTACGGCGAGAGCTACCTCAACGATGCGATACGAGCCGGAGCAGATGGCTACCTCATGAAGTCGTCCGCGGCCCAAAGGGTGCGTGAGGCAATAGCGGACATACAAGCAGGCGGGACGGCGATCGACACGCTTTTGATCAAAGCCCTGTTCAACCGGGCGACAAATACGAAAGCGGACAGCCGGCACACTGTCGCCGACAACGCTTTGGGTTACGCGTCATAGAATTAGCAGGGCTCTCGATGTCCATTCGCCGGAGGAGCCGCGGCCACGTAACCGGAACCTCTATTTACGTGCAGCCTGAGCCGGTCGACGGCCCTCCTAACACCTGACCGCTCTGACCTGGGGTACCATGCGTTCTCGGAGTGGTAGAGATGTCCCGCCCGGGCGTGTCTACCGGTGGATCAAGGACCGCGACGCCACAATACCCCAACGGCACGTTTTTCGGGAGGTCTTTCCGGCTATGGCGCGAGTACACGTTCTCGGAGCAGGCACGCCTACTCCGACGCCCACGAGGTTCGGGTCGTCCTACGTTGTCGAGGTTGGGGGCGAGCAGCTCATGATCGACTGCGGGCCAGCGACGACGTACAAACTAGTAGACCGAAATCTTTGAAATGAGGGGTAGCCGAGATTGGCGTGCTACGACGACAGGGCGGGTTTCAAACCCGCCCCTACCAAGCCGTAACCTCAGAACCCTTCAATACTAGGATGTTGGACCACTAGTGAAGGCCGGGCTGTGGCCGACCGACGTCGACTACTTGTTCTTCACGCACCACCACTTCGACCACGACGTCGACTACCCCTGCTTTCTGCTATGCCGGTGGGACCAGAGCATCGGCAAGGAGAACCGGCTCCAGGTCTTCGGTCCGACCCTGACGGAGCGCATCACTGAGGGCATCCTCGGCGAGGACGGCGTTTTCTCCCACGACTGGAAGGCCCGTGTTGGCCACCCGCTCAGCCAGCAGGTCTACGTCAACCGGGGCGGGACCCTGCCGCGGATGCCGCCCGACGTCCTCGCCAGGGACGTCGGTCCGGGCAGCGTCTACGCGTCCGCCAACTGGGAGATGACGGCCGCGCCGGCCGAGCACGTCCAGCCGTACCTCGACTCGCTAGCGTATCGGCTGGACAGCCCGGAGGGCAGTATCGTCTTCACGGGCGACACTGAGCCATGCGAGTCGATCGTCGATCTGGCCAGAGACGCCGACGTGATGCTCTGCATGTGCTGGGACGACCAGGAGGTCATGGACGCGAACGGCGAGGCGCACGGCCAGTGCGGCACGATGGGCGCGGCTCGAATGGCCCAGGACGCCGGTGTGAAGAAGCTCGTGCTGGTACACGTCGGCCCGCGCCTATCGGGCCACGGCCCGATGGAAAAGGGCGTCGGCGACATCAAGCGGCTCTATGACGGCGAGGTGCTATTCTCGGAAGAGCTGATGTCGTTTGAGGTGTAGGCTGGTACCCAGATAGGCGTTAAGGCCGTAACAAGGGCCTGAAGCGCTTTCTCGCAAGGACCGATGCGCCAAATCCTACTAGCACCAACCCGAGGACCGCCGCTCCTGAGAACACCCCTTTGGGCAAAGTGACATCGCCGACACTCGGCGGCTCCAAAGAGGTGAAGACGAACGTAATCCTGGAGTAGTAAAAAGCGCTCAGACCTTCGAATCCAGAGTCGGTCCCAACTATCATCCAGACCTGGCCTTGATCGTCCGTGGTCACTTCTAAGGGGCGGCCCTCGTTGTCCAGAGTCTTCAGCTTGTACTCGTCGCCGGCCACTTCGGGGTTGGCGACGTTGCCCAGGTTGATCGTGGACTCGCCCTCAGAAGCCTGGTTGCCTTTGTCGATGTTCATCCTAAGCCAGCCGCTGTCATCTTCCGCAACCATCGGCTCAACCGTTGAGGCTCCCGCCTTGACGTAAACGCTTTCGCCGGGGGAACCACCGATTCCGAAAGACGCGGCTGGGACATTGGCGGCGATCTCGAGGGAAATTGCTACGTCGTGCGCCGCGTTCGCTTGCAGTCCCGTCACCTGTCTTTTGAGGAACATAAACAGGTCGTCGCTGCGGTTGTGCCCCTGGAGATACATCCCGTTCCCCTCCAGACCCTCGGGAAGTGGTCGGAATCCCGAATCAAGCTCGTAAAGCTCTTGATCGAAGTCGGCCGGCAGGTCGGCGAAGCCCGTTTTCCAACCTTCGTCGTCGTTCGCGAACCTGAAGGCGAACTGGGTCCCTTCGATCGACTGGGCGGAGGCTGTCCTCGCGCTACCTTCGATCAATATCAGAGCTAGGACCGCCAAGCCGAGCCAGAGTCCAACTCTCGTCAATGCGGGTCTGTTAAACACTTCGTGACTCCTCCGCCTTGTCGTGCGGGACGAGCCGAGGCGCGTTCAACCGCTGGGCGATATGCTACACCGCCACTGAGGAGACAGGAAGGCTGCGATTTAATCCGCAAGCGGTGGCCGGTGAAGACGCCCCGCCGGTGCGTCTCTACGTTTGCCGCGTGGTAGAATTCAGGTGCAGGCTAGCCCGTTTTCGGCGGGCTGGCCCTTTCGGCGTTTCATTGTGGGGGAACATGCGATGAGTTTGGGCGTTCTTGGGGACCTTCTGAAAGAGGCTCCCCAGTACCAAAGACTTCTTGAATCACTGGGGCGGCGTCCGTCCCGGACGCGAGCGCAGGTGGTGGGCGACGCCGAGCCTTTCGCGCTCGCGACGCTGTGGCGCGACCTGCGGGCGCCGATGCTGGTCATCACCCCCAAGCCCGAAGACGCGCGGCGGATGTACGAGCAGCTCGCTCTTTGGAGCGGGGACGACGAACGGGTAATGCACTTTCCGGAGACGGAGACCTTGCCGTTCGAGCGGCAGGTCTCGGACTCGCACACCACTCATGAGCGCCTCCGCGCGCTGTCCGTGCTCACGAGCATCGGGGACTCTCCTCTCGTAGTCGTGGCTTCGGCGACGGCCATCGCACAGAAGACGGTAGACCGCGACACCTTCACCTCCAACGTTCACGCCCTCTCACCGGGCCAGCAGGTTGAATTGGACGAGCTTCTCGAGCGGTGGCGGCGTCTGGGTTACCGCTTCGAGCCCATGACCGACGAGCCGGGCGTCGTCAGCCGGCGAGGGGGCATCCTCGACATCTTCCCGGTCGGCGCGGCCAGTCCGGCGCGGATCGAGCTTTGGGGCGATGACATCGAGAGCATCCGTCTCTTCGACCCTGAAACCCAGCGATCAACGGAGATGGTCGACTCGGTAGCGGTCATACCTGCCGTGGAGACGCTGCCGGGACTTGCCGACCGGGACGATCTGGACCGGTCGATCGGGCGAATCGACGTGACACCGTGCAACGACGCCACTACGGCCCGACTCTTCGAAGAGCTCAACAGCCTTCTGGAAGGTCGAGAGGTCGAGGAGGTCGACTTCTACGCCGGCTTCTTCAATCATGGCTCGCTGCTCGACTACTTCCCCGAGAACGGCGTAGTCGTCCTCCACCGCCCCACCGAGGTAGTCGAAGCCGCCTGGTCGAATGACGAACGGGCCCACGAGCTACGCGCCACCAAGGAGCGGCGTGGCGAGCTGCCATACCGCTTCCCTTCTTCGCACCTGCTCTGGGGCGAAGCCCAGGGAGGGATCGAGAGGTTCGACCGGAAACTCGACGTGACCCAATGGGGCGCCGAAGACCTAACCCATGACGAGACGGTCGTGCTTCCCTTCGTCGCGGCGCAGGGGCAACTGGGCAGGTCCGCGGTGTTCGGCGAGCAGGCCCAGGCAATGGCGTCGGCCGGAGACCGGGTAGTTGCGGTCACATCCGTCCCGAAACGTCTCGGCGAGATTCTCACCGAGCAGGGCCTGGACGCGGATATTCGGGATTCTCTGGAGGGCCCGCCGGCGGCCGGTTCGATTACCTTGGTGCACACGTCGGGAGCGGGGCTCACTGAAGGCTTCGTCCTAATGCTGGATGGCTCAAAGCTAGCCGTGTTCGGCGATGCGGAGATATTCGGAGTTACCAAGCAACGCCGGCCTCGAAGACGTCACGCCGCAGCTCGGACGACTTTGCTCTCGGAGCTGACACCGGGCGACTACGTCGTCCACGTCGAGCACGGCGTGGGCCGGTTCCAGGGGACCGGCCACTCAGACCGGGACCAGGGAGATCGCGAGTACCTCATCCTTAAGTACGCTCACGGAGACGAGCTCTACGTTCCAATCGACCACCTCGATCGGGTGACGCCGTACGTAGCGCCCATGGACAGCGCGCCCGCCCTCACCCGCCTGGGCACCCAGGAGTGGAAGAGGGCCAAAGCCCGAGTTGAGCGCGGCACTCGCGAGATGGCGGGAGAGCTCCTCTCGCTGTACGCCGCGAGGGAGCTGGCGGAAGGCCACGCGTCGGCCCCTGACGCACCGTGGCAAGCCGAGCTCGAAGACTCGTTCCCCTTCGAGGAGACCCCGGACCAGAACGACGCGATCGCCAACGTCAAGGTCGACATGGAGAGACTCAGGCCGATGGACCGCCTCATCTGCGGCGATGTCGGATATGGCAAGACCGAGATCGCTCTCCGCGCGGCCTTCAAGGCTGTGATGGACGGTAAGCAGGTGGCGGTGCTGGTCCCCACGACGGTCCTGGCGCAGCAGCACTACGTCAACTTCTCTCAACGGTTGAGCGCCTATCCGATCAAGGTCGATGTGCTCAGCCGCTTTCGGACCGACCTCGAGCAGCGAGCGGTCGTCGAGGGGCTCGCCAGCGGTACGGTCGACATCTGTATCGGAACCCATCGTTTGATTCAGAAGGACGTCAGGTTCAAGGACCTGGGCCTGGTAGTGATCGACGAAGAGCAGCGCTTCGGCGTCGCGCACAAGGAGCGGCTGAAGCAGATGCGTCACGAAGTGGACGTCCTCACGCTGACGGCCACGCCCATTCCGCGGACGCTGCACCTATCTTTGGCGGGTATCCGGGACATGAGCACGATAGCGACGCCCCCGGAGGAGCGCCTCCCGATCAAGACCTACGTGTCGGAGTTCAGCGACGAGCTGATCCGAGAGGCCATTCGGCGGGAGCTCGACCGGCAAGGCCAGGTTTACTTCCTCCACAACCGCGTCTACAACATCGACTACATGGCCAGTTACATACGAATGCTCGTCCCGGAGGCAGAAGTTGCGACGGCCCATGGCCAGATGCACGAAGACCAGCTTGAGCAGACGATGCTCGAATTCGCCGACGGTCAGATGGACGTGCTCGTATGCACGACGATAATCGAGTCGGGTCTCGACATCCCCAACGTCAACACGCTGATAGTCAACCGCGCGGACACGTTCGGGCTGGCACAGCTCTACCAGCTTCGCGGTCGCGTGGGTCGTGGAGCGCGCCGCGCCTATTCCTACCTACTGATACCCACAGCCAGGAGCATCACCGAAGCGGCCGAAAAGCGCCTCAAGACTATGCTGGCGGCGACAGAGCTCGGCGCTGGGTTCCAGATCGCTATGAAAGACCTCGAGATCAGGGGAGCCGGGGCGATTCTCGGGGCCCAACAGAGCGGCCACATCCACGCGGTCGGCTTCGATCTCTACACGCGACTTTTGGGCGATGCGGTCGAAGGACTGCGGGCACAAGAGGGCGGGTCAGACTCCGCTGACGGAGCGACACCCGATGAGCTGGCGCCCTCCCAGCCGGTTAGCGTCGACCTCCAGATTCCGGCCAGCATACCCGAGGAGTATATCGATGACTTGCCGACGCGGCTGTCTATCTATCGACGGCTGGCTGGACTTGCAACGCTCTCTGAGGTCAACACGATGGAGGATGAGCTGCGAGACCGCTTCGGGCCGCTTCCGTGGCGGGTACAGAACCTCCTGTACGTGGCGCGTCTCAAGCTGGACGCGGTGAAGGCGGGGGTCGATGCCATAACCCGGGAGAGCGACAAGATTGTCCTTCGCCTCCAAGACGAGGTCGGCGGCGCGAAGCTGGCGCTGCAGCGTGAATTAGGCCATGGAGTCACGGTAGGCCACATGCAGGTGCGAATGGACATCAGCCAGTTCCCAAGTGGTTGGGAGGACGCGCTGGTGGAGACGGTGCAGGCCTTGGCGAAGTTCAGGAGCCAGGTCGAACAGCAGCTTGGAGTGGTAGTGTAGCTATCGCCTTATGTCATGAACCTGGACTTCCCTAACCAAGAATAGGTCTCCGACCCTGAGGGGGATGCCCCGTGAGTCATCTGCTAATACCAGTTCGATCCTATCGCCCTCATACAGAATCCCACCCGCATTCTCTTCGCAGTCGCCGTTGAAGCACACCTTCGCGCTGGTGACCACCTGGGATTTCGTCAATTCCGGAATGTCGTCTAGAAGGTCAGGCCTATGCGAGGCGAAAACGAAAGCCGAGGTTGGCAAGAAAACGGCGTCCTCAGAGACGGTGCTCTCGTTTGTGCCCCCATCCATCGCGGAATACTCGGTGATCGCTTTCCCGCTCAAACTCCTGTACGAGCCTACGTTGCTCCCGACACCATACCGGCCAAGGTCGACCGACGGAGACTCGATCACTGTGTCGACCCATTCAGTCTCCGATTTATATTCCAGGCGGTGCACCTCTTTGAAGGACGGGATAGAGCGGTCCCCGACGGAGACGGCGGGACCGTCCACCTCGTACACCATCGTAAACGGCGGCAGTCGAACCACACTGGAACCGGCCTGAGCACCATCTCGGCCCCCATACACAAACACCGCGGCCAGGGCCAACGCAATGAGCGACGCTCCAATGGAAAGGATGGCTAGCTTGTTCACATTGCCATCTTAGTCAACTGCCTACGGCGGCTCACCCGAGTGTTGCGAGCACTCCTCTCAGCGCCTCCCCGAACTCCTGTTGCTGCCAGTTCCGGACTTCCGCGCTCTCGAACTCGGAGTCGAGGCTACCGGGGCGCCGAGCGAGGCGTTCTAGGCTCACGGCCGGCCACAGAAGGCCCGGGTCCAATCGTAGCTCTCCGCTTAACTGAGTGCGCCAGGTCTTGAGACTGCCGAGTCGAGTCCCGACCCTCTTTCGCTCAGCCGGACTCAAAGGCTCTTCGGTGCGTATACGTTTCGGTCTGGTCACGGGCCGCGACCTGAGCCCTTCGGCGATCGCGGCTTTCAGACCCCCGTTGGCAGACGGTCGGCCGGACCGGCCCAGCCCCTTGACGGTGGAGAGGTTCGCGTGTGGATCGGACGCCATGTGGACCAGCGCGGGATCCGGCATGACTTTGAAGGGCGGGCGGTCGAGACGGCGGGCCTCGAATTCGCGATATTGGAACAGCGAGCGAAGCACGGCCAAGCCTCTGCCGTCCAGATCGCGGTTGCCTTTGATCGAAAGAAAGGCCGACTCGCGGTCTCGATGAGTATGCCTCACTTTCTCCAGACGCTCGAATTCCTCCTGCGCCCATTCGAGCCGAGAGAGCTTCTTCAGTAGGCGCTCCAGAGCGTCCCGGAGGCGAGTCAGATACAAAACGTCGTCAGCTGCGTAGGCGCGGGCCTCGGCGCTCAGAGGCCGCTTGGTCCAGTCGGACCGCTGGAGCGACCTTGGCTTTTTCAACTCGACGTCCAGGTGCTCGTGGAGCACAGCCTGCAGGCCCAACTGCGTGGAGCCTACGAACGCGGCGGCGATGCTGGTGTCGAAGAGATTATCGACACGGAACTCCCAGTCTCGGTCCAAGCTACGGATGTCGTAGTCGGCGGCATGAAAAATCTTCTCCGATCTGCCGCCAAGCAAGTCGCCAAGGGGCTGGACGTTCTTGATGGCCAGAGGGTCGATGAGGAAAGCGGTATCGGCTATAGCGAGCTGCACCAGGCAGACGCGCTCGTGATACCTGAAAAACCCATTCGATTCGAGATCGACGGCGACCCTCGGCGCCCTCGATGCACGATCGATGACCTCGGCCAGCTGCGACTCCGTGTCAATCAGTTCTATATCGCGTATCTCCGTTTGCATCCCGCCGCCAATCGTAGACCGTTCAGTCACTGCCGCAGCCTACCAGAAGCGGCGGAGAATGTCTGCGGGTTTCCGCGCCGCGGGCTATCTCGGCTTGATCGCCAGGGAGCTGGGCACCCTTGCGGGCGCCCAGCTGGGCTGTCTAGCCCCTAGTCGTCGTCCTCGTCGTCATCGTCATCCTCGTCTTCGTCTTCGTCTTGCTCGACTGACGCTACGAGTGCGTCGGCGATGACGGTATGGCCGGTGTCGTTGGGGTGGATGTCCCCGACTCCGATATGAGTCAGTCCCAGGCCATTGCCGTCGAAAGCGGGCTGCACGTCCACAACGGTGGCGCCGACTGCCGAACCTATGCAGGCGATCAGGTCGTTCAATCCTGCATTGGCGGGGTTGGTAGCAGCCGCGGCGCAGTCGATGGCGCCATCGACGCCAAGCAGCGCCGCTTCAATCGGAAGCTCGAACGGGCTGCCGGTGCCGCTGAATGGGTTGTAGTAGGTCATGACGTAGAGGGTCTCGTCGACGTCATCTTCCAGCGCAGCTGCGAGTGTGCCGACGATCAGCGTGTAGTTTCCGGCGAAGCCTCCCAGCGCAGTCGCCACGGCTACCTGACAGGCCGCTCCGGCGGGATCCACCCCGCAGGGCGGCGTGCCCAGAAGGCCGAGCAGGTCGTTCCCACCGATACCGAGGGTCACGACCTCGACGTCGTTATCCGAATCGGTGATGGTGGCGACCGCTGCGGCCAGTTGGCCGCTGCCGATCATGGAGCCGCTGGTCTCGGCCGCCACGGACAGGTTGACTAGGGTCTTTATGTCCTCCTCGTCTTCGAGGTAATCGGAGAACAGCGGGACGTATCCGGCGGTCGCGATGTCGCTGGCCCCAATGCCGAACGCCACGGAATCACCCAAGGCCAGGTAGACCTCGTCGTCGTCGTCCGCGTGGGCCGTCCCGGCACTTATCCCCATGCCCAGGACGATGAAAAACGTTATTACGAAGACTGTCGATTTCCGTTTCATCTTGGTTTCCTCCAAATGGCACGGGTTCTTAGCCCCAGTGCCGTTTCGTAAGCAAGGTTGCACTTCGAACATGGACAAATTAGGTACGAGGTCACCGGTGGAAAGACATGGCAGTCACCTCCCATACGCTGGAATTCAGCGATGGTAGGCGCCTTCAACGGTTACGGGCAGTTGCTTGCGTCCCGTATTTCGTGGTGCAGACGAACTAAGTTCAGGGCTCGTAGGGGTGGAAGGGGACTAGCGTGGCATCGGCTTGGCGGCATCGTAAGCGATGTTGCCAACGTCGGTATCTAACGCCTATCATCAACCAACGTGCGGGGTGTGGCGCAGCGGCAGCGCGCCTGGTTTGGGACCAGGAGGTCGCCGGTTCGATCCCGGCCACCCCGACCAGCTACGATTTGCTATCGGGGAGCTAGGCCTGAACGAGGAAACGATCAGGCGGAACATCCGGAGCCGGCGGCTTAGCGCTGTCAAGATGGGCACCCAGTATTTCATTAGCCGCGAAGGGCTTGATGCGTTCGTGGCGCACGACGACAGACGCACCGGGAAGCTGAAGGACCTCGTGTGAACGATCCGTTGGTAGCGCACCTCCACGATAGGCTACTGTAGTAGAATCTACATAGACAGAGTCGTGAAAACCAGTGTATGGTCGGTCAATGCTCCGGCGAGCATGCTGGTCAGGGTTCACGGCTAGGAGTTGACCATGAATCGGGCGCCGACCAGAACACGTGAGAGCGGCGAACGGTCCTGGTCCTACAGGTCCTCTGGCGTCGACACTCGCAGCCAGGACGCGGCTCTTTCGCGTTTTACGGACGGCCTGCGCAGCACGTGGGGCGCGGACAGGGGCGGTCTCCTCGACTTCGGTCATTTCGCCAACGTCGTTCGCTTCGGCGACGTCGGAGTCGCTATCTCGACTGACGGGGTGGGCACGAAGGCCCTGATCGCCCAGATCATGGACCGCTACGACACCATCGGCATCGATTGCGTGGCGATGAACGTCAACGACGTCCTCTGCGTCGGCGCGGAACCCCAATCGATGGTCGACTACATAGCGGTCGAAAGTCTGAATCAGTCGATGCTGGACCAGATTCTGGAGGGGTTGATCGAGGGTGCTCGGATCGCGAACGTCGCAATGGTTGGCGGCGAGACCGCACAGCTACCCGACGCTATCAAAGGTGAAGGTCCGGGGATCGGGTTCGACCTGGCCGGCACCTGCATTGGCACCGTCGATCCTGACAAGATCGTTCCCGGCGACCGAATCCGGCCCGGGGACTCGATTATCGGCCTGCTTAGCTCGGGAATCCATAGCAATGGTCTGACTCTGGCACGCAGAGTATTTGGCCTGACCCCGGACGTAAGCCTCGAGGACAAGCGCGACATCCTGTCGACCTACTATCCAGAGATCGACTCGACGCTGGGCGATGAATTGCTAAAGCCCACACGCATCTACGTCAGGGAAGTGCTGGAGATGGCCAAGAGCGGGGTCGACGTCCGAGGCCTTGCGCACATCACTACCGACGGCTTCCTGAACTTACCGCGCCTGTCGGCCGACGTCGGATACAGAATAGATCGACTGCCCGAACCCCACCCCATATTCGGCCTCATCGAGAGTCACGGTTCGGTGCCGGATACCGAGATGTACGATGTCTTCAACATGAGCATTGGGATGTGCGTGATCGTTCCCACGGAACACGAAAGCAAAGCGATCGACCTTTGCCGCGATCACGGGACCGAGGCGCTGGTAATCGGCCAGATCGTAGACGACAAGGACCGGACCGTAGAGATCCTTCCAAGGGGTCTCGCTGGGCGGCGCGGTGAGGGATTCAGCCGGACAGACTAGTGGTCCAACATCCTAGTATTGAAGGGTTCTGAGGTTACGGCTTGGTAGGGGCGGGTTTGAAACCCGCCCTGTCGTCGTAGCACGCCAATCTCGGCTACCCCTCATTTCAAAGATTTCGGTCTACTAGGTATCTCAGTAGAGCCGCCCTCGATCGAGGTCTTCACGAGACATTCTTCCTCGCCGGTCCGCCGTAGGACCCCTTCTGAGCTTGGAATCACGGTACCGACCCGCTATATTCACCCTCAGTCGTTGTCAAGGCTTCGCGTAGCACGCACCGAGTCCTTACGACACGTCCCTAGTCAGGAGCGACCCTATGGCCGACCATATTGGCCCCGAAAGACAACTATTCATCGACGACCACCTAGTCGAAGCTCTTGACGGTCTAAGACGGGTTATGCAGCGGCCCGAGAAACTGGCTTCCCCAGTGCTCGAGGGCGATAAGCCGTGGGAACGGTGGTCAGCGAGCATTATCGGCAACTCCGTGCACTACGATGAGGAAGACGGCATCTTCAAGGCGTGGTACGACACGATCGGCGGCGTTGCATACGCCACGTCGCAAGATGGAGTCCACTGGGAGAAACCGAATCTTGGAATCATTGAACGGGACGGCTCGACGGACACCAATCTAATAAGCGCGGGACGGAACTTCAGCGTCGTCAAGGACCCTGCGGACGAAGACCCAGAGAAGCGGTACAAGGCCATGTACTGGGGCTCGCGGAACGAACCCGATGCGCCCTGGGGCGCCAAGGGGCATTTCGTCGCGTTCTCCGCTGACGGGATCCACTGGACGCCCGACCCACGAAATCCCGTGGCCGACAACCGCAACGGACTGACGGACGGCCAGTTCGTGCTGGGGTGGGACTCCAACCACGGCAAGTACGTCGCCTATATGCGACCTACCGTATTCTTCTTCGACCCCAACAAGAGGACATCGGCGTGGGTTGCAAGCGAAGACTTCATCAACTGGGGCCCGCCGGTCCTCGCGGTGTCGCCGGAAGAGACGGACGGCGTCGAGATCGAGTACTACCGCATGCCCGTAGCGAAGTACGAGGGCATCTACGTGGGCTTCATCTGGGTCTACCATAACGACGCGGAGTTCGCGGACCAATCGCGCGACACCGTACTGGCGGTGAGCCGGAACGGGATCACATGGAGCAAGCCGTTCGGCAACGAGACGTTCCTTGAAACCGGCGAGCCAGGAGACTGGGACTCGAGGTTCGCCGCCGCGTGCAAGTTGATCCAGGTAGGTGATGAGCTCTGGCTGTACTACCCCGGCGCGAACATACCACACAACGTCCCGGGTGAGGACGGGCGACGGGGGTCGACTCGGGAGTGGTCGGGCAAGGAGATCGATGGGGAACGACGGGCATACGCGGTAGGGGTCGCCAAGCTGCGACGAGACGGCTTCGTTGCCTTGGAGCCCGAGTCTCACGAAGGCGCGATGACAACCACGATGCTGACATTCGTCGGCACGACGCTCCATCTGAACGTCGACAGCTCAGGAGGACGGGCAGAGGTAGAGGTGTTGGACCGCGAGGGCCGGCCCGTCGAAGGCTACTCTCGCGCGGACTGCGTGCCCATCTCGACCGACTCGACGGACTTCACGGTGACGTGGTCCGTCGGTAAAGACCTTGTCCATGCCATCGACACACCAGCCGACATTGGCAGTTCGGACTACACGCTCTTCAAGTCCAGGCTCAGGAAGCCGGTGAGGCTCAAGTTCTACCTGAACGACGCAAAGCTGTACTCGTTCTGGGTCGATTGAAGGCACACGGTTCGATCTCGTCAACTAGCATTTCAGGCAGCGGTTTCCTGGTGCCTCGACACGTGATCTATGGGGTAGCCCTGGACTCTCTCGGGGCTAACTCAATCCACGCGGGCTAACCCTCCAAGAAAAGGGCTAGCCCGTTTACTTGCTCCACCTAGCCCTTTTTTCATCCCCGGCTTCACTACAAGGGGGGATGCCGTTTCGATCTTCCTGTATGACACTGACTATCGAAACGGGAAACGACCAAACTCCAGCGGCCGAACTCGTTAGTCGGTCGCTGTAATCGTTAACGCACCAGTCGCAGCCGACAAGGTGGCCAACGATGTTGAAGCCAATCGAAAGAGTACGAAATAGCAGTAGAGCCTTCACTCTGCTGGAGCTGATGGTTGTCATCTCCATCCTTGGAGTGCTGACGGCCATCGTTATCCCAGTACTTACGGGCCAGTTGGGACAGAGCCAAGAAGGCGCCTACAACGCAGAAGTCGATCAGCTTCAGAAGCTTGTCGACCAGTTCTTCGTCGATGAGGACAGCCCTCGGCACAACGGCCAGTCTCAGTTCCCGATAATGGGGGCGGCCAAGGGCGTCGGACCGTTCTACACCGCGGACGCCGATCTCACCGCGGAAGTCATTGGCACCCCAGTCAAGAACCCTGCTGCCGGCACGCAGGGCGGAACGCCGGTCTGGAACGATAACCTGGACGGGGTCCGGGCGGTCGACGAAGAGATCTTGAACGACGAAGACACACCGACGACCACGGTGGGCTGGCACGTCGCACCGATTGTCGTGGGCGCGACTCAGTACTACGTGGACAGCCGTGACTTCTTCGTGGATTTCGACCTCTTGGTCGACGCCGAGCTACTGCGCGAGGCACCTAAGTCCGCTTCGAGCGAGAGCTGCTCAGTATCGGCCTGCACCGGATCGTATACCTATTACGTCGATGTGAAGGGCACCGTTAGGACGTTGCTTAACGGCCTGCCAGTTGCCGCGAACACGGGCTTTCAGGAGGGGGTGTACCCGTAGCCGGGCGCCCTGAGTGAGGACCATGCAGAAGCCGGCAGCACGACATATGGACGACGAAGTGAAGGGCATCGGTACGAAACCGGTAGCCGAATCGCTGAAACGGCAGCGTGGTTTTACGCTAACCGAGCTGTTGGCTGTGATGGCCATCCTCGGCATACTGGCCGGCCTGGTTTCCGGCGCCGTGGGCGGTGTCGGGACGAGCGGCCAGAAGGCCAGACTGGCCGGCGACCGGGTGACCATCGGTACGGCAGTCGACCGGTTCTTCAATCTGTCTTTCCCTCAGGTGTACCCGGTCAAGAGATTCGCCGAGACCGATCAGTCGCTGATCTTGGCAGGGGACCTGGGAGTGCGTTTGATCGACTTTGACACGCGACTCCCACAGGACCCGGACCAGACCTTCACGCCGGACTTCCTGAAGCAGATACCTGACTCAGCCGCGATCGTCAGCTGGAGGATGGACACGGCTCGAGGGATCCTGTTTTACGCACGTGAAGGGGCGCAACTGATACCGCCGGCGGAGAGCCGCCTCGACGTCTCGGCCTTGGACACCGAATTGCCCGGAGTCATCTCCGGATACTCGTTTAGCCTGAGAATGAAAAAGAATGAGGCCTCATTGGTCACCATGACGGTGGAGATCCCGGCGGGGTACACCGTAGGCGGACAGAGCCTCGGGGCGTCTACCGTGGTCGGGAATCTCACGGGGGTCATCTCGGGTGACAACCCGTGGAACCCCGGCCAACCCATCTCTCTATCTGGCGACCTGAAAACTACGGGCGCCGCGAACGAGTGGGACCTGCACGTGGACTATCCGGGAATCATCAATTCGCCGCCGGCCGGCGCGGGTCCGTCGAGGCCGGACAAGACCCACAAGATCCATATCATCGAGCCCTCGCCCGACATTCAAGGCAAGATGACGATCGAGATAGACCGTAGCGGCGAGACCACGGAGCATAATCTGGCACTGGAGAACTGGGTGTTCACCATTGCACGCAGCGTGCCTGAAGGCGGTGGGACGACCCTTCTCAGGAATCCCGATGAGACCGGCGTCTACAGGTGGTTGGCCAAAGAGCACACCGCGATAGACATCGAGGACCAGTTCAGTCCCGTGCCCGGTGCCCAGTCTGTAATTATCAAGTAATCGGTGGATACGGGAAGCGTTCCACGGAATATGTTGCCTCGAACAAATAAATATAAGGGGACTACCAAGATGAATGCCGAGGACCAGATCCAAAAAGACGGAACGAAGAAGCAAGATAAGGAGGGAAGTCCGATGAACTACTTTAGAAGCTTGATGGCGAGGGACCGTCGAGGCTTTACGCTGATCGAGCTGGTGGTCGTTATCGCGATACTGGGTATTCTGGCCGCGGTGGCCGTGCCCATTATCACGAGCTACCTCAGCGACTCGAAAGAGCGGTCGTATAGCTCGGACAAGAAACAGTTTGAGCTGGCTGTGAAGTCCTACTTCGCCAAGCCGAACAATACCCGGTTCACGGGTAAGCGACAGTACCCGACATACGCCAAGGCCAACGCGGGCACCGCCGCCGCCGTTCTCGAGTCCGCGGCGCCCACCACCACGTCTATCGCCTTCGCGGCGACGTCGACCAACCCCAAGGGCGGGACCGTCGGCGGGCCCCCTTCGTGGGAGGACACCGACGGAGACGGATCCAGGGACACTGTTTCCAGCGACCCCGTCTGGAAGGACGGTGCAGCTGCGGCCGAGGACCACTGGAACACGACCCAGGTCGCCGTGGGCGGCACGAACTACGTAGTCGACAGCCAGGACTGGTTCATCGACTTCGATGAGATGACGACGGCGGGACTCATGGAGGTCCCGGACTCAGCTTCGGCCGACAACGCCACTTCCGGCGCCGGCAGCTATAGCTGGTTCGTGGATGGCAACGGTAGAATAGAGAGCCTCTACTACTTCTTCCCGGTTAGCTCGAACACGGGCTACCAAGAAGTATATCCGTAGCAGCTAAGGCGACCCTCCCTCTATCGTGACAGGGTAGGTGGGGCCCGGCCTCGTCCTTCGGGACAGCCGGGCCCCACTTCCGCCCGTCGAGGGTGTTTGGGTTAACGGGCCTTCTCGGCGTGTTCGGCGGCCTTGTCGGAGTCCCCAAGAAGCTCGTAAAGCTCACTTAGATGGCGGTGTGCCGTTCGGGCATCCCGGCCATCACGGGTGAGGGACAGGCTAAGCTCGAACTGCTCGACCGCATCGGCGATCTCGCCGCTCTCGCGATGTGCGACGCCTCGGAGGAACCGGCTATGCGCCGCCACGCGGGGCTCGGCTTCCTGGTCGTACAACGCGTCGCCGGAGTCGATGAAGCGCAGGCCGGTCTCGACGTCGCCGGCAATCAGGTACGGGAGCGCGAGGGAGGAATGAGATATCGCGAAGTTGGGCATCATCGCGAGGACTTCTTGGGACAGCTGGACTGCTTCGTCAAGCCTTCCTTCTTGACCGATCAAATGCAGCGCCACAGCGCCGGATGCCATCGCTGCGCGGGCGGCAGGTTCCAGCTCCCGAGCCTCTTTCGCCCTTAGAGCATGCACGTACTGCCCGAGAGTAAGACGCTCTTGAGCGTCGGCGCTACTGTAGCTGCCGACGGTCTCGCCGAACATTCTCGAAATCTCGAGAAGGTACTCTGAGACGTCGGGGGCCAGCTCGTTGGCTTCCAACATGCGCTGGATGGCTGCAATCCCGCCGCCGTCTTGATCGAGCTTCATCGCGTCAGCCGCCACCATGTCGGCCCTGGCGTAATTCACGGCCCTGACCGACGTGAATACACCCAACACGACGATCAGGCTGAACACGACAATTAGCCGAGGTAGCAACCACCCCCAACCGGCGCCGATTGAACCCTTCTCACGCGGAGGCGGCGAGACGGCAGCAGCCTCTTTATCGTGGCCCGTAGGTGGCACAGCACGGCAGACATATACGAAGGCGCCCAACAGCAGCGCCACAAGAGTCAAGTCCGCGGCCCTTGGAATCCCGGCCAGCATTTCGACTCCGCGGCCGATGAAGGTCGCGAGCAGGCCTGCCAAGATGACGCCGTGGGCCGGTGACATCTCGCTCCAACCGCTCCGCAGGCGCCAAGCGCCGACCCCAACTATCGCTGCAGCCAGGCCTAGTAGGCCGACCAGTCCCACGGCGCCCATCTCGACGGTGACGTGTAGCGGATAGTTATGAGCCTCGAAGGGGAAGTCGGCCGTCGGGCGCGACGGGCTTCGCAACGGGTAGACGTACCTGAACGTCTCCGGCCCGTAGCCGACCACTTGCCTGGCCCACGGCAAGGTCAACCGAGTAACGTCGGCCCAGGGCCTTTGTCGGATGAGCTCCAAGGATGCCTGCCAGATCTCGACCCTTCCCGAGACCCCGCCACCCGCGATTTGCGGGACTATCGATACAGCGTGTTGGGCGACGGCTCGACCAGACCGCGCACCGCCGGGCTGCGGTATCGCGAATACAATCAGAGCCACGGCCGCGACGGTCACGAAGGCGACGACCCCAAACCTGGTCAGCGGTCTGGCACCATGTTTCATCAGGACCAGCAGGGCGAACAGGAACCCACCTACGGCCATGCCAACCCAGGGTCCGCGGCTAAGAGCGTACGCCTGTCCCAGGAGTTGCACTCCGAGCAGACAAGCTCCGACGACAACCAGCCAAGTCAGGCCCCGGCGCAAGTAAACTGACACGATCGCGGTCAAAGTTACGAGGCTCGTCATCAGGAGCAAGGCTCCCGCGTAGACAGGGTTGCCGAGATGACCCGGCGGCCTCGCGAGCACGTTGCCCTTGGATAGTATCGGTTCAAGGCCGAAGTGCTGCAGGACCACGAACGTGGCCGCAACGGTCCCCGCTACCGCCACTGCCCCTAGAAGGCGCCATAGCTGCTCCGGCCGCTTCAGATGAGCAGCTATCACGAGGAACAATGTGGAGTAGCAGAGCATCGTGTAGAGGTCGTATCCGTCGTCGCCCGGCTTATCCCCCCAGACGCTAACGGAGGGAGCGACGGACGTGACGGCCGTCAACCCGTTGACAGCAGCGAAGGAGACAACACCGACGATGATCCACCGTGCCGGATCTTCGAGAAGCCATGGGCGCGGCCGCCAACGACGCAGCCGCGTTAGACTCCACTCCGAAGCCGGACTTAGCGCCCACTCGACGAGCCACGCCATCGCCACCAGAGACGCCACGACCCTCAGGACGGTCACCTTGGGTACGGAGACGGCGCTCACCATGGCGTCCGGCGGAACGACCGCCAGCGGAACGGCCACGGCCGCGATGAGCCAGAGCGCCTCGAAGACGCGACCGAGATACGAGACAACCACTTCGCGCGGGTCCGCGCTTACCGAGGGCGAGGCATCCATGGATTCGAACCAGACAAACCAGAGTGATGACAGGGCTGAGAGATGCTTGGGCTCTTACAGCTTGGCCGGGCTCAGGCTACCAGATAGGCCCATAGGTATACAAAAGGGCGACCCTCACGGGTTAGCCCGATATTAACGAGACAATCACCCCAAAAGGTGATGTAGCAGTCGACACCGGATAGCACAATAGAGTTGTACGGTAAGAAGACGTGAAATGAATATCCGGCACGGGACGTCCTCAGAAGACGAAGTTTCTGCAGGGCGAATAGTCGTTTGTAGAAGGCCGACTTGGTCAATCGAGACCACATAGAGCCGTCTCAGGACCACCGAGTGACGCTGCAGTCGGATCCGCGTATTCCCACGTTTGCCTGGCTAAGCCCGAATCCACCGACGGACAGGGATGGACGACGTGAGGACAGCGGAAGGGGGTGAGGGAGTTACAGGCGTGATGATCCGGGCTCGAATTTGGGTAGACGGGAGGTTGGCGGGCGGTCTGCAGGCGCTTTTGGGGGCACCGATGGCGGCCTACAGTGGCTGTGGCGAGCCAGATGGCGGGATAGGACACGGCAAGAGGCGCTCGCGGACTGGGCTGGCGCGAGTTTGCGGTGACGTTGGGTTGGCTGGTGGGTCAGTGGCGGACGGGCTCCGTCAGGCTGGGAGTGGAATGGCTCGCAGTCGGGCCAGGGCGCGGCTGAACTGCTCCTCCCAGGGCCAGCGCCGGGGAAGCTGCAGGGTCAATCGGCGTGCCGAGCGGGTGATCCGTCCGGCCAAGGCAAAGACCCGTCGTCTGAGGGTCTTGGTGGTCACGATCTGCTGACCCAGGCCGATGCGGGCTGTCCAGCGGGCCAGGTTGTGCGCCATCACCTGTACCGCCAGCCAGGCGCCGTTGGCGGCGAAACGGCCCGAGGGGAGATGGTTCAGCCCCACGCCGTACTTGAGGTCGCGTATCGCATTCTCGATCTCGGCGTGACGGCGATGATCGGCCTCCAGTTCCAGCGTCTCCCCGTCCCGGTCGGTGATGAAGCCGTGATAGCTGTAGGTGGCGAAGAGAGCCAGTTGAGAACAGGGCGCCGGCTTCACCCGCCGGACGATGAGCCGTACCGGCGCGGCGTCCGCCTCGGCCTGGAACGGGGTGTAGGTGGTCTCGGCCACATCGGCGGCGCCGTCCATCCAGTAAGGAATCGGCGTCCAGGCATCTTCGGGTATCGCCTCGATGAGATTCCGCAGGCGGGCGCGCTGGCGGATGGCGATGGAGAAGCGGACATCCATCCGGCGGCAGACGGCGACCACGGCGTGGGTATAGAAGCCGCTGTCGGCCCGCACCGTGAGTTGGCCCCTGGCTCCGCAGTAGCGCACCCGCCCCACCGTTTCACGCAGGAAGTGGGCAGCGCCGCGGGCGGTGTTAGCCCGGCCCTCGCGCAGGCGGGCCATCAGCACGTCGCCGGTGCCGGCGGCGACGGCCAGCAGCGGGTGATAGCCCCGCGCACCGGTGTAGCCGTGGTGGCGGGCACCCTCCTTGGCCAGTCCGTAGGTCTCGCAGATCGTCGAATCAAGGTCGATGGTGAATGGTGCGTCGCCGGGTCCGGCACCGGCCTTCCAGACCCGGGCCAGCAACTCGCGGCTCACCCGGTCCAGTTGGCGGACATGGCCCCACCTGAAGCTGCGCAGGAAGGTGCCCAGGGTGGAGGGAGCCTTAGCCGTGAAACCGAGCACGCGGGCGGTCCCGCCGGCGCGCAGCACATCGGCGTCGTCGATGCAATCTCCGCCGGCTAGGGCGGAGGCCACCAGGGTCATCATCTTGTCGCCGGTGTTCGCCCGGCCCGGCGCGCCGCCGAGGTCGAGGTGCTTCCGGAGGAGTTGGGGCAGGCCAAGGCGCAGGGCGAGGGTGGCGGGAAGGATCAGCCCGGCATTGGCCACCAGGCGGTGGTCGTCGAAGGCGATTTGGATGCGGTCGGGGTGGTTACGTGGTAGCATCTATCGGGTGCTCCTTTTCTGGGACCGGTTTTCTGTTTCAAAACCATTATCCCAGATTCAGAGGCGCACCCTTTTGTTTCTTCAGCAGGCCTCCTACACGCCGTCCTTCGGTGGATTAGGGTTAACGCACAGATCGCGCGGGCCTACCCGGCAGGGGATGCGATCGCGTTGGACGTGTCTGTAGACGGGCAGACGAGACAGATCGAGACAGACGCACTGCTTCTCGCCACCGGAAGGACACCGAACTCCGACCGGCTTGACGTGGGCGCGGCCGGTGTCGAAGTAGACGACCGCGGGTTCGTCAAGACCAACGACCACCTCGAGACGAACGTACCCGGCATCTGGGCCCTCGGCGACATCGTCGGGCGGTACCTGTTGAAGCACAGCGCCAACCTCGAGGCGGCGTACGCTAGCCACAACATGTTCAACCGCGACAACCAGGTAGCCGTGGACTACACGGCGATGCCGGCGGCCATCTTCTCGTCACCGCAGGTTGCTAGCGTCGGCCTGACGGAGCGCGAGGCCGAGGAGCAGGAAATCCCTTACGCGGCCGGTACCTACGACTACTACGACACGGCCTACGGCGAGTCGGTCGAGGACCGAGACGGATTCGTGAAGGTGCTGGCGAACCACGAGACCGAGGAGATACTGGGCTGCCACATCATCGGGACCGATGCGTCGGTCCTGATTCAGGAGGTCGCGAACGCCATGCGGCAGCACCTGACGACGGACGCTATTACCCAGTCCATCTACGTGCATCCGGCCCTCCCTGAGGTCGTGCAGCGCGCCTTCGGCGAGCTCCAGCACGGATAACGTCCGGCCCCAGGGCCGCCCTGCTGTATACTCGCAGCTAGCATGCGCTGCGAGGATCGGATTAGGGAATGAACGTGCCGATCGAAGTCGAGTCGTTTGGCCCCGTCGGCGAGGTCGTGGCCGCGTCGACGACGGAGTACCTCACTCAGTGCCGCGAGCTCTACGGCGCCCCGCCACTGGGCACCCTGGTCAAGAGCGAGGGCGCCGACGCCATATACGGGATCGTGGGCGAGGTGGCGACCCAGAGCATCGACCCCGGACGGCGCGCCATGGCCATGGGGCGGGACGACGAGACGTCCGAGGAGGTGTACGAGCGGAACCCACAGCTCACCAGGCTCCTGGCTACGGAGTTCAGGTCCGTGGTGGTCGGCTACCGCGTCGACGGGACGCTCCACCGCTACCTGGCGCCGTTGCCTCCCAAGATCCACTCGTCGGTGTTCCCGTGCGTACCCGAAGAGGTCGTCGAGTTCAGCGGGTCGCTGAACTTCGTCCCGCTTCTGCTGGCCGCGCCCTTCGGCTCCCAGGACGACGTCGTTTCGTCGTTCTTGCGGCTTGCGAGTACGGCCCGCCCGGACCCGGAGAGGTTCCTCGTCGACGCCGGTAGAGAGCTGGCCAAACTGCTGACCGGGCAGCTACAGCGTCTCAACGGGGTCCTCACGAGGCTGACGTCATGACCGACGGGCTCGGGCCGGACGCGCCACGGCATCTCGGCATGGTCGTCGGCGGCTCGCTGACCGAGGGCGTCGAGGTCCGGCTCGACGGCGCCGCTTCCACCGAAGACGTGAAGGTCGGGACCTTCGCCAGCATCGACGGTGCGCGGATGCGCTTCTTCGGGGTGGTCACGGAGGTGTCCTTAGGCGCCTCGGACCCGACCCTGGCTACGACGCCACCCGACGTTTCCAACCCCTACATAGCGGAGGTCGTCTCAGGCACCTCGGCCTACGGGACCATCACCGTGGAGCCGATGCTGACGACGGGAGACCCGGAGGACCCGACTGTGATCCTGGAAGGCCCGCAGCCGGCCAAAACGGTGCCCTCCCACTTCTCCAAGGTCGCCCAGGCGTCCGAACAAGACATCGAGCAGGTCTTCGGCAGCGAGGACGCAAAGAGGTTCTGGATCGGGAGCCCGCTGGACATGGAGGCCAAGCTCTGCCTCAACCTGGAGGAGTTCGTCAAACGCAGCAACGGCGTCTTCGGTAAGAGCGGCACTGGCAAGACCTTCCTCACGCGCCTGCTGCTGGCTGGGATCCTGCAGAGCGACACGGCCGTCAATCTGGTGTTCGACATGCAGAGCGAATACGGGTGGATGGGCTACAGCGAGGCGGGCAACGAGGTGAAGGGGCTGAAGCAACTCTTCTCGTCCAAGGTGGCTGTATTCTCGCTGGATGAGGAGAGCTCGCGGAGACGGGGACTCACGCCGGACTACGTCGTCCGCATCGGGTTCGACGAGGTCGAGCCTGAGGACTTCCAGATGCTCCGGGAGACTCTCGACCTGTCCGACGTCGCCGCCGACGCTGCGTACGGCCTCCATCGGCACTTCGGCGGAAAGGGGTGGCTGCGCGAGTTCCTTTCACTGGAGGGCCGTGAGTCCTTGTTCGAGCTTGCGAACGACATCGGGGTCAACGGGCAGGCCTTGGCGAGACTCCACAACCGGCTTGCGCGCCTGCAGCGATTGGACTTTATGGACGAAGGTTCATCCCACGACTCCGTGAACCAGATACTCACCTACCTGGACCGTGGAATGCACGTCGTGCTCGAGTTCGGCCGCTACGGCAGCAACTTGGCCGCCTATATTCTCGTCGCGAACCTGCTGACCCGCCGAATCCACGAGCGGTACGTCCGACGAAAGGAGCAGGCGGCGGGAAAAAAGAGCGATGAGCCGCGGCCTCTCGTCATCACGATCGAGGAGGCGCACAAGTTTCTAACCCCCGCGGTGGCCGAGCAGACGATCTTCGGCAACATCGCCCGCGAGATGCGCAAGTACAACGTGACGCTACTAGTGGTCGACCAGCGCCCCAGCGGCATCGATAGCGAGGTCATGAGCCAGCTTGGCACGAAGATCACGTGCCTGCTGGATAGCGAAGCCGACGTCAACGCGGTGCTAACGGGGGTTTCGGGGAACCGCAAGCTACGGACCGTGCTTTCGAGGCTGGAGTCGAAGCAGCAGGCGCTGGCGTTCGGCCACGCTCTGCCGATGCCGGTCGTGGTCCGCATTCGCGACTACGGGACATCCGACTCGTACCGCGAGTTCGGCTTCAAGGACGCGGTCGAGCTGAAGGCACAGGTGGAGCGCGACGTGGAGGACCTGTTCGGCCCAGCGGAGCGGTGAAAGCCTAGTGGTCCAACATCCTAGTATTGAAGGGTTCTGAGGTTACGGCTTGGTAGGGGCGGGTTTGAAACCCGCCCTGTCGTCGTAGCACGCCAATCTCGGCTACCCCTCATTTCAAAGATTTCGGTCTACTAGGCATGCTAGCTCTTCGGTCAAGTATGATGGGTAGAGCAGTTTCGCCAAAATGGGAGCCACACTATGAGAGAGATCACCGTGGCGTTAGAGGACGAGAATCTGTACGCCAGAGTTGAGGCGAAGGCGTCCAGTTCCGGACGGACGGTCCAGGACGTCGTCGTAGAAGCGGTGAAGAAATGGGTCGAAAACGCCGATTTCGAAGGGGACCCGGACGGGGATCTGCGGCTGAGGCCGGAAGTCGAAGAAGAATTACGAGAATCCCTTAAGACCCAGAATTCGTCTTTCCTAACGCCGGAAGAGGCCTGGAAAAGGGCAGGAGATTAGGTCTCGTGGTAACGAACTGGAATACTCGGGGCGGACCTTCGGGCGCATGCAATGCGCCCCTACGAGATACGTGAAACGACTGGCTACTTCAGCCCCGCGCCTTTGTAGTGCTTGGTGCTTGAACCCCTTGCTCTACTCCCCGCGCTCCAGCTCGTCGCGGACGCGTCCCAGGTAAATGGTCTCGGTTTTGGGGGGCGCTAAGCGACCGGTCTCGGCAGCCTTCTCGATGGCCATCTTGAGCCTGTCCTTGAGGGTCTCGCCGGTGGGTAGAGGCGGCATCTCGTAGCCGTTGGCTTCCATCCAATCGCAGTGGGCCAGCGCCAGTTTGCAGGCCTCCATCAGCTCCATGCTGGCCTCGAGGATGTCCCGTTCTTCCATGGTGTCACCTCGTCTCCCGCGATAGGGCGACCGACGGACCGTCCTACTACACTCCGAGCTCCTCTAGCTTCTCGTCGTCGATGCCGAAGTGGTGGGCGACCTCGTGGGCTACGGTTTCCCTGACCTCGTTCACGACCTCCTCATCGGTATCGCACACCGCCTCGATTGCCTTCTTGAACAGCGTGATGCGGTCGGGGAGCACCATCCCGTAGTCAGCCCTCTCGGTAAGTGGGACGCCTTCGTACAGCCCCAAGAGGATGTCGCCTTCGTCGATAGTGTGGCCGGCGAGGAACTCCTGAGTCGGCAAGTCCTGGACGAGCACGTCGACGTTGTCGATGTGCGACTTTATCTCGTCAGGGAGGGTCACCATCGCCTGTCGGACAAGGGCCTCGAATCGCGCGCTCTCCATGCTCCAAGTGTACCACTTAGCCAACTCGTCCTTCATAGCTTGACCGTATTGGCATGCTCGGATAAGGTGCGCGCCACGTTCGCCGTCCGGAGGTCAGGAGATGAAGGTCACTGGAATCAAGAGCTCCGCCATCGCGTCGGAGGTCGGTCGCGGCTTCTTCATAGTGAAAGTGGAGACCGACGCCGGCATATACGGTCTGGGCGAGTCAGGAGTCCGCTACTGGGGCGCCGCGATAGAAAAGGCCGTCGAGCACCTCTCGGAGCTAGTGGTCGGGCAGGACCCGTTCAGTACGGAACGGTTGTGGCAACATATGTTCCGCGGCTCATTCTATCCTGCCGACCGCGTCTACTCGTGCGCCATCAGCGCAATCGACCTGGCCCTCTGGGACATCAAGGGCAAGGCGCTGGGTATGCCGGTCTACAAGCTCCTGGGAGGGCCTGTGCGAGACAAGGTAGTTTGCTATCCGCACTGCCAGGGCAAAGACATCGCCGAGCTCGTCGAGAACTGCGAACGGGCCGTGGCCGAGGGCTGGCGCTTCGTGCGCTGGGGCCAACCGGAGTCGGGCTTGGAGCACGAGTCCGGGGACGAGGGCCGTCTGGAGCCGGTTGAATCGATGCGGATCGCCGAGGAGCAGATGGCGCGGGTGCGCGAGGCGGTCGGGCCGGGCATCCAGATATGCTTCGACGTGCATACCAGACTCGACACGGCCCACGTGGCTTCGCTGTGCCGGGACCTGGAGCCTTACAAGCCCTTCTTCATCGAAGACCCTCTACGGGCCGAAAACCCTGGGAGCTACAGAACGTTGGCGCGACAGGTCCGTGTCCCCTTGGCCGCCGGAGAGCAGTGGGCAAGCAAGTGGTCGTTCCGTGAGGTCATCGAAGAGGAGCTGATCAGCTACGCCCGCATCGACCTCTGCAACGTGGGAGGGCTCACCGAAGGCCTCAAAATCGCCCACTGGTGCGAGACGCACTATATCGACATCGCGCCCCACAATCCGCTGGGCCCTATAAGCTCGGCGGCGTGCCTGGCCCTGTGCCTCGCCACAACTAACGTCGGCGTCCTGGAGATGCCGAAACGCCCCGGTAAGGCCGATAGAGATGTGTTTCCCGAGCAGATCGAATGGAGCGATGGCTACGCTTTCGCTCCGGACCGCCCAGGGCTTGGCGTCGAGTTCGACGAGGTCGCGGCGGAGGCCCACAGGATCAAGCCGGGTGGCTGGCCGACACTGCTGCGACGCAACGACGGCGCCTTTACGAACTGGTAGCAGAGGAAGCTATGCACCGCGATACTGTAAATTGCAGTATTGTCGTTTGACCGATGGCTGATCTCTTGCTTCTTTCGATGACGATTTCGAGAGAATTGAAGGCTTGTCCCCTTGTGTTTACCTAGCTCCTGGCGGTTCTCGACGCCTGACTGTGGACAGGTTAAGGCCGCCTTTACTAAAATACCCCTAACACAGCTCAACGAGGTGATTCGCTATGTCGTGGAAGTGCGAGAAGTGCAGTCACGAAAACCCGCCCACGCGTGACGTGTTCTGCGCGAAGTGCGGCAACCGCCGTAAGGGCTGGTAGCCTCTACGTCGCGCCGCGCCAAAGAGCATAGTCCTCGGCGATTCCCGAAGCGCCCGACGGGCCGACGGTTGTCGTATCACAACCAGGCCGGGTGCGCCATGGGAGGTCCGCCCAAGTCGGCGATGCCGAACGGTCGTTGTTGATCGACGGACTGTCGCTCAGGGCGACCTCGTGACATAGACAGGAGTCCGCAAATGGCTAATGTGGCTACTGAAGACCTTCGCAACGTCGCTTTGCTCTCGCACAGCGGTGCTGGGAAGACGATGCTCGCCGAGGCTATGTTTTACGCCGCGGGTGGGACCAACAGGCTCGGGAGCACCTCCGACGGTACGACGATCTCGGATTACGAGCCCGAGGAGCACAAACGCACCGCGAGTGTCCAGACGTCGGTCCTGCCGTGTTCGTGGCGCGACCACAAGATCAACGTCCTGGACACCCCCGGGTACGCGGACTTCAGAGGCGAGGTAATCTCAGCCGTCCGGGTCGTCGAGGCCGCCGTGATAGTCGTGGCCGCTCCGTCCGGAGTCGAGGTGGGGACACGGCAGATGTGGCAGATGGCCGAGGAGCGGTCTCTTCCTCGGATCGTTTTCGTCAACAAGCTGGATCGCGAAAACGCGGACTTTGAGCGCGTAATGGAGTCGCTGGACGAGGCCTTCGGCAGGAGATGCGTGCCGCTTCAGGTCCCGATCGGGTCCGAGTCTAGTTTCTCTGGACCGGTCAATCTCTTAGACGAGGGTGCCGAGGTCCCCGACGGTCTCCAGGATACAGTAGAGACTGCCCGCGAGCGTCTCATTGAAGCGATCGCCGAGACAGACGACGATCTAACGACGAAATACCTTGAAGGCGAGCCGCTGACAAAGGAAGAGATAACTGCGGGAGTCAAGCTGGGCGTCGCCGCTGGCGACCTGGTGCCCGTGCTAGTAGGAGCAGCGACCGAAGAGACCGGGGTCAAAGAACTCCTGGACTTGATTGTGGACCTGCTTCCGTCACCTGCGGCCGCAGGTGACGTGCAGGCGACGATCCTCACGAGCAACGAGGAGGTCTCGGTGACGGTGGACCCGACTGCCCCGCTCGCGGCGCTGGTCTTTAAGACAGCGGCCGACCCCTTCGTCGGAAAGCTCTCCTACTTCCGCGTTTACAGCGGCGATTTCAAGAGCGATTCGCAGGTCTGGAACGTCGGCAAACAGGAGGCAGAGCGGGTAGCTCAGCTATTCGTCGTGTCTGGGAAAACGCAAGAGGCCGTCGATCAATTGGCGCCCGGCGACATCGGCGCCGCGGCCAAGCTCAACTCAGTCGTTACCGGCGACACGCTAACCGCTAGAGAAGACCCGCTACAGCTACCGGAGTTCCACTTCCCTGAGCCGGTATATCAGATGGCCGTCTTCCCGAAGTCCAAGGCCGACCTGGACAAGATGACCACCGCGGTATCCAGAATCGCAGAAGAGGACCCGACCCTACAGGTCACTAGGGAGCCCGACACGCTGGAGATGCTCCTTGGAGGCCTGGGGGACACGCACGTGGAAGTTGCGGTCGAAAAGATGAAGCGCAAGTTCGGTGTGGAGATCGAGCTACGAACGCCCAAGGTGGCGTACAAGGAGACCATCGGCGGGTCCGCCAAGGTGGAGTACCGGCATAAGAAGCAGACCGGTGGCCACGGCCAATTTGCCCACGTATGGCTGGAGATTGAGCCTCTTCCAAGGGGATCGGGCTTCGACTTTCAGCAAAAGGTCGTCGGCGGGTCGGTGCCCCGCGAGTATATCCCGTCGGTGGAGAAGGGGTGCCAGAAGGCGCTGACGGATGGGGTGATAGCGGGTTTCCCGATCGTCGACTTACGGGCAACCCTGTTCGACGGTAGTTTTCATCCCGTGGACTCCTCGGGCGTCAGTTTCGAGATAGCCGGCGGACACGCGCTTGCGGACGGCATCAAGCAGGCCGACCCGGTACTGCTGGAGCCGGTAATGCAGGCCAGCATTACCGTGCCGGACTCTGACACCGGCGACGTCATGGGCGACCTGAACGGGAGACGGTCCCGCATTCAAGGGATGAATCCTAACGGCGACGGCACTACAAGCATCGAGGCAGAGGTGCCCAAGTCGGAGATGCTGCGATACGCGACGGAACTAAGATCACAGACTCAAGGCCGGGGCTCGTTCACGATGAAGTTCGATCACTACGAAGCTGTGCCAAGTCATATCGCACAGCGGATCGCCGATCAGCACAATGGAGACGAAGAAAAGGCCTGAGGGCGCTGGTGCGGAAGACGGGGAACGCTGCGGGACCTATTCCGTAGCAGGCCAGATCGTGTGGTAGTTCTCGCCAGTGACCACGGCCATCAGCTCGGCCCTCTCGAGGCGTTGTAGCTCCTTGATGGCTTCGTTGCAGGCGGTAACGGCTTCCTGATCCCCAGTCGTAGTAACCCACTCGATCAGCCGGTCCCAAATACCGAGTCTGACGAGACCTCCCACGAAACGCGGCCAGAGTATTACGGTCAGTTCGCGTAGCTTTGGGAAGCCGGGCCTGGCCCGGCGGAGACTACGTATCCGCTCCTGCGGCGAACCGGCCACAGGCATGATACGTACGAACGGGCCCTCGGACTCGTTGGACCTGATGTCCACAACGAGTGCCTTACCAAAGGTGGGGAAGGCGATCGAGACCGCGTCGTTGGCCCCGATGCTGTTCATTACCTCGTCGAGATCTAAGACGAATCCACCGTCAAGCAAAGTTAACCTCTCTGATCGCCTTACGACAAAAGTAGGGGCAGATCTAGGGAGACTGTCTCAAAAGGTTTTCTGTGTCCTTGATTTGACTACCGCTGTTGGTAGAGTATTGCCAGAACGAATCGAGGAGCGAGTGTGATGCCTCTGCGACCACTGAACAGAGAGCAGAGTTGGTTGTTCCCGCCGACTCTGGACGAGTTGTTGCCTGAGAACCATCCTGCCCGGTTTGTAGCGGCGTTGGTGGATGGGTTGGACCGAGCCAACTGGTCTGAGCTGGGGGTCGATATAGACGGGGAGCCTTTGGGGTCCCCTGCCTACCACCCACGAGGGCTTCTGAGCGTGTGGGTGTATGGATTTACGACCGGAGTACGCTCCAGCCGTAAACTGGAGGCGGCGTGCCGAGACCAGATACCTTACCTGTGGCTCACCGGGTGGCAGCACCCGGACCACAACACCTTGTGGCGGTTCTATCGCGAGCACCGTGGGGCCATGCGAGCACTGTTGAAGCGAACGGTGCGCACGGCGGTGACGATGGGACTGGTCGATTTGGCGGTACAGGCGGTGGATGGGACGAAGATCATGGCCAACGCGACTAAGAATCGGACATATGATGCTGCCCAGTTGGAGCGATTGTTGAAGCGCACGGAGGCAGCGATTGCGGAGTTGGAAGCGCAGAACGAGGCTGGAGACGATGCTCCTCCACCGCGGTTGCCGAAACAGCTGTCGCAGGCCCACAGACTGAGAGAAAAGGTGGTTGAGGCGATGGAGCGGGTTTCGAGAGAAGAGGGGTTGGAGCGGTTCAATTTGACCGACGAAGATGCCGAACTGGTCAAAAGTCGCCACGGGATCGTTGCGGGGTATAACGCGCAGGCGATGGTCTCGCCTCTTGAGCCAGACAAGGCCGGTGCAAGTGGGCTGCTGATCACAGCGGCCGAGGTGGTCAACGACCCTGATGATCATGCTCAGTTGATACCTATGCTGGAACAAGCCCAGGACAATACGGGAGAGCCGGTCGAGATGACACTGGGCGACGCTGGATATCATTCTGGGGCCAATCTGGCTGCTTGCGCTGAGCGAGAGCAACTCGTGGTAATGCCGGAGGCCCAACAGAGAGCACTCACGCAGCCTTACCACAAGGACCACTTCACGTATGACGATGCTGCAGACACCTATACTTGCCCCGAAGGCCAACCACTCAGGTTTTCCGGTATCAAGCAGCGTACAGGCAGGCCGACAATGCGAGTGTACCGAGCGTCGGGAGCTACGTGCCGTGTTTGTCCGGCGTTCGGGGTATGCACCACAGACCGTCGTCAAGGTCGCGCGCTTGAGATAGGGCCTTATGAGCATGTGTTAGGTAGCCATCGGGACTGGATGGCCACTGATGAGGCCAAGGAACTGTACCGTAGGCGCAAAGAGTTGGCGGAACCTGCCTTCGGCATCATCAAGGAGCAACAACAAGCTCGCCGGTTCCTCTTGCGCGGACTGACCAACGTTAGTGCTGAGTGGGTAATGCTGGCCACAGCCTTCAACATACGCACGCTGTGGAAAGTCTGGTCCGCCCGGCCGAGGGTATTTTCCGCATCCAAGCCAATGCGTTTCTTCAGCGCTTGGTCTTCCCGTCAGCTGCGAATCTCTGTGGCTATCGCGGCGCATTGATTCCGATCCGGTACGGGTCACTCTATTGTTTACTTCCAAATCGACTCTCATCATGGACCTAGCTCTTTACAAGATGTGAAAACCTGGTAGGCGCAGACCTGTTCCGAGACAGGCTCTAGTGGTTCAACGTTTTTGTATTGATGGGTAGAGTGACTTTAGCTTGATGCGCGCATCCTCGGTAGTGAAGCGCCAATCCACTCGTATCACATCCCGGTTGCGTTGATTCTGCCAAGCATTGACCTCGCCGCGCAGGATGTCTTGATTGGCAATCCGTCGGTCCAGGCACTGTCGAGCCAGCACACCGATCTCTATCTCCGCCATATTCAACCAACTCCCGTGTTTGGGAGTGTAGTGTATCTCCAGTCGCTCAGCTATACGCCTCGCCTCAGCAGGCTCGAATGCCTCGTATAGCGAGGACAGCTTGTGAGTGTTGAGATTGTCCATTACCAGCACGATCCGGTCTCTGTCAGGGTAGTCCTCGTCGACCAGTTTCTTTATCACATGCGCCCAGTCCACCTTCGTGCGACGCTCTCTGACCTCGACTCGGCGCCATCCGTCCAACGGTGCAAACAGCATGAACAGGCTGCTCACTCCATTGCGCTCGTATTCGTAGTCGTATGCCGCCGATAAGCCGGGCGCTGCGGGACGCGGCACTCGCGTCTCCTTGACTTGCTGTTTGCTCGTCTCATCCATGCACACCAGAACCTCATTCCCATCGTACGGCCGTTGGTAGACCTCCAGTACGTCTTCCATCGCGCACACAAACTCCGCGCTCTGACCGGGCGGGATGCACCAACTCTGCTTCAGCCACGGCTTCAGTTCGTTTTTTTTTGAGCGCCTGGCGAACCGTCTCGGTGCTAATGGTCCCGACTATCTCACACTCGACCAACTGGTCAGCCAACAGCTTCAGGGTCCAACTGGCACGCCCCTCCGGCGGTTCCCCGCAGGCCATCGCTATCAACCGTGCTTCACCTTCGCCGTCCAGTCTCTTTTGACGCCGACGCAGTTGCTTTTTGCGATTCAGCGCAGACTCGACCCCCTCCTCCACACAGCGCTTGCGTATTCGCTCGACCGTTGACTGTCCCACACCGAGCGCGCTGGTGATGTCCGCGTCCTTCATTCCCCCGTCCGAGCGTGACTCATCGCTCATCAGCAGAATGCGCGCATGGGTCTGTTTGTACGCCGCAGCCCGACCGCGTGAGACCAAGGCGTTGAGTTCCTGTTGTTCGTCGGTAGTCAGTCTGATACGGTACTTCTTGGTAGACATCATGGTTCCTCCTCGGTTCAACGTTACGATTGAACCCCCAAGAGGAACAATGACTATCATGGTATTCATTTCAATGATGTTGGACCACTAGGTGTCCGCCCGCATTCCTCAATCGACTAACTCTCGTACCGTTTCGATGAACGAAGGCAGAACCTTGCTCCAATCGCCGACGACGCCGAACGTCGCTTCTTTGAATATGTTGGCGTCGGAGTCTCGATTGACGGCGACGATGTGCTTCGCCCCCGAACATCCGGCCATGTGCTGGCTGGCGCCCGATATACCGAACGTGATGTAAAGGTCAGGCGTGACGGTCTTGCCCGTCAGCCCAACCTGGTAGCTGTGGTCGATCCAGCCGGCGTCGGTGGCGGCACGAGAGGCGCCTACGGCGCCGCCGAGCAGGCCCGCCAGTTCCTCCAGCGCCCTGAACGGCTCGGGTCCCCCGAGGCCCCTACCGCCGCTGATCACGACCGCGGCGTCTTCCAGCCGGACGCTCTCGGCCTCCTGACGGACCGTCTCCACGTGTCTGACCTTCGCCACCGATGGATCGATGTCAACCTCCACAGGTATGATCTCGCCAGTCCGAGAACCATCCGCTTGGTAAGGCTCGTGTGCCGCTCCTCTGATCACCGCCATTTGCGGGTCCAGGTCCGGAAACGTGACCGTGGCAAGCGCGTTTCCTCCATACACTGGCCGGACGGCCACGACCCGTCCCGTTTCGGCATCGGTGCGCACCTCTGTACAGTCCTGGGCCAGTCCGACACCAAGTCTGAAGGCGACCCTCGGGGCGACGTCGCGGACGATCGGGGTCTTCCCTACGAGCACGACCCTAGGCGACCTTTGCCTGCATACCTGCTCGAATGCTTCGACCCTGGCGTCGATGGAATGCCCACCGAGCAACGGATGCTCGACGACGTAGACCTTGTCCGCCCCGATCGCTACGGCCTCGGCTGCGGGCTCTTCGAGGTCGTCCCCAAGGAGCGCTACGCCGACATCACCGCCTAGACCGCGACCGGCCGTCACCAGCTCGGCCGTGATCGGGTGCAATGTTCCCCTTCCACCCCTTCCCTCTTCAGGGGAAGACTCTCGAAGATCCCGAGTCTCTCGGGGAGAAGAGGGCCCATTAAGCTCTCCTAAAACAAGTATTTCAGCCAATGAAGAGGCTCGTCAATTGATTCACGGGTCAGCGGTCTCCCAGTACGGACATCGTTGCTCCCGGCTAGCTATATCAGCTTCTCCTCGTGGAGCCGCAGCGCCAGTTGCCGGCCGGCATCAGCCTCGTCTTCGCCCTCTATGAACTCGCATACGCGCTCGCTAACGGGGACCTCCAGAATGTTTACCGTGATCCTGGGCTCGAGCAGCGCAAGATCGAGGCCAACGTCGCCGCCGCCCCACACCTCGGGGGTCTTCCGACCGGCCGCCATGATTCCACGAAGGGTAGGGTATCGGGGTTCGCCTAGCTCGTTGCTCACCGTCACCAGGGCAGGTAGGTCGGCTTCGACTACCTCGTAGCCGTCTGACAGGGCTCGGTGCACGATGACACCTGCGTCGGCGACCTCTACGTGCTGGGCCAAAGTAAGGCAGGGCAGGCCCAAGATCTCGGCGATACCCAATGGCACCTGGGCGTTGTCCCAGTCCGACGCTTGGCGACCGCAGAGGATAAGGTCGTAGCGGCCTATCTTCTCGATGGCGGCGGCCAGTGCGTGGGCGGTGGCGAAAGAGTCGAGGTTTGCAAAGGCGGTGTCCTGGAGGAGCACGAGCTCGTCGGCTCCCATCGACAGAGGCTTTTTCATCACTTCGGTCGCCAGGTCACTTCCGACCGATAGGACAGTGATGCGACCTCCGACGGAGTCCTTTACGCGAAGTGCCGCTTCAACGGCGTTCTCGTCGAATCCGTTGAGTACGGGCGGCACGCCCGAGGGCGGAATGGCTTGCTTTGCGTCGGTATCGATGCGGAATGCGGAGGCGGGCGTCTCCGGATCGATCACCTGCTTCACGCAGACGATCACGTCAACGGGCATCGATTCCTCCGATGCAAGAGCCCTTTTCTCGATCTCCCCCCACCGTTCGAAAGGGAAGAGGCCAGGTCGCCGACAGCCGGGTAACGATGGAGGGCAGGTTGAGGTACGTTGCTATTCGTCCTCTACGCCGTGGCCCTTCAGGTAGTCGATGGCCTGTTGTACGTTGGTGATCCCTTCGGCGTCTTCGTCCGGGATTTCGAGGGCTTGATCTTCGGAGCCAAACTCCTCTTCGAAGGCCATGATAAGCTCGACGAGGTCGAGGGAGTCGGCGTTCAGGTCTTCGGTGAATGACGCGCCGGCAATCACCTCGTCCTCGTCGACGCTAAGCTTATCTGCAACTACCGTTCGCACCCGTTCTTCAACTGTCGCCATTAGTCTTCTCCCTCGAAGTCTCCCGCTCTATTGGGTCTATCTCTTCCAGAATCGATCCTAACACTCCGTTGACGAACTTAGGCGACGCATCGGCGCCGAAGGTCTTCGCCATTTCAACGGCTTCGTTGATCGCCACTTTGCGCGGCGTGTCGCCGCCCTTCACGATTTCGAATATTGCGAGCCTGAGGATGTTCCGGTCGACCATCGCGATCTGACGGATGGGCCAGGTCGGCGCATGAGTCGATATCGTCGAGTCGATCTCCTCCCGGTGTTCCAGGAATCCCTCGACGAGTCGTCGGGCGTACTCTTCCGAGGACCGAACCAGGCCAGAATCACTCAGACGACTCTCGAGAACACGGACGGGATCATGTCTAGCGCCATCGATCTCGTACAGTACCTGAAGGGCGGCGACACGGGCTTTTCGGCGGTTGGTGGGTGACCGGACGTCGGCGGTGGCGGCGGTGTTCAATTCGACATCACTCGCAAGGTACCGATTGTACGGCAGGTCCCCGTTAGTTTCTCCGCAGCCGGAGAATCGAGTCGATGTCGCCCACGCTAACCGCTTCCGCCGACCTGTCGATGCGCTTCACCATGCCGGCCAACGCCTTGCCGGGTCCGACCTCGACGAAAGATGATACGCCCGAACCGACCATGTAGTCGATAGTCTGCTTCCATTGTACGCAGCTTGAAATCTGAGAGATTAGTTCCTGCTTGGCCTCTTCCCCCGTCGTCAGTGGCTTGCCTGTGCAGTTGGCCACGATGGGTACGGTGGGGTCTTTGAACTTCAGACTGTCGACCGCCTCGACGAGGCCGGCCTTCGCGGGCTCCATAAGCGCCGAGTGGAACGCCCCGCCGACGCTCAGCGGGATCACCTTTCTGGCACCTCTCGCCATCGCCAGGTCAAGCGCCTGGGCTAGGGCCATGCGTTCCCCGCTGATGACGATCTGCTCCGCGGTGTTGACGTTGGAGACGTAGGTGCCGGTCTCTCGCGCGATTTCCTCCATCGTCAGCTGATCGAGGTTGAGGACCGCTGCCATGCTGCCGGGCTGTTGATCGCAGGCCTCCTGCATCAACCGACCTCGCGCCATTACCAACCGCGTGGTGTCGCCGACGTCGAGGACTCCCGCGACGGCAAGCGCCGTGTATTCGCCAAGACTGTGACCGGCCACCATCGCCGGGTGGGGCATGGCGTCGTCCCCGAGATTCTCGCGGATGGCCGCGACGCAGGCCAGACTGACCGCCATGATGGCGGGCTGGGCGTTGATGGTCTCCCGAAGCTCGTCCTCGGGTCCGGAGAACAGCAGCTTGGTCAGAGGGCGTTCCAACGCCATGTCGACGTCGTGGAACACCGACCTCGCGGCCGGAGAGCTATCGTAGAGTTCCTGGCCCATGCCGACAGCCTGGGTCCCCTGTCCGGGGAACAGGTACGCGACATCCTCTCCATGCGGCAATGGCTGGAAGATTTGAGCGCCGGTGCGTTCACGCAAGCTCATAGAGACCCCCTCTAGTCACTGAGTGGGACCGCCGGACTGGGCGTTAACCCTCGTCGCCGGCGGCCTGAGGAACGACCTCGCGACCGTTGTAGTACCCACAGGAAGGACAAACACGATGTGGGAGCCTCGCGCTCCTGCATTGCGGACAGATCGAGAGCGAAGGAGCGCGAAGCGCAAAGTGCGACCTCTTTCGCCTCGTCCTACTCTTGGAGTGTTTTTTCTTGGGAACAGCTCCCATTTATATCTCTCCGATATCGCTCATTGTTTCGGCGGCCGCCATCTCAAGTAAGACGCCCCACCGGCTATCTCTGACAGCTAGGTCGCACTGACACTCGACTTCGTTTCGGTTGGAGCCGCAGGTCGCACAGATCCCCTTGCAACCTTCGCGGCACGTCTGCTGCATCGGAATGTTCAGCGTCGAGTACTGTCGCACAGCCTCGGTGAGGTCTAGCGTGTGGTTCGCGTCGATGCTGAAGTTCTCTTCGTTGTCGGAAAGCCCCCGCGGGTGTCCTGTATACGGATCGAAATGCGAGAAGAACTCCTCTTCGATGACTACGCGGACCGGCTGTCTGTACTCCTCCAGGCACCTACTGCAAGTACAGAAGGCCTCGGATTCCAGATCGAGACTTACCCAAACGCCCCGGTCGGTCTTGAAGAGCCTTGCAGAGCCCGTGTAGCGTTGGGCTCCATCGCCTTCGCGCGCAAGGAGGTCCTCGTCGACGTTATACGCCCGAGTCGAGCCGCTGGGCTCCATCATTAGCTGAGAGACGTTAAAGAACATAAAAACGAGCCCCCTACCGACACGAAGGACTCATACCTGAACGAACGGGTATTTTAGTACCGCGTCGCCGTTTGTGTCAAGTTTCACATAGTCCACTTTACCGCTGCATCTTGGGGCGCGCGGGCCGTCAGCGCGGTAGTAGCTCGTGCAGGCTACCGATGACTCTATCCGGCCTTGCTTCCACGGAGTCCGGCACTCCCGCGGACGCAGGGTCGTACCAGACGGCGAATATCCGAGCAGCTTGCGCCCCAGCAATATCCGCCTCGAGGTTGTCCCCGACCATCCAGGCATCGGTAGCGCTGACGCCCAATCCGGCGAGGACGTTTTCGAACACCCGCCGGTCGGGTTTGCCGAGTCCGAGCTCGCCTTCGATCTGGACATGATCGAAGAAGCCCGCGAGGCCGAACCTGTCGACGCTGTGCCGCTGACTCTCACTGCCTCCGTTGGTGACCAATGCCAGAGCTATCCCCCTGCGCCGAAGCTCGTCGAGTACGTCAAGCGCTCCAGGGGACAGCTCAATGGCCTTCAGCCGCCTATCGGAGTAGAGGTCCGCGACCCTGTCAGCAAACGACGAGCTCTCAATGTCCAGGGCCTGGAAGGCGCCACTGACGATCTCCCGACGGGCAGCATCGATGTCGAGTCGCCCCAGGCGAGCTCTCTCCGGACTTGAGTAGAACCATTTGCGCTGAGCGGCGATAGCCTCAAACAACCTCTCTGGCGAGAGTCCGTCGGCTTGGGGTGCGACCGTTTCGAGGACCTCGCGCCAGTGCTCGTCCGGGTCACCCCAGTCGAGAAGGGTGCCGTCCATGTCGAACAGCACCGCGTCCGGCAACGGAGTCATCTCGAACGGAGCCGGTAAATCTTGTTGTCGAACGACAAGATATACAGCTCGCCGCTCTGGTCCGGCCCGAAGGCGGAGATGCTCAAGTTCGAGTCAACCAGCTCGAGATGCTCGGTGACGGCACCGCCGTCGTACCTGAGCGCCCATAATTTCCCGCTGCAAAAGTCGCCGTAGACGTACGCCCCGTATAGCGAAGGAAGCCGTTGCCCGCGATAAACGAAGCCGCCCGTGACCGAGCAGCCGTCGTCACGTCCGTATTCTGTAATCGGCGCTTCCAGCCCGGTCTTGTCACACCCTTCGGAACCGGCCGCCAGCAACTGTCGTGCCGTCCGGCCGCCCAGGTAACAGTGCGCGCCTTCCATCACGTTCCAGCCGTAGTTGAGGCCGGGCTTGATTATGTCGATCTCCTCCCACGCGTTTTGCCCTACGTCCGCAGCCCAGAGGTCACCGGTCTCCGAGTCGAAGCTGAAGCGCCACGGGTTCCTGAGGCCATAGGCCCAGATCTCTCCTCGTGCGCCGTCATCGTTGCCGGCGAAGGGATTGTCGGATGGGATGGCGTAAGCCTTACCCGCCCCAGTCGACCGTACGTCGATGCGCAGGATTGTCCCGAGCAGGGTATCGAGGTCCTGGCTGTTGCCTCTTGAGTCCCCAGCCGAGCCACCATCGCCGAGCCCAATGTACAGGTAGCCGTCGGGGCCGAACGCCACCTGGCCGCCGTTGTGATTGCTGAACGGCTGCTCGACCTCCAGGATAGCCCGCTCGCTTCCGGGGTCGGCGCGGTCGGGGTCGTCTGTGCTCACGGAGAAGCGCGAGACGACGGTGCGTCGGGGGCTGGAGGCGGTGTAGTTGACGTAGAAGTGGCCGTTGTCGCGATAGTCGGGGTCGAAGGCCAGTCCCAGCAGCCCTTCCTCGTTTCCGCCGTCGTTCACTCGACCGGTTATGTCGAGGAAGGTCATGGTCGAGTCGACGCTCTGCTCGTTCTCGAAGACCTCAATCCGTCCGGGCTGGAGGACGAGGAAAAGCCTGTTGGTGCCGTCGTCCGGGAACGTAAGGTCGACCATGCGGCCGAAGGACAAATTGGGGAAGGCCCGCTCGACCGCCATCTCCTGAAGCGGGGCCGACCGGGGAATCGTGGGACTAACCGGGTCTGGGGCCGAAGATCTGGCGGGGTCCACTTCTTGCGGCTGGTCTTCAGTGGCCAGCGCGGGCATTGTCGCCACAGAGAGCGGCGGACTCATGAGAGGGCTGTCTTCGCCGCAGGCGACGGCCATGAAGGCCGCTACGATGCAGCCCCAGAACATGCACATCAGGAGTCGGACAAGGTGTAGTAGAAGGTGGCACCGCCGTCGATTTCACCCTCCGCCCAGACGCGCCCTCCATGGAGCTGCACGATGTGTCGGACCGTCGCCAGCCCGACGCCGATACCCTCGAAGTCCGTGTTTGCATGAAGGCGTTGGAAAATCCCGAACAGCCTGCTGGTGTCAGCCTCATCGAACCCGACGCCGTTGTCTCTGACATAGTAGCGCGTCTCGCCGTCTTGCTCCTCCCACCCGACGTCGACGCTGGGGTCTTCACGCTCCGCGGTAAACTTCCAAGCGTTGTCGAGCAGGTCCCCCAGCATGAGCCTAAGTAGCTCGCGGTCGCCGTTGACGGTCATCTTGGTCGCCACGGTCGTTGTCACCGTCCTGTCCGGGTGGGCCTTCCGGAGCCTCCTGATAGCGGCCCGAGCCAGGGACCTCAAGTCGACACTTTCTCTTGTCAACTCGACATCGGCCACCCCGGCGAGCCTCTGCAGATCGGTGATCAGCCTGGCGACCGGCTCTCCCGCCGAAGCCAGGGTCGAGGCATATGTCGCCTCTTCGGTTTCGTCGTCCGGCACAGCAAGCACTGCGTCTCTGAAGCGCTGAGTAATCGCCAGCGCCGCGGCGAGATCATGGGGACCCTGGTAGCCGTGCAACGACTCATCATCGACTTCCGTGATGTCCCGGAGCGACCCGGCCATTCGGACAGGCTGCCCCTCCTGGTCACGAACGGCGTTCGCGCGGTCCGCAACCATCAGGTATTCGCCGGCGTCGGTACGGTAGCGGTATCTCACGTCGTACGCGTCACCGCTATCCAGGTGACGTTTCAGGGCAGTAAGTACTCGCTCGCTATCGTCAGGATGCAGTCGTTCCTGCCAGTCTCCGCGGATCCCCTGTGGCCCAGCCATGGGGTCTCCGACGGCCCGGTGATACTTTGGGGACCACCAGACTTCGTTCTCCGAGATCCGCCAGTCCCAGAGCAGCTCACCAGAGCCCTCCATGGCGAGATCGAGACGCTCGACAACCTGCCGCACAGCCTCCTCGACCTCCCTGCTCTCCCGGTATAGCTGGCCGTTGGCGACCGCCCCGGCGATCTGCGCGCCGACGCTCTCGGCCATCGATATGTCGCGTTCCGAGTACGCATTCGGCCGTACAGAGCTGAGGCCTAGCATGCCGACGGTCTCCCGATCGACTACGAGAGGCACCAGCAACATCGCCGGGAGGGCGGCAGCCGTACCCCGAACGACGTCCTGAAGGCCTTCTCCTAAGGCGTCCACGGGGCCGTCCTCGACGACCAGCTTAGAGCTAAGAGAGACGGCCATGGCGGGAGCTAGTCCATGTAGCGGAATCACCTTGCCCTGCTCGGCCCCCGGTACATCGACGCCTCGGACGAATGAGCAGACGAGGTTCTTGCGCTCCAGATCGATGGTCCAGATAGCGAGGCGGTCGTAGTGGACTAGCTGGCCTGCCAGCTCTGCAAACCGGTCGTAGACCTCGTCGAGGTCAATCGACGAGGTCAGCGTCCGGCCCATCTCGGCCAGGGCCACAAGCTCGTCGCGGTCAGGCTCGTGACCCCGCCGGCTGAAAGGCTTAGTGAGCGCTCCGGCTAGCTGGAGTCCCACACGTGCGGCGAGGGCCAGCTCTCGGTCCCCGTACGCCTCGCCGTTTGTCGAGGCGAGGAGCAGGCCGCCGGCGATCTCGTTGTTGGAGGCCAGTGGGACCACCAGGTACGACTGCAGCCCTGCTTCACCGTCTTCGTTCTCCGGCTGCCGGAGAACGAAGCCCACGCCCTGGCGAAAAGCCTCTTCGTAGACGGAACCAGCGAGCGGCTTTACTGTCCAGTCGTCAGATTCCGCTAGGTCGACACCAGCAGCAAACGTAAGCCTGAGCGTCCCATCCTCGCCTTCAAACGTGGCGACTTCCAGGCGGTCGAACGGGATTCGGCTTTGGATCTGCTCCGCGATCGCCTCGTAGGTTGCCGTGTTCGATGACGACGCAGTCAATCGGGCAAGCTTCGCCACGAGCTCCGCCTCGGCGGCTCGTCGGCTCAGCTCTTCGCGTGACTGGGCCTCGGCGAGGGGGCCGCCGAGGACCGCGCCGACTCGCCCGGCCAGGTCCAGCATCCTTTCCTCGTACTCGACAGAGGCCGAGCTCAGCGTCAACGCACCGACCACGGTATCGCCGGCCGCCAGCGGCACCACAAGGAAGGACCTCAGGACTGCTTCCACAGCGGGCTCCAACGAGTCCGGCGCCGGCTCGCCGTTCTCCGGGGCCTGGACGATGACCGGCTCTGCCGATCCTACAACTCGTTCAGATAGGCTCTTAGCCAGAGGACGAGGCTCCACGTCGAGGCCCCCATCGGGCCCCCCGCCATAAGCAAACCTCCCGACAACTTGTTGGTTGTTCAGGTCAATGTCCTCGAGCTCAAGTCGGTCGAACGGCAGCAGCTCTGCGACGTGCTCGGCAAGCCCTTCATAGTCACCGGTCTGGCAGGCCGGGGACGCTAGCTCAGCGGCCTTCCCGATGAACTCGGCCTCGGCGGCCTCCGTCGCAAGACGGGTATTGGCGCGCGTGCCGGCGATAGGACCGGCGACTTGCGCAGCGACGCGCCCGAGCAAGTCCAGGTCCTCGTCGCTGTACGAACGCTCCGAGGTCGAAAGCAGCATGATCACCGCGAAAGCCTCTTCGCCGGCGATCAACGGGGCGGCGGCGATCGACTGGATTCCTGCGGCTGCCAGGAACGGCCAATCCGGAAAGCTCACCTCGAGTTCGTCCGAAGACGCGACCAGGCCGGACCGCGTTTCAACCAGCGCATCGACCATCTTCTCGCTGAGGGGTAGAGCGTCCCCTTGCGACATTCCGGCTGGTTCGGCGCCGCCAGCGTATTCGATCACCACTTCGCGCTCGCCGGCGTTGATCGCGGCGACCACGACATGTTCGAGAGGGATCAGGATACGCAGAAGTCCAGCAAGCTCGCCGAAGGCATCCTGCAGCTCATGCGCGGAGTGAATCAGCCGACCTATGTCGGCTAGGACGGTATCGATTTCCGAGCTACGGCGTATCCTGGAAAAGACCTGGGCGTTTGCGACAGAGCCGACGATCTGCAAAGCGAATAGCTCGGCGAGCTTCTCGTGACGGTCCGTGTATGCGTCGGCCGTGGTTGACCGAAAGGTGACTGCCCCCACTACCCGGTTTTCGGACACGAGCGGCACGGCCATGAGCGATCTGTACCCAGAAGCCGTCCCAGGGGCCTCGGTCGGCAGCTTACCCGATAGCTCCGCTGGGCTGTCGGCGTTAACGACGAGAATAGACCGCGAGTCCCGGACGGTCTCAAAGGGGGTCCCCTCGACGTCGAACGTGCGGCCCTCGCCCCACCCGGCCACTGGAGCCCCGTTTACGAAGGCATCGGTCCCGTTGTGTCCTTCGCGGTCCAGCACTGTAACCGTGAGCCGGTCGAACGGAATGAGGTCGCGAGCGCGGGTCTCAATACCCTTCAGGTCGGACAGTTCTCGGAGGCCGGCGATGTGACGGCCAATCTCGGCGAGTGCGCTATTCTCTTTCGTCTCCCGTGCAGCGTCGGCGAACCTGCGCGAGTTCGCATAAGCGCCCAGGATTCGAGCCCCGATGCGCTGGACGATGCGAAGGTGGCGCTCCGAATGGGCATCGTGGTCAACCGACTCGATCACCAGGGCCGCCGCCACGCCCTCTCCGGCGGTCATTGGCACGGCGATGAAAGACCTGATCCCCGCCTTGAGGGCCGCGCGGGCGCCTGGAAACCGCCCTAGGATTTCCTCGAGGCGTTCACTCTTCTCGAGAACGGCGGCCTGCCCGGATATCGCGGCGGCGGTGACCGTCTCAGCTGTTGAATGAGGTTCCCCTGGTGACCTGTCCTCGATCTCAAGTCCGAAGACGTACTCTTCGGTGAAGGTCTCGGCTTGGTCGTCAACGGCCCCAACCGCGATGCGGTCGAAGGGAACGAGAGGACGGATGGCGTCGACGATTCCGGGCCAGACCTCATTGAAGATGGGCGAAGTAGATGCAGTTCGGCTCAGGTCGTCCAGCAGCTCGTCGACATCGGGCTTCTTCTCGCCGCCGGTCCTGAGGAACCCGAAGGTCACTGGTAGAACCACTCCGGCGACATAACGCGAATCTTGTTCCCCGAATCGTAGGGTGCAAGCCCCATCTCCTCCATGAGCTGGTCGTAGTCCACGCCGTACGTGTCGGCGATCACCGATTTGTCGCCGAACACGCTCATGCCGTAGGTGATGATCACCCGGTCTCCTACGACCGTGCAGCTAGGGTACGAGAACCTCAGAGGGCCGGGAGCCCGGTGGTAGCGGGTGCGGTCAATCGGTTGTTTGAACTTGGCCTGGTGGAAGGGCGCCAGCCCGTCGGGCTCCACGTAAGTCACGTCGTCCAGCGATTCGAGGTTCTTATGGTGTTCCCATGTCTCGCCGTCATCCTTGCTGACGGCGGTGCTCAGCCGGTGACGGTACACGCCGATCATGCCCTCCCAACGGGAGATCTGGTTGAAGACGACCAGCAGGTCGCCTGTGCCCGGAAGCTGGACGACGCTACAAGGTGTCGGAGGACAGGCCAGTCCCGTCGGTACCGGCTCGGTCCACGTCTCGGCCCGGTCTTCTGAATAGCATCGGAAGAAGACGCCCAGGTTCGTCCTGCCGAGCATAAGGATGCGGCCGTCGTCCAGCTCGACCAGCTCCGGCTCGCCCATGATGTACTTGCCGCCGATGCCGTGGTCGAGCATAACGTAAGTCTCGTTGCGGCTGCGGGTCCACGTTGCGCCATCGTCGTCAGAGTAGTACGCGGAGCTGTAAGACAGCCCGCTCAGCTCGGCGGTAGCCATTTCTTCCCCGAAGTGGCTCCTGTATTTCGAGACCGGGGCGGTGATGGGCCCGATGCTCGCATAGAAGGGTACGACGACACGACCGTCCTTCAAAACGATGCTCTTGTCGTTGGTGAAGACCGCGTCGGTCTCCGGAGGGTTGATCGGTGTGGGCTGGGACCACGTCTGTCCTTCGTCGTCGGACCGGTGGAAGGAGAGCCCCGCCCGATGGGGCTGCCCCTGGCTTTCAGCCCGATAGAGCGAGCGCTGCGCCAACCCCAACGCACCGGAAGACAGCCTGAGGAGGTTGACGTCCATGATTCCCATCACAGGCTCGCCGTTAGATTGCTTGAGCTCGACCGGGTCTGTCCAGGTCGCGCCGCCGTCCTCGGAGAAGTTGGCCATCAACGGCCTGACCGGGTCGGCGTGACCTGACCCCCAACCCCACATCAATCTCCCGTCATTAAGAGCTATCACGCCTCCATATGAAGGACTCTGAGAGATTTGATCGTGGTGAATGACGGCGTTTACAGATTCTGTCAAAGGAAACCCTCCTATAGGCGGACGTCGCGCTCATTATACAAGCCGGACACGTTATCCATCCTATCGTGTTACAGCTTGGCGACCCTTTGATTCTTTGCGTTCTCTGCGAGTACAATTCAGCCTCCGAGGAACTCTTTTGCTAAGTATCGAGCTGATACGCAACGATCCCGAGCTCGTACGGAAGGCCACTCAGGACAGGGGTGACGACCCGCCCGTCGACAGGATCCTGGAGCTGGACGCACGCCGTCGCACGGCTGTCACCGAAGCGGATGAGCTGCGCGGCAAACGCAACGAAGTGAGCCGCGAGCTGGGCCGGATGAAAGAACGGCCTCAGGAGATGATCGACGAGATGAGGCACGTGGGCGCCCGCATCAAGACTCTCGAGGCGGCGACGAGAGAAGCCCAGCAGGAGCTCGAAGCGCTGCTGCTGACCATTCCCAACATCCACAGCGAAGACACACCCCTAGGGGCCGACGATTCGGAGAACGTCGTCGTGCGCACCGAGGGCGAGCCGCCCACCTTCGACTTCGAGCCGCTGCCCCACTGGGACCTCGGCGAAAAGCTAGGCATCATCGACTTTCAACGCGGGGTCAAGACGTCCGGTTCCCGCTTCTACGTGCTCAAGGGCAAGGGCGCCAGGCTTCAGCACGCTCTCATTTCCTTGATGCTCGACATCCAGTCGAACGAGCACGGCTACGAGGAGGTGTACCTGCCTTTCATCGTCAACAGGGAAACGATGGTCGGCAGCGGTCAGCTCCCGAAGTTCGCCGACAACATGTACCACGACGACGAAGACGACATGTGGATGGTCCCGACGAGCGAGGTTCCCCTGACGGGGCTCCACCGGGACGAGATACTGCCACCAGGGACTCTTCCCCTGAACTACACGGCTCATAGCCCGTGCTTCAGGCGGGAGAAGGCCGCCGCCGGCCGGGACAAGCGGGGCATGAAACGTGTCCATCAGTTCGAGAAGGTTGAGATGTTCAAGTTCGTGGATCCGGAGCAGTCCGACACTGAGCTGCAGAAGCTGGTCGCTGACGCGGAAGACGTATGTGCGCGTCTGGGCATCCCGTACCGCATCGTGCAGCTATGCACGGGCGATCTCGGGTTCGCCGCCGTCAAGACGTACGACCTTGAGCTATGGGCGCCCGGCAGCGACGAGTGGCTGGAGGTCAGCTCCTGCTCTAATTGCACCGACTTTCAGGCCCGGCGAGCCAACATCCGCTACCGGCCGGAGCCGGAATCCCGACCCCGGTTTGTCCATACGCTGAACGGCTCAGGGCTTGGTCTCCCGAGAGTCGTTATCGCGGTCCTCGAGAACTACCAGCAGGCCGACGGGTCTATCTATATCCCCGAGGTGCTCCAGCCCTACACGGGCTTCGACCGCATAGGTTAGGAAATTCGCCACAGAGCCCACAAAGATCACGGAGTTAAGGACTATCAAAAAACTCTGTGATCTCTGTGTTATCTGTGGTTAAACACTCAGGAGGTCAGGTAAGTATGGTCGCGATTAGGAACTGGAAGAACATAGTGCCGGTCGTTTCTCACGAGACGGCCATCGTTTGGTCGATCTTCGGCTCGAAGGGGACCGAAGGCAAGACGCCCGACGAGGCGCCTCTGGAGGGCTTCATCGCCCTAACGCTGCACCGAATGCAGCCGGGCAAGAGTGGCGACTACCACATCCACTCGGACAAGGAGCAGGTCTACTACTTCACCAAGGGCCGCGGCAAGATGAACATCGACGACAAGCTGTACAGTGTGAAGCAAGGCGATGCGATCTGTGCACCCATCGAGAAGCGCCATCAGCTTATTAACGACAGCGATGGGTGGATCGAGCACCTGATCATTAACGGCAACGCCAGCGAGACCGCTGAAGTCGCCCAGCGCAACTGGTTAGACTCGACGCCCCACATATCCCACGGGGCGGCGCTTCTCTGGAGCATATTCACCAAGGAGGGCACCGAGGGTAAGACCTTCAACGAGGCGCCTTTGAAAGGGATCGTGAACTTCACGCTGCACCGGCTCCAGCCCAATATGGAGACGGGGGTCCATACCCACGCGGAGAAGGAGCAGGTCTACTACTTTACTGAAGGGCACGGGAAGATGATCGTCGGAGACGAGACCGTCGACGTCGGACCTGGGGACGCCGTCTACGGCCCGGCCAAGGTGCAGCACGGCCTGATTAACGACAGCGACGACTGGCTCGAGCACCTGATCATCAGCGCTGGCGTCCCGTAGCGACTTGGAGGGTCTGGCTCCGACCAACCGAGGGACTCTGGCTCTCGTCGGCAGCGGCGAATACACCCAGGGGATGGACCCTGTAGACGAGTTCTTACTGGCGCGCCTGCCGTCCCCGGCGCGCGTCGTGTGTATGCCGACGGCCGCAGGCAAAGAACGTCGGGAGAGGATCACCCACTGGTCCGAGCTCGGCGTCAAGCACTTCACTCGCCTCGGCACCGAGTGTGAGGCCGTCGAGGTGATCGACCGGGCCACGGCCATGGACGAGTCCCTGGCACAGCGCATCGACGAGGCCAACTTCGTGTACCTGTCCGGCGGCGATCCAGGCTACCTGTACCGGACCCTGGAAGGTACGCGGGCCTGGGCGGCGATCTCCGGGGTCCTCGAAAGGGGCGGAGTCGTCGCCGGCTGTAGCGCCGGCGCCATGATCTGGGGCGAGCAGATCGCTAGTCTGAAGCCGCCGCCGTTTCGTTGGGCCCCAGGGTTCAACGCGATTCCTGGGACCGTGATCGTCCCTCACTTCGACGACCCGCCTGCCTGGTTGATCGCGGTGTTTAGAGCGATCAGCTTCTCTCGGCCAACGTTCGTCGGTGTTGAAGGTCACACGGCGTTAGTGGCCAATGAAGGCAAGCTGCAAGTCGTGGGGAAAGGCGGCGTCACCGTTTGGGGGAAGGGCGTCAAAAAGCGGTACGAAAGCCCATCGGCTGAGGACGCGCGTTCCGAAACCGGCTCAATCTGAAGCAGGCGTCAAAACGAGTTTACTATTCCAGAGCTAACGTCTTTGGATGTCACGGAGTCCTTATGATGGACCGTGTGGTGTTTTGGGACTTCGATGGAACACTGGCGTATCGCCCGGGCATGTGGGCCGGTGCCATTGTTGAAGCGCTCGACGAGTTTACCCCGGGCCACGGCATCGATGAAGAAGACGTTCGCCCTCTAATTCTCGACGGATTCCCCTGGCACCAGCCTCAAATGCCTCACCCGCACCTCTCGACGCCCACCGCCTGGTGGGCGCACGTTGTCGGACTGCTGACCACATGTATGAGACGTTTGGGTTTCGACGACGAAAGCTCTCTGAAGCTTGCCCAGGCGACGAGGCGTAGATTCCTTGACCCTTCGAGCTTCCATGCGTTCGAGGACACGCGCGAGACCCTCGAAGTTGCGGCTGCCAGCGGATGGCGCAACGTTGTTTTGTCGAATCATGTGCCCGAGCTTGAGTCGATTGTGAGTGGAGTCGGGCTTGGTGGACTCATAGAGCGGGTGTTCACGTCGGCGCTGATCGGCTATGAAAAGCCGCACCCCGAAGCATTTGCCATCGCGAGGGAACAAACTGGCTATCCCAAAAACATCTGGATGGTCGGCGATAACCCCGATGCAGATGTGTTGGGGGCGGAGGCCGTCGGGATTCCAGCGGTCCTTGTACGACGGGAGGACGACAGGGTAAACCGTCAGGCGCCGGACCTGATCTCGGTCTCAAGATGATCGTGGAGCCCGCGAACGCCCAGTAACGCCACGGACCCCTACGCGTACATCTCTCTTAGGCGGCGGGCGGCTTCGGCCTCATTGCGGAGCTTGGCGTAGGATTCCTCCAGCGGCGCCTCAATCTTCAAGCCGGGCGCGAATCCGCAGTCGGGGTTGAGGCTCAGGCGCTCTTTGTCGACGTACTTCATCGCCTCTTCGACCCTGGCGACGATCTGCTCCGGCGTGTCGATGTCCTCGAAGCGGCACTCGACGCAGCCCAGGCCGATCAGCGCGTCGTCGGGGAGTTGCTTCAGGATGGCGACGTCCCCGGTTACTGGGATGCTGAACTCCATGACGTACTGGTCGACCTTGATCTTTTTCATCGTGTCGATGATGGGTTCGTAGCCCCCTTCGGCGCCCCAACCCTGCCGGCCCCAGTGACGCCGGCACAGGTGCAGCGCCAGCCGAACGCTATCGACCCCGTCGATGATCTCGTTGATCTTGTCGGCCGCCAGGTCCATCTCGTACTGAGGGTCGTCGAAGGAAGCGCGCACCTTGGGGTCCACGAGAACGCACAGGTGCGGCTCGTCGATCTGGACTACCGAGACGCCGGTATCCCGTAGCGCCAGAAGCTCGTCGCGAAGGATGGGGACCAGCGCGTCGATGAATGAGTCTCTCGTCGGGTAGGCCTTGCTCGACAACTCCTTCTCCCAGAGACGCTCGCCGAGCAGGTATGGCGACGGCATGCAGACCTTGGTGGCCTTGTCCGTCGACGACACCAGGAAGCTGGCCTCTTGGGCGATAAGGCCCGGCCGCGTCACCTCGAGAGGCTCCGTAACGGTTATGCCCCACCGACGCGGCTCGGTTCGCGTGTCTTCGGAGAACCCGTCGGCGATGTCGGCGATGATGTGTGTATACGCGTGGCGACGCCACTCACCGTCACTGATCAGATCGAGCCCCGCCGTCTCCTGCACCGCGATGGCGTACCGGACGGCCGCGTCCATCTGCGGCGTTCGCGTCGCCGCGACCGACTCGGTGCCTGGCGTTTCCGGCAGCATGTCCCTGACCGGCTGCGGCCGGGGCAGGCTTCCGACGACGCCGGCCGCGAAGGGCACGTCTTTAATTGCAGGTGCGTTGCTCATGTGTTTGGCTCCTCTAGGGTTTCCATTCAAGGTTCGTTGCCTGGACGATCGCGATCGCGGTATGCGGGCAGACACGCAGAGCCTGTCTCAAAAGGTTTTCTGTGTCCTTGATTTGACTACCGCTGTTGGTAGAGTATTGTGCGAGAACGAATTGAGGAGCAAGTGTGATGCCTCTGCGACCACTGAACAGAGAGCAGAGTTGGTTGTTCCCGCCGACTCTGGACGAGTTGTTGCCTGAGAACCATCCTGCCCGGTTTGTAGCGGCGTTGGTGGATGGGTTGGACCGAGCCAACTGGTCTGAGCTGGGGGTCGATATAGACGGGGAGCCTTTGGGGTCCCCTGCCTACCACCCACGAGGGCTTCTGAGCGTGTGGGTGTATGGATTTACGACCGGAGTACGCTCCAGCCGTAAACTGGAGGCGGCGTGCCGAGACCAGATACCTTACCTGTGGCTCACCGGGTGGCAGCACCCGGACCACAACACCTTGTGGCGGTTCTATCGCGAGCACCGTGGGGCCATGCGAGCACTGTTGAAGCGAACAGTGCGCACGGCGGTGACGATGGGATTGGTCGATTTGGCGGTGCAGGCGGTGGATGGGACGAAGATCATGGCCAACGCGACTAAGAATCGGACATATGATGCTGCCCAGTTGGAGCGATTGCTGGAGCGCACGGAGGCAGCGATTGCCGAATTGGAGGCGCAGAACGAGGCTGGAGACGATGCTCCTCCACCGCGGTTGCCGAAACAGCTGTCGCAGGCCCACAGACTGAGAGAAAAGGTGGTTGAGGCGATGGAGCGGGTTTCGAGAGAAGAGGGGTTGGAGCGGTTCAATTTGACCGACGAAGATGCCGAACTGGTCAAAAGTCGCCACGGGATCGTTGCGGGGTATAACGCGCAGGCGATGGTCTCGCCTCTTGAGCCAGACAAGGCCGGTGCAAGTGGGCTGCTGATCACAGCGGCCGAGGTGGTCAACGACCCTGATGATCATGCTCAGTTGATACCTATGCTGGAGCAGGCCCAGGACAATACGGGAGAGCCGGCCGGGATGACACTGGGCGACGCTGGATATCATTCTGGGGCCAACCTGGCTGCTTGCGCTGAGCGAGAGCAACTCGTGGTAATGCCGGAGGCCCAACAGAGAGCACTCACGCAGCCTTACCACAAGGACCAATTCATGTATGACGATGCTGAAGACACCTATACTTGCCCCGAAGGCCAACCACTCAGGTTTTCCGGTATCAAGCAGCGTACAGGCAGGCCGACAATGCGAGTGTACCGAGCGTCGGGAGCTACGTGCCGTGTTTATCCGGCGTTCGGGGTATGCACCACAGACCGTCGTCAAGGTCGCGCGCTTGAGATAGGGCCTTATGAGCATGTGTTAAGTAGCCATCGGGACTGGATGGCCACTGACGAGGCCAAGGAGCTGTACCGTAGGCGCAAAGAGTTGGCGGAACCTGCCTTCGGCATCATCAAGGAGCAACAACAAGCTCGACGGTTTCTCTTGCGCGGACTGACCAACGTTAGTGCTGAGTGGGTAATGCTGGCCACAGCCTTCAACATACGCACGCTGTGGAAAGTCTGGTCCGCCCGGCCGAGGGTATTTTCCGCATCTAAGCCATTGCCTCTCTTCAGCGCTTGGTCTTCCCGTCAGCTGCGAATCTCTGTGGCTATCGCGGCGCATTGATTCCGATCCGGTACGGGTCACTCTATTGTTTACTTCCAAATCGACTTTCATCATGGACCTAGCTCTTTACAAGATGTGAAAACCTGGTAGGCGCAGACCTGTTCCGAGACAGGCTCCGCAGGTCTGCCCCTACGACATCCGGCCAGCGCTACGCCACAGGTACGTAGGGGCGGTCCTATGTGACCGCCCGCCACGCGTCGGCCAAGCATGGTGCCTACGTCGTCACGGCCCCGCGGGAGGCCGTCGAGACCAGCTTGGCGTACTTGGCCATGACCCCGAAGTCGTAGTTGGGTGCCGGGGCTTTCCACTGCTTACGACGCCTCTCTAGCTCATCGTCCGGGACTTTAACGTTCAGCTCGCGTCGTTCGACGTCCATGACGATGGTGTCGCCGTCCTGGACCAGGGCGATGGGGCCACCCACCGCTGCCTCCGGTGCAACGTGCCCGATGGACGCGCCTCTCGTGGCGCCGGAGAACCGGCCGTCCGTCATAAGCAGCACGCTCTCACCGAGGCCCCGTCCGGATATGGCGCCGGTTACCGACAGCATCTCCTGCATGCCGGGTCCCCCCTTCGGGCCCTCGTAGCGGAGCACGAGCACGTCGCCCGGCTTGATCTCGCCCGCGGTTACGGCATTGAAAGCGGCGCGCTCGCCGTCGTACACCCGGGCCGGGCCTTCATGGGCCAGGTGCTTCGTACCGGCGACCTTCATCACGGCTCCTTCGGGCGCCAGATTGCCCTTGAGTATCACGAGCCCACCGGTCGGGCTCCGCGGCGACGCGGCTGGGTAAATCACGGTGCTGTCGGGCTTGCCGGAAAACTCCGCGAGGTTCTCCGCCAGGGTCTTTCCTGTCACCGTCATCACGTCGCCGTGTAGCAGACCGGCGGCGAGAAGCTCGTTCATGACCACCGGGACTCCACCTACCCTATCGACGTCGGACATGACGAAGCGCCCGCCCGGCCTGAGATCGGTTATATACGGCGTGCGCCGGCTGAGGCGGTCGAAATCGTCGATGTCGAGGGGTACGTCGGCCTCGTGAGCGATAGCGAGCAGGTGGAGAACGGCGTTGGTCGAGCCGCCCATGGCGAGCACTACCATGATCGCATTTTCGAGGGACTCGCGGGTGATGATGTCACGCGCCTTGATGTCGCGCTCCAGAAGGTTGTGCAACAAGGCGCCGGCTTCAGTGGCGACATCCTCGTTTCGAGGGTCGATGGCCGGGATGGAAGCGGCCCCCGGCGCCGACATCCCCATCGCTTCGATGGCGGAAGACATTGTGTTCGCGGTGAACATCCCCGAGCAGGCCCCCTCGCCCGGACAGGCCACTCGCTCCAAGCCCAGCAGGTCGTCAAGTGATATCTTGCCCTGAGAGAACGAGCCTACCGCCTCGAAAACGTCCTGTATATTGACGTCTTCCCCATGATAGTTGCCGGGCAGAATGGCGCCGCCGTAGACGAACAGGGAAGGCAGGTTCAGACGGGCCATCGCCATGATCGCGCCGGGCATGTTCTTGTCACAGGCCGCCACGACGATCAAACCGTCCATGCTCTCGCCGAAGGTCACTGTCTCGATCGAATCGGCGATGACTTCCCGACTGACCAACGAGGCTTTCATGCCTTCGGTGCCCATTGAGATACCGTCGCTTATGGTGATCGTGCCGAACATGAAGGGGACCGATTCGGCGCTCCAGACCCCCTCCTTGACCTTCTCGGCCAGCCTCGTCAGGTGCATGTTGCAGGGCGTGACGTCGCTGGCGAGATTGCCAACCGCGATGAACGGCTTGGACATGTCCTCGTCGCGCAAACCTACCGCGCGCAGCATCGCACGGGCGGGCGCTCGAGTCGGTCCCTCGCTGACGACATTGCTATGGCGTTTCAGATTGGTCTCGACCTTGGTTGCCATTGTTCGTCTCCTTGGCTGGGCGCGGGTGTACAGATACCGCAAAGGTATGGCAGGGCGGTGAGTGAGCCACGATTATACCAACGGCGACCAAACGGCGGAAGCGGTTCGTATTCACTCATCTAAAATGTTACCGAGGCGGGTCAGCTCCGACTGGGCGAGGGCCGCCGCATCTTCGTGCGCTCTCCAACTCCTCGTGAAACTGGGGGGCGCTGAGCCACCGGTGAAGGGTGGCGCGGTGGACGGCCTCAGACACGGAGGCAAAATCCCCCCTAACCCCCCTTTTCGCAAAGGGGGGGACGGAGGAAGGCGACTAGACCAGGTACGGCAGGACGGCGAGCTGCTTCTCGGACAGGTCGTTCGGTTCCGACTGCGGGTCGCTTTCCATTGTGCAAGTCCTCCTGGTTTTGTGGTGGCCTTGAAAAAACGCTCTTCGAAGTGTCGGAATCTGTAGGAAATTGTCGGATTTGTATCTGAGGGTTTCCGACACTTTCAGGGAAAATCCGACAGGTGGGGGGGTGGGGGACGGGGTGCAGGGTGCAGGGTACGGGGTACCGGGTACGGGTGTTCGATTTCGGCGAGTTGTCTTGTGCATTCTTGTTCTCCTCGTTGTGATTGATGGGCCGGTAAAAACAAAAGGACAGACCAGCGGGGTCTGTCCCTCGCCAAACAGTATAGTACATGCGTTCTGGTGATGTCAAGGGGGCGCATGACCTCATAAATATGGTTACCGAACGGGAGAATGCGCCTCCCCGATGCCGAATCGGGGCGGTTACCGAGGACCAGGAGGAAACCGCGAACCGAGAGAGCATCAGGGAGTACGTGGTGCGCCAGCAGGAGAGGTAACTACAAGGCCACCCGAGCTGAGAGGGGGAGGGCTAAACGGGTTCCTTGGTCGTGGCCGCCTGGTCCGAAGGGTCATATTGATGGCGTCTGGCGTGGGACGCCTGCCAGGCAAAGAACGCGACCGCGCCGAAAGCGATCACGCTCAGGTAGGTGATCGAGCGGTCGACGAGGGCGATGGCGACTGCAGTCTCACGGGAGAAGCTGAGCATCAATAGGCCCGTGACTCCAGGCTCGACCGCACCAACTCCACCAGGAGTAGGCACGGTGCTCAGGATGGCGTGTCCCAGCGCGACCAGAAGCAGGAGGGGCAGACCTATATCCATGTCCAGGGCTACGACCACGAAGTAGAGACGCCCGACTTCGAGCAGCCATCCGATCAGGCTTAGTGTCAACAGCACGGGTAGTCGCTTGAATCCCCTCACAGACCCCTTCTGAAACCTGATGTAGGCGCTCCCGAGCCGACCTGGGAGGGCCCTGGCCAGCTTTGGGCCGAACCGGCGCATAGCCACGAGCAGTGCGACCATCGCGACGGACATCAGGAATGCCGCGGCTACGAGATAGTTGGAGACGTTCGAGTCGGAGGTCGTTGTGAACGAGGCGACGCCGATCAGCACCAGAACAAGGACCGTTACCATGTCGAGCACGCGTTCGGCGAAGACCGTGCCAAGGCTCCACGAGAATCCGACTCTGGACTCCTCGGAGAAGGCGTAGGCCCTATAGGCGTCGCCCATGCGAAGCCAGGTTACGGAGTTGACGAACCAGCCGATGACGATCAGCTGGGCGAAACGGAAGTGTGACGGGAGCCGCGCCCCGGCCGTGTCAAGGACACCCGCGTCACGGGCAAGAATCCTCCACCGCACTCCCCTGAACCAGAAACTCGTGTAGTACAGGAACACCGCTGTTACGTACGACCGGAGGTCCATTCCGCGGACTTGGTCCCAGGTCTCGCTCCACTTGACGTCGAAGCGGGTGGCGAGAAACAAGATGAATGCGATGGCAACGACAAACGCCAGCAGCGTTTGGATAGAGAATACTCGCCTTCTGAGCGAGATCGCTTCGCCGCCGCTGTTCTCAGTGGTCATGCGGGCTCAGAGGGGGCGCTTCGCGGGAATGCCCGGTCGGCGAGGGTATCTGTCGGGTGTCTCGGTGACCTTCTCGATGACGACCAGGCTCGTCGTGAAGCCGTTGCGATCGAGGTCGACTCGTCTGACTTCCTTTAGTTTACCGCCGGTCTCGCTGACTGCACGCTGCGCTTCACGTACCTGGTCCTCGGCATCGGCTCCCTTGTGCGTTACCACCAGGCCTCCCACACGACAGAACGGAAGCATCAGCTCGGCAAGTACCGGTAGCTTCGCGACGGCCCGCGCCAAGGCGACGTCGAAGCCTTCGCGCAGGCGTGGCTCCCGACCCAGGTCCTCGGCGCGGCCTAACCTTACTTCGACGTCATCAAACCCAAGCGCCTCGACAACATGGTGGAGGAAGGCGGTCCGCTTCCGAACAGAATCGACGAGAGTCAGTCGTACCTGCGGAAAGGCGATTCTCAGAGGTAGTCCGGGAAACCCTGCTCCGCTGCCGATGTCGATCATCCTTACGTCGTTCGGAACCGCGCCCGCAGGGAGTACGGAATACACGACCAGGGAGTCGAGGAAATGGCGGGTCTGGACCTGTTCTCGGTCGGTGACGGTGGTTAGGTTCGTCTTCCGGTTCCAGTCGAGGAGCTCGCGATAGTACAGCTCGAATTGTTCAATCTGAGCTGCGTCCAGGTGAATCCCCAGTGAGGCCGCGCCAACAACCAGCAAGTCCAACGCCGCCTCCGCTAGGAAACCTGCGGGATTATAGCATGGGGGTTTGGGAAGGGGTACGGGGTAAAGGGTACAGGGTACGGGTATCGACCACACGCGCGTGCGTCCGATGCCGTACCCCAACACCCCCAATTGACACCAATCCGTCCCCTCAGATAGACTGCCATCCAATCGACATATCTGCCCGGGGGGAGCCTGGCATGCCAGGCTGAGAGGTACAGATTAGTCGGGACGACCCCTTAACCTGATCTGGGTAATGCCAGCGAAGGGATGAGGTAACATCCGCGCCGTAATACGGCCGCCCCGGGACAAGTGGGCGGCCGTTCGTGTTCGTGGCCGGGATGGCACGTATTCGCGAACGGCGCGAGGTGCGCAACGATGCTCGATACGAATCTAGGAGTGGTCATCGCGCTGGCGACGGCCGTAGTCTTCGTCGCCGCCGGAGTCTGGTACGTCCGGCGCAGAACGATGACCGTCGAGGACTACCTGGTGGCGCGCGGCAGCGCCGGCAGTACCCTGGCAACGGCAACCCTCGTGGCGTCCGTGATCGGGGCCTGGATACTGTTCAGCCCGGCCGAGACCGGCACGTGGGCCGGACTGGTCGCGCTGATTGGGTACAGCATCGGGCAGGCGGCGCCTCTCTTCGCCTTCATCTTCGTCGGGCCTCGTATGCGGCGTCTCATGCCGCAGGGCCACTCGTTGACGGAGTACATCTGGCACCGCTACGGGCCTTACATGTACGCCTTCGGCCTGGTGGTAATCGTCTTCTACATGTTCATATTCCTGGCGGCGGAGCTCACGGGGATATCGCAGGCGGTCCACCTTCTGGCCGACACGCCGCTGTGGCTAACCGCCGTCATCGTAGGCCTGCTAACAGTGGCCTACACCGCCTATGGCGGTATCCGCGCGTCGATATTCACCGATAGCATCCAGTTCAGCCTGATCCTGCCCCTCCTCGTGATCGTGCTTGTTGCCACCATAGCGAACCTTGGCGGTATCGGCGACGCCCTGGATCCGGTCAGAGAAAAAGCGCCGCAGCTCTTGTCGCTTGACCACGGACCTGGCGTCGAGTTCGGACTCACGCTGCTAATCGCTGTTTTCGCGGCCAACATGTTCCATCAGGGCTTCTGGCAGCGGGTGTACACGAGCTGCGACGAGACCGCGTTGAGGCGTGGATTCGCCTACGGAGGCGTCGCCGTCATCCCGATCATCCTTCTGGCTGGCCTTCTCGGCATCATGGCCGTCGGAAAGGACGTTGTCGGCGACAACCCCTCGGTGGCTATGTTCTCGTTGGTGGTGGAGGTGCTGCCCGACTGGGCGGTCGCGTTAGTCCTGGTGCTCGCGTTGGTGCTGGTGATGAGCAGCCTGGACACGCTGCTGAACGGCATTGCCAGTGCGGTGACCTCGGACCTGTCGCGCTTCAGGCCCAACATTAAAGGGGTGTCGCTATTGCGCTCATCGCAGGCCATTACCGTCGTCCTGATCGTGCCGGCCATATTCATCGCGTCAAAGGGCTACAGCGTGCTGTACCTGTTTCTTATTGCCGACCTCGTCTGCTCGGCGGCCGTCTTTCCGACGTTCTGGGGACTATACTCGAGCCGGTTCGGCGGGACCGCTGCGCTGGTCAGTAGTGTCGCGGGGCTCGCTGTTGGCGCGTTGTTCTTTCCCAAGTCGGACTTCACCCCGTGGCTGCCCGACATCTTCTGGGCGGGCAAGTTCCTGGCCAGCTTCGGCATGGCCTTCGGCGTTTCCACCGTGCTGAGCCTGATCCTCACGGCGGTGGCGATGCGCGACCGGGTGGCCGCTGGGTACGACTTCGGTCGGCTGCGAGAACAGGTACGCTTAATCGACGGCTAGGGTTGCGGAATGGATGAGCGAGAGACGAAAGGCGAGCGACGGGAGGACAAGAGGCACAAACGACGCAAGATGCGCGTAGTCGGCGCCGGGGTCCGGGTGCTCCAGGACATCATCAGACGCCGGGCCGAGAAGATCAAGAAGAAATCGAGTTGAGCCCCAATGCCCTGTTCCCCAATCCCCAACTCTGATTCCCAACCCCTTCTATGCTCATCCAGCCGTTCGTACTACTGATAACCGGACCGGCAGGCGCGGGCAAGACTGCAACCGCGTCGGCTTGGGCAACCGCACGTGTTCAGCCCACCATGCAGTTCTCTCTTGATGGTGCGCGCCAATTCATGAAGTCCGGACGCGCGGTCCCGCAAGACGGATGGAACGACGAATGCCAATGGCAATACGAACTGGCGAGGGAGGCGTGTGCGGGTCTCGCGCGTCTCTACGTGTCGCGTGGTCTCTCATGCGCGATAGACGACGCCATCTTCCCCGAATGGGAGGCCGTCACGTACGAAGGATGGGCGAAAGCGCTCGAAGGGCTCCCTCACACCATGGTCGTGCTCATGGCCGACCTTGAAACCTTGGCCCAGAGGAACCTCGAGCGCGATTCACATGTTCTCCGCCAAGACACTGTCGAACTGCTCCACCGCATGATGCTGCCCTGGCGAGACCAGACGAGATTCCCGGTGATAGACACCTCCAGCATGACGGTCGATGAAACCGTAGCCGCCGTAGACCAAGTGCTCCGAACCCTAACCCCTAAACCCTAACCCCTTTCTATGTTGCTTCCCGTCGACCAGCCCTTCGACCTCCACAACACCCTCTTCAGCGGTCAGGCGTTTCGCTGGCGTCCAGACGGCGAATGGTGCGAAGGCGTCGTCTTCAACAACGTGGTCAGGCTGCGGAACGTCGACGGCGGCGTCGAGGTCCACTCCGCACCCGACGACGAGGCCGCGCTGGAGCCCCTGATTCGCGACTACCTGGGCCTGGACCGCGACATGGAACACGTCTACGCTTCCATATCCCTGGACGACCGTCTCGCGGCGTCCATTGAGCGCTACAAGGGGATGCGCATCCTCCGCCAGGACCCGTGGGAGTGCCTGATCTCGTTCCTGCTGGCCCAGGCCTCCAACATTCCGCGCATCACCAAAAACGTCGAGGACATCTGCAAGACGTTCGGCCGACCCATCGAAGTACGGGCGAACGCCGCACCTGTGTCCGCTCATCGTGAGCCCAATCCCGTTCATGCTGAGCCCTTCGGCAGAGCTCAGGACAGGCCTGTCGAAGCACCCCACGCCTTCCCAACCCCGTCCGAGCTGGCGCGAGCGAGCGTAGACGCGCTCTGGGACCTGAAGCTCGGGTACCGCGCCCGGTACATAGCCTCGGCGGCCCGGGCGGTTGACAGCGGCACCGTCGACCTGATGGCCCTGCGCGAAGACCCCTACGATGCCGCCCTCGAAACCCTGACGTCGCTGGAGGGCGTCGGCGACAAGGTGGCCAACTGCGTCCTGCTCTTCTCCCTCGACAAGTTGGAGGCCTTCCCGGTGGACGTGTGGATCGAACGC
>CBDFJV010000006.1:0-976025 GCA_965248605.1 Dehalococcoidia bacterium
ACCGGCCTCGAAATGGTACTCCTCCGGGTGAACAGCCCGGACGGGGCCGGGCTCTACCCGGGTGGCCTCGTGGATCGACTCGATGTTCTGGAAGAACTCCCACACGCCTCCGCCGTTCCGGCTGACAGCCGACGACAGCCGGGTCCGGTTGTAGCCTCGCTTGATCTCCTCCTCGTTCTCCTGGTTTCACACCATGAGCAGATGGCCGGTCGCGGGGATCGACCGGATCTGAGCCGGCGTCGTGCTGGCTGCCAGCGGGCTGGGCTGAAGCCGGGTCCACGTCTCGCCATTGTCGTAGGACCACGCCTGGAAGTGGCGCCCCAGCCCCGTCCGGGTCATCAGCAGCAGCGTTCCCGGCGACACCTCGGCGACGCTCGGCTCGCCGTTGTAGCTAAAGCTCGTGCTCCAATCAAGAATGATGATCAGCTCGCCGTCTTTGTTCATCTGCCAGGTGCGGCCATCGTCGTCGGAGTAGTAAACGCGAGTGGCGCCGAAGTGCGGGTCGAAGAAGTGGGCGCCGGTAGAGACCCACTGGCCGTTAACCAGCTTGCCGTTGCCCGGCGGCTTCACGTCTCCGGGGCCGTGTCCCTGGCCCAGCGATATGTACACGGGAAAAATGATGCGGCCCGAAGAAGTACGCAGAAGGACGTCCTGGTAAGCGTGGGTGCCGACGCCAGGAGGCGTGATCCTTACGGGCGCCTGCCATGTTTCACCGCCGTCCTCGGACCTCCAGAACACGAGGTGCGAGTCGTGCCTGGGGTCGTCCCTGCCCTGCCGCATGCCGGCCAGACCGATGCCTTTGCCGGACAGCTTCACGAGAGAGGTGCCGCCGCCGCCAACCTCGTTCCCGTCGACATCTCGCCGTTGGGACTCCGCCGACCAGGTAAGGCCGCCGTCATCGGAAGTGGTAAATGTCTTGCCTGCGGCGTGCAGTACCCGCCCGTCATGCAGCTCGACGAAGGTGGACGAATGGAAATACCTGGTCTCGTGCACGGCCAGGACCTCGTCGGGTCGAGTCATCGGGACGTTACTCACAGCGATCCTCCAACGGTTCCGGGATGTTCGCGAGATTGTAGCACTTGGAGGAGCCTACGGCGTGCGGCCATCATCCGGGCGCTCAGGGAGCCGAGCTTACCACGGAGTCCTGACCTGAAGTTGGCTTTACGAGGTGGGTCCCATGCGCTCGCGGACCAGTGTGTAGGCCGACGGGAGAAGTCCGACGAGGATGATAGCGTTCAGGACGAGAAAGAGCGGATCGTCAGAACGAGCGTAGAGGAAGAATAGGAACAGGACGATGAAGGTCCGGATGAAGACCGAGTAGGGATAGTACTTGTAGTCCTTCAGATAGACGAACATCGCGATCAACCCGCTGAGGGCGATCATAAACATTCCGACGAGCCGGGGCATTGTGTCCCCGTAGTCTCCGTTCGATTGGAACAAGTCCAACGCGAATTCGGGCATGACGGCCAGACCCAAGCCGCCGAATAGAAGGTATCCGGCCAGATAGGACAGCGTGATCCTCTTCACCTGGATTCCTCCCTAGTCTGAGGCACCTGACACGGTGCCTGGAGAGCGGTGTGGTATGTCGGCTGGCAGGGTATGCCGGTCCCCGGGTCTAGTATCGGCGCCCCAGGCTAGCGGACCGAGAACTCCAGCGGCGTCGGACGGAAGAGATACGGCGCCTGAAATTCGACGTCTTCCAGCATGTCGTAGACGAAGTACCAGCCGGTCTCAAGTTCGACGCTGAGGTATGCAACCCGACCCGGCTCAAGCGCCATGAGCCCGCCCACGGCCGTCCCGGGCGGCGGTCCGCTCGGTCCTTTGTCGTTCTCGTCGATAACCGGGAACGGCGCAATCGGTGAGATCTCCCCTGCTGTTCTGCCCTTGATTTCCAAGTAGTACAGGTCAGGAAAGTCTCCAGACCGCTTCCCTCCCTCTGTCAAGGATATCCTCGCCTCATGGACCAGCTTGCTGTCATTGGCAAGCTTGATGATACGAGGGCCGGATGGGATGGCCGCACTCCCGAATCGATCGCGAGTAGCCCGAATACTGTAGTCGTAGTCGAGAATGGTCAGGATTACATCGGCCGTGGGCTCCGTCCCCGGGGTGGAGGACGCTGTCACCTCGAACGGCCGCATCAAGTCGACGCCCGGCCGCGCTATCTCGTCTTCGCCTAAGCCCGAATCCACCGAAGGACGTCCTTGGGGACAGCCCTTGAAGAAGCCAGCGGGTGCTCCTCTGAATCTGGGATAATGGTTTTGGAACAGAAACCTGCCCGGAAACAAGGAGCACCCAATAGATGCTGCCACAGAACAAACCCGACCGTATCCGCATCGTCTTTGACGACCATCGCCTGGTGGCCAATGCCGGCCTGCTCCTGCCGGCCACCCTAGCCCGGCACCTGGGCCTGCGGGAACTCGTCGACCATCACCTTGACCTCGGCGGAGCGCCGGGACGGGCGAACACTGGGGACAAGATGCTGACGCTGGTCGCTTCCGCGCTGGCAGGCGGCGACTGCATCGACGACGCCGATGCGCTGCGCGCTGGTGGGACGGTCGGTGTTCTAGGCTGCGTGGTCAAGGCGCCATCCACCCTGGGGACCTTCCTGCGCAGCTTCCGGTGGGGGCATGTCCGTCAACTCGACCGCGTGAGCCGCCAGTTGTTGGCCCGGGCCTGGGCCGCTGGGGCCGGACCCGGCGACTCGCCCCTGACCATCGACCTGGACTCGACCATCTGCGAGACCTATGGACTGGCCAAGGAGGGAGCGCGCCACCACGGCTATACCGGCGCCCGCGGCTATCACCCGCTGCTGGCCATTGCCGCCGGCACCGGCGAGGTGCTGATGTCCCGGCTGCGCGAGGGCCGGGCCAACACCGCCCGTGGCGCCGCCCACTTCCTGCGTGAGACGGTGGGGCGGGTGCGCTACGGCGGGGCCAGGGGACAACTCACGGTGCGGGCCGACAGCGGCTTCTACGCCCACACTGTCGTTGCCGCCTGCCGGGAAATGGATGTCCGCTTCTCTATCACCATCCGCCAGCGCGCCAGCCTGCGGGACCTGATCGAGGCGATACCACAGGAGGACTGGACTCCCATTCCCTACTGGACGGACGGCGCCGCCGATGTCGCCGAGACGACTTACACCCCGTTCCAGACCAAGCCGGACGCCGCGCCGGTGCGGCTCATTGTCCGGCGGGTGAAGCCGACGCCCGGTTCCCAGCTCGCCCTCTTCGCCAGATACAGCTATCACGCCTTCATCACCGACCGCGATGGGGAGACGCTGGAACTGGAGGCCGATCATCGCCGCCACGCCGAGGTCGAGAACGCCATACGCGACCTCAAGTACGGCGTCGGGCTGAACCACATGCCGTCGGCGCGCTTCGCCGCCAACGGCGCCTGGCTGGCGGTCCAGGTGATGGCGCATAACCTGGCCCGCTGGACGGCGCGGATTGGTCTGGGCGAGCGGACCGTGATCACCAAGACCCTCAGGCGGCGGGTCTTCGCTCTGGTGGGACGGATCACCCGCTCGGCGCGCCGCCTCACTTTGCATCTCCCCCGGCGCTGGCCTTGGGAAACCCAGTTCAGTCGCGCCTTGGCCCGGCTGCAAGCCATTCCGTTCCCGGCCTGACAGCCAGCCTGCAACTGACCCAACGTCCCCGCAATCTCGCGCCACCCCGGTCGCGAGAGTCCCCTGCTGCGTATCCTCTCGCCTTCCCGCGCATCGCAACTCCCGCATAGGGCCTTAGGGGCCCTGTGCGGCGACTGAAGACCGGCCGCCGGCCTCCCATCTACCCCAAGACCCCAGGCCATCCCCCCCTGTAGCTCCCTCACCCACCCCCTTCCGCTGCCCTCACGCCGTCCATCGGTGTCCTTCGGTGGATTCGGGCTAAGACATACGTCACCCAGACGTAGCTGCCCTCCTGGAGATTCTGCGTCACCACGGCAGTCACACCAGGCGACGTGTCAGCGGGGCCACCTGACGGTAGCGCCCACTCAGGCAGCGGCGAACTGGGGTCATGCTCGATGAAAGACCTGAGGTCCCCCGCAGTCTTGCCGCCGGTCAGCTGTACAAGAGCCATATGCCGGTCGGAGTTGCCTTTGTTCTCGAAACTGATGCGGACCCATCCGGCAGACACCGAGTCGGGTCCCGGTACACCGGCGCCGTCGATCGTGAAGGCGATCTCCGTCGCCTCGCCTGGATCGGCCGCCAGGATCTGGCTGGTCCCCTCTACCCTTCCCACGGTGTCCCCGGCCGTGGGCGAGGCTTGTGCGGGCACCTTGGTGGGCTCCACTGTCCCACTCCCACAGGACTGGGCAGCGGCGACCAGGAGACATGCCTGCACCGTCACCAACCAGCGTTTGCTCATATCAGTCCTCGCTCCGTTCGCTGCGAGAGCGAGCACCAAGGCTATCGGACCCCGAACTCCAGCGCCGTCGGTCGGAAAAGATGTGGCGCCTGAATCTCGGTATCTTCCAGCATGTCGTAGACGAAATACCAACCCGCCTGAAGCTCTACGGCAACGTAGGCGACCTGGCCCGGCTGGAGTGCCATCACCCCGCCTACGGCTGTCCCGGGAGGCGGTCCGCCCGGCCCTTTGTTGTCGTCGTCGATCACTGGGAAAGGCGCTAGTGGCGCCTCGATTCCTAGCCGCGCCGGCCGGCCCTTTGGACTCATGTAGTATAGGTCCGGAAAGTCTCCCGACTGCTTCCCTCCCTCTATGAGGGCGATCCTCGCCTCGTGGACCAGATTGCTCTCGTTGTCGATTTTGATGATCCGGGGACCGGGTTCAAGACCCGAGCCGCTTTCGTATCGATCGAAACCACCTAGAGTGTCCTGAACGTGGTAATCGTGGTCGAGAATGGACAAGACAACGTCACCTGTAGGCTCGACCCCCGGTACAGAGGACGCAGTCACCTCGAACGGGCGCATCAAGTCCAGGCTAGGCCGGGCGATCTCGTCATCGCCCAGGACGTAGGTCACCCAGACGTAGCTGCCCTCCTGGAGATTCTGAGTCACTACGGCCGTTACGCCAGGCGAAGTGTCGGCGGGCCCACCGGACGGCAGCGCCCAGTCGGGCAGCGGCGCCTTGGGGTCCTGCTGGATCAAGGCCGTCAGATCGTCGGCGGTCTTGCCGCCGGTCAATCTCACAAGGGCCAAGTGCTGGTCGCTGTCACTTTTGTTTTCGAGGAGTATGCGGACCCACCCGGCAGGCGCCGCGTCGGGTCCCTGTACACCGGCGCCGTCTGCGGTGAAGGCGATCTCCGTGGCCTCGCCTGGGTTGGCCGCCAAGGGTTGGTTGGTGCCCTCTATCCTATCCCCGGTGTCCCCTCCCCCAGCGGCGGCTTGTGCGGGAAGTCGGGTAGGTTCCTCCTCTACCTCATCTCCACCATCTCCACCACCACACGATAGGGCGACGAAGACCGCGAAACACGCCTGCATCGTCCAGCTCAAGCGCCACTTCTTGCTCATATCAGTCCTCACTCCAGTGGGCGTTGGTCGACCTCGGGCCAATACCGTCGACTTGGCACACATCGTAGTTAAGAGCCGATTATCACGCAACCGGTACGACTGTACGGCGAGTGGCCATGCTAGACCAACCTATAGTCGTGGTCCTATAAGAAAAGCGGCTGCGTCCACACTCTTGCTCCCGACGACGACAGGACGGTCGCCCTCACGTACTCTTCATCGCCCCGAATCGAGTACGACGCCACAAGCCGCTGTCCTCCAACAGGACGGTCCCTCCTTTTCCAAAGAACCGTGTTGTGAATTGCTGGGTACCATCAGGCTCTATCGCTAATGAGACTGAGCCAGACGAGATGTCGAGGTCCGCGAGCGCTACCCTGTCGAAGCGTAGAAGTTCCCAGACGAGAGAGCTTCAATGACGTGTCCTCGGTCAGATCGGTAGCCCGAACGTAGACCCAAGCACGACCGGGATTGGCCTTTTCAAGCGTGAACTCGTCATAGGTGTGGGCGTCGTCCGTAGCGATGGCCTATATACGCTGGCCCGTAGTAAGGACCTTGTCCCAGATCTCCTCGCAGCTTGGCTTGCCGGAGCACCGTCGCTGTTCTTGGTCAGACCGCCGGCGTTGTACACTTCCATGAGGGCGGGTCGGTCACCTGGGTGATGTGCTCGTGATTGAAGCCCCACCGAAAATTGGGATGGTTCAGAGACGCGATTCCGCCGGCATCGAGGATCGCGTCGACGTTGGCCTGGATCCTCGGGACTACCTCGTCTATCTCAACAAAACTCGACGGTCCTCGAGATGCCGAACCCATTGATGTGCACGGTCCCTAAGCCGACTTCCTCGCCCCGGACCATCACGAGATCGTCGCTCTCGACAGGGCTGAAGACGTTGTGGTCGGTGATCGCCAGGAAATCGTAGCCGTGGTCCCGTGTACCAGCGCACGACGTTCTCCGGCGAGGCGGGCCCGTCCGACCCGAGGCCGCTTGTGTGGGTGTGGAGGTTGCCTTTATACCAGCGCATGGGGTTCAACTATGTGAGCTCCTTCTCGTGCCTCGTTCGCCAAGGCTAGCATAAAGCGTTGTATCTCCGCGTATCGTTCCTTCGCCTCTTTGTCGTCCGTATCCCGAGCGCGGCATGCGACCCGAAAGCACCATTGAAAGAGATGAGTGTATACCATAGCTCAGTCGAAGGAGCCGCTGATCGCCCGGCCAACCTGACTCCCTTAACCCGACGAAGTAACTCGAAAGGACCGAATTCCTTTAATTCTTCCGGCTTGATCTAGATCAAAGTCATAGAAAACAAGCGCTTCTCCAACCATGTCCGCGATGTCCTCACCAATCGGTCCCGGACCCGCACAGTCCCAGTCGATCACTGTGGTCTGACCATCTCCACCAGCATCCTCTCGTATGAACAGATTCCCCGCGTTATAGTCGCGGTGACAGACCACGCGGGGTAGGCTGTCCACCACGTCGAGGAACCCGTCCCGGTCCGCCCAGAGCTGCAAAGTGGCGTCGACCCATGTCCGGAGTGAAGAAGCGGTCTGACTGAGACGTTGTTCGAACGCTCTGGAGCCAGGGCAATGCTCCTGTTCCCCAGTTCGCGACCGTGTTCACAAGCCAACGACGTGTACTTAACCACGGATGCTGAGGGAGAGACTCCCCGACCAAGAACTGGGCCTTGATAGTGAGCGAGATGGCGAGCAGCTAAGCAGTATTCATCTAACGACATTCGTGTACCGGTTTTTCCGGCAGCTTCCTCCAACCAGAGCCAGATTTCGTCCTGATCCCTTTCGGAGATACCAAAACAAAGGGGTACTCTCAGACTATCGGGCAGTGCATCAAACAAGTCGGATTGGTAGAGCATCTTCTCGCGTTTCCAGCATTCAGGATCGCCGCTCCGCCTCCATTGCCGCTGAATCTTCAGAATGAGCGACCAAGGTACTGTCGCATTTCGGTTGTCAGCCGGTAAGTCGGCGGAATCAGAGCGAGCTTTTCCTTCGAGGAGATAGACTTCGCCTACTGTGCCACCTTGAAGTAATTGGAACTGCCATTCGGTAACTTCAACGGTCTCGTTATCCAGAGCCTTTCGGACGATAGGCGTGAGTTCTTCCTTAGCTATCGTCTGAAGTGGAGAATCTTGAGCCATCCATGACTCCTCTTTTTCCTTGGCATTCGTCTCTAATAGCAGCCTCTGTTTGCTTTCTAACGCAGTTACCAACAGAAGGTGCTTCCGGTCGATTAGGCTTTGTCAGGCCCTGCCGCCGCGCTTCCGTAGCTAGGGCAGTCCAGCTTGAATCAGTCTGTAGCCACAGTCACGGCACTGGCAATTCGCCAGCTCCCGTGCTTATCGCAGGCAGCGTAGTACATCCGATAGGTGCCCTCGGCGACCTCGATCACGGACATGTCCTCCGCGTGGACCGCATCGATGCCGTCCGCCCCGTGTCCGCCGCCGTCGATTACGCACTCGCCTTCGTCCCATACCAGGCCGTCAGTTGAGTGGGCGACGAAAATCCGTGATCGATATCCCGCCATGTCCGCGGCGATCGATGCAGCGGCAAAATCTTCGCTGCGTCCGCTCTCTTCGGCGTTAGGGTCATGGCTCGGATGAAGTGGCACGACGGTTCCGGGGGGTACGTCCTGCCAGGCCGAGTAGACCATCGTCCAGCGGGCCCCGTCGACGGCAGGCGGGACCACCTCGGCGGCCGTAATGCCCACCGTGTCGTAGTCCGATTGCTTGTCCAGCATGCGATAACCCGACTCGAACTCGAACCGGAGGCCGTCGGATGTTATGGCGCTGATCACGCGCTGGGAGACTCGCTCGCCACTCCGGTTGAACTCCGAGCCAAAACAATACAGCCGTCCGCCGCCGTCAGGCAGGGGAAGATAACGGGGACCTCCAAGGCCGCCGGGGCTCTGCAGCCGGATACCGTCATCGAGCTCCCAGCGCAGCATGTCGGAGGAGGTAGCGCTGCAGATGACGGTCGGACTATTGGCTGGCCCGCGCGCTTCGAAGTACATCCTCCAGCGGTCCTCGCCCCACCGCGTGACAGTCGGCGCGAGTACCCGGAGAGAGACATGGCGCAACGAGGGCTGCGGGGCCAGCCGAATGCCGGGCTCCTTGCGAAAGACCAGCCCGTCGTCAGAGACCGCGCTCAGAATGTACCCCTGGCATGTTGCGTACGGTTTCGCCGGCCCGACGGCAGTGTAGAAGAGGCGGAAGCCCCCGGAGGGATCGCGCACGATGCATGGTGCCTGGATCTTCCAGCTATCGAGAGGGCGTGAGCCTTCCAACCGGGCGCCTGCCTCTTTCCGCCATCGATGGGGGATCGATTGGGTTCGCATCAACGCTCCTCAGTTTCGATAGGGCTCCTCTCGGATAACCCGGCTCCCTGAGCCATGCCTCGGATCAAACCTGGCAAGTGCGGCGCGTACCTGTCTATCGACTCTATCGACACGGAGTCATCGCGACGACACGGCCATGGGGTCCGATTCGAAGAGCGCGTGCGCCGCCGGTTTGCTATCAGAACTAGTCGTGAGTCACGCGTAAGATGATATGTGGGGCCATGGGATCCTCGCTATACAACCGGTTACAGCAGCTTTGTCAGAATGGACTTAGGGGCCAGCTCTGTCCCCCCTTTTGAAAGGGGGGTTGGGGGGATTTCAACCCCACGGTGATTAGATATAACGGCAAGCTGAAAGAGAAGGCTCGGCGCCTCCGCACGCAGATGTGGGGAAGGTTCCGCCGTAAGCAAGCAAATCCCACCTAAACCCCCCTTTCCTCAAAGGGGGAGACGGACTGTCGCTTCGCTTCCCAGGACGATAAGCAAAACATGCGTGACTTACTACTGGTGGCCCGCTAGCTCGGTTGATCGATACTGGCTGCCTCGACACGCCTGACAGCTATGTATCTGGTGGGCCTACGTGTACTGTACTGCGAACTTTTTGGTGGGAGGTCTCGATATAGCACCACGCAAGGCGAATGCTGTAAGCTCCTTCCACCCCTACGGTTTCAAGTGGACCCCATCATCAGGACAGCGGTGAGGCTAAAATAAGAGAGTCTACCGCTGGGGTGTCTCGTAAACCTTCATCCGATGGTAAGGCTCGTTGATGTTCCAGTAAACACCTTTGTGGGCTCACCGCTTGGAACACCTGACCCGGTGACCGATAGCCCAGGGCTTGATGGGGCCGCTCTTGGTTGTAGAAGGCCAGATAAGCCCCAATCCCCTTTCTGGCCTCAGTCCCATTTTGGTATGCCTTCAGGTTACCCCTAGTCTTACCGAAGACAGAACCTTTGAGTGGGTCGTGGCGCTATGAACCTGGGAGGTCGCTCGTTAGCCGAACTGTATTTCCTACAGAAGGGGCGAGCTACAGGCTACCATAGCGCCTTCGAGCCTGGAACCACTCTGGATTTGCTAGGTAACCTTCCGCTCTCTAGGGGTGGCCCCATCGAACCCCAGGCCGACAAGAGCTAGTATTTGACAATGGAGCTCTTCGACACTGACTCCCTATGAGGATCATCCGGGAAGGAGAATCCCCCCATTTATGCCTCTGGTGGTCTATCAGCGATCCCATCAATATACGAACATTATCCTGCAAAGTTACAGTAGTGACAATAGGAAACTAGCTGCAATGCCATGTAGGTGTCGATCTTGGATGAGTATCCAGGTCTCCTCCCCGAAGTCCTCGTACAGTTGCATCTGGACGCAGCGGAAACGCCAGCCGGAGCTCTATGGCGATTCGGGTCTCTCGTGTATGCCCTCTGGCAGCGGGTACAGATGTCGAACCGGCTCCAGTCGTCGTGGCGCCTACTCGCTTTCTTCTTTTTCGCCAACCTGCCGACTACGGGCGCGGTAGTAGTCACTGGCGACCTTTTGGCGGATGGCTTCCGGGTCACCGTCAAGAATGAATCGGGCCATTTCCCTCCAGTCGAAGGACGCGGACTCATTGGCCATTAGGCGAAAGACCGGCTCCAATTGCTGGCTGTGAAGGGCGGAGAGATAATGTACCACCTGGGCGGTCGAGCGCTGAGATGTGGCGCTTGAAAACTGTACCGCCTGTCGCCTTCAATCAGGAACGACCGAACCTGATTGAAGGTGGATTGGATGTACAAGGTGGAGATGTACCTGCGAGTTCGCAGGGCTTGTTTCGTCGAAGGGATGAGCGTCCGAGAGGCGGCCCGAGTGTTCGGGCTACACCGGGACACGGTGCGCAAGATGCTCGAGTACTCCGTGCCCCCAGGGTATCGACGGCAACGACCGGCTCGCAGACCGAAGCTCGATCCATATAAGGGTGTGATGGACCAGATCCTGGAGCAGGATCTGAGCTCACCGAAGAAGCAGCGTCACACCGCCAAGCGTATCTACGAACGGCTCAGAGACGAACACGGCTTCCCCGGCAAGTACACGATAGTCAAAGACTACGTTCGAGAACGCCGTCGTCATACCCGCGAGATGTTCGTACCACTGTCCCATTCCCCGGGACATGCCCAGTGCGACTACGGCGAAGCTCGAGTGATCATCGGCGGAGTGGAACGCAAAGCCCACTACTTCGCCCTGGACCTCCCTCACAGCGACGGGTGCTATGTGAAGGCGTATCCCGCCGAGACGACGGAGTCATTCTGCGACGGACACGTCTCCGCCTTCGCGTTCCTGGGCGGAGTGCCTCAGAGCATCCTCTACGACAACACCACGCTCGCGGTAGCCAGAATCCTGGGAGATGGTCGCCGGCAGCGGACCAGGGTGTTCTCCGAGCTTCAGTCCCACTACCTGTTCGAGGACCGGTTCGGCCGTCCAGGCAAAGGGAACGATAAGGGCAAAGTAGAAGGTCTGGTCGGCTATGTCCGCCGGAACTTCCTGGTGCCCATTCCATCGTTCGAGAGCTTCGATGCCCTCAATGCTCATCTGGAGCAACACTGCCTCAGACGGTTCGAAGATCGACTCCGCGGCCACAACGAGACGATAGGAGAACGGCTGGAGCGGGACCTGGAGAAGTTGCTGCCTCTGCCGGCCGTACCGTACGACGCCAGCGACAAGCACGCGACGAGGGTCAGTTCTCTGTCCCTGGTCAGATACCGGACCAATGACTATTCGGTCCCGGTGGCCTACGGTCATCGGGACGTTGTGGTCCGCGGATATGTACATGAGGTTGTGATCAGCTGTGGCGCTGAAGTCATCGCCCGCCATCGGCGGTCCTACGATCGAGACGACTTCGTCTTCGACCCTCTCCATTACCTGCCGCTCCTTGAGAAGAAGACGAGGGCATTGGATCAGGCGGCGCCGCTGGTTGGATGGGAGTTGCCCGAGGAGTTCGGAGTGTTGCGGCGGCTGCTGGAGTCTCGGATGGGCAAGCGAGGAAAGAGGGAGTTCGTGCAGGTGCTCAGACTGATGGAGAACTTCCAGCCGGAAGAAATCCACGACGCCGTACGAGACGCCATTCGACTCGGGGCTGTGAGCTTCGATGCTGTCAAGCACCTGGTGCTGTGCAGGATCGAGGGTCGACCGCCTAGACTCGACATGGAGTTGTACCCGTATCTGCCCAGGACCAACGTTGCAACAACCTCGACCAGGGACTACATGGCTCTCCTGGCGGGGAGCCGGTCATGACCAACAAGTCCACGATGTTGCTCGAACACAACCTCAAGCAACTCAAGCTCCCCACGTTCCTGAGGGAGTACGACAAGCTGGCATCCCAGTGTGCCAGTGAGGGAGCTGACCATCCGGACTACCTGCTGCGACTATCGGAGTTGGAGCTGATCGACCGTCACCATCGCATGGTGGAACGTCGGATCAAAGCAGCCCGCTTCCCGACGACCAAGAGCCTCGACACCTTCGACTTCCTGTCTATGCCGTCCCTGAACAAGGCTCTGGTTCTGGAGCTGGCACGATGCGAGTACATCGAGCGCCCCCACAACGTCATCGCTCTCGGCAACAGTGGCACCGGCAAGACCCATATCGCCCTCGGTCTCGGTCTGGCTGCGTGTCAGAGGGGACTGTCCGTGGGCTTCACCACCGCCGCTGCTCTGGTTCACGAGCTGATCGAGGCCAGGGACGAACGGCGTCTACTCAACCTGCAGAGAAGGCTCGCACGACTCAAGCTTCTGATCATCGACGAACTGGGCTTCGTGCCCTTGTCCAAGACTGGCGCCGAGCTCCTCTTCGAGGTGTTCAGCCAGCGTTACGAGCGTGGATCGGTCCTGGTGACCTCCAACCTGCCCTTCGTCGAGTGGACCGAGGTGTTCGGCTCTGAACGGCTGACCGGAGCTCTCCTCGACCGCCTCACCCACCATGTCGACATCCTGGAGATGAACGGGGACAGCTACCGACTCAAGCACAGCAAGAAGACTTCTGGCCGCCAGCTATCTGACTGAGCCTGATCTCCAACGCCCCACGAACCTTGATGCCCATTCTACGGCGTTCAGTGGTACAGTTTTGCTCCGCCCCGCTGGTACGTTTTCACACCGCCCTTGACAGCATCCTCTAGACCTGAATCCGGGGGACAAGGCACGGGCCCAAACTCTGTGATCTCGGACTCGACTCCTCCTGTGCATTGAGTTGGTCGGACATCGTAGGTCGACGGAAGCACTGCCCTTGACAGGGAACTGGGGCGACACGCTATATCGTTCTTGCAGAGACGTTCGGATATGGCCGGGAGGAGCACTATGATCAAGCTAGGATGGTCGACTCGGGCCCCGGAGCCGTCGGGATATGCGAGCCAGGTCGAGTTCGCCAAGGAGCTGGGGCTCGACATCATAGACTTCCACCTTCAGGGGATACCAAATGACCCGGTCTTCCTAGGTCAGCTAAAGAAGCAGTGTCTCGATGCCGGACTGCCCATCGGCTATCTTGGGTCAGGGACCTTGGCGGGGCCGGTAGAGGCTAAGGACGAGAGGCTCGCCAAGGCGAAGGTTGACGTCGACATCGCTGCGTTCCTTGGGGCCCAGTCGCTCCGCATATTCGCGAGAGGCAAGTGGCCGGAAGAGCGACAAGAGCAAGAGGCGATGTGGGGACCGATGATCGAGTCTTTCCAGGAGCTTTGCGACTACGCGGCGAAAAAGGGGTCATAATCGGGCTTCAGAACCACAACCACGGCGGCTTTGCCATGAACGCCGACCAGGTACTTCGTATCCTGTCGGACACAGACCGCGAAAACCTCACGTTCATCATGGACACGGGTCAGTGGCAGGGCTCGCCAGGCGGGTCTCCTCGAGGCTGGATGGACGTCGAGGTCGACATCTACCGCGACCACATGGAACGGACGGCCTCATACGCCTCATGCGTAAGGGCGAAGATATACAAGATCGATCGCGGCCGAGAGGAGTGGCTCGACTACCCACGGATTATGCGAATGCTTCGGGAAGTAGGGTTCAATGGCAACGTCTCAATCTGTCTAGAAGCCGGCGACCGGAACGAGTGCAGCCAAGAGGAGTGCATCAGGCTGGCATCTCGCCACCTCCGGGAGGTGATCGCAGAGGTGTACAGCTAGTCCACTGTCATTCCGAACGCAGTGAGGAATCAAAGAGACGTGTAACTGACACAGCTTCGCCTATAGCTACGACCTTGGATTCTTCTTTCGCTTCACTCAATCAGAATGACACACAAGCTTGCGCTCGGTGTCGCCGGCGTAGAACCTGGCACCATGGATCGCTGGTGCCAGAACAGCTAGTCCTCGACGATCCAGTCGTCGATGTCCCTCTCGTAGTCGATGATCTCGTCTGGCGTGAAGAACAGGTCGATCTCGGACTTCGCCGACTCTGCTGAGTCGGAGCCGTGGACCAGGTTGAACCCGATGGAGATCGCCAGGTCGCCCCTGATGGTCCCGGGAGTCGCGTCCACAGGGTTGGTCGCGCCCATGGTATTGCGCACGGCCTCGACCGCGTCAGTGCCCTGCACAACCATTGCGACGACGGGGCCGCTCGTAATGAAGTCGATCAAGCTCACAAAGAAGAGCTTTCCTTCGTGGGCCGCGTAATGTCTACGCGCCAGCGCGTCGTCGATGCGGATTAGCTTCGTCCCCACCAACTTCAGGCCGCGGCCCTCGATACGGGATATGAGCTCTCCGATCAGCCCACGTTGGACGGCATCCGGCTTGAGTAGAACCAGGGTCCTTTCCACTTTCTTATCGTCCTCCTTCACTTTTGCGTCTTTTGCCGTGCGGCATCGAACTGGGAACCGCGCATGTAGCTCGGCTGCAACGTCGCGGGGTCGTCGGTGTCAGACGCGAGTAGACGCGCGAAACCCAGCCTCGCTAGCACGCCTGGTCTTCGCGTAGGCGGCGCCACATCGGGGGTTACCACTAGCTCACCCAATCTCTCTCGTAGAAGGTCAGCCACCGATCCAACGGCCTCCCCACAGAATACCGTCCGCGTCGAGATCGACCCAATCGCTTCGTCGTGGGTCTCGACTTCGACGGCTGCTTCAGCCGGCGTCCCATCTGGGCCATATCGTGCGACGTACAGCTTGTCCTTGCCTGCCTCGATCGCGGCAACTACCGGAAGCCCTAGGCCGACGTAAGGTCGTGCCTCGACCTCCAACGTCCCTATCGCCACCAGAGGAATCCGCCTCGCCTCAGCAAAAGTCTTTACGATGCTAACCCCAACTCGAAGGGCGCTGAATCCACCTGGCCCTTTGGCCACGAATACCGCATCGATCTCGGACGGCTCGACGCTCTGCCGTTCCATCAATGCCAACAAGGCCGGCATGACCTCGATGGAGTGGTTCTGCTCGGACCGCCACGAGGTCTCCGCCACTATCTCGCCGTTGCGAGACAGAGCCACGGAGGCGTAGCGGGTGGAGGTGTCTATCGAGAGCTCCACCGGTCGGCCGCCCTCAGTAATGTGCGCTGAATCCCGGCCCATCCCCAAGAAGATCTATTCCTTCCTCGCCGTTCGGAGCGCGCTGACGGCCTCGATTAATTCAGAGTAGTTTCTATTCGGGGCTACGAACCGGATACGTCGTTCTTCCTCGGCGACGGTCGAGATCCATATCTGAAGAGACTCCGTTGAAAGCAGGTCAGGCACCCTGTCGGCCCACTCGACGATGCAAAGGCCATCACCGCCCAGGTATTCGTCCAGACCGATCTCGATACCCTCCAGCGGATCGTCCAACCGGTAAAGATCGATGTGGTAGACGCGCAGTCGGAGGTCGTGCTCAGCCACCATCACGAACGTTGGGCTTCGGGCGAACTCCTCGCCGCCGAGGCCCCACAAAACACCCTGGGTCAGGCAGGTCTTGCCTGCTCCGAGGTCGCCGAGGAGGAGGAAGACGTGGCCCGGCTGAGCGTATTGGCCCAGCACTCTGCCGATCTCTCTCGTTTCGTCCGGGCTTCGGCTAGTGACCTCCAGCAAGGAATCTTTCAAATGGCTGCTCTGAACTACCGGCAGGAGAACCGACATCGCATGGACAGTCTAGAAGGCTCATGTATTATAATCGTGACCATTGTCGTACTCAAGGAGCTGAGTTGCGTTCCATAATCGTATCTGACATACACAGCAACCTCGAGGCCCTGCAGAGCGTCCTGAAGGACGCAGAACAGCGAGGCGGATTCGACGAAATCTGGTCGTTAGGAGACCTAGTTGGCTACGGGCCGGACCCTGTAGAGTGTATCAATCTGATACGCCAATATGAGACACGAAGCGTTGCAGGAAACCACGACCTTGCGGCTATAGGCAGGCTCAGTGTCGAGGCGTTCAACGTCTACGCAGCGGCAGCGGCGACGTGGACCACGACCCAGCTCTCAAGCGAGCACACAGACTACCTGGGAGGGCTTCCGTTGAAGATAGAGACGGAAGGCTTTACGGCGGTCCACGGTAGCCCGCGTGACCCCGTCTGGGAGTATGTGGTCTCGCCGGCCTCGGCGACCGGCAGCTTCCACCATTTCGATACGCCCCGATGTCTTGTCGGACACTCCCACATTCCCTTTATCTGCCGGCCCAAGGACAGCTCCGCCGTGTTCCTCGAGTTTCCGAATAACAAGCCCGTGTCACTAGGCTCGGACCGCCTGATCGTCAATCCCGGAGGGGTCGGCCAGCCGAGAGACGGCGATCCGAGAAGCAGCTACGCCATATACCAGTCTAACGACGGCGTCGTAACTCATCACAGGGTCGAGTACGACATCACGACCACTCAGGAGAAGATGCAGGCTCGGGGCCTCCCCAAGTACCTCACGGACCGACTGGCAACCGGCCGCTAAACATCGGCACCCACTCAGTCGCTCCGCATTCCTCGTTCTGCTGGCCGCTCGGCACACCTCCAGTCTCTCGGAAACCCATGCCATCGTGAAGGCCGCGCAGTACCGAGGACGATCTCTCGACTACATAATGTTGGAGCCAGACGACTATCGGCCGGAGCACTCCTATCCGCTGGTGGTCCTGCTTCATGGTTTCGGGTCTCATATGGGCGATCTGGCCGGCTTGTGTCCGGTGATCGATTCCAGTGATTATCGTTATGTTTTGCCGAACGCGCCGATTCCGATGCAGGTCAGCTACGGCAACACAGGTTTCGCCTGGTTCAACTTGGACGAGGATGGAGACAACGCAGCAAGCGCCGAGGAAGCGAAGGCCGCCGAACAGCAGATCGCGGACCTGGTCGACGAAGTGACGGACCAACACGAAGTCGAGCCACGGCGCACCGTACTGGGAGGCTTTTCCCAGGGCGGTATGCTGACGCTGCAGTCAGGCCTGACGAGACCAGAGGTCTTCCGTGGGCTGGCCGTACTCAGCGGCAGATTCCCGGAACCCGATGAACTGATACCTCGCCTACCGGAGCGACGCGACCAGTCGATCTTCGTCGCTCACGGTACAGCCGACCACATGATTGCGGTAGAAGAAGGCCGCGAGGCGGTCGACCTCCTTAAGCAGGAGGGGTACAGGCCCGAGTACCATGAGTATGAGATGGGCCACCAGATAACGGCAGAAGTCGTCGCTGACCTCTCGACTTGGCTCAGCGTGGTTTTACCTCCCACGCGGTCCTAGGATCGACGATACGCGTGCGATTCGTCGACCAGGCTCTTCAGTCGTCGAGCCGCCTCGTCATCCGGGGCGTGCTAACCGCGACGGCACGAACACGTTGCATCTGTTATAGGCTGGCAGGCGTATAACAGTCAGCGCTACGCGACGTCCGTTGGGGATATCCTTGACACCCTTTCCGGAGCTACGCATAATCGTTCTAATGGTTTTCGTCCCCTTCGGCGTTATCGGTGGCGCTGCCGCTCGGCAGGTCCTCCTAGTATGAGAATCGTCCGTAGCTTTACCCCTGTTGTGTTGCTGCTAGCGGCTTTGGCCTGTTCTTCCTCCTCGGCCGCGCTGGACACCGAGTACGAAGCCGCCCTTGCACTCAAGGACCAGGAGCGATGGGCGGAGGCCCTGATCTCCTTGGACGCAGTGCTGGACCGCGACCCGGAGAACGCCGACGTCTGGCTCAACCGGGGCGTAGTACACGAGGCGTTAGACCAGACCCAGCTCGCCATCGACGACTTCTCAGAAGCCATCCGGCTCGCCCCTGAGCTGATGGACGCTTACGTTAAACGAGGCGAGATCTACGTCGAGAGAGAGCAGTTCGAGGAAGCCGCGGCAGATTTCACCGCGGTCCTCGACCGCGTACCCTCTGACATCGATTCCTTCTTCGGCCGTAGCGCAGCATATCGTAGGCTCGAACGCCACGACGACGCCATATCTGACCTCGGGAAGATATTGGAGCTCGATTCTGAGTCCGATACTGCCTACGCCGAAAGAGCGGCCGCCCATGGCGAGGCCGAACAGTGGAAAGAGGCGATCGCGGACCTCGACGAGGCTTTGAGACTGACCGAGGACAACGTCGAGTACCTGAACGCTCGGGCGACAGCACACGGCCAGATCGAACAGTACCAGGAAGCGGTCGACGACTTCACCGTGGTGATCCGCGAAAACCGAGACGATCCTGCCGCCTATTTCAGACGCGCCAATGCTTACAGCGACCTGGGCGACGAAGAGCAGGCCATTCGGGATTACGACGAAGCGATCCGTCTAGACTCCGAATTCACGGACGCCTATCTGCTCCGGGGAGCGAGCTACAGCGTTTTGGGTCGGCCAGAGAAAGCAATCGAGAACTACGACGTCGCGCTTCGGCTCGACCCGGACCTGATAGACGCATACCTGTTCCGTGGAACGTCATACAGCGAGCTCGGGGGACACGTGCAGGCAGTCCAGGACTACAACGAGGTCCTTCGACTCGACCCGGAGAATGCCGCGGCCTATACGAACCGCGGTAACTCCTTTGCATCCGTCGGCCAGTTTGAGCCTGCTCTCGAAGACTTCGAGGAGAGCGCCAAACTCGATCCCACTATCCCCCAGACGTTCAACACAAAAGGGGCTATCTACTACGAGTTGGGCGAATACCGGCTGGCGGCCGATGACTTCACCGAAGCCATAAGGTTGGCGCCGCGATACCTGAGCGCCTACTTGAACAGAGCGTCGACCTGGCTATACCTTGGGTACTTCGACAGAGCGGTGGGCGACCTGGATTTTGCGCTGGACATGGAGCCTGAGATCCCGATGGCGTACATAAACAGGGCGGTGGCGTACACCATGCTGGGCCAGGACGAGAAGGCCGCCTTGGACGTAGAGCAGGCGGCCGGTTTCGGCATCAGCCTGGTCGCGGCGTCCCAGTTTCTCGACTCGATAAGACAGCAACGGGACGAACGTCCGGCGCCTCAGCCCTCTCGCGATCCGACCGGCGGCGGGGTACGCCCCTAGCGAGCGACGCGGCTACCGCGCTTACTCGCCCTGTTTCGACTCGTTCTCTGCCTCTTCCGGCTCGTCCGTATTTGCTTCGGCGCCTGTTTCGCCGTCAGCAGCTTGCGAGACCTGGACCTCCTCCTGCATCCGCTGCGCCGCCACCCGCATCTGGTCGTCCATCCACCTCTTGAAAGCGTCCTGGGCCGGCGGAGAGACGTAGAAGACCTTTACGTCGTCGGGGAACTGGACCCTATGGTCGGGCCGTATGAAGAGGACCCCCGCTTCGCCGCTCTGCAGACTGTCCGCGATGCGCTTGCCAATATGAGCGTAGCGGCTATCGGTAGCCTCACGAAAGCGCTGGACGGCCGTGTCCATTACTTTCGTGCTCATGAGGCCGATAGAGATGCAACGCTGCCAGTCGGTGCTCTCTTCCAGGAGCTCCTGGTTGTCCGTAGCCTCCAGTCGCGCGTCCGAGTGACACATCGCGCGGATGAACGAAACGGACTTGGGGTTCAAGCTCTCGATCATACCCATTCCAGCATCGCCATCGACGAATACCGCCTCGTGGTAGACGTGGGATACCTTTCCCAGAGTCCGCTCGAGGTTTTCGATATGATCGCGGACCTCGGACCAGTAACGGTCCAGTAGCGTCTGTCCATCGTCTGGCGCGTCGGGAGACAGCATGTACGTGGGTACGAGGAATAGCTTGCGGGTGTCCTTGTACTGTTCAGCCCCCGGCTTGGGCATCTTCGTGATCGGCGTAGCCATCGGTCAGTCACCTGCTTGGAGAATCAGTCGCTGAGAGATTCGAGCTAAACGGTCGCGGCCTCCGTGGCGCGGTCCGGGCGGTCCGGCCTTGTGGCCTCCATTTTCTCGATACGGACCGCGCATACCTTGTACTCAGGGATCTTCGAGTCCGGGTCGTGCGCCGAGTTCGTGAGAAAGTTGGCGGCGTGCTTCTGAAGCTTGACGAAGGGCACGAAGACCTCGCCGGCTCGCATCTTCTCAGTGTAGGTCGCGCGCGCTTCCAATTCTCCGCGCTTCGACCGCAACCGTATCCATTCGCCATCCGCGACGCCATATTTTTCGCCGTCCTCGGCACTCATAGCCACCTGCAGCTCGGGAGACCGTGCCAGCAGGCCGGCCGAGCGACGTGTAATCGTGCCCCCGTGCCAGTGGTAAAGTATCCGTCCGGTGTTCAGGATCAGCGGGAATCGCTTCGAAGGCATTTCCTCCGCCTGAGGGCCCTGGTCGAAGGGCACGAACTTCGCCCGAGGGCCGCGTGGGAAGTCCTTTTCGTAAAGGAACCGGGTGCCCGGATGGTCCGGCGTCGGGCAAGGCCACTGGATCCCGCCCTCGTTGTCGAGTCGCTCGTAGGAGATACCGGCCATACTCGGCGTAAGGGCTGCCATTTCCGCCCATATCTCAGAGGGGTGGCCGAAACCGAACTCCGACTCCACGCCTAGCCCCAACCGGCGGCTCAGGCGCCGTCCCAGATCGCCGATGATGTCCCAGTCGGGGCGGCTCTCGCCGATCGGCTCGATAGCCTTCCGGACCCGTTGCACCCTCCGCTCGCTATTGGTGAAGGTGCCGTCTTTCTCCGCGAACGTGGTGGCTGGAAGCACGACGTCGGCGATCTCGGCCGTTTCGTGGAGGAATATGTCTTGGACAACCAGGAACTCGAGGTTCTTGAATGCCTTCTCGGCCTCCGTGAGGTCCGGCTCGCTCAGCAGAGGGTTTTCGCCGGTAATGTACATCGCCTTGAGGCGGCCTTCTCTGGCCGCCTCGACCATGTCGGTCACCACCATTCCCTTCTCGGCCGGGAGCCCGGCGCCCCACGCGTCCTGGAACTTGTCGACTGTGACCTCGCTGATCACCTGATACCCAGGGAAGGCGTTCGGCAGACATCCCGCGTCGCCGCATCCCTGCACGTTGTTCTGGCCGCGCAGCGGAGAAATCCCGTTGCCGGGCTTGCCCATCTGGCCGGCCACCATCGCGAGGTTGAGGAGGCCGTGGGCGTTTGGGGTACCGTTGGTATGCTGTGTTATGCCCATGCCCCAGATGAGGCACGAACCGCTAAAGGGCGGGCTCGCGTATATGCCAGCCGCCTTCGCAATATCCTGAGCCGGCACGCCGGTGATCTTCTCGGCGTAGTCCAGGTCGTATTTGTCGATAACGGCCCGCCACTCTTCGAACCCCTCCGTCCGATCTCGGATGAAGGCTTCATCGGCCAGCCCGTCGTCGAGGATCACCTTGGCCATGGCGTTCAATAAGGCGACGTCCGTCCCAGGTCGGGGCCTCAGCCAGAGCTCGGCGAAATCGCACATCTCGATGCGCCTCGGGTTGATCACTATAAGCTTGGCCCCACGCTCGACGACGGCGCGCCGCATCCGGGAAGCCGCCACGGGGTGGTTGGAGTTGGCGTCGGACCCGATAATGACCAGACACCCGGCCTCCTCGTAGTCGATGTAAGAGTTGCTGGTCGCGCCGCTGCCCAATGAGGTCAACATGGCCTCGACGGACGGCGAATGGCATAGCCGGGTGCAGTGGTCGATGTGATTGGACTGCATAACCAGCCTGGCGAACTTCTGTTGGACGTATCCGTCCTCGTTGGTCGCCTTCGCCGAGCAGAGCGTTGCGAAAGAGTCGCCACGGTACTCAGCGAGGCGCTCGACCACGTAGTCGAGGGCTTCATCCCATGAGGTCGGGGTCAGCTTGCCGTTTCGTCGCACCAGGGGCCGCGTCAGCCGGTCCTGGTGGTGTACGAAGGTGTACCCGAACCGTCCCTTGACGCAGAGCATCCCGACGCTTGATTCGTTGTCCGGGTCGTCGAGCATCTCGATGATGCGGTCGGTCTCATCGACCTGAGCTTTGATCCCGCAGCCAACACCACAGTACGGACAGGTGGTGGTCACGCTTCGGACAACGTTGTCTACCGGTTCCTTCACCTGAATTGCGCCGGTCGGGCAAACGGACAGGCACTGGCCGCAGGTCGTGCATACCGACTCAACGAGCGGTCCGTCCATGAACGTCCCTATGCGGGCATCGGTAGCCGCGCCAAGAATATCGATGGCGCCGATGAACTGGTGGCCGTCCTGACACGCCTGCGCGCATCGGCCACACATGATGCAGTCGTCCATCGCGATGTTGAAAACGGGGTTGCTGTCGTCGACGGGCTGTCGCGACCGTCCGTCCCAGCGAGTGCCTTCGAGGTCGTGGTGCTTGGCCGCGACGGAGAGCTCTTTGTAGTCTTTGGCGCCGTTCCCGTTCTTCGGGAACATCGCCAGCGTCAGCTCGACGACTCCGCTTCGCACGGCACGGAGCTCAGGGGTGTCCGTCCACACCTCCATTCCATCGACGGATGGAACGGAGCACGACGCCGGAAATCCGCGCTGGCCGTCGATCTGGACAAGGCAGGTGCGGCAGGCCCCGATGGGCTTCATGTCGGGGTCTTTGCATAGCTGGGGCACGTAGGCGCCGGAGGAATTCACGGCGTCGAGCACGGACGAGCCGTTCTGGACCTCGACGGGGCTTCCGTTAATCGCGAGTGTGATGCTCATGGTGTGCCTTTCGCCCTATGGGCCGATAGCAGGCAGCGAGAACAGATATTTTGTCCTGTACGTTCTCGACTCCAGGCTAGTTCTTGGATTCCTCGCTACGCTCGGAATGACGGTGCGCATCGAATTACCTCCTGGCCCTCGACACCTCTGCGACTGTCACCTAGCACCTCGTTGGCGTTTCCCCCACACTGTCACCCTGAGGCCGCTTCGGGCGAAGGGTCTAAGGACTCGCTCTGCGGACCGTACCAATCCATCGCCAGATCCTTCCATCGAGGGTTCAGCGACTCGATGAGCGCTTCTTTTTTCGAGCGGCGCCAGCCTTTGAGCTGCTTTTCTCGCGCGATCGCAGAGGTGATATCGCTGGTGGCCTCATAGTACGCTAACCATGTGATGTTGTACCGCTTTGTGAACCCGTCTACGAGCTTCTGTTTGTGCTCGTAGACCCGGCGCATGAGATCGCTGGTTACACCGGTGTAGAGGGTCCTCTTGCCATTGGTGAGGATGTAGACATAGTACTGACCCATCGGCCTTCCGGCTGGTCCTTAGATTCCTCGTCGGACTCGGAATGACAATCCGGGCGATTCCAGGGCTTCTTGAAGTGTTAGCTTGAGAGTCTCCAATAGATCCTCATGAGTCGATTCCTGGCAGTTCACGCCAGGCAACTCTTCTACCCAGCCTATCCACCAGTTGCCGTCCTGTTTTATGACCGCCGTATATCCGCTCTTCAGAGTTCACCTCAGGCGCGATGAACGCCAAGCTTACTTGTCCTGTCTGCGGCGATCAACTGCTTATCCCGAAACACCTGCCAGCGTCGCCGCCTCGTCGCCGAAGAAGTGGAGAGCGCTGTTGATCGGCGCTCCCGCCGCCTGGCCTAGCCCGCATAGCGACGCGAGAGACACCACTTCTGAAAGATAACGTAGCTCGTCCAGATCGCCGGGCCGAACCGCCATACGACCTGGAGCGCTCCGGGGGGCATCGACCTTCACGTATACACCTCACTCCGGTGCCCGACTGCGTAGACCGTTACGCTCTTATTCGAATCGTCGATTTGGTAGAGTACGCGATACGCTCCCACTCTGACCCGATAAGAATTCGTGCTTCCAACGAGCTTGCGGCACTGGCTCGGCCTTGGCTCTGAGGCAAGGGACTGAATCAACCTGAGTACCCTTGTTCCGAGTCGCGGAGATAGCTTCTCCAGCTCTCGTGTCGCTGTTCGCCTTATTTCGACTCGGTAGTCTGCCACCTATCTTCCAGCCTCTTCCTTACGATTTCAAACGGCTCGGCTGGCTCATCTTTCCGCTCCGCCATCACGGCAAGGTCCTCCAGATCTTCCAGGAGCTCCCGATATTCTCCCAAAGGGATTACTACCGAAGTCTTCCTCCCATTCTCATCGACCAGAAAATGCTTCTTCGCTCTAGCCATACGATTCTCCTCAGATTTGAACATCCAGGCTCATGTATTATGACACGCCTGCCCGCGCCGCCATCTCGTCGCCGTAGAAGTGGAGAGCGCTGTTGATCGGCGCTCCCGCCGCCTGGCCTAGTCCGCATAGCGACGCGAGAGACACCACTTCTGAAAGATAACGTAGCTCGTCCAGGTCGCCGGCCGAGCCGTTTCCTGAAATCAGCCGGTCGAGGGTGTCGACGATGCGAGGCGTACCTTCGCGGCAGGGTGTGCACTTGCCGCACGACTCCGCCGCGTTGTAGGCGGCCAGCCGCCGGACTACGTCGAGCGCGTTCGTCCTTTCGTCGAGCGCGATCACGCCGCCGGCTCCGAGCATAACGCCGGACTCGTGGAGCTGGCCGGGAGCGATCGGCGTGTCGAGCATGGACACCGGGAACACGCCGCTGGACGGTCCGCCGACAGCGACTCCGGTGAGAGTGTGTCCTGTCCGCGGCCCTCCTCCGATGGCGGTGATGATCTCGCGGAGCGTCGTGCCCATCGGCACCTCGACGACGCCGGGCCTCGGCACCGACCCGCTGAGGCTGACGATCTTGGTCCCCGAGGCGTCCTCCGCCCCGATCTCGGCGAAGGCGGCCGCACCGTTGGTCATTATGAACGGCACGCTTGCTAGAGTCTCGGCGTTGTTGATCACCGTCGGTTTCGCCCACAGGCCGGCCTCGGTCGGAAAGGGAGGCCGAAGCCGCGGTTCCCGACGGTACCCTTCCATCGTATTGAGCATCGTCGTCTCTTCGCCGCAGACGTAGCCACCGGCTCCTCGGAGAATCTCGACGCTCAAGTTGTACCCCGAGCCCAGAATATCGTCGCCCAGCAGGCCAAGCTCCGCTGCCTGCTCGACGGCCTTCCGCACCCGCTCGGCCGAGAGGTTCGCCTCGGCGTTGATGTAGACGTAGGCCTGTTCGACGCCCGACGCGTAGGCCGCAACGATCGCCCCTTCCACGACCCGATGGGGCACGCCCTCCATCAAGTGGCGGTCCTTGAAGACTCCGGGTTCGCCCTCCTCGGAGTTGACTACGAGATAACGGGGTTCGACTTCAACCTTCCGAGCCCCCTCCCACTTCAGGGCGGCGGGGAAGTACGCGCCCCCTCGGCCTCGGAGTCCGGAGGCCTTGACCTCCTCGATGACCTCTCCAGGCGACATCGACAACGCCCTTGCGAGACCCGCGTATCCGCCACTGAGGATGTAGTCATCGGCCTCGGTAGCCTCCAGCTCGCCACACCGGTCGAGAGCGACACGATGTTGCTTCTCGAGAAACGCCTCCGACTGACTATCCGCTTTCCTTGCCCCGCCGGCCGCTCCGGAGACGTGTGCTGCAATTGTGTGAATTGCTTCGGGTGTGACGTTCGCAATCCTCGTATGGGCGCCGTTTTTCCGCGGAATCAGCACCTGCGGAGCCGCGAAGCACGCTCCCTCGCAGCCTGCTATTACCATATAGGCGTTGTCCGGTATCGAACTCGATAGGGAGTCAGCCACGTCCTGTGCGCCGACGGCCTGCGAACAGTGTCCGACCTGGACTACGACGCGGGCCTTACCAGCGCGTTCAGAATCGTAACGCCTCTGCGCCGCCTCCTTCAATTCGTTTAGTGCGTTGACGGGACTGGTAGCCATCACCTACTCACGCCTTCACGGAGCAGGGCACGGACCGAATCGGCCGTCACCCTGCCCTGCCACTTCCCGTCCCACTCGACGGCCGGCGCCATTGCACACAGGAATCCGCAAGGCGTCTCTTCGAAGGTCACGCGCCCATCAGGCGACTCCCCGCCGTTAAGCTCAGCCTTCGCGGCGTCGACTATCCCGTCGCTGCCGTTAGTCCAGCAGCTGAGACCGGTACAGACGCGAAGGACGTGCTCACCTGGCCGTTCAATGCGGAGCTCGGTATAGCTGGTCGCGGCCCCGTAGACCTCGCTCGCCGGTATGCCCAGATGCCAACCGACCACCTCCATGGCCCAGTCCGGCAGGTACCCGAACTCGTGCTGCAGGAAGTGAAGGGCGGGAAGAAGCTGGCCGTGGTCTCTAGCGAACTTCTGGCGCAAGGTCGCGCGGAGTTCGTTTCGTTCCGAGGTCACGATTCAAGCATCCGAGCGGGCACTAGTGGTCCAACATCCTAGTATTGAAGGGTTCTGAGGTTACGGCTTGGTAGGGGCGGGTTTGAAACCCGCCCTGTCGTCGTAGCACGCCAATCTCGGCTACCCCTCATTTCAAAGATTTCGGTCTACTAGGTCCATGTGTCAGACCGGAGCCTCCTGGCGTGCCTTCTGGGATTGCGTTTGCGCTGGAACTACATCGAGCAACTCCAACTCCCGCAGCTTTTCGTCCGGTATCATGCCGTCTTCAGTCCAGCCGCGGGCGCCGTAGTACGACCGGATCATCATGTCCAGATCCTCGCGAGTCAGACCGATCCCCTCCACCATCCCGGTCGTCAGCTCCTGCTCTAGAACACGCGGAGGCAGATCGTCGTCCTCCCGTGTCCAGCCCTCGCGGATGTTGAAGAGCTTCTTGAGGTTGTTGATGCGCTCCCCCGCACGCCGCAGATCGTCGGCCGTCATCGGCCAACCCGTGATGTGCTCGTAGACCTGTGCGGACTCCTCGTAGAAGTCGTCGAAGGCCTTCCGCAGGAACTTGCACCAGATGAGTGAGTCGAGCACCGCCGAGAAGTCCTCGCCCTCCATCGTGATGCGACCGCGCTTCTCGTCGGCTTTGAGGCGATCTACCCTGGACGAGAAATCGGCCTCGTAGGCTGACGAGCGGTTATGGCAGGCTCCACGGGTGCTGACGGCCAGCCCGAGGGCCATCGTCTTGAGACTTCGCGGCTCGTAGCCGGGCATCTCGAGGCCCTTGACGTGCATCGCCCAATCGGCGGAGCCCTGTCCCACCACCTGTGCAGCCGCTCGGCTGCCATCCGCAAGCAGGTCTCCGATTCCCTCTCGTTCGGCGATGAGCCGAAGCGTCGCCGACAGTGCGTCGGCGTTCCCGAACCGCAGATCGATGCCGTTGGTGTCCTCGGGGGTCAGAATGCCTCGCTCGAAGCACTCCATCGCCCAGGCGATGGTCGCGCCGGAGCTGATCGTGTCCATGCCAAGCTCGTCGCACAAGTGCGAGGCCCGTATGACGGCGTTGGCGTCGCCGACGCCAACCAGAGGCCCAAGAGCGAAGGTGCTCTCGTATTCCATCCGGCCTTTGGAGGGTGTGCCGCCGTCCGTGGTGGCCATGATGTGCTCGCAACCGATCGTGCAGTTGGCGCAGTGGGCGTTCTTGACGTGGTGGTCCTTGACGAACTGCTCGCCGCTGACCTCCTCGGCGAGGTCGAAGGTCGATTGCTGAAAGTTCCGGGTGGGGAGCGTGCCCAAGCGATTGAAAACCGCCACGTTCGCCATCGTGCCCAGGGTCCGGTACTTCTCGGTCGCCGGGCCCAGGCTGCGGCGCGTCAGGTCCTTACCGATCGCCTTCAGGCTCTCAGGCTCATACACCGGCACTGGGGTGCGGCCCCGCACTGCGATGGCCTTGAGGTTCTTTGAGCCCATCACGGCGCCGGGGCCGGTCCGGCCGGCTTGCCGTCCGCCGTCGTTGGCTATGCTCGCGTACCGGACCAGTTGCTCGCCGGCTGGCCCGATGCACGCGACCCGTGTCATCCGACCCAGCCGCGTTTTGACCGCTTCTTCGGTCTCCGAGGTGCTGAGCCCCAGGAGGTCTGTCGCGTCGAGAAACTCGACGTTGCCGTCTTCTATCGACAGCAGCGTCGGAGACGCGCTTTTTCCCGTAATCACCAGCGCGTCGCAACCCGCTTTCTTCAGCTCGGTCGCCAGGAAGCTGGAGGAGAGCGAATCGCCGATGAAACCGGTGAGCGGCGACTTGGCCAGCACGGCGAACTTGCTGGACGTCGTCAGCCTGCTGCCGACCAGAGGGCTCGTGACGAAGATGAGGGGGTTCTCCGGGCCCAGGGGGCTGGCCCCGGGTGGGCAGAACCGATACAACAGGTAAGTGCCCAGGCCGGTGCCACCAATGAACCGTCTCAGAACATCTTCTGTGAGGGGGAACCAGTCGACCCCCCGCGTCGTCAGGTCAACCAGCATCGCCTTCCCATGATAGCCGTACATGTGGGTCAGCCCCCCGCCTGGCTCGAGAACAGCAGCAGAGAATCGCCGTGCTTCAGGCGAAGCGGCCCTTTGTCAACAAACTCGCTTCCGTTCAGGTTCAGCATGAAGCTTTCGAGCAGCCCGGAGCGGTCCTCCCGGATTGCCTTGCCTACAAGCTCAGGGTGAGCATTCGCAAGCGTCCCTGCGATCTCAGGCACCGAGACTGTCGGGGGGACACGTAGTGACACATGGCGCCGTCCGACCGTAAGTCTCGCCGAGCCGAAGAGCTCGACTCGTATCGTGACCAGTTCAATCGCGGTGTCCTTCACTTCAACCAATCTTGGAAGCCTTCTGGGGTTCGCCAGGTCGGGATTCCCTTTCGGCGACCAAGGCCATCGCCCGGTCGAGGTCCCGCTGCGTGTTCACGTTGAAGAAGCTCAGGAGCTCAGGGTCGAGTCTTTCGACTTCAGGCTGTAGAACGTAGTTCACACGCACGTCGTCGAAAAACCGGGCGATCTTGAGGTCGCCGGCCTTCAGATACGGTTCGATGTAGGTGAGACAGGCCTTGGAGTACACGGCGTGGGTCGGCTCCGGGCGGCCGTCAAGCTCAGGAACCGCTACGTCGAAGCCGTCACGCGAGGCCAGCAAATGCCTGAAAAGCTCAACGTTGAGGAAAGGCATGTCGCACGCAACCACGACCCCCCAATCGGCCTCCATCGCAGTCAGGCCCGTGAAGATGCCCCCCAGGGAGCCGCTGTCCGGATAGATGTCTACGGCAACTCTGGCATCTCCGCCGAGGGCCAGCTCGTCGGCCCTGGCCACGTTGTTGACGACCACCACGGTCCCGGCTGTAACCTCGGACAAGCGACGGATAACCCCATGGAGGAGCGGCTCGCCCCCCAGCGGCTCCATGGCCTTATCACGGCCCAGCCGCCTGCTCAGCCCTCCGGCCAAGACTATGCCCCAAGCGTCGGTTGGCGTATCCATAGCGTCTGGTAGGAGAGCGTAGCATAGTTCAATACTAGCTGCTACCTATCTCAGCTACGACCTCTCCCGTGCGAGTAGTGTCGTAGCCGCCCAAACCGTCCATCTGCTGTTTGAACGCCTCGCTCCTCACGAGTTCGAGCAGCGGCGCCAGCTGACTACTCTCGTAGAACTCGACGGGGATGACCAGGTCGTATTGCTCGTCCGCGAGGGGCACGAAGTCCAGCCCCAGTGCCCTGGCCGCGGACAGTACGCCGAGCCCGGCAGCTGCCCGACCGCCCGCCACTGCAGCGGCCACGGCGAGATGGGTATATTCCTCCCGCTCGTAGCCGTCTATCTGCTTCGCGCCGATACCGGCGCCTTTGAGCATGTAGTCGAGCAGCAGACGAGTCCCCGACCCTCGTTGCCGATTGACGAAAGTGACCCCCTTGCGGACAAGGTCTTCGAGAGAGGCAATCGACTCCGGATTGTCTTTCTGGACGATGAGTCCCTGAGTCCGTCCGGCCAGGCGCACGAGAATGACGTCGCGACCCTTGAGGTACCGCTTCACGTATGTCACGTTGTACTCGCCGGTTTCCTCATCCATCAGGTGACATCCCGCCAGATGGGCCTCTCCGCGCTTCAGGGCCGTGAGACCACCCAAGCTGCCGACGTTCGAGGAAACCAGGCTCGCACCAGGATGGCGGCGGTGGATCTCGCTGGCGAGCAGGTCCAGCGATACGTCGTGGCTTCCGATAGCGACGATGGCGTGCTCGATTGCCTCGAGCGGTCTTAGAAGCTCAACCTCGACCTCTTCACCAGCGGCGATGCCTTCGGAGAAACGAGGGATCAGGGCGATGCCGTCCGCGCGCACTAGCGACATGATAACTCCGGCGCCCCGCTGGACCGGCGTGGCTACCATTCTCTCAGCCACGACTCCCAGCCTCACCCGCAAGAACTCGTCCTCGCCCATCGGCGAGGAGACCTTTCTGGTAACGGTCGCGGTGACCTTGTCTCGCCTTTCTACTGCGATCCCGAGCCGCGCTTCGATCAGCGGTCGGACGAAGAGCTCGCATGTCAGGGCCGCTGACACCGGGTAGCCAGGTATTCCTATGAATGGTTTGTCGTCGATGACCCCCAACACCACGGGGTGTCCCGGCCTGACGGCAACGCCGTGGACTACCAACTGACCCAGACCTTCGACGACCTTCGCCGTGTAGTCTTCCGAGCCTGCCGAAGACCCGGCGTTGACGACCACGATGTCGTACTTGCGGACGGCTTCGCGGACCGCTGCGGAGATCTGCTCGTAGTCGTCGGGCACCGGGTCCCATCGCGTGGCATGCGCGCCCCAGTCGTCGATCATCGCGGATAGCATCAGCGAGTTGGACTCGACGATTTCGCCCGGCCGCGCTTGAGACCCCGGCGTCACTAGCTCCGTACCAGTGGGGATCACGGCCAGTGTCGGTGTCCGCCGGACATCGACACTCGAAAGGCCGGCAGCCGCGCATGCCGCCAGGTCCTGGGGTCGGAGGCGGTGATCGACCGGTAGGACCAGCTCGGTCGCCACTATGTCTTCGCCGAGCGGCCGAACGTGTTGGTATGGGGCAATAGGAGATTGGAGCTCGATAGTCGCCTCGTCGACCTGGTGGACGACCTCGACCATCGCGACAGCGTCGTAGCCATCGGGCATCGGGTCGCCGGTGTCGAGCCATATGGCCTGCTCGCCGACCTTGAGCCGGACCGGCGCCGTCTCGGTGGCCCCGACGGTTTCTCGCGACCTTACGGCGACGCCGTCCATAGCGGACGCATCGTAGTGTGGCGAGGAGGCTTTCGCCCACACCGGCTCCGCGGTAACCCGCCCGCTAGCCTGGTCTAATGGCACACTCTCGCCTGGCGATCGCTCGAGCCAGCCTGCGTCCCGCAACGCCGCGTGAAACCGGGTAATGGCCTCGTCGAGGGGAATATCTTCGAGGTAGTAGCGGCGTTTCCGCGGAGGTTCAGGCATGCCGTCCAGGGTACGCCTGAATCACTTGGGGGCCGCGTCGCGAGACATCCTCTCAGGAGTCCAGTTGGCCCGCGACTTCGACCAACGGAGCATTCACGTGGGTTGTCGGACCTAGATCAACTGATACTGCGAACGAGCCGATACTTGCTCCGAACCATCTAACGGAATTCACCTGAGCGTGGGCGGAGGCCTTCTCTATAGCCGCCTGACGGATGTAAGCAGAGGTTTTCTGGCCTAGCCGTTCCGCGTAGTCGCCGATCAGTTCCAGGTCCTCTCTGCTGAATGCGACGGAAACCACCGCCCGCGCCTTCTTCTGGGGCGAGATGCGCTCAGCGCGTTCGTAGTCCCACTCCTCCGGCGATTCCAGATTTTCCGCTTCTTCCGCTTTCAAGCGTCCCATATCTATCTCCTTCCTAAGTGGATGAGCTCACTCTCCTTGCAAGGCCAAGCTGTGATCGGCCTCCACACCGTCGGTTCGTGAGTGGGGACCGGCACCGCAATGCACTGGCCCCCGTGGTCCCTTCCTACCAGCAGATACAATCCTCTGCGGCGCCTCCGGTTTCGAACTAAAAAGTATTCGCTGTCGAGGATCTGCAACACTCGTCTGTACGATAGACGGTGCACGGAGAATTTCTCTTCGTTCACCTCGTCGAAGAGGAAACCCTCCACGACAGGGCTTGACATGCAGAATCTCCTACATCTAAACTACAGTATACTACATCTGTAGTGTTTCTTCGATAGGATACCTATGAATATCGAATGGCTCATCCTCGCCGACGCCGCCGAAGTCAACGGAGGCAAGCTTTATTTGCTAGGAGGCGGCTGGAACCAGCTAACGGCCAACAAGTTCCCGTTCCCCCATAGCATGGCGATCGCAGTCTCATTCAAGGTCCCATGGACTCAGACCAATGAAAAGCACAGCTTTGAAATCGAAATCGCCGACTCAGATGGTCACTCTGTTGCCAAGGTTCCCGGCCAGTTCGAGGTGGGTCGTCCTGTCGGAGTTCCCGCCGGCCAGGACCAGCGGGCGCAAATCGTCGTGAACCTCAATTGGACTATCAACCAGGCCAGCGGGTACGCCGTAGCCGTCCGCCTAAATGGTGAGGAAGGCGGCCTCTTTCCGTTCAGCGTGGTCTCTGGTCCCAAGCAGGCCTAGCGTCCGGGTTCGGGCGGTTACCTCGACCGGATGGCCTCGTCGAAGGCAATGAATACGCGGTGATCACCCGGGTTTATCTCGCTCCTCGTTTTTCCCCTCGAGGATAGTGTTCACGACCGGCGTAACGGACCCTATGGAATGGCGCACCATGTCCGCGACTGAATCTGCGAATTCCGAATCCAGGCTGTCACCGGTGCGCGTGTCGTCAAGAATAAGCCACCGATCGTCTTCATGCACGTTGCCGAGCGGCTGTAATTTTTGCTTTAAAGCCACTAGTAGACCGAAATCTTTGAAATGAGGGGTAGCCGAGATTGGCGTGCTACGACGACAGGGCGGGTTTCAAACCCGCCCCTACCAAGCCGTAACCTCAGAACCCTTCAATACTAGGATGTTGGACCACTAGTAGACCGAAATTTTTGAAATGAGGGGTAGCCGAGATTGGCGTGCTACGACGACAGGGCGGGTTTCAAACCCGCCCCTACCAAGCCGTAACCTCAGAACCCTTCAATACTAGGATGTTGGACCACTAGATCCTCCGGGGAAAACCACCCTACCCTGTCGCTTTCATCGCGGTTCTTGACCTGGTCCCTCTTATCACACCGGAACCTTACCTTTACCTCGAAGGGCGCGGATTGAGTGGCTTTGGGAAGAAGTAACTGATACCTCATAGAGCTGTTACCCCATGGCGGCCATGAGTACCATAGTTGATAGTAGCGATTGACTGGGCCAACGCCCGCCCATCGACTCTTCCTGTCCGGTTTCAAGTCATCGGGGAGTTCCGCAAGGGCTTCAAAGGCCGCTGTTCTGAAGAAGCGCGTGACCTCATCAAACCGACCGCGTCCTGCCCGGTTCCTGGCCCGCCCGAGCGTGACATCGTCTACTCCTGGAATAGGCAGAATCGTGGTGGTCTGTATATAGAAACTGTCGCTGGCCTGGTCGCGGTAGGGGGTGAGCTGAACGCATGTAATCAAGGCTTCGCTCAGAGCTTTATCGTTCAACCACTGCACAGCCGACGTAACTTCTGGCGCGAACCTATGACTCGCCAAGACTATTCGCTGCTCGTTGTTTAGCCCTTCCAGGTCATCGGCGTCGATGTGTTCCTTTAGCTGAACAATCGCCTCTTCCTCGGAGACCTTGGCATGGGCGACGAGCATATCCACGATGTCATTCGGTTTCGCGTGCTGGAAGTAACTCGCGTATTTGATTGCCTGCCAGTGGACTTCTGATCCGCTATCGTCCCTTTTCAGTTCGATGACGACGACCCGGCCGTCGGTGTCCACGGCCACGATGTCCGGACGCTCCCGTGTCCTGTCGAATCCGCTAAACTCCTTTGCGATTACGAGGAGGTCTTCGCCGAGAATTGTGGGATGAACAACGATCCATTCCTGAATGTCGCTCCGTTCGCGGAATCCCGCTGCGGCGAATTCGATCTCCGTCACCGCCTCCGCACTCTTCGCGGCCGGGTCGATCTTGAACAGATTGGGTCCAGTGCTCATAACCCCACTTCCATAGAAACAAAAGATTGGCTGATGGCTCAGTACACCCGCACCTCGACCTCTTCCCCCGCGTAAAGCCCGCCTTTGTCCAGCGGAACGGTGACCGACCCCTCGGCACGGACTAAAGTGTAAATCAGGTTGGACTTCCCGAACAATGGCTCTGCACTCAAGACGCCGTTCTCGGTAAGCAGCCTCACCTGGACGTGGTCCTGGCGGCCGGTAACCGAAGGGATGTCGCGTTGGAGCCGCACCCTCACGGTGAGAGGCTCGGGCGGCGACGTGCAGCCAGCTAGCGCGTAGATCGTCAGCCGGACCACCATGTCGAAGACCACCATGGCCGAGACGGGGTTCCCGGGCAGGCCGAAAGCCGGCTTGCCATTCAGCATTGCGATGAGCGTCGGCTTGCCAGGCTTGTGAGCGATGCCGTGCGCCAGCACTCCGGGCTCGCCCAGGTCGGCGAATACCTTGGCCGTCATGTCCCGGCTGCTTACAGAGCTACCCGCGGAAAACACAAGGACGTCCCCTTGCTCCAGGCCCTCGGAAGCAGCCGCACGCTGGGCCTCGAGGTCGTCGGGGACCACCGCGATGGGGACCGGTATTCCACCGGCCTGCGCCACCAGCGCGGAGATCGTGTACGTATTGATGTCCCTGACCTGTCCGGGCCCGGGCGAGGAATCCGGGGCCACGAGCTCGTCGCCGGTCGAGACGATGGCCACTCGTGGCCGCCTCGCCACGTCGACGTCGGTGATGCCGAGCGCCAGCAACCCCCCAATGTCCTGGGGCCGGATGACCCTGCCCTGCCGGATGACGGTATCGCCCGCTCGCACGTCCTCGCCCACCTGGACGACGTTCTCGCCGGGCGCCACCGGCCGCAGCACCTCGATGGTCGACTCGTCGACGGCCTGTGTGTGCTCGACCATCACCACGGCGTCGGCGCCATTCGCCAGCATCCCGCCCGTGTAAGCCCCCGCCGCCTGACCCGCGGAAAGCTCCACGTCCGGCGCCCTCCCCATGGCCACCTCGCCGGCAATCTCGAGATAGGCCGGCATACCTTCGGAGGCGCCAAAGGTGTCCGCCGACCGCACGGAGAAGCCGTCCATTGTCGATCGGGAGAACGCCGGGAGGTCCTCCGGGGAAACGACGTCGCGTGAGGTGACGCGGCCAAGGGCCTCGCTAGTGGGGACCTTCTCAGGCTCTACTGTCGCGTCCAATCGCTGGAGCACGATGTCCAGGGCCTCGGACGGCGGAAGAACGTTGAAAAACTCAGTCATAGTCGGTACGTCGGAAGGGCCCATTATAGCAAGCACCCAGGAGCAGCAACGGCTCACCAGGGTTGCGACTAGACGTGCTGTCCGTCCTCTCGTAGGGGCGCATTGCGTGCGCCCGCTTTGGAGATCTGGGCACACAACGTATCCTGCACCTCCCTTACCCGCATGAGGTACGCGCTTGCTGGTCGTGTCCTTTTGTTGTAGCCTGCGCCCGACCTACGGGAGCACTCGGCACATAGGACCGAACACCGCAAACAGAGGGGGATAGCCATGAAAGCAGTCGTCTACAAGAAGCCGTTCGAGGTCGCGGTCGAGACCGTTGCGGACCCGAAGATCGATCACCCCAACGACGCGATCGTCAAGATCACGTCGTCCTGTATTTGCGGCTCCGACCTCCACATGTACGAAGGCCGGACCGCCGCCCAGCCCGGGATCGTGTTCGGGCACGAGAACATGGGGGTAGTAGAGGAGGTCGGGTCAGCGGTCAAGGAGCGCAAGGTCGGCGACCGCGTGGTCATGCCCTTCAACGTCGCCTGCGGGTTTTGCAAAAACTGCCAGCGCGGCTTCACGGGCTTCTGCACGACCGTGAACCCAGGGTTCGCGGGCGGGGCCTACGGGTACGTCGCGATGGGACCGTGGGTCGGTGGACAGGCGGAGTACCTTCTAGTGCCATTCGCCGATTTCAACTGCCTCGTGTTGCCTGGAGGCGACCAGAACGAGGCCGACTATGCACTACTCGCTGACATCTTTCCGACCGGGTACCACGGCGCGGAGCTGGCCGACGTAAGTCCCGGAGAGAGCGTGGCGGTGTACGGCGCGGGACCCGTCGGCCTGATGGCGGCCTATAGCTGCGTGCTCAGGGGCGCGGCTGAAGTGTACTCGGTCGACCACGTCAAGGAGCGTCTAAACAAAGCGGCCGAAATCGGCGCGATCCCGATCAACTACGACGAGGGCAATCCCGTCCAGCAGATTCAGGAGCGACGCGACGGCGAAGGCACCGACAAGGGCATCGACGCCGTGGGATATCAGGCCACCTCGGCGGGCTCGTCGGCCGCGGGCGGCGAGCAGGACGAGGTGCCTAACATCGTCTTGAACCAGATTATCGATACCGTTGCCCCAACAGGCGCGCTGGGGATACCTGGGCTGTACGTCCCGTCGGACCCGGGTGGGGTCGACGAGGGCGCGAAACGCGGTGCGCTGTCCATCAACTTCGGCAAGCTATTCGAGAAGGGCCTGCGGCTCGGCACCGGCCAATGCAACGTCAAACGATACAACGCGTATCTGCGAGACCTGATCACGGTCGGCAAGGCCAAGCCGAGCTTTGTGGTGTCACACGAAGTGTCGCTGGAGGACGCTCCCGGGGCGTACCGCAAGTTCGACCGCCGGGAGGACGGCTACACTAAGGTGATCTTGCAGCCATAGTATCCCCGTCCTCTCATTCGGCTGATCGACGCCGCATCGCGGTAGTCCTGGACTTCGACGGTACGCTTGTTCTCCAGGACGTCGGTGAGACACTGCTGGACGAGTTCGCCTCCCCCGAATGGCGAACGGAGGACGCCCACTTTCGTTCCGGTGCGATCTCGTTCAAGGATCTTATCCAGCGCGAGTTCGGCTACCTTCCATCTTCAAAACGGGATGAGATCGTCGGGTTCGCACTTGCCGAAGCATCCATTCGCCCCGGCGCACTGGACCTGGTCGACTTCTGCAGGGCCAAAAACGTTCCCCTGGAGCTGGTGTCAGGGGGCCTCGACCTGTACATCACGCCTCTGCTGCACGAGTTTGGAATGGATGATATCCCCGTCCGGAGTTGGGTAGCCGACTTCGATCGAGGCGATTTCGTCGTCCCGACATATCCACCCGACGTCGAGGTCTGCGAGAGAGTCGGCGTCTGCAAGTGCTCCCGAGTCTGGCACTACCAGAAGAAAGGCTACACGGTCCTGTTTGCCGGCGACGGGTCTTCCGACCAGTGCGTTGTGGGCGAGGCAGATCGGGCCTACGCCCGCTCGTCGCTGGCGGCCTACTGCGACCGGACCGGCATCGAGTACACGCCATTTGAGACATTCGACAGAATTCTGGACGACCTCAGACTCGCGATCGCGGCACCGGTCGACGATGAAGGCGGGTTGTAGTGCCGACGTCCAAGAGCTCCTATTCAGTCGTCGTCGATTACAACGTCCCCGCTACGATGCGCGACGGGACAGTCCTGCGCGCCGACGTCTACCGACCGAAGGCCCAGGGCAAGTACCCGGTCCTCGTCGAGAGGACCCCGTACAGCAAGGAGCGGGACCCAGACAAGGGCACCCGACTCTCAGAACGGGGTTTCGTATATGTTGCGCAGGACGTCCGCGGCCGATATGCGTCCGACGGCGAGTTTGGCGCCGGCTTCTTCCGCGCTGAGCACACCGACCCGGAAGACGGCTACGACACCGTCGAATGGGCCGCCGCCCTGCCCTATTCCAACGGCAACGTCGGCACGGTCGGCACGTCATACGCCGGCTGGACTCAGATGGAGCTGGCCCACGCTCGACCTCCGAACCTGAAGGCGATAATGCCGCAGGCCATCGCGGCCAACCTCCTCGACCGCGAGATGAGCGGGGTGCTGCGGCTCGGTAGGGTCCTGTGGTGGAAATCAACACCCTCGCCCCAGACCAGCGCAGACGCGCCAACGCGCCATCCGGCACCAGGGACACCGACGAAGCCGAAAGGCTCTGGGCCGAGCGGGACCGCAGCAAGTGGCTCTGGTTCCTGCCCCTCAAGGACATCCCCGACGACGCGATGTTTGGGTTGGGGCCTCACTGGCGACACTGGCTCGACAACCACGCCGTCGACAACTTTAGGTTCGAGGCCAAGCACCGGGAAATCGAGGTCCCAGCTCTCGTCACGACGGGCTGGTACGACCAGCAGATCGGCTCGATCAAGAACTTCACCGGAATGGTCGAGAATGCGGGAACGAAGCACGCCCGGACTAGTTCGCGGCTCATCGTCGGACCCTGGACCCACGTCGGGCCAGACTTCGGACGGACCATCGGCCGGCTGGACTTCGGCGCAGATGCGGCCCGGGACTACTACGATATCGTCGACCGGTGGTTCGGCCACTGGCTCAACGGCGATGGCACGAACCTCGACGACTGGCCCCGCGTCCAGCTTTTCGTCATGGGAGCGAACCGCTGGCGCTACGAGGACGAGTGGCCGGTCAAGGGCACCCGGTACACTGAATTCTTCATCCACGGCGGCGGCGGCCTCTCGAAGGAGCCACCGGGAGATGAACCGCCGGACGAGTACGTCTACGACCCAAGAGACCCGGTGATGACTCTTTACTCACCCGCCGGCCAGAGCGAGCCCCACGATCAGCGGCTTCTCGACGAGCGGACAGACGTCCTCAGGTACGCAACTCCGCCCCTGGAACAGCCGGTCGAGGTCACGGGACCCATTACGATGAAGCTATGGGCCGCGTCATCTGTACTGGACACGGACTTCGTCGTCAAGCTGATGGACGTCTGGCCCGACGGCTTCACCCAGGAGCTCTGTTACGGCATCGTGAGGGCGCGGTACCGCGAGTCGTTCGAGCAGCCGTCGCTACTCGAGCCGGGCCGTCCCTATGAATTCACGATCGCCGTAAACCCAACCAGCAACCTGTTCAAGACCGGCCATCGGATACGGGTCGACGTGTCGAGCAGCGATTTCCCGAATTTCGATCGCAACCACAACACGGCCGGAGACGACTACGCGGAATCGACGCTCGTCACGGCCAGACAGACCGTATTCCATGATCGGGAGCATCCATCCCGGATCATACTACCGGTAATGCCGTAACCGACGGAGGCAATGTTCTTTGGACTGTCATTCCGAGCCCCGCGAGGAATCTAAGGACCAACCCGAAGTCCATTGAACCAGTACTACGTCTACATCCTCACCAATGCCAAGAGGACTCTCTACACGGGTGTGACGAACGACCTCGTACGCCGAGTGTGTACGAGCACAGACAGAAACTCGTTGGTGGGTTCACGAAGCGATACAACATCACATGGCTAGCGTACTACGAGGTTACCCAGCGAAGTCGGTTCTGCGATCGCCAGAGAGAAACAGATCAAGGGCTGGCGCCGTTCGAGGAAAGAGACCCTGATCGAGTCAGTCAACCCTCAATGGAAGGATCTGGCTGTGGATTGGTACGATCCGCCAATCGAGTCCTTAGACCCTTCGCTTCGCTCAGGGTGACAAAGCGGAGCTGGCGGGCTGTCGCATCGATCTGACCGACCCTGCGGGGTCGTTAGAGGGCGGTGTGGGGTGAGCGAAGGGATTCGAACCCTCGATCTCCAGGGCCACAACCTGGCGCCTTAACCAACTTGGCCACGCTCACCACGAGGACAGGCAAAGTCTAGCACCAGCGTTCGTAGCCGGTCAACGTGGCGAGGACGGCGTTCGCGGTTGTCCGAGCCGATTCGGACTATCTAGGGGTGCGCTACCCTGCGCCGGCGGCGCGCTTATCGGCGGACTTTGAGGTAAGGGCGTCGAGGAGGTCGGAAACGAGGATGTCCTGCTTGGTGTGGTGACGGAGAGGGAGATCCGGGTCGACGCGATATACGTTCTTGCGCCCAACGCGACGTCGTTCGATGTACCCCACACTTTCGAGGTCCGAGATGATCTTATGCGTCGTCCGTTCGGTGACCCCTATGTGGTTCGAGATCTCCCTGGCCGTGTGACTCGGGTTGTGCGCCAGATAGCTGAGCACGAGTCCGTGGTTGGTGACTAGAGTCCAGGACCGGGTTGTCATAGCCGGCAACCTCGCTGATGAACTGCGTTCTTTCCGCCGAAAGCATTAATCGACCTGATCAATGGCCAAAAGATCAAAAACGAACTGTACGAACCAATGAGACCGCGAGGGGTCGGGTACCCGTATATCATGAAAGGTCAGGTCTTGGCAAGATTCCGTATTCACTCATCTAAAATGTTACCGAGGCGGTTACAGTTCACTCAAGTAATAATGTTACTGGGGGAACGATGCCAGCCGAAGAGGAGATGACGATAGATGAGCGACGAAAGTATCTGAAGCGTATGAGAGAACGGTACTGGGGTGCTGATCGAAGGAGACGGAGTGAGCTGCTGAACGAGATGGAGGCGGTGACGGGTTTGCACCGCAAGAGCCTGATCCGGTTGGTGCGGGCCCGGACGTTGAATCGTAAGCGCCGGCGCCGAGTGAGAGGCCGAACGTACGGTCCGGAGGTTGAGGATGCTATCAGAGTGGTGTGGGAGAGCTTGGACTATATATGCGCCGAGCGTGTGACCCCGGCCTTAGTGCCGACAGCGCGACACCTTGAGCACTTCGGGGAGTTGGTCCTAACGGCGGATCTGGTGGCACAGTTGGCTCGGATCAGTCGGGCGACGGTACAACGGCTCATGGGCAAGCTGAGCCAGGACACGCCTCGCCTGCCTCGACGAGGACCGGAGCGTGCCAATCGCCTAACAAAGGCGGTCCCCATGGGAAGGCTACCCTGGGAGACGAGTGAGCCAGGACACTTCGAGGTGGATCTGGTACACCATTGCGGCCCTGCAGCAGCAGGGGAGTACGTTCATACCTTGCAGTTGGTGGATGTGGCCACGGGCTGGAGCGAGCGAGTGGCCGTGCTGGGGCGCAACCAGCAGGCCATGGAAGATGGCTTTCGGAGGGTCATGAAGCGCTTGCCCTTCCCAATTCTCCAGTTGCATCCCGATAACGGCAGCGAGTTCTTCAATGACCATATGATCCGCTTCTGGGGTGAGCAGATCGTTGGTCTGAAGCTGAGCCGGAGTCGGCCCTACCGCAAGAACGATAACCGCATCGTCGAGCAAAAGAACGACACCCTGGTGCGTGCCTACCTGGGCTACGACCGAATAGACACTGCGGTCCAGTGTGAGGCTCTCAACGCCCTCTACGACCAGATGTGGGTCTACTACAACCTCTTCCAGCCGGTGATGCACTTGGCGGGCAAAGTCATTGTCGATGGTCGGCTCAAGCGCCGCTGGGATCAGGCGTGCACACCCTATGACCGGCTGTCGGACAGTGGGGTGCTCGGGCCGCGCCAACAGGCCCACCTGGCCTCCATGTACTCCCAGACGAACCCACGCCGACTTCGCCAGAAGATATATCAAGAGCTAGAACGGATATTGGAGCATCCAAAGCCGCAACGAAACCAGCGCCAACTCGTCAGTGCCCTTGCCTCTTAAGCCAACCACCGTAGGCACGGCCTAATGTGACCCGGTCCTTAAGCAAACCGCCGTTGGAGAAAGGAGTGAGGCCGGCCTCCCGGTAACATTTTCATTTGAGTGAACTGTCGAAAAATCTGCCCCTTCGGTAACATTCTTATTTGAGTTGACACGGATTCATGACCAGTCCGACCAGCGTACGGACTGGCACGCCGGTGGCACCTTTCGTCTTGTAGCCCTTGACGCCATCGGACCGCGCGGTGCCCGCGATGTCGAGATGCGCCCAGGAGGCCTCGCCGGCGAACTCGCCGATGATCTGTGCGCCGGTGACCGATCCGGCGGCCCGTCCCCCGGTGTTCTTGATGTCGGCAACATCGCTCTTGTACTGCTCCTTGTAGTCGTCGAGCACGGGCATCTGCCAGGTTCTCTCACCCACTTCGCCGCCCGCCTCGATTACCTGGTCGACCAGGTTCTGATCGTTCCCGAAGACGCCGGTGTACACCTTACCTAGAGCCGTCACCATCGCGCCGGTCAGGGTGGCGACGTCGACGAGCCTCGGCAACCCCAACGAGCTGGCATACGCCACGGCGTCGGCCAGCACGAGCCGCCCCTCGGCGTCGGTGTTGTCGATCTCGATGGTCTTGCCGTTCATGGCCTTGACGACATCGCCCGGCCGTTGCGCACCACCACCCGGCATGTTTTCGGTGGCAGGGACGATGGCCGTCACGTTGATCCTGGGCTTGAACTTGCTGATGGCCTGCATGGCCGAAATCACAGCGGCACCACCGGCCATGTCGGTCTTCATTTCGCCCATGTTCGCCGCGGGTTTGATCGAGATCCCACCGGTGTCAAAGGTGATCCCCTTGCCCAGAAGGCCGATGCTGTTCGACTCGTCCGACGGATCACCCTTGTATCGGAGCACGATCAGCTTTGGGGGCTCACGACTGCCCTGAGCGACCCCGAGAAAGGCGCCCATGCCCATCTTGGCAATGCCGTCTCGCTCGAACACCTCTATCTCCAGTCTACCCGACCTGGCCACCTCTAACGCGACCTCGGCCATCTGTGTCGGCGTCATATGATTGGCCGGCTCGTTGACCATGTCGCGGCACATGACCGTCGCTTCGGCCAGGACCGACCCTTCTTGCACTCCCCGCTCGAGCTCCTCCACCTTGCTCGCGTCGTGCTCGACGACGGTTAGCTCGTCGAGCCGGCGCGATTCGCCGTTGGAGGACTTGTACTTGTCGAACCGGTAAAGGCCAAGGATAGAGCCCTCGGCGATAGACCGGCCTGAGGACTTCGTGTCCATACCACCGATTCCGGCCCCGTGGGCTATCGTAGCCGCCGAACTGCCGGGTAGTTCTCTAAGCCGTCGGCACGTGTCGGCCGAGACGGCCCGAACCGTCTCCTCATCGAAGTCTTCTTGCTTGCCGAGACCAGCAACAAGCACCCGGTCCGCAGGCATCCTGCCGAAGGCGTGAATCAGGGTCAGCTCGCCCCGCTTGCCTTTAATCTCGCCCTGTTCGATAAGCGTCGAGATGGCGCCTTCGAGCATCGTGTCTACGGCCCCCGTCGCACCGCCGGGGCTCGTGACTCCCTCGAAAAGGTTGACAACGACAGCGCCTACCTTCTGTTTGGTGATGTCGCCCGAAACGACTTTTATTTCCATTGTTCTCGTTAGACCAGTCTGTAGGGATGGCGGGCGCATTATACGGTACAGCGCCCTGCCTAACCATACGACGGTCCTCTGCTATAATTCGACCCGTCTCCAAGCTTCCAATTTCGGCCCCATCCAGGAGAATTCGGTGCCAGACATCAAGATCGATTCCGCGCAGCAGACGGTCCTCGATAAAGCACAAAGGCTGCTACCGGGCGGTAGCAACGGCAATACGATCACGATGGACGTCGTGATTCGCGACGGCCGTGGAGCGCGGGTCTGGGATCTGAGTGGGAACGAGTATGTCGACTATGCTCTGGGCTCCGGACCGATGTTGGTCGGGCATGCCCACCCTGAGGTCGTCGAAGCTGTAATAGAGCAGATCGAGCACGGGAGCACGTTCTTCGGCTTGAACGACCAGGCCATCCGCCTCGCCGAGGAGATCGTCGACGCAGTGCCGTGTGCGGAGCAGGTCCGGTTTACGAGTACGGGGTCCGAGGCAACCTTCTTCTGCATGCGAGTGGCCCGGGCCTACCGACAGCGCGACAAGATACTCAAGTTCGAGGGCGGCTATCACGGGATGAACGACTACGCGCTCATGAGTATGGCTCCGCACGACGCGCCCGACTTCCCGGACGCCAAGCCCGATTCCGCGGGCATACCCGAGACGCTCCTGTCGGAGACTCTTATCGCTCCGTTCAACGACTTGGAAACCGCGACGGCGCTCATCGAGCGTTACCACGACGAGCTCGCGGGAGTGATATTGGAGCCCGTCCAGCGGGTCCTGCCGCCGCGGCCCGGATTCCTCGAAGGGCTGCGAGAGGTAACGCGCCAGTTCGAGATCCCGTTAATCTATGACGAGATCGTGACCGGATTCCGGCTAGCCTACGGTGGCGCCCAGGAGTACTACGGCGTCGAGCCTGATCTGTGCGCGCTCGGCAAGGTGATCGGCGGCGGATACCCCCTTGCCGCCGTGGCCGGCCGCAAGGAGATCATGGACCACTTCGACGCAGACAAAGTCGACAAGAGCAGCTGGGTGATGCAGGAAGGAACACTCAACGGCAATCCGGTCGCCGCCGCCGCAGGGCTGGCAACTTTGCGAATCCTGAAGCGTGAAGGTGTCTACGAGCGGCTGTTCCATACCAGCGAAACGATCAGATCGGAGCTGCAGCGCCTCCTGTACGAAGCCGAGATTCCAGCGCAGGTGTCGGGCGTGGGCCCTATGTTCGACGCTCTGTTCCAGGAAGGCGAAGCCATCGACTACCGCTCAGTGATGGACCGCGATTCTCAGAAAACGATGCGACTTAACCGGCTGCTGCTCGAGCGCGGCGTTTACAAGAACGACACCAAGGTCTACGTCTCGACGGCCCACGGCGACGAGGAGGTCGAGCTGACTGTAGACGCGTTCAAGTCGGCCATCCAGCAGCTCGCGACCGAATAGGGCGGCCAAGTCGACACTGCCCTTCTCCTTTCCGCCGGCCGTAGGAGTTCCGTCTTCGTCGGCGAAAGCTTCACCAGAACATGACGTGATTTTCCGGAGTTCATCATCTTGATACGGTTTGGGCGAAAAAGTGCTACAAAAGTCCTTGACAAGCTACACGGTTCCCAATATGGTTCTGGTATCGGGGGCTCGGAAAAAGACGTAGTTGGATTTCTGGTAGTTCTGGGCCCGGCAGCCGTGCAGCCTCTGCGTTTGGAGCTCCTTACCGGCACGCAGTAGGGTTGCTCGGAAGCCCGCTAGCCGCGAGACCGAGTCTAGCTAAGTCTACACTCCACGAGCGGCAGGGCAGCCGGCGCTACGATCAACCTCGTCCGTACGTGACTGTCTCCGTGTAGGACCCACTTTGTCGGGGTACGCTAGTGGTCCAACATCCTAGTATTGAAGGGTTCTGAGGTTACGGCTTGGTAGGGGCGGGTTTGAAACCCGCCCTGTCGTCGTAGCACGCCAATCTCGGCTACCCCTCATTTCAAAGATTTCGGTCTACTAGCTTGGAACCGCCTTCTGACAGGGTGCCCTGGAATCGAAGTCTTCCGGTCCTACACTTTTTTCGAAACGCCGGCCGCGCTTCTCGAGGCGCGCACCAGTCGGCCACAAGAGGTGACACATGCCGCTCGGAGCTTCTTCAGTCAACGGAGCTACTTCAGTTAACGTGGTGAGCGACGGGACCTTCCTGCTCGACGGAGGGGCCATGTTCGGTCCGGTGCCCAAGGCGGCTTGGGAAGTTAACATGAAGCCCGACAGGAAAAACCGAATACGCTTGGGTCTGAATTGCCTGCTGATCCAGACCGCGGCCAAGACCATCCTGGTGGACACAGGAGCCGGGTCCAAGCGGACCGACAAGTTCCGTGACCTTTATGGCCTTAATGGCAACAAGCTACTCCGGGACCTTCGCAAACTAAACCTTACCGCCCGAGACATAGATATCGTCGTTCTCTCTCATCTGCACTACGACCACAGCGGCGGCTGCACAAAGCTAGACCGAGCAGGGAACGCCGTTCCTACGTTCCCGAAGGCGGAGTATCTCGTACAGCGAACGTGCTGGGAAGAAGCAAACGAGCCCAACGAACGCGACAAGGGGACCTACTACGAGGACGACTTCCTCCCTCTCGAGGAAGCGGGCGTCTTGAAGTTGCTCGACGGCGACGCCGAGATTGCTCCCGGAGTCAACGTCAAGACGACGAACGGTCATTCGGCCGGGCACCAGATCGTATTCGTCGAAGCCGGCAGCGAAAGGATCGCCTACGTCGCGGACCTCATGCCGACCCCGTTCCACGTGCCTCTCACTTGTATCGGCGCCTTCGACCAGTCTCCAAACGACACGTTAGCCGAAAAGCGCGAGATGATACAGACCGCGATAGAGGGCGGATGGCTGCTCGTCTTCGGGCACGCCTTCTCGCAACGTGCCGGTTACATCGAGCAGCGCAATGGAAAGCACCAGCTCCTGCCTGTGGAAGTGTAAGCCGCGTTAGACGGAGACCGACCCGTTCGACGAGCCGCCTATCTCGGCGACGACCAGCTCGCCGCTCTGACCTACCAGCCGAGCCGGTGTAATCGTGTTTCGCAGCGGTCGGTCGCTCTCGGCAACGACCCTGATGTAGTTATCGGTCAGACCCACCCACCGATCGGCGCCGTCGTGAATTCGGTGTTCCTCCCACAGGACCGGCCGGGTGATTCCCAACGACCGGCTTCTGAACTCGTGGGCGTGCTTCGAGGAAAGACCTATCAGCTCACCCACCCGCTGAGACTTCGTAACGGCATCTACGTGTCCGTCGAAGTGGGCCGCACTGGTACCCGGCCTCGTGGAATATGGGAACACGTGCATCGATGAGAAACCCACACGGTCGCATAGCTCGTACGTCTTCCGGAAATCGTCGTCAGTCTCGCCTGGAAACCCCACAATCACGTCCGTCGTCAGCGACGCCCCGCGTACGGAGTCTCGTACCATTTCGACTGTCTCAAGGTACTCACGGGCGGTATATCGCCGCCGCATTCGGGCCAGTACAGCGTCGCTGCCGCTCTGAAGGGCCAGGTGGAAGTGAGGGCAAAGACGTGGGTCCTCCCACAACCCGAGCAGGTCTTCGCTGATCTCCTGCGGCTGCACCGACGAGACTCTCAGCCGAGGTACGTCCGTTTCCGTCAGGATGCGCCGTAGCAGGCCGGTCAGGTCGATGTCGGGGAGATCGAAGCCGTAGGACCCCAGCTGGGTGCCTGTGAGAACGATCTCCTTGTACCCAGCGGCGAGGTATTGCTCGATCGTCCCGACGATGTCCCCCGCCGGAATACTACGTTCTCGTCCACGGACTTTTGGCACGATGCAGTAGGCGCAGACCTGGTCGCACCCCTCCTGTATCTTGACCATCGCCCTGTTACGGCCACTACGCTCGACCTGGTCTGAACCGTCGGCGCATGGAGTGACCGACTCTTTGCGCCACTCTATGACCTGGCGCACGAGCCCTGGTTTTTCGAAGTTGCCCGCGACGAGGTCGACCTCTTCAAGGCCTCGCAGTGCCTCTGGGGCGCGCTCCGCGTAGCAGCCCGTCGCGACCACGGTGGCGTTGGGATTGCGGCGGCGGGCAGCTCTGAGCGCCTGTCTAGCTTTGCGGTCCGCGACGTGGGTTACGGTGCAGGTGTTGACCAGGTACACGTCCGCCGGCTCGTGGCTCTCGACCAAGCGGAATCCGGCGGCTACGAATTCAGCGGCCAGCACCGACGAGTCGGCCTGGTTGAGCTTGCAGCCGTGAGTTTCAACGGCAACCGTTGGTTTCTGTTCGTTGTTACGATCCACGGGCGTCCGGCACTCCGTCAGCGGGCCTCGCTTAGGATTTCCATATTATAGCCGCTGGAGGGCGTTTGCTTTGAAGCTCAGGCAACGGCGGGCGCCCTTACTCGGCGCCATTCTGCCCGTCGCGCTGGCGGGATTAGTGGGCTAATCACTTGATCGTCCCGTTGAAGCTATGGTTGCGGCTGCCTGTTTTACGTCGTGGTCCGCAGCGCAGTTCCGGTGCTCATGTGCGGGAATTCCCGCTATCGTCGCTAGCTCCTCCAGCTCGGACGTGAACGAGGTCAGAGCGTCTTTGAGCTGGCCATAGGCGGCCTGGGTGCTTTCGAGCCGTGGTGGATGCGACAGTGAAGTCGAAACTAATAACCGTAGGGGCGCATTGCATGCGCGCGCGGAGGCCGTTCGACGGTGCCACCAACCCACAGGTTTCGTTCCCACTAAAAAATTAGATGCCTGCATCTTGTTGTCGGTTGCGTCGTATCTGAATCGACTCATCTCGACACCCCTCCAACCGCATCGCCACGAACACGGACGCATCTAACCCGCACATGACCGGAGCTAATCGACGGTCCCGCCCAACACAGCTAATAGGGCCCCGGCGCTACTAAAGGAGTCTGCCGTGGAAGAAGCCAAGATATCGGTGTACGGCGCGCCGTGGTGCCCAGACTGCAAACAGGCCAAGCAGTTCCTCAATGAGCAGCACGTCGCGTTCAACTGGATTGACGTCGACGAGGACCCGAAAGGACTCGAATACGTCAAACAGACCAACGACGGTAAGCAAATCATCCCGACCATCGTGTTCGAGGACGGCTCGATTCTCGTCGAGCCAACCAACGCGGAGTTAGCGCGAAAACTAGGTATTAGCGCCCGGGCGAAGCGTCACTTCTACGACCTCGTCGTGGTGGGAGCCGGCCCGACCGGCCTGACGGCGGCAATATATGCGGCGAGAGAAGGGCTCGAAACCCTGATCGTCGAACGCAGCGGGATCGGAGGCCAGGCGGGTGTCACCGAGCGGATAGACAACTACCCAGGCTTTCCGGAAGGTGTCGGGGGCGCCGAGCTTGCGAAACTCATACAGCGTCAGGCCGACCGGTTCGGTGTAGAGATTCTACCGGCACAGTCGGTGACCAGGATCAAGACCGAAATGCCCCAACCCTCGATCGAGACGGAGACCGGTGACGAGTACTGCACACGGGCGGTGTTGCTAGCCACGGGGAGCCGCTATCGTAAGCTCAATGTCCCTGGGGAGGACGACCTCATCGGCGCCGGGATACATTTCTGTGCGACCTGCGACGGGCCCTTTTACAAAGGCCAGGAGCTCGTGGTCGTCGGAGGCGGCAACAGCGGCATCGAAGAGGGGCTCTTCCTGACCAAGTTCGCTTCCAAGGTTACGGTGCTCGAATACGGAGACCGGCTCAAGGCAAGCAAGATCCTCCAGGAGAAGGCCGCTGGCCATCCAAAGATGGAGATACGGCTCCGACACACGGTCGAAGAGTTCAGAGGGAACGGCCGCTTGACCTCGATCGTCGTCAAAGACCTCGAATCAGGCGACGTCGAAGAGCTAAGACCGGGCGCAGCTTTCATATTCATAGGACAGCAGCCGAACACCGATTTCGTCCGCGGTGCTGTTGACCTCGATAAGTGGGGGTTCATCTCGACCGAGACAAACCTGGAGACCAGCCTTCCGGGGGTCTTCGCCGCCGGGGACGTCCGAGCAGGGAGCACCAAACAGGTCTGCAGCGCGGTCGGCGAAGGCGCCACGGTGGCGTTGATGATCAGGCAATTCCTCGAAAAGACCGAAGGCAGCCGTGGATACAGAGGGGACTAGCGGTATAATCAGACTGTAGCCGCCATCGAAGCGGCCGTGGAGGCAAATTGACAGACGCCAAGATCACTATGTACGGCACGACGTGGTGCGGAGACTGCGTACGCGCCAAAGACTTCCTCGGACGCCACGACGTCCCCTATTCGTGGATCGACATCGACCGAAACCCGGACGCTTCAGATCACGTTCGCGGGCTCAACGCCGGCAAGCGCATCGTGCCCACCATCGTCTTTGAAGATGGGTCCATCTTGGTCGAGCCGACCAACGCGGAGTTCGCGACCAAACTGGAGATCCGGCCCTAGTAGACCGAAATCTTTGAAATGAGGGGTAGCCGAGATTGGCGTGCTACGACGACAGGGCGGGTTTCAAACCCGCCCCTACCAAGCCGTAACCTCAGAACCCTTCAATACTAGGATGTTGGACCACTAGGCCCTGAGAGAATTTTCGTAGCCCGCCGAGTGATCATCGGTCCGTAGGGGCAGGTCTCAGATCTGCCGAACCCATGCGCACGAGACTCATTGCCGAGGTGTTCCATTGTCGCTGATGCTCTGGTATCTTTTAGCCCGTTCCATGGTCGCCCTACCCGCCTGATTGCGTGAGCCACCTCACCGCGGAGACTGTCGTCGTATGACTCCAAGGGTCGTCATCACTGGCATTGGCATCGTGAGTCCCGTAGGTCTTACGAGGAACTCTACGTGGGAGGGCCTGCTGGCCGGCAAGTCCGGCATAGACCACATCAGCGCTTTTGACCCCGAGGGCCTCGAGACGAGGATCGCGGGTGAGGTGAAGGGGTTCGAGCCCACGGACTACGTCGGGAGGAAAGAGGCCCGGCACATGGACCGCTTCGTGCAGCTCGCCGCGGGCGCTGCTCTCGAAGCGGTCGACCATGCGGACCTGAAGATCAACGGCACCAACGCGGAGCGCGTTGGAGTCGTCATATCCAGCGGCATCGGCGGCATCATCACGCTCGAAGAGCAGATCGGAGTGCTCGGTACTCGCGGCGCCCGGAGGGTTAACCCCTTTCTGGTGCCCATGATGCTTCCGGACATGGCTTCAGGCCAGGTGTCGATGCTGCTAGGCGCCAAGGGGCCCAACTTCGCCACAGTGTCAGCCTGCTCGAGCAGCGGCGACGGGATCGGTCAAGCCTTCGACCTCCTGCGCAACGGGTCGGCCGACATCGTGTTAGCCGGCGGCGCGGAGGCCGCCATCTCACCGATTGGCGTCGCCGGATTCAACGCCTGCAAGGCGCTGTCCAAGCGCAACGACGAGCCGCAGAAGGCGTCGCGGCCCTTCGATGCCGGACGCGACGGATTCGTGCTCGGTGAGGGCTCCGCGGTGCTCGTCATGGAAAGCCTCGAGAGCGCCGGGAGCCGGGGCGCCCAACCCATCGCCGAGATGAAGGGCTACGGCGCGACCGCTGACGCACATCATGTCACGCAACCGGCGCCTGGCGGCGTTGGAGGCGCCAGGGCAATGAAGATAGCGCTGGAAGGCGCCGGGCTCGGGCCCTCTGACATCGACTACATCAACGCTCATGGCACGTCCACGCCACTGAACGACAGGGCCGAGACCGCCGCGATGAAGTCGGTCTTTGGCGACGAGGCGTACAAGATCCCAATCAGCTCTACCAAATCGATGACGGGACACCTCCTCGGCGCGTGCGGCGCCCTGGAGGCGGCGGCGTCCATAATGTCGATCAGCAACGGCGTTCTGCCACCGACGATAAACCTCGACGAGCCCGACCCCGACTGCGACCTCGATTACACCCCTTATCTGCCGAAACGGGGCAGGATCAAGTCCGCGATGAGCAATACCTTCGGGTTTGGCGGCCACAACAACAGCCTTGTCTTCAGTCAATACGAGGCGTAGCAGCGTACCCCTACCGGGGTAAGGGCAGGTCCCAGACCTGCCCGCATCTCGAGGCAACGTAGTGGAAAGAGCGAGGGTCAACAACAGCCTTGTTTTCAGTGAATACGAGGCGTAGCAGCGTAGGCCTACCGGGTAGGGGCAGGTCTCAGACCTGCCCGCTTCTCAAGGCAACACGGTGGAAAGAGCGAGCGTCGACGGAGGCCGCACCATGGGCCGGACCGTGATTACGGCAACCCTCCGGGGCGAGGGCAGCAGCAAAGAGTACGAGTTCCTGGTAGATACCGGAGCGACTCACGTGGGTCTGCCTGCCGAGGAGATAGCCCAGCTGCGTTTGTCTACGATACCGAAAGGTCGGACGAGACTTCTAACTGCGACAGGCGTTGTTGAAAGACAGACCTATGCGGCCCAAGGCGAGGTCGCCGGTAGGGGGTTCGTGGCAACGGTCACCGAAGCTCCCATTCCGATCGTCGGATATGAGCTTCTCGAGAGTCTCAGACTGAAGGTGAACCCGGTCAACAAGACCTTGGAAGACGTACCCGACGAAGATCTGTCCCCGCCGTACCCGCTTTGACTGTCGCTGACCCGTCCAGCGCGCCTTCTACGAGTCCGGCTCGCGCGGCCGTCGAAACACACCGCCCGCCCCCCAAGGAATGGCGACGACTCCCTACACCCCCCGCTGGCTTCGCTCGGACGCTTGACCTGCCGCCGTTCCACGCGCACCTGCTGTTCAACCGCGGCGTAAGAAGCCGACAAGACGCCTCTCTATACCTCGATGCCGGCGTCGGCCGGACGCACGACCCGTTCAAGCTGCCGGACATGCCGGCCGCGATCGCCCGGTTACGCCGGGCGATCGAGACGAAGGAAGGCATCGGTGTGTTCGGGGACTTCGATACCGACGGTCTTTCCGGGACCGCCGTCATGGTGGCAGCCATACGCGAGCTCGGGGCCACCGCATTCCCCTACGTTCCTAATCGCGTTGACGAAGGGCACGGGCTTAATCGGGACGCCGTCGCGACCCTTGGGCGCGACGGGGTGTCCGTGCTGGTCACAGTCGATTGCGGATCGAGCTCGTCCGACGAGATCGAGTTCGCCTCCGGCATTGGCATTGACACCGTGGTGACAGACCACCACAGCCTGCCGCCTACCCTTCCGGCCGCGACCGCAGTCGTCAACCCCCACCGGAACGACTCTGAGTACGCGTACGACGGACTGACCGGAGCCGGTCTTGCGTTCAAACTGGCCGAGGCGCTATTCGCCGAACTCCGCCGGCCCCTTCCCGACCAGTTGTATGAGCTCGCAACATTGGGGACCGTAGCCGACGTCGGCCCGCTTACAGACGAAAACCGGTACCTTGTCAGACAGGGCCTCTCTCTGCTGAACAACACCAGTCATCCTGGACTTAAGGCCCTCATCGCTCGCGCAGGGCTCGCGCTCGGGAGTCTTGACACCGATTCGCTGTCCTATGGTCTGATTCCGCGTCTGAACGCGGCCGGTCGAATTGGCGACCCATCCAAGAGCCTCGACCTGCTGACGACGAATGACCCGGACAAGGCCGAGCGGATCGCCGAGGAACTGGAGCTCCAGAACGAAGAACGACGCCGGCTCACGGCCGATGGAGTCGCCCAGGCGCTTGAACAGGTCTCGGAGCAAGGCGGTCCGGCGGCCCTTATACTCGTTGAGCACCAGGAGTGGAAGCCCGGAATCCTTGGTCTAATCGCCGGCCGGCTGTCGGAGCTCTACCACCGCCCGGCGGTCGCCGTCTCGACTGGTGACGAAGTTTGCAGGGGGAGCGCCCGTAGCATCCCCGAGTTCGACATTGTCGAAGCGATCAGTCAGAGTCAGAGCCTATTGCTCCAGTTCGGCGGGCACCCACGAGCTGCAGGATTCACGATACCCGCCGAGGGACTGGCTCGCCTCAAGGCGGCGCTGATCGCGGAAGCGGAGAGGAAGCTCGCCGGAGCAGAGCTGGCGCCGTCGATCGATATCGACTGTGAAATCTCCCCGGCCCTTCTTGACGACCGTAACTTCGGCTTCATTCAGTCGATGCAGCCCTTCGGAGAGGCGAACCCGGTGCCCGTATTCCTGACACGCAACGCGCGGGTCCGTGATTCTCGCCAGGTCGGAGAGGATCGCAAGCACCTCAAGATGACGGTCGTCCACGGCGGCAGAGCATGGGACGCTATCGCCTTCAGACAGGGCGACCTGATACCGAACTACGACGACAGAATCGATCTGGTGTATAGCCCAAGCCTGGACAATTGGGGCGCGGAGCCGAGACTTCAGCTCGAAGTGCTGGACTTCAGGGTTCGATGAGCGCTCACCGTTAGGCCTCTAACCAAGCCCTCTCTACGTCAAAGCCCCTTCTCGCAAAGGGCTTCCTACCTCCTCTCCCTGGGAGCCCGTCTCAAAAGAGAAGCGTCTGATCTCCTCTCCCTTGATGGGAGAGGATTAAGGTGAGGGTGTCTTGGTTGGCGCACGGAAACCGTCGCTGTTACCGCCAGCACGCCGACTTCCGACGGCAGGCTTTCCTAACTCTCTTCCCGACTGGGCAGAAACAGGACTTCTGAGACAGCCTCCTGGATGGGAGAGGAATGTCGAAGATCCCGAGGCTCTCGGGGAGGTGAGGGTGACGGCCCGACCCACGAAACAGCGCCACTGACGGCCATCGATTCAAAACGGCTTTCGGCCCTTTCTTCTTCCGGTGTGTACCGCCACGGAAAAAGAAGGTCCTCGTTACCGGCGACGGCGTCTTCGCTCGGCTCTAGTACCTCGCTCGCGGACTGGAGCGGCGTCTGGGTCTCCCCCGGCCCACGCCGGGGTAGCGAACCTCGCCTTCATTGCCAGTATCGGGACGGTCACGACCAGCACCAGTAGGGCAATGTAGTGCGCTTCTTGCATCCCGAGCGCCCAGACCCTGTCCTCGCGAAGGAAACTGATCCCGAAGCGTCCAACGGCATAGAGTGCGGCGTATAGCGCGAACAGCATCCCGTCGGGCTGCAGTCGCCCTCTCAGACGCCACAGGATGACCAGAGAGATCGTGTTCCACAGCATTTCGTAGATGATAACCGGCTGAGCATGGTTCACGATGCCGTTAGAACAGAGTCGCGCCGGAGATGACTCGTCGACCCACTGCATCCCGAAGAACAGGTCGGTGGCTTTGGCGCAGTGCTCGCCGTTCACAATGTCCCCGAGCCGGCCGATCGACTGGGCGAATGGCAGCACCGGCGCGGTCAGGTCGGCTATGATTCCTACCGGCAGCTTGGCGAACAGCGAGTAGGCGGCTCCGCCCGCGAATCCGCCAACTATCCCACCCCAGAGGCCGATGCCTCCGCTGTAAATCGCGAAGACCTGCGCCGGGTTTTGGCTGTAGACGTCGCCCCAATTGTCGATGACGTGTACTAGACGCGCGCCTATTACCCCACCGATTATCACCCAGATCGCTGTCGAGTAGATATCGTCTGAGGTGACGAGGTCCTCTCCCTGGGGTGTTTTCCCGGCGAAAGGGGCCCAACGACCCAGCAGATAAATCGAGACCGCCACCGCGACAAAGCTGAAAAAGCCGTGCCAGCTGATAACCCATGTGTAGACTAGGTCTAGCGACAGGAGATTAGAGTCGATATCGACTTCGATCATCAACGGTCCTCAGGGCAGCAGCCGCCGTCTACTCTACGTACGGCCCAGGATAGTGTCAAGGCAGACCCGTCGGCCATGTGAAGTCAAAAGTTGCCTATCGCCGTCATCCGAATGCTACCGGCCGAAACAAGCCGTTGGCCGCCTGGTGACGGCGCTGAAAAACTGGTTGACTGACATATGGTGTACTGCTACACTCGCTCGTACGTACCGCGCGCTTCTGCAGACCGGGGACCCTGCTATCAAAAGCATGTCGGGCCGCCTCGCCGTTTGAGGAACTTCAAGGACAACCTTCTCGTCCAGTTCTCCGTGGTCACATTCGTGATCATGGTGATTCTCGCGATGATCGTAGCCTTCGTCCTCATCGCGGCCTTGAACCGGAACATCGAGCTGACTCGGGATTACCTATTAGCGCTCGAATCCGGCGAAGCCATAGGCCCCGACGACCCGGTCTCTCTTGAGGCCCTCACCAACCAGGTAGACAACCTCAAATGGGTCACCCTAGCGGCGATCGGTGGGAGCTTCATCTACCTTTACGCTACCCTCGTGTACCTGGTGTGGGAGGGTTGGAAGACAATCGTCAGGCAGCGGGTAGAGCTCGAGACCGCCAACGCGGAGCTCGAAGACCGGGTCGCCGAACGCGTCGAGCAACTACGAGAAGCGATGGGAGAGGGCCAGAGGCGGCTAGACGCGTTTCGGACTGCCGCGGGCCGGCTTGGCCTCGAGGAGGTGCCGGAGAACGCCCTCCAGGACCTGGTCGACGTATCGCGCGAGCTAATAGGCGCCAGGTTCGGCGTCCTCTCTCTACTCGACTCCCGTGGGGCAACCGGAAAGTTCATCACCTCCGGTTTCGCGCCCGAAAAGCCCGGTCGTATTGTTGCACCTGCCAGAAGTCTTACGGAACTGGGGTTGACGAAGAAAGGGAAAGACAGGATCGTCGTTGCAGACCCCGAGCTGCTAAGGAAAGCCCACGGGCTTCAGGAAGGGGCCCTTACTGCCGATGGTCTGATCGGTGTTCCGGTGGTGCTGACCGGCGGAGCGTCGGGTGCGTTCTACCTGATGGAGAAAACGGGCGGAGCAAGCTTCTCGATCGATGACGAAGAGCTCCTGAACCTCTTCGCCGTCCTTGCCGGCGTCCATCTTGAAAACCTCAACCTGTACGAGGAGGTCGCCCTCGAACGCAGGACTCTAGCTGCCATCCAGTCGAGTATGACGGAAGGGCTCGTGGTGGTCGACCCGGCAGGTCAGGTAATGTACTTGAATGGCACGGCGGAGCAGCTGTGGGACCTAAAGCCCGACGACGTGCAGGGTAAGCCGATCAGCGAAGTCCTCGACGCGAAAGCGTCGGACTTCGACAGCCCGGACGCCTTGGCCGAACTGTTGCAGAGCATTTCAAACGGGACCAGCGATGAGCCCTTGACCATCGACGTAAAGATGGAGAAACCCCAAACACGCTACCTCGAGGTCACTTCCTTCCATATACCGGCGGGCTCGGACGAGTCTATGACCGGGCTTTTGGCTAGGGACGTCACTCAGGAGCGCGAGATGGCTGAGCAGCGCGACTCGTTCGTCTCGATCGCCTCACACGAGCTCCGTACCCCGATGACGACAATAATGGGGTTCTCAGAGCTTCTTCTGAACAATAGCGACCTGCCTGAGGACTCTCGGCGGGAATGGTTGCAGCGGATTCACCAGAATAGCCAGGTCCTCTCCGCCATAGTGGACGATATGCTCGACGTTTCCCGGATTCAGACCGGCAGGCTTGGGATCAACTGGGAGGACCTCCGCATTAAAGACATCGTCGACGAGGTGCTGGTCGGCATCAAGGCCGAGACCGATGAGCATGAGTTCTCTGTGAACGTGGCGGCTGACCTGCCGACAGTCGCCGCGGACCGGGAAAAGCTTACTCAGATCGTCATCAACCTCCTGACCAACGCCGTAAAGTACAGCCCGAAGGGCGGAACGATTACGGTGTCGGCCAACGGGGACGCTGACAATGGACGGGTCGTGGTCGAAGTCGCCGACCAGGGCATGGGCATAGTACCAGAGAACATAGACCAGCTATTCAACAGCTTCCACCGCATCAGCCGTCCCGAAACCGAAGGAATTCGCGGGACCGGACTCGGATTGAGTATAGTAAAGGGCCTGGCGCAATTGATGCGTGGAGACGCCTGGGTCGAGAGCGAACTAAACGTAGGGTCGAGATTCTTCTTTTCGGTCAACACACAACAGCCCAATGTTACTGAGGAAGAAGATGCCCTATCTGCGGTCTAGGAGGCAGACGTGACGAAAAAAGTGCTGCTGGCTGACGACGAGGAAGACATCCTGATGCTGGTGTCCGCGACGCTCGGAGGCGACGATAGGTATAGCCTCATCCTGGCCCGGGACGGTGAACAGGCGTTGCAAAAGGCCCGCGAGGACCTGCCGGACTTGATTTTCCTTGACGTCATGATGCCGAAGATGGACGGGTTCGAGGTCTGCCGCCAGATCAAGTCCAACAGCGAGACCTCGGGCGTAAAGGTCGTCATGCTTACGGCAATGGCCCAGGAGTTGGACCGCCAGAAGGCGGAGGACGCCGGCGCCGATTTCTACTTCTCGAAGCCCTTCAGCCCTACCGCTCTTCTCGCAAAAGTAGACGAGCTTCTGGCGTCGGATTAGTTCGGCCATGCAGGCGGACGACACCACACGTCAGACGTTCGGGAAGCTCAGTAGAGATCAACTCGAGATCTACGCGAAAGAGCTTCGGGAGCACATCGAGACCGAACGCGGGCTGCGGCAGGAGCTGGAAGGCCGCAATCAGCTGCTCGAGCAACGGGTCCGCGAAATCACCGCGCTCAACCAGATGTTCCACAAGCACCTCGACGAGCGAACGGCCGTGGTCATGGCCTACCGGGAGATCCTTGACGGCCTGGGCCAGCTGGCAAACCAGTTCAGCGACCTCGCGGAACGCGCACGGGCTCAGCCTATCCCAGACCTCGACGAGCTTCCTACGCTGGCCGAGGAAGATACGTCCTCGACCTAGCCTCTCATCTCGGCTCCTAGGCCAAATCACTCGGCTCGCGATTAAGGGTGCTCAGATGCCGGGACCGCCACAGATCGCGGTGCGTAGACTTTCCCACTCGTACGCGATAAAGGGAGCGCCGCTTGCCGTACTGTCCGACCTCAGCCTCGAGGTCCGCACGGGGGAGTTCGTTTCGCTTATAGGACCCAGCGGAGCGGGCAAGTCGACGCTACTTAAGGCCATCGGAGGGCTGCTCGAACCGACCGAAGGCACGGTGACTATCGACGGAGCGCCTCCTGAAGAGGCCCAACGCCGCAAGGACATCGGGTTCGTTTTCCAGGACCCGTCTCTGCTGCCGTGGCGTACCGTTACTCAGAACATCGCTCTGCCTCTGCGTCTCAACGGGCATCGTGCCGGAGCCGCGGACGGCAGCCCCGAAAAGCTAACCGATATGGTCGGTCTCTCTGAGTTCCACGACTACTACCCCCACGAGCTATCCGGAGGAATGCTACAGCGCGTGGCCCTCGCCAGAGCGATGGTGTTGGACCCGGCCGTGCTGTTGATGGACGAACCGCTGGGTTCGCTCGACCAGATCACTCGCGACGCCATGCGCTACGAGGTTACGCGCCTGTGGGAACGGACCGAGAGCACGGTCGTCATGGTTACTCACAGCATTCCGGAGGCGGTCGCCATGTCCGACCGTGTGTTGGTTATGTCGGAGCGCCCGGGTAGTATCCAAGCCGAGGTAGAGGTCGATCTTCCTCGTCCGCGGGAGAAGTCCGCGGAGCGCTCACAGAGCTTTCTCGAGTACGTATTCCAGATTGAGGAGATGCTTCAGATTGGAGTCCCAGGCCGAGATTCAGCCGTCCGAGTCTAAGCTGTCCATCCAACACACCGGCGAGACGTCCACTTCGCGGGCTGTGTATACGTCTCTGCGAGGCAAATTCATCACTATGTGGCCGCCTGTAGTCGCGATCGCGGCGCTCGTGGTCGCGTGGGAGCTCTGGACGCGCGTGGCCGACGTGCCGGAGTACATCGTACCCGCTCCCACGGTCGTGGCCGCGCAGCTGATCGACGAGTTCGGCTACTTTGCCAAACACGGACTGGTGACGCTGGTCGAAGCTCTTGTAGGGTTCGCGTTGGGGTCCACTGTGGCTATCAGCGCAGCCACGGCCATGGCCCACTCCCGGTTCCTGGACAGAACCCTCTACCCGCTCGCAGTACTCGTCAAGGTGACACCCATCGTCGCAATCGCCCCCCTGTTCGTCATATGGTTCGGTTTCGGCTCGATGCCGAAGGTGTTCATCGCCGCTCTCATCACCTTCTTTCCAGTGATGGTGAACGCCTTGACGGGTTTCCGATCGGTCAATCCCGGCACCTTGGACTTCTTCCGGTCCGTCCACGCCTCCAGAGTCGACATCTTCTTGAGGCTGCGAGCACCCAGCTCCTTGCCCTACCTGTTCGCAGCCTTCCGAGTCGCCATACCGTTGTCGGTTATCGGTGCCGTCGTCGGGGAGTGGTTCACGGGAGACAGGGGCCTCGGGAGTGTCATCATCGTTGCCCACAACAACCTCGACATGCCGACGCTCTTCTCGGCGGTCCTGGTGTTGGCCTTCATCGGCGTCGCTCTGACGCTGTTGACCGCGTACGTCGAAAGACGGGCCCTCTTCTGGCACGAATCGGTCATTGCCTCATAGCATGCCGGTTGGCAGGGCCGGACGGGCTCTGTTTACCGTTCGTCTTGAGCCCAGTCAAACGGCTCAGTATGACCCTAGGTCCGTACCATCCGTTCGTCCTGAGCCTGTCGAAGGACAAAGTGGGCCACGAGACGCTTCTCCCGCAAGGCTGCGTGGACCGTCGCGGCTCTCGGTGGTAGCCGCCTCCACGCTGCTCCTGGTGGCGAGCGCTCTGTTCGTGCTCGCGGCTGTCGGCTGTGAGGTCTCATCCAAGGTCGAAGGACCACCGGCTGACATGCGCACTCCCAAGCCCCTCGACAAGGTCGTATTCATGGCGGGGTTCAAGCCCCAGGCTAATCTCCCGTTCGTCGCGGCGTACGTCGCTCAGGAGAAGGGGTTCTTCCGGCAACAAGGTCTCAAAGTCGACATCCGGCACGCGTCCAGCGGCGAGCACCTGAAGTTGCTCGTGGCCGGTGACGTTCACTTCACCACGGCGGCCGCCACGTCGGTGCTGAAACGGCGGGCCGATCCGGAGTTGCCTATCGTCGCCATCGCGCTCTTCGGCCAACGCGGACAGCAAGGGTATGTGGCGCTAAAGGACTCCGGCATCGAGACCCTGGCCGACTGGGAGGGCAGGACCTTCGGCTACAAGGTCTCCGTCCCTCCGGACTATCTCGCCATGTTGAACGCGGCGGGAGTCGACCGCGACAAGATCACCGAAGTGCGTGTTGGGTTCGATCCTCGGGTTTTCACCGACGGGGACGTGGACATACTGGCCGTATTCAAGTCCAACGAGCCCGACACCATTCGGAACCTGGGCTTCGACGTCAACCTCTGGGACCCCGACGACTTCGGCGTACCTAACCTCGGGCTGACATACATTGCTCTCGAGTCGCTGGTCGACGAGAACCCGGCCATCGTCGAGGGATTCCTGAAAGCGACGCTAAGGGGGCTCAAGTACACTGTCGACAATCAGGAAGAGGCCGTCGACATCGTCCTGAAATTCGCGCCGGGCGAAAAACGCGAGCACCAGCGCTTCATGCTGAACGATGAGCTCCGAGACGCCACCAGCGCACTAACAGACGAACACGGCCTCGGGTGGATGACCGACGAACAATGGAGGGCCTTGTACGAGCACCTGATCGAGTTCGACGCGCTCCCGGTTGAGTTCGACTACCGGACCGCGTTCACCGACCGCTTCCTACGCGCCGCCTACGACAAATCTGGCACGTTGCGCTGGCCTTAGAATCCGCTCAGTGAGGCGCTAATACGTCGCGCGGCCGCCGCTCATGTCGAAGGCCGCGCCGGTGCCGATCTCGCGCACGGGGATGCTCCGTTCAAGTTGTGGACCTAGAGGTACACATCGCGGCGATGGCCGACATGGATGACGGTCACCGTTCTAGCAGTGTCATCAATCTGGTAGATAGTTCGGTATTCTCCCGAACGGATACGCCACCCTTCGCGGCCCCTGAGTTTCCTACTTCCCCGGGGTCTCGGGTCTTCTCCTAACCGAATGATGGCTGACTTGAGACGACGATAGCTGCTCGCCTCCAGGCGAGCCAGTTCCCTCTGGGCACGCCGAAGTATGAAGACATCGTAGTTCATCCACGCTCTTGCTCAATCTCACGTACGGCCTGATCAAAAGGGATCACTTCGTCGCTAGAGGACGTCGCGGCGTCGTAAGCCCGGATGGATTCCAGCTCCTCAAGTTGTTCCATCAGCTTCTCGTACTCATCGATCTCTAGAATGACCCCAACCCGAGTACCTTTTTCGTCGACGACGTATTGTTGATGGACTGCTGTCGCCATGGTTCCTCCTGCTTCTGGCTCCAAGCTACGTTGTCATTTTAGCCCGATTGTGGCCCCTCGCGCTAATACGTCGCTCGGCCGCCACTGATGTCGAATACCGCGCCGGTGCTGAATGAGCACTCGGCGGACGCCAGCCACGCGACCAGCGCGGCTATCTCTTCGATCTCGCCGGTCCGGCCGACAGGAATCCGCTCGACCATGTACTGCACCTGCTCGGGCGTCAGTTGGTCGAGGATTCGGGTCTGGACCACAGCAGGGGTAACGCAGTTGACCCTAACGCCGGTCTTGGCCAACTCCTTTCCGACCGACTTGGTCAACCCGATCACCGCCGCCTTCGTCGCCGAATAGGGCACCATCCTCGGGTTGCCCTCTTTCCCTGCGATCGACGCGATGTTTACTATCCGGCCGTAGTCCCGCTCGACCATGTGCGGGATAACGTGGTGACAGAACGAGTAAACACCGCGCAGGTTCGTACGGTACACCCGGTCCATCTCCTCAACGGGCAACTCCCAGATGTTGGCCGTATCTCCGGCGATGCCGGCGTTATTAACGAGGATGTCGATCCGTCCCCAGGTCTCGATCGCCTGCGCTACCGCTCTTTTCGCCGTCTCATCATCGCCGACGTCCCCGACCTCGAGGCGCGCGTCGACGCCTTGGGACGCGAGCTCGGCGGCGGCTTGCTCGCCGAGGTCACCGTCGTAGTCAGCGACTACGACCCGGGCACCCTCACGCCCCAGTCTCGTGGCGACGCCAAGCCCGATGCCGGTGCCAGCTCCGGTTACGATAGCTACTTGGTCCTCGAATCGGCTCACACGACTCTCCATCTTCGGCGTAGTACACCGGCCCTAAGAGCGCGCAGCTAGTCCTCAGAAAGCGCCCTGCTCGCGGCGGCAACACCCGCTCCCACGCCCACCTCGAAGCTTTGGCTAGGCAGTATCTCCTCCAGTGCGGAGAGCAGTGCCAGCACGTCTTCGGATTTGCTCGAGTCGCCCATAAGACCGATGCGCCACACTCGCCCGGCGAACTCGCCGAGGCCTCGCCCGATCTCGATGTGGTGCTCTCGCAAAAGTTTCTGTCGCACAGAGGCGTCGTCGACCCCGTCCGGGATCCACACGGGGGTGATCTGCGCGAGACGATAGTCTTCCGGCGCGACCAGGTCGAGCCCCAGCGCCTCCAGGCCGGCGCGAAGGGCAGCCGCGTTCCTCTCGTGCCGCTCGTATCTTGCCTCCAACCCTTCTTCGAGGATCATTCTGAGCCCTTCTCGAAGGCCCAGCAGCGCGCTGACCGGCGCTGTGTGGTGGTATACGTGGTCGAAGCCCCAGTAGTTGGAGATGAGTCCAAGGTCGAGGTACCACGAAGAGGGCTTGTGCTCTCTCGTCTTCACAATGTCGTGGCCCCTGGGGCTGAGAGCTGCGGGAGATAGGCCTGGAGGGCACCCCAGACACTTCTGAGTGGCCGAGTAGCAGTAGTCGATACCCAACCGGTCTACGGTTACCTCGGAGCCACCCAGAGACGTGACCGCGTCCACCATGAACAACGCTCCATGCTCTTCCGCAAGCGTGGACAGCCCCTCCAGCGGCTGCAGAATCCCGGTCGACGTTTCGGCGTGGACGGCTGCCACCAATTTGACCTTGGCGTGTTTCTTCAGCTCAGCTTCGAGCATCTCGGCCGGAAACGGCTGGCCCCAGTCGCTTCGCAGAGCGATGACGTCTGCTCCGACTCGACCGGCCATGTCGACCATGCGCTCGCCGAAGAAGCCGCATACACAGATCACCACGGTGTCGTCGGGTTCGAGCAAGCTGCTCAACCCCGCCTCCATGCCCGCGGAACCCGTCCCGGACAGCGCCATCGTGAGGCTCTCTTCGGTCTGAAAGGGCGCCTTGAGGAGTTGCGAAATCTCGTCCATGATCAACAGGAATTCCGGGTCGAGGTAGCCGATCATCGGCGCCATCATGGCCTGGAGCACACGAGGGTTGGCGCTGCTAGGCCCAGGGCCCAGCAGAATCCGAGGCGGGACTACTGGCATCAGAGATTCCGGCGCGGTGACCTGGGTCATTGCTTTCCTGATTTGGGCGAAGCGGAATAGCGAGTATTATATATGAGGGCCCAGACACCAGTTTGGTCGTCCGCAACCAATCCGCTGTCCATACGTTATCGTATGTATGGCGAGACGTATTTGACCTATTGTGTTTAGGCCAACTCGGAATAGGAAGAGGTGCATGAATAAACTCCTGGTTCTGGTCGCGGGCGTCGGTCTGCTTGCGGCCGTGACGGCCTGCGGCGGCGCATCGACCGGCGAAACCGATAGTAAGGGACCTGACGCCGCGTCCCCGGCGGCTGCGGCTTCGACCGCGGACGCTCCCACCACTCAGACATCGCTGCCAGCGGCACAGGCCAGCCGAGACACCGCTTCCAGCGACGCGACCGCTAAGCCCGAATCCACCGACGGACAGGGATGGACGACGTGAGGACAGCGGAAGGGGGTGAGGGAGTTACAGGCGTGATGATCCGGGCTCGAATTTGGGTAGACGGGAGGTTGGCGGGCGGTCTGCAGGCGCTTTTGGGGGCACCGATGGCGGCCTACAGTGGCTGTGGCGAGCCAGATGGCGGGATAGGACACGGCAAGAGGCGCTCGCGGACTGGGCTGGCGCGAGTTTGCGGGGACGTTGGGTTGGCTGGTGGGTCAGTGGCGGACGGGCTCCGTCAGGCTGGGAGTGGAATGGCTCGCAGTCGGGCCAGGGCGCGGCTGAACTGCTCCTCCCAGGGCCAGCGCCGGGGAAGCTGCAGGGTCAATCGGCGTGCCGAGCGGGTGATCCGTCCGGCCAAGGCAAAGACCCGTCGTCTGAGGGTCTTGGTGGTCACGATCTGCTGACCCAGGCCGATGCGGGCTGTCCAGCGGGCCAGGTTGTGCGCCATCACCTGTACCGCCAGCCAGGCGCCGTTGGCGGCGAAACGGCCCGAGGGGAGATGGTTCAGCCCCACGCCGTACTTGAGGTCGCGTATCGCATTCTCGATCTCGGCGTGACGGCGATGATCGGCCTCCAGTTCCAGCGTCTCCCCGTCCCGGTCGGTGATGAAGCCGTGATAGCTGTAGGTGGCGAAGAGAGCCAGTTGAGAACAGGGCGCCGGCTTCACCCGCCGGACGATGAGCCGTACCGGCGCGGCGTCCGCCTCGGCCTGGAACGGGGTGTAGGTGGTCTCGGCCACATCGGCGGCGCCGTCCATCCAGTAAGGAATCGGCGTCCAGGCATCTTCGGGTATCGCCTCGATGAGATTCCGCAGGCGGGCGCGCTGGCGGATGGCGATGGAGAAGCGGACATCCATCCGGCGGCAGACGCGACCACGGCGTGGGTATAGAAGCCGCTGTCGGCCCGCACCGTGAGTTGGCCCCTGGCTCCGCAGTAGCGCACCCGCCCCACCGTTTCACGCAGGAAGTGGGCAGCGCCGCGGGCGGTGTTAGCCCGGCCCTCGCGCAGGCGGGCCATCAGCACGTCGCCGGTGCCGGCGGCGACGGCCAGCAGCGGGTGATAGCCCCGCGCACCGGTGTAGCCGTGGTGGCGGGCGCCCTCCTTGGCCAGTCCGTAGGTCTCGCAGATCGTCGAATCAAGGTCGATGGTGAATGGTGCGTCGCCGGGTCCGGCACCGGCCTTCCAGACCCGGGCCAGCAACTCGCGGCTCACCCGGTCCAGTTGGCGGACATGGCCCCACCTGAAGCTGCGCAGGAAGGTGCCCAGGGTGGAGGGAGCCTTAGCCGTGAAACCGAGCACGCGGGCGGTCCCGCCGGCGCGCAGCACATCGGCGTCGTCGATGCAATCTCCGCCGGCTAGGGCGGAGGCCACCAGGGTCATCATCTTGTCGCCGGTGTTCGCCCGGCCCGGCGCGCCGCCGAGGTCGAGGTGCTTCCGGAGGAGTTGGGGCAGGCCAAGGCGCAGGGCGAGGGTGGCGGGAAGGATCAGCCCGGCATTGGCCACCAGGCGGTGGTCGTCGAAGGCGATTTGGATGCGGTCGGGGTGGTTACGTGGTAGCATCTATCGGGTGCTCCTTTTCTGGGACCGGTTTTCTGTTTCAAAACCATTATCCCAGATTCAGAGGCGCACCCTTTTGTTTCTTCAGCAGGCCTCCTACACGCCGTCCTTCGGTGGATTAGGGCTAAGACGGACGCCGAGATCACTGCCTCCGTCGAGGCAGCCGCCGCTGCTGAGATGCCGTCAGCCACCACCGAGGCTGCCGAGACGGCTGAGTCCTTCACCGGCACCGAATCCGGTGAGTCTGTCTCGGTGACGGCCGATGCATCGCCCCCGCCTGCAGCCGCGGTCGCGGAATCCACCGAGATCTCATGGGAGGACCCGCGGCCGGCGGAGCGTGGCCACAACGTCGGCGACTTCGCCCCCGAGTTCACCATGAAGCTGGCCGACGGAAGTAAAGTAGCCCTGGTAGACCTGGTCAGCGAGTCCCAACCGGCCTTCCTGTTCTTCTTCGCCAAGTGGTGAGGGACCTGTCGCGCCGAGTTGCGGCGCATGAAGGCGACCTTCCCCGAGTACCCGGACAACGTGGCGTTGTACGCGGTCGGCGTAGACCCATTCGAGTCCCTATCTGAGCTTGAGGAATACCGGAGCGAACAGGGATTTCCGTTTCCTGTCGCCGTCCCGGAAGGCCGGATGCTCGTCGATCTGAGGGTCGTGCAACAATCGACTAAGGTCGCAATCGACGCCAGCGGGCGCATCATCTACCGCGACGGGTACGGCCGGGACGGAGGAGACGGCTTCCGGGAAGTCTTCCTGGAACTCTCCGAGAGCGCTGGCTAGTCCCCAAGACTCGGGCCGCTTGATGGCCCACCACTATTAGGCTATCCTCCGAAATCGGCTGGAGCGCACCTCGCTTCACTGCCGAGCAGGAGGAACCCCATGACTGAACCACGCCCTAGAGCGGCCGACCTCGGCGTTGAAGTCGGCATTCTCCCTCGCGGCGCTCACAACTCCATCACGGACGTACCCGAGGTCTCTGTCGGCCACGTGACACTGGTGGATGGCGACGGCCCGCTGAGAATCGGCGAGGGGCCGGTCCGGACCGGCGTCACGGCCATCCTTCCCCATCAATACAACGTCTTCGAGCGGAAGGTCACGGCTTCGGTCCACGTAGTCAACGGGTTCGGCAAGGCGGTCGGGTTCCTTCAAGTCGGCGAGCTTGGCGTGATCGAGAGCCCCATCGTGCTGACCAGCACCCTCAGCATCTGGCGCGCCGCCGACGCCCTGATCGATTACCTGGCGGAGCGCAACCCCGGCGTGTACTCCTTCAACCCCGTCGTCGGCGAGTGCAACGACGGGTTCCTTAACGACATCATCGGTCGGCACATCCGCCCCGAACATATTCTCGACGCGATATCCGGCGCCGAGTCGCCCAACACCGACGAAGGGAACGTCGGAGCCGGCACGGGGATGACCGGGTTCGGCTGGAAGGGCGGCATCGGAACTGCGTCGCGGCTGTGCGAGGTAGCCGGCGCTCAGTACGCCGTCGGAGCGATGACCCTCACGAACACCGGCGACCCGCGGGAGTTCCGCATCGACGGCGTTCGCATCGGCCGTCATCTGCTGCCCCCGGACGATAAGTACGACCCCACCGGCCGGGGTGGGTCGATCATCATGGTAGTCGCCACCGACGCGCCGGTCAGCTCGCGCCAGGTCGGCCGAATCGGCAGAAGGGCCGCCCTAGGTCTGGCCCGCGCGGGCGGAATCGCGGACCACAACAGCGGAGACTTCATCATCGCGTTCTCGAACGCCCAGGGACGTCCCGGCCTCGACGACGCCGATATCACACCTCTCATGCGAGGCGCCCTGGAGGCAACTGAGGAGGCGGTCATCAACTCGGTGCTCCGCGCCGAGACCATGACGGGCCGGGACGGCAACACCCGCCACGCGATCCCCATCGATCAGGTGCAGGAGATCCTAGCGGCGCACGGGCCGCCGAAGGGCTGAGGCTCTGCTCTGGTCCCCTCTCCCGCTGCTGGGAGAGGGCTAGGGTGAGGGTTCCTTGCTTACCCAGCCGTCGCCGGATGGGCCTTCGGTAATGTGAAGCTAAACGTACTGCCCTGGCCCTCGGCGCTCTCGACCCAGATGCGGCCGCCGTGGGCCTCCACGATCCCCTTGGCGATGCTGAGCCCCAACCCAGCCCCGCCGGACAGCCTCGACCTCGACAGGTCGGGACGATAGGAGCGCTCGAACAGGCGGGGGATCTCGGTTTCTGGGATGCCTTCGCCGGTGTCGGCCACCTGAACCTGGACCACCTCGCCGGCGTCCTGGGCACGGATGTGAATCGTGCCGTCGGTGGGGGTGTGGCGGATCGAGTTTTGCACGAGGTTGTACATCACCCGCTGCACTCGCCGTGTATCCATGACCACGGGCTTGAGCTCGTCGTTCACCGTACCCAGCAGGCTGAGCTTTCGGGCCTCGGCCTGGGCCGACATGCTCTCCAGTGTGTCTGAGACGAGGTCCTGAAGCGACGCTTCCTCCAGGTGCAACTCGAGCTCGCCGGCGTCCATCCGAGAGAGCTCGAAAAGATCGTCGACGAGCTGGCTGAGGTTCTCGACCTCGGCCAGGCTGGTGCGCATGTAGCGGCTGACCGTTTCAGGATCGCTGACGACGCCGTCGGCCATGCTCTCGACCATCGCGCGAATAGAGGCGAGGGGTGTCCTGAGGTCGTGGGAGACCGCAGAGATCAGCTCCTTCCGGGCCTGCTCGAGCTCCCGTTCCCTGGCGAAGCTCGACTGCAACCGCTCAGCCATCGCGTTGAAGGCCCCGGACAGTTGGCCTACCTCGTCCGAGGACCCGACCTCGACGCGCGTGTCCAGGCGACCGGCGCTCATGCTCTTTGCGGCGTCGGCCAGCCGGCGAATCGACCGGGCCGTCGGCTCCGCGAAGGCGAAGGCGACGAAGACCGACACGCCAACCGAGAACCCCAATAGACCCGCGAGCAAGGCGAGATCATGGGTGTTCAGGAACATCAAATACGCGGTGATGCCTACGTTGACCAGCGCGAGGAGCGCCGTCACCACCGAGACGAGCACCATCCTGCCACGGACGGTGCGGGTCCAATGGGGCAAAGCCAGTCGCGGGGCGGCGACTCCGATAAGCACCGTGACTCCCCCGGAGATCGACAGGAAGATGGCCAGCGTGCGCAGGTCGCCCGCCGGTGGATCGAGCAGCAGCGTAGTCAGGACGAGCACGAATACCGTCATCCCGACGAGAACGACGGCTCCTGCGGCGAGGCTGCGGGCTACGCTCTGCACCACCCTACCCTTCGAACTTGTAGCCCACGCCCCAGACCGTCTTGATGTAGCGTGGCTTCATGGTGTCGGCCTCGATCTTCTCGCGGAGGCGCCGGATATGCACGGTTACAGTGCTGGGGTCGCCGGCGTAGGTGAAGTCCCAGGCGCTGTCCATAAGCTGCTCGCGGGTGAAGACCTGCCCCACATTGGACGCCAGGAACATCAGCAGGTCGAACTCCTTGCCGGTGAGGTGGGCCTCCTCACCGTTGACCGTGACGGCCCTGGACTGGGGGCTGATGATCAGGCCGTCGAACCGCAGCGTGCCGCCGACGGCCGTTGACGGGCCGGATGACGTTCGCCGCAGGACGGACTTTACCCTCGCGACCAGCTCCCGGGGGCTGAAGGGCTTGGCGACGTAGTCGTCGGCGCCTAGCTCCAGACCGACAATGCGGTCGGTCTCGTCGCCGCGGGCCGTCAGCATGATAATAGGCACGTCGCTGTCCTTGCGGACCTGGCGGCACACCTCCAATCCGTCGACCTCGGGTAACATCAGGTCGAGGACGATGAGGTCGGGCGCCCACTCCTGCGCCACCCGCAACGCCTCGTTGCCGTTCGACGCCAGCGACACCTCGAACCCTTCGAGGCGCAGGTATCGCTCGACTACCTCGGTCACGACCTTCTCGTCGTCGACCACCAGAACGCGTGACGCCACGGACTCCCTCGGCTCGGCTACCAGGGTCTGCAAGTCAGTGTACACGATGGCTCGGCTCCTATCGGATGTCGAGAGACTTGCTGCAATACTAGGAGCCGTGGCTTGCCGTGCCGTGAAGAATCTTACGGAATGATTAAGGGAACTGGGGTGCGGGGTGCGGGGTATTAGCCGTGCGGCAGGAACGACGGACCAGCCCTCGACAAGCGACGAAAAAATACCCTGTTGCAAACCGTCGCGTTCTGTCGCACCCACATAGGGGACCGATCGGTCGATGCGACAGGTGGCCGTGATGTCAAGGTCTGTCTGGTTGTCATACAAGCCGCCGATGTCTAGCGGTCCGATAAGGCGGTCGCAACTCATAGCTCCATTTGGCACAGGGGCTCTGACTGTTGTCCCTAACGGGACATCCTTGATCATTTGTGGCCTCGACTACTGGTATCAGAGCGAAGATGCCGACGGCGACACCACACTTGTCGACGTAGATGAGTTCAAGCTTGAAGAATGGCGTCTCCAAGGAGAACTAAACGTCACGCATTTTCGGCTGCCTCCCGATTGGAGGCTTCCTCGGCGCAGTGAATCTGGCGTGCCTAACATGAGGCTGGCCGTTCCGTCATTAAGATTCCCCACTTGGAACTTTTGCCCCAGTCCAAGATGCCGACGCCTCCAGGATTCCTCACTGTCTTTTAGGGGGCGAGACACGTGTACCTATTGTGACAACAACTCTTCTCGCCCCAGGCAGATTTCGCAAGTGCCATTTGTCGCAATTTGTGACTATGGCCATATGCAAGACTTCCCGTGGAGGGAGTGGGCACATAGATCAGTGAACCCTGAGTGCGGAAAGCCGATGAAACTGTACTCCACAGGGGGTTCGTCCCTTGACGCGCAGCAGGTCGAATTCGATTGCGGCGCCAAGCGCAATCTGGCCGACGCTACAGAATACTCACCAAACAGAGACTCGACGCGGCTGAGTGACTCTCTTGATGACTCGGGCAAGTCTACCTATGCCGCGGCCTGATGCCGTGGAATGGCGACCTTGAGGGGGCCGGCTGCGATAGAAACCTCAGTGGGAGCCTGCGTGCAGCGTCGAATCTTTACTACGCCGCGGTCAAGAGCTCAATTTTACTTACCTCGGGAAACCGAAAGCGTGCCAGAATCTCTTATTCAGATCCTGGTCAATCAACCAGTTTCGGTGATGATCAATACCCTGCTAGACGCAGGAGTTCCGCCCGAGGATATTCCCGCGAACAGCCTGCGTAGCTCATTCCCGGACATCTTGGCTAGTTACGGTGATACGCAGATCTCTGACGCACTACAGTTGCTGCAATCCACTGACGATAGCGAGAATCCGGTTCAACCGGGCGACATTTCGGCCCTGGTGCCCGCTGATGAAACCGAGTTCAAAAGGGCAGAGTACTAAGTCCTGACCAAGGAGATGTCCACGCCGTATCTTCAGATCAAGAGTGGCAAGCGAGGTGATTATGAACCAATTGTTGCCACAATTTTCGAGGAGCTCATGCTTATCGAGAAGCTCCGAGAGACGCGAGCTTTTTACGGGTTCAACAGAGTATTTCCGACCGGACAATCGTCCCTACCAGACAGGATGTCGCTGAACTTTAGGCTTCTTGGCAGTCGGCGGTGCTGTCCTGGCCGACCTGAGCCTCGCCGTACTCTCACCAAGACGCTCTTGACCCTAGTAGACCGAAATCTTTGAAATGAGGGGTAGCCGAGATTGGCGTGCTACGACGACAGGGCGGGTTTCAAACCCGCCCCTACCAAGCCGTAACCTCAGAACCCTTCAATACTAGGATGTTGGACCACTAGTCTCTAGACCCTATCTTCTACGGGCCCTCTTCGTCGTAGTGCCTCAGAACGCGGATCGGCTGCTCGACGTAGGGCCTGTCGAGAAGAGCCTGCTCGTCGAGATTCAGACCAAGCCCTGGACCCTCAGGAAGATCGATGTAGCCGTTCTCGACCTGGAACGGGTTGACCGATATCTCGTTGCCCGTCTCCGCGAAGTTCACGAAGTATTCGGTGATCAGGAAGTTCGGCATGCACGCCGCCGCCTGGATCGTCGCTGCCAGCGCGATGGTCGTGCTGTTGTAATTGTGGGGCGCGACGGATACGTAGTAGGGCTCGGCCATGGCCGCGATTTCCTTCAACTCCAAAATTCCGCCGCAGTTGCAGACGTCGGGGTTTATGATGTCCGCCGCCCGTCGCTCGAAGACCTCGCGGAACGCTGCCTTCGTGTACAGCGTCTCTCCGGTTACCACAGGGATACGAGTTCGCTCCCGGACCTCGGCGAGCGCAGGTACGTTCTCGGCGGGCACCGGCTCCTCGTACCAGAACGGCTTGAACTCCTCCAGGTCTTTGGCAAAGCGTATGGCGTTCATTGGCGAAAGCCGCCGGTGGCCTTCTATCAGCAGATCGACGTCGGGTCCGACCGCGTCCCTAACGGCCCTCACGACGTCGATGGCCGACTGCTCGACCTCTTTGCCCACGAACGAGCGCCACGGCCTCAGAAACGGGTCGAACTTCATCGCCGTGAACCCCTGCGCAACCGTCTCGGCCGCCTTGTCCGCAAACTCCTCCGGCTTGGACGAGCCCGCATACCAGCCGTTGGCGTATACGCGGATGCGGCCTCGGCACGGTCCGCCCAGCAGCTTGTAGACGGGGACCCCCAGCTTTTTGCCCACGATGTCCCACAACGCCTGTTCGATGCCGCTCAGTGCGCAATACAGGTCCATCGAGCCGCGGCGACTGCTGAAGTCGTCGTAGACGATCCAGCTGAAGTGCTTGATAGCGAACGGGTCACGCCCAACCAGGTATCGCTCCAGCTCACGAACGTGCTCCTCTATGGCCCGGTCACGGTCGAGCTGGGTGTACGCCTCGCCCCAGCCGTGGATTCCCTCATCGGTCTCCACCTTCAAGAACAGCCAGTTCTTGGCCCCGACGACGCCCGCACGTTTGGCCGACGGCGTCACCAGAAAGGGTCTTCACGCCCGTTACCTTCATCGTTTCTCCTTTTGGGAACGCGACATCCACGCCGGCTACCGATTCAAAGAGCGGGTCTAGTAGACCGAAATCTTTGAAATGAGGGGTAGCCGAGATTGGCGTGCTACGACGACAGGGCGGGTTTCAAACCCGCCCCTACCAAGCCGTAACCTCAGAACCCTTCAATACTAGGATGTTGGACCACTAGGTGCAGGGAGCAAATGTCGCGTTGGGCTACTCGACGAGCCCTTCGCGAAGGCTTTCTATCTGCTCATCGGTCAGGCCGATGGCCCTGGCGTAGCCCTCGACGCCGCCGTAGCGGTCGTCCAGATGTCGGAGCACGCCGAGCATCGTCTTCGGTGGACAGCTCGCTCTCTGATAGTCCTGCCAAGTGTAGTCCTCCGCGGATAAGTCCGGGCTGGCTTCGAGATGGCGGACGTGGAGGAAACGTGCCGTAAGCCCATAGTCCTTGGCGATTGTCTCCGCGGGCACGCCGGCGATGCCAAGTACCAGCGCGGCAATCAAGCCGGTCCTGTCCTTGCCGCCGGCGCAGTGGACAAGGGCCGGGAGTGCGTCGGGGGACGCCAGGATCGACAGGGTGTCGTGTACCTGGGACGGCCGCCGGTCGAGAACCACGCAATAGATACGACGTATCCGCTCGGCTGGCTCCAGCGTTCTGGGAATCTCTGCCCTCTCGGGCAGCGGCGCGTCTCCTACCATGTTCTGGTGGTAGTAGCCGACCTCGTCGGACCCGTAGAATACGTTGGGCCTAATCTGAATCTCCTGGGAGCGCCTCAAATCGATGATGGTGCGAACACCGTACTCCAGCAGGGCTGCCTGTGACTTAATCGGCAGCTGGTGCAGGCTATCGGAGCGCAGAAATCCGCCCCATCGGATACGGCGACCGTCCTCCGTAGCGTACCCCCCAATGTCCCTGGTGTTGAAGGTGCCCTCCAGGTCGAGATGTCTTTTCTCGTTGAGATCGTCGGTCATGTTTGGTCCACTCCAGATGAGTCTCGGGCAAGTTCACTCCACGAAGGTTCTACGTATGCTGTCGACCTGTCCGGGGGGCACGCCGATCATGGTCACATACTTCTCGACTCCGCCGTAGGTCTGCCTCAACTGCTCCAGCGTTCGACTCAGACGGGGTCGCGTGCACGCCGTTGGGTTCGATAGGACGCAGCGAATAGATCACGTGATTTCAGTGTGCACGGGATCTGCTGACAGCCGCAGACACGACTCTGCATCAAGATTGTTCTTCTTCAACCCGCTCACGGTACACAGCGCCCTTAATGAACCAGGCGACGCCGAACGCCGATATCGCGGCGGTTTCGAACCAAAACACACGCATCACTCCGAAGCTTTCGGGACTAAAGATCATGAGCAGGCCGGAGACCGCCATCACTAACCCGGCGGACATATATGTGTAGTCGCGGACCCGCTTCCAGCCAGGTCGTGCATCGCGCTCTTCGCGGCTCTTGGGGGTGAGGTACCATAAGAACCCAAACCACCGCACCAGATTGAGGCGGGTTGTTCGATCGCGGTCCATGCGTGTAACTGCCATCGACCTCGTGAAGATGCAGAGGACGAGCACAATCATGGAGATGAAGAACAGCGCGACGAATGCAGGGTGAATTGGACCCGCCGGGCAGACGCTGTGGACCTCGGTTCCTGACGTCGGGCACTGTGCGAGCCCGATAGCGCCAATACCGCCTGCCGAGGTGACCACATGGTCACTCCAGTGGTATCCGTGGTAAGAGATCAGGAACGCTCCGACCACACACCACGTGGCGACGAATACGGGGCCAGTGTCGAAGTGGAAGTGTGCGCTGAGCGATCTCGGCAGAGGATCCACATCAAGGATAACCCCGAACGCCAGCAAAGCCCAAGGGAGCAGAATCCCCAGTACGCCTATGATTCTTCTATGCCATAAGTAGCTCCAAACGAGCTTGTTGGACAAGGTTTTGCGCGCGTCCGACCGAGATTCGATGAGTGCGCGGTTCCCGGTCGTCACGATATTCACCGTCCAGTCTGAGTTAGCTAAAGCACGATACTAATAGCACTTAGTCACAAGACGTTTCGGCACTCTCAATCCTATACCACATCCTCCCCCGCCTCCACCTCCCTAAAACGCCACGCCCAGCGAGTTACGGGCGCGCAGGAGCCTTTGGAACTTTTTAAGTAGGTGGAGCTCGACGCTCCCCCGACTCCCCGTCCACAGATCAGGCCGCTCTCGACAGCCGATCGAGCCACGGCTCGGTACCATTGATTTTGATCCCAGATGGCAAAATCTTTATGAGTCGCGTCGGGCTGACTCCAGTCACTCCAACGACCTCGTGCCTGTCCCGCAAGCAACGCAATCCTCTGTGTCTTCAATCTTGAGTGAGACCCTAGGCCGCTAGGGCCAACCGAGTGATCCAATGATCGATCCCATGGACTTCTATGCCTGTGGCCAGCAGAGCTTGGGTATCGGGAGATCGAGTAGGGTCGAACTATACCGAGAACACGGAATGAATGTGTTCCTTACCGCAGCCTAGCAGTTTTGATCTTCAGTTCGACAGGAGTTTCGTTCTCCTAATTAGCTTTTTGACGCTATCCTCGAAGGTGTTGTCCGGCTCCCATCTATGCCTCTGGCATAGAAACCTGACCAGCGCTTCGGCTACGGCTTGGGTTAAGCCCGAATCCACCGAAGGACGTCCTTGGGGACAGCCCTTGAAGAAGCCAGCGGGTGCTCCTCTGAATCTGGGATAATGGTTTTGGAACAGAAACCCGCCCGGAAACAAGGAGCACCCAATAGATGCTGCCACAGAACAAACCCGACCGTATCCGCATCGTCTTTGACGACCATCGCCTGGTGGCCAATGCCGGCCTGCTCCTGCCGGCCACCCTAGCCCGGCACCTGGGCCTGCGGGAACTCGTCGACCATCACCTTGACCTCGGCGGAGCGCCGGGACGGGCGAACACTGGGGACAAGATGCTGACGCTGGTCGCTTCCGCGCTGGCAGGCGGCGACTGCATCGACGACGCCGATGCGCTGCGCGCTGGTGGGACGGTCGGTGTTCTAGGCTGCGTGGTCAAGGCGCCATCCACCCTGGGGACCTTCCTGCGCAGCTTCCGGTGGGGGCATGTCCGTCAACTCGACCGCGTGAGCCGCCAGTTGTTGGCCCGGGCCTGGGCCGCTGGGGCCGGACCCGGCGACTCGCCCCTGACCATCGACCTGGACTCGACCATCTGCGAGACCTATGGACTGGCCAAGGAGGGAGCGCGCCACCACGGCTATACCGGCGCCCGCGGCTATCACCCGCTGCTGGCCATTGCCGCCGGCACCGGCGAGGTGCTGATGTCCCGGCTGCGCGAGGGCCGGGCCAACACCGCCCGTGGCGCCGCCCACTTCCTGCGTGAGACGGTGGGGCGGGTGCGCTACGGCGGGGCCAGGGGACAACTCACGGTGCGGGCCGACAGCGGCTTCTACGCCCACACTGTCGTTGCCGCCTGCCGGGAAATGGATGTCCGCTTCTCTATCACCATCCGCCAGCGCGCCAGCCTGCGGGACCTGATCGAGGCGATACCAGAGGAGGACTGGACTCCCATTCCCTACTGGACGGACGGCGCCGCCGATGTCGCCGAGACGACTTACACCCCGTTCCAGACCAAGCCGGACGCCGCGCCGGTGCGGCTCATTGTCCGGCGGGTGAAGCCGACGCCCGGTTCCCAGCTCGCCCTCTTCGCCAGATACAGCTATCACGCCTTCATCACCGACCGCGATGGGGAGACGCTGGAACTGGAGGCCGATCATCGCCGCCACGCCGAGGTCGAGAACGCCATACGCGACCTCAAGTACGGCGTCGGGCTGAACCACATGCCGTCGGCGCGCTTCGCCGCCAACGGCGCCTGGCTGGCGGTCCAGGTGATGGCGCATAACCTGGCCCGCTGGACGGCGCGGATTGGTCTGGGCGAGCGGACCGTGATCACCAAGACCCTCAGGCGGCGGGTCTTCGCTCTGGTGGGACGGATCACCCGCTCGGCGCGCCGCCTCACTTTGCATCTCCCCCGGCGCTGGCCTTGGGAAACCCAGTTCAGTCGCGCCTTGGCCCGGCTGCAAGCCATTCCGTTCCCGGCCTGACAGCCAGCCTGCAACTGACCCAACGTCCCCGCAATCTCGCGCCACCCCGGTCGCGAGAGTCCCCTGCTGCGTATCCTCTCGCCTTCCCGCGCATCGCAACTCCCGCATAGGGCCTTAGGGGCCCTGTGCGGCGACTGAAGACCGGCCGCCGGCCTCCCATCTACCCCAAGACCCCAGGCCATCCCCCCTGTAGCTCCCTCACCCACCCCCTTCCGCTGCCCTCACGCCGTCCATCGGTGTCCTTCGGTGGATTCGGGTTAAGGCGATGCAACCATAGAAATGTCCATCTCGATAAAGCTTGGCGCACTCCTCTGAAACAGCAGCCAAATGCTGGTTCGGGATAATCTCGTGAGGCTTCACCGCGAGGTAACGTCGGGTTCGCTCGGCGAGTGTTCGGTAGTCCTCTTCTCTTAGCCCGAATCCACCGACGGACAGGGATGGACGACGTGAGGACAGCGGAAGGGGGTGAGGGAGTTACAGGCGTGATGATCCGGGCTCGAATTTGGGTAGACGGGAGGTTGGCGGGCGGTCTGCAGGCGCTTTTGGGGGCACCGATGGCGGCCTACAGTGGCTGTGGCGAGCCAGATGGCGGGATAGGACACGGCAAGAGGCGCTCGCGGACTGGGCTGGCGCGAGTTTGCGGGGACGTTGGGTTGGCTGGTGGGTCAGTGGCGGACGGGCTCCGTCAGGCTGGGAGTGGAATGGCTCGCAGTCGGGCCAGGGCGCGGCTGAACTGCTCCTCCCAGGGCCAGCGCCGGGGAAGCTGCAGGGTCAATCGGCGTGCCGAGCGGGTGATCCGTCCGGCCAAGGCAAAGACCCGTCGTCTGAGGGTCTTGGTGGTCACGATCTGCTGACCCAGGCCGATGCGGGCTGTCCAGCGGGCCAGGTTGTGCGCCATCACCTGTACCGCCAGCCAGGCGCCGTTGGCGGCGAAACGGCCCGAGGGGAGATGGTTCAGCCCCACGCCGTACTTGAGGTCGCGTATCGCATTCTCGATCTCGGCGTGACGGCGATGATCGGCCTCCAGTTCCAGCGTCTCCCCGTCCCGGTCGGTGATGAAGCCGTGATAGCTGTAGGTGGCGAAGAGAGCCAGTTGAGAACAGGGCGCCGGCTTCACCCGCCGGACGATGAGCCGTACCGGCGCGGCGTCCGCCTCGGCCTGGAACGGGGTGTAGGTGGTCTCGGCCACATCGGCGGCGCCGTCCAGCCAGTAAGGAATCGGCGTCCAGCCATCTTCGGGTATCGCCTCGATGAGATTCCGCAGGCGGGCGCGCTGGCGGATGGCGATGGAGAAGCGGACATCCATCCGGCGGCAGACGGCGACCACGGCGTGGGTATAGAAGCCGCTGTCGGCCCGCACCGTGAGTTGGCCCCTGGCTCCGCAGTAGCGCACCCGCCCCACCGTTTCACGCAGGAAGTGGGCAGCGCCGCGGGCGGTGTTAGCCCGGCCCTCGCGCAGGCGGGCCATCAGCACGTCGCCGGTGCCGGCGGCGACGGCCAGCAGCGGGTGATAGCCCCGCGCACCGGTGTAGCCGTGGTGGCGGGCGCCCTCCTTGGCCAGTCCGTAGGTCTCGCAGATCGTCGAATCAAGGTCGATGGTGAATGGTGCGTCGCCGGGTCCGGCACCGGCCTTCCAGACCCGGGCCAGCAACTCGCGGCTCACCCGGTCCAGTTGGCGGACATGGCCCCACCTGAAGCTGCGCAGGAAGGTGCCCAGGGTGGAGGGAGCCTTAGCCGTGAAACCGAGCACGCGGGCGGTCCCGCCGGCGCGCAGCACATCGGCGTCGTCGATGCAATCTCCGCCGGCTAGGGCGGAGGCCACCAGGGTCATCATCTTGTCGCCGGTGTTCGCCCGGCCCGGCGCGCCGCCGAGGTCGAGGTGCTTCCGGAGGAGTTGGGGCAGGCCAAGGCGCAGGGCGAGGGTGGCGGGAAGGATCAGCCCGGCATTGGCCACCAGGCGGTGGTCGTCGAAGGCGATTTGGATGCGGTCGGGGTGGTTACGTGGTAGCATCTATCGGGTGCTCCTTTTCTGGGACCGGTTTTCTGTTTCAAAACCATTATCCCAGATTCAGAGGCGCACCTTTTTGTTTCTTCAGCAGGCCTCCTACACGCCGTCCTTCGGTGGATTAGGGATTAGGCTGTCCTCGGCATGCTTACGTTCGATTCGTCGTCTAGCCTTGTCTTTGTCCACCTCGCATGCCTGCTTCAGAGCAGCTGCCGAGTAACGCTCCTCAATAGCAAAATGGACATCTGGGTAGAGACGCTTCCTCTCAGTCACTCAGACTACCTGCTCTGGGCAGACCTGTCGGGCACCGCAAGAAAAGCCTGGTGGTGTCGAACTTCCTACTAGCGCCGGGCTATCCCTTGACGGCCCAACGACGCCCTCGTAGAATGTCCTTTGACATCATTGTGAAAAATCTAACGAACGGCGCGACAATGGCCTGTACTTGTACCCACATCAGGGGGGCGGAGCAGCCCCCTGTGCGTTTGCGCGTGCAGGTGTAGTTCGGCGCCACGGCAGTCCGAAACCCAACCCCTCGAACCGAAAGCAGTTCGAGGGGTTTTTTCGTGCCACAGATACGACGGCTAGGAGCAGCAATGCTGAAGGAAAAAGAGACCGAAACGCCGCCACCGGGCGTCCGAACGCCGCCGCCGGGCGTCGATATCGCCGCGCTGGCGGACGAGCTGCAGGACGGCACCGCCGAAGACGTCATCCGTTGGGCTATAGAGACGTACGGCCCCCGCATCGCTGTGTCGACCAGCTTCCAGGTCGAGGGAATGGTGATCCTCGACATGGCCTACAAAGTCTCGCCGGACGTGAGAGTCCTGACGGTAGACACCGGGCGCCTGCCGAAAGAGACGCACGACATGATGGCCAAGGTCAGGGAGAGGTACGGCGTTCCCATAGAGGTCCACTACCCCGACGCTAACGAGCTCGCCGAAATTGTGACCAAACACGGCTCCAACGCGTTCTACCGCAGCGTGTCTCTACGACTCCTGTGCTGCAACATTCGCAAGGTGAATCCCATAGACAAGGCGCTGGGAAGCCTCGACGCCTGGATCTCAGGTCTCAGACGATCTCAGGGGGAGACGCGAGCTCGCACCATGAAGATCGAGCAGGACGCCGCGCATCGCGGGATCGTAAAAGTCAATCCGCTCGCTGACTGGACGTACGAAGAGGTCTGGGACTACACCAGGCGGCACGACCTGCCGTACAACGAGCTGTACGACAAGGGTTACACCAGTATTGGATGTGCTCCCTGCACACGTCCTATCGAGCCGGGGGAGGACACACGAGCCGGAAGGTGGTGGTGGGAGGAAGGGATGCCCAAGGAGTGCGGAATCCATCTCGGTCCCGCCTGGGGCCGCACCTCGTAGGCGACTCTAGTACTTAGCCCGAATCCACCGAAGGACACCGATGGACGGCGTGAGGGCAGCGGAAGGGGGTGGGTGAGGGAGCTACAGGGGGGATGGCCTGGGGTCTTGGGGTAGATGGGAGGCCGGCGGCCGGTCTTCAGTCGCCGCACAGGGCCCCTAAGGCCCTATGCGGGAGTTGCGATGCGCGGGAAGGCGAGAGGATACGCAGCAGGGGACTCTCGCGACCGGGGTGGCGCGAGATTGCGGGGACGTTGGGTCAGTTGCAGGCTGGCTGTCAGGCCGGGAACGGAATGGCTTGCAGCCGGGCCAAGGCGCGACTGAACTGGGTTTCCCAAGGCCAGCGCCGGGGGAGATGCAAAGTGAGGCGGCGCGCCGAGCGGGTGATCCGTCCCACCAGAGCGAAGACCCGCCGCCTGAGGGTCTTGGTGATCACGGTCCGCTCGCCCAGACCAATCCGCGCCGTCCAGCGGGCCAGGTTATGCGCCATCACCTGGACCGCCAGCCAGGCGCCGTTGGCGGCGAAGCGCGCCGACGGCATGTGGTTCAGCCCGACGCCGTACTTGAGGTCGCGTATGGCGTTCTCGACCTCGGCGTGGCGGCGATGATCGGCCTCCAGTTCCAGCGTCTCCCCATCGCGGTCGGTGATGAAGGCGTGATAGCTGTATCTGGCGAAGAGGGCGAGCTGGGAACCGGGCGTCGGCTTCACCCGCCGGACAATGAGCCGCACCGGCGCGGCGTCCGGCTTGGTCTGGAACGGGGTGTAAGTCGTCTCGGCGACATCGGCGGCGCCGTCCGTCCAGTAGGGAATGGGAGTCCAGTCCTCCTCTGGTATCGCCTCGATCAGGTCCCGCAGGCTGGCGCGCTGGCGGATGGTGATAGAGAAGCGGACATCCATTTCCCGGCAGGCGGCAACGACAGTGTGGGCGTAGAAGCCGCTGTCGGCCCGCACCGTGAGTTGTCCCCTGGCCCCGCCGTAGCGCACCCGCCCCACCGTCTCACGCAGGAAGTGGGCGGCGCCACGGGCGGTGTTGGCCCGGCCCTCGCGCAGCCGGGACATCAGCACCTCGCCGGTGCCGGCGGCAATGGCCAGCAGCGGGTGATAGCCGCGGGCGCCGGTATAGCCGTGGTGGCGCGCTCCCTCCTTGGCCAGTCCATAGGTCTCGCAGATGGTCGAGTCCAGGTCGATGGTCAGGGGCGAGTCGCCGGGTCCGGCCCCAGCGGCCCAGGCCCGGGCCAACAACTGGCGGCTCACGCGGTCGAGTTGACGGACATGCCCCCACCGGAAGCTGCGCAGGAAGGTCCCCAGGGTGGATGGCGCCTTGACCACGCAGCCTAGAACACCGACCGTCCCACCAGCGCGCAGCGCATCGGCGTCGTCGATGCAGTCGCCGCCTGCCAGCGCGGAAGCGACCAGCGTCAGCATCTTGTCCCCAGTGTTCGCCCGTCCCGGCGCTCCGCCGAGGTCAAGGTGATGGTCGACGAGTTCCCGCAGGCCCAGGTGCCGGGCTAGGGTGGCCGGCAGGAGCAGGCCGGCATTGGCCACCAGGCGATGGTCGTCAAAGACGATGCGGATACGGTCGGGTTTGTTCTGTGGCAGCATCTATTGGGTGCTCCTTGTTTCCGGGCGGGTTTCTGTTCCAAAACCATTATCCCAGATTCAGAGGAGCACCCGCTGGCTTCTTCAAGGGCTGTCCCCAAGGACGTCCTTCGGTGGATTCGGGCTTAGTGTCGTAACTCCGCGTTACCATGATTCGTATCTGTTTGAGCGGCTCTCAGGTTCAGCAAAACCAGCGCGGATTGCCGATGTTAGGTACTAGTAGACCGAAATCTTTGAAATGAGGGGTAGCCGAGATTGGCGTGCTACGACGACAGGGCGGGTTTCAAACCCGCCCCTACCAAGCCGTAACCTCAGAACCCTTCAATACTAGGATGTTGGACCACTAGCCTGCCGGGGAAGAGCGCCTGGCTATCTTCCTCAGATAGACCAGTCCCAGTAGCGAGACCCCACCTGTCGCGAGGGCCAACGAAACTAGGGTCAGCCCGAATACGATAGCGGGCACCACCGGGTCGCCGACCGTCGGCGCATCGATCGCAGGAACGACGACCAGGCTATCTAGCAGCCGGTCAATCCGGACGTCGTACTCGCCGATGTTCGGCTGGACCTCGAACGACACGGTCACGGTCTCGCCGGCGCCGACGAGCAGGCTCTGAGACGTATGGGGGACGGAGTTCAGCCACACCACCGCGTTGTACTGACTTGCTACCTCAGAAGCATTCGTGACCTCTGCGGTAACTGACACCGGCTGCCCTAGCTCAGCGGTCCGAGGTTCTATCGTCAGGCCATCAACTCTAAAAGCCGGCTCGGGGATCTCGGTACTGCCCGATATGGACCACAGAGAGAAGCCTGGGATTACGACGCTGAAGAAGACCCGGGTTTCGTCTTCTCGTAATCTTTTGGCCTGCGTCGGGGTCCAGGCGCCGAGCTCCTCATCGAACCGATTGAATTGAATCGACCATTCATGGACGTCGTTCGCCGTGAGAAACTCCTTGGCCACAAAAAAGGTCGTGTGGGCCGCGGCCATTTCGTCTTCCGAGAAATTCTCTGGGTCCAAGGTCAGGTAGTTGCTGACCAGCGTACCCGCGGGCGGCGCCGGAATTCCCGCAGGCAGTTCAAGAACGTCTGACACAATTACCTTGGCGAGTGGAATCAGAGCAATGAACTTCGCGAGGATATGATCGATTGGGGCGGGCGAGCCCACCGGTTGCCACTCACCCGGTCCTGTAGTATCCGGACCTGATACGGGCGAGTCCTCTGGCACCCACGATTCGACGGGAATGACCGCCCCGAGCAAGGCAAGAGCCGCAGCATCGACAGCCGGCCCCGCGGCCAAAGACTGGCCCGTTGCATTCGGGTCCGTCTTCGCGGAGGCCACCAGAGCAGCCGCCGTGGAGACGGGGTTTTCTTTCGCGGCCTCGGATACCGCCTTGCCGGTCGCGCCGGGATCCTCTCGAGACGCCGCAGCCACGGCCTGGCCAGTTGCCTCAGCATCCTCTTTGGCCGCCTGCGCCACGGCTCGACCGACCGCTACTGGATTGTCCTTGGCGGCTTCGGCCACGGCCTTGCCAGTGGCTTCAGGGTCATCCTTCGCGGCCTGCGCTATGGACTTGCCAGTCGCCGCATGGTCCTCTTTGGCGGCTTGTGCTACGGCTTTGCCCACCGCTTTGGGCTCGTCCTTGGCGGCATGAGCCAGGGCTTTTCCAGTCGACTGTGGGTCGTCCTTGGCCGCGTGAGCGATCGCCTTGCCCGTCGACTCGGCGTCGTCTTTAGCTGCAACCGCGACGGCCTTGCCCGTTGAACCGGGATCATCTTTCGCGTCCCGCGCAAGTCCTTGGCCCGCCGACTGCGGGTCCTCCTTCGCCCCCTTCGCTAGCGCCTTTCCCTTGTTCGTTGTGTCTTCGTCCTCGACTGCCTGACCGCCGCCTTGAGAGTCCGAACTCGATGCGTCCGCGGTCCCGTCATCTTGAACCTGCGAGTCAGCATCAGAACCGCCGGTCTCCCCGGAGTCAGTTTGTTGTTCTTCGCCTTCGCTACCTCCACCTTGGCCACCGCCACCCTGACCACCTCCGCCTTGTCCACCTTGGCTGCCTGCACCCTGACCACCTCCGCCCTGGCTACCCTGACTACCGCTGTCCTGGCCTCCGCCGCCCTGGTTGCCTCCACCCTGTCCGCCCTCGCCACCGCCGCCCTGGTTCCCCTTGCCCTGGTTACCGCCGCCCTTGTCATCCTTCTTGCCTTTAGAGTCGTCATCTCCATCGGTCGTCGTGGTCGCGGTTGTTGTGGTAGTAGTAGTCGTTGTGGTAGTAGTAGTCGTGGTAGCCGTTGAAGTAGCGGCGATCGCAGCCAACAGTTCGGCTCCATCCGCAAAACCCGGGTTGACGTCATTCGTGAAAGCCCCGATGTGCCCTTCGGCGCGGGGCTGGTAAGCGAGTGAATACACCACGGCCGCAAGCACCACGACGGCGCCTAGTGCAATCAAACCACCCTTTGTTACTGGAGCGAGTGTCTGGGTTGGCATTCTGGCCACTTATGTCGGGGCATCCGGAAAGCTTCCCGGACGACTCGGGTGTCGGCAAAAGCAGGCGAGGGGTTCGAGACCGAAGTACATGCCTCAAGCGAGGAGGCCAGGTCCCGCTGAAAGAACCCATCTAAAGCCTATCTATGCACAAATAGTAAACAAACCTCGGCGAGCAAGAGATAGCACGACAGCCCCGAAACTCAAGACACTGGACCGTATTGGCACTCCAAAACCGGTGCCTTGGACCGTGGCTGCAGCATTGCCAGCTTGACCGCCTAAAGAACGTTGCACTACGATTGAGGTCAACCTAAACAAGCCACGCTCTGACGTTAGGTATTCAAAATGACACGACACCTTAGCATTTCGCGAGCCGCATGGGCTGCGGCGCTTGTATCGGCGGCGGTATCGTTCTCCTGTGGAGGCGCCGAGTCGGTCGAGGTCTCTCCGACGCCAAGTCCGGCCGCCGCGCCGACGGCGTCTGCCGACGCGTCGTCTCCCCCCTCAGCCCCTACCACCTCCACGACCTCGTCAGGCGCACCGTCGGGCGAGGTGACAATCTCGGTCTACGCGGGCACCGGATCTCCGGGCCTCGAAGGCGACGGAGGTCTGGCCGCCGAGGCGAAGCTGTACCGGCCGACAGGCGTAACGGTGGACCGCCTTGGCAACCTGTTCATCACCGAGGGTGACCGCATTCGTAGGGTGGACGCCGGAACCGGTGTCATCACCACGGTGGCCGGAGGCGAGCGCGGGGGGTACGGCGGCGACGGCGGACCGGCCACCGACGCCAAAATCAGGATCGCACGCGGCCCGGTCGTCGATCCCGACGGTAATCTATACTTCGCGGACTTCAGCAATGGACGCATCCGCCGGGTCGACGCCGACACGGGCGTGATCACGACAGTGGCCGGCGGTGGCCCGCCTGTGGCCGATCGACGGCTAAACCACGGCGACGGAGGGCCCGCCACCGAGGCGTACTTCCTCGATGCGAGAGTCGTGACGCTCGATGCCCAAGGCAACCTCTATTTCTCGGCCGACAGTCGAATCCGCCGTGTCGACGCGGAAACGGGGATCATTACCACCGTCGCCGGCATCGGCAGGCGAGGCTTCTCCGGGGACGGTGGACCGGCCATCGAAGCGCAGATAGCGAACCCCGACGGCATAGCAGTTGCCAGCGACGGCACCATCTACTTTACGGACTCCGAGAACCATCGCATACGAAAGGTCGACGCCACCACCGGGATCATCACCACCGTAGCCGGACTGGGGTATCGGGAGGTCGAGACGAGCAGCGCCGAATACCACCTGCCGGCCGACAAGGGCGGGGGTTTCTCGGGTGACGGCGGACCGGCCGCCGATGCGATGCTCCTCTCACCTGGGGCCATAGTATTCGGTCCGGACGGCAAGCTGTACATCGCCGACACGGGGAACGACCGCATCAGAGTGATCGACCTGTCCACGGGGACCATCGACACCGTGGCAGACGGAGGCGCCGTCACGACAGAATCCGGCGGCAGAGTGAGCACCACGTTCGACCAGTTCACGCCTCCTTCGTCGATAGCGGTGAACGCCGAAGGCGTATTCTTTATCGACGACCCGAAGAACAACCGCGTACTGAAAATCGAGCGTTAGCCTAGATCATCGTCAGACCAGCGTTGGTCGACGGTTGACCTTAGTCAGCCTTTCCGTGCGCTCTACTTCCAAGCGGCAGCGATCAACCGCTTCGCGCCCAGTCCGTACTCGTTGCCATCCAGATCGCCGAATAATCTGACCTCTCGGAAACCGGCCTGATGTAGCCGGTCCTTCAGCTCCTGACCAGAGTACACGGTCACGTCGAATCGGAAGGTTGTGGCCCTGCTACCATCGATCACGGTCCACCGGTTCCTGACGCGAGTTCAGTCGTCGATTACCTGGTTCCGGTGGACGAGAATCGTGCCGTCTTCCAACTCCTCTGAAGTCGTGGGCAAGAACCTTTTCGCCAGCCATTCTTTGCCCATGACGTCTATGACAAATACACCACCCGTCCTCAGGCTCGCGTGGACGTTCCGCAGGACCCTAAGGTCGTCTTCTTTGTCGTCGAAGTAGCCGAATGACGTGCAGATATTGACTACCAGGTCGAAGGCCCCTGGACGAACAAAGTGGCGCATGTCCTCTCGGACCCATTCGACCTCCGCCCCCTCGGCGCCGGCCAGCTCCTTCGCCTTCCCCAGGAGAAAGGACGAAAGATCGACACCGGTGACCTGCAGGCCCCTCTTTGCGAGCGCGGCGGAGTGCCGACCCGGCCCGCAGGCAAGATCGAGTGCCGTACTGCCGTCGAAGGCGACGAGGTCGATCAACTTTTGGACCTGCTCGTCGGCAATCTCGAACCTCTCGTCACGGAACATGAAGGGATAGAGCTTCGTCCAGAACTCCTCGTCTTCAAACCAAGCGGTCCTAGAATCGGTCATGGTCTCCTCCAAAAAGAAAAGAGCCTCCCGCGCTGGGGAGGCTCTTTCTGCGATGCCTTTTAGATCGAAGCGGCTAGTAGACCGAAATCTTTGAAATGAGGGGTAGCCGAGATTGGCGTGCTACGACGACAGGGCGGGTTTCAAACCCGCCCCTACCAAGCCGTAACCTCAGAACCCTTCAATACTAGGATGTTGGACCACTAGGTCCTCCCCAAAGCACGGCCGACGCGGCCAACAGCTACGTTAATGAGCGTAATCACGTGGATTGTGAGGACTGCCATCTTCATTCTTCTCCAAGACCCCGGTCGGCGAACCAGTCCCGGTCACCGTCAATCGTACCACAAGAGAAGCCGGCAAAGTCCCGCCGAAATTCCAATAAAAGGCCCTTGATTTCATGAGAAGTATTGCAGTAATATAGTGGTGTCGCTGAGATTCTTGCTGGCACCTGTCCAGACCTTTAGCGAGGACCCAGGGCAGAGAAGCGGCGACAGTAATCCCTAAACGGGAAGTAGAAGCCCAGCCATGCAAGAAAATCGGCGCACCGCCCCGGTCGGGGACACCCCGACTCACTCGCTCTCACCTACCCCACGGTCCTCTCAGGCCGTCCACGAGACCGGCGGGCCACCACGCCGTTTCCAGGGTTACCTCCGCATTCGGACCCTGGATTCGTTCAGGCACCGTAACTTCCGTCTGCTCTGGGCGACCTTACTCAGCGCGTCCGCCAGCGGATGGATCATCAATGTCGTAGTAGGCTGGCTGGCCTTCGAGTTGACCGGCTCGCCGCTCTTGACCGGCCTGACGATCGGGTTGGGGATGCTGCCGACGGTCTTCGTCGGACCTATCGCCGGCGTCTTCATCGACGCGTGGGACCGCCAGAAGGTCCTTGCAGCCGCGCTCGGCTCGTGGGCCGTGTTCACTGCCGTGTTCGGACTCGTCGTCATCGTCGGCCCCGTCGCGCCCTGGCATGTCTTCGTCTTCGCCTTCCTGACAGGGATGGCGAACGCCGTGCTTCTGCCCGCCGAGCAGTCGTTGCTGGCGAACGTCGTGCCCAAGAGACTCCTGGTCAACTCGTTCGCGCTGGGGGCGCTGGCCCAGAGCGTCACTCGACTCGTCGCGCCGGCCTTCGCCGGCTTTTCCATCGTCCTGATCGGCGCCGGCGAGACGTCGATGCTTGCGGTGGTCTTACTGCTGATCGCGACCAGGTCGACCCTGGCGATCGAAGGGCACAACGAGAACCACCATCGAATACGGCCGCGAACGGTCCTGGCCGAGCTCGGCGAAGCCGTGTCTTACATTAAGGCAACCAGGATCGTCCTGGCGCTGACGGTGCTGCACGCGGCGTTCTTGCTGATGATCTCGCCCACCAACATGGGACTGATGCCTGTCTATGCGGCGGAGGTCTTCTCCGGCGGACCGCAGGTGTTCGGACTGCTGATCGCCGCCCTGGGCGCCGGAATGACCGTCGGGACGATCGCGCTCGCGTCCATCGGACGGATCGAGCATCGCGGGTTGGTGATCGCCATTGCCGCCGGCCTCACCGCGGCCGGGATGTTGGTCTTCTCCCAGACCGACAGCCTCGCCACCGCGTTCCCGGTGCTAATGTTCTACGCCTCGACCATGGTGATAGCGTGGACGGTCTCGAGCGCCGCCATCCAATCGATCGTGCCTGACAAGCTGCGCGGCAAGGTGGCCGCCCTGTCGTCGGCGACGTACATCGCGTTCCCAATAGGCACCTTTGTCGCAGGCGGTCTGGCCCAGCTCTACGGCGCCCCGACCGCGACCGTGGTCTCGATGGCGTTCCTCACGGCGACGCTGGTGATTCTGCCGATGGTGTTCCACGGCATCTGGAGCTTCAGGCTAGACGACGCCGAAGAGGAGTCCCCCGCCCCAGCAACCGCAACCGACTCGGCGAAGCCGGCACACGCCTAAAGACGACACGCCGGGGGCAGGATCAAATCCCCTCTCCCCTCGGGAGAGGGTTAGGGTGAGGGTGGCCCCACACGCCCGACCAATACGTTGGGGGCGGACCTACGTGTCCGCCCCCCGGTCCCCAGTACACAAACCCAATCCGTGTCCGCCTCAACCCCGCACCCTGTACCCCGAACCCCTACCTCACCACACCTCGCGAAACAGCCGTATCCAGTTCCCGCCTAGCACTTTCACGACATCCTCCTGCCCATACCCCCGGTCCACCAGCGCCGCCGCCAGCTTCGGCAGGTCGTCCGGCGTCTCGAACCCCTTCGGATACCGCGCCTGCTTGTGGCGATAGACCGCCGGGTCGACGAACGTGGCCGGATACTTCGTCCCCTGCTGCGACCCGATGTACTTCCAAAACGACCACGGTATGTCCTGCGTGAAATCCGTGCCGATGCCGACGTGGTCGATGCCGATCAGCTCCACCATGTAGTCGATGGCGTCGACGTAGTCCGCGAGAGTCGACTCCTCGCCGGAGCGCATGAAACCCGTGATCGCGGTCGTACCAACGACACCGCCCCCCTCGGCGATCAGCTTCAGCGCCTCGTCCGTTTTGTTGCGCGGGACGTCATGGTACGACTTGGCGTTGGCGTGGGTGCACGCGACCGGCTTATCCGACATCTCGATGGCGTCGAGCGTTGTCCTGACGCCGACGTGCGACAGGTCGACCAGGATGCCCAGCCTGTTCATCTCCTTGACAGCATCGACGCCGAAGTTGCTGAGCCCGCCGCCGGCCCTCTCGTAGCAGCCATCGCCCAGCAGGTTCCGCTCGTGAAACGTCACCTGAATGATCCGCACGCCGAGCTTGTGAAAGATTTCCAGGCGGCCGAGGTCGTTCTCGATGGGCGTCGCGTTCTGAAACCCGAGGATGACCCCGACGCGACCGTCGCGCTTCGCGGCCTCGACATCGTCGAACGACCGGACCTGCACGATTTCGTCGCGCTGGGCGAAGCGCTGCGACCAGCCGGCGATGGTATCCAGCGTCTCCCGAAACCCCTCCCACGTCGCAATAGTCGCGTTGATGGCCGTGACGCCCCCGTTCGTCAGGCTGCGGAACACCGCGTCGCTATCCCAATTACTGACATTCAACCCATCGATAATAATGGCGTCCCGATAGAGGCGTTCCACGTTGCTCTCAGTCATCTCGTCTCCCCACGATCAATATAGAAGGCGGCTCTTATCCCTTCTCCCTTGGTGGGAGAAGGCTAGAGCCTACCCTGAGTCCACCGAAGGGATGAGGGGGCTTCCTGCACCCGGTACCCTGTACCCCGTACCCCATCCACATCCGCTCAGCCTGAGCCTGTCGAAGGCCGCCCGCACCCCACACCCCGTACCCTGTACCTCGCCTAGCCCGGCGGCCTAGCAAACCCCCGCGAAACGCCCTGCCGCGCCGCCCCCACCTCGAACCGACCCCCAATCCTGAAGCGGTCCCCTAGAGGGTTGGGCCTGTCCTCGACCGCATCCGCGATCACCGGCCCGATCGAGCCGCCGAACTTGAACCCGTGCCCGCTCCCTCCCCCGGCGACGAACACCCGCTCCCGGCCGGGCACCCTGTCGATCATGAAGTGGTCGTCAGGCGTCGCGGTGTACAGGCGCGACCTCCCCCCGACCACCTTGCCCTCGGCCATCTCGGGGATGCGCTCGCGCAGAAACGCCAGCGTCTCCTCCGCGAACTCCGGCGTCCCGGCGCGGTCGACGTCTGGGTCGACCGTGTCGCCCAGGGGCTCCTTTGCAACCTTCACGTACCCCTCGCGCAGCAGTGGAAAGCCGTACCACCCCTCCCCGTCGGGGTCGATCCCCCACTTGGGAAAGGCGCCGTGGGCGAACACCGACGGGTCGCGCGGCTCGATTAGCAGCATCTGCTGGTGCGTCACCTTGACCTTTGCGCCGATCTCCGGCAGCAAACGCCCAACCCAGGCGCCCGTCGCGACGACGACGCGGTCGACCACCTCGCGACCGCCGTCGAAGACGACCTCGACGCCCGACCCCCGTTCATCGACGCCCGTAACAGGGGTATTCTCTCGAAAAACCGCGCCGGCCTCGCGGGCGATGCTTGAGTCGTGCGAGCCTTCTCTGCAGGTTGAGCAGACGCCGTTCGTCCCTGGCCTCGATCAGCTCGTGAACCAGAGCAGCGGCGGTGGTGAAGCCCACGGACAGTCCTCTCTGACACGCAGCCAGACCGAGACCGAGGGCGATATGGGTCTTGCCGGTGCCACTGTTGCCGAGAGCGATGACGTTGTGGGGGCGCTCGATGTACTCGCATCGTGCCAGCTCCAGAACCAGAGCCTTGTTCAGGGACGGCATAGACAGGAAGTCGAAGGTGTCGAGGCTCTTGGTCGTCGGGAAGCGGGCTGCTTTGATCCGACGTTCCACCATGCGATGGTGACGGTCGATCAGCTCCAACTCCGATAGTCGCAGCAGGTAGTCCGGATGGTCAGCTCCCTCACTGGCACACTGGGATGCCAGCTTGTCGTACTCCCTCAGGAACGTGGGGAGCTTGAGTTGCTTGAGGTTGTGTTCGAGCAACATCGTGGACTTGTTGGTCATGACCGGCTCCCCGCCAGGAGAGCCATGTAGTCCCTGGTCGAGGTTGTTGCAACGTTGGTCCTGGGCAGATACGGGTACAACTCCATGTCGAGTCTAGGCGGTCGACCCTCGATCCTGCACAGCACCAGGTGCTTGACAGCATCGAAGCTCACAGCCCCGAGTCGAATGGCGTCTCGTACGGCGTCGTGGACTTCTTCCGGCTGGAAGTTCTCCATCAGTCTGAGCACTTGCACGAACTCCCTCTTTCCTCGCTTGCCCATCCGAGACTCCAGCAGCCGCCGCAACACTCCGAACTCCTCGGGCAACTCCCATCCAACCAGCGGCGCCGCCTGATCCAATGCCCTCGTCTTCTTCTCAAGGAGCGGCAGGTAATGGAGAGGGTCGAAGACGAAGTCGTCTCGATCGTAGGACCGCCGATGGCGGGCGATGACTTCAGCGCCACAGCTGATCACAACCTCATGTACATATCCGCGGACCACAACGTCCCGATGACCGTAGGCCACCGGGACCGAATAGTCATTGGTCCGGTATCTGACCAGGGACAGAGAACTGACCCTCGTCGCGTGCTTGTCGCTGGCGTCGTACGGTACGGCCGGCAGAGGCAGCAACTTCTCCAGGTCCCGCTCCAGCCGTTCTCCTATCGTCTCGTTGTGGCCGCGGAGTCGATCTTCGAACCGTCTGAGGCAGTGTTGCTCCAGATGAGCATTGAGGGCATCGAAGCTCTCGAACGATGGAATGGGCACCAGGAAGTTCCGGCGGACATAGCCGACCAGACCTTCTACTTTGCCCTTATCGTTCCCTTTGCCTGGACGGCCGAACCGGTCCTCGAACAGGTAGTGGGACTGAAGCTCGGAGAACACCCTGGTCCGCTGCCGGCGACCATCTCCCAGGATTCTGGCTACCGCGAGCGTGGTGTTGTCGTAGAGGATGCTCTGAGGCACTCCGCCCAGGAACGCGAAGGCGGAGACGTGTCCGTCGCAGAATGACTCCGTCGTCTCGGCGGGATACGCCTTCACATAGCACCCGTCGCTGTGAGGGAGGTCCAGGGCGAAGTAGTGGGCTTTGCGTTCCACTCCGCCGATGATCACTCGAGCTTCGCCGTAGTCGCACTGGGCATGTCCCGGGAAATGGGACAGTGGTACGAACATCTCGCGGGTATGACGACGGCGTTCTCGAACGTAGTCTTTGACTATCGTGTACTTGCCGGGGAAGCCGTGTTCGTCTCTGAGCCGTTCGTAGATACGCTTGGCGGTGTGACGCTGCTTCTTCGGTGAGCTCAGATCCTGCTCCAGGATCTGGTCCATCACACCCTTATATGGATCGAGCTTCGGTCTGCGAGCCGGTCGTTGCCGTCGATACCCTGGGGGCACGGAGTACTCGAGCATCTTGCGCACCGTGTCCCGGTGTAGCCCGAACACTCGGGCCGCCTCTCGGACGCTCATCCCTTCGACGAAACAAGCCCTGCGAACTCGCAGGTACATCTCCACCTTGTACATCCAATCCACCTTCAATCAGGTTCGGTCGTTCCTGATTGAAGGCGACAGGCGGTACAGTTTTCAAGCGCCACATCTCAGCGCTCGACCGCCCAGGTGGTACATTATCTCTCCGCCCTTCACACGCGCTGCAGCCAACCGCGCGGTCCCACATATTAGGCGCTACTTGAACTGTGCCACGCTGAAGATCACGTGGAAGGGCAAGCAGTAGATCACGACGCTTTTGTGACCTGACACGTCCACACCTTCGGGCACGAAGTAGTTCTGGTTGCCTTTGTTGCCCTTCAGTTTGCCCAGGTCTACGTAGCCTTTGGACATCACGTCGCCCCGGGTCTTCGGATCCCCGTTTGGTGTCAGGATCACGTGAAGGTCGGGCCCGTTGGTTACCTGGAAGTTCTCTAGCCTGAGCAAGATGGTACCGTCCGGCCCCCGGAACAGTGTCGCCTTACCGCTTCCCTTGTGGAACGCGTCAGCGTCCGTGAACTCGCCGGACTGGAGTTGGACTACAACCTGCTGCGACTCCGCGGTAGCCGTCGGCTCAGGAGTTGGCGTGGCCGTTGGAGCCGGGGTTGGAGTCGCCGTCGGCTCCGGCGTAGGCGTGGGGGAAAGCTCCAGTGTTGGAGTAGCTGAAGGCTCCGGAACCGGCGTGGCTGATGACTCCGTGGCCGCGGTCGTGGTCGGCTCGGGCGTCGAAGGATCTCCTTGGGAGCCATCATCGGTTGTCGCCACGGTCGTAGCCGTCGAAGTGGGCTCGGCCGTTGGCGTTTCGGTCGGTTCAGGAACAGGCGTTGCAGTAGCCGTCGGGGTTTCCACGATTTGGGCCGCGGGTGGCGGTGCCGAGCCGTCCCCGCCCGAGGCCATGCTCTGCTGCTCTGCCTCCACGCTTTCCGACGCCGAGGGCCTGACCTTCGCGGGTTCCGCGGTAGTCGAATCCGCGGAGGTCTCTTCCACCTCGGGACCGGCCGCCGCGGCCTGAACAATCGCGCCGAAATCGAACGGGAACTCCTCCTCGACGGTCACGTTTGTGAACAGCGGCGACGCCAGCTGCCATCCCCCAAACATCGAGATGGCGACGACCGGAACCGCGAGAATCGTCACGGGGCGCCAGTGCGTACGTACGGCAAGATGCCAACCAAAGCGGTACGCAACCGCCAGGGCTCCGGCAGTGAGCAACAGGAGACCGGCCAAGACCAGCCATCGGTACGGATAGAGGTCTGCCAGGAACCGCTCGACGTCACCAAAGAAAGCCATTACGAGGTCCCCTCCTCTGGGTTACTTGGTAATCCTAGCTTCGACACCTGAAGAAAACGCCATCGTTTCTTACGATTCGATTAAGGGCGAATGAGGTTCTGGAGCGTCGCGCCAGTTTCCGCAGCTGAGTAGTCGTCAGGCGCTCGATGGGCTGCCTCGCCATTCCCTGGACCGAATCTAGGCGAGTAACTATTTGACCAGTGATCGATAGTTTCCCCCCTTTGAAAAGGGGGTTAGGGGGATTTAGCTCTTTCAAACGACTCGTCGCGAGCCCGTCAAAAAGAGCAGTTACTCGATAGCCTATCCAAGGATGCGCTACCCCATGCAACTCCCCTTGACGGCACCAGAACGCATGTACTATAATATCAACGAGGGACAGACCCCGGTCTGTCCTTTTGTTTTTTTGACCGACGCAGCACGAGGAGAGCGACAATGCACCAGACGACCACTGATATTGCCCACCTGTACCCCGTACCCAGCTCCCCCGACCTGTCGGATTTTCCCCGAAAGTGTCGGAAACCCTCAGATACAAATCCGACAGTTTCCTACGGATTCCGACACTTTCGAAGAGCGTTTTTTCGGGTCCGAACGCCACTAGTAGATGGGGCTCGCCTCCGGTCTCACGCTTTGGAGGTGAAAGTCTTGGTCAGCCGTCAGTGTCGGGTCAGATGTAGGGAGCAATGCCCCTCTTAAAGGCAGCGGAATCGTTGTTCTCGGCACCGAACAGCGCATCCTGTATCGCGAAGGTGCCCACATAGAAGCGCGCGCGGTCTAGAACGGCCTGTAGACCTGGGTATGCGGCACCGCAGCAAACCGATCACTCGTAGGAGAGTAGGAGAATCAACCGTCCAATCGAAGCTGAGACCACCTACACCCTCGCCGACTTGCTGTGGAGACCGGTCGCGCCGCTCGGACGGTTGCCCTGCACGGTTTCTATCTGGGGGGTGCCGTCGCCTTCGGCGCAACGGACCTCGAACTCGTGGTCGCCTGCCACGAACGGCCAGTCGTAGCGCCAGACCACCCACGTGGTCTCGGACAGGGGGGCCCTGAGACTAGCTTGTTGCCAGGGGCCGCCGTCGACTCGGACCTCGACGTTCGATATCTGGCGATCGCCTGAGAAGGCGATTCCGCCAACCGGGACCAGCTTCTGACCGTCCCGTTCGTAGACGGCCTCCGCGGCTACCGTGTCTATCACGGATGTGGACTTTACTCGGGCCACCGCGTCCCACCCACGCTCGACCCAGTAGCCCTCCTTGTCCTTCTTGCTGACCGCGATGCTCGTTATCCACTTCGGCTGCTTCATGCCGTAGCGGCCGGGCAGCCAGATCCGTAATGGGAAGCCATGATCGATTGGGATCGGGTTTCCGTCCCAGGCGTAGCAGAGCATGATGCGCTCGTCAGCGGCGATCATGTCTAGCGCCACCGTCTCGTAGAAACCGTCGCCGCTGCTGATCAGCAGGTACTTGGCGTCGGCCTGCGGCTTGACATCGGCCAGTATGTCCTGGACGCTCGCGCCCGTCCACTGGGTGGTGCTTATCAGGTCGGTCCCGACACGGCCGGAGATGCACGAGAGCGTCACATACTGATCGCGCGACTCATAGTTGTTGCGAATGTCGTCGATAGTCAAGTCCATCGGGTTATCGACGAGCCCGAATATCGGAAGTGTCCACGTGGCGCCGTCTATCACCGTCGGCTCCGTACGAATGAAGACCTGGTAGTGGTCTTTGAGTGGGGTGTACTCGGGTCGAGTACCTGGAGCCGGCATCACAGTGTCGGCGGCATTCGGGAACGGCGACCGCGGGCTTCCTTGGGACTCGTGCGCCATCGAGGCGGCCAGCTCGTCTTCTAGCTTGCGGCGGGCGGCCTGTGCCAGGAGATTTCCGATACCTGTGCTGGCGACAGTGATCGTCGCACTGGCCGCGCCAAGACTGATTAGTAACCGACGCCGGTCTACCGTTTGAACGGTTGCGGCCGCTCCTTCGGTGGGCTCAGGCAGCGCCTCTTTCGGGTTTAGCCTCACGTAGGCTTCGCGGAATGCAACACCCCAGGCCAGGAACAGGACCATCAGCCAGATAATAGTCAGAATTGGGTGTACGTCCGAGCCCCCGATCGCGATGCTGATTCCGATCATCGGCAGTCCCACCAGCGCGCCTACCACCAGACCGGTCGTCAGATCGGGCCGTACGTCTCTAAGTCTGATATAGGCGAAAAACGCGACGCCAACGGTGACCCCCATGCCAAAGAACATCATGATGGCCATCGCCTTCTCCGCCGTCTTCGCGGTGTTGGCAACGCTTGCGCCGAATAGACGTAAGATGTCGACCATCAGGTCGATGCCGAACGTAACGATCGGGCCCGGCAGGACGCGAGCGATCCAATCGAAGAGGTCAAACGGAATGAAGGGTAGCCCGACGAGCTTGTCGGCCAGGTACATCAGGGCGATCAGCGGCGCGGTCAGCAGCGAACCCGCGAGCGCCCCAGTCCCCACACTGAACCTTTTCATCTCGGCACCTCCATCGGACTGCCGTTAGGCCGGCCACAGTCACACGGGCGATAGGTCGTTCAAACGCATCTACGATAGGTAGATGGGGTGGCGACAGTATACAGTTTTGGGATTCCGGTCGCGCCAGTCCGGAGGCAGCAAAATGCGGACGGGCGCCGACGTGTTTGTTCTACGGTACGTCTTGTTGAGGCGCGCCGGATTCTCGTTCTCGGAGATGGGTTTCATATTGCTTGTCGCTTCGATAATGTGTAATATTGGCGGAGCGATTGTGCGAACCGTCACAATCGCAGTTGATTGCAGAGTGAGCCGATGGACGCCCACCACCTGATACAACTTGAGCCGAACGCCGCCGTCGAGGATTTCCGCCCCGGCGACACCGTGCGAGTGAGCACGAAGGTCACCGAGGGCGAACGGACCCGCACGCAGGTGTTCGAGGGAGTCGTGATCCGCAAACGGGGCGGCGGCCCCGGCGCGTCCTTCACGGTCCGTCGTGTGTCCAACGAGGTGGGGGTCGAGCGTACGTTCCTGTTGTACTCGCCTGTCGTCGAAGCCGTCAGCGTCGTAAGGGCCGGGGTTGTGCGCCGGGCCCGCCTCAACTACCTGCGAGGACGCTCCGGCCGCGCCGCGCGGATAAAAGAGCGCCGCTAGTAGCCGGGCGACGAAAGTCGTCCCGACCCGAGTCTTCTTCCCCTGAGATAGCCGACCCAAACCGGCTCTGACAAACTCTCGGGCGCCTCCGTCTGCTGGAATTTGCGGCGACCATCTGTTCTTATCACGCGGACTTCGCTACACTGGTGCTATGCGCGAGGAACGCCTTCACCGCACCCCTTTTGCCGAAGTCGCCGTCGACGCTCCTGTAGGCCGGGACAGGACCTTCACGTACTCTATCCCGCACTCCCTGAGGGTGCTACCGGGTCAGATCGTTACCGTCCCCTTCGGCGCTCGCAAAACGGATGGCGTGGTCATAACGCTGGCCCCCCGAAGCGAGGTGGCCGAAACCCGCGAAATCCTGGACGTTCCCGCATCGGTCCCCACGCTAACGAAAGCCCAGCTGCAGCTCGCGAGGTGGATCAGCAGCTACTACTACTGCCCCCTGTTCGACGCTGTGTCGCTCATGCTTCCTCCGGGCGGCCGTCGTCGCTTCAAGACGTACCTCGAGATGGCTCAGAATTCGCCCGCCCGGGCGGGCGAATCGCTCACGGAGCTGGAGTCGCGGATATTTGAGTACGTCCGCCGAAAAGGCAGGGTCGAAGAAAGCAAACTCGTCGCAGCGTACGGCAAGGCGAACGAGTCGGCATCGAGAGCGCTTGTCCGGTCGGGCCTGCTCGTGCGCTCGCACGGACCCTCAGGGTCAGCGATACGACAGAGGACCCGGAGGTTGATACAGCTGGCCGACGGCCAACGAGAGCTTGCGCACTCCGGTCTCGACGAAATGAGGAAGCGAGCCCCACGGCGGACGGCCCTCCTGGAGTTCTTGCTACGTAGCGGAAGCCCGTTGGAGCTGTCCAATGCGCGGAAGGAATATGGGCACAGCGCGGTTAAAGGGCTGCAGGAAAAAGGGTGGCTGGAGATTATTGAGATAGCCGATGACCGTGACCCGCTGGCTGGTGTCGAGGTCCCCCAGCAGCCGCCGGTCACACTCACGACGACGCAGCAGGTGGCCGTCGCGGAGATCAACGCCACCCTTTCAGCGCTTTCGAAATCGACACACGCCTTCCTGTTACAGGGTGTCACCGGCAGCGGAAAGACCGAGGTCTATCTGGACGCGGTGCGTCACAGCCTGGAGATCGGCAAACGGGCCATCGTCCTGGTGCCCGAGATCGCGCTGACCGGCCAGACCGTAGAGCGATTCGCCGCTCGTTTCCCAGGCAACGTTGCGGTCCTGCATAGCGGGCTCACTGCAGGCGAGCGGTTCGACCAATGGACTAAGGTCCGCCAGGGCAAGTACGGAGTGGTGATCGGCTCCCGGAGCGCTATCTTCGCCCCTGTCCCAGACTTGGGGCTCATCGTTATCGACGAGGAGCACGAGTGGACGTACAAACAGCACGACGCGAGCCCCAGATACCACGACAGGCTGGTCGCGTTGAAGCTGGCTGAGTTGCATCGAGCCGTGGTCGTAATGGGGAGCGCCACGCCCGACGTCGAGTCATACTTCCATACACAGAAGGGACGACTTCGCCTGCTCAAGCTTCCCCAGAGAGTGGCGGCCCCTCCAGCCTCGGACGGGGTTGAATCGAAAGCCCGCGGCCTGGCAACGGTGCAGGTGGTCGACATGCGGCGAGAGCTTCGCGAAGGCCACCGTTCGATGCTCAGCCGGGAACTCTTGGCGGGTATACGCCGCTGCCTGGATACGGAGTCGCAGGTGATCCTCTTTCTGAATCGCAGAGGGTCCGCGACCTCGGTCCAGTGCCGGCGATGCGGGTTCAGTCTCAAGTGTCGGCGGTGCGACATACCTCTGAGCTACCACAAAGACATCCGGCGGATGCTATGCCACTACTGCGGTGAGCGGCGCCAGCCGCCTCAGCAGTGTCCCCAGTGCCTCACCTACCACTTGGCCCGATACGGGGTCGGGACCCAGGCTGTGGTCAGCGAGCTCGCCAGCCAGTTTCCTGAGGCACGAACCATCCGGTGGGACAGCGATGCCGCCAAGGGCCCAAAACAGCATCGGGCCCTGCTCGAGGGATTCAGGTCGGGCAATGCCGACATACTCGTCGGCACGCAGATGATCGCCAAAGGACTCCACTTCCCGTCAGTGACGCTGGTGGGCGTGGTCCTGGCCGACGTCGGGCTGGCGGTGCCGGACTTCCGAGTTGGCGAGCGAACGTTCCAGGTTCTCTGCCAGGTGGCCGGGCGTTCCGGTCGTGGTGCGAATCGGGGTAGGGCCATCATCCAGACCTACCAGCCCGATAACTACGCCATCAAGGCTGCCGCCACGCAGGACTACGCGAGGTTCTATCGCGAAGAGATTGTCAATAGACGAATGCAGGGCAACCCACCGTACGGTAGGCTCATCAGGCTAATGTACGCGCACACGAACCAGGCTGTTTGCGAGCGCGAGGCCACAAGACTGGCCGACACCCTGCGGGAGCAACGGGACTCCTGGGGATACGGCGACGTGGAGATCCTGGGGCCCACGCCGGCGTATCCCGCCCGCTTGCGTGGTCGCTACAGATGGCAACTGGTGCTGCGCGGCGCCAAACCGCGGACCGTGCTCGACAAGGCCGGCGTCCCGCCGGACTGGGTGGTGGACGTCGACCCCGTCGGGCCCGGATGATTTGGAATGCGCCGCGAATCACTTGCGGAGCAGGAGATTCCACGGCCGCGCGGTTCGCCGCTTAGCCGTCTCAGACTCAGAGGTTCTGTTGTACTGTCGGACCGACCGGACTGTGACCCCTAACGGTTACGGAGTCATCTAGTCCGATATAGCTTGCTCAATGACATCGGGTGAAGCGATACTAGTGTCACGGCGCTTTTTAGGCATAGCTTCCGCCTTGGGGTGATTAGTTGTGGCAACTTGATTCTTGCATGGCGGAGGTCGCATCGGCATGGCAGTCGTTATCCCGTTTCCGAGGGTGGCACCGATGACTGAATGGCAGGGCTTCTACTCGACAAGTCAGATTTCACGCCTATCCGGGGTGCCCAAGCGAACCCTCTACGACTGGAAGGCTAGAGGTGTCATCGCGCCCTCTGTGCACCTGATCGAAGCCGGACTAGTGGTTGATGACGGCTATTCCTACGCTGACTTGGCAATCATCAAACTAATGCGGGCGCTGCGGAATCGCCAACTCAATCTAGGGTCGGTCGCCAAGGCGCTTCGCCATTTGTACGACCGCCTAGGCCCTCCGACAAGCCAAGGCTGGCAAAACGCCCACGTCTACATCATCGACAAAGAGGTGTTTGCCCAGAAGCCGGATGAGTGGGACTCGACAGTTGCGACGAGGGGCGGTCAGAAGGCGATGTCGCGGGTCATTGGAGACCTATTTGAAGAAGAAGCGGCGATTCTAATACCCGAAGACTATGCTGCCTATGTGGAAATCGACCTTAACGTTATGAGCGGGCAGCCGGTGATTCGAAACACCCGCGTACCAACATCCACAATTGTGGATATGTATCACGAAGGTGTCTCTATTGGAGAACTCGAAATCCTATACGAGCCCATCCCCAAAGAGACTATAGAGAAAGCCATCGATTTTGAAGAAGACCTCGACCAGGCACTCGCAGCCCCCGCTACCTAAGCTTGAACGACTGCTACTAGATGCCGACATTGACGCTCGGCTACAACGATATCTCGTGGCAGTTGGTTTCGACGTGGTGTTCGCGATTCGCGTGGATGTCGACATCCATGACGACACAGAGGTGTTGAAGTGGGCGCGACGTCATCGGCGCATCATGCTGACACACGACAGGTTCAGGGACGGCGAAACGAAGCACAAGCTGTATCAGGAGGTCTACGACAACGGAGGAAAGATAATCCAGATAGGCCGAAGGCGTAACCAATCGCCGCTCATGCTACTAGGCAAAATACTGCTGCACCGGCGTGATTGGCTAGAGTTCTTCAGTGATAATGAAGGTATGGTGTTGCTCCACGGAAGCGGTATGAAGACGATGCCGCGCGAGTACCTGATCAGGCAAATCCAAAACGTTTTCGTTGATACTACGCCAGCCCTAAGTAAGCCGCGTCGTCCCCGGGAGCGACCTACTCCTCGTCACCCTCCAAGCGAACAGGGTCGTTTGGGACTGGAAGCCTAGTGTTAGGGTGTGTCTGCGGGATAATTCCAATCTCGTTTGACACTCATTCGTAGCCGCGCATATAATCGGTCGGTTGAACCATGCCAAAGCGAACGTATCAACCAAAGAAGAGGCGGCGCCACCGCGTCCACGGTTTCCGGGCCCGGATGCGTACCCGGGGCGGACGAAACGTATTGAAGCGGCGCATGTTCAAAGGACGCGCCCGACTGACGGTCTAGGCGTGCCGGCCTAGACCGCACCTTCCGATGAGGAAGGAGCAGCGCCTAAGAAGACCCAGGGACTTCGAGGCGGTCAGAGCGGCGCGACGCACTTGGTCCGACCGGTTGCTCGTCCTCTACACACGTTCGAACGACTTGGATATCACCAGGTTCGGCTTCTCCGTCGGGCGCCGCGTCGGAATAGCCGTCCGTAGAAACAAGACGAAGAGGAGGCTCCGGGAGATCGCGTCGCACACTCAGGTAAAAGACGGTTGGGACGTCGTCGTGATCGCCCGTAAGGGAGCCGCCGACGCCGACTTTTCAGCGCTTGAGATTTCACTGAACGCACTGCTGTCGAAGGCGGGCATCATGGCTTCGGCGGCTGGGGCTTCCGTATCGCGCAGGGCAACCCAATGAGGAGTCTGGCTCTGGGCGCCGTTCGCCTGTACCAGATGGCAATATCCCCGTACCTTCCGGGAACCTGCCGCCACACCCCTACGTGTTCACAGTTCGCCTACGAGGCGATCGACAGGTATGGCGTGATCAGGGGTTTCTGGCTGGGCCTCAAGAGGCTAAGCCGGTGCCGTCCCCTGGGTACAAGCGGGTATGACCCCGTTCCCTAGCCCGACCCACACTTAACGAATGTCTTTCCGCAACGCTGCTGAACGAGTAGCGGCGTCTTTCCGCTTTCAGAGAGTGGTGAGCCCGCGATGGAATGGCGTGGCGATTCGTCGCAACGTTCGATGGTTTGCGGCGTCACAGATCTTCGTCCTGGTTGGTCTCGCTGCTTGCTCGCCTCTGTCAGATCCCGAAGGTTGGTCGGGAGGAGTGGTGTCGAACGGGCGCCTGTATATCGGTACTCTGGAAGGCGACGTTCGGGCGCTGAATCTCGAGACCGGCAGGACGGAGTGCGAGTTCGATCTCGTCGGCGAGCCGGAACAACTTCGTGCGCTCTACGGTACTCCCGCGATCGCGAACGACAGACTGTTCGTCGCCGGCTACGACGGGATCCTTTACGTGCTTCCCCTCGACTGTGAAGGGCTATGGGAGTCCGACGAGGAGATTGAAGTGGGCGCGGGCGAGCCGATCGTGGCAAGCCCGGTAGTAATCGACGACATCGTCGTGGTTGGCTCTTCGGACGGAAACCTGTACGCGTTCGACGTTATCGTGAACGAATCACGTGTTGCGCTGGCCGAGAGGTGGGCTGCGCCTTTCCCAACCGACAATCGGGTATGGTCTACGCCAGCCGTTGAAGATGGGATAGTCTACTTCGGCTCTCTGGACCATAACCTGTACGCGGTCAACCTCGACGACGGTACGCCTGTATGGTCGTCGCCGTTTGAAACCAAGGGGGGGATCGCGGCGGGACCGGTCGTGGTTGAGGGCCGTGTGTACTTCGGGGCGTTCGATAGTGTCTTCTACGCGATCGATGCGTCGACGGGAGCTGTCGCCTGGACGTTCGATGAGGCCAAGGAGTGGTTCTGGGGCCGCGCGGTGGTGCATGAAGACCGCGTTTACGCCCCCTCCCTGGACGGGACACTCTACGCGCTGCGCCGTTCCGACGGTGGGCTGGAATGGAAGCTGGAGACTGAGGGACCGATAATCGGCTCGCCAGTGATCGTCGGCGACAGGATCGCGGTGCCCTCGGAAGACGGTGGCGTATACCTCGCGAGACTTGAAGACGGCGAAGTCGACAGCCAATGCAGAATTGGTGACAAGGTGAGACTGAGAGCCTCCCTGGCTGCCAGTACCAGTACGCTGTACTTCCTCGCCAGTGACCATGCGATCCGCTCACTGGAGATCGAGGAGTTTGACAGGTTCTGGCAACTAGACGAGGACCGGCCGGCCTGGGAACTCTTCACCAACAGAGAGACAGGTCCGGGCGGCTGGGAAAAGAAATGCGCATAGGGATGAGACGTTGATCCTCGAGCTTTGGAGCTTCATCTGGAACCAGGTCCTTGTCGGGCCGATGATCAACAGCCTGGTATTCCTCTATACCGTCTTCTTCGCCAACTTCGGCCTGAGCATTATCGTCTTCACGATCATTATCCGCGGCGCGATGATACCCCTCACGCTGAAACAGAGCGGCCAGATGAAGAAAATGAGCTCTCTGCAGCCCAAACTGAAGGCCCTACAAGCGAAGTACCCCGGCGATAAGCAGCGCCAGTCTCAGGAGACGATGAAGCTCTATCGCACTGAAGGCGTCAATCCTATCGGTTGCTTAGGCCCGATGGTCGTACAGATGCCTATCTTTTTCGGTCTTTTCTGGGCGTTGAGAAAGACCCTTCCTTCCACGCCCGAGCGGCTCACTGACCTATCGCATACTCTTTACTCGTGGCTGCCACAAGTCCACGAAGCGGTCCCCCTCGACAGTACCTTCATAGGTTTCGACCTCGCCAAGACCTCGGCGGAGAACCCAGTCCCATTTTTGCTGCCAATCCTCGTCGGCAGCTCCATGTGGGTAATGCAGAAGATGTCCTCCGCAACGGCCACTTCCCCACAGCAGGAGTCGACCCAGCGGATGCTGCTATGGATGTTCCCTCTGATGTTCGGGTTCTTCACGTTGAGCTTCGAGGCGGGACTGGCGCTATATTGGATCGTTTCCAATGTGATCGGAATAGCTATTCAAGGGTTTATCACCGGCTGGGGTCCGCTCGCGTCCCTGGCCTCACTCAGGCAGATCCCGGGGCTCGCCACTTCGCGGAGTGAAGCCCCCGCTGCCACCGAGGAGGCCCCAGCGGAGGAGGTAGTGACCGATGAAGATGATCGAACGGACGGCAAAAACGCCCGAAGAAGCAATAGAGCTCGCACTAAAAGAGCTAGACGTCGAACGCTCGGAAGTAGAAATAGACGTCGTTAGCCGGGGCAAGTCGGGAATCCTCGGCATTGGCGGAGAAGACGCGAAGGTCCGGGTTACCCTTCTCGAAGCCGCTCCCGACGTGGTGCGGGTAACTACCGAGATTCTTCAAGAGCTAATCGAGCGCATGGGGGTCTCAGTTGTCGTGACCCTCAAGAACGCCGAACGCGAAGACGTGGGCGGTCCGGTATTCGATGTCGATGGCGACGACTCCGGCCTCCTGATCGGGCGACGAGGCGAAACCCTACGCGCGTTTCAGTCTATCGTCACCTTTCTGGCAAGCCAGCGCCTCGAGGACAGGGTGAATCTCGTCGTCGATGTTGCCGGCTACCAGGAACGTCGCCGCGAGTCCCTTACGAACTTGGCGAATAGAGTTGCCCAACGCGTTGCGTCTACGGGGCGGCCCATCACCCTTGAACCGATGCCCCCTGGAGAGCGTCGCATCATACACCTCGCCCTGGCGGAAAACTCGAATGTCACGACATCGAGCACCGGCTTCGACGACAACCGGCAGGTCGTAGTCGGGCCCAGGGACGAAGAGGCCGCCGAACAAGAGACGCCCGATAACTGATTCGTCGCCGGGCTGGACTACCGAAGGGACCACGCAGTCGGCTTGTCACTAGACGACCGATCATGACCGGCTCTAGCCCGCACTTGCGCAACACGACGTCACCTTAGACCAGGACCAGGGATCTCTGTTGAGTCGATACGTGCACCCGGACTTCCTGGCCGTCGGCCACGTGACTAGAGACCGCGTTCCGGACGGCTTCGTCTGGGGCGGCGCCGTCACCTACGGAGCCCTGACGGCACAGCGGCTTGGGCTACTACCCGCAGTGGTGACCAGCGCCCGTAGTGGCCTTGACGCCGGCTCGGCGCTTCCCGACATCCCAGTTCACGTCGTGGCAAGCGATGCCACGACCACGTTCCGCAATCAGTACCCGGACGGACGACGCACGCAGACCCTCGAGTCTGTCGCCAACCCGATCTCGCTTCAAGACGTACCCGAGGAGTGGCGCTCGGCGCCGACAGTCTTGCTCGGTCCCCTCGCCGGTGAGGTCGGTCCCGACCTCGTTCGTGGCTTTCCCGATTCCATAGTGATGGTGTCGCTGCAGGGTTGGCTCAGGACCTGGGACCGGCGCGGCCGAGTGGCGGCAAAGCGCTGGGAGGGCGACGATGTCCTGCCGTACGTCGACGTTGCAATCGCGTCGAGTGGGGACGTCGAAGACGAAGACCTCATCGAGACCTGGGCGAAGCTGGCGCCCATGCTGATCGTCACCATGGGTCCTGAGGGCTCTAGACTCCACGTCGACGGATCGTGGCACTCGGTCGAGCCTTTCCGAACAAGCCAGGCCGACCCTACAGGAGCCGGCGACGTTTTCGCCGCTGCGTTCCTGGTGAGATATCGGCAGTCCGGCGACCCAGTAGCGTCGGCGCAGTTCGCCAGCTGCGCCGCCAGCTTCTGCGTCGAGGCCCAGGGGACGGCTGGCATCCCCACGCTCGCGCAGGTGGAGCAGAGACTCGGCAATGCGGAGGCGTCCTCCTGAGGTGCCGGGACCCCGCCGCCCGGCCGGCCGATAGGCCTTCTGACGGACCAGCCGGCACATATTGACACCGCTCCCGGTCGCAAGTAATCTGTCGCTGCGGGCTTGGCCCGCACCCATCTAGAGGTCCTTGCGCAAGCAGGACTTCTATTTGGTTAACGAGACTTCGACAGCGCAACGAGGTGGGACCGTGTTGAAAATCGTCGACCAGGGCATCATCTCTCGTGTGGCGGGGCGTGGCGCCTATATGCCCGTGATCACTCCCCTACCTGACGGGACGTTCATCGCGTCCCAGCATGTGGGGAAGGAGCTGGGCTCGCCGGACAACCACATTGAGGTGCTCCGCTCGACCGACGCCAAGACGTGGAAGAACCAGGGCAGCATCCACCCAGGGGGCGGGCCGCCCAACGACGGCTGGGCGTATCGCGGTCCGAAGATCTCGGTCGTTCCGGACGGACGGCTGGTCATGACCTCTTCCCGTTTCGTGCAGCGGGAAAGCCTGTTCGACCCCGAGTCGGAGGCCTCGGCACGCTGCGACATGGTCGTCCTCTGGTCCGAGGACGGAGGCGGCAACTGGTCGGAGCCCGAGGTCGTGCCGGTGGGTCTGCCGCGCGACCGCTACAACTGGAACGGCGCCGGTACGCTCTTGAAGTTGGCTAAGGACCGCTGGATGTACCCGCTAGAGACGTGGAAGCCCGAGGAGAGCACCGCCGAACCGGACCAGAAGGCGGCTGCCGTGTTCTCCTCCGACCAAGGCAAGACCTGGGGCGAGTTCACCGTCGTGGCCGACGACGAGTCCGGCAAGATTCTCTGGTGGGACCAGATGTGCGCGATGATGCCGGACGGCCGGATATACACGCTGATCTGGACTCACAAGTACGGCACGTCCGAGGACCTGAACAACCACTGGACTATCTCAGAGGACCAGGGGCGCACCTGGACGGAGCCGAAGCCGACCAACCTGCGCGGACAGGTCTGCACGCCCATTCCCCTCCCGGACGGGCGGGTCGCCGCGATCTACAACTACCGGCACGATCCGCAGGGCATCCACGTCGCCCTGACGGAGGACCTGTCGACCTTCGATACGGACAACGAGGTCGTGGTCTTCGACGCCGGGGCCGAGGCGACGCTCGGAGACCCGGACCACCCCAACTTCCTGGCCGAGCACATGCTCATCGGCTTCGGCAAACCCGGCGGCGTGCTTCTCCCCGACGGCGACCTGATGACCTACTTCTGGTGCACGTCCCAGGGCGTCACACACACGCGCTGGGTGCGACTGAAGGTGGACTGAAGGGGAACACGCCGGCGGTTGACACTGCAGAACAGATGTGCTATCGTGTTTGTAAGGGACAGACCCGCGGGTCTGTCCCTTTGTTTTTGGAGGTTGAAGAAGACGGAACAGTTGGCCCCCGTTCCGACGCGGCGCTGCAGATAGGAGTGGAACAGTCCCCAGAGGCCCGAACAGCGCCCTCACACATACGAAATGGAACAAAACGGATGAAAACGGAACAGTTGAACAGGGGCCCCCCAGCTACGATTCGTAGCTGGGCAGATCCGCCGGGTGTTCCACGAGAGAAACACCCTAAACGGGAAGGGATAGGCTAATCACCGCCACCGAGGTAGACCCCAGCCGGGTCGACCTCTTCGCGAAGGACGCGTAGCTCCTCGCCTGACGGCGCCCGGACCGTCGCAATATCGGGTCCGACGCCAGGCTCGAAACCCGTATTGGCCTGTACGTCGTCGAGACTCACGCCGGGCATCAACTCTTCGACGCGGAGCCGGCCCACAGCTTTGTCAATAGACATCACCGCCAGGCTCGTGACAACGACGATGTCCGGGTAGGCGACCGGCAGTCCCGCTTTGTTCCTGCCTTCGGGGCCGTCGATGTAGCCGGGGCTCGTGATGTAGTCGCAGCGAGCCGGGAACCGGCGTTTCTCGTGCTGTGCGATTATCAGGACTCTCTTCGCGTGGGACGCCATGTCGTTGGCGCCGCCGCTGCCGGGAAGCCGTACCTTCGGATGTTCGTAGTCTCCGATCACGGTCGAGTTGATGTTGGCGAACTGGTCGATCTGGGCGCCACCGAGAAAAGCTACGTCCGCGAGACCTCTGTGAAGCACGCCGCCAAGGGCTTCGAGCATTGAGCCGTGGCTGACCGCACGGTACATCACCCGGGGGTCGGAGACCGAGACGGGGGTAGGGATCACCTCTGGCGCAATGGGCCCGGTCTCGACGATGAAACATATACTCGGCGTGTGGGTCTTCAGGGCCAGCAGGCTCGCCACCATGGGCATCCCGGTCCCGACCATGACAACGTCGCCGTCGGCGATGTGGCGGGACGCCTCGATCACCATGAGCTCGCTCGGTGACGCGACGTCACTCATAGCACACTCTGCATCGAGTCGTGGAGCTCTTCGAGCCTCGAGTCCCCGACGGATTTCTGCAGGTACTCGTCGAAAGTCGCGCAGTCGTACACGCTGCGCTGGAGGTACTCCCGGTACCGGTCGCCTCCGGCGCGGGCATGCGTCTGGTAGTCCAGCATGTAGTCGCCGTCATGCTCGTAGTACCGGAAGGTCGACGTCGGGTAGGCGCCCCAGGGCTGCTCGACGACAGCGTCGACGTACAGGTAAGGAATAGAGGTCCGCGCCGGGTCCGACCTGACGACGTCCGGGCTCACCACTTCCTCGCAGCTGACGATCACGGCTTTCGATGCTTTGGCCATCTCGCGCTCGTGGGTCGTGAAGCCCTCGATGATCACGTTGCCGGTCTCGTCGGCCTTCTGCACGTGTATGATCGACACGTCTGGCGACAGGGCGGGGAGAAGTACGACCGGCTCGCCCTTATTCCAGGGATTGTCGACCACCTCGAACACCTTTCCGTCGTCCGTACGGCTTCTGCCGAGGATGTCGGTGCCGAGAAGGCTTTTGGTGGGAATGAACGGGAGGCCCAACGAGCCCGCGAGGAACCTCAGGGCCATCGACAGGTGGCTGTAGTCTTCGACCTCCACTTCACCCGCCTCGATGGCGCTACGCCAGCGGAAAGCAGTGCCGAAGCGCTCGAGGTTGCCGGTGCCGCAGGCGGTCTTCTTCACCAGTCCGGCCCCGACCATCAGGTCCATCGACATGCCCATGCTGCAGCCGACCAGGGTGAGATCCTTCTTCTCCTGCCGGACGACCTCGTGAGCCAGAGCCATCGTGTTGCGACCTATGGTCTGGCCCCCGATTCCCAAGGTGGCGCCGTCGGAAACGAACCGACGAACGGCCTCGGCGGCGGTCATACGTTTGGAGCTGGAAGAGGCGGTCATACGGTGGGCAGGCGGTTTACACGTCTGAGAACAGGTGTCAGAATGCGGAGGCAATTGTAGCAGAGCTAAGACGCATTTCCTGAATCCGGATGGACGTGCCCCATTCAGGGTTGTCATAGACGAACGTAGGGGAAGGCAGACCTGCGCGTCTGCCCGTCGCAATCGCCCGCAGATCGCCTGAATGAACATCAAAACGACTATAGCCAACGCCCAGGAGCACCTAAAGGCCAGCGACATCGACGGCTGGCTGCTCTACGACTACCGGGGGATGAACCCGATATTCTGGGAGACTGTGGGGCCCGTACCCAATGTGACGCGGCCGTGCTGGCTCTGGGTCCCTGCGACGGGCAGCCCGAAGCTCCTCGTCGGCTTCGTCGACCAGGGCCGCTTCGGGCACCTCGGCATCGAAACCGCGCTTTTTGCCGGCCGGGAGCAAATGGTCGAGAGCCTCAGAGACCTTCTGTCGGGCGCGCAGCGAATCGCGATGGAGTATTCGCTCGAAGGGAATCTGCCGAGGGTGTCCAGAGTCGACGCGGGTACCGTGGAGCTAGTGCGTAGTCTCGGTGTCGAGGTCGTATCGTCGGGCGATACGTTGCAGTACGCAACGCAGCGCTGGGACTCCCGACAGCTCCGGTCCCATCGAGACGCGGCCGAAAAGCTGGGTACGATCGTCCGCCAGGCGTTCGACTACATCGGCGACAATCTATCGCCGGGAGTGACGGAGCTCGATGTCGCCGAATTCATCCGGCGGCGGTTTGGTGAGGAAGGCCTCGACGCGCCCGACGGCCCAGTCGTGGCCGTGAACGAGCACTCTTCGGACCCTCACTTCGATCCTACGCCGGAGGACTCGGCGGCAATCCAGTCCGGCGACTGGGTGCTGATTGACCTGTGGGCGCGGCTGAAGGGCGACGACACGATGTTCGCCGACATCACCTGGACCGCCTACGTCGGCGAGCGCGTCCCTGAGCGTCATCAGGAGGTGTTTGACGTCGTAGTCGGAGCGACGGACGCCGCGTTAGCCGAGATCGAGCGTGCGTTCGAGTCCGGCCGCCCCATCCAAGGTCGCGAGGTCGACGGTGTCGCCCGGGACTACATCGATGAGGCCGGCTACGGCGCCTACTTCGGTCACCGGCTGGGCCACAGCCTGGGTGCCGAGGTCCACGGCAACGCCGTCAACCTGGACGGCTGGGAGACGAATGATACCCGTCAGCTGATTCCGGGAGTCGCCGTCACCATCGAGCCGGGGATCTACCTGCCTGACTTCGGCGTGCGGTCAGAGATCGACGTGTACGTCTCCGAGAGCGGACCCGAGGTCACCACCGAAGTCCAGCGCTCACCCGTGCTAATCAAGGGTCGCTAGGATGGATTCGGCCGAAACCCTAATCCCTCGTCCCTAACCCCTAATCTCCAACCCCCTCCGCCGTCCTCTGCGCCGCCGTCTTCGGCAGCTTCAAAGTCATGAGGACCAGCAGCGCAATCAGCGATAGACTCCCCGCGTACATGAACGAGCTCTGGATACCATAGCGGTCAGAGATCAACCCGGCGATCGTCGGCGATATCGTGCCAAGCACACCGGACCCGTAGACCATCGAAACAACGGTTGACTGTACCTGGCCACCCGCCGCGTCGATGGCGGCCGCTACGAAGATGTGGTGCAGCGAGAACTTGAACATCCCACGAGCGATGACCACGAAGACCAGGACCGCGCCGGGTTCGACTATACCTAGTAGACCGAAATCTTTGAAATGAGGGGTAGCCGAGATTGGCGTGCTACGACGACAGGGCGGGTTTCAAACCCGCCCCTACCAAGCCGTAACCTCAGAACCCTTCAATACTAGGATGTTGGACCACTAGTGCAAAGGTCATCGCCGTTCCTATGACGAGACCTGGGATCAGGACCGACTGGCGTCCGAACCTGTCCGAAAGGTACCCCATGGCCGGTTGGGCAGCGAACCCGACGACCTGCGCGGCAGAAACGATAAACGCGATCTTCGTGGTCGAATAGAGCGCGTCGTCTCTCAGGTACACGGTAAGGAAACTCTCGACCGCGCTCTGTCCCATGCCGCGGATTGCCACGACGGCTATCAGCAGAAGCAGTACGCGGTTGTGTAGGAGGCCCCCCAAGGAAGCTATGTAGGCTTTTCGCGATTGGGCCTGTGGCTCCATCCGTGGCACCGATCGCATGGAAGCCCAGATCAAGAGCGCCGCGATTAGCGCGGGAAAGAGCCCTCCCTTCAACACGTCGCGCCAGGCCATGAATGTGAACAGCCGGGCCACAACGAGCGGGCCTACCACCTCGCCGGCCGTGCCGCCCATCCCGTGTAAGGAGATTGCGAACCCTCGTCGTTCGGGGAACCGTCGCGACAGCTCACCTATCGCCGGAGGGTGGTAGAGGGCCGGGCCGACGCCAAGAACGAGCATGACAGCGAGCATGGCGAGGTAGTTGGGAGCGAATCCGGCCAACAGGAACGAGAATCCCAGGAGGCTCAGAGAAATACCCAGCAACAGCGAGGCCCTGCCCGTGAACCTGTCCCCAAGATACCCCGCCGTCATAGTCGACAGCCACGCCGAGACAGACTTGGCGGAGGCAAGGGAGCCGAGCTGCCCGTAGCTCAGACCCAGGCCGATCCTGATCTCCGGCCAGATCAGCATAGTCAGGCCGGAGGTGTATATGTGCTTGACCCAATGGCCCAGGACGACCGTCGCGGCCAGTCGATTTCGACGCTGTCGGAACTCCTGGTCAGCGAGGGGCGGGGCCTTCAACTAGGCGTCTCCGTTCGATCGACAGTCCGGCCATTATAGCGGCTGATAGATGAAGGATTTCTCAGGGCGTCTGTTTCCATCTCCCTTTGGCACAAGTACAATTGGCCTTGCCACGGCGGCATCGGCCAAACGCCGCAGGTCGAGGAGCCCGATACGGTGGACGAGCTTCGGCTAGGCTTTCTGGCCTCGCACAACGGAAGCAACGTTCAGGCGATAGTAGACGCGTGCAAAGACGGTCGCCTGGATGCGAAGCTGTGTATCGTGATCAGCAACAACTCCCGGGCCAACGTACTGGTCCGTGCCGAGCGTGAAGGAGTGCCCACGCGCAACCTGTCAGCCAAAACGCATCCGGTGCCCGGCGACCTGGACCGGGCCATCGCGGATAGGCTTCAAGAGCACAGTGTCAACCTGGTCGTGCTGGCCGGGTACATGAAAGAGCTAGGCCCGGAGACGCTGTCCCGCTTCAAGGGCCGCATCCTGAATACTCACCCCGCGCTATTGCCGAAGTATGGTGGCAAGGGCATGTATGGGATGCGAGTCCATGAAGCGGTCCTCACTGCCGGTGAAAGGGTCACCGGTGCGACTGTCCACCTCGTGGAAGGCGACTACGACACGGGCCCAGTCGTCTGGCAAGTCGAGGTTCCGGTGCTGGAAAACGACACGGCCGAAACCCTGGGAGAGCGCGTTCTGCAGCACGAGCACGTACTATACGTCGAGGTGCTGCAGCGGATCAGCACCGGTGACATCGATCTCGACGCGATCGACGTGGTAGCGGCGTCGGCGAACCGGCCTGTCGCACCGCACCGCGACTCAACTGCACGATAACAATGTAGGAGATAACGATTTGCCAAAGCCGATAACCCCGGACCTCGTTTACAAGCTGACCACTCTGTCCGAGCCTACTATTTCGCCCGATGGCACGCGGCTGGCTTTCGCCAGCTCGAAGATCGACCGCGACAGGATGAAAGCCGTGAGCCGCATCATGATGATGTCGCTGCCGGACGGCGAACCGTCGCCTTTCACACAGGGCGAGACCGACGGCTCGCCGCGCTTCTCTCCGGACGGGAACGCAATCGCCTTCGTGCGAAACGACGACCACGGTCGAAAACAGCTCTGGACGATACCCTCGGCCGGCGGCGAGGCCAACCGCCGTACCGACGTATATGGCGGTATATACGGCCACGCGTGGTCCCCGGACGCCCGCCAACTTGCTTTCACCTCCGACATCGACCCTGACAGGCTACCCGACGACCACGACTCTACGAAGGACCCGCGAGTCCGCGTCGTCCGGCGCATGCGCTACCGGACCGACAACATGGGCTGGCGAGGCGAAACCATACGCCACCTTTTCGTAGTCGATGTCGAAACGGGCCACACGCGTCAAATCACGGACCGCAACGGCGACGTATCCTTCCCTGTCTGGTCGCCCGACGGCAGCCGAATCGCCTTCCTGTCGGACCGCCATCAGGACAGGGACATCACGTGGCATGCGGAGGCCTACGTCGTGGACGCTCAGGGCGGCGAGCCCGAAGAATGGTCGCGAGGTGTGTTCGCGTACAGCCAGGGAGCGATCGTCGGCGCCATCACCTGGTCGCCTCGCGGCGATGAACTGTTGATGGTCGGCTCGGACGACGACGAGGTGAGCGACCCGCGGCAGGCGTGGCTGTTCGTCGTCGGACCCGGCCGGGAGCCGAACCGCCTGACCGACGGTACGGTCACGCCCCTTCTACCGACAACCGAGCTACTGTGGACCCAAGACAACCGGATCCTGTTCCTGGCCGACGAGCGCGGTCAGTCCTACCTGGGTGAGGTCCCAGCAAAGGGAGGCGACGTACGGAAGGTCGCGGGCGGAGGGGCCGCCTTCACCGCCCTCACTATCGACGCGGCGACCAGTACCGCCGTCGTAGCCGGCACTACACCCAATTCATCGACTGAGCTCTTCGTGATCGCCGTCGAGCAAGGTTCTCTGAGGAAGCTCACCGACGTGAACAGCCAGTACTTCAGTGGCCATCCTGCTGCGACGTTGGAGAAGTTCACTGTGAGCCGCGGAGCCATGGAGATCGAGTCGCGTCTACTGTTACCTCCGGACCTCGACGAGACTCAGAAGCACCCGCTGGTCGTGGACATCCATGGGGGGCCCCACGGACGCTTCTCAGATTCGTTCGACGACAAGCAACAGGTGCTGGCGACGGCGGGGTTCATTGTGCTGGCGGTGAACCCGCGAGGGTCGTCGTCATATGGACCGGAGTTCGCCAAGGCCGTCCTCAGAGATTGGGGCGGCGAAGACTACCGGGACATCATGGCCGCGGTGGACGAGGCTTGCTCGCGGCCCTACGTCGACGAGTCGCGACTCGGGGTTGGGGGCTACAGCTACGGCGGGTTCATGAGCAGCTGGATCGTGGGCCAGACGACTCGATTCAAGGCTGCCGTAGTCGGCGCACCCTGCATCAATCTATCGAGCATGTACGGGACGTCCGACATCGGCGTCAGTTTCGGGGAGCTGCACTGGGGCGGCATGCGCAAGGACGCCGTCGACGCCTTTCGCGCCCACTCGCCGCTGACCTACGCGTCCAACGTAGAGACGCCCGTGCTGCTGATGCATGGCGAGGGCGACCTTCGCTGCCCTATAGAGCAGAGTGAGCAGTACTTCGTGAACCTGAAGCGACTCGGCAAGGAAGTCGAGTTCGTCCGCTTCCCAGGCGCGAACCACACGTTTATGCGTTCAGGGCATCCCAGGCTTCGGGAGGAGTACCTCAGCCGGATGGTCGCCTGGTTCGACCGGCACCTTCGCGGCGGCTAGCCAGCGGACAGACTCACCACAGAGAGCACATAGCCCACGGAGCGTTAGACGTTTACTTACGGCGTGCTTCGGCCAGGCGTGTGATTTCCTCGAAGACCTGCTCGCCAGGGATCGTGGGGCCGCTCTGGAAACCCTCTCCGATCGCTTCGCGAAGCCGTTCCAGTTGAGCTTCTCGAGCCTGGTCGCGATCGTCAAGCAGTCTCAGGCCTTCGCGTACAACTTCGCTCGACGACTTGTACATTCCTGAATTGGGTAGGGACAGCGCCGCCGATGGCCGGATTGCTCTGGCTGGTTTGCGCCATCCCTCCCACCGAACCGGGCGTGCCACTTTCGCGGCACCCGGCTCTCCATTAGACGGTTCGTTGTTGGCTTGGTTGGCTTACGGCCTTATGGCACGTCCGGCAGAGCGTGACCAAGTCACTGAGCGCGTGGGACTTCATGCCTTTGACATGGTGGACTTGGAGAGGACTCCGAGCGCCATACTCTTGGCATTTCATCCCGTCGCGCAACTTGGCCTTGAGTTTCCGTTCGGCGAGTACGAGAGGTTCGCTGCGGCTACGTCTGCCGCTACTTGCCCCAATGGTCGCCGTGTAGATGCGCTCGTCTGGGCCGGTTGCTCCCTGTGGATGGTCGCCTGCTGCCTCCGCGTGGCCGGACAGGTAGGGATGCGGGAATCCCGCTGCCCCCTTCTGTCGGTAGCGTTGGCGGTCAAGCTCCTGTCGGGTGGGGAGCCATTGGTACGTTTCCAGCGTGTTATCGCCTTCGCGTTCCTCTGCGTACCAGCGGGTTCTGCCGTGGAGCATTCTGGTCTTGTCTTTCATGAGCTGTCCCTTATGGCTGCCCTTATGCTTCGCTAGGAGCCAGTTGAGGTAGCGGAACCATGTGAACCGCGTGATGTCCTCGATGTCCTGCACAAGGCTGGTGTACCGATAGTACTCGGCCCAGCCCCGCACGATAGCGTTCAGGGTGGTCAGTCGGGTGTACTCGTCCATCCAAGTCCAGTTCCTGGAAGTCAGGGCCTTGAGCTTCTGTTTCACTCGCTCTTTTGCCTTGGCCGTCGGTCGGAGATGCACCGCCCACTTTCCTTCGGTCTTCTTGCGCTGGATGTGAAAACCCAGGAAGTCGAAGCCGTCGTTGACGTGGGTGATGACTGTCTTTTCTTCCGATAGCGTCAGGTGGAGTTTGTTCTCCAGAAACTGCTGTATGGCCTGCTTGGTGGCTTTGACCTCGGCGATGGGGCTGTTGGTGACGACCACGAAGTCGTCCGCGTAGCGCACCATCTTGTAGTTGCCGAGACCTGCATACCGTCTCCGTCGTCGAGCGTTAGGGTCGAGATCCCACTGCGCCGCCGCCCACTTGTCAAACTCGTTGAGGTAGACGTTGGCTAGCAGCGGGGAGATAACCCCTCCCTGTGGCACACCGGATTCGGTGTGCTGAAAGAGGCCCCCTTCCATCACGCCCGCTTTCAGGAACTTCCAGATCAAGTCCAGTAGCGCCCTGTCCTTCAGTCGCCTCCGCAACAGCTTCATGAGCGTCCGATGGTGGACGGTATCGAAGTAGCTTTGGAGGTCGCCTTCTATCACGTAGTAGTGTTTCAGGCTGGTGTTGAACATGGGCATGAGGACTGCGATTGCGTCCATCGTGCAACGACCTTTGCGGAAACCGTAGGAGTGCGGGTGAAAATCCGACTCGTAAATCGGGTCGAGGATGGCCCGAAGTGCTTCCTGCACGATGCGGTCTCGCAGGGCGGGGATGCCCAGCGGGCGCTGTTTGCCATCGTGCTTGGGTATGTAGACTCGCCGGACGGGTTGCGGCTCGTACGTTCTGCGCTTCAGTTGGTCGATGAGGGCCGTTATCTGGTCCTCGTAGTCCTTCTTGAACGCATCCCGCGTCTTGCCGTCCACGCCGTCAGTCTGGCTACCCGGTCGCGCCAGTACCCTTTCAGCCGCTGTGTGCATCCAGCAGTCCCAGTGCAATAGGTCGTACAGGTTGGTGAACCTGTGGTCTGGATACTCATTGGCCGTCTTTGCCAAGAACCTTTGCTTTTCTGCCATCTTCGTCGGGTTCATACATCCCTCCTCTGGCGTAGTTTGCTTGTGTTCTGCACTCGTCTAATTGCCCTCCTTCGCCATGTGGTCGGCTTTCCCGACCTCGGACTACTACAAGGGCTCTGCCCCACGTCCGGCATTGGCCGCAAGCTGGCCTACTCCGTTGCCGGAGAGCCGAACGTGGTTCCCAAGTTCACGTAGGTTGCATCTTCATTCCGCCTTAGCCCGAATCCACCGAAGGACACCGATGGACGGCGTGAGGGCAGCGGAAGGGGGTGGGTGAGGGAGCTACAGGGGGGATGGCCTGGGGTCTTGGGGTAGATGGGAGGCCGGCGGCCGGTCTTCAGTCGCCGCACAGGGCCCCTAAGGCCCTATGCGGGAGTTGCGATGCGCGGGAAGGCGAGAGGATACGCAGCAGGGGACTCTCGCGACCGGGGTGGCGCGAGATTGCGGGGACGTTGGGTCAGTTGCAGGCTGGCTGTCAGGCCGGGAACGGAATGGCTTGCAGCCGGGCCAAGGCGCGACTGAACTGGGTTTCCCAAGGCCAGCGCCGGGGGAGATGCAAAGTGAGGCGGCGCGCCGAGCGGGTGATCCGTCCCACCAGAGCGAAGACCCGCCGCCTGAGGGTCTTGGTGATCACGGTCCGCTCGCCCAGACCAATCCGCGCCGTCCAGCGGGCCAGGTTATGCGCCATCACCTGGACCGCCAGCCAGGCGCCGTTGGCGGCGAAGCGCGCCGACGGCATGTGGTTCAGCCCGACGCCGTACTTGAGGTCGCGTATGGCGTTCTCGACCTCGGCGTGGCGGCGATGATCGGCCTCCAGTTCCAGCGTCTCCCCATCGCGGTCGGTGATGAAGGCGTGATAGCTGTATCTGGCGAAGAGGGCGAGCTGGGAACCGGGCGTCGGCTTCACCCGCCGGACAATGAGCCGCACCGGCGCGGCGTCCGGCTTGGTCTGGAACGGGGTGTAAGTCGTCTCGGCGACATCGGCGGCGCCGTCCATCCAGTAGGGAATGGGAGTCCAGTCCTCCTCTGGTATCGCCTCGATCAGGTCCCGCAGGCTGGCGCGCTGGCGGATGGTGATAGAGAAGCGGACATCCATTTCCCGGCAGGCGGCAACGACAGTGTGGGCGTAGAAGCCGCTGTCGGCCCGCACCGTGAGTTGTCCCCTGGCCCCGCCGTAGCGCACCCGCCCCACCGTCTCACGCAGGAAGTGGGCGGCGCCACGGGCGGTGTTGGCCCGGCCCTCGCGCAGCCGGGACATCAGCACCTCGCCGGTGCCGGCGGCAATGGCCAGCAGCGGGTGATAGCCGCGGGCGCCGGTATAGCCGTGGTGGCGCGCTCCCTCCTTGGCCAGTCCATAGGTCTCGCAGATGGTCGAGTCCAGGTCGATGGTCAGGGGCGAGTCGCCGGGTCCGGCCCCAGCGGCCCAGGCCCGGGCCAACAACTGGCGGCTCACGCGGTCGAGTTGACGGACATGCCCCCACCGGAAGCTGCGCAGGAAGGTCCCCAGGGTGGATGGCGCCTTGACCACGCAGCCTAGAACACCGACCGTCCCACCAGCGCGCAGCGCATCGGCGTCGTCGATGCAGTCGCCGCCTGCCAGCGCGGAAGCGACCAGCGTCAGCATCTTGTCCCCAGTGTTCGCCCGTCCCGGCGCTCCGCCGAGGTCAAGGTGATGGTCGACGAGTTCCCGCAGGCCCAGGTGCCGGGCTAGGGTGGCCGGCAGGAGCAGGCCGGCATTGGCCACCAGGCGATGGTCGTCAAAGACGATGCGGATACGGTCGGGTTTGTTCTGTGGCAGCATCTATTGGGTGCTCCTTGTTTCCGGGCAGGTTTCTGTTCCAAAACCATTATCCCAGATTCAGAGGAGCACCCGCTGGCTTCTTCAAGGGCTGTCCCCAAGGACGTCCTTCGGTGGATTCGGGCTTAGGTTCTGCCTTTACGCCTGGCACGGCTCCCTGCCGCGCTCGCCATCGGGGGACGGCCGGTTGTCTGGAGTGCGGCGTCCCTGTCCTGACGGACTTTTCCCGCAGTGGATAGACGGGTATCCGACGACTCTGCCCTCGCCCTACCGTGGACGGGCAGTCAGCGATTCGACGCGTCAAACAGCAGTTTCTTTCGTAACCGTAGCGGAACTCTGGCTAGGGGCACGCAGCTTGGTAGGGCTGCTGCCGCCCCGTTGTCGGGAAGGCTTCAAACACGGTTCTGCTTCGGGTCACCGTGCCTGCTTCCGTAGCCACCGGCCCACTCCTGGCCGGGTTCCAAGTCTGGAACTCTCAACCTATGCGCTTCTTGGCGCACGTCGACCTTTCGCTTGACCAGCCGCTCCAATTCCGGCGTCAAAGAAACGTTCATTGTCTGTTCTCCTTACATCCGAAGATAGAGCGCATAACGAAGATTGTCAATAATTGCCATTCTCAGCCGCCGTACTGACTTAAAGCCTTCTCGTAGTCCTCGGGCGTGTTGATGTCGAGGCGGACAATGGGGTCGGCGAACCGCACTTCGTTCACCTCCGCCTCATGGGCCTGGAGGACCTCGCGGATGCCCTGCTCCTCCTCCGTGATCGCGTCGAGCTCCGCCCGTAGCGATGACGCGAACACTAACGGATGCCCCCCGTGCCCGTCGTACAGAGGCGAAGTGATCAGCGCATCGCTAAGCAAATGAGACTCGACGACCTCCCGGATGACATCGGGCGGCCGTGGTTGGTCTACCGCCAATAACACGATATCGGTTGTGCTCGGGTCCAGAGCGCCGACGCCCGCCTTGATCGAGGTCGTCTTGCCTTCCCGATAGCTTGGATTCAGGACGTGTCGCACACCCTGACCCGACATGAAGGGCGCGACCTCCTCATGCCGGTGCCCGAGTACGACGACGACCTCGGAAGCCCCACCCTCGATCAGGCTAGCGATCTGGTACTCGACCAGGAGCACGCCCCGCCAGGGCAGTAGAGGCTTGGGCCTGCTCATACGTGAGGACTCGCCGGCGGCGATCAGCACCGCGGAGACGAAGCTCATTTCATCTCGCGGATGGTTGCCAAATCGGGTTGGAACAGTCCTTCGACACGCTCAGGACGAACGGGGCGAGGTCCCCGGTGCTGGCGGGCCGAACGGCTAGTCAGCTACCGCGACCGGTTCTTGGAGCTTCTCGCGGATTGCGTCGATGCGGCGTTCGTCGAGCTTCATGGGCAGGCCGGTGCCGCCGAGCCGGAACATGAGGATCTCGCTTATGATGCTGACCGCGATCTCGGCCGGCGTCCGAGCGTGGATGTCGAGTCCCACCGGCGAGCGGATCTCCTTGATGCGATCGATAGGGACCCCGCTTCGCATGAGGTCTTCGTAGATGAGAATGGTCTTGCGTCTGCTGCCGAGTAGCCCGACGTACTTTGCGGACGTTCGGGACGAGGCCTCCAGCGCCACGTTATCGTAGCGATGACCCCTCGTCGCGATGATGATGAAGCTGTTCGCATTGACCGGCAGCTCCGGCAGGGCGTTCTCGGGCGTGTCGACTACCAGGATGTCGGCCTCCGGGAAGCGGACCTCGTTGGCGAAGTCCTCCCTGTCGTCCGTGACGAACACACGGAAGCCCAGGTTCTTGGCCAGCGGTGCGATCGCCTTGGATACGTGGCCACCGCCGCACAGGATGAGCTGGGGTGGGGTCGTGTAGGCCTCGATGAAGAATTCGCTTCCGTCCTCGGCGGTTGCGTACTCGTTCTTGCCGAGGACCATCAGCTCGGCCGCCTTCTTCGCGGCAGCGTGGTCCAAATCCGAAGAGCCGAGGCTACCCTCGGTCGTACCGTTCTCTCTGATGAGCAGCTTGCTGCCCACCGGCGCCCCGCCGTCCTCGGCCGGACTGATCAGGCTCGCCAGCGCTACGGCCGGACCGCCGTCGTAAGCAGCGTCGATCTCTTTTGCGTAGCCGAGGTATTCGTCCGGCGTGTATACGGGGTCGATAAGGAAGTACATCGTTCCGCCGCAGACGAGCCCGTCCTCGGCCGCAAGCTCCTCGTTAAGCACGTAGTCGCGGAACTGGGCGGCGCCGCCTCGTTGCATGAGCTCCTTGGCGGCGAACCATATGTCCCCTTCTACACAGCCGCCACCGAGAGTCCCAACGCCACTCCCGTCCTGTCGGACCAGCAGCTTGGCGCCCGGCTTCTGGGGCGTCGAACCCTTGGTCCTGACGACCGTCGCGACGACGAGCTTGTCGCCCTTGCCTAGCTCGGTCGCTGCTTCGTGGAAGACTTCTTGCAACGCGTCCACCGTCGAGAGAGTACGTAGCTATAGCTTACCAACTATACCTACGTGGCACAACGAACGACCGCTCGCCCTGAGCCTGTCGAAGGGCGCCCGATGGTTCGACTGGCTCTCAAGTAACTGCTCGGTTTTTGAGGGCCCTTGCAGGAGTGCCAGGGCAGGCATGGGGGCACTGCCCCTATGTATGCAGCAAAGCGAGTTGCTCTCATACGTTTCGTCCGCCCTGCGGATGTATGGTTGCTCACTTTCAGCTTGCGGTTGTATCTAATTACCGTGGGTCAAATCCCCCCAACCCCCCTTTTCAAAGGGGGGACAGAGCCGGACATCACGAGCGGTTTGGTGGGCTCTCAAGTAACTGCTCGGTTTTTGAGGGCCTTGCGGGAGCGCTAGGGCAGGCTCGGGGGCACTGCCCCTACGTATGCAGCAAAGCGAGTTGCTTTCATAAGTTTTGTCCGCCCTGCGGATGTATGGTTGCTCACCATGAGCGGTTGCTCTGGGGGATGCGCTCAGCCGCTCTTGCCGAGACGTCGCCGCGCCATCTCGGAATACGATTCTCCCGCCGCGCGCAACGACGCCTCCGGGACCACGAGGTGCGGCAAGACCTCCGGCTTCTCCCGAACAAAGGCCTCGGCATATTGGAGTCCGTACGGAGAGGCTGTACCGCCGGTCGTGAGCAGGATGCGACGATGCGACCCTTCCGGCGTGTGGCCCTGGCTGACGAAGGTCGCTTCCGCCTCGACGCGTTGCTCGAACCAGGCGCTGATGTCGACGACGAAGTCGTGCTCGTTGCGCTCGAAGTACACGCCAGGGAAGTAGGTCGCGGCCATCTTGTGTGGCGGCTCCGTGTTGCCATAGATGGCGATACGGGCAGCGTTGCGGGCTTCGAGGCTGGCGTAGGCGGTCTCGAGGTGGTCGTCCCGGGTGCCGTCTGGCCGGTTGTCGGGACCGGCCAGGTACGGGCTCTGGGTTACCATCACGTCCGGCCGCAACTCCAGGATGATGGCTTTGAGCGCCTCGATGGACTCCGGGTGCTTGTCGACGCTAAAGGGCTGTGGAAACCCGAGGTTCCTCACGTCGGTTATGTCGAATATGGAACAAGCCCGGCGGAGTTCGTCGATCTTGAGAGCTGCGTATTTTTCCTCCGACTGGTCCGTTATCTCCGGGTCACGCTCCTCCGGCGGCTTCCTCAACTCGTCGGCGAGCTTCTCATTGTGAGTCTGGATCCCAGGTGTCATGGTGACGACGGTAACCTCATCGCCCATGGTCCTGTGGATACCGAGGGTGCCGGCGTAGTGAGTAAAGTCGTGGGGATGGGCGTTCACGCCAAGGATGTGTATGCGTTGCCGTGCCATTGAGTTGGCTCCTTCCAAGATACAGATGTGCCCTAAGGCGGTACCGACCCTAGACGTCTCGTCAGTCCGAGGGATTCTAGTGCCGTGCATCCGGAGGGTCAACGGCGGCCCTGGTTTGCTCGTTGCTATGAGCTGTGCTACCGTGCTGCGCATCTGATTCGTGGACCAGTTTTTTCAATGCGAGACCGAGCATGACGGGCCGTAACGAGCTAGCGCGCGAGTTCAAGCGGATCGCGTCCAGCGAAGAGCAGCTAGATCTTGCGTCTGCGGCTCTGTTGATTGCCGCCGACGAGTACCCCGGGCTCGACGTTCCGGCCCAACTCGAAGCCCTCGACGCTCTCGGCAGAGTGGCTGCAATCCGCGTCGGTCAGGATCGGGACCCGCTCTACTGCATGAATGCGCTTAGCGAGTACCTATTCGACGAGGTTGGTTTCAAAGGCAACGTCGACGACTACTACGACCCGCGAAACAGCTACGTGAACGACGTCCTCACCCGACGTCTGGGTATACCGATCACCCTTTCTCTGGTCTATATCGAAGTCGGTCGGCGCCTCGACGTTCCCCTGGTCGGCGTAGGGATGCCGGGCCATTTCCTAGTGAAACACGTCGAGGTCGACGATCTCTTCGTCGATCCTTTCCACAACGGTATGCTGCTCTCCAAGCAGGAGTGCATTGAGCGTTTGAATACGACAGGTCCCGACGACGCAGAGTGGCGGGAGGACTACGTCGCGCCTATCAGCAATCGCGACTTCATAGCGCGGATGCTGAGGAACCTGAAGACTATCTACTGGCAGCGCCAAGAGTATGGACGATCGCTGACGACCCTCGACTGGCTACTGGAGATTCGACCGGAGCCCAACCGCGACCTACGGGACCGGGGGGTAGTCCACTACAAGCTTGGGAACTACGACGAGGCGCTGAGCGACCTCCAGCGCTACGTGGGCTCCCAACCAACCGACCCGAAGCTTAGCGAGGTTGAGAAGCTCCTGGCCCGCATTAAAGACCGGCAGTCCTAGCCGCCTTTACTTTACGCTTTACGTGTTGGGTTCTTTAAGCCGGTGTCCAGCTTGTTCCGAACCTCACGGCGGACTCTTGATGGTAGGACCCCGTCGTTCCGGCTGAGGAAGTCTTCCACCGCCTTGGGATCGTGACCGGCCAGCGCGCGAAGGGCCCACGAGAGCGCCTTCACGACCATGTCGTCCTTGTCGGAGACGTGGAGGTCGCAGACCATCAGAGTGCGGCGAGCGTCGCCGGGCTGCGATTTGCGGTTTAGCGTGGTGGTCGATGCCAGCGACGCCCTGCGCCACCATCGGTCTTTCGAGACCGCCCAGCGCATGATGTCGGCGTCGGTGAGCTGGCCGTCGCGCCAGGCAGGTCCTGCCACCAGCGACGAGAACGCGTCGACCGATGCCCAGTTGTCCATGCCCTCGCCCAGCTGCTCTACGTCCGCCGCCAGCAGCCTGGCCATCGTCGGCTTGTGCCGCGACAGAATCTCGTAGGCCGTTTGCCGCCCCTCGAACACGCCGTCGGCGACCACGGCGAGAGCTAGCTCCAGTACCTCTTCGGTAGACGTGCTTTTCAAGCGAGACGCAATGTCGCGGGCAACCTTGCGAAGGTCGGGTACGCCCGCTCCGAACACCTCCATGGCCGTGGGGAAATACCAAGTCGCCGCTTCACGTCGGCGGGCGTCGCCCGCCGCTTCGAGTCGCTCGTGAATCTCGGCTACTAGTGTCGGTACGTCGATAGCCATTCGGTATCACCACCCAGAGCGAAAAAGAAATCGGGAACCAGTTGTTGGACTCTCTGTGATCTCCGTGCGCTCTGTGGTTACGTCTTCGCGTAGACTTCCGGGTTCACGCAGGTGAGCAGGCGCTCCCCCTTGATGCCGTTCAGCAGGTTAGTGGCCGCGATCCGCGACATCTCGCCCCGTGTCTTGTAGCTGGCACTGGCGAGGTGGGGCACTATCAGGCAGTTGTCCAGCGTCAAGAGCGGGTCGTCTATTGGGATCGGCTCGGGCTCCGTAACGTCCAGTCCCGCGCCGGCGATCTCTCCGTCCTTCAGCGCCCTGTAGAGGGCCTTGGGGTCGATTACGGGTCCGCGGGCCGCGTTGACGATGATGGCCGTCGGCTTCATCTTCGAAAACGCCTCGTCGTCGATCAGGTGGTACGTGGATTCGTTCAACACGGTGTGGAGGCTAACGAAGTCCGACTCGCGCAGCAAGGTGTCCTGGTCGACGTACTGAAGGCGAAACTCCGCCTCAAGGTCTTCTCGCCGGACCACGTCGCTATAGAGCACCTTCATGTCGAAGCCACCGGCCCTCCGGGCGACCTCCGCGCCGATGCGCCCCATTCCGATGATGCCCAGCGTGCTGCCGTAGACGTCTTGGCCGAGGTAGTGGAGCGGGTGCCACGTCCGCCACTTGCCCGCCCGCACGTCGCGTTCGCCTTCTGAAATCCGCCGGGCCGCGCCCATGAGCAGTGCCCACGTAGCGTCTGCCGTGGTCTGGGTCAGGACCTCCGGCGTGTTGCCGACTGGGATTCCCCGACGTGTCGCCTCCGGGATGTCGATGTTGTCGAAACCGACGGCGATCTGGCTAATTACCTTCAGTTGAGAGCCGGCCGCGTCCATAAGCTCAGGGTCGACCCTGTCGGTCAAAAGACATAGCAGTCCGTCGACTCCGCGGACCTTCTCGATCAGGACGTCTCGCGGCGGCGGCAGCTCGTCTTCCCAGAGCTCCGCGTCGGTCTCGGCAGCGATCATGTCGAACGCCTCCGCGAAGATCTGTCGCGACACGAAAACTCTGGGCTTTGGCATACGGAGCTCCATGGACGAGAGATGGTTGGGAGCACATTCTAGTCGAATCGTATTTGCGGCGCACGTGGGAGAGGGCGTTGCTCGTGGACGGGCGCGGGCGCATTGCCGATGCGCCCCTACCAGACAGAGCAGGGTCGCGATGGTTCGTAAGGGCGCATTGCATGCACCCTTAGGTGGCCGACGGACGCGTGATCTGTCGATTGTGTCAAGCACCATCGTGATAAGGTATGCACCGCCTTAACGCGAGGCGGAGGAGCCCAAACATCGGAGCCAAGGTCCACTGGAGCCGGGTCATCTGCAAGGAACCCGGCGACTACATCGGCTGGCCGACTGTCGCCCGCAAGGACGACGGCGAACTGCTGGCCATGTTCTCGGGCGACCGCGAGGCCCATTGGTGCCCCTACGGCAAGACCGAGATTGTCCGCAGCCGGGACGGTGGTGAAACGTGGTCGGAGCCCGAGACGATCAACAACACACCGCTGGACGACCGGGACGTGGGGATCGTGGTGCTCCGTTCCGGCGCCATCGTACTCAGCTGGTTTACCGCGCCGACCTGGGACAACCTGGAGAGGCGTCGAGAACGCGTCGGCGACCAGGCCGTGGACGCCTGGCGCCGCCACTGCGACAAGATCACTGAAGAAGTTCGTCAGAGGTGGCTGGGCCAGTGGACACGCCGTTCGATGGACGGCGGTGCCACCTGGGAGGCCGAGGTCGACAGCATTGCCAGTGCGCCCCACGGCCCAATCGAGCTGAGTGATGGCCGGCTTCTCTATGTCGGCACTGCCGTACTCGACGGCCGGCCTGCGCTGGCCTCCGTGGAGTCGACCGACGAGGGGCGCTCGTGGCATGTCATCGGAGAAATGCCGGTCCCAAAGGAAGACGCCGAAGACCTGACGTACTACGAGCCCCACAGCGTAGAGCTCGAAGGAGGACGCATCGTCTGCCTCTGGCGGTACCACCCGAAGGCGCCGCCTCGAGACGATGCCTACATGCGGCAGACGGAGAGCGACGACGGCGGCAAGACGTGGTCGGTCACGCACCCCACTCCGATGTGGGGCTATCCACCCCATCTTGTCCGGCTGCACGACGGTAGTTTGCTCGCGAGCTACGGCCGCCGAAAGGCGCCCTTTGGCCAGCGAGCCTGTCTAAGCCACGACGGCGGAGAGACCTGGGATATCGAGAACGAGTTCGTGCTCCGGGACGATGCGGCCAATGGCGACCTGGGCTATCCATCTACAGTCGAACTGAAGCCGGGCGAGCTTCTGACCGTCTACTATCAGATCGACCAGCCGGAAGAGAAGACGAGCTTGATGGCCACGCGGTGGTCGGTCAGATAGGCTTCGCCGGCGAAAAGCGGGCGGACACATAGGTCACGCCCCTACGCAGGCGTAGTGGGGAACTAACCAGGAGGGAAGCAGATGGGCAAGCTACCATCGGATGAACTGAAGAAGATAGCGACGGACTTCCGGGGCCAGGCTACCGTATACATCAAAGACCTGGAGTCGGGCGACGCCTTCGAGCACAATCCCGACCTGCCTCTGCCCACGGCCAGCATATGCAAGGTCCCTGTGATGATCGAGCTATTCAAACAGGCGGAACAGGGGAAGCTGTCCCTCCAGGACCGCCGACGTCGCTCCGACGACATCTCGGCCCACGGCACCGGCACGCTGAGCATGCTCTACGACGAGCCCGAGCTCAGCCTGTACGACTATGCGCGGCTGATGATCTACGTCAGTGACAACATGGCCACCGACGTGCTGATCGAGCTCCTTACGCCCGGCGCCATCAACGCGACCATGGACGAGTTGGGGTTCACGAACACTCGCACGAGCGTCACGTTGGGCGAATACCACTACCGCTTCTATGGCAACGAGCACCTGCCTCGTAACCGAGAGAACGATGCGAAGAACATAGAGAGATCCAGGACCAAGGGACTCGACCCAAACAGCATCTCCTATGAAGGTGTTCCAGAGAACAACATCACGAGCGGCGCCGACATGGGACGGATTCTCGAACAGCTCCACGCCGGTCAGATCGTCAGCCCCGACGCTTCGGCCGCCATGATCGAGCTGCTCAAAGGATGCCGGAGCAACAACAAGATCCCGCGATACCTCGATACAGGTATCACCGTCGCCCACAAGATAGGCGGCAGCAACCGGATTCAAGGCGATGTCGGCATCGTCTACCTGCCTACCGGCCCGCTCGTCGTATCCGTCGTGACGCTTGCGGACGAGCTGGACGTCAGAGGCGGCGACACCATCGCTGAGCTAAGCAAGATGGCGGTGGGCGCGCTATCGCCCGAGAGCGTGACGCCCGAACAGTAGCGCAGCCCTAGCAGCCCGTCCGAGAAACACGGGTTGGCGAGTGTTTGGGGGTATGATGGGCCCAGTCCAGTAGCGGGGAGTCGTTGATGAGCAAGACCTACCTTCCCTACGAACCCGACCAGCAGCTGCTGTTGCCAGCGGCGTTGCAGGAGTGGCTGCCTGACGAGCATCTGGCCTACTTCATATCCGACGTGGTGGACCAGTTGGACATGTCGGAGGTCACCGCTCGCTACGAGCGGGAACGGCGTGGCGGGCCGCCGTATCATCCACGGATGATGGTCAAGGTGTTGCTCTACGGTTACTGCGTCGGGGTGGCGTCCTCACGCCGCATCGCCCAGCGTCTCCACGAGGACATCGCCTTCAGGGTGTTGGCGGCGAACAACACACCGGACTTCCGGACCATCTCCGACTTTCGCAAGGACAATCTGGATGCGCTGTCGGGCCTGTTCGTACAGGTACTGGCGTTGTGCCAGCAGGCGGGGCTGGTGAAGCTGGGGCACGTGGCGCTGGACGGCACGAAGGTCAAGGCCAACGCATCGAAGCATAAGGCGATGAGTTACCAACGTATGAAGGAGAAGGCAGCGCAGTTGGCGGCGGAGGTAGCGGAGTTGTTGCGACAGGCCCAGGCAGCGGATGATGAGGAAGACCGGCGGTACGGCAAAGACAAGCGTGGAGATGAGTTGCCGCAGGAGTTGGCCTTTCGAGAGGGTCGGTTGGAGAAGATACGGGAAGCCATGGCGGCGCTGGAAGCCGAGGCGCAGGCGGCTGCCGAACGGGCCGAGGCCGAAGGTGGTAAGCACCCGGGGGTGCCCGACGGCAAGGCCCAGCGTAACTTCACCGATACCGAGTCGCGCATCATGCCCGCACCTGGAGGCAAGGACTTCCTGCAAGCGTACAACTGTCAGGCGGTGGTGGACAGCGCTCACCAGGTGATCGTGGCGGCGCGGGCCACCAACCAGACTTCGGATAAGCAACAGGCTGCGGCGATGATGGAGGAGACCATCGACAACGTCGGTGCAGTACCCAGGGAAGTATCCGCCGATGCTGGCTATTACTCGGCAAAGGCAGTCGACGAGCTCTGTGCTCTGGGCGTGGACCCGTTCGTCGCGCCGGAGCAGACCCGCCACGGCCGGGTTGTGCCACCCGCGCCCCGAGGTCGCATACCCAGCAATTTGTCTCCCAGGGACCGGATGCGACGGAAGTTACAGACCAAGCGGGGTCGGCAGCGCTACGCTTTGCGGATGCAAACTGTGGAGCCGGTATTCGGCCAGATCAAGCAGGGCCGGGGATTCCGGCAGTTCCTGCTGCGGGGACTGGAGAAGGTGAACGGCGAATGGTCGCTGATCTGCACCGGCCACAACCTGCTCAAACTGTTCCGCTTTGGGGTCAATCCGCACAGGAAAGCACGGGTCGATGGGCCAGCCCAACGCATCAGGAACTTTGCCGAGGTAGTTGAGCACGGCGCTATTCGCAAAGCTATCTGGGGGCCGGCCGGGGCAACCGGCACAATTAGTTGTCGCGATCCATTGTCGCTGACCCGCAAACACCGTCAAATAATCCTCGGACGGGCTGCTAGGGCGTACTTCATTCGACAAACGGGAGACCTCGTATGGGACAACTCGACGGAAAGGTCGCGGTTATAACGGGTGCCGGTTCTGGCATCGGGAAGGGCATCGCTCTGGCATACGCGAGGGAAGGAGCCAACCTGGTGGTAGCCGCCAGGAGGCTCGATAAGCTGGAAGCTACGGCGACAGAGGCGCGGTCTCTAGGCGCCAAGGCGCTGGTCAAACAGACCGACGTGACTATCGAGTCACAGGTGATTGACCTGTTCAGCGCCACCGAGACGGAGTTCGGCCGAGTCGACGTCGCAGTCAACAACTCGGGAGTCTTCGACGGCGGGCCGCTGGACGAGATCTCCCTCGAGACCTGGCAACGAGTTATCGACGTGAATCTGACGGGAGCGTTCCTGTGCAGCCGTGAGGCGATGAAGATCATGAAACGCCAGAAGAGTGGGCGCATCATCAACATCGGCAGCATCTCGGCCCAGGTCCCGCGGATGAACTCGGCGCCCTACACGACCAGCAAGCATGGCCTGGTGGGCCTGACCAAATCGACGGCCCTTGAGGGGCGAGAGTACGGGGTGTCGGCAAGCTGTCTGCACCCGGGCAACGTTCGCACCGAGCTGCGTTCGACGGGCACTCGCCCGCAAGACCAGGAGCCGATGATGACCCCAGACGACCTGGCGATCGCTGCGGTCGCGATGGCCGCCCTCCCGCCCTACGCCAACATGCTCGAGTCGATTGTGTTGCCCGTGGACCAGCCGTATGTCGGACGCGGCTAGACGCCCCTAGGCAGCCGCGGCCCCCATCCAGTAGCCGTGATCGACGGCGACCGTCTCAAAGCCACACGACTCATAGAAGTCCGTGGCTTCGTCATCCTCGTAACCCGCATGCGCCACGACCTCGGTGGCCCCGAGCGCATTCAGTCTGGTCAACGCCTTTAGAACCACGGCCTGTTCTGCCCGGCTTCCCCTGGGTTTAGGCGCCTTCATGAAATGCAGCTCCCCGATCCCGTTCACGGAGTCCATCCAACACACGTAGTGAACGGCGACGGTGCCATCGTCCAATACTGCAAATAGGTCCAACTCCGGGTCGTAAGCCTCCATCTGGCTCATCTTCTCGTAGCCACGACGGTACTCCGGAGATACTTCGGGCAGCTCCCTTGGGCTTGACGCACTTTGCACGCGGTAGCCGTTCGGCTGTACAGGCCCAATTGCATTGCTCAAGGACCGTCTCAGATGTCTAGTGCTGCTTTCGCGCTTCACGTATCCCCGAGACGCGAGAAGCTCGTGTCCTGGACGGTCGTTGTCGAAGCAGTGTCCGAGGTACCGCTTCGACTGCGCGCCGCCCGAAGTGGCGCTAGATTGTCCTTCTAGCCAGTCGAGCATTCCGATCTCTACGCCGCTTCCCAGATGCAAAGGATGGACTTGCAGAGACGAATAGACCGTGTCAAACCAAACATACCCGACGGGTTGATCGGATTCGTCAGTCCAGAGGCGGATGTTGGGGTTGACTCGGTCGAGTGAAGACATACTATCGGCCAGATAGAAATAGACTTGGGCCCATGTCGTTACAGGTTCTGGGCCCATTGACGCGTCTCGACTCCGTGATCAGGCCGATCATCGTCTCTAGGTCTTCATGGCCGCGATATTGATGCGATTTGAATCTCATCATTCCTTCTCCTTCAAGTGTCCAGTGGGCCAGTTCGAATCTGCTTCCGAGATAGAGCTTCCCAAGCATATTTGAGATGTGAAACTTCACTCCGTCCGGACTTATGTCCAGGCGGTCCGCAATCTGTTTGTTCGTTAATCCTCTTCGTAGTAAGTCGAGCACGCGCCACTCTGCGGGCGTGATAGCATGTCGATGAAGGGGCCGTCCTCTCCTTTCTGGACCTTGCATGATCGGAGTCTAGTAGACCGAAATCTTTGAAATGAGGGGTAGCCGAGATTGGCGTGCTACGACGACAGGGCGGGTTTCAAACCCGCCCCTACCAAGCCGTAACCTCAGAACCCTTCAATACTAGGATGTTGGACCACTAGCTTCCCTCGTCGTTATTTACACTACCCGTGCGATCAGCAGGAAACGAACGCGTCTGGCAGGCGGCGAAAGACGAGGTTCGCCGAATCCTCATCGAGCGGGCCAGAAACCGCGAGACGATCGCCTACTCTGAGCTTGCCGGGGCCATCTCCAATGTCAGTCTGCCGCCCGATTCCGGCAAGCTTGCCGATATACTCCGCGAAATATCTTCGGAGGAGCACGCAGCCGGGCGAGGTATGTTGAGCGCCGTGGTCGTGCACGGCAAAGGCAACCGGATGCCCGGGCCGGGGTTCTTCCGTCTCGCCGAGAGCCTCGGCCGCGACACGAAAGACAAGCGCGTCTTCTGGTCGAACGAGCTCGAAAGAGTGCACGAAAACTGGGCAGGTACGTGAATGTTTCCCGGTAGGGACGTACCTGTGTGTACGCCCGGCATTCTGCGCCGATCACGACTCCGGCAGACACACAGGTCTGCCCCGGCTGCAACTACGGGGACCCCGTTAAAGACCTGCTCGTGCAACCCAGCAGCGTGGCCCGTACCAGAAGCGCATCTTCGGGCCCCTAATGGACAGGATAGACATCCTTGTAGAGGTCCCTCGCGTGGACTATGAGAAGCTCACCTCTTCCGACGCCACCGAGAGGTGAAAGGAGGTCGGACATCGAGTCGAGGCCATCCAATATCGCCAACGAGAGTCACATTGGCCCACAAGCTGTCTTAGTCGGTTGCTCCCTGCACTGAGCAAAGCTATACTCACCCCATATCCATAACCGGCCAATGGGGATCCTGCGTACTATTGACCTGCGATTATGGCAAAGAGACGCGCTTCCACAAGGTGACCGGCTGGTACAGCGAGAACGATGGCAGCCCTTGTGCAGCCAATGCGGTGCTTGAAATGGAGGATTCATGAACAAAGGACACACTATAAGTAGCTATCTTATTCACAAACTCTACGCACACGGTGTTCGTCATATCTTTGGCGTCCCAGGCGATTATGTTCTCAGTTTCTATAAAGAGTTGGAAGACAGTCAATTGGAAGTGATCAATACCTGTGATGAACAGGGAGCTGGTTTCGCAGCTGACGCATACGCCAGAGTCAGTGGTCTGGGAGTAGTTTGTATTACCTATTGCGTTGGGGGTCTGAAGATAGCCAATACAACTGCGCAGGCATTTGCGGAGAAATCGCCTGTTATTGTGATCAGCAGGGCACCTGGCACAAATGAACGCATCAAGAAGACCCTTCTGCATCATATGGTCCGAGATTTTGATACACAGCTGAAGGTGTTTGAGCAGCTTACTGTGGCTTCAACGGTACTTGATGACCCTCAAACTGCTTGCCGCGAAATCGATCGCGTAATTAATGCAGCTCTTCGATATAGCCGGCCTGTATATATCGAACTGCCGAGGAACATGCATTCTGTTCCCGTCGATCCGGGCCAGCAACCTCAGGAGGCAATGCGATCAAGTGATGCCGATGCGTTGCAGGAAGCATTACATGAAGCAATTGACATGATTAATGCCGCAAAACATCCTGTGATTATCGCCGGCGTGGAACTGCACCGATACGGCCTGCAGGATCTGCTTCTCCGCTTACTGGAAAAAAGTAAAATCCCCGTTGCTTCGACGATCCTAAGCAAATCGGTTGTTGCGGAAAACCACCCACAATACCTCGGTGTGTACGAAGGAGCTATGTGCCGCGAAGAAGTCAGGGAATACGTTGAATCAAGCGATTGCCTGATTCTGCTCGGCGTTTTGCTGACTGATATTAATCTAGGTATTTTCACCTCTCATCTCGACCAGGGAAAGTCTATCCACGTGACAAGTGAGACGGTTTCCATTCAACACCACACCTATGATGGGGTGGAGATGGAAGAGTTTGTTCGTGCCATGACGGCGGCAAATATTAGCCAGAGGGAAGATGTTGCCATCCCGCATCCGCCTTCACCTCAACCTCCTGACCCTGATTCAGAAAGACAAATTACTGTGAGGTACCTATTTCAACGCTTGAACTCGTTTCTTGACGACAATACAGTAGTGATTGCCGATACGGGTGATGCTATGTTTGCTGCCATAGATATGACCATTCATGGCGCAACAGAATTCTTGTCACCGGCATATTACACTTCGCTAGGGTTTGCCGTACCAGCAAGTCTTGGAGCCCAATTAGCCAAACCGGAACTTCGTCCTTTAGTATTGGTGGGCGATGGCGCTTTTCAAATGACCGGGATGGAACTGTCTTCGATTGCGAGATTTCACCTTAACCCCATTATTGTTGTCCTCAACAATAGTGGCTACGGGACTGAACGGCCTATGATAGACGGTAGATTCAACGATATCCACTTGTGGAATTACAGTCGGATTCCAGAGGTTCTTGGAGCGGGCAAAGGATATGATATCAGGACAGAGGGTCAGCTAGAAGAAGGATTGCAGGACGTTCAAAAGCATACGGATAGCTTCTGTATCCTCGACGTTCACTTGGATCCAGACGATAGGTCATTGTCGTTGGAGCGGTTGACTGCTGCTTTGAGCAAACGAATCGAACAAAAAGATTAGATAGAGGAATGGGTCGTGAAGTGGTTGAACTCACATGTCAGCTAATCAACGCAGCGGCATTCCTGCATTGATTAGCTGACATGAAAAAAGTCCTGATCACCGGTATGAGCGGACTCATCGGCGGACTGCTCCGAGCCCATCTCGAGGAGCTGGGCGGATACGAGCTCATGGCCCTGAACCGGAGGCCTGTGGACGGCGCGACCAGCTACCAGGCCGACATCGCGGACCTGGACGCCATCAAGCCGGCCTTCGCGGACCAGGACGTCGTCGTACATCTAGCGGCGTACGCGCAGTCGTCGGCGCCTTGGGATGAGATACTCTCGGCGAACCTGATCGGCACGCGTAACGTCTTCGAAGCCGCGCGACTGGCTGGCGTCAAACGCGTGGTGTTCGCCAGCTCAGGGAGCACCCTCAAAGGGTGGGAGCTCGTCGAGCCCTACAAGGCCATTGCGGAAGGCCGCTACGAAGACGTACCGGACCGCTGGCAGATGATCACTCACGAGTCGTTGCGCCCGAACGACGAGTACGGTGCTTCCAAGGTTTGGGGCGAGGCGTTGGGTCGGACCTACTCCGACGTGCACCACATGTCTATCCTCTGCGTCAGGATCGGCGCGGTGCCTCGCGAGAACCGTCCGCGCAGCCCGCGGGAATTCGCGGTATTCCTCAGCCATCGCGACGTAGTCGACATCCTTCACCGCTGCATCGAGGCGCCGGACGACCTGAAATACGACATCTTCCTCGCGACCTCGAACAACAAGTGGGGAATCCGCGACATGGACCACGCCAAAGAGGTCCTTGGATACGTTCCTCAGGACTCCGCCGAGGACTTCCGATAGGCTGCGATGGGTGCGCCTACGTCAATCTGCATAGCGATCGACGGCCCAGTCGCCTCCGGCAAGACCGTTGTCGGGCGGGGCGTGGCCGGCAGGCTCGGTTTCCGGTTCCTCGACACGGGAGTAATGTACCGGGCCGCGACGTTGGCGGCGCTGCAACGCGGGGTCGATCTGAAGGACCGGCCTGCCTTGACGGAAATGACGGGCTCGATAGAAATACGACTCGTAGGCGAGGCCGGTGAGCGGCTGGTCTTGGACGGCGTCGACGTGTCGCACAAGCTGCGGGAGCCACGGGTAGAACGGGGCGTCTCGTTGGTATCCAAAGTACCCGGGGTCCGCTCCGTCCTTGTAGCCAGGCAGCGAGCGCTTGCGGCCGAAGGAGAGATGGTGATGGTGGGGCGGGACATCGGTACTGTCGTCTTGCCCGACGCGCCCGTCAAGATATTCCTGACAGCGTCCGTCGAGGTCCGCGCCCACCGTCGGTACGAAGAGACGATGACTCCCGGAGACTCTTCCACATACGAAAGTGTCGTAGCTGAACTAGAGAGCCGTGATAAGATGGACTCGGAGCGCGAACAGAGTCCGCTCCGTGCGGCCGCCGACGCCGTGGTGGTCGCCACCGACGACATGAATATCCCGGAATTGACCGCCGAAATCCTGAGGGTGGCCAAATCGAAGGGAATACGGCCGATCGTTTCAGACTGTGCATCTGACGCAACTGCGAGCACGAGCTAAGCTTCGATAATGGATCTCGTTAACTCGGCCGCGAACCATCTTCAGAGCATTACCCTCCGAGTGTTCGCCGATTGGCAAGTGTCCGGCGCTGAGAACGTCCCGCCGATGGGGCCGCTGATAGTCGTCGCCAATCATCAGAGCAATTTCGACCCTTCCCTTCTGTCGACCAGCTTTCCGCGTAGAATCCGTTTCCTGGCCAAGGAGGAGCTGTTCAAAGTGCCCGTGGCCGGCTGGCTATTGCGTCAGTACGGCGCGGCGCCACTGGACCGGCGCCGTCGCGACGTGAAGGCCTACAGGTGGGCATTGGACCAGCTTGAACGCGATCAGGCGATTGTCCTCTTCCCTGAAGGTACCAGGAACCCCGTCGGCATGAAGAAAGCCAATCCGGGCGTGGCACGCCTGGTCCTGAAATCCCAGGCTCCCGTGGTCCCGGTGGGGATAACGGGCTCGGAACGTCTTCGGAGCTACGCCAGGGTCTTCAATCCAACAGGCGAAATCCGGGTCAATATCGGCCCGCCCTTCTCACTTCCTAATGTCGAAGGCAAGCCCGACACAGCCGTCCTCGATTCGCTGACCGAGATGATCATGCAGCGTATCGCGGCACTTCTTCCGCCCAGCTATCGTGGGGTCTACGCAATCGAGTCCAGCGACAAAGCAGCAGTCGGCGCGGGGCGTTGAAATGTGGAAGGTGAAGAAGTAAAACGTAATACCTAAGGGCTTCACGGGTCTGGCTTTACGTTTTACGGATCACGTTTTAGGCTACTTAAGAATATGTGTGGAATCATCGGCTATACGGGTGCCAAGGCGGCCGCTCCAATCTTGTTGGACGGTCTGACCAGGCTCGAATATCGGGGTTATGATAGCGCCGGAATAGCCGTGATGGGCGCCGACGGTTCGCCCACTGTCGACAAGGCCCAGGGGAAGCTATCGATGCTGAACGCGGCGCTCGCCAATGGCCTCCCAGAAGGCACCGTCGGCATCGGGCACACCCGCTGGGCCACTCACGGCCTGGTAACCGATTCCAACGCCCATCCCCATACTGACTGTGACAACTCCGTCGCGGTGGTCCACAACGGGATAGTAGAGAACTTCATCGAGTTGAGGGAAGAGTTGGAGGCGGAGGGGCACGTCTTCTCTTCGCAGACGGACAGCGAGTGTATTCCCCACCTGATCGAGTCCTTCCTACGAGATGGCATGTCACTGGAAGACGCGGCGAGGGCGACGGCCCGGCGAGTCAGAGGCGCCCACGCGGTTGCCGTTGCGTCGAGTGAGGATCCCGGTAAGCTGGTGGCGTTCAGGCTAGGAAACGCCGGCGGCATAGTAGTGGGCCACGGTAAGGACGAGATGTTCCTCGCCAGCGACCTTCCGGCTCTCATTCCTCACACACGAGATGTTACCTATTTAGCCGGAGGCGAGCTCGTCTCCGCGACACGGACACAGGCTGTGTTCACAGACCTCGACGGCTCATCGATCGACAAACGCGCTATCCAGGTGCCGTACGACAACGTCTCAGCGGCGAAGGGCGAGTACAAGCACTTCATGCTCAAGGAGATTCACGAGCAACCCGAGGCGGTGCTCGACACGCTGCGAGGCCGCGTCTCCTTCGAAACGGGCGCGGTCGGAATGGATGATCTTCCTCTAACAGACGACCAGATCCAGGGCATCGAGCGGGTCGTGCTGCTGGGAATGGGGACCAGCATGCATGCCGCAATGGTCGGTCGGGCGTGGATTGAGTCGCTGGCGCGGATAGCCGCCGAGGTCGACAATTCGTCCGAGTTCAGGTACCGGGACCCTATCCTCGACGACCGAACGCTGGTCGTGTCGGTGTGTCAATCGGGCGAAACGGCGGACACCTTGGCTGCCATGGAGGAAGCCGCGTCCAAAGGAGCCACGCAGGTCACGCTCTGTAACTACGAAGGCACCCAGACAACGCGGCTTGCCGATGGGACGATCCTGATACGAGCAGGTCTGGAGGTCGGTGTCGCGGGGAGCAAGACCTTTGTCTGCTCGATGACGGCGTTATTCCTGCTGGCGCTGCATCTCGGCATCAAGCGCGGCGTCCTGACCAGAGACCGGCAGGCGGAGCTTGTCAAGGAGCTGGCCCGGCTGCCCGAGCTGCTTGGCGAGCTGGTAGCCGACGAGCCTAATCACGAGATTCTTTCCAACAAGTACTCGAAGTACTCGAACTTCCTGTACCTGGGGCGCGGAATCAACCATCCCCTCGCCATGGAGGGCGCGCTTAAGCTCAAGGAGCTCAGCTACATCCATGCCGAGGGTTACCCGGCCGGCGAGATGAAGCACGGCCCGATCTCTCTCATTGACGAAGATATGCCGGTCGTCGCGTTGATCCCGAAGGACAAGCTCTACGAGAAGATGCTCAGCAACGTCAACGAGATCAAGGCCAGGGGAGGGACCGTTATCGCGCTCGCCACTGAAGGGGACTCGGATATAGTCGAGTCCGCGGACGACGTAATCTATGTCCCCGACACCTCTCCTTTGCTGACGCCGATCCTCATGGCGGTCCCGCTCCAGCTGTTCGCGTACCACGTCGCCGTCCGCCGAGGCTGCGACGTCGATCAGCCGCGAAACCTGGCCAAGTCCGTCACCGTCGAGTAGCCCACGCGCGGACCTGGCCTTCCTCGTAGGGGCGCATCGCATGCGCCCATTACGCCCACCTGCCGTCACGGTCTCCGAATCCAGTCGGTGGCGCAATCTCGTACCCTTGTGTACAATTGCCCACAGCTATGAACAGTAGCTGCGTAGGCAGGAGTTTCGTATGGTCGGAGGGGCGCAGGTCTCGCTGTTAGTGGACGGCGGACCGAACAACGGGATGACCATCCCACTATCGGGCCGGCCGATCACCTTCGGTCGCCGACAGGACAACGATGTCGTAGTCGAAGAGACTACCGTATCGAGGCGACACGCGTTGATCCTGGAGACCTCCAATGGGTACGTCCTTCGGGACCTCAACAGTACGAATGGGTCTTTCATAAACCGCATCAAGGTCGGTCTCGGCGAGCACCCGCTCAAGCATAGCGATCGGATAGTGCTCGCCGGCAGCAACGTGGCATTCGTATTCCAACAGGAACCAGACGACACTAAGCCGATCAAGGTCGAAGGGCCGACGACCGGAGCGATACAGCTCCAGGGGGAGCTGGCGGAGGAAGCCGCAGGACCAGCCGATCCAGCCTCGGCCGAGCCGGGAAGCAAGGACCAACAACTGCTCAGTCACCTGCAATCGAACCAGGGTAGTCCGGTAAGCCGGGAGGACATCGCCCGCGCCGTATGGCCGGAAGCGCCCACGGCGGCGGATGCGAATCGCGAGATCGATGCCGCTATCGAGCGCCTTCGGGAGACGCTCGAGGACAACCCGACGAACCCCGTTCACGTGATCACCGTGGGCGAGTTCGGCTACATGTACATCTAGCAGCCGCCACTCGAACGGCGACGATGACAGTCGGCACGATCAAATACTGAGCGGAGACGCAATAAACGATGGTCTCGATACCGCCAGGCAGTAGTCTAGGACGCTACCGCATAATAGAGCAGCTCGGTCGCGGAGGCATGGCGACCGTCTTCCGGTGCCACGACCCCAACCTCGACAGGCATGTCGCGGTCAAAGTGCTGCCGTCTTTCCACCAGGAGGACCCTACTTTCGTCGGGCGGTTCGAACAGGAAGCCCAGACCGTCGCCCGCTTGAGCCACCCGAATATCCTTCAGATATACGACTTCGGCGAGGACAAGGGGTACTCGTACATCGTCACCGAGTTGATCGCCGGCGGAGACCTCCAGGACAAACTCGGCCAGGACCCGATGCCTCTGGTGGAGGTCCTGAAGTATATGACCCCACTGGCGGAAGGGCTTGACTACGCTCACGCTGCAGGGATCGTCCACCGAGACCTAAAGCCGGCGAACATCCTCTTGAATGAGGAGGGCCGCCCGATTCTGGCGGACTTCGGGCTGGCAAGAATGTTGGAGTCGGCCACCCGATTCACCCAGGCTTCTCAGGCCCTCGGCACTCCGGAGTACATGGCCCCTGAGCAGGCGATGGGCGCCGATGCCGACCACCGCTCCGACCTGTACGCGTTCGGGATCCTGATTTACCAGATGCTACTAGGTCAGACTCCGTTCCGGGCCGACACGCCCGCTGCCACACTCATGGCCCACGTTCATCAACCACTTCCGCTCCCGACGTCGGTAGACCCAAATATGGAGCCACGGGTGGAGGCGATCTTGCTGAAGGCTCTGGCGAAGGACCCGGACGACAGGTTCCAGTCGGCCAGAGAGATGATTCAGGCTCTCGCTCTGGCCACCAACGAGGTGAAGGAGGCCGCCGATCAGGGAGACCTCGGGGCCACGGCTATACTCGATCTTGCCGAAAGCGATCTGACGCAGGTGATGGACCAGTCGACCGCAGTGATGGACTCTGGTGCCGCTGGGCCCGGTCAAACGCAGGCCGTTCCTGCCGGGCAGGCCGCGTCTGCGCCCGCGCCGGCAGCGCCAGCCGAGGCGCCGAAGAAGCTCCCGATACCGCTGATCGGTGGGGGAATCGCCGCAGCGGTGGTGGTCGTAGCCGTCGTGGGGTTCATACTGTCGAGTGGAGGGGGAAGCGACGCCGAGGACCAGCCGGCGTCCGGACAGGTGCCGCTACCAGCCGCTGGAGAAGACGTCACCGCGCCAAGTGACACGGCGGCGCAGGAGCCGGCGGCTCCCCAGACGGTAGCTCGCGGCATCGCGGAAATCGAACCGATGCTCAGGGAGGCTCAGGCCCGGGTGGTGGACCTGCGCGAGATTCAGCTCAGTGAGGGCATCACGGTCGAATGGGTCACAACTGAAGACCTCAAGACGATCACCAGGGGATTCTACAGACGGGAAGGCCTGAAGGATGACATCTTCGAAGCCGAGGAGCTGTATAAGATCCTCGGCCTGATGGACGAAGAGGATGACCTCGAGCAGATCTTGCTCGGGATCCAGCACCAGCAGGTCGTCTCCCTGGCCGATCCCGTGGCCGAGGCGGTCTATGTGGTCACCGATTCCCCGGAGCTTGGGCCCAAGGAAGAGCTTGCGATGGCCGGCGCGTTCATGGGCGGCATCCAACAAAGACTGTTCGACATCGCCGCGATACGCGATCGAACTCGAAAGGGGAACTCGGATGTTCACAGGGCCGCTAACGCGATGATCAGCGGTGATGCGGCACTGATTGCCAACGGGTATATAAGTGAAGCCTTCACCGAGGAAGAGTTCGAGGTATTAGTGAGGCCAATTCCGGGAAACAAACTGCTAGCGGCTCCTAAGGTGATACAAGCGACCACCGTTTTCGGCCAGACTAGCGGTCGCGATTTCGTTTCGACGGTGTGGGGCACGGAGGGTTGGGCGGCCGTCGACGCTCTGTACAAGCGGCCTCCTGCCTCGACCGAACAGGTGCTCCATCCGGAGAAGTATTTCGAGGACGAGCAGCCGCTCAGGGCTGTAACTCCCAACTTCGCGGAGCGAATTGGCAAGGGGTGGGTCCAGGTCGCCAACAACGCAATGGGTGAGTTCCTCATCCGGACGTACCTGGAACTGCACCTGCCTGACAACCAGGCTGCTGACGCCGCCGCCGGCTGGGGAGGTGACAGCTACGCTCTGTTTAGCGGCCCGGCGGGCGAACGCGTGATGGTGATGCAGATCTTCTGGGATACCCTTGCCGACAGCGACGAGTTCTTCAATGCATACAAGGTCTTCGGCACGGTCCATCTGCCGGGCTCCAAGTCCGAGGCGATCGGTTCCGCCGGATGGAAGTGGGAGTCGGCCGACGAGACGATTTTCGTAGGCCAACAGGGCCAGGTCAGTCTGCTGGTGATCGGCCCTACATTCGATCTGGTCGACTCGGCCCTCAGCCTCCTGGTCGAAGCCCTTACCACCGAGCGAGAGATTATTCCTTAGCCCTTGGGCGCGTTGAGGCTCCGAGTGCCGGGCTGGGAAACGACAGGAGGAAAAGCAAGTGCCAACGGCTGGAACTGTGACCAGCACCTTCATCAAGGCAGCGCCTGAGGACATATTCCCCTTGATCTCGGACCTGACTCGCCATAGCGAGTGGGCTGCGGACGACTTGAAGATTCAAGCCGTCTCAAGTGGGGATGTGGCGGTCGGACATGAGTACAAGTCGGTCGTATCGTCGGGCGGCAAGGAGCTCCATGGCAACATAGAGGTAACGCAGCACGACCCGCCGTTCAGGTTCGGCTTCGTCGTGACCGACGAGACTGGTCGACACACACACGAGTATGCCGTGAGCGGAGAAAGGTCCGGCGCGCAGCTAGAGCACCGTGTGATCAGCGAGTTCTCTATATTGGCGTACGTCAAGTTCAAGTTCGTCGACTGGCCCCGCAAAGAAAAGCAGGCCGCGGAGACCGCGTACAAGAAGCTGAGGTCGAAGGTTGAACCTGGCGTCCCCGACTATCTGAGGCCGCGTTGAGCGGACTCGCTCCGCTGCTTGGCCAAGTCTCTCGACCGCTTACCCTGAGCTCGTCAAAGGGCCTTCCCGAACAATGCCCGGGCAGGTGTTGAAGACCACCCGAATCGATACGGTTACCTTCCTGGTGAGCCTGGCCGCATTAACGCTGGTCGCGTGCTCCAACGAGCCTGAGGCTCCAACTCCGACTTCTGTTGAAGAGCAGACCCCCGCGCCTGCGACTGCGGACGCTGATTCCTCGCCGCCCAGTCCAACCGTTGAGCCGACCCAGATCGAGCGCTCCGGCGATTCCCAGAATGCGACCCGAGGTCGCGCTGTTCGTCTGAAGGTAGGAGAGGTGGCCATTTACGAGTCCGAAGGGCTGGAGGTTCGGTTCTTGTCCGTCGTCGAAGACTCACGTTGCCCTACGTCGGCGCAGTGCATTCAGGCAGGGCGGGCCAGGGTGTCGATACAGGTCAGAGCCAATGCGGGCAATCACGCGATCTTAACCATTGAAGTAAGTGGCTCGGACGATCGGCGTACCAGGGTTGTCGGCGCGCACACTCTGACTGTTCTGGAGCTCGAGCCTTACCCGGAGATAGGGGCAAGCGACCCGGACTACGTGTCAACCGTGCTGGTCGGACTCAGTCTTGTCGAATAGGCCCGTCCTGTAGGGGCGCGTTGCGCGCGCCCGCTCGAGACTGACCTGGAGCTGTAGATATTGAACATCACAGACCTCTGCTATCTGTCCATCGACGAGGCCGCTAAGCTCATCTCGACGCGACAGCTCTCGCCCGTCGAGCTGGTGACCGCCCACCTCGACCGCATCTCCAAGACCGACGGCAGCCTGAACTCGTTCATCACGCTGCTCGAGACCGAGTCTCTTGCCGCCGCCAGGGCCGCTGACGCCGAGATTCGGAGAGGCGACTTCCGGGGTCCTATGCACGGCGATCCGTTTGGACTCAAGGACCTCTACTACACCAAGGGGGTCCGGACCACCGTCGGGTCCAAGATAATGCGCGACTTCGTACCCGACTACGACGCTGTGGTAGTCGAGAAGCTGCGGAACGCCGGCGCGATCATAATGGGCAAGCTCCAGATGCACGAGTTCGCCTTCGGAGCGACTAGCGAGAACCCGCACTTCGGGGCCGCCCACAACCCCTGGGACACGGAGCGAATCACCGGGGGCTCGAGCGGCGGGTCCGGATCTGCGGTAGCGGCCGGCCAGGTTATGGCGGCGCTCGGCAGCGACACCGGCGGCTCGGTGCGCATTCCCGCGAGCCTTTGCGGCATCGTAGGACTCAAGCCGACCTTTGGACGCGTCAGCAGGACCGGCGTGTTCCCCCTGAGCTGGAGCCTCGACACCGTCGGTCCCATGACCCGGACCGTACGTGACGCGGCACTGGTCCTGAACGCGATCGCCGGGCACGACCCCGGCGACCCGATGTCCAGCGACAGGCCTTCGGAGGACTTCACTGCGGGCCTGACCGGCGACGTTTCGGGAATCCGAATCGGCCTACCGAGAGAGTTTTTCTTCGACGGCGTGGACTCTGAGGCGCACGCCGCCGTGACTGATGCTGCCGGCGTCCTCGAAGCGGCCGGAGCGCGGGTCGTGGAAGTCTCGGTGCCGGCAGCCGAGCAGAGCATCCCGATCGGTCGGGCCATCATGGGCCCCGAGTCCGCCGAGGTCCACGTCGAAACCCTCCGCGACCACGCTGACGACATCGACCCGAAGGTGCGGGCGAGGTTGGAAGAGGGGGCCGACGCGAAGGCAGTCGACTACATCAAGGCGCTGCACTCCAAGAGGGACTACACCGAGCAGATGGAGGATGCCACGAAGGACGTCGACGTGCTTCTGAGCGCGACCACCCCCGCCGCGGCCACTCGGATCGGCGCCGAGGAGGTCGTGATCGACGGGAAGCCCTGGTCGCCGCTACTACTCTTCCCGGATAAAACGCGGCCTTTCAACATCAACGGAGTCCCCGCCGTCTCCCTGCCCTGCGGCTTCACATCCGAGGGCCTACCCATCGGCCTCCAGATAGCGGGCCGCGCTTTCGACGAGGCTACCGTGCTCAACGTGGCTTACGCCTACGAGCAGACCACCGACTGGCACAAGCGAAGACCGGAGCTGGCGACCGTCTAGCTCCTCAGGCTACGTTGGCTCGTCTTCGTCCTCGCCGTCGGCGGTCTCGTCAGAAGGCGGGCTCGGTTCCGACACCTTCAGTGTCAGACCCTCCGCCTCCTTCACAACAACCTCTGCACCCTCGTCTATCGTCTCACCCGACTCCGATACGGCGCTCCACTCCTCGCCGGCCACGTGGACCATTCCCGAAGGGGCCAGCGCAGCGTGCACGACCCCGGTCTCGCCTACCAGCGAAGTGACGGTCGACGGCTCTGACGTCCCAGGCGTGCGCGCGGCGAGAATGCTCCTGCCCAGGAACAGGACGACTGCGGCCAGGCTGGCGGTGGTCACGATGACCACCCACGGGTTGACGCGGATCTCAGGCGCCTCTATGGGCTGGGGAGTGAAGCCTGGAAGTGAGAAATCGCCGAACAGCAACAATCCTCCGATGGCAAACGCGATGACGCCGGCCACTCCGAACCCGAGCGTCGCGGGCGTCTCGATCTCGAGAATGATGAGGACCACGGACAGCCCGATGATTGCGAGGCCGACCCAGTTCACGGGCAACTGGCCGAAGCCCACGAACGCCAGCGCCAACGCGATGATGCCTACTATGCCCGGCAGTAGCAATCCGGCTCCGAGGACCCACTCGATGAAGACGCCCAACCCGCCGAGTGCGAGCAGCAGGAACGTGACGGTTGGGTTGGCCAGGAAGCCGAGGAAGTTCTCCAACAAAGTCTTCTCGATGGTGATCGTCTCGAGCCCCATGGTCTCCAGCACAAGCAGGGACCCGCCTTCGAGCTGGCCGTCGTTCACAGTGCACCCCGAGCCGATACAGACGGTCCGGCCGTCCAATTTGGCCAGCAGGTCGACAATGTCACCGGCAATGAGGTCGATGATGTTGTTGTCCAGAGCCTCCGAAGCGGAGTACGACTTCGCTTCGGTCACCGTCGCTTCAAGGGCCTCGACGTTCCGGCCACGTGCCTCCGCGATTTTACGAATGTCCGCGGACACCTCTTCCTTCGCTTCTGCCTCCACGTCGGCCGGAAGGTCGCCCACCGCGCTCACGGGCGAGGCTGCGCCGATGTTCGACACGGGCGACATTGCAGCTACGTGCGCGGCAGCGGTGATGAAGGTCCCGGCCGACGCGGCTCTAGCGCCCTGGGGTGAAACGTAGACGACCACTGGGATCGGCGAGTCCAGGATCGAGGCCACCATGTCCCTGGTGGTGTCGACCAGACCGCCCGGTGTGTCGAGCGTAACTATGAGGATGCGCGCGCCGTCATCCCGAGCCTTCTTTATGCTGCGGTCGAGGAACCGGCCCGTGGCGGGGAAGATAGCCTCGTCCATTTCCAGCACGGCGGCGTGTGGCCCGGCAGCTACCGCAGTAGAGACCCCCTGCGACAGCACGGCTCCGCCGAACCCCGCCACCATCAAAACGACGCCCAGCTTGCTTCTCATGACTGCGCCTTCAGACCGCCGTGGCTACTATCTATCTTACTCCCGTTCCCAAGCCACACGTCGGGTTGTCCTGCCCGGGGACGAACCCACCATCCGAACGGCCGCGTCGAATCGAGCTTAAAGCAGGTGTCATTCCGACCGTAGCGAGAAATCTGGAGACTAGCCCAGTGATCGCAGTTCCTACTCCAAGCTACCACCCTAGATTCTTCGGTCGCTTCGCTCCTCAGAATGACACGGGTTCGCTTCGCCATGCCTTGCCGATGAAGGCGGAGGTCCTCTTTTTTCGGCCGCCCGCCGGTTGGTTGGTGTGGGGGGACGAACGCCTCCTCCGACCGGACCGTAACCCCTCGACTCTGTAACGCTGTGATACACCCGGCGTCCGTCGATAGGACGGGCCCTGAAATGGAACACCTCGCGATTTTTCCCAGATACGATTTGTAGCTGGGGTACCCCTGTTCAACTGTTCCGTTTTCATCCGTTTTGTTCCGTTTCGTATCTGTTGGGCGCCGTTCGGACCACTGGAGACTGTTCCATTTCCTATATGCAGCGGTATGTCGGAACGGGAGACTTGTTTCATCTTGCTCGATTCAAAGACAAAGGGACAGGCCCGCGGGGTCGGCCCGCTGGAAGACTGTGGCTACCAACAGAAACGGACCGACCGTGGGGTCTGTCCCTCGAGGCTATTATAGTACATCCGTTCTTATCGTCAAGTGTGGTGGCACGTCGCTGAGGTTGCTGCCGGATCATCACCCACCGGGGACGAACGCCCCCTCCGACCGGACCGTCACCCCTTGAGTCTCAAGCGCCTTGACACTTCCGGCGTCCGCCGACTCTGAGGAGAGCCATACCTCGTCTTCTTCGCCGAGCCCCGTATTTTGCACGAGTGGCGAGATATCGATTAGCTGTTGATTGTCCCGAAGGTCTAGCTGTGTCAGATTGGTCAGCGACGTTAGCGGCGATATGTCCGTCAGGTATTGGTTGCGGCGAAGGTTCAGCCGTGTCAGATTGGTCAGCGAGGCAAGCGGTGAGAAGTCCTTCGTCTCGTAAGCGACCAGGGTCAGTGAACTGAGGTTGGTAAGGGACGCGAGCCGGGTAATGTCGCTTATTTCACCTCCCGTTAGGTCAAGCGAAGACAGATTGGTCAAGCCGGCAAGCGGCGAAACGTCGCCGATCGGCCAACTATACAACTCAAGCGAAGTCAGGTTTACCAAAGGCGCCAGAGAAGAAAGATCGCTGAGGTGGTTTGCCAAAACTCTCAGCGACGTGAGATTGGTCAGTGACTCTAGGGGCGTGAAGTCCTCCACGAAGCGTGTTAGGACACTCAGCGACGACAGGTTGGTCAGGGATGAGATGGCGGAGATGTCGTCGACCAGACTATATTCGAGTGTCAATGACTCAAGGCCGGTGAAAGACGACAGCACCGAGACGTCCCTTATCGGGTTGTTGTCGAAGTGCAGCGACCTGAGGCTGGGCAGAGCGGCGAGCGGGGACAGGTCCCCAATCTCCGTGTTCGCCAAGGTAAGCGAGCTGAGATTCGTAAGTGACGTGAATGAAGAGATGTCGGTCATCCTGTCGCCGCTCAGATGAAGCGTCTCGAGGTCGGCGATAGAAGCGATCGGTGACAGGTCGGCCACCTCGTCTGCGACCAAGGTAAGCGACGTAAGCCCAGTCATCTCAGATAGGCCCGAGATGTCCTCCAGCCGGATCCCCGTGATCTCCAGCGATCTCAGGCTGCCCATCGACGAAATCGAGGAGAGGTCCCTGATCCCGCTGGCGTCGAGATACAGCGTCTCCAGCTTGGGCACGGAAGCCAGTGATGAGAAGTCGGTCAGCCCGCCGACTATGAGGGTCAGCGACCTCAGACTCGATAGGGATTCGAGAGGCGCGAGAGTGCCCAGCGTGTCCTCGCGAATCTCCAGATCTTCGAGCTGCGTCAGCGAGGCGAGCGGCGAGATGTCCCGTAGACCGTTCCACGCCAGCTCCAGCGATGTCAACGCGGTAAGACGCTCGATGCCCGAAAGGTCGGCGATGCCGCGCCTCGACGCCTTGAGAGCCGTCAACACGGCCAGGTCCGCCTCGGTGATCGCCTCGCCGGGCTCCTTTTCGAGCGCCTCGAGCACCGCCAGAGTGAAATTCTCGTCGGCAAAGGTGATGCCCTCGACCGCGGCAGGCGCCGCTTCGCGCTCTGGCGTATCGGTACTGGTAATCGGTGCGACGGTAGGTGTGGTCGTCTCCTCGACTCCGGAGCAGGCTGCGAGCCCTACCAAGGCAGCAACCGAAAGGACCCAGGGAAGTAGCCGGTAGTTCATGACGTCACCTCCTCAGCCGCGTTTGCTCGGACAGCATGCTTGTCGAGGAAGTCCATCATCCGTCGAAACATCTCCGGCCGACTCAGTTGTAAGCCGTGCGTGTCTTCCTCGAAGACGACCAGATCGCAAAGAGCCCCAGCCTCCTCGACCTGGTTTCGTATCGACCGGACATCCTCCAACGTGGAGCTCACTTCTCGACCGCCGTGCAGGATGAGTAGAGGGAACCTGGTCTTGTGGGCGTGGGCTACCGGTGAACGTTCGTATCGCGTCTGGTGATCGGCGTCGATCAACAGGCCAAACGGGTAGAGCTGAGTCCCGCCCCAAAGTGTGACCCCGCAGGACCACGTGGCCTCCGGGTGAGTCAACGCCAGGAACGTAAGGTACCCTCCGTATGCCGAACCGACGACCGCCAACGGCCGATCGGCGGCGTCGAAACGCCGCTTCCAGTCGAGCCCGCAGTCCACGATGTCCTGCACGTCAGCTCGGCCGTACTCGTCCTGGATCGCCTCTCGATGTCTCTCGCCGTGGCCGGACATGCCTCGAAAAGCAGGTCGTACCACCTCGTATCCTTCATCGAGCAACCGGTGGGAGATCGCGTTGTGAGCTTCGATCGGACCGCCGTCCATATATACAACCGCCCGGCCGTTCGCCGTTGAAGGCAAGTATCGCTGGACGGGTATGCCGAGCCCATCCCGCGTCGTGAACACGTACTTTTCCTTGCGCCACTCAGGTTCTTCCTCGGTGTCACCTTCCAATACCATCTCGCTGCCGCCAGATATACGCCACCGGTGGATGTCACCGTCAGTCCCGATGTAGTAGACGGACTCGCTTGTATTGTCGAAGACAACAGCCCACCCAGCCGCAACTCGCTGCACCGGAGCGAGCCCACTGAAATCCAGCTCCGCTATAGGCTTGCCCGAAGGGAACGCAACCAACCTCAGAAAGCTATTGCCGACACACAGAATTCTCGGGGCGTACGGGTCGAAGCAGGCTCCCTTGACTTCGTCGTCTTTCAGGGACCAGACCGTCTCCAAGGTGTTCACGTCGAGGACCTTCAGCACCTTCGGGCCACTGCTCGCGTCGCGAATCAGGAGGTGGACGCCGTCCGGCGACCAACAGTACCTCCTGACCGATTGGGATCCGTCTTCAGGCACAGGCAGATGTCTCTCTGAGCCGGCGGCGTCGGCCAGGACTACGGAGCTCTTGAATTCCCTGGCGTTGACGTAAACGCCACGCTCGAAGGCCAGCAGCCGCCCGGAGGGACTCCACTGAGGAATCACGTCGAAGTGGGTTCCTTCGCCTCGGGTCAGACGCCTGACACGATCGTCCTGGAGGTCGACTCTGAAGATCGCTGAACTTTTGGTCGGGTCCAGGGGAACGCCCAGGGCGTGAAAGGCGAGGGACTGCCCGTCCGGCGACCACGCAGTAAATTGAACGTACCAGCCTTGGAGGTCCACGACCGTCCGTGTCACTCCGGTCTCCACGTCGTGGATGGCCAGGCGGCGGTTGCCGCAGAACGCCACCTGCCTTCCGTCGGGCGAAAAGGCCGGCGAGGTCGGTAGGAACTGGTGAGGTATCTCGCCGAGACGCTCTCCCGACCTGACGTCCAGGAGTTCGATCGCCAGTTCGTCCTCTAGCTTCCGCCAACGACTTACAGCTAGCCGGCCCGAAGCTGGGTGGAGGTCGAGGTCTATGGTGGGTGGAACAGCCGCGGCGCGTGGTTCAGGCTCTGGCGTCGAGTCGAATTGCGCCGCTAGGGCCCGCCAATCCGCGAAGCCATACTCGCGCGCGATCACGCGCTGGGCGTCACGCAGCGATACCTTGGCTTGTAGGACCTTGGCGTCGGAGGCGCCGGCGAGACGACGCAAGGCGTCCCTAAAGCGCGGAGCGACTACTTGGTCGTAGTACCGATGGGCGTTCAGGAGGTCGCGCGCCTGGTTCTTGAGCTGCTCGAGACTGGCACGTGGAGGAAGGGTAAACGGAGACATACGCACTCCTTTCCTGTGCCTGGCGTCCGCGAGATCAGGCAGAAAAGAGTGTCAATCGCCCGTGTCGAACGAGAAGGTGGGCTCGGCCCTTGGGCGGACTCGGTGGCTCCCTTTAGAGCTCGGGCGTAATCGTACATCGAGTGCAGATTTCCTGTCAACCCGTTAGTCGCCTACAGGAAATTATCTTACCGACTTACGACAACTCGGTCGGGGAAGTGCTCGCGGTGTCTTGAATGACTTCACAACATTCTCACTCGAAGCCGCCGGCAGTTCATGTTAGCGTCATGTCTCAGTGAGAGCATGAGGCGCCGCCCAACAACGCTGCTGCGCTCTTGCCGGGAAAGAACGCAACAGAGCCTGCGGCTTTCCGAAGCTCTCCCAGGTCGACGTAGAGGCGAAGATATGCTGCCCACGGTCCGTCAGGCGCCTGGCAAGCCAACGCGTGCTGCTTGCGGCCGCCTAACGGATTGTAGTAGCACCATCGTGAGTGGTATGTTTGACCCTGGAGCAGCGTGGGGAGTGATTGGTAGGTTCAGGCTAGTAGACCGAAATCTTTGAAATGAGGGGTAGCCGAGATTGGCGTGCTACGACGACAGGGCGGGTTTCAAACCCGCCCCTACCAAGCCGTAACCTCAGAACCCTTCAATACTAGGATGTTGGACCACTAGATTCCCGATCAAGGTGGGGATTATGGGCACCCTAGGAAGACAGTATGCTTCTTGGATTACGGACAACCACACATCGGGTATCACCGTTCCACTAGTTGTTCGGACTAGGCTTTGGCGAGCGGTCTTGCTTCGGGCTGTCATCATGATCTCCGCCGCAGGGGTGATCGCCTGCGGAGCCACCGAACAGGACGCCGCCGCTGGACCCTCCAGCCCCGCCGAGCCCGCAGCCCAGCAGGCGGCCGTTGATGCCGCCGGCGATGACAAGGCCGAGCCCAGCGCCGATGTCGCAACCGAGGAAGAGACTGATCAGGCGGAAGAAGTCGCTGGGGATGGAGCCAAGGAAGCAGAGAAGATCACAGAAAGAGAATCCCTCCAAGCGGTCTTCGAGGACATCGTGGCCGAGAAGGGGACCACCACCAAGGAAGCGGTCTCAGAGAAGGGGCAATCGGTACTAGGCGGCCTGGAACCGACAACCGGTGCTTTCCCCGCTCTGAGGGGCTCGGTTATCGCTCACACTGATCAGAGAGTTGTCACCTACATCTCGTTCCAACTGAGCAACGCTTCCGAGACGGGTGAGGCCATTTCGCTGGCAGCCTCCGACGTCGTCGTCTCATATTTGGATGATGATCAGTCGGTGAGTAGTCTGGGCAACGTAGCCAACGCGAGTTTCACGCAAGGTTGGACGGCCGTTTGGCTGTCCGGTTCGGGTCCATCGCTTGACCGCGGCGAGCGCGTCGAAATGAACGTGGGGCTACAAGCATTGAATCCCCCTCTAGGCCCTAGAAAGGAGTTCGCTATCGAGATCAAGCCCGGCCGAGGCCCCCGCCTGGCAATAGAAAGGGTGACGCCCACGGAACTAACGACGGTAGTGGACCTCAGATAGGCACATGTCAGCTTCCACGTCCATCGGTTTCGTCGGGGCGGCCACCGGGTAATCAAGCTGGTGGATCGTGGTGCGGCCGCTGCTGTTTGACCCACAAGAAACCGCATCCCTAACCCCTCGCCGTCGCATCGTCGCACCTAGAGAAGGCCAGTCGACGCGATGTCCGAACGGCGTGCGGAGGCGAGGGATACCACCCTTCCAACAGCCTCCGCTCGTGCTGAGCCTGTCGAAGCATGCTCTTGGATGCGGCCCCGTTTGCCGGACCCCGGCAGCCTTAACTTGACACACCAGAACATCTGTCCTATTATATCTTGAGTGACTGACCCCACGGGTTTGTCTTTTTGTCTTTGGAGGCCTTCGGGGATGAGATTCGGAGATAGAACAAGGTGGGAACAAATGGGAACAATCTAGAACATCCGTGTACCACGGCCAGATAGGAGAAAAGGAACAGTTTCCCGGCACGGCGTTCCAGCCGGCAGATAGGAAATGGAACAATTGGAGCAGAATTGAACAGCTGAGCGAAAAACCCTTTACTTGACCCGACCTCTCGTCGTCGTTTACCCCTTCACCACCTCACCCCCGCGGTCCGTCAGCGCCGGCTCCCAGCAGCCGCCGGCATCAAACCGGGCGTCACGATCAAGGTGGAACATCGCGATTGGCCGAAACGCCAAGCCAACAATAAACCGGTTGTTATGCGACCGGTAACGGCTTGATACGAGCGACGTCATCCTTGACGGCTTGCGCCGCGTCCCAGAGATCGACGGCGCTCTGGGCGTTTAGCCAGAATTCGGGTGAATTGCCGAACAAGCGGGACAGGCGGAGCGCCATCTTGGGGCTGACGGCGCGGCGGCCACGCAGCAGTTCATTGATGGACTGGCGGGACACCCCGACAGCCTCGGCCATGCCAACGACCGTCAGACCATGGTCGGGGAGAAAGTCCTCTCTCAGCATCTCCCCCGGGTGAGTTGGCCGGCGCTTCAAGCGTCGAGTGTTGGGTATGCTCATCGTCTACCTCACCGTCAGTGATAATCACAGATTTCGACTTCGTATGCATCGCCTTCGACGATGCGAAAACATATCCTCCACTGGTCGTTGATCGCTATGGCATGCCGGCCCTGCCGGTCGCCTCGTAGCGCGTGGAGTCGGTTCCCGGGCGGGGTCTTCAAGTCATCGAGCCGGGTAGCGAGGTCCACGTAATCGAGCCTGCGGACCGCTCGGGGGACCAGATCCGGTGGGAGCCCTCGCGCCGTTCCCTCCACGAACAAATCCGCCGTTCGCCGGTCCGCGAAGGTCTTGATCACGGCCTAGCTAGCGTAGCGTGTCACGTGACGCGTGTCAACCGCTTGCTCGCGGACGCGAAATCCAACCACCCGTCAACTCCCGACGATCTCACCGCCGCGGACCGTCAGCGCCGGCTCCCAGCAGCCGCCGGGCCGCGTTTGGCCGCTGCTATCGCCGAGCGGCTGCGCATCCTCGTTCCATCGCAGGACAGCCACGTCGGCGCACGCTCCGGACGCCAGAGTGCCGACTTCGCCGTCCAGACCAAGGACCCGCGCCGGCGCTGCCGTGACCCGCTCGAACGCGGCGTTCTCCGGCATGCCTGACGCTATGAATTTGGAGATCGTGCGCGGCAAGTCGTGCGTGGGCGAAGCGCCTAAGTGCCTCTTGTAGACGTCGGTCGAGATCGTGTCCGGAAGGAACCCGTCGGCTATCGCGGCCTCGGATACGCCGAAGTCCATCGACATCATGCCGTGTCCGACGTCGAACAGCACGCCGCGCTTTCGCGCCTCCCATGCGGCCTCGACCACGCGTCCGTTCTCCACTACCGATGGCTTTTGTCCGTTGAAGCAATAGGTAACGACGTCCCCTGGTCTAAGCAATTCCAGCTGGTCCGCCAAGGGCCAGTCGTAGGGGTCCCTTCGGATGCCGAACAGAAGTGGCCTGGCCGTGGCTTCTGCCGCCGCTAGGGTCCTTCGCATCACCTCCTTCGGATCGGTGTTGCCGCAACAGACAGCCGAAACGTTGACGGAGACCCCCCATATAACGTCGCCGCCATCCTCGATCGCAGCCACGCAGGCATCGACGTCCAGACCCGACAGACTCGCGTACGGAGGGTCCTGTGTAGAGTCCCCATGGAGTGCCGGGCTGATCGCCGACCTCACGCGCGTCCGCGAGCCGTCGATGATGTCGCGACGATACTCCGGCCACTCGGCGGCTCCACAGTCGCCTTGAGAGAGTATCGTGGTCGAGCCTCTGGGCAGAATATGGACGTCGGGTTCGATGCCGTACTTCCAGTCGGAAGGGGCGGGGTGGGCGTGCATGTCGACCAGCCCAGGAAGAGCCAGCCCGTCCGGGAAGTCCAGGGTCTCGCGCGCCGACCCGGAAACGTCGGGACCCGAAGCGACGATCCGGTCTCCTACGATAGCGACCGCACCGGGCCCGTCCAACTCTGTTTCCGCGCAGAAGACGCGTCCCGCACGTATCAGGAGGTCGTATTCGGTAATGGACACTTGTTTCTCCTACGTCGTATTGGCCCTCCGACGGGGCTCAGGGCGACCCTTCGACAAGCTCAGGGTGAGCGGATTTAGTGTCCCGTTCGTGGTAAGCCCCTTGGCCCTTCGACGGGGCTCAGCGCGACCCTTGGACAAGCTCAGGGTGAGCGGATGTAGTGTCCGATTCGTGGTAAGCCGCTTGGCCCTTGGACGGGGCTCAGGGCGACCCTTCGACAAGCTCAGGGTGAGCGGATTTAGTGTCCCGTTCGTGGTAAGCCCCTTAGTTCCGCTCGTGGTGAGCTTGTCGAACCACGGATCTCACAGCACGCCCTCATCCCGCAGCGCCGACAGCGAGCGCTCGAAGGCCTCGACGGTGCGGTCGACATGCTCATCCTCATGCACCGACGAGACCATGAAGCCGATTCCGCCCATCATGTCGACGCCTTCGTTGAGCATGGCCAGCTTGAGTAGCGAGCTTCTTGGAGCAGACGTGGCCTCCGCGAGCTGCGTATGTGGCAGCGTGCAGATCTCGCCGTCGCAGCCGCATTCCACTCCGAGAGCGACGTGCACGATCGACGCGATTCCGTGGACGTGGCCCGCCACCTCCATCCGGCTGATGGCGTCCCCAAGGCCGCCCTTGAGGCGGGCTGCGGCTTCGTCCGCGGCTTCGTTTACCGGCTCGTCCCTGATCAGCCGGAGAGCAGCTATGCCTGCTGAAGCCGATACCGGGTTGGCGTTGAACGTTCCCGGGTGCGCGAGCCGCTTCGAGGAGTCCGGCGAGGCCAGCAATTCCATGATCTCGGCCCGACCGCCGACCGCGCCGCCCGGCAGTCCACCCGCCACGATCTTCGCCATGGTCGTCAGGTCGGGCGCGACACCGAACCGCTCCTGGGCCCCTCCCCGTGAGACTCTAAAGCCGCAGATCACCTCGTCCATGATCATCATCACGTTGTGGCGCTGCGTCAGGTCACGTAGCTCTTCGAGGAACTCAGGGTTGGGCAGCGGAAACTGCCCCCAGTGGCCGCCTGTCGGCTCGAGTATCACAGCCGCAACGTCGTCGTCTTTCGACAGGTGGCTTTCGACAGCTTCGATGCTAGGTTCGAGTACAACCACAGTCGAGAGGGTCTCCTCCGGGATGCCGACCTGTGTGTTGATGCCCGAACCGGGCGACAGATAGTCGTGCCAGCCGTGGAAGTGCTCCCGGAACTTGATGACCTTAGACTTTCCCGTGTAGCCGCGGGCAAGTCTAAGCCCGAATCCACCGACGGACAGGGATGGACGACGTGAGGACAGCGGAAGGGGGTGAGGGAGTTACAGGCGTGATGATCCGGGCTCGAATTTGGGTAGACGGGAGGTTGGCGGGCGGTCTGCAGGCGCTTTTGGGGGCACCGATGGCGGCCTACAGTGGCTGTGGCGAGCCAGATGGCGGGATAGGACACGGCAAGAGGCGCTCGCGGACTGGGCTGGCGCGAGTTTGCGGGGACGTTGGGTTGGCTGGTGGGTCAGTGGCGGACGGGCTCCGTCAGGCTGGGAGTGGAATGGCTCGCAGTCGGGCCAGGGCGCGGCTGAACTGCTCCTCCCAGGGCCAGCGCCGGGGAAGCTGCAGGGTCAATCGGCGTGCCGAGCGGGTGATCCGTCCGGCCAAGGCAAAGACCCGTCGTCTGAGGGTCTTGGTGGTCACGATCTGCTGACCCAGGCCGATGCGGGCTGTCCAGCGGGCCAGGTTGTGCGCCATCACCTGTACCGCCAGCCAGGCGCCGTTGGCGGCGAAGCGCGCCGACGGCATGTGGTTCAGCCCGACGCCGTACTTGAGGTCGCGTATGGCGTTCTCGACCTCGGCGTGGCGGCGATGATCGGCCTCCAGTTCCAGCGTCTCCCCATCGCGGTCGGTGATGAAGGCGTGATAGCTGTATCTGGCGAAGAGGGCGAGCTGGGAACCGGGCGTCGGCTTCACCCGCCGGACAATGAGCCGCACCGGCGCGGCGTCCGGCTTGGTCTGGAACGGGGTGTAAGTCGTCTCGGCGACATCGGCGGCGCCGTCCGTCCAGTAGGGAATGGGAGTCCAGTCCTCCTGTGGTATCGCCTCGATCAGGTCCCGCAGGCTGGCGCGCTGGCGGATGGTGATAGAGAAGCGGACATCCATTTCCCGGCAGGCGGCAACGACAGTGTGGGCGTAGAAGCCGCTGTCGGCCCGCACCGTGAGTTGTCCCCTGGCCCCGCCGTAGCGCACCCGCCCCACCGTCTCACGCAGGAAGTGGGCGGCGCCACGGGCGGTGTTGGCCCGGCCCTCGCGCAGCCGGGACATCAGCACCTCGCCGGTGCCGGCGGCAATGGCCAGCAGCGGGTGATAGCCGCGGGCGCCGGTATAGCCGTGGTGGCGCGCTCCCTCCTTGGCCAGTCCATAGGTCTCGCAGATGGTCGAGTCCAGGTCGATGGTCAGGGGCGAGTCGCCGGGTCCGGCCCCAGCGGCCCAGGCCCGGGCCAACAACTGGCGGCTCACGCGGTCGAGTTGACGGACATGCCCCCACCGGAAGCTGCGCAGGAAGGTCCCCAGGGTGGATGGCGCCTTGACCACGCAGCCTAGAACACCGACCGTCCCACCAGCGCGCAGCGCATCGGCGTCGTCGATGCAGTCGCCGCCTGCCAGCGCGGAAGCGACCAGCGTCAGCATCTTGTCCCCAGTGTTCGCCCGTCCCGGCGCTCCGCCGAGGTCAAGGTGATGGTCGACGAGTTCCCGCAGGCCCAGGTGCCGGGCTAGGGTGGCCGGCAGGAGCAGGCCGGCATTGGCCACCAGGCGATGGTCGTCAAAGACGATGCGGATACGGTCGGGTTTGTTCTGTGGCAGCATCTATTGGGTGCTCCTTGTTTCCGGGCGGGTTTCTGTTCCAAAATCATTATCCCAGATTCAGAGGAGCACCCGCTGGCTTCTTCAAGGGCTGTCCCCAAGGACGTCCTTCGGTGGATTCGGGCTAAGGGCGAGAAGGGTCGACTCCGTACCTGAGCCAGTAAACCGGACCAGCTCGGCGCCCGGGATAAGCTCCTGTACCAGCCGCGCCCATTCAAGCTCCATCTGCGATGGCGTCCCCATGTGCGTACCCTGGCCCAGCCGTTCGGCCACTGCCCTGGTTACCGTGGGATGGGCGTTGCCGAGGAGTAGGGCGCCATAGCCCATCATGTAGTCAACGAGCTCGTTGCCGTCCGCATCCCACTTCAGAGGTCCTCGCGCCTCGTCGACAAAGACCGGATGTGGGGAGATCGGCCTGGTCAAATGGGCGCCGCCCGGAACCGCGTCTCGCCCTTGCTCCGCGAGCTCGGCCGATCTGCGGAACTTCTGCGTATAGCGTTCGACGATTGTTGGCATCTGTCGCCTCTCGGATGGGCTCGAATGATTGTACACCTACAGGTCGGGCGTCTTTTTGACGCTAATGCGGTGCGCCTAATATACTGCCCGATAGCTCGAACGGAGGAGCCCTAAATGGCTAGAGTCCAAGTCGACTGGCACGGGTCGTTCGCCGTCATCGTTACTCCCTTCACACGGGATGGAGAAATCGATGAGCCGGCTTACCGGCAGGTCGTCGACCAGGTCATCGAGTCCGGCTGCCACGGCGTCATCTCGGCCGGAAGTACCGGCGAGTTCATCCACATGACCTATGACGAGCGCAGGCGCGTGTTCGCCATCGCGGCCGACGAGGCGGCCGGCCGCGTGCCGGTTCTAGGGGGCTCGTCGGCGACACGGACGGAGGACGTCGTGAACTTGACGCGGCACGCCGCCGAAGTCGGCTGTTCCGGCGTTATGGTATTGCCTCCGATCTATACGTGGATCGACGACCGTGAACTGATGGAGTTCTACAGACGGGTGTCCGGCGAAGGCGGGCTGCCGATCATGCTCTACAACAGCCCGCTTGCCGTGCACGAAAACCTGACGCCGTCTATTGTGGAACGTCTGATGGAGCTCGACAACGTCGTCGCGATCAAGGACAGCTCTCGCGACATGCAGCAGCTAGACGGCCTCGTCCGCTACTGCGGCGAACTGAAGGTCTTCGTTGGACTCGAGGACCTCATACTCCCCGGAATCGCGGTGGGAGCCGTGGGCGCCGTCGCAATGGTGCCCCAGGTAGTCGGCCGCATGGCAGTCGAGCTATACGAGAAGGCCGCGGACGGAGACATGACGGGCGCTCGGGAGCTCCACCAAAAGATAGTACGGAGATATGACCTCTTCAAGGTCGGCAGCGGGTACGTGGCCATCAAAGAATCGATGAACATGCTCGGTAAACCCGGCGGCTATACCCGGCCACCTTTGCTGCCGTTCACCGACGACCAGCGAGCACAACTCCGAGAGATCTATGAGAACGTCGGACTCCTTGAACCGGCGGCTGTCGCGTGAAGCTTCCTCGATTCGAGGCCTATCCCCAGATGGCGGGTTGACGTGGAGGCCTTCGAGTTCAGTTCGAACCCCTTCGGCGGGGTGCTGCCTGTTCCTGACGCCCTTCCGGCGCATCCGGATGAATTTCGCGTCAGGCTCGGCCACTCGTTGGACACTTGGGCTGGCGACGGATACAAGCTGGTCTGGCTCGAGGTCTCATCGGAGAAGGCCGCCTTGATCCCTGTTGCGGTCGACGCCGGCTTCTCATTCCACCATACCGGCGAGGAATACCTTATGCTGGTACGTCGATTGGCGGAGGATGCCACCATTCCCCCCTTCGCTTCCCACTACATCGGCGCTGGTGGCGTTGTCGTCAACTCCGCGAATGAGCTGCTGGTGGTGCGAGAACGGCGTCCTGGCAGTCCGACCAGGTCTCGGTCCTTCAAGCTCCCGGGTGGGCTGGTCGAGGCCGGCGAGCATCTAGCAGACGGCGTCGTGCGGGAGGTGTTCGAGGAGACGGGGGTCCGAACGCGCTTTGCGTCCGTGGCCTCATTCCGGAACCAGCATGGCTACCGACACGCGAAGTCCGACATCTACTTCGCCTGCAGGCTGGAGCCGCTGTCGCACGAGATCACTATTCAGATCGAAGAGATCGAGGAGTGCCGGTGGATGCCACTCAGCCAGTACCTCGGTTCGGAGACGGTCAGTCTTTTCAACAAGAGCATCGTGCGCGCAACGCTGGAAAGTCCCGGACTGGCTCCCACTAGCATCGACGGGTACCCTGACCCGGAGAAACGCGAGTTCTTCATGCCGGTCTCGACGGACCAACCATCACATACCTAGCCCATGCTATTAAGGCCCACCACGGAGGCCGGATAGGGGTTACCTCTGTTGTCACCAAGTTGAGGCCCTAGCTATAATTTACCCAAATCGACGCCAGCCACCGTAGGCTGTCGTTCCGAGGCGCAAGGATTGGATGACAACTCCAGTGTGGCCACGGCGAACAAAGAGTTCCTCGACGCTTACCTCGAGGTCGGGATCGGCCACTACTACACCCTTACTAAGATACTGAGCAGCCGCATATCGGGCGAGCTCTCCGAAACGGAGCGCTTAAGCGTCGGGCTCGAAATCTCGGCTCAGACGAGCGCTTCCTTCGACAATCTGGTCACCTGGTACCACGCGCTGCTTCGCTGGGACCCGAGGGGAGAGACGACTCCCCTTGCAGATGTCCTGGAAGCGATTGCCGTGGAGGATTCGCTGAGGCTGGAAGCCTTCCAGCACGTCACGAACTCCCGGGCTGACCAGTTCGCCCGCGCGTTCAAGATTCCGTGGACCCAGGCAGACCTGCGGGGCCGCCGGCTCGATGTCACCAACTGGCGGTACACGGTCGACCAGGCGAAACAGAACATCGCGAAGGTGTTCGAGGACATGTCGCCGGCCGAAGCGACGACGCCGAGAGGCTGGATCGCCAAATACATGGGCACCGTCGGACGGCAGCCGCTTTTCGGCGGAGGCAGGTATGGCGCGATACCCAGGGTGCACGCCACCTCGGAAGACGGGGACCTGGCGAGCACCGATGAAGGGACTATCGTTATACCGACCGACACCGAGATGCTAAGTCAGCTAGTCGAGCTGACTGGCAACGCGGCTATCGGTCTGTTCCTGCTGGTCCGCCTATCGTACGTCTCAGCCTTCTACCTGGAACCAAGGTCGCCGGCCTTCGTGACTATCTGGCAGGAAATGCACCCTGCCCGAGGCCAGGGACCCTAGCGCCAGCGTCTCGCGGTGACGCTGGGCGCCGCCGGCTAGCTCGCCGCCAGTTTTGTCACGGTGTACTGGTCGATCTCGTCGTCTTCAGCGTTGAGGCAGTTGGCCTTCACGACGGTCTTCGTCCGCTCCACAGTCGCCTCGTATGAGCCTGAGACGCCGCCGACAGGGTCCGTAAAGTCGAGTCGCACGCGGGCGGCGCCGTTGTCCGACGAGACCACGTGGCTCGATTTCAAGAGTCGGGACCACCCCCAGCCCCGCTGCATGAAGGCCTCTTGCTCGACGAGCTGCTCGAAGGGCCCCGAGACACCGGCCCAACCCCGGTGTAGCGCCGCGATCCCTACTGCAGGCTCATCTTTCAGGACCAGTGTCCGCAGCGAGTCGGTGTCGATCCTGACCCAGTTCCGGCCCTCAGGCATGTCGAGAAGGTTCGGCGCGAACCGGTGCCCTCCGATGTGGCTGGTCCGCCACACCCGAAGCGCTTCTCCTGCGTACTGGTTCCGGAGCGCGAGGTAGATGGGGTATCCGAAGGACCCACAGCAGGTATCGTAGACCCCATGGGTACAGACCAACATATCCCTGACGTCAGCGGTGTCCTGACGGGACTCTTCGAATCGATGAGCCGTTTCGGGCCGTTCGATCATAGCCTCGACTAGCGGACCAACCTGTTCGATCGGTACGACAAACTCGTCTTTGTCGTACACGGCGAAGGGACCGTCGGGGCGTGAGAAGAGCATCACCCGAGCGTGTCCGTCGACCGAGTACTCGCGATCAGGCTCCATGCACAGCATCTTGACTTCCGCCCCTCGCCCGGCAGCGAGGTCGAGCACCTCCGAGACCCCGTGAGGGAAGCGTGGCGATTCGATGACCTCGGCGGGCCAGGGCTTCGGCAGCTCGATCAGGAGAAGCCGGTCCCAGGCGGACGCCGTGCCGGCAGGGCTTTCTCCGTACTTCTGGGATGCCAGAGAGCACAGCTTTCCGGCGAGTCGCGAATCGGTGTCTGTGGTCACGAATGAGTCTCCTCAGTACGGCTCGGGCATCATTTCAACTGGGACCTCGATAAGTGTGGGCGCGTCGGCCTCGAGCGCCACGCGCAGAGCGGCCTCGAGTTCGTCAGGGCCTTGCGCTTTGACGCCTACGGCGCCGTACGCCTGCGCTAGCCTAACGAAGTCCGGATTGCGGAGCTGGGACCCTATCACACGGCCATCGTACTGCAACTTCTGGTCCCGCATTACGTTGCCGTACGCATTGTCGTTAAACACGATCACGACTGCGTTAATCCCGTACATCACGGCCGTAGCGAGTTCCTGGGAGTTGTACAAGAACCCGCCATCGCCGGAGATGCCGACTACGGCACGGTCGGGCCGGGCGACCTTAGCTCCCAGTGCCGTAGGGTAGACGTAGCCGAGGTTGCCGAAGTAAGAAGAGGTGAAGTACGTGCCGGGCTCATATACAGGGTAGAGCATGTGGCTGGCATAGCCGATCTGGGTGACGCCTTCAACGATAATTCCGTCGTCGGGCACGGCGGCGCGGATGGCGCGAACGTAGGAGCCTTGAGGCTCGACGTGCTGTGAGGGTTCGAACCGCGCATCCCACAGGCGCTCGAGCTCGACCCGTCGACTCGGCCGCGGAGGAGTTGAGTCCACAACCATTAGCGCCATTTCGGCCAGAGTCCGCCCGACGTCTCCCTCGATAGTGATCGTGCCTTCGGGACTCAGAGCCTCTTCACTGCCGTCAGTGTCGACATGGAGTAGCTGATTTGCCTTACTGAGATCGAGTCTGCCTAACCGGGCCCCCAGCGCCAGGATGAAATCGAAGTCGGCGATACGCCTCTCAATCGCTTCGGTGCGAAAGCCGTGTCCGCCGGACGCAAGGTAGTGGCGGTCGGAGATCGCGCCCTTGCCCTCTCCGGTCGTAAAGACAGGAGCCTGGAGGTGCTCGGCCAGTTCGAGAAGCGCCCTCGACGCGACGCCGCCGACCGCCCCGCCCCCGGCGAGGATTGCTGGGCTTTCCGAAGCCAGCAGCATGTCTACGGCTAGCTGAACGTCGGCAGGGGAGACGGCCGCCGCCTCGTATTCCTCGGGTTCGATGAGATCGACGTCGGCCTCTTCCTTCAGCGTGTCAGGCGGTATCTCGATCTCGACGGGCCGAGGACGACCTGTCTTGAGGTACCTGAAAGCCTCGTGGACCGTCCTCGGTATCTCGTCGGCTCGCAGGGCCCTTCCGGCCCATTTCGTGACCGGTTTGATGGCTTCGAGCTGATCATCGACCTCATGGAGGTGGCCTATCCCGACGCCGATCGCGTCGCGCGGTATCTGGCCCGACACGACGAGTATCGGCGACGAGGAGGCATATGCGGTGCCGACGGCAGCGGAGGCGTTGAGCAATCCGGGCCCCGGCACCACGAGGGCCGTGCCGACGCCGCCACCCGCCCGGGAGAAGCCGTCAGCCATGTAAGCGGCGGCCTGCTCGTGCCGGGTCGTTACGAACCGTATTCCGGGCTCGTCGTAGAGGGCGTCCATCGCTTCGTAGGTCTGGACACCCGGAATCCCAAAGATAACGCGGACGCCCTCCATGTAGAGGGACTTTACCAACGCCTGTCCGCCGGTCATTCTTGGCATCTAGGCGTTAGGAGTGTCGAGCGACATAGTCGTGTTTTGCCTTCTCCATAGCCTGATGGCGGGCCGCGTTCAGCTCGTCTCTTTTGTCCGCCGACCAGGCTTGAGAAGCAGTGAGGCTTTCGAGAGAGCCCTGGAACCGAGGCATGACGTAGCGGGCCAAGAGCTCGTAGCTGTGGAATACCTGCTCTCGCGTGCCCCACTCGTTAGCCTGGACCAGGATGCCCCCGAAGCCGCCGGTCTCCTCATTGAGTGCTTCTATCTTCGAGATGAGATCGTCGGGGGTGCCGACGCACCAGGCTCCGCTTTCGATCATCCCTTCTACTATCTTGTCCTGCGGACCTTCCACCAGCGGATCGTGTCCAAGTGTCTTCTCGAAGTAACCGCGCTGGTACTCGCCTGCGCGGGTCCGGACCTGCTCGATGGCCTCGTCGCGGCTGTCCGCAAGATGGACATGCTGTACGATCCGCCACTCGGAGCGCTCCATCGACTTGCCGTGCTCAGCTGCAGAGTCCTCGGCGATTTGCCAGAACTCGCTCAGTTTGTTGGTGACACCGTCGCCTCGAATCACATTGAGTGTGAGCAAAGCGGCGCCGTGCTTGCCAGCGAGAGTTACGCCCGACGGCGACTGAGACGCAGCCACAGCGATGGGGAAGTGGGGTCGGGTGAAGGGCCTCAGATGCAGCCGGGCTTCTTTCAAGGTGAACCATTCTGACTCGTAGGTCACAGGATCCGCTTCGTTGAGCAGTCGCATGATGATTCCCAACGACTCGTCCATGCGGCGTCGTTGAGTGCCGGGGTCGATGCCTAGCATGTACGCGTCGGTGACGAGCGCGCCTGGACCGACGCCTAACATGACGCGGCCCCTGGTGAGATGGTCGAGGAGCACCATCCGGTTGGCGACCATCAGAGGATGGTGATACGGAAGACTGACGACGCCGGTGCCCAGCTTGATGTTCTTCGTACGTTCGGCGGCCGCGGCAATGAAGACCTCAGGCGACGCTATGGTCTCCCAGCCGGCGCTATGGTGCTCGCCGATCCACGCCTCGTCGAAGCCGAGATCATCGAGCCACTGCAGCGTCTGGAAATCCCGCTCTAGCCCTAGAGTAGGGTTCTCTCCGAGGGGGTGGAACGGCGCCATGAATATGCCGAATTTCATGCGGTCGGGAAGGGGCATCGATGTATCCGTTCGACTAGCTTGGCTCGGCTACAGGTGCCGAGAATTCTAGCATGCGGTAGGTGGGGGGGCAACGGACGACCTGGCGCGAGATCCGCCGCATCCTCGCAGGAGCTCTCCAACTCCTTGCGAAACTGGGGGTCGTCTTCCATTTGGTGCAAGTCCTCCCCTGGGGATGTAGTGCGCTTAAGCCCGAATCCACCGAAGGACGTCCTTGGGGACAGCCCTTGAAGAAGCCAGCGGGTGCTCCTCTGAATCTGGGATAATGGTTTTGGAACAGAAACCTGCCCGGAAACAAGGAGCACCCAATAGATGCTGCCACAGAACAAACCCGACCGTATCCGCATCCTCTTTGACGACCATCGCCTGGTGGCCAATGCCGGCCTGCTCCTGCCGGCCACCCTAGCCCGGCACCTGGGCCTGCGGGAACTCGTCGACCATCACCTTGACCTCGGCGGAGCGCCGGGACGGGCGAACACTGGGGACAAGATGCTGACGCTGGTCGCTTCCGCGCTGGCAGGCGGCGACTGCATCGACGACGCCGATGCGCTGCGCGCTGGTGGGACGGTCGGTGTTCTAGGCTGCGTGGTCAAGGCGCCATCCACCCTGGGGACCTTCCTGCGCAGCTTCCGGTGGGGGCATGTCCGTCAACTCGACCGCGTGAGCCGCCAGTTGTTGGCCCGGGCCTGGGCCGCTGGGGCCGGACCCGGCGACTCGCCCCTGACCATCGACCTGGACTCGACCATCTGCGAGACCTATGGACTGGCCAAGGAGGGAGCGCGCCACCACGGCTATACCGGCGCCCGCGGCTATCACCCGCTGCTGGCCATTGCCGCCGGCACCGGCGAGGTGCTGATGTCCCGGCTGCGCGAGGGCCGGGCCAACACCGCCCGTGGCGCCGCCCACTTCCTGCGTGAGACGGTGGGGCGGGTGCGCTACGGCGGGGCCAGGGGACAACTCACGGTGCGGGCCGACAGCGGCTTCTACGCCCACACTGTCGTTGCCGCCTGCCGGGAAATGGATGTCCGCTTCTCTATCACCATCCGCCAGCGCGCCAGCCTGCGGGACCTGATCGAGGCGATACCACAGGAGGACTGGACTCCCATTCCCTACTGGATGGACGGCGCCGCCGATGTCGCCGAGACGACTTACACCCCGTTCCAGACCAAGCCGGACGCCGCGCCGGTGCGGCTCATTGTCCGGCGGGTGAAGCCGACGCCCGGTTCCCAGCTCGCCCTCTTCGCCAGATACAGCTATCACGCCTTCATCACCGACCGCGATGGGGAGACGCTGGAACTGGAGGCCGATCATCGCCGCCACGCCGAGGTCGAGAACGCCATACGCGACCTCAAGTACGGCGTCGGGCTGAACCACATGCCGTCGGCGCGCTTCGCCGCCAACGGCGCCTGGCTGGCGGTCCAGGTGATGGCGCATAACCTGGCCCGCTGGACGGCGCGGATTGGTCTGGGCGAGCGGACCGTGATCACCAAGACCCTCAGGCGGCGGGTCTTCGCTCTGGTGGGACGGATCACCCGCTCGGCGCGCCGCCTCACTTTGCATCTCCCCCGGCGCTGGCCTTGGGAAACCCAGTTCAGTCGCGCCTTGGCCCGGCTGCAAGCCATTCCGTTCCCGGCCTGACAGCCAGCCTGCAACTGACCCAACGTCCCCGCAATCTCGCGCCACCCCGGTCGCGAGAGTCCCCTGCTGCGTATCCTCTCGCCTTCCCGCGCATCGCAACTCCCGCATAGGGCCTTAGGGGCCCTGTGCGGCGACTGAAGACCGGCCGCCGGCCTCCCATCTACCCCAAGACCCCAGGCCATCCCCCCTGTAGCTCCCTCACCCACCCCCTTCCGCTGCCCTCACGCCGTCCATCGGTGTCCTTCGGTGGATTCGGGTTAAGGATAAGTGGGCTGCGAAAATTTACTCTGTCGGAAACCGTCGCAAACCGTCGTATCCATATCTGAGGGTTGCAACACCTGGGCGGGGGAATGCAACAGGTAAAGGGGGTGTGATCAAAAGCAGGCGGAACCATCATGTCAGAACAACGGACCAGCGTGGTCGGAAGGCTTCGGGCGCATGTCCCGATGTGGCATCGGGACGCCCCTACAAATGACGAAGATGCCTACCACTTAAACAACACCCGGTAGCGGGAGCTGGGTGCAGAGTACGGGGTACGAGCAGTCGATTGCGGCGGTCGTGTTGTGCATTGTCGTTCTCCCTGTGTTGTGTCGGGTGAGCAAAAAGCAAAAGGACAGACCCGTTGGGGTCGGTCCGCTGGAAGGACTGTGTCTGCCAACAGAAATGGACCGACCGTGGGGTCCGTCCCTCGATACCCATTATAGTACATGCGTTCTTGTCATGTCAATGAGACGTATTCACTCATCTAAAATGTTACCGAGGCGGTTACAGTTCACTCAAGTAATAATGTTACTGGGGGAACGATGCCAGCCGAAGAGGAGATGACGATAGATGAGCGACGAAAGTATCTGAAGCGTATGAGAGAACGGTACTGGGGTGCTGATCGAAGGAGACGGAGTGAGCTGCTGAACGAGATGGAGGCGGTGACGGGTTTGCACCGCAAGAGCCTGATCCGGTTGGTGCGGGCCCGGACGTTGAATCGTAAGCGCCGGCGCCGAGTGAGAGGCCGAACGTACGGTCCGGAGGTTGAGGATGCTATCAGAGTGGTGTGGGAGAGCTTGGACTATATATGCGCCGAGCGTGTGACCCCGGCCTTAGTGCCGACAGCGCGACACCTTGAGCACTTCGGGGAGTTGGTCCTAACGGCGGATCTGGTGGCACAGTTGGCTCGGATCAGTCGGGCGACGGTACAACGGCTCATGGGCAAGCTGAGCCAGGACACGCCTCGCCTGCCTCGACGAGGACCGGAGCGTGCCAATCGCCTAACAAAGGCGGTCCCCATGGGAAGGCTACCCTGGGAGACGAGTGAGCCAGGACACTTCGAGGTGGATCTGGTACACCATTGCGGCCCTGCAGCAGCAGGGGAGTACGTTCATACCTTGCAGTTGGTGGATGTGGCCACGGGCTGGAGCGAGCGAGTGGCCGTGCTGGGGCGCAACCAGCAGGCCATGGAAGATGGCTTTCGGAGGGTCATGAAGCGCTTGCCCTTCCCAATTCTCCAGTTGCATCCCGATAACGGCAGCGAGTTCTTCAATGACCATATGATCCGCTTCTGGGGTGAGCAGATCGTTGGTCTGAAGCTGAGCCGGAGTCGGCCCTACCGCAAGAACGATAACCGCATCGTCGAGCAAAAGAACGACACCCTGGTGCGTGCCTACCTGGGCTACGACCGAATAGACACTGCGGTCCAGTGTGAGGCTCTCAACGCCCTCTACGACCAGATGTGGGTCTACTACAACCTCTTCCAGCCGGTGATGCACTTGGCGGGCAAAGTCATTGTCGATGGTCGGCTCAAGCGCCGCTGGGATCAGGCGTGCACACCCTATGACCGGCTGTCGGACAGTGGGGTGCTCGGGCCGCGCCAACAGGCCCACCTGGCCTCCATGTACTCCCAGACGAACCCACGCCGACTTCGCCAGAAGATATATCAAGAGCTAGAACGGATATTGGAGCATCCAAAGCCGCAACGAAACCAGCGCCAACTCGTCAGTGCCCTTGCCTCTTAAGCCAACCACCGTAGGCACGGCCTAATGTGACCCGGTCCTTAAGCAAACCGCCGTTGGAGAAAGGAGTGAGGCCGGCCTCCCGGTAACATTTTCATTTGAGTGAACTGTCGAAAAATCTGCCCCTTCGGTAACATTCTTATTTGAGTTGACACGTGAGAGTTGGCACGTGGCACACGTTCTCGCCTGCCAATCGAGCAACGAATTTACCAGATATTGGTAGTCCGTCTGCAACTGGTGTACGCGTAGAGCGCTGATATAACATTATCGCCGAGGTCTGAAGAGTGAGACTCTTGTCCCGAAAAACCCTCGGCGTGACGGCTGCGGTTCTATTCGCATTCGTCGTCGTGCTGTTTGGCGCCGGTTGGTACTACTCGGACGAGATAAGGTCCGGCGCACTCGTCCCCGACCACGAAGAGTCAGATTTCGACCTCGTGGTAGCGGCCGTCGGAGACGGCGAGGTCACCCTCCGCGCAACGTCCGAGACCGACCGAGACGGCGCCTGGTCCAACGACGGTATCTGGGGTTTGAAAACGGAGGACGGGTACGCTCAGGTCGGGAGGATTGTCGAAGAGCGACAGGACGAGGTTGTTCGAGAGCTATTACTCCTGTCCGATGCGCCAGAGGTCGGTGAACGAGCCCGATTCGACAGCTTTGCATTTCCAGAGGACCCTAAAGCAGCGCATGGGCTTCCGTTCGACGAGGTGGTGTACTCCTCAAGCGTCGGCAGCCTTCCCGCCTGGTTCGTGGACGGCTCGCTGGACACCTGGGTCGTTCTGGTGCACGGGCACAACTCGAACCGGCGTGAGGGTCTACGGATGCTCGAGATCGTCTCTGAGCTTGGTCACCCGACGCTCGTGATCACATATCGGAACGACGAGGGAGCGCCGGTGAGTCCCGACGGGTACATCCGTTTCGGCGCCACGGAGTGGGAGGACCTCGAGGGTGCGGTAAAGTACGCCATCGAGAACGGTGCTCAGCGCGTCGTTCCCGTCGGCTATAGCATGGGCGGCGGCATCGTGATGAGTTTCATCTACCGGTCTTCGCTGGCCAACAGAGTAGCCGGAGCGATCCTGGATGCGCCAATGCTGGACTTTGGTACCACGGTAGACTACCGGGCGAGCAAGAGGCGGGTTCCCATCGTGGGCCTGCCGATTCCGGGGGTCCTTACCGACGTCGCCAAGTTCATCTCTGCAAGGCGGTTCGGCGTCGACTGGGGAGCGCTGGACTACGTCAAGGACGCCGAGGAGCTGAGCGTCCCTATCCTACTTTTCCACGGCGATGCAGACCCAAGCGTTCCCATCGGCACGAGCGACCGGCTGGCAGAGTCCCGTACGGACCTCGTGGAGTACGTGAAGGTGCCCGACACGCTGCACGTGGCTTCCTGGAACACCGACCCAGAGGTCTACGCCGCGGAGGTCGCGAGCTTTCTGGAAGAGATATCGCCGTAGGCAGGCCGGCCGTGGATCGGGAGCGAAAGGAGCGCCTAGGCGGCGAGCAATTCCTTGACGCGGTCGACGACCTGGTCCGACGGTACGGTCTCGGCGTCTCCACCGGCGCGAAGCTTGATCTCGACGACGTTCTGAGCCAGGTTTCTTGGGCTAACGACCAGCCGGATCGGCAACCCGACGAGATCGGCGTCGTTGAACTTGACGCCCGCGGACTCTGACCGGTCGTCGTACAGCACCTCGATACGCTCGTCCTTCAAGCTACCGTAGATAGCCTCGGCCGCCTTCGCCACATCGTCTTTCTCGACGTTGAGCGCCGTCAGCCCGACCTGGTACGGCGCGATAGTCTTGGGTAAGACCATACCGTTGTCGTCGTGGTTCTGCTCGATGGCGGCTGCCAGCAGCCGGCCAACACCGATACCGTAGCAGCCCATTATGACCGGGCGTTGAGCGCCGCTCTGGTCCGGGAAGTAGGTGCCGAGGACCTCGCTGTAACGGGTCCCGAGCTTGAAGACGTGTCCGACCTCGATGCCCCGGCGTGCCGTGAGCGTGGACTGGCAGTTCGGGCAGGAGTAGCCCTCTTCGGCCAGCGCGATATCGGTGATTACGTCTGCCTTGAAGTCGCGTTCGTGGTTGGCGTTGCGGAGGTGGTATTCGTCCTTGTTCGCGCCGACTACGAAGTTGGAGCCGAGGCGGACCGAGTCGTCTGCGACGACCTTGATGCCGTCAAGCCCGACGGGTGAGGCGGATCCGGCTACCAGTCCAGCGTCCTGGACGTCCCTGGGCGACGCCAGACGGAGGGTGGTGGCTTTGATCTCGTTGCGGAGCTTGATTTCGTTGACCTCAAGGTCCCCTCGAATCGCGACGACGACAAACTCGTTGTCGACAACGTAGAACACTGCCTTCAGTGTCTTGCTGGTAGGCACGTCCAGGAATCGCGCGAGGTCGTCGATGGTCTTGACGCCCGGTGTGTGTACTTCCTCTAGCGGCAGCATATCCGAATCGGCCTCGCCGGTCTTCGTAAAAGCGGCCTTCTCGGCGTTGGCGGCGTAACCGCAGGCCTCACACAGTAGGACTGTGTCCTCTCCCGAGTCGGCCAGCAGCACGAACTCCTGGGAGTCTTTGCCGCCGATAGCGCCGCTATCGGCTTCGACCATGATAGCGGGCAGGCCGCAGCGTTCGTAGATGTTCTTATAGGCCTGTACCATCGCCTGATAGTTCAGGTCGAGGCTCTCCTCGTCTACATGAAAGCTGTAGGCGTCCTTCATGTCGAACTCTCTGACTCGGAGTAAGCCCCCGCGCGGCCGGGGCTCGTCGCGGAACTTCGTCTGGATCTGGTAAAGCACGAGAGGCAGGTCGCGATAGCTGTTGACGTTGGCCTTAACCATGTTCGTCAGGAGCTCTTCGTGAGTGGGAGCGAGGACCATAGGCCTCTCCCGACGGTCTTCGAGCCTGAACATGTCAGGGCCGTAGTCGTCGTCGCGCCCCGACTGCTTCCACAGCTCCCTGGGCTGGAGCGCGGGCATGCGTAGCTCCTGGCCGTCCGCAGCGTCCATCTCTTCGCGGATGATCTGCTCGATCTTGCGGAGCGACCGCCAGGCCAGCGGCATGTAGCTGTAGACTCCGGACGCGGCCTGGTGGATCATGCCGGCCCGCAGCATCAGGCGGTGGCTCTCTAGCTCTGCCTCGCCAGGATCGTCGCGGAGGGTTTTTCCGAACAGGTTTGATACGCGCATTTTTCTAGAGGATACCCGGTCAGGCGCTAGCTATTGAGGATAGCACGTATGGCTGAGACAAAGCGTTTGGCGTTCGTAGCATCGGTCGTCGCGTCCTCTTGGTATGATAATGGACCTGCTGACTCGACGAAGAGCCCTCATCTCAATCTTCTCCCGGAGGCGGGAGAAGAGGTAAGACTCCCCCATCTCGTTCTTCGGGTTGCTGGTGCCGACACGCGCAGCCCCCTGTGAGAGCGAGGAGGTCGGATTCCTTGTCGCGTCAAGAGCGCAATGGCAGCGGAGTGAATTGAGTAGTAAGCCCGGTCGACTGCGGACCGATACCTGTGATGTTCCAGCAGGTGAACGCTATCGGCCAGAAACTCCCGTGAGGTAGCGAGAGTCAGCTTCACGAATTCTTCTGTAGGTCCCGTCGTCATAGAGCACGATGCCTTCTGTCACGATATCCGACGAAAACCAGGAGCGCATCCCTGTCTCCCTTTCGAACCCTTGAGTGGTAAAGTGGACTACTTCAATGAACACTCCCGTCTCCAATCCCGCGGTCGCCGCCATGTTGTTCATCCGGCGCTTGGTATCGAACGTCGGCTCTGACAGGATGACCAGGAGATCGATGTCGCTCTCCTCCGTAGCTTCACCGCGGGCGACCGATCCGAATAGGACGATCGAATGGATGCGGTCGTCGAGCTCCGACAGGAACTGCTCAACGACCGACTCGATGATCTTCTGGTACTTCTCGGAGGCCGGGACCACGGGCCGACCGCTCTTTCTGGCTCGAGTCGTCGCCATGTCAGCTTGAGGCCGGCGCGGCGACCTCGGCCTCCGCCTCGGCCTCCGCCTTACCGACCTCCTCCATGAGTGCCGTCAGCATCTCGTCCTCAGCGACTATGCGAGACTTCTGGCCCTTGCGGAATATGATCGCGCGGCCCGCGCCTGCGGCTATGCCCACGTCAGCATCCTTGGCTTCACCGGGGCCGTTTACCTCACAGCCCATGACCGCCACCTTGATGGAGGACTTGGTCTTCTTGAGCATCTCGTCAACTGTGTTGGAGAGCTTGATGACGTCCACATCGGCACGACCGCAGCTTGGACAGGCTACCAAGACGGGCCCCGCTTTGCGCAACTCCAACGATTTCAGGATCTCGAACCCTGTGTAGATTTCTTCGCGAGGGTCGTTGCTTAGGGACACGCGGATCGTATCGCCGATCCCTTCGTACAGGAGCGTGCCCAGGCCGATTGCGCTTCGGATGCTGCCTGACTTGGCCGTGCCGGACTCGGTCACGCCCAGGTGCAGCGGGTACGGTACCAGCTCTGCCATTCGTCGGTAGGCTTCGACGGTGGTGTCGATGTCGAACGCCTTCAGAGATATCTTTATGAGGTCGAAGTCCAGGTCTTCGAGGATGCCTATCTCCCACAGGCCGGTATCCACCATGTGGTCGACGACCGAGTATCGTCCCGCCGTATTCTCGCCCGCCTTTGGCAGCAGGTTGACGCCGTCGGTGTGACGGGACTGCCCCCTGGTCCTGCCGATCCCCCCGACGGGGGGCAGGCTTCCGAAGTTCACGCCGATGCGGATTGGAACGCTACGCGCTTTCGCTTCTTGAACGACAGCGCGTACTTTGTCGCGGTCGCGTATGTTCCCGGGATTCAGGCGAAGGCAGTCGACTCCGCTATTCAATGCCTCGAGGGCCAACTGGTAATGGAAGTGAATGTCGGCGATCAGCGGAATCGAGACCTGTTTCTTGATCGCCGCCAGGGCCTTGGCCGCCTCCATGTCAGGCACCGCGCACCGGATAATCTCGCAGCCCGCTTCTTCGAGGCCGCGGACCTGAGCGACCGTCGCGGCGACGTCTCTCGTGTCCGTCTTGGTCATCGACTGGACGCTGACTGGAGCGTCGCCGCCGACCGTGACGTCGCCTACCTGAACTGCCTTTGTCGGACGGCGCTTCTTCACCGCTCGGCCTTTGATGACTGTCGGTGGTCGAGAAGTACCTGACGATCTACACTGAAGGGGCTTTGCCCCCTCCCGCGCGGTACAAGTCGCCGCCAGCAGGAGGCAAAATACCGCTTGAAGGACTCCTCGTCATAGGATTCACTGCGCTGCAATAAGGAGGCTATGTCTCGTTCGAGTTCTCTACGTAACTCTGATTGAGTGTCGAATCTAACTTGCTCCTTGAAGTACTCGAGTAGGTGGATGTCGAATATTTGTTCAAAGCAAAGTTCACTTAGATATTCATCGCCCTTTACCTGTGCATCTGCGAATCGATCCGCGTAGCTACGGATCGCGCCGACCAAGTCCCCCTTGCGCTTCAGGTAGAAGGGGCTATCTTCAAATTCTGTTGACAGATTCTCAAGAACCATTCTGCTGTTGCCTAGCTCAAAGCGATTTCAAGACTCAATATATCAAAGTCTGTGGTCGACCTTATGATGACCCCAGCAACGATGCATGTATACGATCCGCCAGATACGGCGACCTTCAAAGTGTAATCAAGTCTAGGAATTGCAGCGTCTCGCACTTGCTGTCTGATATCCGATTGTTGGGTCGATTTCACCTCAACCAGTGTCAAGCGACCGGAGCTACTCTGCTGGTCTTCGAAAACGAAATCGGGTCCTTCGCCAATTGGCCTGGATAACGGCACGAAGCCCTTTGACTCCATGTACCAACCGACTAGTCCTTCTCCAAGTGTAGCGATCGCCGTGTTGCTCGGTCGCACGTCGCTGGGCAGGATTGCCAATGGCGACAGGCCAGTACCGAGGCCTCCTATTGTGAACCCTAGCCCCGCTCTGTAAACGAAGTATTTGTCGATGTCCGCCACCACGTCCGATGTTACCTGTTCCCCATACGTATCAGCGTAGCCTTGGAGGCCAGGTGGTGTCGGCCTTTGTACTAGCGATGGTGGTCTGTTCATCAACTGTCTGATGTTGCTAGAAAGCTGACTTCTGCCTGCCCGATCCTTCAACCAGAGTCCCAATGTATCCAGCTGTATAGTGTCAGACCATTCGAGAATTGTGATACCCATCCGTGAGTCTTGCGCTACCTCAGAAAGCTCTCGCCGTTTAGGATTCTCGTTATGTCAGAGTAAGTGATCACGATAATCAGTGTGATGAGTATTGCGAAGCCTACCAGGTGGACAAGGCCCTCGCGCTGCGGTGATATGCGCTTGCCACGCCGTACCCACTCGATAACGACGAACATCAGGCGCCCGCCGTCTAGTGCCGGGAACGGGAGCAGGTTCAGCACACCCAGGCTGATACTGAGGAGAGCCGCCAGCTGGAAGATCAATGAGATGCCGAACTCGTCCACGACCTCCTCTGTGGCGTGAGCGATGCCCACCGGTCCGGCGATTCCGGGGTTGGTCCTCGTTGATACGCCCTCGAATATACCGTCCCAGGTTAGCACCAATACGTTCCATATCGTCGAAACCGAGCTGGGGACCGCCTCCCAGACCGGCTCAGTGACTTCGCCGAACTTGAGGCTGACGAGACTGATTCTCACGCCGATGGCGCCCTGGTCCATCCTATCGCCGATACTGAGGCCGCGGTCATAGCGGTTCGCGTCGGCCAGAGACACTTGATTTGTCGGGTCCGTCACCGCCTCGACCACTGTTAGCCTTGGCGGTTCTTCTCGAGGGACAACGGTCACCGTGTCGAAGGTCATGAACTCCGGAGAGGACGGCATGCCGGCCACGGTCGCACCGCGCATGATGTTCAGCTCGATGCGCTCGCCTGCCCTGTCCCGGACGAGACCGATTAGCTCGCCGGTCGTGAGGACGCGCTCGCCGTCCACGCTCAGGATACGGTCGCCGGCTCTCAGTCCAGACTCTTCCGCCGGGGAGCCCGGAGCCACGGCCGTGACAAGGATGTCGCCGCCCAGCACGGTCGTGTGTGGCAACATGAATAGAACGGTGAATACGACGACCGGAAGAAGGAGGTTCATGAACGATCCGGCCACCAGAACGGCGGCCCTCTTCCACACGCTCTGGCGCGCGAAGCTGTCAGGATGCGTTGGGTCCTCTTCTCCCAGCAGACGCACAAACCCGCCGAAGGGTACCCAGTAGATCGAGTACATAGTCCCTCGCCAGGTAACACCGACCAGACGAGGCGGGAAGGGGAGCCCGAAGGCAAACTCGTTGACCTTTATGCGGAACCACTTGGCCGTCAGGAAGTGGCCAAGCTCGTGTATGAAGACAAGAAAGCCGAGTACGGGAATGATAAGGAGCCAAGCGGGAAGGCTGAACACGGCTAGGCGCCTACCGCCGACATCGCTTGTTCCCTGGCCCATGCGCCGGCCGACAGGATGTCCTGTATCGTGGGGTTGGCTTTCGGCTCATGGCGTTCGGTGACCCCCCGTATCACCGACTCGATTTCGAGGAACCCGATGCGCCCGGCAAGGAACATATCGACGGCCGCCTCGTCGGCCCCACAGACCACGGCAGGCCACGTCCCGCCCCTTTTGACGACGTCGAGGACAAGCTGGAAGCAGGGGTAGCGCTCGGGGTCCCACGATTTGAAGGTGAGCTCCGAGGTCGCGACTGGGTCGAACCTGGCGACGCGATCGTTGCGCACCCTCTCCGGGTGGAAGAGAGCATACTGGATGGGCACCCGCATATCCGGGGGGCTTATGTGCGCCTTCACGGAGCCGTCGACGAACTCGACCATGGAGTGGATCATGCTCTGAGGGTGAATCACAACCTCGATGTCCTCCCATGGGACGCCGAAGAGCCAATGGGCCTCGATCACTTCGAAAGCCTTGTTTACCAAGGTCGCCGAGTCAATCGTGATCTTGGGCCCCATATTCCAGGAGGGATGGTCGAGCGCTTGCTCCGGAGTCACCGAAGCCAGCTCAGAGGGTGGGGTATCGCGGAAGGCTCCGCCCGAGGCGGTGATGATCAACCTTCGGATAGCCTTACGCTCTCCCTGGAGGCACTGCCAGATGGCGTTGGGTTCGCTGTCGACGGGCAGCAGCTCGACGTTTCGCCGCTCAGCAAGGTCGGTGAGGAGGCCGCCGGCCATTACGACCGACTCTTTATTCGCGAGAGCGACCTTCTTGCCTGCATCGATGGCTGCGAGAGTCGGGCCGAGGGCGGTGTCTCCGACGGTGGCCGATACGACAAGGTCGACGTCGGGGTGGCGGACCATGTCCTCCATTGCAGATTCAGTGCAGCCGTTGGAGAGAAGCGAGGCCTTCTCCTCAGCCGATCCTTCACACGAGACCAGCTTGGGGTGGAACTCTTTGAGCTGCGCGTCGAGGGAGGCCAGACTCTTGCGGGCGGCGAGCGCCACTACGCTAAAGCGGTCTGGGTAAGACCGCACGACGTCGAGAGTCTGTGTGCCGATTGAGCCTGTCGAGCCCAGTACCGCGAGTCCCTTCATGATGCGGCCCACATAACAAAATGATACACGAGGGCTATGTTGAACACAATTGAATCGAGTCTGTCGAGGACGCCGCCATGACCGGGCAAAAGCCATCCGGAGTCCTTGGCTCCGGCGGCGCGCTTAAACCTCGATTCCAGAAGGTCTCCGGCCTGGCCGGCCGCGCCCATGAGGGCCCCAAGAACCAGTGCTCCCGGTATCGTGAGGTCCAAGGTGAACAATTCGGCGAGCACCGGCGCGACTACAATCGCCGCAACGAGCCCGGCTGCAGCCCCCTCCCAGGTCTTGCCGGGGCTGACCGCAGGCGCAAGGGGTGTCTTGCCGAAGCTTCGTCCGAACAGGAATGCAGCTGTGTCCGCTGCGAAAGTCACAAGTACGACCAGGTAGACCCACTCGCGACCGTTCTCGAGACCTCTAAGCAGCGGTGCATGAGCAAGCAGCCCGCCCGAGTACAGCGCAGCACCGATAGTGACTGCCCAGTCCGCCATCCCCGCCTTTGGCCGGATTCGGAGTGCGACCCAGAAAAGGACGGCCACGGACGCTCCCCCGACCGCCGGAAGCGCGGCGGCTCCGGCACCGTCGTCGGCCGCGAAGTGGGCGCCAGCGACCAAAGCGACCGCCCAGACTGTCGCGAGAGGGGCGATGGGGCGTCGCCCCCAACCTGTCGCCAGCTGGCAGAACTCCAGTGCTGCGACTCCAGCGGCCGCGGCGACGAGGACTGAAAACCACGCAGCGCCGAGCCAGATCGCCAGGGCCAGGACCGGCAGACCGACGGCCGCGGTTATGAGGCGCGCCGTCATATCACGGTCTTCTGTGGACTCGGCAATCGGGGGGCCGGGGCCGTGTCGGCTGTCGGTGGGCTCATTTCAGGCAAGGAACGGGGCCGAGTTCAGTATTCGACAATCGCTATCAGTCGGTAGAAGCGTCGTCATCGATACATCAACGGAGAGGAGCGATCACGCAGGCGATCCGCGGCAGGACCGTTCGATTCGAGCGAGGTCAGTCCTGGACCACGCCGCCATAGCGCCGACGGCGGCGCCGGAAAGCGGCCAGCGCCTTTTCGACCTCGTCTTCGTCGAAGTCGGGCCAAGTCACGGGCGTCGAATAGTACTCGGAGTAGGCCGATTGCCATAGAAGGAAGTTACTGAGCCGCATCTCTCCAGCCGTTCGGACGATGAGATCGGGGTCCGGCAGCCGAGCGGTGTACAGGTACCGCTCGAAGACCTCCTCGGTGATCTCGGAAGGGTCGAGGCGATCGGTTACCATCGCGCGGACCGCTTCGATCACTTCCGCGCGTCCACCGTAGTTGATCGCGACGTTGAGCGTCAGCGTGGTGTTGTCTCTGGTAAGCTCCGCGGCCCGCCGCATTTCCTTCTGGAGGCCTGCTGACAGCGCGTCGGGCCGGCCGATGTGCCTAACACGTACGCCCTCTTCATGTAGCGGTCCGACCTCTTCACGAAGTGCGACACCCAGTAGGTCCATCAGCGCCTCGACCTCGGCGGCCGGGCGTGTCCAATTCTCGGTTGAAAAAGCAAATAGAGTCACGTATTTGACGTCGTTCTTGACGAAGCACCTGAGCACGCGTCGTACATTCTCCAGGCCCGCGCGGTGGCCTTCGTACCTCGGCAGGCCCCTCTCGACCGCCCATCGGCCGTTCCCGTCCATGATAACGGCGACGTGATTCGGCATCCCAGGCTCAGCAGAGCTGTCTGCGTCGGGTGGAGAGCCGGTTGACGACGAGATAGTGTCCCTCACACCTCCATTACCTCCGCTTCCTTCCCTGCTCCCTGTTCGTCTATCCTCTGAATGAAGGCGTCGGTCAATTCCTGCAGCTTCTGCTGAGCTCGTCGCGATTCATCCTTCGAGAGCTCTTTCTCTTTTTCCATGTCCCGGAGCAGCTCGATACCGTCGCGCCGGATATTGCGTATCGCGACATGCGAGTCCTCTACCTTCCTGCCTACCAACCGTACCAGCTCGCGACGCCTTTCCTCGGTCAGTGTCGGAATGTTGATTCTTATAGATTCGCCGTCGTTGTTCGGCGTGAGCCCCAACTCCGACTTAAGGATGCTCTTCTCCACGTCCCCGATCGACTGTTTGTCCCAAGGTTGGATGACGAGCATCCGAGCCTCAGGCACAGAAATCGAGGCCAGTTGGTTCAGAGGGGTAGGTGTACCGTAGTATTCAACCATCAGGTTTTCGACAAGCGCTGGGCTAGCGCGACCGGTCCGAATCGTGAGTAGCTCGCCGGCGAATGCGTCGACTGATTTCTGCATGCGCACGCTGGTATCGGCCATTACCTCTTGCTCAGAAACCATCTTTATGCTCTCCTCGGACGGTGGTTTGTAGCGCCGAGCGATGGAATCGGGTCCGCTGGAGCAGAAGCAGGATCAGTCGGGGCGGGCCTCAGCTATCAATGTCCCTAAGCGATCGCCTCTGATGATCCGCTCCAGGGTCTCGGGCGAGAACAGGTCGAATACAACAATAGGGACGCCATTCTCCATGCATAGCGATAGAGCCGTAGTGTCCATCACCTGGAGTCGTTTGTCGAGAGCGTCGTCATACGTCAGGAACTCGAACTTCGACGCGTCGGGAACGAGATTGGGGTCTGCCGCGTAGACCCCGTCGACCTCATGTTTGGCCATCAACAGCACGGATGCCCCGATCTCGACCGACCTGAGAGCGGCCGCCGTGTCCGTAGTCATGTAGGGGTTGCCGATGCCCGCAGCGAACAAGACGACGCGGCCCTTTTCGAAGTGGCGAATCGCACGACGACGGATGTAGGGCTCTGCCACCTCTTGGATGCTGATGGCCGTTTGAGTCCGAGTTGCGACCTGGTGGTGTCGTTCGAGTGCATCTTGCAGAGCTAGCGAGTTGATTACCGTAGCCAGCATTCCGGCATGGTCCGCGGTGGCGCGATCCATGCCTAGGGCCTCGGCTTCGGCGCCCCGCCAGATGTTCCCGCCGCCGACGACCACTCCCAATTCGACACCCATGCCGTGGACGTCTGCAATCTGCTGGGCCATGTAGTTGACGGCTTCGGAGTCGATGCCATAGCCGCGCTGGCCTTTGAAAGACTCGCCACTGAGCTTTAGAAGGACTCGGCTGTGCACTGGACCCTTGGTGGCCACGGGCACTACTCTCCCAGAGAGAACCGAGCGAACCTGCGGACCTTTACGTTTTCACCCACCTTGCTGATGGTCTCTTTCAGGACGTCTTGCACCGTTACCGTCTGGTCCTTTATGAACGGCTGCTGCAGCAACGAGACTTCCTGTGGGTTGGCCTCGACATCCTCTGGTATGTCCGAGGCATCGACGTAGGTAGGAGCCATAGCGGCTACCTGCATCGCCAGGCTGTGGGCCAACGTCTTGAACTCGGGGGTCCGGGCTACGAAGTCGGTCTCGCAGTTGACCTCGACCAGAGCGCCGAGCCGGCCACCGCTGTGTATGTAAGACTCGACGAGCCCCTCCTCGGTTACTTTGGAGGCCTTCTTCTCGGCCGAGCTTAGGCCCTTCTCTCGTAAAAAGTTTTGGGCCTCGTCCAGGTCTCCGTTCGCCTGCTCCAAGGCCCTCTTACAGTCCATGATACCGGCCCCCGTTATTTCGCGGAGGGCCTTGATTTGATCTGCTGTGATGTCCAATTAGCTCCTCTAAGCTGTCTGCGCGTCGGTCGGCTCGGACTTGGCGGTTTCGTCCGTGCCTGCAGCTTCTTCCGGAGCCGAAATAGGTTCGGGCGCGAGCTCAGGTTCCGCTACGGCTACAGGCGGTTCAAGCTCGTCGGGTGAGCCTTCCGAGAGCTCGGCTTCCATAGCCACGAGTCGGTTTTTGCCTTCTATGATTGAGTCCGCGATCCGCGCGGTAACCAATCGAATTGATCGAATGGCATCGTCGTTGCCAGGGATCGGATAGTCGATAAGGGACGGGTCGCAGTCCGTATCGACCAACGCGACGATCGGAACACCAACTCGACGGGCTTCTGCGACTGCGATCGATTCTTTTCCGATGTCGATCACGAACAGAGCTCCGGGCATTTCGGTCATCTCCTTGATGCCCCCTAGATACCTGTTCAGCCGTGCAATTGCATCGTTCAGCTTCAACGACTCCTTTTTGGTGAGCACCTCGAACTCGCCTCTATCGCGACGGGCCTCCAACTCAACCAAGTAGTCGATCCGCGATTGGATCGTCCTGAAATTGGTGAAGGTACCGCCGAGCCAGCGAGTGCTGATATGGAACGCGCCGGAGCGCTCGGCTTCGCTAACGATTGTATCCGTGGCCTGTTTCTTGGTTCCCAGAAGGAGTACCTTCTGACCCTGGGCGGCTACCTCTTCGATGAATGCCGATGCTTGCTCCAGGTGACGGAGAGTCTGCTGGAGGTCGATGATGTGTATGCCGTTGCGGTGGGCGAAGATGTACTGCCTCATCTTCGGGTTCCAGCGCCGCCGCTGGTGCCCAAAGTGGACGCCCGCCTCGAGCAGGGACTTCATCGTTGTCGCCTGCTGCTGTGCCGGCGGCTCTTGTGTCAACTGTTCCGTCATAGGCCTGACTTAACCCCTAACGAGTAGATTCCGATGTGCCGAAAATACACGGCACGCAAGTATACCATAGATATAGCTACGACTGGAAAGAGGCTTCCCGTCTGCGGTGTCCTTACGGGCTGCCCGGTGGTGTGAAAGGACGAGCGGGGCAACGATACGCTGCAAAGGACAGGAAACGAGGGCGATTAGGACGAGGAGGAGCCGTTGCTTTGACTTTGAGCGGTATCTTGGGAGGCGATCGCCGACTGGGTGAGGCCCTCAAGGGACAACTCCTTGAAGCGATGGCAACTGACGAAGTGACCCGGCCCCGCTTCCTCGAGGAACGGGGTTTCGGTCCTGCAGACGTCCTCCGCATATCGGCAACGCGGGTGGAAGTAGCAGCCGGACGGCGGGTTGGCTGGGTTGGCGACTTCCCCTTCCAGGATGAAACGCTCGCGCCTGATCTTGGGGTCGGGTACAGGTACAGAGAGGAGCAGGGCCTCGGTATAGGGGTGTTTGGGATTGTTGAAGACCTCTTCAGTCTCCCCAACCTCCACGATCTTCCCGACATACATCACAGCCACTCGGTCCGCGATGTGCCTGACCACGCTCAGGTCGTGAGCCACGAAAAGGTAGGTGAGGTTGAGCTGTTCCTGTAACTCCTCGAGGAGATTGATGACCTGGGCCTGCACTGAAACGTCCAGTGCCGATACGGGCTCGTCGTGCACAACGAGCCGTGGGTTCAAGGCAAGGGCGCGGGCTATACCGATTCGCTGGCGTTCACCGCCGCTAAAGGCATGTGGGAACCGCCTCATGTACTCTGGTCTGAGTCCTACTAGCCTCAGCAACTCGGCGACTCGGTCCGCGCGCTCCGCTTGACTCTTCACTCCGTGGACCAGCAGAGGTTCACCGACGATATCCAGCAGCGACATCCTGGGATTCAGGGAGGTGAACGGGTCCTGGAAGACCATCTGCATCTCGCCGCGAAGCTCTCGCAGCAGCATCTTGTTCATGGGGGCCAGGTCCACCAATCGGCCATCACGGGTCTGGAACAAGACCTCTCCGGCCGTCGGCTCGATTGCCCTCATTACGCATCGAGCGGTGGTCGTCTTGCCACATCCGCTCTCGCCTACCAGCGCCAGAGTCTCGCCCTGGGCGACTTCGAACGACACATCGTCGACGGCACGAACGTTGCCGATGACTCGCTTGAAGAATCCTCTGTAGATAGGGAACCACTTTACGAGGTGGTTGACTTCCAGGAAGACGTCGTCGTTGGTGGTAACTTCGGCCGTTTGGATTTCCTCAGCCACTATCGGCTCCCTCTTGAGGGGGATGGTGTAGGAAACAGCGCACCGTCTGCGGTGTGCCGTCCAGCGGCAAGAACTGTGGAACGTTCAGGTTGCAGATCCCCTCCATATAAGACGGGCAGCGTGGTCGGAAAGTGCATCCGGACGGACGATTGAAGGGATGTGGAATCCACCCTGTGATGGAAGGAAGCCGCTCGACGCCCTTCGCATATATGCTTGGGATCGACCGCAGGAGACCCTGCGTGTACGGATGCTGCGGGGAGTAGAAGACTTCCTCGACAGGTCCCTTCTCCACGGCCTGGCCCAAATACATCACAACCACTTCGTCCGCCATCTCAGCGATAACGCCCAGATTGTGCGTAATAAGCATGATCGCCATGCCGTTCTCTTCTTGCAGCCGCCGGAGCAGAGCCAGGATCTGGGCTTGAGTCGTGACGTCGAGGGCGGTTGTGGGCTCGTCGGCTATCAACAGCTTCGGATCGCAGGCCAGGGCCATTGCAATCATAGCCCTCTGCCTGAGCCCACCGCTGAGTTGCCACGCATACTCTTTGAGTCGCTGCTCCGGGTTCGGAATGCCGACCAGATCGAGCAACTCTCGTGCCCTCTCCCCCGCTTCCTTATAGGGAATGTCGGTGTGTAGCACGATCGCCTCGTTGACCTGGTTCCCGATCGTATGCACGGGGCTGAAGGCGGTCATCGGCTCTTGGAAGACCAGAGCGATATCCTCGCCACGTATGCTGCGCATCGCCCTGCTATTCGGGGCAAGCTTGGTGATGTCGATCTCGTTTACGACACCGTTGCCGTCGTCGCGGCGCCAGATGATTTCACCGCTCTCAATGCGCCCGGGCTCGTCCAGTATCTGGAGGATCGTACGGCCAAGAGTGCTCTTGCCACAGCCGCTTTCTCCGACGATCCCGAGAGTTTCCCCCGGCCTCATCTCGAAGCTGACGCCATCGACGGCCTGGACGACACCTTCCATCGTGGGGAAGTAGGTGCGGAGGTCGGTTACCGACAGGATCGGATCTTCTTTTATTCTGGTCTCTTTGGTCGCTACCATACCAGTCACCTAGCCCGACATCTTGCCGTAAGGATCAGCCGCGTCTCGCAGGCCGTCGCCGAGGAAGTTGAAGCAGAAGACGACCACGATGACCGGCAGAGCGACGAACATGAGCCAGGGATAGAGGGCCACCGTCTGTGGGTTCTGCGCCTGCTGCAGCAATATGCCGTAGCTGACCGCCGGAGGCCTTAGACCGAGGCCAAGGAAGCTGAGGCCCACCTCACCGGCGATCATGCCCGGAATCGACAGGCTGATCGTCGCGATGATATGGCTGTAGAAGCTCGGCAGCATGTGCCGGAACATGATGCGCGCCTCGGTGGTCCCAGACAGGCGCGCCGCCGTGACGTAGTCCTCTTCCCGGAGGGCGAGGAACTTCCCCCTGACCGTCCTGGCCATCCCCGTCCAAGCAAAGATCGAGAGAATAATCGTGATGGCGAAGTAGACCTGGAGTACGCTCCAGTCCTGCGGCACCGCCGCCGAGAGGCCCATCCACAAAGGCAGGGCTGGTATCGCCCCCATTATCTCGATCATCCTTTGGATGGCAGTGTCGGCTACGCCGCCATAGTAGCCGGAGATTCCGCCGAGGAACACGCCGCCGATGAGGCTGAGGCCGACGCCGACCAAACCGACTGAAAGGGAGATACGCGTGGCCAACATGACGCGAGACCACTGGTCTCTCCCAAGGTTGTCGGTGCCTAACACAAATGGCGCCGCCCGCTCTTTAACCTGCTCCTGATTGGTGAATCCGATGAGGTGACGGTTGCTCTTGATTACCTTCAAAAACTCCCAGTCCCAAGCCTGCACGAAGAACCCGATGGGGATCTTCACGTCGGGAAGCAGCTCGTATTCCTTCTTGAAGGCTTCGTCCCTGTACCCCCGGAGGCCGTTTACGTGAGGACTGAAAGAGCCGCCGTCGAAGAACCTGATTGGCTGAGGCCTCAGGTAGTGGAACTGCTCATCCACCAGCCCCGGCTCACCCATACCGAGAAACTCAGCCATAGGCATCGTCAAATAGAAGAAAATTACAACGACGCCGGACACCAATGCCGGCTTGTGCAGCCGGAAGCGCCACCACATCAAGCGCCACTGGGACGCTACATTGAACTCCTCCTCATCCTGGAGGAATGTTGCAGACCCTGCCGCCACTTGCTCTGCCATCAGCCGCACCTCACCCCGGTTCAAGTGTCCGCGCACCAAAAAATGCCAGGAGTCCAGAGAGACAGGCACCCTGAAAACTGGCTCAGTCAGGCTATAGTATAGCGTTCTTTCCTGTCAAGCAGATGACGACGGGCAAGGCGAAGCCGTCGTCATCTGCCGCACCGTGCTATCCGCGTACCGACGAAGTCACACCTGGCCGTATGTTGCGAAGCCACCGACCTGGCAAATCACAGGCGCTAGCCAAGGCTGGACAAGAACTGCTCCGGCGCGATAGCCACAAAGACGATCAAGCCTAGAGACACGACGACGGTGACCGCCCACGTCCCGTACTTGGCCGTCGTGGGGTCGTCGGACAGATTGAATCTGTCGATCAGCCACGCACCCGGGGCAAAGACAACAGTAGCGATCATTCCCGTAAAGACGATCCTGATTCCCAGCAGAAGCCCGATGGAAGGTGCAAAAACCACAAGGTCCAGGCTCTTCGAAAGAATCTCAGGTATGGTCAGCAGCCCGTTGCCGAAGTCGACGATGTTGAAGCCGACCGGAATGAATACGGCTCCCGTGACGAAAGGGAACAAAAGCCCGAATGTGACAGCCAGGATCACCCATTTGCGGAACCCGCGAGTCTCCCGTTTCTTCCGCGCCAAGAAGATAGGGAGCGGGCCGAACAGCCAGTAAGCGCAAGGTGCTGCGATCAGGGCGCTACCCAGGAAGCCGGCGGTACCGAACACCAACGTATCCCACAGTGTCAGGCGCTGGACGACGTCGGGGAATTCAATCCGAGCGAGGTGGTTGACCAGCACCGTGGTGATACCGACGGTGCCGCCAAAGATCGTAATACAGATAGCGAACCTGAGCCTGAGCCAATCGGTCCCAGTCGACATGTCCTCGGCCGAGGTGACACCCCGTCTGGGCAGTTGTGCGGTCTGTTGCAAGTCGTGGCCTACCTAGCTGTCGATTTGGTAGTGAATTATTCCACACCGACTGTGGGTGGCGCAAGTGACTTTGGCTGCGGAGCGCTAACTACTCGTCGTGGCTGTTGGCCCTGTGGAAGGCCCTGCTCAGAGCCGAAGCTTCCTCAGGGTCCGTACGCTCGAGGAGTCGGATGATAGCCCTCGCGACCAACTGGACCGTTCTGTCGAAGCGGGTCAGTATGCGTTCGAGTCGGAACATGAACCACACGAGCAACACTCCAGGGATGCCGGCGTTAAGAAACGGCGTGAGATCGATCTCCATGTCGCGCGCTATACTCCTTCCAGCAGAAGCTCTCGGGTCACGGCGGTCCACCCCTCGTCGACCGTGAGCCTGTGTCCCTCAATGAAAAAATCCTCGCTGATACTCATCGCCGAGTAACTCACCGTGATTCGGTCCGAGAACCCGCGCTGCAGTATGAGCATCATGTTTGCTCTCGAGCCGTTTGGGACGACAAGCCTTAGCACCGTCTTGGCGTCTTTGTTTCGGTCCCGGCGGCTCTGGACCGTCGCCAGCGCCACGTCGACCTCTCTTGTCCACCGGGCTTCGATCGTCTTGATGCGCTCACCATGGGTGCTCTTGCTCGTGGCGTCCTCGGCCAGCAACAGTACGGGGTCGTCGTAGGTTAGAGCGTTTAGTGTCCTCAGTTTGAGCAGCGTCAGGTATCCGGCCGTGGCTCCGAACTTAACGCGGACGAGAGTCCCCTTGCCGTTGAAGTCGGCGGTGTTTGGGTGGCTGACAGTTAGCTCGCTTGATATATCGGTGCCGAGGCCGTCCTGTTGTGTATTGGCGTCGTAGTCGGTGTTTTCGACCGGCGTCACCTGCCCGCCGACTGTGTCGTAGGTCTTGCTTTCGGCCAGGAAGTCCTTGGTCTCGCTAGACACGAACTGGGGCTTCTCGGAGAGCGCCCACACCGTCTGGGCGCCCTGGTTGGTTGCGTTCCTTATCCGCATGAACACCATGTTTTCGATGTTTTCGGCGCCATCGTCCCAGACCAGCTCCGAGAAGTAGGGATTCGTCCCGTCGTCGGACTCCTTCACCGTGGCAAGGGAACCTGTATGTGGTGCCACTGTGCGATGGGACCGGTTCTCGAGTCGCCAGTAGCCGTAACCGTCCACGTAGATGAACCCGTCTTCCTCATATTGAAGCCTGTGGATTTCGGCGGTGGCACTCACGCCCCAAATCGATGGGCTCCAAGAGGCGGGCACCAGGGTCGCGCCCGTGTCCAGCTGGCGGCGGGCGGGGTCCACGTCGGCGTAGTCCAGGATGTCTTCGAGAATGTCGTCCGAGCTCTGTGGGAGCTGCGAGGAAGCGTAGGTGTAGAGCGTCACGCTGCTGAGGCGTTCAATCTCGTCTAGGGCTCGGACGTAGCAGTACTCAGCCCCTTTTCGAGGCCGAGGATGGATAGCGTCGATGGCGCCGTGGAACAGCGAGACCCAGCCTCCGAAGTTGTCCCAGGTATGGTCGGCCTGGTCGTCGGAGAAGAGGCCGTACCGCGTGGCGGCGGTGTTGAAGGACGACGTGGTGTCGACTACCTCAAGATCATTGACGAACACGCGGATAGAGTCGCCGTGGAGAGCTACCTGCAGGAACTTGGCCGTCGAGGCGCTCCAGGTGTGGGCCGCGGAAGCGACCTGGCTATCGGCACCGGCGTCCATCTTGCGGACCTCGATGGCGGCGCCGGTGACCCGAAGGTACAGGTAGTTCGTCGTGTTCGAGTACCTGAAGCAAAGCCCGCCGTGGTCGGTCGAGTCGGTGCCACGAGTGAAGTCGCACCCGAAGGAGACATCGGACTGGCCGAAATCGACGGTGGCAACGCAATCTCCGCTGCCCTGGACGCCGTCGGTCTCCGCTGCTGCTCCCGATGGGGCGATGTCGAAACCCTGCAGGTGTTCTGACCACGCAAAGCCGGTGTCGTAGTCGAGATCGTGGTCAGCCAGCTGTGTTCCCGGCGCGTCAGTGAGGCTATCGAAGGGGTAGGCGGCGCGGAGCCAGACCGTTCGCCCAGGCTTCAGGTCGCCGCTGAGGGGCGAGCTCGTGTTCGGCGGGCTGTACTTGTGGTCGTCGTTGGCGAGCTCGAGCTCCAGCCGGGCGGCCTCGATACGCTCGCTTGCGAGGTCACGGAAGTGCTCGAGATCGAGCCCCAGCACGTCGGACGTGACGTCTTCGTTGGCGTCCGAAAAGTCCCCATCGTTATTCCAGTCGACACATACAAGCCACTTAGCCTGGGCCATTCATTCTTTTCCTGATGTTGCAATTAGTAACATTTAGTAGTACTCCAGATAGGAGGACGTGCTACAGTCCGATGCCGCGCCGGATGTCCTCGGAGATGAGGCGCTTGATCTCCTTGGCCAGGGCCCTTACGCGACGCTCGTCGTCCAAAAAGACCAGGCTGCCACCGCGGGCCCTTCCTGAGGCCTCGCCGAGAGCATCAGCGCCGGACCTGTTTCTGCCCCGGGGGACAGGGACACGCGAGACTGGCCACATTGCGGCCAATGTGACGTTCAAGCCCCGTCTGAGTTCGGCCAGCCGACGCTCTGAGTCAGTCACGGTCGTTGCCCCGCGGGAAGTCCAGTACGCCGCCGATCTCTCTCACGTGGGTGACGGATAGGTAAAGAGTCAGTTTCTCGACGACATCCGCGGGCGTGTCCATCAGCGTTTGCCAGCTCCACCCCGTGGAGGCGATGACGTGCGCCTCGGCAAACTCCGCCGGCACTCGGCCCGCCACCAGCGCCGAGAACAGCTCCTCGGCCATGTTCTTGCAGCAGCGACGGTCCCACGCCGGCAACACCTCGGCCTCCAGGAGCTCCAGCGCCGCCAGAGTGTCCCTGGGGTCGCGGTGGGGCAGCGAGCTTACGCTCACGTCTTCCGGGAAGCTCCACGCCACCGTCAGCGACGCCAGCGCGCGGTCGGCGAGGTCCGGACCATCGGCGGTACCGGCCGGCGACTCGCTTTGGTACGCGCCATTCATAGAGAACCACTCCCTGACGTGCCGCCAACGCGGCCTCGTCTCGATGTCCCACCAGCCCCCGGAAGGGAGCCGCAGGCGCTTAACCGTGTCCACAGTCACCTCAAGCACCTCCGAATCTGACCTCAATCTCCAAGACCCTAGCCCTAAGCCCGTTCCTAGAAAGTCCCCCGTGCAACCGTGCCCTCCACCTGGAAGGAAGCGGTCCACTCGACCCGGTTGCCGACACGGCTCCGCAGCTCGTACGAGAGCACCCAGCAAGTACCGGAGTATTTGACGTCGCCGGCGGTCGAGCCTTCGGGACCGTACTCGAAGTCGACGGCCGTGCCGTGAGTCCGCAGCGGACCCAGTACGGCGTCGGGCCCGCTGGAGGCGGTGTCGTCGAAGATCCCGGCCAGCGAGACTGCGACGTCTTCCAGTCCAGGGATGAACCTGGCGCCGCTATCGCCCAGCGCCGTGACCTCGTTCAGGTTCCTGGGCCCAGGGAGCCCGCGGACGTCGGTGAGGTACGCCGACAGGTCGCGCTGCACGCTGCCCGTGTCGTCGATCAGGAACTTCGAAACTTTGGAGTCGAAGAAGGTCATGGGTGATACACGAGTTTCATCACCCGCTCACGCTCTTGATGAACTCGAAGTGGAAGTCAGCGCTGACGTAGAAGCCGCCCCACAGCTTGCGAAGGCCGACGTTGCTGACCGAGGCTAAGCGGCCGTCGTCGACTTTGGCGCCCCAGGTGTTGTCGGCGTCGACGGCGGCTTCGATACTGCTTGTTCCCAGCGGGTCCGTGAACTGGTCGAGCGTGTCGTAGGCCTGCTGAGTGTTGGCCGACGATACGAGTAGGATGATCTTGATCTTGCCCGTGAAGCTGCTGCCTCCGATGGTCTGGGACGCGTCCCGGGACTCGAACAGAACTACGGCGACCGGGAACTCGTGGACCGACTCGGCTGGATAGTCGAGGACCTTCAGACCGGAGATCGTCGAAAGCCGCGAGGCGAGGCCGTCCTTGGCGTCCCTGATCTCGTTGGCCACTAGACGCCGACCCCTATCGCCGCTTTCCTGTACAGGCCGAGCAGCAGATGAACGTCGGCGTCGAGCCCCGTTGGGAGCTTCGCCTGGCCTGTGTCTGGCCAGCCGGCCGTGCTCGCGAAAGCGCTGTCCTTCCGCGTCCAGAGGCGCGAGGCTTGGATGATCGTCGACTCGGCGATAGGGCCCGGGTATTCGTAGATGTCGATGGCTGAGCCGCCGCCGTGCGAGGCCGCCGTGGTGCCGTTTACCCCGCGCATGACTGTCAGGGTGTTCCCGCTGTAGCTCTTGACGTAGAGCTGCTCCGTGTCGACCAGGAGTGTGTGCCCGGCCTCCACGTCGGCGCGGCTCGAAACCGTGACGCTAGCGGTGGTCGCATCGGCTATGGCGTCGGCCGTCTCACTGGCGCGTTTCAAGTGACGCCACCACCCCCACTGGCCCGCGATCTGTACGGTCTGGAGACCTGCCGGCCAGTCCGCCTTCGTGCCTGCGTCGGTATCGACGACGACTTTCGTGTATGGACGAGACTCCGGGTTGTTCGCGCTCGTCGGGTCCGCGTTGGACGGCTGTAGTAGGTAGTCGGTAGCCGCCCAAATCGTCTCGAAGGTGCGGTCTTTGTTGTCGTCGGTCTTGAGTCCGTTCGAATCGACGCTGATGAGGTCCGGGACCAGAAGCTCCGAACGGCCGTTGCCGTCGAACTTCCGCGTAGCAGTCAGGACGTAGAAGTGGCGGTTGCAGTAGCGGTCGATCATCCGGCCCACGTTCTCGAGCAGGCCCAGGAGGCGGGCGTCGTCGCCCGTCCCCGTGATGTTGAGGACCGCCGAGCTTTTGAAGAGGTCGAGGGAAACGTAGGAGTTCACCATCAGACCGCCAGCGCCCGGTTGCCCAGTCCATGAAGGCGAAGCACCTCGTCCGCGGTCAGCGCCTTTTGAACGAAGAATGGCCCCAACGGACCGCCCGCGAGCTTTCCATCGAAGAAGGCGCCGTTCCCATCGTAGAACGCGAACTCCACATTGTGGGTCTTGTTCTCCATAGCCACATACGAGGCGTTATTCGTGGCGGTGCTTGCCTTGACGGCCCCGTCTTCGTAAAAGGTGACACCGTCCATCGCGCTGGCTCCTCCCGCGCCGTCGTAGGTGACGACCAGGAAGTGCCAGACGTTGAGGCTGGTGGCCGCGTCTGCCAGCCGGAAGGCGCTGACGGCCTGGCTCTCGTCGTAGACGTCAAACTCGAGCTTCCCGGCCGAGGTCTGTCTGAAGCCCCACTCACGAAGGCCGCCCGTCGTCTCGTACTTCGCGAGGAAGGCGTTGCCATTGGCGTCCATGTTGGCCCACACGCCGACGCTGAACGGGCTATCGTTCGAGCCGTCGCCCCGCGACCAGTATGTTGCGTCAGGGGTATCGGCCTCTTCGTCGGCGCCATTGAGCGACACGACCGGCACAATGCCCTGGAAGCCGTCGGGGTCGGTCAGGTCGAGCTTGGTGTCGAAGGAGTTTGGCGCCTCCGACCAGGTGAAGGTCGCCTGCTCGTCGCCCACGGTCTTGAACGTCGTGGCGTCAGGTTGGCCGTGGTCCGGGTCGCCGATGGGAAGCACGGTGCCTGTGCCGCCGAGTATGTTCAGCACGGCCTCGTAGACCGGGCCCCACATCGCCCGGTACAGCTGGAGCATCGAGCCGCGGTTTATTTCTACTTCGAGTCCTGGCATCAGCTGTCGCTCCCGAAGGCGGTCTCGACCGCGGCGTCTTCCGAGACCTCGGCGTACTTGCGGGCCTGGACCGCGGCGACGGCCGCGGCTTCCTTGTTGGCCATAGCCGTGTCCGCGGCCTGCACCGCGGCAGAGACCGTAGAGGCGTGCAGACGCCGGTATGAGCGGACGCGTTCCTTCACCATGCGCTTGACCGCCTTCTTCGCGGCCTGCGCGTCGGTGAGGCCGTCGGCGTCGCTGTCCAAGTAGTCTCTGAGGGCCGCCACCGCGTCCGGCGCGTACGAGTCCGGGTACGTGATCGATATGGTTGCCATTACGTCTCCCTGTTCTTTTCGTTCGGCGAGCCCATCTACGGGCGGTTGAGATCCGCCGTGAGCCGCTCGGTGGGCGGGCAGGTCTGAGACCTGCCCCTACGAGATTCGTGTCCGTTAAGAGCTATAGAGCCAAACCGTAGTAGCCATTCATCGCTACTTTGAGCGCCCACACCTCGTCACGAGACAGCGCCTTGGCTGCCACGGCCGTCAAGGCGAGCTTGCCATCGAAAGCGTCCTGCACCGCGGTCGCGGCGCTGAGACGATGGGCGAGCAGAAGCTTCGAAGTCTTGTTTTCCATCGCCGTATAGGCGCCGCCGCCGATGCTGGTGTCGTCCACGCGATTGGCGTCCTTGTACAACCTGATGCCGGGCTCAGCTCTGCTACCGTCGTACGTTCCAACCAGGAGCGTCCATGTCGCGGCAGTGACCGTGGTGGCATCTCGGCGGCCGATGCTGGCCGACGCGCTGTCGTCTCGCAGGCTGAACTCTGGGCGCCCACCGTTGAGGAGGAAGAACCACTCTCTTTGAGTCGAACCGGTCGTCAGCTCGTCTTTTCGCGAGTATCGCCTCAGTGTTGCTGTTGGTGTCGGGCCGAACGAGTGCGATCACACTGAAGGGCTGGTCCACGGCGCCGTCCCCAAAGCTGAGCTCGTCGGCGTCGGGGGCGTCGCCCTCTTCATCCGTACCGTTGAAGTGGACCGCGTAGCCGGAGCCCAGCTCAACCGGCTTGGTGTCGAAGGCGGAGACGTCTTCCGACCAGGTAAGAACACGCACGTAGCGAGACCTGTCGGTCAGCGTCGCTCCCGACTTACTCGGCAGCCATAGTGCGCGAACGTCTCCAAGGAGGTGCAGCACCTGACCGACGAATTCCTGATCGACCTGATCGCCTCTACGATTGCGCGACCCCTGCCGCAGCGGATTCGGGCGGTACTCGATTCTCGTGTCTGTGACCATCGCTAAGCCTTGACCGCGTAAAGGTCGACGCCCTCGCCCGCGGTGTCCACGTCTAGATAAACGGCGCTCAGGTCCAGCCAGTTGACGGCTGGGACGAGCAGCGTATCTCCGGGCGCAAGGCCGTCGTTGGTGGCGGACGCGACATTCGATCCCCCGACGTAGACCTGGCCGGTGTTCCCCGCCTTGGCGATCAACGTAACGCTCTTGACCCGCTGACTGACCGACGAAAGCGGCTCGGGCGTCCCGGCCACCGAAACGGTCTTCTCCGACGACATGAGTGTGGCAGTCTCCGAACTAGCCATGTGCTAACTTCACCTCCGATAGTTCGTCTAGCTTCGTCCTAGAAAAGTGGCTCCAGACGCTAGTAGACCGAAATCTTTGAAATGAGGGGTAGCCGAGATTGGCGTGCTACGACGACAGGGCGGGTTTCAAACCCGCCCCTACCAAGCCGTAACCTCAGAACCCTTCAATACTAGGATGTTGGACCACTAGGCGTTCTTTGCCGAGACGTCTAGGCGGTTGGGATGTACTCGATGTACAGGTTGCCACCCAGGCTGGCGGCGTTGGCTGTCAGTATCTTGGCGGTGACGTAGTCGTTGGTCCCGCCCTTCTTGTCCCACTTCCACGACTTGCCCTCGCCGTTGGTGCCGTTGTCCGTCGAGTTGAGGCTGTCGCTGATGCCGGTGGCGTCTGCGTCGACGCCGTCGAAGATGTCGTCGCCGGTACTGGTGGCGCCGCTTACGACGTCGACGTCCAGCTCCGAGGAGGCCGTGCCGCCTGCCGTCGTGATGTCGAGAACGCACCGGACGATGATCACGTCCACGGTTTCAGGGTTCTGGACCGCGACGGCGAACGCGTTGGCAACCCCGCTTGTCAGGGCTACCTGAAGCCACTTGGTCGGTAAGTTGGCGCCCGAAGGCGAGAACAGCGCACCGACGTTCTCAGCCGTCGGGTTCGACTTGTTGAATCCCATCGATTCCTCCTTGAACGGTGTTCCTGGTCGTTGAACTGGGCCGGTGGGGGGGCTGGGGTGGGGTTTAGCCCCCAACCCCCAACCCCCAAACCCTAATACCCGTCGCTACGCGACTCCTGTGATGTCGTACTGCAGGGCCGTGTGGGTCGCGGCTGAACGGCTTCCGCTGCGCTCCGCGAGAGCGTGTCGGAAGCTCACCGTCACCACTGTCTGCCGCTTCTGCGTGTCACGGTCCACGTCGAGGGTCATCTCACGCCTCAACCCTTGGGCCCATTGGGTCCGGTTGAAGATGAGCAAGCGGCCCGTGTCGGCAACGTTCCCGCCGTCGGTGACCTTGCCGTCGGTGTCGGCCAGCTTCATCTGCTCGGACACGATCACGGGAATGCCCTCGATCGCGCCCAGCATGCCCGTCAGCACGGTCGCGTTCGGCCCGAGCTTGTCCATCGTCCGGTATTGGGTGATCGACTGGGCCCTTATGAAGGTGTTCACGTCCATGACCCAGACCAGCTCGGAGGGCCGTGCCCCGTATTTGCCAAGCTTGGCGCGAATCTCGTTAAACATGTCGTCGGACACCGCCGCACCGTGGTCGTTGGCCTGGCCCGTGTTGTCGACTAGCGGCAGGTGTATCAGGCCGTCGTAGCCGATCAGCCATTGTCCCTTCCCGGCGTCCGAGGCCGAGATCGTCGTACCGTCGGCGTTGATGTTGGTGCTGGTCGACGTATCGGCGTTTAGCACGATGTCGTCGAGCGCCTCGGCCACGTTCCGCACAAGGCCTGCCCGGATCTCCGGCAGCATCGCGATCACCGCGTCCTCTTCAAGCGTGAAAGAGTAGGGGACCTGGCCGACCAACTCGTAGGCGGTCAGCGTGGTCTTTCCCGTGCCCGGGGCCGTGGACGTTGTGGCGACGTTCTCCGTTCCCGGATAGAAATCGACGTCTCCGAGTTGCCGCGGAAGATCGAAGGGATTCGACGGCATGGCGAAGGTCTGGACCAGGGGCGCTACTAGCGTTTGCAGGTTCACGTCCATCCACAGCTCGCGCGCCTCGAGGGTCGCCACGAGCTCGTCGCCGGACCCACCCGTCGTGCTGTCCATCGCGGCCCGGGTCATCGACTGGAGGACCGATCTGCCGAACGACTCGAATTGGCCTGTCGGCCGGCTGTCCACGGAGTACCAGTCCTTCAACCTTCGCGCCGCGGCCAGACCGGAGTCCTGTACTCCCGCAGGAGTGACGCTCTCGGCCAGCGCCCGCTTCGCCTCTTCCGTCCGCTGGACCCAGGCGGGCCCGTAAGACTCTCGCCGCTGGGACCTCGCCAGCCGGCGCAGCAGGCCCAGGTCCAGCGGGTCCATGTCGGAGTAGGGGCCTTCCGGTACGACCGGCTTTTCGCTCTCCTCGACGTGTCTGGCCAGTGCCTCGCGACGCACCGTCCGCTCACGCTCCTGCAGCCGGAGTACCTCGCCGCCCAGCCTCTCGCTCTCCTCCTTCACCCTAATCCACCGAAGGACGGCGTGTAGGAGGCCTGCTGAAGAAACAAAAGGGTGCGCCTCTGAATCTGGGATAATGGTTTTGAAACAGAAAACCGGTCCCAGAAAAGGAGCACCCGATAGATGCTACCACGTAACCACCCCGACCGCATCCAAATCGCCTTCGACGACCACCGCCTGGTGGCCAATGCCGGGCTGATCCTTCCCGCCACCCTCGCCCTGCGCCTTGGCCTGCCCCAACTCCTCCGGAAGCACCTCGACCTCGGCGGCGCGCCGGGCCGGGCGAACACCGGCGACAAGATGATGACCCTGGTGGCCTCCGCCCTAGCCGGCGGAGATTGCATCGACGACGCCGATGTGCTGCGCGCCGGCGGGACCGCCCGCGTGCTCGGTTTCACGGCTAAGGCTCCCTCCACCCTGGGCACCTTCCTGCGCAGCTTCAGGTGGGGCCATGTCCGCCAACTGGACCGGGTGAGCCGCGAGTTGCTGGCCCGGGTCTGGAAGGCCGGTGCCGGACCCGGCGACGCACCATTCACCATCGACCTTGATTCGACGATCTGCGAGACCTACGGACTGGCCAAGGAGGGCGCCCGCCACCACGGCTACACCGGTGCGCGGGGCTATCACCCGCTGCTGGCCGTCGCCGCCGGCACCGGCGACGTGCTGATGGCCCGCCTGCGCGAGGGCCGGGCTAACACCGCCCGCGGCGCTGCCCACTTCCTGCGTGAAACGGTGGGGCGGGTGCGCTACTGCGGAGCCAGGGGCCAACTCACGGTGCGGGCCGACAGCGGCTTCTATACCCACGCCGTGGTCGCCGTCTGCCGCCGGATGGATGTCCGCTTCTCCATCGCCATCCGCCAGCGCGCCCGCCTGCGGAATCTCATCGAGGCGATACCCGAAGATGCCTGGACGCCGATTCCTTACTGGATGGACGGCGCCGCCGATGTGGCCGAGACCACCTACACCCCGTTCCAGGCCGAGGCGGACGCCGCGCCGGTACGGCTCATCGTCCGGCGGGTGAAGCCGGCGCCCTGTTCTCAACTGGCTCTCTTCGCCACCTACAGCTATCACGGCTTCATCACCGACCGGGACGGGGAGACGCTGGAACTGGAGGCCGATCATCGCCGTCACGCCGAGATCGAGAATGCGATACGCGACCTCAAGTACGGCGTGGGGCTGAACCATCTCCCCTCGGGCCGTTTCGCCGCCAACGGCGCCTGGCTGGCGGTACAGGTGATGGCGCACAACCTGGCCCGCTGGACAGCCCGCATCGGCCTGGGTCAGCAGATCGTGACCACCAAGACCCTCAGACGACGGGTCTTTGCCTTGGCCGGACGGATCACCCGCTCGGCACGCCGATTGACCCTGCAGCTTCCCCGGCGCTGGCCCTGGGAGGAGCAGTTCAGCCGCGCCCTGGCCCGACTGCGAGCCATTCCACTCCCAGCCTGACGGAGCCCGTCCGCCACTGACCCACCAGCCAACCCAACGTCCCCGCAAACTCGCGCCAGCCCAGTCCGCGAGCGCCTCTTGCCGTGTCCTATCCCGCCATCTGGCTCGCCACAGCCACTGTAGGCCGCCATCGGTGCCCCCAAAAGCGCCTGCAGACCGCCCGCCAACCTCCCGTCTACCCAAATTCGAGCCCGGATCATCACGCCTGTAACTCCCTCACCCCCTTCCGCTGTCCTCACGTCGTCCATCCCTGTCCGTCGGTGGATTCGGGCTTAAGCAAAGAGACGTCGTTCGCCACAGGATCGAACCTATCCTGAACGAACGTGTTGATATCGACTAGTTCCTTCTTGATTTCCTCGATGTCCGTGTTCGGCACGTCATGTCCTCCTTTGGATTGTTCTCAATCGATCGCGCTTTGCCGCCGTTCGCCACTTCTACGGTCCTAGAGCGGTCCTGAGCTCCCTTACGAGGTCCGCTACCACAACCAGGTCCGACAGGCTGATCTCACTGTCCTCCCGCAGAGCGGTCTCGCGTTGATCGCCGGTCTTGGAGCCTTCGTCAACGTCGTCATCTCTCCCCACCAAAGCCACCATCATCCGCCGATGGGACTCCCTGAGGGCGTCCGGGTCGGCGGGAAGGGCTACGATCGACCACTCGAGAAGATCTGAGCGCGTATCTCTCCACTTCCCGTTCTCAGACGGCCCTCCCTCCAGCGGAAGCCAGCTTATGGATGCTGCCCGTAGGAAACCCTTGTCCCATGCGTTCTTGACCCGCTGCGAAAAGGGGTCTTCTGTGAGGAACTCGAAATCGGCCATGATGCGTCCGTCGGCCGACTTGATCAGCTTCGACGTCCGGCCAATCGGAAGGCCGCCCGAGGGCGATCTACCGACGGCATCGTGGGACCACATCACCACCGGATTCCTCTCGTAATTGGCGGTGGATAGTCCCTCGAAGTCCAGCTCAGGGGGCTGCCGGACCTTCTCGTTGGCCGCGATAGTCACGCGGTAGCTACCTTCGTCCAGCGTCCGCTGGTCGACGATGTCCATGTACGCAGACCGGACCGGTCTCTCCATTCCTACCTCCGCAATCAGTTCCTAGGTTCGACGCTCCGGGATGCCGCTGTCGCTGCGGAACTTCCGTGTCTAGTACTCAGCCCCAAGAGACACAAAAAGCCCCCGATCCGGCCTTCTTCGACCTTCGATCGGGGGCGTTCCACCCTCTGAATCGGCTCCGTCGCGGAGCGCTTAACCTTCGGCTAAAAAGGGATTAGCACAATCGTTCTATTCTTGTCAAGCGCCGGCGGCCCAAGGTAGCAGCGTCAAAATGTCCCAAAAATTGATTGAAAAGTACTTGTATTCATTCTCGTATATGTATAAAAATAGGCCTTGCTTTGGGGTATGCATCGGTTAGCATGGGGGTGCACGGACCGTAATCCTGGGGTCAGCATACATTCTCCGGGGTAGGTGCACGGGGCGTTGTAACTGTTTCAGGTCGTTTAGGCCAGCGTAGGCCCTCCTCAGCTTTTGGTGTCGCATACCACCGACCGGTTTAGCGTCGTCTGGATGTGCGTCCAAAAAGGAGGACCACCGTGGTTATTACAGCGCCTACCCGTTTCGCGCCGAGTATCGAGGTTATCCCTCAGCCTCTCCCGCGTCGTGAACCGACGCCACCCGTCGACCCGCGGCGAGAGTGCCCCCGTTGCTACACGAAGCTCGTAAAAGACTACGATGAACCGCTGTGTATGAAGTGTGGATTCCAGGACTACGAGCACGTCGCTCCCCCGAATGGTCGTGGTAAGAGCATTCTGAGCACTGCCACCAGGTACGTTCTCCGATACGTCGGCGATTCACGAACGTTGAATGAGACCCTCGCCCACGTAAAGGTCGAACGGCTGCGGAACCGCGTGAGCTACAAGGTCAACTGCCCGTTCTCCGAATGTCAGAAGATGATGGAGCAGTCCTCCCTTTCCGGGAAGCGGCCGGTCGTACAAGAACAGCGATACAAGTGCGACGACGGACATCGCGTATCGCTCGTACCCGGCAAGCATGGTATGCTTGGCTGGAAGTAACCAGCCTGATCGACTCTTAGAGCCGAGTAGACGCTGGGGGCGCTTCCGGCAGGCTGCCTCATGACGACGATCGTCGAACGGCGGGCCCACGACCCCGACGCCGTCATCTTCGTTTGCGATTTCTCTCCACCCCGCGGGCCTGACCCAGAGCTTCTCGAACCCGCACGACGCCTCGACGCCGATTACATCTCCGTCGCCTACAACCCAGGCAAGTCCATCAGGGTCAATTCGGCCCTCGCCGCTCACTGGATCACCCAGAACACCGGTAAGGACGTACTCTTTACCTTAGCGTCACGAGACATGAACAAGGTCGCCGCGCAAAGCCTCCTTCTTGGGGCGGCGCTGCTTGGCCTCCGGAATCTGGTGATCGTGAAAGGCGACGAGTTCAGCGAGCGCGAGCTATCGGTCGTCAAGGCCGTGGACGACTTCAAGCCGACCGAATTTGTTGACTCGGTGAGGTCCATGAACGAGGGGCTTGACTTCAAGGGGGCGAAGCTCCGTTCTCCGACCGACTTCTGCGTAGGGGCAACCATCGACCTTGGGCGAGGCATCGACTCGCAGCTGAAGCTGACGCGCCGCAAGGTCGAAGCGGGCGCCCAGTTCTTCCTGCTGCAGTCGCTGTTCGACACTCAGCCTCTCGCCGATTTCCTGGACCGGTACGCCAGCAGCTACGGAGAGGCCCTGACCGCGCCCGTCTTCTGTGGGATTCAGGTCATGGCACCTGAGGGCATCGTTTTCGGCGACACACCGAAGTGGGTCACGGACGACATGGCTAAAGGGCGGACAGGCGAGGAAATCGCGCTCCAAGTGCTGCACCAGTTCGTCGACACCGGTTTCAGGTCGATCTACCTGGTGTCGCCGATTTTGCGCGGAGGAAGACGCGAATACTCGGCGACACAACGGGTGATGGAGTCGTTTCGGGCCTAGCTATCGCTCGGGGTGGGGAGAACGTCCGGTCCGAGAAAGCTCAGACGGCCAGCGCCTCTGTTGCCGCGGCGTGCTGCTCGTCAGCGTGGTACGAGCTTCTGACGAGCGGCCCCGACGCCACATGGCGGAACCCGAGGGCTCCGGCCTCTCGCGCCAACTCATCGAACTCCTGCGGGGTATACCATCGGGCCATAGGCACATGTTTGTCGGATGGGCGGAGGTACTGGCCTATCGTGAGCAGATCGCAGTCGACGGCGCGTAGCTCACGCATCGTCTCGACTAACTCGTCCCACGTCTCGCCCAGGCCCACCATCATGCCGGACTTGGTCACGGCGTTAGCGTCAATGGCCTTGGCGCGCGCCAGCAGCTCTAGCGACTGATCGAAATCGCCTTTGGGCCGGACGCGGTGGAACACTCGCCGCACCGTCTCGATGTTGTGATTCAACGTGTCCGGCGCCGCGGCCATAACCGTGGCAAGGGCGTCCCAGTTGCCCTCGAAGTCGGGGATCAACACCTCGACTTTACACTCGGGCAACCGCTTGCGGATCTGGCTGATGCACTGGGCGAATATGAACGCGCCGCCGTCCGGAAGGTCGTCGCGGTTGACCGAGGTGATCACGGCGTACTTGAGGCCCATCCGCTCGACGGTCTCGGCTAGGCGGACCGGCTCCCCGAGGTCGAGGCCGGTGGGCTTACCGGTCGTGACGGCGCAATAGGCACATGCGCGGGTGCAGATATCCCCCAGGACCATGAATGTCGCCGTGCCGCGCTCCCAGCAGTCGCCGATGTTGGGGCAGTGGGCCTCTTCGCACACCGTGTGCAACTGGCCGTTTCGCATCAGGTCCTTCAGCTCGAGGTAGTTCTGCCCCCCGGGCATCCGGACCTTCAGCCACGATGGCAGCCTTCTCGTTTCAGTCAAAGTAGGCACACGATTCTTCGCTCAGGAATCCGAAAGCTCATTAACTGCTGCGTGCGCCTTTGAACAGCTCGGCAAGATTCCCTTGCGCCGACTCAGCCTGACTGATGGCTTCGGCCACGGTGGAGTCCGACAGGTACTGGACACTTCGACTGTGGTCGCGGACCATCGCTACCTGAGGTTCGCCTCCGACAGTCAAGTCAACGTTGTCGCTCACCCATGCGACGACGAACGCAGCCCAATAGGCGCACTCGTCGATGGGCTGCGAAGGACTTAGTAAGAACTTTGCGATCGAATGGGCGTATTCAGCACCGTGTCCGGCGCACCGATACTGCACAGTTTCGCCGTATCCTTCAGGGTGGATGTTGTACAACTCTGCCTTGCCAGAAGAGATCTCAGAAAGCCCAGCGAGAACTGCGCCGACCCCTGCGTCCTCGCCTAAACGCTCAGCGTATCTGTTCGATAGACTCGCTACTATGTCCTCGATCACAAGTTTCGCTTCGTAGAGGGTGTTCAATCCCCGATTCGCTTCGAGCTCGGACTCGAGCAAAAGAAGAAAGTCGTCTCTAATTCCGGTCAACCCTTCGAAGGCCAGTGCCAAACCGCCTTGCTCGAAAATCTTGTCTCCAATGTCCGACTCTTCGCCGCGCACGACTTTTCGGTCAGCCGCCAAGATCACGCCACCTTTGCACTTGGCACCGATGATCAAGGTCATCTAACGCGCGCTCTTTTGACCAGTGCGCTTCGACGCCGTCGAACTTCAAGTTGCTGATTTCGACGGTTCAGTATGTCGAGCGGTCTCTGCCGGCGGTCGTTGGTCGCGCCGTTGTCGGTCTTCTGTCCCTTGCGCCTTAATACCTCAAGTGGCCTCATCACGGGCCTCCAAATCTCCGAGTCGCCGCTGCAATGTCAATCAATCATATCAAACTGCTACGCTGGCCTGTGACTCCCACCTGTAACTGAGGTCGTACCCAGGGAGATCGGGTGCACCGCGCGACTCACGTGGTTCAGACGAGGTTGCCAATATAGACCATCGCGAAGAAAATAGCTGGCGTCGAATATGGGAGGTCCTTCAATGAGTAAGCTCTACTACACCGAAAGCGGTCACGGCATCCCGACGATGGGCGAGGAGGTCACCACGTTCCGCCATGCGCGAAAGGTGCTCGATCTCGAGCCGACTTCGAATTCTGCCACGCTCTACGTGCTGGCCCGCAGCTATCCTGGCACCACAGTGCCCTTGCGGATTGCCGTCAACGGCACCGAGACCACCTCCGCCGAATCCTATTCCCGCGAGGTCTATCGCTGGCACCAGATCGAGATCGAACCGAGCTTGCTCAGGCCTGGCAACAACACCTTCGAGTTCTGGTGCGACTCGACGGCGATGAACGCATGGTCGTTGGGCCTCGAAGCGGGCCATGCCGAGCCCGACAGCTACGTTAGCGACGACTCCGGCGCAACGTGGCGCAACGATCACATGGGCTACCTGAACGTATTCCGGTGCGAGTACATCGTTCGGCTGCGCCTCGCCGAGGGCGAGGACGGACCCCCACCGCCGTTCGTCTGGGAGGACTCGACGAATCCCCGGCTCGAGTCACTGAGGCGGCGGCTGCCCGAGACGGCAGGGGAGGGTGGGCCGATTCTCGATCGAGTCCGCGCCCTCACCACGTGGCTCGCGTCGAGTTGGGAGCACGCCAATTCGGCCGTTGCGATGCAGTTCGCGCCCTGGGACGCCGAAACGGTCCTCGACTGGGGCGCGGCCCAGCGTGGACACAACGGCCAGCGCCCCATCGTTCACTGCGTCCACTTCTCGTCGACTTTCGTAAGCTGCTGCCAAGCTGTGGGCATTCCGGCAAGGGGGGCTGTCTTCACGAACCATCAACCCGACGGGTGGTTCGGCCACTTCACCGCCGAGTTCTGGTCCGACGAGCACGAGAAATGGGTCATGGTAGACCCGCAGATCGACGCCCTGTTCGTGGACAACGGCGAGCCAATGTCTGTCAATGAGGTCCAGGCCGCGCGGTCGGAGCTATCCAAGTACACGGAGTTCGGCCCCGGCACCAACGAGCAACGAAAGAACCCCAGGCTATACGACTTCATCGACGTCGGGTATCCGGTCGGACGTTCCTTCAAGCACCGGTCGGTCTGGTACCGGTCGGACCTGCTGACTCATCCCGAGTACAGCCCCCCCGCCCACGGGGCGATGTCCTACTGTGAAACGGGCCTCGTATGGGAAAACCGGGAAAAGGACCTCTTCGGTATGTTCCCGTACCACGGCGACCCCGCCTACTTTGACAGTCCTCCGAGCACAAGAACCTCGTAGGGGCGCATTGCATGCGCCCGTCCTCTCTTGACTGACGGCCCTACGAGGTTTAGCCTCCGGTGCATTCCGTCCCAGAGGAGGCCGACTTGCCGACGCCAGAGCTGACAGGAATGGCGCAGACCGTACTCGGGCCTCTCGATCCAGCCGAGCTAGGCCCGACGTCCACTCATGAGCATCTTCTCATCGATTTCCTGTGCATGTTCACGCCCCCGTCGGAGGCCAGCCAGAAGCATAAGGCCTACCAGCCGGTCAGTTTGGAAAATCTAGGATGGGTCACTTACAACCCGTTCAGGAACCAAGATAACCTGCTGCTCCTCGACATCGAGACCGCAATCTCCGAGGCGATGCTTTTCAAGCGGGCTGGAGGAGGCACCATCGTCGACGCGACGACTATTGGTATCGGACGCGACCCGAAGGCTCTCGCCGCCATCGCGCGCGCCACTGGTATCAACGTCGTCATGGGCGCTGGATACTACGTCGATGCGGTGCACCCAGCGGAATTAAGCGAGAAGACCGAGGCCGAGATCGCCGGCGAGATCGTAGCTGACATCACAACGGGAGTCGATGGGACGGGCGTAAGGGCCGGAATTATTGGCGAAATCGGCTGCACATGGCCCCTGACAGACAGCGAGCGCAAGGTCTTGATGGGCGCCGCTCGGGCACAGCGCGAGACCGGCGCCGCCATTCTGGTCCACCCCGGGAGGAACGAGGCCGCGCCCTTCGAGATACTTGACGTCCTGGGAGAAGCGGGCGCCTCGATCGACCGAGTCGTCATGTCTCATATCGACCGGACCATACAGGACACGGACATGGTTCTGGAGCTCGCCCGAAGAGGATGCTATCTGGAGTACGACCTGTTCGGGTGGGAGACCTCGTACTACCCCCTTTCCTCCGTCGACATGCTCAGCGACGCTCAGCGCATCGACTACGTCAAGCGGCTCGTCGATGAAGGCTTTGGCGCGCGCGTAGTGCTGGCCCAGGACATCTTCGCCAAGCACAAGCTGACAAAGTACGGCGGCCACGGCTATGGACACATACTGGAGAACATCGTTCCGCGCCTGCACGAAAAGGGCTTGTCAGAAGAGCAGGTCAACGTTATCGTCGTCGAGAACCCGGCCAATATCCTGACGTTTGTCGAAGCCAGAACCTAGCTCAAACCGCTTTTTGGTATGAGCGTACTTGTGTCTACGCCCGCATCCCGTGTGAAACCGTAAAGCGACCAACATGTGGGCCCGGCCCCACGGAATCCCGATGCGCAAGCTGATCCTCGTCCGCCATTCGCTCCCGGACATCGACGCGGCTGTCCCCAGCAGCGAATGGCGCCTTTCGGATAACGGTCGCGCTCGCTGTGCGCCCCTCGCGGACAGGCTTGCCGAACACCAGCTGACGGCAATCGTCACGAGCTCCGAGCCCAAGGCGATCGAGACCGGACGAATAATAGCCAAAAGGCTCGGCACCCCAACCGAGGTTGTCGAAGGGCTCCAAGAACATGACCGGAGCAACGTTGGGCTGCTCGGGGTGAAGGAATTCGAAGACCGGATCGAGGAGCTCTTTGCGACTGATCCCGAACGCCTGGTCCTGGGAACGGAAACTGCGGAGCAGGCCTATCGCAGGTTCGCCGGCGCGATTGACGCGATCGTCGAAGCGCACGAAGCCGTCAACCTCGCCGTGGTCACACATGGGACCGTAATGACCCTATTCCTGGGCCGCGTCGCCGGTGTTGAACCACTGTCGTTTTGGAAGAGGCTAGGACTCCCGGCGTTTGTCGCGCTGTCCCTGCCCCAATTCCAACTCCTTGAAGTGGTAGAGAGCATTGACGAACCCCCACATTAGCCCGAATCCACCGAAGGACACCGATGGACGGCGTGAGGGCAGCGGAAGGGGGTGGGTGAGGGAGCTACAGGGGGGATGGCCTGGGGTCTTGGGGTAGATGGGAGGCCGGCGGCCGGTCTTCAGTCGCCGCACAGGGCCCCTAAGGCCCTATGCGGGAGTTGCGATGCGCGGGAAGGCGAGAGGATACGCAGCAGGGGACTCTCGCGACCGGGGTGGCGCGAGATTGCGGGGACGTTGGGTCAGTTGCAGGCTGGCTGTCAGGCCGGGAACGGAATGGCTTGCAGCCGGGCCAAGGCGCGACTGAACTGGGTTTCCCAAGGCCAGCGCCGGGGGAGATGCAAAGTGAGGCGGCGCGCCGAGCGGGTGATCCGTCCCACCAGAGCGAAGACCCGCCGCCTGAGGGTCTTGGTGATCACGGTCCGCTCGCCCAGACCAATCCGCGCCGTCCAGCGGGCCAGGTTATGCGCCATCACCTGGACCGCCAGCCAGGCGCCGTTGGCGGCGAAGCGCGCCGACGGCATGTGGTTCAGCCCGACGCCGTACTTGAGGTCGCGTATGGCGTTCTCGACCTCGGCGTGGCGGCGATGATCGGCCTCCAGTTCCAGCGTCTCCCCATCGCGGTCGGTGATGAAGGCGTGATAGCTGTATCTGGCGAAGAGGGCGAGCTGGGAACCGGGCGTCGGCTTCACCCGCCGGACAATGAGCCGCACCGGCGCGGCGTCCGGCTTGGTCTGGAACGGGGTGTAAGTCGTCTCGGCGACATCGGCGGCGCCGTCCGTCCAGTAGGGAATGGGAGTCCAGTCCTCCTGTGGTATCGCCTCGATCAGGTCCCGCAGGCTGGCGCGCTGGCGGATGGTGATAGAGAAGCGGACATCCATTTCCCGGCAGGCGGCAACGACAGTGTGGGCGTAGAAGCCGCTGTCGGCCCGCACCGTGAGTTGTCCCCTGGCCCCGCCGTAGCGCACCCGCCCCACCGTCTCACGCAGGAAGTGGGCGGCGCCACGGGCGGTGTTGGCCCGGCCCTCGCGCAGCCGGGACATCAGCACCTCGCCGGTGCCGGCGGCAATGGCCAGCAGCGGGTGATAGCCGCGGGCGCCGGTATAGCCGTGGTGGCGCGCTCCCTCCTTGGCCAGTCCATAGGTCTCGCAGATGGTCGAGTCCAGGTCGATGGTCAGGGGCGAGTCGCCGGGTCCGGCCCCAGCGGCCCAGGCCCGGGCCAACAACTGGCGGCTCACGCGGTCGAGTTGACGGACATGCCCCCACCGGAAGCTGCGCAGGAAGGTCCCCAGGGTGGATGGCGCCTTGACCACGCAGCCTAGAACACCGACCGTCCCACCAGCGCGCAGCGCATCGGCGTCGTCGATGCAGTCGCCGCCTGCCAGCGCGGAAGCGACCAGCGTCAGCATCTTGTCCCCAGTGTTCGCCCGTCCCGGCGCTCCGCCGAGGTCAAGGTGATGGTCGACGAGTTCCCGCAGGCCCAGGTGCCGGGCTAGGGTGGCCGGCAGGAGCAGGCCGGCATTGGCCACCAGGCGATGGTCGTCAAAGACGATGCGGATACGGTCGGGTTTGTTCTGTGGCAGCATCTATTGGGTGCTCCTTGTTTCCGGGCGGGTTTCTGTTCCAAAACCATTATCCCAGATTCAGAGGAGCACCCGCTGGCTTCTTCAAGGGCTGTCCCCAAGGACGTCCTTCGGTGGATTCGGGATTAGGCGTTCAGGTACAATGCCGCCGCACTTAAGAGCATCAGGAGGCATGCGATGGGAGCTATCGAAGCAAGACTGAATGAGCTGGGAATAACCCTACCATCAGCGCAGGCGCCGGCCGCCAACTATGTACCGGGAGTAAGGACGGGTAACCTGTTGTACCTGTCCGGCGTCGGCCCGGCAGCAAGGCCCGACGGCACGACCCCCAAGGGTAAGGTCGGCAATGACCTCACCCAGGAAGAGGGCTACGAGGCGGCGCGACTTGTGGGGATCAACATACTCGCCAGACTCAAGGCCGAGGCTGGCGACCTGGATAAGGTCGAACGGGTCGTCAAGCTCCTGGGGATGGTCAACGCGACCCCCGACTTCTCCGAGCACCCCGCTGTTATCAACGGATGCTCGGACCTGATGGTCGAGGTCTTCGGCGACAAGGGCCGCCACGCCCGCTCGGCCGTAGGCTTCGTCAGCTTGCCATTCCATATACCGGTGGAAATCGAGATCATTGTCCAGGTGTCGGACTAGGGCAACGCGGTCCTCTCACGCCAGCACGCTCATCCTGTAACGAGACTCCATCAACCTGCCGCTCTCGAACCGGTCGAGCCTGAGCATCGAGACGTCGATAGTCGTCGTCTTGCCATCGACGACCATCTCGGCCATCGCTACGCCGACCATCGGCGCCAGCTTGAAGCCGTGGCCGCTGAAACCGGCCGCGCAGTAGAGGCCGTCGATACCGTCGACCTGGTCGATGAGCGGGTGCCAGTCGGGGCTGACCGTAAACAGGCCGGACCAGCCTCCGCGGAACTCCGCATCGGACATCCCCGGCATACGGGCCGAAAGCTTCCTCGCCACGTCTTCGGCAACCGCGACGTCAACGCCGTGATCATACGCTTCGACTTCGACGTCCTCGTCTTCCCCCACGCCGACCAGCGTCAGGCGGCCTGCTTCGGGCCGTGCCGATAGCGAATTCACGATGTCGCCGACGATTGCGTGGTCCGCAGCCAGACTCTCGGGGCGGCGCAGCGTGATCACCTGGTGGCGGACCGTCTGTAACGGCATGTCCACGCCAAGAGCGGCCATGAACGCCCTGGACCACGGCCCTGCGGCTACGACCACCTTGGGCGTCGAGACCGTCCCTTGAGTGGTAGTTACACCGGTAACCCGTCCTCCTTCTACGTCGACGCTGGTCACGGTTTCATTCATCCGTAGCTCCGCACCTAGCTCCTTTGACCTCTCCGCGTAGCCCTGAGTCACGGACCATGGATCTACGTAGCCGGAGTCCGGCTCGAAGGCGCAGGCTTCGTCTTCTGCAACAGCGAACTGCGGCGCAACGTCCTTCAAGTCCTCGGCGGACACCACGCTCGTCTTCACGCCAAGCCCCTTCTGCATCTCGATGTTCTGCTCCATCGCCGCTCGGTCGTGCTGTCCCACGATGAGCAAATATCCCGTCGGGACGTATCCGGATGAACGGCCGGCGACCTCTTCGAAGCTACGGAATACCTTGAGGCTCTCCCACGCCATCCGTGTGGTGACCTCGTTGGAGTAGTGCATCCTGAGTATGGCCTGGGACCGCCCCGTCGAACCCGACCCGAGTCCGTCTTGCTCGAGTAGCAGAGCGTCGGTCAGGCCCTTTTCAGCGAGGGCGTGCAGAATACTGCAGCCCATGACCCCGCCGCCGACAACGACAACGTCCGCCGTTTCACCCATAGCCGCCTCCGGTTCGGAGTCTAGCACCATCACTCACGGCGCAGAAACGGCGTCTGATTGAGAGCCGACGACCTTTGCTAGAATGGGCTCCTCCAAGACACTCTTATGGGCAGGTCTCAGACCTGCCCCGATTCGGAGGCGTCCCCATGGCAGGCCGTATCGCACTGGTCGGCGGCGACGAATTCCTTAAGGGCTGCGAGGCAATGGACCGCCCCATCCTCGACGCAACAGGGCGCGACAGGCCAAAGGTTCTCATCATTCCAACAGCCGCGGCCGACCAGAACCCCTCGAAAGCCGCCGCCAACGGCGTTGCCTACTTCTCCAGCCTTGGTGCCGACGCGTCTCCGCTCATGGTGCTCGACGCGGCGCACGCCTCCGATGCAGAGCTCCTGGCGTCCGTCGACTCGACCGATCTCCTGTACTTCACCGGCGGCAGTCCTAGTCACCTGCTCAGCGTTCTCGAAGGATCGTTACTACTTGAGAAGATCGAGGCTACTCTAGCCCGTGGAGCCATCGTCGCCGGCTCAAGCGCTGGGGCCATGGTGCTGGGGTCGTGGATGCGGTTCCGCGACTGGACGGAGACGCTGGGAGTCGTCGAAGGCGTCGCCGTCCTACCTCACCACGAGCGCAGCGACCCCGCCACGGTTGCGAAGCAGCTCGAGTCAGGAACGCCGTCCGGTGTGGCTGTCCTCGGTATCGACGCGATGACGGGCTGCTTGAGCGGCCCAGACGGGTGGAAGGTGCTGGGGGAAGGTTCTGTCACCCTCTATTCGAACGGCGATTGGCGGAAGTTCGCCTCGGGGGAGCAGGTGGCCATCCCCGAAGGCGTGTAGCTGTCCGAGGCTCCTCATGGCTCCTCAGCCCGTGTGTCGCTGAAGAGCAGGGTATCGGGATAGAGACTCACCCACGCGAACCAGAAGTGGTCGCCGTGCACGATGGGCTCGAGCTTGTGTCCAGCGAGAGGGCCGGAGACCGCTCGACCCAGTATCGACCACATGCTTCCCGTCTGCTCGTCCACGATCTGACCGCCCTCGGCCTTGAACCACAGCGTTCGTCCGTTGACGTGCGGGTCGAATACCCCGGTCGAACCCACGTCTCGTGAGCGTTTGATCGATAGCTGGTCGAGGGCCGACAAAGTGCCGGTCTGAAAGAGCACCACCAGCTCCCTGTCTCCTACTATGGCGTTGAGCGCGCCCTCCCGCTCTAGCAGGGGGTATGGGACGGCCGCGCGCAGGCCATCAATGTCCAGACCTACGACGCGCGTCTTCGGCGGTGGACCTCCGGTCAACGCGAACCTGGACATGTGGGGTAGCCTGGTCGGCTCATCGTAGAGCTCGTACAGGTTCCGGCCGTAGGGATACGGGAAGCCCATATCGTTCGAGAGCACCTCCCCCTCCGGGTACTCCGCCCGGAAGTCGGCGTAGGAGACGATAGTGGTGGGTAAGAAGGTCAGTCGCTTGCCGGCAAGCTCGCCGACGATCGCCTCACCTGTGATCTGTTGCCACCACGACTCCGTCTGGCGGTCCCACATGATCAGGTCACTCTTCCGCAGGTAGCCCGAGGTGCCGAAGTCGTACGTGACGCCATCGAGGCGCCTGTCGAAGACTACCGCCGAGTTGCAGAGAGGGCAGTAGGTGATCACGACCGGGACGTCGGCGACCACGTCGTTGACGATCTCGTGGAACATCAGGATCTGAAGCGGGTACGCTCTCGCGTCTCCATCGAGCTCGAAGGCGATCACGGGCTCTCTGTCATCGAGCCACTCCGAGGCCCCTTCGACCGTCGTGAACTTCGGCCTGTCTACCGGCCGGATGCTGTCGCGGAACAGTGTTCCGACCACAAGCTCATCGAACGGGACTGTGTGCCGGCTAAAGTCCGTCTTCCAATACCTGACGCTGATGTAAGGCGCCATCGCTCGTTTGAAGTCCGGGTCTGGCTCGACCGAAAAGGCTCCGGACGACGCATCATCCTCAGATACCGACTTCGCCGCAGGTTGAGACGTGGGCTGGGGCGGCGGGGTGGATGTTGGTCCGACGGCAGGGTTCGTCGGCGCGGCCTCGATAGACGACTCGCGCTCAGGGGTTGTATCCTGACAGCCCGTAGCGAGTGTGATCGCCAGCACCGCTGCGGTCGCGGCGATGCCGACGGTAAGCTTCAGGTCTGGCCTACGATTAGTCATGGTGAGGGCTGCCGACTATCGACGCTGGTTCGATGACCGTCATGCCCGAGTCGATGCTAATCCGCCGGCGTCCATCCTGTGAACGTGACAAAAAACGAGTAGAGGAGAAAAGCATGATCATCATGAGCGCGCCGATCGGTGAGGACCTCCAGGTTGGGGAGGGCCCCGACGCGAAGGCGCAGCGCCAACAACTCGTCGACAAAGCGGCAACGATGGAGGTCAAAGCTATTACCATCAAGTCGCTTCCGGAAGACTGGACCGACGACGACGCGAGAGAGGCGCGGAGCTTTCTGGACGAAAACGGGCTTCGCGTCGGCGAGTTCACCGGCTTCTACAAGGGCACCAAGCCGTGGGGAGGCCTTGGGGGGTACGACCGAGAGGACCATCAGTACACCCTCGACCTGTACCGCCGTCAGCTTCGACACGGGCGGATCCTGGGCGCTCACTTCGTTGGGTTCGGGTTGCTCGTGGGGCGGGGCACGCCGGCGATGTGGTCGGACGAGGTGTGGGCGAGCTGCGTCGAAGGCGTCCGGGAGCTGGTGGAGCTAGCCGAAGAGGCGGAAATGGACGTCGCTGGGCATCCCCACATCCAGAGCCCGCTGTACTCCGTCGAGCGATACAAGCAACTCTTCGACTCGGTGTCTTCCCCGCGACTCAAGATTCTCATCGACCCGGTCAACCTGACCTGGCCTCACCTGATCTACCGCACAACCGAGCTCGTAAACGAGATATTCGACGAGCTGGGCGAATACATTACCGGGATCCACGCCAAGGACGTCACGATGTCCGGCGGAGGCAAGATCATAGCCCATGTCGGCGAGGCCGTACCGGGTACCGGTACGATGGACTACCACACGATCGTACGGCGCCTAGGGGAGCTCGACCACGACGTGACGCTCTTCGCCGAGCACTTCCCGTACGCCGAGACAATCCAGGGCCAGCAGTACATTCGCCGGGTAGGCCGCGAGGTCGGGGTCACGCTGAACTGAGGTCTTGGGAGGCTAGGTTCCTCGTCAGGCATCTTGCCGCTTCACCTGGATAAAGGCGACGTACGCGCCCTGAGGGTCGTGCATCGAAAGACGAAGGGATAGGCCCACAGGGTCCGTCCCTCAAAGATATAATAGTACTAATGTTCTGGTTTTGTCAAGCCCTGGTGTGGGTTAATTCCCGTGGGTCCTTCGACGAGGCCTAGGACGAGCGGGGGTTGCCTTCCGTCCAGGGTTCTGGATTCCCGGCTTTCGCCGGAATCGTCCATGTCCCGTTGCGCGGGACACCCTAAAGGATGAAATTCTGCACACGTCTCGGAGCAGTTCTGGTCGATGTAAGGGCAGGCTCTGTGTGTTTGGCCGCGCCGCGATTCAAGCCAGGACGGGCGCATTGCAATGCGCCCCTACCAGTGGAAGTCCTCCCAGGCACCTCTATTTCATGGCAATGACGGGGTGGGTTCCGGTCCATGCGTTTCGACCCTGTGCGGTGGTAGGGGCAGGCACGGGGGCGCTGCCCTTACGGGGGTTCATTCAAGGCGACGATAGCCAGGCGCATGTCCCGATGCGCCAGCGGGACAACCCTACGGGACCGAGGGTTCAGTCGAAGAGGGGGCGGGCGGAGAGAAGGGGTCGGCCAGCTGCGTTGCTATGCGATTGATTCCGTAGTGCTGAGTCCTTCCAACGCGCGTAGCAGAGAAGCCGAATACCAGACCTCCCAGGCCTTGCCCCTGATCGATTCTTCCGGACGGCTACCTCTCATGAGGGGAAACAGAGCTACGACCCGCCCTTCGTCCACGGAAAACGTAGAGCCGTCAACCTGTCTCAAAGGTACGGGCACTTGTTCGATGGTCGAGCCCAGGAAACGTGTCAGCCCGTGCTCCCAGGGCACCCCAGCGGGGACAGCCCCGGGATGGTACCGGCGAAACGCATAGTCTCCACCGTCGGCTGCGACGCGGAACACCTCGCTCCAGTACCCACCTTCGAGGCGTTCGCGGATCTGGACCGCGCCAAATCCGTACTGGTCCTCGAGCATTTGGCGAAATTCTTGCTGTTGAGGTCCCGGCGCACCATTCACAGAAAATGCAGGCTAACGAGGCCGGCTAGGACGGGCTCGCGCCCGGTGCCAGGCCCAGCTTGTCCTTGATCCCCTCCAGTACGTCGAGGACCACGCGGTACCGGCCGAACGGAGGCATGAAGTACACCCCAGCGACTGATCCGTACACGTCTCGCAACAGGGCCTGAGAGAGCTCTACCCCAACTTGTGGGGCGCCGTCGCCGGCCTCGGCGATTCGTTCCCTTACCTCGTCCGGGATCATCATGCCAGGCACTTCGTTGTGGAGGAACTCCGCGTGCCTCGCACTCCGAAGGGGCAAGACGCCGAGAAGCACCGGCGCCGGGAAGCCGCCCAGACGCTGTCGCGTCTGCTCCACCAGCTCGGCTGAGTAGACGGGCTGGGTCAGCATGAAGTCGGCTCCAGCGTCGAGCTTCTTGTCGAGTGCTCTCAGCTCCCTGTCCATGTTCTTGGCGCTCATGTTGAAAGCGCAGCCGACATTGAATGACGTTGCCTGCTCTATCGGCCTGCCCGACACGTCGACCCCCGAGTTAAAGCCCTTGATAAGCCTGATTGAATCGGATGCGGTGATGTCGGCGATGGCGGTCGCGTCGGGATAGTCGCCGGTACTGGGAAGATCGCCCATGACCACGAAGACGTTCCTGACCCCCAGCGCGTGGGCGCCGAGGAGTTCGGAGTGGAGGGCGACGAGATTGCGGTGCCGCAGCGCAAGGTGCATGACCGTCTCCATGCCCAGCCTCGTCTGGATCAGGCTGCTCATGGCGAGCGCGCTCATGCGACTCTGCGCCCGTGGGTTGTCGGCCACGTCCATCGCGTCGACCAGACCGGAGTCCCGCAGCTCCGACAACGTTTCCAGGGTGGACGAGACATCGAATCCGTTGGGCGGGTCCACTTCAACCGTCACGGCGAACTTCCGCCCGAGCTTTTTCGCAAGGCCGGTAGGGCCGGCGGTACTGGGCGCGGCTGTCGCGGCCCGTCGCTTCGCCGGCGGCGCCGCAGCAGGTTTCGCCCGGGGAGACCGGACCCCTTGAAGGGCGTCCCTGACGGCCGCCAGGTGGTCGGGAGAGGTGCCGCAACAGCCTCCAATGATCACGGCTCCAGACTCGACCATCCTCCGGGCGTAGTCAGCGACGTACTCCGGAGACGCTCGGTAGATGAACCGGCCGTCCTGGTATGCGGGGAACCCGGCGTTGGGCTGAGCCGATAGTGGTAGGTCGCTCACCTTCGACATGGCTTCGACGACTCTCAGCATCGGTTCCGAGCCCACGCTGCAGTTTGTCCCGATCGCCTGTACGTCCAGGGACTCCAGGGCCTCGACGACATCTTGAGGAGTGTCCCCCGAAGGGGTCGCGCCATCTTCATTGAAGGTCATGTGGGCAACAATCGGGAGACTCGTCAGCTCTTTGGCCGCCTCTATCGCTTGCCGTATCTCTCGAAGGTCAGTAAAGGTGTCCAGTACCAGAAGATCGACGCCCGCGTCGGTCAGGGCTCGGACCTGCTCGGCGAATACCCGTTTCACTTGCGTTGTCTTCATCGGTCCGAGCGGTGCAAGGGGGCGACCCGCCGGTCCTACTGTGCCCGCAATCCAGATCCGCTGGCCCGTGAGACTGCGGGCCTCTCTGGCTATCCGTACCCCGGCTTCGTTGATCTCAGTAACGAGGCCCTCCAGCCGGTGTTCACTGAGCCGCATCCGGTTCGCGCCGAACGTATTCGTTTCGATCAGCTCGGCCCCCGCGCGAATGTAGTCGAGGTGAACGGCTTTGACCAGATCGGGGTCCGAAAGGTTCAGTTCGTCCAGGCACCGATTGGACGTGCCCACGCCCCGTTCGTATAGCTGAGTCCCCATAGCGCCGTCGCCAAGGATCGGACCGCGCTTCAGCCGCTCGACAAAGGCTTCCTCCATCTTTCTCCTCCCTTCAGTCCGCCGCGAGCGTATGCTGCTTCATCTCTTGCCGGTACCATGCATCGCCGTAGAGGTCTCTCTTCGAATTCCAGCGGTAGGGGACCGGGTACATCTTGTGGTCGCGGTCCTCCAAGGGCAGGCGGATGGGAGCGTGGTTGCGCCGGTGGGATTCCCTGAAGGCGATAGAGACCTCCATGGCCTTTAGCTGGTCTGCTCCGCTGCACCGAGGCTCGATGCCCAGTTCCAGCGAATCTACGACGGACTGGATGTGAGCCTCGATACGTGGCCCCGGCCTGATCCAGCCATCCTCGTCGAACTGCTCCCGGTCGCGTTCGTTGATATCGAGTATCGCATCCTGTACCTCGACGAGGTCGTTGAGGGCGGGAGGGTCGTTCGTCTCTTGAGTCTTCCAGATGCGAAAGGTCCTGTTGTCCGACTCGAAGACACCCCTGGTACAGATGACCTGGACCCCCCTCTTGGCCGATGGGCGGAAAGTCACCATACCCTGGATACCGTTGGTCCACTGCAGATAGCCACCCATACCGTCGAGCCCTTCGTCCCCTTCAGCAAAGGGGTCGCCGCTCACCATCCCGACCACCCACTCGACGTCCGCATCCCATCCGTAAGTCCCTCGGATCGCCTGGCCGGGCGCGAACATCATCATGGTCGTCAGGGAGTTGCACCCGCCCTGGACGACGTTCGTGTAGAGGTTGATGCTCCGCACGTCTCCGAGCTCGCCGTCGGTGATCATCTTGCGGGCTGCCCAGTACTGTGGGTAGTTGCGGTCGACGTTCCCAGCCGCATACGGTATGCCCCTCGACCGGCACTCCTCGACCATCCGGTCGAGATCCTGCAAGGTGCCGGCGATGGGCTTCTCCGACGCGATGGCCTTGACGCCCGCCCTCGCACAGCCGGTGACCACCGCGGCGTTGGCCCGGACCGGCAGCACGGCGCAAGCGATGTCAATGCGCTCTTTTTTCAGCATCTTCTCGAAGTCGTTGTAGCCGGGCACTCCGAAGCGCTCTTTGAACACGTCGAGAGTATCGTTGCTCCGATTGACGCCGGCCACGACCTCGGTTTTCGGATGCAGGGCGAAGGCCCGGGCGTGGCGCGTGCCCGCCCTACCAACCCCGATCATCCCAACGCGATACGTTGCGCCACCGTTGTCAGCCATACTGCCTCCGAGGAAGCGGAATCCCCATGGTTATATTACAGCAACCGGAGTGGGTGACCTCGCGACTGGAATCCCTTTGGCAAGGGGCCGTTGAATCAGGTCATAGACGCCAGCCAGTCTGATATCCTATAGGGGGAGCGACAGAAGCACCGAGACGACAGGTACACAGTTCGGAGTGGCACGGTTGCGGGTAGCAGTCCCAGCAGAACGTTTCGAGGGCGAGCGCCGAGTGGCGCTCGTTCCTATGTCCGTGGCTGCCTTGACCACGGCTGGAATGGAGGTCGTCGTAGAGTCCGGAGCAGGTGTTCCCGCCCATTACCCCGACCGGCAGTACGAGGACGCGGGGGCCGGCCTGATAAGCGACCAGGCAGAGCTATTCCAGTCTGCCGACGTCGTCCTCAAGATAAACAAGCCGGCCTCGAATGGTGATTCGGTACCGCGCGAGCTCGATCTGATGCGCGAAGGGGCCGCGATAATCGCGTTCCTCGAGCCGTTGACCAGTCTGGACCTGACCGAACGTCTACGTAGCGGCAAAATCACCAGCTTCAGCATGGACGCCGTGCCCCGGATCGCTCGGGCCCAGAGCATGGATGCGCTGTCGTCCATGGCCTCGGTAGCCGGCTACAAGGCGGTGCTGATCGCCGCCGGTTCGCTTGGCAAGTATTTGCCTATGATGATGACGGCCGCGGGGACCGTCGCGCCCGCAAAGGGACTGATCCTCGGGGCCGGAGTCGCTGGGCTTCAGGCCATCGCGACCTCACGCAGGCTTGGCGCGGTGCTGTCGGCCTTCGACGTGCGCCCGGCCGTAAAGGAGCAGGTCCAGAGTCTGGGAGCGACCTTCATAGAAGCGGAAGCGATAGTACCGGAAGCCGAACACGAGTCTGGGTACGCTCAGGAGCTGTCCAAGGAGTCGCAGCAGCGGGAGCGCGAGCTCCTCGAGCAGCATATTCGTGACATGGATTTCGTAATCTCCACGGCCGCAGTACCTGGGAAGCGCGCCCCTACCTTGATCACGGGTGAGATGGTCAAGAGCATGAAGCCCGGCTCTGTGATCGTGGACATCGCCGCCCCTACGGGTGGCAACTGCGAGCTTACCAAGCCCGGAGCCGAGATCGTCGAGCACGACGTAATCATCCATGGGCCGCTCAACCTTCCGAGCACGATGCCCACTCACGCGAGCCAGCTGTACTCAAAGAACATTTCCAACCTCTTGCTTCACCTCGTCACGGACGGACAGATTGAGCTGGACTTCGAGGATGAAATCGTGTCCGGTTGCTGTATTACGCACGACGGCGAGATCGTACACGGGCCTTCCCTTGCCACGGCCAAGCTGGCCGCCAGCGCAGTCGAGTCGTCCGATCGATGAAGGTCTCACGGCGAGTCCGGGTTCCGTACTCTTATCGTTCGATTTCCGTTTCTTCGGGGGACCCGGTTACGGCCCCTCCAGGAGCTCATGGTGATTGGCCCAAAAGTACGGTAGAGACGCCCCGCCGGGGCGTCTCTACCCCTGTCTGCGAGGAAGGGTTGTATGTTTGAAAACACCCTGCTGATCGAGCAGTACATATTCGTGCTCGCGGTGTTCGTTGGTTTCGAGGTCATAACCAAGGTGCCGCCGACCCTCCACACGCCCCTGATGTCCGGCGCCAACGCCATATCGGGAGTCACTGTGCTCGGCGCTTTGCTTGTCGTGGGGCAGACTGGTGAAACGGCTGCCACGGTACTGGGGCTACTCGCCCTGATACTGGCGACGGTGAACGTGGTCGGCGGATTCATGGTCACCGACCGCATGCTGCGGATGTTCAAGAAGAAGCCCGATTCGCGAGAGTAATGGACCTTTCCTCCGAAGACATACTGATCGTCATAGGCGCGCTGTATCTGGTAGCGACGGCGCTCTTTATCTTCGGGCTCAAGAGGCTGGGCTCACCGGCCACGGCCAGGTCGGGCAACGCCCTGGCCGCCCTCGGGATGCTCGTCGCCGTGGTCGCGACCCTGGTCGACCGGGAGATACTTTCCTACGAGTTGATAGTGGTCGGCATCCTCATCGGCTCCGCCATCGGCGCGACGCTGGCCCGGACCATTCTCATGACCGCTATGCCCCAGCTCGTCGCGGTCTTTAACGGGTTCGGGGGCGCCGCCTCGGCGCTCGTCGCCGCCGCCGTCCTTCGAGAATCGTTGACAGGCCCCGAAGAGCTTTCGATCGACGCCTCGATAACGGTGATGGTGGGCACCCTGATCGGCGCGGTGACTCTGACGGGCAGCATTGTGGCCTTCGGCAAACTTCAGGAGATCATCGCCGGCCGGCCCGTAACCTTCCCTCTGCAGAAGACCGTCAGCGGCGTGCTCTTCGTAGGGATCCTCGCGTCCATTGTGTACATGGTCGCCGAACCGAGCATGGAAATTTACGTCGCCATGGCGGTTGCGTGTCTCCTCTTGGGAGTGCTTCTGGTAATCCCCATCGGCGGGGCGGACATGCCGGTCGTGATCTCGCTGCTAAACTCGTACTCAGGGCTCGCCGCGGCCGCCGCCGGATTCGCGTTGGGCAACGTAATGCTTATCATCGCGGGCTCGTTAGTGGGCGCCGCGGGCCTGATACTGACGCAGATCATGACGAAGGCGATGAACCGTTCCCTCGCAAACGTAATATTCGGAGCCTTTGGGACTGCTGAAGAAGGCGGAGCGGTCGCGGGTGGCGTGGAGGCTCGACCGGTCAACGAGAGTGGCCCGGAAGACGCCGCCATCATGCTGGCCTACGCCCGCAAGTCGATATTCGTGCCAGGGTACGGACTCGCGGTGGCCCAGGCACAACACCAGCTAAGGGACCTGGCCGACCTGATGGAGTCGAGGGGGGTCGAGGTCAAGTTCGCGATCCACCCGGTGGCTGGCCGGATGCCGGGCCACATGAATGTGTTGCTGGCCGAGGCCGAAGTCCCCTACGACAAGCTCTACGACCTGGACCAGATCAACGACCAGTTCGAAGAGACGGACATAGTAGTCGTAATCGGAGCCAACGACGTGGTGAATCCGGCTGCAAGGGAGAATCCCGGGAGTCCCATCTATGGGATGCCGATCCTCGACGTCGACAAGGCCCGCCACGTGCTCGTATTGAAACGCAGCCTGAACCCCGGCTTCGCCGGGATCGACAACGACCTCTTCTACAAGCCCAATACCTCGATGCTCTTCGGCGACGCCAAGGAATCACTGAACAAGGTGGCCCGGGAGATGGAAGAGGTGTGACGGCGGCGGAGTACCAACGGCACTTGATCTACCAGAACATTGGCCCAAGCCACGACGGCGACTTCTCCCGCCGCTGAGAAAAGATAGAGCCTGTTCTGAGTCCGCCGAAGGGATGAGGGCCTTTCTATCGGTTCGGAACCGTGCCTTCCTCCCCACGCAACCGAATGCGACAAGTTGTAGCCGCAAAATCAAAAACCTAGCTACCGGCTCGCGCCTCGATCGCGTTATATGACTTGAAGTTGGAGCCGGTGTATCATCAGACCGAACGGGGCCCGACGAAACCGGAGAACACGACGTCGAGAATCATGGAAAGCCACGCGCCATAAATGCAAGCCCGGCCAATCGGAAGCGCACCCGAAACCGAGCGAGAGCACCCGATATTGGGGAGCGGCGGCGCCTCCCGTGAGAGTCTTCTCGACGGCGTCGAGACGCTGGTGCGGAACGTCTCAAGCGCTGTTGTCGCCAGGCCGGAGGTGATCCGACTGAGTGTCGCCAGCGTCCTCGCGGGCGGCCACCTGTTGCTGAACGACCTCCCCGGTGTAGGCAAGACCCTCCTGGCGCGGTCCCTGGCCTCGTCTATCGGCGGGAGCTTCAACCGCATCCAATTCAACCCGGACCTCCTCCCGACGGACATCACCGGGTCGTCGATATTTCACCAGGCCAACGGTCGGTTCGAGTTCATCCCAGGGCCGATCTTCGCCAACGTCGTGCTCGCCGACGAGGTCAACCGCGCGAGCACGCGCACTCAGTCCGCTCTCCTCGAAGCAATGGCCGAAGGACAGGTAACCGCCGACGGCGAGACTTACCCCTTGCCAGAGCCCTTCTGGGTTGTCGCAACGCAAAACGAGGTGGACAGCTACGGGACCTTCCCGTTGCCCCAGGCCCAGCTCGACCGGTTCATAATGTCCTTGAGCATCGGCGATCCGAGCACCGACGACCAGGTGTCGATTCTAGAACGCAACCAGACGGGGGACCCCGGCGTCGAGGCCGTCTTGAGCCGCGACGACGTCTGGGAGATGCAGCGGCAAGTCCGCGACGTAGAGGTAGCCCGGCCGGTCCGCGAGTACGTGGCCAACGTTCTGGTGGCGAGCCGCGTCCATCGTGAGCTGAAACTTGGAGCTAGCTCGCGCGGTGGGGTGCTCCTTCAAAGAGCGGCGCAGGCGGAAGCGGCCATGCAAGGCAGCACTTTCGTCGCACCTGAGCATGTTAAGTCCGTCGTGGTCCCGGTCCTGGCGCACCGCGTCATTCCCGCGCCAAACGCCGCCATGGGGCCAGAGGACGTCATCCGCGACATATTACAGACGGTCCCGGTTCCCGCCTAGCCTGCCGCTCCGGCCCCACCCGTGCCCCCTAAATCACAGCCCTCCGCGCGGAATCCCGTTCCCAGGAGTGGCCGTCCGTGATCCCGACCAAGCGTGGTCTGACTATAATCGTTGTCGGGGTCGTGCTGTACGGGCTGGCGTGGCTGACGAGCATCGGCTGGTTCTACGTCGCCGACTCTATGGTATGGGCCATCCTCGCAGTCAACATGCCCCTGCCTTGGCTTAACGTCCGGGGACTCGTGGCGCAACGAGGCGTGGGCGCTTCAGCCACGGGCGATATTTTCGAGGACGACACCGTCAAGGTCACGATAAGCCTTCAGAACCGATCGCTGCTGCCCAAATCCCTAATTAACATCCAGGAGCGCTGTCCTCTGGCGGCCCCCGATGAGATGGACAAAGGCTTCTACGTCGGAACGATTGTCCCCTTGGGGAGCGAGGAGGCGACGTACGACGCCCGGTGCTATCGGCGCGGTGTCTACACTTTCGGGCCACTAAAACTGGAGACCTCCGCCCCCTTCGGCCTTTTCCGCGCCCGTAGGTCGGTCGAGGCGCCGCTAGCTGTTACCGTCTATCCGCAGGTCGTCCCAATAGACTCCTTCGTGAACCAGGGCGCTCTACAGGGAAACAGTCCCGTGCTGAGTCTGCCGGGACCGAGCGGTGAGTTCCGAGGAGCCCGCGAATACCGGCCCACCGACCGGCGTCGCGACATACACTGGCGTGGCTCCGCCCGACGTGGTCAGCTCATGGTTAGAGAGTTCGACCGGATCCCTCAGGGGGAGGTACGGATTGCTTTCAATCCCGAGTTCGATCTGGGCGTCGGGCGTGACACGACCTTGGAATACGCAATCAAGATCGCGGCAAGTCTGGCCCTTCGATGCTTCCAGGACGGGCGTCCGTTCCGGATGTGGCCCAGCCCCGACGAGGGAGCAGCGGGCTCGTGGCACCGGGTACTCGAGTTCCTTGCTCGGCTGCAGCCGGGCCGCACCGGCTCAATAGGCGAGCTCCTTGGGCAGAGCAACCGCCTGGGGGTCTCCATCGCGGTGGTTTCAGCCGCCGACACCGATAGTTTGAGCGCGATTGAGCGCTCGGGGCACTCTAGCCGCCTGACGGTGGTGGTACTCGAAGGGTTCGACGATGAAAAGGATGCCAGGCCGACCTCGGTCCTCGCCGGCTCCGGGACCGACGTCGTGTCCTGCACGCCGGGGCGCCTGCCCGAAACCGTTCGAGCGCTGGGACGCGTCATCTCCGTTCCGAAATCCAGGAGCCGTGCAACGAAAGAGGCTGTCAGGACCCGATGAGCGAAACAGCGCCCGACAACGCATCTCAGACTCGCGCAGATGCGGGCCCCTGGGAGGGAGCCGGCCGGCAGGGCGTCGCGGCGCTTTATGTCCTCTCCTTCCTCAGCGCGGCCGTGGCCATCGGGTCGGTGGCGTGGGCCTCGAACGGGGCCACGCTATACGCGGCTCTCATAGCGGTCGCCGCCATAGGGCATGTCTTTTCGAACGTCATGGCGCGGCGCAGGGTGCGACTCGGTGTCGTGATCTATCTCGCTGTAAGCGTCGTTGCCGTTGCGATGCGCTACGAGCTGCTCGGTGTTCTTACCGGAGGGTCTCTGTTCCCGCTGGCGAAGCTGCTCGCTATCGTCCAGGCGCTGGTCAGCTTCAACATCCGAAGCCTTCGGAGCCTCTACGACTACTTCCTACTCAGCCTCGCCATAATTCTGCTGGTGAGCGAGAGCGCTCTCTCAGTGCAGTTCGCCCTGTTCCTTGTGCTCTTCGCGGTCGTCGCATTGGCGTTTCTGGCGGCCGCCCACGAGGTGGGCGAGTCGCGCAACCGGCAACTCATCGGCTCGGCGCGACTGCTGCGGCTGGGTTTGCCGGTCCTCGGCACCATCGTATTGACCTTCGGCGCCGCCTTCTTGATTTTCCTGGCGCTGCCCCAGGCTCACCGCGTCCAGGCGGCAGCACCGCTGCCCAGCCGGCTCGATCTGACCGTCGGGCGTCCGCCCGCGCCAAGTGAGACCGCCGGCGGCAGCTCGCCACCCGCTGCCGGCGTACTACCGTCCCGTGACGAGGCCTCTCCGGCTCCGGAGTCAGGGACCGGCGGTAGCATAGACCCGACCCAAACGGCGTCGCCGGAAGCCGGGTCGTCGGCGCCAACGGCGACTCCTGACACGAACCTCGATGCCTCGCTTACCGAATACGTCCCGCTAGGATATACGGGCCCGGAAGAGAAGGACGTTGTCATGTACGTCAGGAGCCCTCTCGCCAGCTACTGGCGGGGCGGGGTCCTCGACGAGTACGACGGACGCGGCTGGGTTGCCTCCGATGGCGGCGAGCTCCAACTCGAGGTTGACCGGTATGGACGGCTGCGCTTCAAAGATGCCCCTTCGCAGTCTCCCGAAGGCCGGTACGTCCACTCCTTCTTTCCTCGGGTCTCACAACCGGACGCCATATTCACCGGGTATAGCCCAGGCTACGTTGGGTTCCAGGACATCTTCCGTGAAGGGAACGCGACGGCCAGGGCCATCGAGAACGAGCGACGTCTGCGGGAGGCCGACAGCTATCGTGTCGTCTCCTCGGTGCCGGCTCTAACGCCGGAGGCGTTAGTAAGAGATTCCGTCGATTCCCGCTATCTGGCGACCGTATCGGACGCCATCGTGCCCGAACGGGTCCTCACATTGGCGAACGAGATCGTCGACGGGGCACCGTCCGAGTTTCATGCCGCTGCACGCCTCGAGCAGTACCTTCTCACGAACTACAGCTACGACCTCCGAGTGCCGCCCCTGACCCGATCGAGTGACGCCGTCGACAGCTTCCTGTTCGAGCGAAGGTCTGGCTACTGCGCTCAGTTCGCCACGGCAATGGCGGTCATGGCGCGGGCCGTGGGTCTGCCCGCACGGGTGGCCATCGGCTACGTCCCAGGGGAGTTCAACAGCCTGACGGGCGCCCACACGGTGCGATTGCAAGACGCCCACGCGTGGGTCGAGATCAAGTTCAATAGACATGGGTGGGTGCCTTTCGACCCGACGCCGAGGCCCGACTCGCCGTGGGCATTGGACCCCGGTTACACGCAGGCCACCCGAAGCCTCCAGGAAGTCTTGAGGTCGCAGGTCCGAGGAGTTTTTCTGGATGCGCCAGCGGCGGCCGTCGGAGCTTTGACGTCTTTCATTGCGGTACCTCTGGCCGCGGGACTGTTGTTCGCAGCCATCGTTGCGGTAGGACTAGGTGTCGCCCTGCTTGTCGCGCGGTACAGGGCGGTCGCGCTCCGGGGCCGGTCGGTGGCGTACACGCTCCTCGAAGGTCGAAGCCGCGACGAAGTAAGAAAACTGTACCGGAAGGCGGTCAGAACGCTCGAGAAAAAGGGGTTCCCGCCCCGGGAGCCATACGAAAGCCCGGAAGACTACGTGGCGAGGCTTCAGGCCTCCGACGTAGCGGTACCCGATGCCTTTCGGCGAATCAGTACCTTAGCCGGCAGGGCCCTCTACGACCCTGCACCGCTAGATAATGGCATGTCAGAAGAGGGTCTACGGCTGCTCCCCGAGCTAAGGATTACGCCGAAGCTTGTGTAGCAGGATCCGTTGAGTTCTCTACGAGATGTCTTAATGGTGGCAGTATATCGTGTCTCCATTGCGCGTCACCTGAATGTCAAATATTATTTGACGTATGGATGACGCATTGCCGAAACGCAACTACCTGAAGCAAGGGTGTGGACTATGGTCAATAGGAACTCAGACTTCGTGATTGACGTCCTCTGCATGTATGCTAGAAAGAAGAAAGTCGAAACCATATGCCACAGACCTCACAATCTACGAAAGGAGTTCCTGAACGAGTGACGGAGATCGATGTATGGATGGATCGCCGCCGAACGAAGGACAATCGCCTCTACGAGCGATACGGCAAGCCATTGGAGAAGAAGCATTGGGGCGAGCTGGTAGCTATCGGGCCTGAAGGTACCGTTCTATTCGGTGAGGACTCCGATAAGCTGTTCTCGGACGCCATCGAAAAATTCGGCAGCGGGAACTTCGCTTTTACCAGAATCGGAGAGCGCGCTATCGGCAAATGGCTGGCTCTCTAACCAGTTCTGAATTTCCCTATGTGCCAGTCCGCGTTGAGATACGCGGCAAAGTGCATGAGGGCTCAGCCCTGGTCGATACGGGCTTCGATGGCAAACTAATCGTTCCTGCGAACTGGGTCACGATGGACATCGGGGACCCGGATGGCCAGAGCGAGTGGAGACTTGCAGATGGGTGGGTTACGTACGCGCCCTCTTACAGAGGTGATCTCTGGCTCGGGGACGACTTCGCCCATTTTAGCCGACTACGCTGTGACGCTCTCGGCGACCAGTACATCGTCGGTCTCGAAATCGTCTCTCTATTCGGCGTGAATCTCGATCACGGAGAGCGCCTTATCTTCGAGCCCTAGAGAAATTCCACTTGAGGCCTACCCCGTAAGCTACGGGCGGGGATTTGTATACAGCTCGGTGGCGGTTGCACTCCATCGGTTTCTCCTCGGTCTGTACAACTATGAGGGATTAGGCTGAGTTGCAGGCGATTGTGCTTTGCGGCAGCATTCCTAGGCCCTACTCTTCGAAACGCCTGATCACGAGGCAGGCGTTCTGGCCGCCGAACCCGAAGCTATTCGAGAGCACGGTGTCCACCCGCTGCTTCCTCGACTCGTTGGGCACGTAGTCGAGATCGCAGTCCGGGTCGGGGTGTTCGTAGTTGATGGTCGGATGGATCTCGCCGGTCAGAATCGTCTTGATAGCAGCGACCGCTTCCAGCGCGCCGGCGCCGCCAAGCGCATGCCCGATCATCGATTTGGTGGCGCTAATGGGTACCTTGTAGGCCTGATCGCCGAACACCGTCTTGATCGCCAACGTCTCGGACAGGTCGTTCAGCTGCGTCGAGGTCCCGTGGGCGTTGATGTGATCGATCTCGTCGACGGCGACGCCGGCGTCGTCCAGAGCCCAACGGATGGCCCGCGCCGCGCCGCTACCGTCTTCGTCGGGCTGAACAGCATGGAACGCGTCGGAGGACACGCCTTGACCGAGCACTTCGGCGAGTATTGTGGCGCCCCTATCGACCGCATGCTCCAGACTCTCGACCACCAACAGGGCCGCACCTTCGGCCGGCACGAAGCCGTCCCGCTCGGCGTCGAAGGGCCGGCTTGCCCCGGTGGGGTCGTCATTGCGCCGGGAAAAGGCCTTGATGGTGTTGAACCCCCCGAGGCCAAGCTGGCAGATCCCTGCCTCGCTGCCCCCCGCGAGGACTATGTCGGCTGACCCCCTCCTGACGATCTCCGTGGCCTCCCCGATGCCCTGGGTTCCGGCCGCACACGCCGTGATGATAGTAGACGTGTAGCCTTTCAGCCCGAACGTTCGGCTTACATTTGCCGCGGCCATGTTGGGGAGGATCATAGGGATGAAGAAGGGGCTCATCCTCATCCCACCCTTATCGACAAGGACTCGTGCATTCTGCTCCGTGGTCGGGAACCCACCATTGCCATTGCCCATGACGACGCCGATGCGCTCCTGGTCGACTTTGTCGAGGTCCAGCCCGGCATCCTCTATAGCCTGGCCTGCCGCTGCGACCGACAGTTGTGAGAAGCGCGCCATCCTCTTGGCCTCTTTCGCGTCCATGTACTTGGCCGGATCGAAGTCCGAGACCTCACCCGCTATGTGAGAGGGGAAGTCTGACGCATCGCACTGTGTGATTGGTCCAATTCCGGACCTCCCGGCCACGAGCGCGTCCCAGAACTCGGAGACGGTCTCCCCTAACGGGGTTATCGCGCCCATCCCCGTTACGACCACTCTCTTCCTACCGTTCCTCATGACCACCTCCCTGCCGTCGCCGTTCAGGTGCGCTCGAACTCCGGATACAGCTCCGGCGTAACGCCTTCCAACTCTTCGATCACCTCCGCCGCCACGAACAGTGAACCTGTGCCCAAGACGAGGTCTCCCTCGCCTGCCAAAGCCAGGGCCTTTCGTAGGCCACCGGCTACGGTCGTCGAGACGCCGACGACTTCGAGCCCTTGTTCCCTGGCGACGTCCGCGATGTGCTCGGAATCCGTCGCTCTCGGGTCTCGCGATCGGACCGCGAAAACCGTCAGAGGCAGGTCCGTCAGCTCTGCCAGCATATCCGTTACGAGATGTCCGCCGCCGGCGCCGAACACAACGAAGAGACGTCGGAACTCGAACGTTTGTCGAATGGCGTTCACGAGACGCCGCGTCGAGTCCGGATTGTGCGCGCCGTCTACTACAACCTGCGTGGCGCCGGAGACCCGTTGGAGCCTTGCCGGCCAGCTCACCGTTCTTAGTCCCTCGACGACGCTTTCCGGCGAGACGTCGAACCCCCTGTCCATGAGGGTTTCGACGGTCGCGACGGCCGTGGCTGCGTTTTCGATCTGGTGATCGCCAAAGAGAGGCAGCCTCGTCCGGTAGCTTGCTCTCAAGCCGTCGATCCGGACCGGCCGCCCGTCTCGATCTGACCGGCCCCCGCTCCAGGAAAGCTCCTTTTCGACGTCCACGACGGCTGCACTCTTGGATGAAGCCGTTTCCGCGATTACGGTCATCGCTTCCTCACTCTGCGGTGACACCACGACCGGGACTCCGCTCTTGACGATACCGGCCTTCGCGAGGGCGATTTCCCCGATGGTGTTCCCTAGAGTCGCGACGTGGTCCAAGCTGATCGAGGTAATAATGCAGACCTCCGGACTTACGAGATTAGTGGCATCGAGCCGACCGCCAAGGCCTACTTCGATTACCTGGAAGTCTGCTTCAATCTCGCTGAAGTGAAGGAAGGCCATCGCAGTGAGCAGCTCGAAAAACGTGAGCGGACCGTGTCCACCGTCCCGCCCAACGTCCTCTACGTCCGGCCAGATGCGCTCGACGAGGTCCGCGAATCTCTGAGGGTCTATCGGTTCGAGCCCGATTCTGATCCGCTCGACTACTCGATGGAGGTGAGGTGACGTGTAGAGGCCGACTCGATGACCTGCCGCCGTCAGAATGGAGGTAACCATCGCCGCTGTGCTGCCCTTACCGTTCGTGCCTGCTACGTGGACGGTCGGGACCTTGAGATGGGGACTACCGAGACGGTCGAGAATCAGGGACATCCGGTCGAGGTGGAACGTCGAATGGCCCGGACTGCGTTTGGAACGCTCGAAGTCGGGCAGACTCATAACGCGTCGGAGAGCGCCCTGGTAATCGAGCCTTGAAGCGACTCTAGACATATGCGTCCCGGTTTCCTGTTCCGTCCCGTTCCTAAATAGGGTCGGGATGGACGGGCTAGTGGTCTCTAATATGTGCCGGCATGGAGCCGAGGTTGATTCTAAGTGCGTCCAACAGGCCGATGTTCGTCACGTAGCCGATGCCGTCTCGAAGTGACTGCGGTTCGAATCCGAATGTTTTCTTTATGGCGTCGAGGTCCGTGGTGTTGTCGAGCCGGAGCATTTTGAGCTGCTCTCGGGTTACCGGCGGGCGAGGCATGAGCACCTCCATCATCGCTGCCGCAGGCCTCACCAGCGCAACCGGGACGTGGACTTTGGCGATTCTCGCGCCAAGGGTCTCGGCTACGAGATCGACCATCTGCTCGTAGGTGAAGTACTCCGGCCCGCCGACTTCAATAGTCTGCCCGGTGAGGTCGTCGCGATCATAGGCGAGGGCCAAACATTTTGCGACGTCGGATACGGCTATCGGCTGGAACCGCGCTTTGCCGTCGCCTGCTATGGGCACCAGAGGCGAGAGCTTGACCTGGGCAGCCAAAACGGTGAAGAACTCGTCACCCTGTCCGAACCCGACGGAGAAGCGCACGATCGCGTGAGGTATAGGACTTCGATTGGTCTCCTCCTCGGCCATCCAGCGTGAGTGCAGGTATGGTACGGTCGGGTCCGAGGTCGTCCCGATGGCGCCAGCCAAAACGAACCGACTCACGCCAGCGACGGATGCGGCCTCCAGGATGTTCGTGGTCCCCTCGTAGTTGACCCGCCGAAACGTCGACCTGCCGCTCTCGCGTAACAGGCCCACCAGATGGACCACTCCTTCGACACCGTCGCAGGCGAGTCGTAGCGACTCCGGATCGGTGACGTCGCCGTAGGCCAGTTCGACGTCGTGGCTCGCGAGGACTGGGGCCCGTGACTCGGAGCGGAGCAATGCCCGCACCTTACGCCCACTAGATGCGAGGGCCGCCACCACCTCCCGGCCGACATATCCCGTTGCTCCGGTAACGAGTATCATATAAGGCTCTCCCTATTCACCATGTGGTTCAACTAGCAGAGGGGATCGAACGAGGCCAGAAGGGATAAATAGCGGATCAGGACCGCGCCGAAGGGCACCTGGATGGTGGCTACGACGCCGACCCGTTCTCGCTAATTGTCGGGTCCACCCGGCTGGATGCGCCGTCCTCAGAGCCACGGCGGCTCTCCCAATTAATGCGGAAGATATCCATGAGAATGAAGTCGTGGCCGCTTCGGTGCACCGGCTTGACCTCGCGGAAGCCTGACTTCGCGAAGGAACGCCGGGCTCTTTCATTCCACTCCAAGGTGTGGAGGTATACGCGGCTAAGACCGGTCGTGGTGAAGATGTGCTCGACTAACGTGCTGACTGAATCGGTGCCGTAGCCCCTCCCCCAGTAGCCTCGGTCTCCGATCATTATGCCAAGCTCGGCCTCGCCGCGTTTCCGGTCGATGTCGTAATACATGCAGTTGCCGATGTGCCGGCCGTCGTAGGTATCGATAGCCAGCCGATGCGAGGTCGAGCTGGCGTTGGCGATCTCGTCTTTGGAAAAGCGATAGAACTCTTCGTAGGTCATGCTAATGGGCCGAGTCGCGTCGAGGCGGGCCAACTCTTCGTCCGTTCGCCAAGCGTAGTCATCGACGACGTCGGCAACGCGTTTCTCGCGGATGGCCACCTTCTCGCCCTTGATCAGGACGTTCCCGTTCTGTACGGGCTCCTGCTTATCGCGAAGCCAGGGAAATGCCTTCTTCAACGAAACCCCTTCGTGTAGCTAGAAGTCCAGCCGTACCTGACAAAGGCCATTCTATGGCTTGCCTGAGAAGGGCGTCAAGGAATACGGCGGCGGCCGGTTCGGCGTTGTTCTGATCGCCACGGCCCGATGAACCGGCCTGGATTCGAACGGCGTAACGTGGGACCAGAGAACCCACTTCCCGGCGCCCGCGAGATGATCGCTTTCTAGGCTATAATGCGGCGCTACTCCGGGCCACCGCTACTAGGAGTCGACGGGAACATGGCTGAACCTCATACCAACGTCACGGACTTTGCTGACGAGCTGCTCTCCACTCCGAGAGCACATCTCGCACTCGAGCTCCACCAAGACGGGGATGGGTTGAAGCTGTTCTATCAGGGGCAGGTGCTCGTGGAGTGCTATCTGACAAGTGAGGGAATGGCCGCCGCTGGCTACATGGCGAAAGCGTTGGGCGTGAAGCTCCCGGCGCTTGGCGAGTCCGCTACAGCTCGGGTGTCTACAGGAGTCTTGTTCCGCGCCGTGTCCATCGCGTCGCTAGACCTCGGCGTCGAGGAATCGTTCATTCTGCTTGAACGGTGGCTGGAAGAGGCCGAGTTGCAGCGCACGGGTTCGAGCGACGCAACGTAGACGGCAGCCTAGTGTCGGCCGCCGGTGTGAAACGGCTTCGCCGAGACTTCCGAAAACCCATGCCTTGCCTATATAATCCGACCGGCGCCTAGGGGGGTACCGATAGCGAATGGCAATGGAGTACGCTTCTCTGGAACCGGGCCAGACTATCTCTGACACGGAATTCGAGATGGACGCGTCGTCGGTCTCGGCCTATGTTGACGCGGTCGGGGACGAGTCCGGGATATTTGACCCAGACGACCCCCGCTCGCCGGTCCCACCTATGGCCATCGCGGCTCGAAGCCTAAGGTCCGTGCTCGACGAGCTCGCGATTCAGCCAGGGACATTGCACGCCGGACAAGAGATCGAGTTCATCGACGCAGTCGAGGTCGGCGAGAAGTTAAGCTGCCGCGCGACCGTTGGCCAGAACTCCGTTCGAGGAGAGTGGCGGTTCCTGATCATCAATCTGTCGGCGAACGACGGGAGCGGACACGCCGTGATGTCTGGCAAGAGCACCCTGATGGTGCCTGCTGCGGCTTCCTGAAATGGCGTCAGCTTTTCGTGAGGGCGACGATTTGCCAGTGGTCGAACGGTTGATTACGCAGGAACGTATACAGCGATACGCTGAGGCGTCGGGAGACTTCAATCCGATCCATGTCGACTCGGAGTTCGCAGCATCGTCACAGTTCGGAGGTACGATAGCGCACGGCATGCTCGTCGCGGCGTTGGTGTCCGAGGCGATGGCCGCGGGGTTCGCTCACGACTGGGCTGAGAGCGGCCACCTTAAGCTGAGGTTCAGGGCCCCCGTCAAGCCCGGCGACAAGATTGTGACCTTCGGGAACGTCAAACGTGTTAGAGAGGTCGACCGTGCGAGTGAAGTCGTCTGCACGGTGGGTGTCCGCAAGCCTGACGGCGAATCGGCGGTGACAGGCGAGGCGGTGGTCAGGGTGACAAGGTAAGGATACCCGGACGGCCCGGGGCATACGGGCCTGAGGAGTGACGATTGACTTCGAATAGCGGTCTGGTCCGTATAGCAGTTGACGCGATGGGGGGCGACTACGGTCCAAGCGAGACCGTACCTGGCGCCGTTGAGGCCGCCAAAGCGGGAGGGGTGCAGGTCGGTCTTGTGGGCGAGCTGGAGGCGATCCAGGCCGAATTGGCCAAACACAACGTCGACGGCCTGCCCATCATGCCAGTCCCCTCTGAAGGAGTCATCCATGAGAACGAGCAGCCAGCAATAGCTCTGCGGCAGAAGCCCAGGGCCTCGATAATGGTGTCTACAGGACTGGTCAAGAAGGGCATGGCCGACGCCTCCGTCACGATGGGCTCCACGGGGGCAGCCATGGCTGCGGGCGCCGTCGTCCTTGGAGTAATCGACGGAATCGAGAGACCTGCCCTTGGCGGGCCAATTATAGGATTGGCTCCCCACACCGCTGTCATCGATGTCGGCACGAATGTGGACTGCCGTCCTGCTCAGCTACTGAGCTTCGCGGTGATCGGCGAGGTCTTTGCCCGCCAGTTCTGGGAGATCGAGCGTCCGCGCGTCGCGCTCCTTAGCGTCGGCGCCGAGATCGGCAAGGGTAATCGTCAGGTCAGGGAGACGACGGAGCTACTGGCAAAGAGTGGCCTAAATTTCATCGGGAACGTCGAGGCCAATGACCTGCCCTACAACCGGACCGACGTTGCCGTCTGCGACGGCTTCGTTGGAAATGTCGTCATGAAGCTCGTGGAAGGACTGGGTAGCGCAATCTCGGACCAGCTCAAGGACCGTCTGGACGGCAAGCTCCCAGAGACTGAGCTTGCGGACTTGGCTCGCGAGGTCTACGAGATGAACAACGTCACCGAGACGTATGGGGGCGGGCCTCTGTTCGGAGTCAACGGTGTCAGCGTAGTCGGACACGGGCGTGGCAAGGCTGAGTCGGTCCGGCGTGCGATCGAGACCGCGAGACGTACGGTGGAAGTGGGGTTCGTGGAAAAGCTGAACGAAGAGCTGGCGCGGGTCAAACAAGCAGTCGGCGAGTAGTCAGGGAAACCTTGGGAGACAACGAGATCAACGGAAAGACGGCGCTGGTCACAGGTGCGTCGAAGGGCATCGGGCGCGCGACCGCCATCAAACTGGCCGAGATGGGCGTTAAGGTCGCCGTCAACTACAATTCCTCGCCCGATGCGGCGGCCGAGGTGGCCGAGCGCATCACCGAGCACGGCGGGGAGGCTCTGACGGTGCATGCCGACGTCTCCGACCGCGAGCAGGTCGAGTCCATGGTCAAGACCGTGGATGACGCCTGGGGCCAGACGGACATTCTCGTCAACAACGCAGGCATCATAAACGACCAGCTGTTGCTCAGGATGTCTGACGAGGCGTGGCATCGTGTCATAGACGTGAACCTCCACGGGACGTTCTATTGCACGCGCGCCGTTCTGAGAAAGATGGTCAGTAAGCGTTGGGGCCGCATCATCAACATTGGGTCGATAGTGGGTCTGAGGGGTAATCCGTCTCAGACCAACTACACCGCGTCGAAGGCGGCGATGATCGGTTTCACCAAGGCCCTTGCCAAAGAGGTCGCGACGCGGAACATCACCGTGAATTGCGTGACTCCAGGCTATTTCGACACCGAAACGACGTCGGTGCTGTCGGACCAGCAGCGAGAGTACTGGAACAGCATGATCCCGCAGGGCCACTTCGGCGAAGTCGACGACGTTGCTAGTCTGGTCGCATTCCTCGCCGGTGAAGAGTCCAAGTACATCACGGGCCAGGTTGTGAGCGTCGACGGCGGCCTGGCCGTCTAGGGTTACGCTCTCGAACGGCGATCTTGCACAGCAGCACACGTCGACCGACCAACGAGCCCAGATGACGTTCAAAGGCAAAGTCGCGCTAGTCACCGGCGGCTCGCGGGGGATCGGCAAGGCCATCGCCCTCGAGTTCGCCCGCCATGGTGCCGACGTCGCCTTCAACTATATGCGCAGCCACGAGGCAGCGGCCGATACGCAGGCCGAGATCCAGAAGCTCGGCGTGCGATGCCAGCGGATCCGTGCCCACCTCGGTGACACCGATCAGATCAAGCGCCTGTTCGCCGACGTAGAGGAGGAGTTCGGCGCGCTAGACATCTTGGTGAACAACGCGGCGTCAGGCGTTCAGAGGCCAGCAGCGGAGCTTGAGGAGAAGCACTGGGACTGGACGATGGACATAAACGCAAAGGCGCCGTGGCTCTGCTCGTTAGAGGCCTCGCGGCTGATGAGTCACGGGGGGCACATCGTAAACATCACCAGCTTGGGCTCACAGCGCGTGCTACCCAACTACTTCTCGGTGGGCACTTCGAAGGCAGCACTCGAAGCCGTGACTCGCTATCTGGCGGTAGAGCTCGCGCCGAAGGGCATATCGGTAAACGCGGTGTCGGGCGGCTTCGTCGAAACGGGAGCGCTGGACCACTTCCCGAACCGGGACGACATGCTAGCGGCGGGTGAGCAGACTCTGCTGGGGAGGATGCTGAGAGGGCAGGACATCGCTCGGGTAGTGGCCTTCTTGTGCACCGACGAAGCGTCGGCGATAAGAGGCCAGGTGATCGTCGTCGACGGAGGCGGGACGCTCACCGCCGACCTGCCGAAACAAGCGGAAGAGTAGTGGGGTCGACTGGTCGAGCAGCCTATCGGGGGAGCTCGGCTACCTCGACGGCGATCTCCGAGTCCTCTGCCTCCAACATCGTTCCCGACGCGGCCAGGGCCTTCTTCACGTAGCCCAGGCCGATCCAGCTTCCGAGACGTGGATGCGCCGCGACCGACGTGAGCACCCCAGAAGTATTCCCTTCGTGTGTCAGCTTGCTATTGGGGACGAGTTCGTCGCCGCTCCAGCGCATGCCTACGAGCTGTTTCTGCACCTTCTTGTAGGTATCTAGCCGCGCGATCACTTCCTGCCCGACGTAGCAGCCCTTCGTGAAGCTGATCAGGTCCATGAGGTCCGCTTCCAGCGGGTTGAAGTCTTCACTGAGCTCAGCGCCGAATGCGGGGACGCCCTGTTCAATTCTGACGACCTCTGAGGCCTGATAGCCGATAGGAATGACGCCCATGCTCTGCCCTGTCTCGAGGATCAGGTCCCACAATTGCTGCCGATCCGCGGCGGCAACGAGAATGTCGTAGGTAGGAAGCCCCAGGAAATCGGTGCGGTACGCCTCAGCCTCAACTCCAGCCGTCCAATCCCGAAAGGAACCGTAGGGCGCTAGGGACGACATGTCGCCGGCTAGCACCCCGAGTAGATTCGCAGCCTCGGGACCGACGACCGAGAGCATCGCTGTCTCGGTCGTGACGTCACGGACTTCGACGTCCTCCATGATGGTGTAGAAGTCGATCCAATCGATGACCTTCTGGCGAGCGTCGCCAGACGTCAGGACGAGCAAGTGATCGTCCTGCTTGAAGACGTACAACAAGTCGAGGACGCGGCCTTTGTTCGAGGTCAGAACGGTCGACACACCCGTGCCCGGCTGGAGATCCATCAGCTCGTTGGTCGTCAGCCGGTTCAGGAGGTCACTGGCATCGTCGCCCGAGACGCGGAGACGGCCGAGGTCCGACCTGTCCAGGAGCCCCACCCCACCCGTTAGTGCGTTGTACTCTTCCTCTACGGTGGAGTATGCCTGGGGCACCGGCAACCTGTCGGTCGAGCCCTGTTTGTCTAGTGTCGGAGTGGTGCTCATAAGCCCTGAAACAAGCACGCCCCGATCGACCGGGGCGTGCTGGAAGCTAGATATCCGCCGAGGTTAGACGCCGAACGAGGTCCCGCATCCGCAGGTCGTCTTGGCGTTAGGGTTGTTGAACACGAAGCCCTTGCCGTTCAGACCGCCCGAATACTCCAGTATCGTGCCCGCGAGGAACACATACGACTTGCGGTCCACGTAGAGCTTAAGGCCGTGCTCCTCGATCATCTTGTCATCGTCGCGAGGCTGGTCAACGAGGTCGAGAACGTAGGTTAACCCGGAGCACCCGCCACCCTTTACACCGACTCGGAGGTTCGCGTCGGGCTTACCGGACTGCTCAGCAAAGTCGCCGACATGGTCGGCAGCCTCTTTGGAAATCGAGATCGTAAGCGGCTTTGGTTTTTCTCTGACCTGTGTCATTCTGGCTCCCGTTGCAAGCGCGATTCGGGCAAACAGCCACACATCATTGTATCTACATTGCCGAATCAAAGTCAATGAATCCCAAGCGTTCGATGCCCGGTCCAGCGCCCAGCCCCCGTCTGATCAGTCGTATCGCGCGGTCGAAAGTTGTCTCGATCAACGGCTTGAGCATTTGGACGAAGAGCGGAACGCCTTCGTTATCGGGCGAAAGGGAGTGGGCCGGCAGGGATTCGAACCCTGGACACTCGGATTAAAAGTCCGTTCAAGGGCTTCCCGTCCTTTGCTGCGCTTTACCCCTCCATCGCGTCGTACAGGCGCGGAGGACGGACCGATCACCGCGCCGTCCCGCCCTCTCACGGCCCGTCCCGAGAATTTGGGCGGCAAAAAGGCGGCAATTTGGATATCTGCAAGAATCGGTGCATGAGGACTACACAATCCCCCACCAATCGCGGCGCTGGTCTTGGACCTGCTGATTGAGAGTCTCCCGCTGTAAATGCAAAACGAACTCTTCGTACGAGGCGTCGTCGACCGTCACGGTGTTTGAGCGGACGATCACGACCTCGTTGACGTTTGCTGGGCCCCGTAGCCGATCGGCCAACAGCGCGTCACCCTGCTTCGAGTCGGGGTTGCTGAAGAACGCGAACTCCGTCGTCAGCGTTCCCGTCGAGAACGACCCGACCGAAACGAAGGCGAGCACGAGGATCGCGATCCATATACCGATAACGCGCTTGGGGTGCTGCGTGCTGGAGCGCGCCAACCCCTGTGTCGAAAGCCCGCTGAACATAGTGTCCTCTCCTGGGTAAAGATTGTTGCTGACCGTTGATTCTGATTCGATGGAAACCAGTAGTGCAACCTATGTTGGCTTAGTCCGCTGAACCTCACAACGTCTTGTACCAAGCGGTGATCTCTTCACCGATCAGGTGCGGATTGTCCTCTTGGACAAAATGAATCCCTTGGCCGATGTCCACCGTCTTGAGATTCTTGTAGCTCTGCCTGATCATATCCAGCATGGCCGGCGACATGATAGCGCCGGGGTCGGCGTGGAACAGCAGCTTGGGCAGATCCGATTCCTGAAGCTTGGCAGCGTAGGCGCTTACGATCTCGTGGACGTCTGCCGGCTCGCCGCCGATAGGGATCTCGTTGGGCCACCGCCAGAGGGGCAGACGGGTGGATGGGTCGGTGAACGGCTCGCGGTAGGCATCCATCTCGACGTCAGTAAGCTTGCGTACGACCATCCCCGGCACGAGCTGCTCGATGAACATGTTTTGGTTCACGATCATATCCCACCCGACTTCAGGGGTGCGGAACGCGGTGAATATCTCTTTCATCTCCCCCGGCATTGAATCGAGGCTTGGGATGGGCATCAGGAGAGCCTCCATGAAGGCAATGCCCTTTACATTGGACTCAGTGCGCATGGCATAGTGGAATCCCAGCGCCGATCCCCAGTCGTGAACGACGAGTGTTATGTTCTTAAGCCCCATGGCCTCGATGAACCCCTCGACGTACTTAGCATGGTCCACGAATCGGTACTCAATGTCGGGCCTATCCGATTTGCCGAATCCGATGTTGTCCAACGCGATCGCCCGCGCCACGGGAGACACGTGCGGGATGACGTTTCGCCATAGATAGGACGAGGTCGGCTGGCCGTGCAGAAACAGCACCGGGTCGCCCGACCCTTCCTCCACGTAGTGTATCTTGGAGCCGTGCACCTCGAGGTAGCGCGACTCGAAAGGGAAATCCGCTGATATGGGTGGTTGGGTGGTCATCTGCGCCTCCTTAGCTGTTCACGTTCCGGCTGAACGGTAGTGTTTTGGATTTCTAGCCCTGCGGCTTGGTTACACATCAACGAATTGCTGCCTACAAGATCGACACCTTCTTAGGTTTCGTCTAGAATAACCCGCTGATGAATTGTTGCAATTCCCTGAAGGGTAATCGCTATCAGCAACCCACTGACGCAAGATGATCGCGACAGGACACTGGAGGTGTGGAAACATGAGTACTGTAACTCTCGGCCTAGCAACGGCTTTTGGCCGTCACATGAAGCGGTGGCGGCAGCGGCGTGGACTGAGCCAGCTGGATCTGGCCACTCGGGCGGACCTATCCCAGCGCCACGTTTCTTTCATCGAAACAGGCCGTTCCAGGCCGAGAGCTACCGTAGTCCAGAGAGTGGCCGAGGCATTGGAGGTCCCTCTTCGAGACCGGAACATCTTGCTGGAGGCCGCGGGTTTGGCGCCCATCTATCCAGAGGTGTCCCTGTCGGATGGGGCTGCCGAGCCCTTTCGCAACGCCATACGCGTGATGCTCGAGTCGCACGAGCCCTATCCCGCATACGTCATCAACCGGTGGTGGGATCTGATCGATGCGAATGCAGCAGGTCGTCGAATCTTCCCGGAGACGGGTGACGGCCCGATGAATCTTGTTGATACCATCCTCGGGCCGGGGCCGATGCGCGAGATGATCGATAACTTCTCGGCCGTGGGTTGGGTGTTCCTCCGTCGCATACGGAGGGAGGTGGCAGATTCAGGTCCAGACGAGCGTCTTCAAGAGCTCCTCGCGCGAGCGGAAGCCTATATGAAAGACGTCCCAATTGACGTTAAAGACACTGGCGCGGATCTCGTAATCTGTCCCCACCTTCGGATCGGAGACCAGGTGATCAAAACGGCGTCGATGGTGGCCCGGTTCGGAACTGCATGTGAGGTAACACTGGACGAGCTTCGGGTTGAGATCGTCTTTCCCAGAGACGAAGAGGCTGAGGCCTTCTTCAGGCAGAGCGCTCGGCAGGTGTAGCTGACACTACCTTTACGGCACGACCTTCCCTGGGCGGTCAACGGATGTGATTGCCATGAGATTGGATTAGTGGACGGTCTAACCCATCCGATCCGCCGGAATCAGCTGGCAACTGGCGACCATCCGAGACGAGTCGGCGTCGCCACCAGGAGCCCTTCGATGTGCTGTCATGCGTGGTGGGCGATCATGAGCTTGAACCGCCGACCCTCTGTGTGTAAGCCCGAATCCACCGAAGGACACCGATGGACGGCGTGAGGGCAGCGGAAGGGGGTGGGTGAGGGAGCTACAGGGGGGATGGCCTGGGGTCTTGGGGTAGATGGGAGGCCGGCGGCCGGTCTTCAGTCGCCGCACAGGGCCCCTAAGGCCCTATGCGGGAGTTGCGATGCGCGGGAAGGCGAGAGGATACGCAGCAGGGGACTCTCGCGACCGGGGTGGCGCGAGATTGCGGGGACGTTGGGTCAGTTGCAGGCTGGCTGTCAGGCCGGGAACGGAATGGCTTGCAGCCGGGCCAAGGCGCGACTGAACTGGGTTTCCCAAGGCCAGCGCCGGGGGAGATGCAAAGTGAGGCGGCGCGCCGAGCGGGTGATCCGTCCCACCAGAGCGAAGACCCGCCGCCTGAGGGTCTTGGTGATCACGGTCCGCTCGCCCAGACCAATCCGCGCCGTCCAGCGGGCCAGGTTATGCGCCATCACCTGGACCGCCAGCCAGGCGCCGTTGGCGGCGAAGCGCGCCGACGGCATGTGGTTCAGCCCGACGCCGTACTTGAGGTCGCGTATGGCGTTCTCGACCTCGGCGTGGCGGCGATGATCGGCCTCCAGTTCCAGCGTCTCCCCATCGCGGTCGGTGATGAAGGCGTGATAGCTGTATCTGGCGAAGAGGGCGAGCTGGGAACCGGGCGTCGGCTTCACCCGCCGGACAATGAGCCGCACCGGCGCGGCGTCCGGCTTGGTCTGGAACGGGGTGTAAGTCGTCTCGGCGACATCGGCGGCGCCGTCCGTCCAGTAGGGAATGGGAGTCCAGTCCTCCTCTGGTATCGCCTCGATCAGGTCCCGCAGGCTGGCGCGCTGGCGGATGGTGATAGAGAAGCGGACATCCATTTCCCGGCAGGCGGCAACGACAGTGTGGGCGTAGAAGCCGCTGTCGGCCCGCACCGTGAGTTGTCCCCTGGCCCCGCCGTAGCGCACCCGCCCCACCGTCTCACGCAGGAAGTGGGCGGCGCCACGGGCGGTGTTGGCCCGGCCCTCGCGCAGCCGGGACATCAGCACCTCGCCGGTGCCGGCGGCAATGGCCAGCAGCGGGTGATAGCCGCGGGCGCCGGTATAGCCGTGGTGGCGCGCTCCCTCCTTGGCCAGTCCATAGGTCTCGCAGATGGTCGAGTCCAGGTCGATGGTCAGGGGCGAGTCGCCGGGTCCGGCCCCAGCGGCCCAGGCCCGGGCCAACAACTGGCGGCTCACGCGGTCGAGTTGACGGACATGCCCCCACCGGAAGCTGCGCAGGAAGGTCCCCAGGGTGGATGGCGCCTTGACCACGCAGCCTAGAACACCGACCGTCCCACCAGCGCGCAGCGCATCGGCGTCGTCGATGCAGTCGCCGCCTGCCAGCGCGGAAGCGACCAGCGTCAGCATCTTGTCCCCAGTGTTCGCCCGTCCCGGCGCTCCGCCGAGGTCAAGGTGATGGTCGACGAGTTCCCGCAGGCCCAGGTGCCGGGCTAGGGTGGCCGGCAGGAGCAGGCCGGCATTGGCCACCAGGCGATGGTCGTCAAAGACGATGCGGATACGGTCGGGTTTGTTCTGTGGCAGCATCTATTGGGTGCTCCTTGTTTCCGGGCGGGTTTCTGTTCCAAAACCATTATCCCAGATTCAGAGGAGCACCCGCTGGCTTCTTCAAGGGCTGTCCCCAAGGACGTCCTTCGGTGGATTCGGGGTAAGACAAAGGGTTCGCGTACTAACCCGTTCTCCTAGATACAAACCAGTATGTCAAGGGCGGTGTGAAAACGTACCAGCGGGGCGGAGCAAAACTGTACCACTGAACGCCGTAGAATGGGCATCAAGGTTCGTGGGGCGTTGGAGATCAGGCTCAGTCAGATAGCTGGCGGCCAGAAGTCTTCTTGCTGTGCTTGAGTCGGTAGCTGTCCCCGTTCATCTCCAGGATGTCGACATGGTGGGTGAGGCGGTCGAGGAGAGCTCCGGTCAGCCGTTCAGAGCCGAACACCTCGGTCCACTCGACGAAGGGCAGGTTGGAGGTCACCAGGACCGATCCACGCTCGTAACGCTGGCTGAACACCTCGAAGAGGAGCTCGGCGCCAGTCTTGGACAAGGGCACGAAGCCCAGTTCGTCGATGATCAGAAGCTTGAGTCGTGCGAGCCTTCTCTGCAGGTTGAGCAGACGCCGTTCGTCCCTGGCCTCGATCAGCTCGTGAACCAGAGCAGCGGCGGTGGTGAAGCCCACGGACAGTCCCCTCTGACACGCAGCCAGACCGAGACCGAGGGCGATATGGGTCTTGCCGGTGCCACTGTTGCCGAGAGCGATGACGTTGTGGGGGCGCTCGATGTACTCGCATCGTGCCAGCTCCAGAACCAGAGCCTTGTTCAGGGACGGCATAGACAGGAAGTCGAAGGTGTCGAGGCTCTTGGTCGTCGGGAAGCGGGCTGCTTTGATCCGACGTTCCACCATGCGATGGTGACGGTCGATCAGCTCCAACTCCGATAGTCGCAGCAGGTAGTCCGGATGGTCAGCTCCCTCACTGGCACACTGGGATGCCAGCTTGTCGTACTCCCTCAGGAACGTGGGGAGCTTGAGTTGCTTGAGGTTGTGTTCGAGCAACATCGTGGACTTGTTGGTCATGACCGGCTCCCCGCCAGGAGAGCCATGTAGTCCCTGGTCGAGGTTGTTGCAACGTTGGTCCTGGGCAGATACGGGTACAACTCCATGTCGAGTCTAGGCGGTCGACCCTCGATCCTGCACAGCACCAGGTGCTTGACAGCATCGAAGCTCACAGCCCCGAGTCGAATGGCGTCTCGTACGGCGTCGTGGACTTCTTCCGGCTGGAAGTTCTCCATCAGTCTGAGCACCTGCACGAACTCCCTCTTTCCTCGCTTGCCCATCCGAGACTCCAGCAGCCGCCGCAACACTCCGAACTCCTCGGGCAACTCCCATCCAACCAGCGGCGCCGCCTGATCCAATGCCCTCGTCTTCTTCTCAAGGAGCGGCAGGTAATGGAGAGGGTCGAAGACGAAGTCGTCTCGATCGTAGGACCGCCGATGGCGGGCGATGACTTCAGCGCCACAGCTGATCACAACCTCATGTACATATCCGCGGACCACAACGTCCCGATGACCGTAGGCCACCGGGACCGAATAGTCATTGGTCCGGTATCTGACCAGGGACAGAGAACTGACCCTCGTCGCGTGCTTGTCGCTGGCGTCGTACGGTACGGCCGGCAGAGGCAGCAACTTCTCCAGGTCCCGCTCCAGCCGTTCTCCTATCGTCTCGTTGTGGCCGCGGAGTCGATCTTCGAACCGTCTGAGGCAGTGTTGCTCCAGATGAGCATTGAGGGCATCGAAGCTCTCGAACGATGGAATGGGCACCAGGAAGTTCCGGCGGACATAGCCGACCAGACCTTCTACTTTGCCCTTATCGTTCCCTTTGCCTGGACGGCCGAACCGGTCCTCGAACAGGTAGTGGGACTGAAGCTCGGAGAACACCCTGGTCCGCTGCCGGCGACCATCTCCCAGGATTCTGGCTACCGCGAGCGTGGTGTTGTCGTAGAGGATGCTCTGAGGCACTCCGCCCAGGAACGCGAAGGCGGAGACGTGTCCGTCGCAGAATGACTCCGTCGTCTCGGCGGGATACGCCTTCACATAGCACCCGTCGCTGTGAGGGAGGTCCAGGGCGAAGTAGTGGGCTTTGCGTTCCACTCCGCCGATGATCACTCGAGCTTCGCCGTAGTCGCACTGGGCATGTCCCGGGGAATGGGACAGTGGTACGAACATCTCGCGGGTATGACGACGGCGTTCTCGAACGTAGTCTTTGACTATCGTGTACTTGCCGGGGAAGCCGTGTTCGTCTCTGAGCCGTTCGTAGATACGCTTGGCGGTGTGACGCTGCTTCTTCGGTGAGCTCAGATCCTGCTCCAGGATCTGGTCCATCACACCCTTATATGGATCGAGCTTCGGTCTGCGAGCCGGTCGTTGCCGTCGATACCCTGGGGGCACGGAGTACTCGAGCATCTTGCGCACCGTGTCCCGGTGTAGCCCGAACACTCGGGCCGCCTCTCGGACGCTCATCCCTTCGACGAAACAAGCCCTGCGAACTCGCAGGTACATCTCCACCTTGTACATCCAATCCACCTTCAATCAGGTTCGGTCGTTCCTGATTGAAGGCGACAGGCGGTACAGTTTTCAAGCGCCACATCTCAGCGCTCGACCGCCCAGGTGGTACATTATCTCTCCGCCCTTCACAGGCCGTTTTTCCTTCCTGGTCAAGTATTGACAAGGAACCTGTCGGATTGATAGTCTGAAATAGAATTATTCCCCGTCCGCTGGATGTGGCTTCGGTCATATTCCCCGGGCGGGTGTTTTTCGTTTATGCGCTCCATAGTCTTCGTCGACGGCCAGAACCTCTACCACCTGGCAAGACTGGCGTGGATTTCCACCACCTCTGATCTGTCTCCACCATATGCTTGGCCTAGCTACGACGTAGAGAAGCTTGCAGACACCTTAGTTTCTAGACTGCCCGGCCGCACGCTGTCCCAGATCCGCTTTTATACAGGTGTCCCTGATCCCGCTGCTGGCCCCACCCAGCGGTTTTGGCACAGCTTCTGGACAAACAAACTCAGGCGCCTGACGAGTAGTGGAGTACACGTCTACCGAGGCAGGGTGAATACAGGCGGGCAAGAAAAGGGCGTAGACGTCACCTTGGCCCTGGATCTAGTCAGACTTACATACGAGCGGCGGTACGACCTAGCCATAATCGTGAGCCAGGATTGGGATTTCGGTCCTGCGGTTCGGTTAGCTAAACGGATTGCACAGGCCCAGAGCCAGCGGTTGGTGTTCGAATCCGCCTTTCCTGTCGGCCCTGGGAGCCATTCAAACAGAGGCGTTCCAGGGACCACCTGGGTCCACATCGATAAGGCAACCTACGACGCATGCCACGATCCCACGGACTACCGTCCGAAGCGATCATGAAGTGCAAGGATCACCAGACATCCGTGAACACGTTCTCGCCGCTCGCCGGACTGACACCACCGTCACCCGCCCGAAGATGCGGCTATGTGCCCGCGACTACTTCGGCCTCTACGCCGGCTACGCCGGCTACGCCAACCACTACCTCTTCCACGACCGCCGTCTGCAGGGCAAAGCTGCGAGCTAACCCAGCCTGCGCGCCAGCCTACTCAGGTCCACGGCAAGATCGGGCATAGACAGCCGCATTATGGGAAGGAGGGTATCTTGACTTCGATCAGTCACCGTAGGATCCTTCAATCACTGCGCGGCCGACTACAATCCGTCGGCCAGCTTCCTTTCGACCGGTCCCCCCAAGTTGGGCGTGCAAGCCCTGATGATCCCGTGGCGGTCAATACCGTAGTTGGCGCATTCAGTCAAAGGGAGTACGGGGCTGGGGGTCGTCCAGAGGTGCCGCTTCATGCTATCCTCTCGGCAACGGGTTACCGAGTGTCCGAGAGAAAAGTGCGTGAATAAGAACGGCTGCGGGAAATCAACCGCAGCCGAGGAACTCTAACCCAACGCACCGCGATGGGGAGACTGCCATCTCCCTTTTGCTCAAACCCGCCGTGCTAAAAATTAGCATAGCACGGGAGGGTGAGCTATGTCCACCAACCAAGCAGCAGCAGAGTTCGAGGGCACTTACGAGATGAGGGAAGCCGCTCGCTACTTGGTGTTTGATGTCAGGCGATTTGATGCGCAGCGGGATTTGGCTTCTAGGAAGTTGATCCGATGGATTCACGCTGGGCTCTCTCACCCAGATCTTGTGGGCGTCCCTGGCAGACAGCTACTGATCACGTTCGAAGACCTGATTTCAATGCGCGTTATTGGGTTTCTGCGTGCCCTCGGCTACAGCTTTCCCAAGATACGAAAGGCCGAGGAAGGTCTCCGTGCGGCAACAAGCTATCCACGGCCCTTTGCTACGGATGATATTTGGGCTGATAAAGCAGGGGCAATCGATATTTTCGGCGAAATGGCCTCTGATCTTTTGGCGGCCACCAGGCACGGCCAATTGGCTTTCGAAGGCCTTTTCCGCGGCCACCTAACGCGGCTCCATGGATTGACATTCGACGAGCGCGGGGTCGCTGACAGCTGGACACCGATGAAGGGTGTGCTGCTGAACCCGCGCATCCAATTTGGGCGACCGTGCGTAGCAGGCACAAGAATCCCTACTGCCGACCTTGTCGGAATGGTTGAGGCGGGAGATGCAGTCGCTTTTCTCGCCGAATCTTATGGGATAGCTTCAGAACAGGTAAATGAAGCCGTAGCATGGGAACGCGAACTTGCTGCCACCTGATTCCAGAGAGCCATTTTTCGTTTTGGACAACGGCCTTAATCCTAGAATAGCAAGAGCAATGGACGGGCTGGAGTATCCGATTAGAAGCGTTCAGGATGAGTTCAACATATCTCCCCAAGACAGTGTGCCGGACCCCAAGATCATTGACCACATTGCAGAGTATTACGGCACCAGAGGAGTATGGATAACCAAAGACAATTCTTCGAAACGGATACACCTTGAGCAGATCAAAGCGCGTGGCATCTCCGTCATTTGGATACGCCAGCAGACACTTTCTACCATTCAACAACACCGCATCATTACTCATGGCATCGCTCGGGTTACCCAAGACCTAGTTGAGTCGAATGGACCAATTCATTACGTCGTCAATTTCCACGGCCAACACAACCGCGAGCGGATCAATTTCCACGAAGAATGGCGGCGGCGGAATAATGAACAACGCTCACTGTGCTAGGGTTCTAGACACAGTCTTCATTCGCCGAATCATACACCCAGAGGCTGTCGGCACACAGCGTCAGCCACAGAAATGCCACCCGAAGACACAGACATCCGCGTCGTGGTCGTCGCCGACGACCACCTGGCCCGTGCGGGGCTGGCGGCGCTTCTGGGCGACCAGGCCGGCTGCACGGTGGCGGGCCAGACCGACCCCGCCCAATACGCATCGGCGGAGCCGGAGCTGTATCGGGCCGACGTTGCGGTCTGGGACATGGGGTGGCAGCCGGAGCGCTCCCTCGAATACCTTGCCGATGCCGGTGGCGCCGGTGCGCCTAACGTCGTACTGATCGCTGACGACCGTGTGGCAGCGGAGGCATCGGCGACGGGCGCCAGGGGCGTCCTCCACCGGGAGGTGGACCCGGACACGTTGATGGCCGCGCTGGTGGCCGTCAACAGAGGACTGGCCGTCCTCGACCCGCAACTGACAGACACTGCGCCGCCGTCGCAGGACGATGTCGATCGTCCGGCTCCCGTCGAGCTGACGGCCCGGGAACGCGACGTGCTGCCCCTGATAGCCGAGGGGCTCGCCAACAAGGCTATCGCCCAGAGGCTGGGCATCAGCGAGCACACCGTCAAGTTCCACGTCAACTCCATCCTCAGCAAGCTGGACGCCCAGAGCCGCACTGAAGCCGTCACCCTGGCAACCCGGGCGGGTCTCATCACCCTCTGACCTAGCCTTTACTACGGGCCACGGCCAATACCATTGAGCGATGCACCGAGTCCCTGTGCGGGCTTATATTCGAGGTACCTCGTCGCTTCGACGGGGGAATCAGTGGACAGGAGGAGGATGCATGGCGGTATTGAAAGAGCTATCCAACGCACTTGCGGAGACGGTCGAGTCCGCGGGCAAAGGCGTGGTCCGGGTCGAGGGACGGCGACGCATGGGCGCCAGCGGCTTCGCGTGGGGCTCCGACGGCCTGTTCGTGACGGCCAACCACGTTCTTGAGCGAGACGACGACATCACGGTCGGCCTGGCCGACGGCAACGAGGCGAAGGCGGAACTGGTCGGGCGAGACCCGACGACCGATCTGGCCGTGATTCGAGCCGAAGGCGCTGGCTTAACGCCTTCAGGGACGACCGAGCCCGACGCCGTAAGCGTCGGGAACCTGGTGCTGGCCCTCGGACGGCCGGGCAAGACGGTCCAGGCGACCCTCGGCATCGTGAGCGCCCTCGGTAAGCCGTGGAGGACGCGCGCCGGCGGGCGGATTGACCGGTACTTGCAGACCGACGTGGTCATGTACCCGGGGTTCTCGGGCGGGCCTTTGGTGGATGCCTCTGGCAACGTGCTGGGGTTGAACACGTCGGCCCTTACGCGAGGCGTGACGGTCTCGATACCTGTGCCCACCATCGGCAACGTCGCGGAGACGCTGGTGGCCCACGGCAAGGTGCGGCGCGGATACCTTGGAATCGGCGCTCAGGTCGTCCGGCTACCTGACGGCCTCGAAAAAGACACGGGCCAGGAGACTGGACTCATCGTAGTGTCGGTGGAGTCGAAGAGCCCGGCTGACAAAGACGGAATCGTCCTCGGAGACACGGTCGTGGCTTTCAACGGCTCTCCGGTGCGACATATGGACGACCTGCTGGGCGCCCTGACCGGCGACACCGTCGGACAGGCCGCGGACCTACGCATCGTTCGGGGCGGCGAACTGAAAGACATCTCGGTCACCGTCGGCGAGCGCTCGTCGGAGGGGTGACATGGCTACCATCCTAGAGCAGCTAAGCGGAGAGATGGCGGACGTCGCCACCGGAGTGAGACGGAGCCTTGTGCAGATAAGGAACGGCCGGCAGGGAGCCGGCGCGGGCAGCATATGGCACCCTGACGGGCTGATTGTGACGAACGCCCATGTCGTCGACAGCCGCGAGCTGGAAGTCACGCTCCCCGACGGGCGTGACCTGCCGGCACGGCTGTTAGCCAACGACAGATCGCTGGACCTCGCGGCCCTCTCCGTCGATGCCGACGGCCTGCCGGCCATCGACGTCGGCGACTCGAGGAGCCTCCAGCCGGGCCAGCTGGTCCTGGCCATGGGGCACCCGTGGGGAGTTCACGCGGCCGCCACGGCGGGCGTCGTAATCGGCGTGGGGGCGCCACCGCCGGAGTCTCCGGTGTCGGGCCATGAGTGGATAATCGCCGGCCTGCCATTGAGGCCCGGCAATTCGGGCGGCCCCATGATCGACGTGCAGGGGCGCCTTGTCGGCATCAACACGATGATCACCGGGCCCGAGGTTGCAATGGCCGTGCCGGTACATCTGGCTAAGGAGTTCCTGCAGAACGCGCTGCAGGCCGAGACAAAGGTCGCGTGAGCCCGTCGGATTGAACTTGACGAACTAGAACGTCTGTACTATAATGTTGGTGAGGGACGGACCCCACGGGTCTGTCCCTTTCGTTTTTTGGCCAGCCGACATGGCACGAGGAGACCAACCATGCACCAGACGACCGCCCGCACCGACTACCCGTACCCGTACCTGTACCCAGCTCCTCCTACCTGTTGCATTCCTCCGCCCAGCCCAAACATCAGGTCGTCGTAACGATGGGCGGCGTTATGTTCGCGCTCTTCCTGGCGTCCCTCGACCAGACTGTCGTCGGCACCGCGATGCCGCGCATCATCGCCGACCTCGGCGGCTTCGACCGCTACACCTGGGTCACGACGGCGTATCTGGTAGCGGCCACGACAGCGGTGCCCATCGTGGGGCGTCTCACTGACATGTATGGCCGCAAGAGCTTCTACATCGGAGGCATCGTCGTGTTCCTGGTCGGCTCTGTGCTTGCAGGCGTGAGCCAAAGCATCGATCAGCTGATCGCGTTCCGAGCCCTGCAAGGATTGGGCGGAGGCGTCATGATGGCCACCTCCTTCGTCGTCGTCGGGGACCTGTTCCCACCGGCGGAGCGCGGTAAGTACCAGGGTTACGTTGCAGCGGCCTTCGGTCTCTCATCCGTGATCGGGCCAACCCTGGGCGGGTTCATCACCGACACGCTGTCGTGGCGCTGGATCTTCTACATCAACATTCCGACCGGCATCCCCATCGTCCTGCTGTTCATACGCTTCTTCCCGGCCAGCCCCCCGGCGACGCGGAAATACCGCCTCGACGTCCTTGGCACGGCGTTGCTCGTAACGTCCGTTCTGTCTCTGTTGGTGGGGCTGTCCTGGGCCGACGTCCAGTTCGACTGGGTGTCGCCCCAGGTCATAGGCGCCGTCTTACTGTCTGTAGCGGCGACCGCGGTGTTCATTTTCGTGGAGCGCCGCGCCCAGGACCCGATTATGCCGTTGGACATTTACAGGAACAGGACGGTCACTCTTTCGATGGTCGCGATCACGGCCGTGGGATTCGGAATGTTCGGCGGTATCATCTTCATCCCGCTATATTTCCAGGGAGTGCTGGGGGCCTCGGCGACGAGCAGTGGAAGCTTTCTTACGCCGATGATGCTGGGCGTGGTCGTCGGCGCGACATTGGCCGGCCAGGCGTTGTCCCGGCTCGGTGGACGCTACCGGCTGCAGGGGCTGATCGGCATCGCGATCATGGGCACGGGCATGTTCCTCGTGTCGCGCATGACTACCGAAACGAGCTACGGGCAGGCTGTCGGAACGATAGTCGTCATGGGCTTAGGGCTCGGCACGACGTTACCCACCTTCACGATTGCCGTGCAAAATTCGGTGCCCCACGCGGTCCTCGGGGTCGTGACGTCGGCGACGCAGTTCTACCGCTCCATCGGCGGCGCGGTCGGACTTGCCGTGCTGGGGTCTCTCATGGTCAGCAGATTCTCCTCGGGGCTAGCCGACTCACTGCCCGCCGCGGCGCGAGAAGCGGTGCCGACGGAGGCGCTGTCGGAGCTATCGAACAATCCACAGGCCTTGATGGACCCGGACACGCTGAAGGGCCTCGTCGGAGACGTGGGCCAGACCGGATCCCAAGGCACCGAATTGGTCGACCAACTGCTGCTCGGCCTGCGGACGGCACTCTCGTCAGCCATCAGTGACGTCTTCATGGTGGCGGTGGTGGCGCTGGCCATCGGCTTCGTTGCGACTGCCCTCCTGAAAGAGCGGCCGCTGCGGGGCCGGGAGGTCGCGTCATCTGTCGATTCAGCCGGCGAGGAAATTGAAGAAGCCGTCGCCTAGGTGCTATACTTGCAGGACTTGCATCAAATGAAAAACGCCCTGAACATCACGAGGAAAGACCGAGGACTGGTATCCGGCATAACAGCCTGTACCTGTCGCATCTCCTAGTCGCAGCGCGGCTCTGTCAGACTGCCGACGGTACAGGGTTTCAAAGCTCCACTGCGACTACCTGAGCGTAGCGGTGGGGCATTTTTTGTTTGGGCAACGATTCGTAGCTAGCAGCATCTAATGAACACACACACGAGCAATCATGGAGGCAAACCCGCAATGGTCGCAACCCAACCGCTGACCCCTTACCAGGTCGAGCGGTACAGCAGACACATCATCATGCCCCAGGTCGGAAGCCAGGGGCAGCGCAAGCTACTCGACTCCAAGGTACTGATCATCGGCGCCGGCGGTTTAGGTTCGCCGGTAGCCGTCTATCTCGCCCTGGCGGGCGTGGGCACCCTTGGCATCGTCGACTTCGACACCGTCGACATAACCAACCTGCAGCGCCAGATCCTCCACCACAACGACGACGTCGGACGCAGCAAGGTGGAGTCGGCGAGAGAAACGATTCTGGCGTACAACCCCGACGTAAACGTCATTACCCACGACGAGCCGGTGACGTCCGAAAACGCCATGGAGCTCTTTGAGCCGTACGACATCATCATCAGTGGCGCCGACAACTTCCCGGCCCGGTACCTGATCAACGACGCGGCGTACCTGAGCAACAAGCCGTTGGTCGACGGCAGTATCCTTATCTTCGACGGCCGGGCCACGGTGTACTTGCCCCGGCAGGGTTGCTACCGCTGCGTCTTCCCCGAGCCGCCGCCGCCGGGCGAGGTCCCGAGCTGCGCGGAGGCCGGAGTCCTGGGCATGTTGCCGGGAATGGTAGGCACGATACAGGCCACCGAGACCGTGAAGCTCATCATGGGCGTCGGCAGGTCCCTGGCCGGCCGGCTCCTGCTGATCGACGCCGTAGACATGGACTTCCGCGAGGTCAAGATCCGTCGCAACCCGAATTGCCCACTCTGCGGCGACAATCCGACTGTCACCGAACTGATCGACTACGAGGTCTTCTGCGGGCTAGCGCCCGCGCCGGCCTAGGAACCAACACATCCAAGGAGAATGACCATGCCGGCTCGAGTAGCACATCCGGAGTCCATCGTCGAGACCGATTGGGTCGCGGAGCATCTGAATGACGACAACGTGGCGGTGGTCGAGGTCGACGTCGACACGGAGGCCTACGCTCAAGGTCACATCCCCGGCGCTATCGGCTGGAACTGGACGACGCAGCTAAACGACACCCTGCGCAGGGACGTTCTCAGCCGCGAGGAGATGCAACGTCTCCTCGGCCAGTCCGGGATCACTCGACGCACCACCATCGTGCTTTACGGCGACAACAACAACTGGTTCGCTACCTACGCCTTCTGGCAGATCAAGATGTACGGCCATAAGCGCCTCACAGTGATGAACGGCGGCAGGCAAAAGTGGATCGACGAGGGCCGCGAGCTCACTACCAAGGTGTCGACCCCGACCCCGCGTATCTACCGGGCGCCGAACCCCGACCCCAGCCTTCGGGCGACCCGTGACTACATGCTGGAGCTAGCCTGGACGGACAACAACGTCGGGCTCGTAGACGTGAGGGCGCCCGCCGAGTACAGCGGTGAGCTGCTGGCCCCACCCAACCTTCCGCAGGAGGGTTCACAGCGTGGCGGCCACATCCCCGGTGCGGCCAACGTGCCCTGGGCGTCAGCGGTCAACGAGAGCGACGGGACGTTCAAGTCTGTCGAAGAGCTACGCGAGATCTACGGCAGCAAGGGCATCACGGGTGACAGAGAGATCGTCGCCTACTGTCGTATAGGCGAGCGTTCTTCCCATACGTGGTTCGTCCTGAGTCAGATCCTCGGCTACGGCAAGGTCCGGAACTACGACGGCTCCTGGACCGAGTACGGCAGCATCGTAGGTGCGCCGATCGAGCGCTAGCTCGTCCGATATCCGACCGCTACTGGAACGGCACCGGTATCCTGTCCTCGTGCCAAGGGAACGCGTAGCCAGGGTCGTTGACGAACCGGCGCATGCCGAGTTCCAGACGTATCGTCGTTCTGGGAGGTAGTTGGACGGCGAGGTACTTCGAGTCTATCTTCACCACCCTGTCCGCCTTTTCATACGGCTCTCGTAGCCATCTGTAAGGCGATCGGGCCAGGTCGGGTTGGCTCTCCTCCTGAAATCGCGCTTCGGTGAATTGGTGTTCGCCGAACGCACCTGCCTGGACGATCAGGTTCCGCGTCTCTCTCCCAACGTTGACGAGCTGGACGCCGGCACCTTGCGGCGTGAGACTATCTACAAGCGCAGCGACGTCCAGTGGCAAACCCGGCCGAGCGCGGTCCTGGTCGAAGTAGCGAACGGTCGCGCGGTTCAGTCCGCCGTGGTAGACGTTCTGAGGTGCGCCCATAGTCACCTGGGTCAGGCCTTTCGAGACGACCGGCGTGGGCGGGAGCTCGTTGTCGGCGATGATCGTTTCAGGGTCGCGGTCGTCTCGGTTCATCGCCTCTGTCATCATTGAAATCATCTGGTGCTCGACGCTGAGAATCTTCTCGGGCCAGCCTGGATTCTTCCCGTCGTAGTACTGGAACCGAGCTTCGGCGTTGTTGTCGCCCTTCGTGGCTCCGGGAACGACGTCATTCCAGTCGCGCCCCCTTTCACCCTGGCGGATCGCCGCGATGGCGTCGTAATCACTTTTCGCCATCGTGGCGTGATAGACGTGCTCGGGTTCACGCATCCTCGGGGAAATGTACTCCTGCCAGCCCTCGGGGCCGTATCGGCTGGGCACCAAGAGCCTTCCATCCTCTCCCGTAGTAGCGTGAGCCATCAGCATCTGGTCTTGAGAGCGCACGAGGTCCATGTACCCGATATCTCCGGAGAGCAGCGTCGCACACTCTGAAGCGATGGTTAGGGCGTGGAACATAAGGGATGCGGACCACGGGCTGTTCCAGCCGTAGAGGCCACCCCACCATTGCCCCTCGCGCTGCTCGCCGATCATCCCAGTCGGGCCGACGTTGTCGGGCATGATGCCGTCGTTGCGCCTCATCCGGTCCCACCACGCCTCTACGAGCTCCAGCACCCATTCTTTGTATTTAGAGTCGCCGGTGTAGAGGTAGGCGTTGGTGACCAGCGCGGTCGACGACAGGCTGTTAGCGACATCCCCGTGCAGAATGATCTTCTCGAAGAGCGCCGCGACCTCCTTCGCCCTCTTCGGGTCCCTGTACCAGTCCATCTCGAGGCTCTTCACTACCGGGTACAGGGACGCCCGCGCCGCGTAGTCGGGCATCGGCGATCTGTTTCCCGTATCGAGGTAAGTCCTGGCCATCTCGACCGTCCCCTGGTGGCAGGGGCCCTGACTGGTCTGCATAGGGGAGCGAAACATCTTGTGCTCTGGGTCCCAGTTGTCGGCCTCCGGGTCCTCGCCGATCATCATCCCAGCGAACCGACGGGCCCGTCTGACGTTCTCCGAAATCGTCGGATCGGCGAGGCCGAAGTTGTAGAAGGCTTGATTGCCCTCGCCTTCGTGGTGCCACTCCGCCCCACCCGGCACCTCCAGGTTGTAGTACTCGTTGTATATCTGTTGGTGGAACCGGGGATGGGCGCGGCTGACTATGCTGAGGTCACTGAAGCGCGTCACCGCGTTCCACCCTTGCAGAGCCAGGTCGAGGATGACATCGCCGCCCCCGATGGCATATACAAGGCCCCAGTCGCAGACTCTCTCGTACAGGTCGTCCAGATCGTCGGCGAAGTACATGGCCCCGCCTTTCTCGGAGTACTTATCGATCATCATTGGTGCGGCTTCGTCCATCGCGTCCAACAGCGATCGCTCGAGCAGCGCCCACGCCGGTGGGGCAGTGATCTCCGTCGCTCGAACGGTGACCACGTCGGGGACGTTGAAAGGGGCCAAGTGTGAGGCGGTGGTGCTCATTAGGGAATTCCTCCGAGTGGATGTAACGATGCGGTATCGCGGTCGTCGATTCTACCATCCCCCAGATGGCTGTCCAACGTGAACCTCGTCACTGGAACGGCACCGGCACTTCGTTCCCATGCCACGGGAAGGCGTAGCTGGGGTCGTTCACGAAACGACTCATGCCGGCCTCGATCCGTACCGACGTCGATGGAAGAAGCTTCACCGCGAAGTACTTCGCGTTAATCGGAACAATCTTCTCCTCACCGTCCTCCGGATACCTAGCGTCGATGAACCGATGCTCTCCAAAGGCCCCCGCCTGAACGATCAGATCCCTGGTGTTTTTGCGGCTAAGGTTAACTAGCTGGATGCCGACCTTGTTCTCCTTCAGTTCGTCGACAAGCGCCGCCACGTCCTCTGGCAGTCCTGGGCGGCCGCGCGTTGCATCGAAGTAGCGCACCGATGCACGAAGCAGCCCACCGTTGTAGATGGACTGGGGGGCACCCAGTGTAACCTGCGTTAGCCCCTTTGTGAGAGCTGGGTTCGGCGGGATAGCGTTCTCCGCGATCAGCTGGTCTACGGACCGCCGATCTCTGCCAATCGTTCCGAACGCGTCGAGGGCGAGTTGGAAGTCGGCTGCCAGCGCCTGCTGGGGCCAGTCAGGCGCCTTTCCGTCGTAATACTGAAAGCGGGCCAGCTCGGTCTCACCGCTGTTCTTTTCACCTATGCTGGGCACGTGGCTCCAGTCTCGCTCTACATCGCCCTCACGAATCGTCTCGATCAGCGAATAGTCGTCTTCCGACATCGAGGCATGGTAGAGGTGGGCGGGCTCTAGCAACCTCATAGGCTGTGGCCAAGTGTACGGTTGCTTGGACCGGTCATGCCAACCGTCAGGTCCGTAGCGCGTGGGCACGAGGAGCTGCCCGTCCTCGCGGGTTTCGGCGTTTTCGAGCCGGATCTCGAGCTGCGAGCGAAGTAGGTCGAGATAGCCGAAGTCGCCGGTTAGCAGGAGCGCGCATTCTGCTGCGATGGTCATGGCGCTGAAAGTGGCCTTGAAACCGTTGTAGTGGTTCCATCCGCCCAGTCCTCCCCACCACTGACCTCCGCGTGTCTCGCCGACTTTGCCCGTCGGGCCCACGTTGTCCGGGATGATCCCGTTGTTTTGCTTGATCCGGTCCATCCATGCTTCGGTGTAGTCGAGCACCCAACGCTTGTACTTTTCGTCGTGAGTGTACAGATACGCATTGGTCATAAGGGCGGTAGCGCCGAGGCTGTATGCCGCATCGGCCTTCAGCACCATCTCGTCGAAGAGCCTGACGATCTCGCTCCTTCGGTCGGGGTTCTCGTACCAGTCGATCTCTAGGTCCTTGACCACTGGGTAGAGACTTGCGCGCACCCCATAGAACGAAATCCCAACGCCCGTCCCTAGCAGAAACACGTCCACCTGGTTGGCGTCCTTGGCGTGCGTCAAGGGCCCCTGGCTACTCTGGTATGGTGATTTGAAGACTCGATGCTCGGGGTCGTAGTTCGGTGCCTCAGGGTCTTCGCCCATGAACATCGCAGCGAACCGTTTGGAACGCCGAACGTTCTCGGATATCGTGGGGTCGGCGACTCCAAAGTCGTAGAAAGCCATGTTGCCTTCCCCCATATGGCCCCAGTCGCCTGCGGCATCGGAGCTGTAGTACTCGTTGTGGACCTGCTGTCTCCACTCCTTCTGTCGTTTGCCGTGGCCATACGAAAGGTGCCTCGCCCTATGTGAAATACGGTCGTCATGGACGCGCGTCGATGCGTTCCATTGATCGAGCGCGAGGTCGAGCACAACGTCGTCGGCGCCGATGGCGTAGAAGAGGCCCCAGTTATAGCTACATTCGTAGTGGTCGTCCACGTCGTCGGCGAAGAAGTAGGCGCCGCCGTGCTCCGCGTGTTTGAGGACCATTAGCTGCGCCGACTCGCTCATCAGGTCGATGAGCCTGCGCTCCATAAGGGCCCATCCGGGCGGTGGAGCGACTGTAGTTGCCCTGATTTCAGCGATATCGGGAACCGAAGCCAACTTCGACATGGCCTACCTCCAGACTTCACACGCCGGGAATCCCGCCGTCGGCGCAGTTTATCCGAACTCTCCGCTGAAATCGCAGCGTATCGGAGCCAGAACCAACAACTGGTGGCGCATCCGAGAGCAGCGGCCCGAGTCGTTACTCGACCTCGAAGAGCCCCCACGGTCCGCGCTGGCGGAGCGACTCGAACACCTCTCGATACGACAACGCGAAGTGGGTCGCGACGACGACCGCCGAAAGCGTGAGGCACAGGCCAATCTGGGCCGCGTCCTGGCCAGTGTAAATGGTCAGGACATTTAACCCAACGAACCCCATTGCGATGCTGAACACAACGTTTCTCGTGACGAGGCCGGCGCTCAGCGTGAAGGCCAGCGATAGCATGGTCAGACCTGGTAGCACTGCCAGCGAGAGCCCAAATACCGGCGCGACGCCTTTGCCCCCACGAAAGCCCAGGAACACCGGGAAGTTGTGACCGAGCACCAGGGCCATGGCCGCTGCGAACATGGCCGGGTCGTCCATGCGTAGGCCCGCGACGGCGAAGACTACAGCCGCGCCTTTGAGCGTGTCGAGTCCGAGGACGGCCAGCCCGGCCGCCGGCCCAACCTCGCGGAAGACATTTACGGTACCTGCGTTGCCGCTCCCCACCGTCCGGATATCGACGCCCTTGAGAAATCGTGTGAGGAGGTAGGCTGGGGAGAACGACCCTACCAGGTAGGCCGCGAGGGAGATCGCGGCGATCGCAGTCACAGCTTGGCTAGAAGGACGGCTTGGAGGTCAAGATGCCGGCGCACTCTCCAGCTCGTGCGTCGCCGGGCAAGGCTGCTGCGGGAAGACTCTGCTGCGGGCAGAGCGCGCCTCGATGGTCTCCCTCAACTCGTTCAGGTGCTCCTTCATCATGCGGTGGAACATGGGCCTGATGAATAGCATTCCGAAAACCCATCCGAAGATCGAGCCGTGAAGCGCGATGGTCGCGTCGTACTTGAACTTGGTGCACCCGCCCCACTCGTCCAGGGACCATTTGCACAACAGCACCGGCAGCGGGGCCTTGATTGCCTCGAATTCTATAAGCTGCGGCTCCTCGGTCGTGACCCACTCGACGGTCTTCTGCACCCACTTGAGGCCCATTGCCTTGATCGGAGTGTAGAACTCGCACAGGACGCGGTCGTCGGTCTTCTCCAGTACCTTCGAGCGGAGAGCCCCACCGGGCCCCGTAACGCCCCACGAAGTCAGCAGCTGGAAAGCCAACCGCCGGTCCGCGTGAACGTGGACCTCGGCGGTTGGCACCCGTATGTGGACGTTCCAGAGTCCCACTGAACTCCCGTAGCAGCTAGACTCGTTGTAACACGCGCGCTATGTCCACGCAAACGAACCCTGCTGCTAGTCAGATGCGCTCCAACCGGCCGAGGTCTACTCAGGTTGAACACGCCGTTAGTCTCTGTGCCTTCTGCGTCGTCCGTGGTCTCAATGGTGATTCTACGGCTGGGTCTGGCCGAAGCCGCCACCGCCTCTGAAGCCTGTCCCGAGTCCGCCTCCAAACCCGTCTTCCTGGCCTTCTGGGACGATGATTATCGAGCGGGCCTCGACGTCGCCGCTCTCAGTGCGGGCGCCAAGCACGGTCACCCGAGTGCCTTCGGTGAGGTCCGCCAGGGCGACCTCGACGGTCTTTCGTATCGTGGTGTCCTCGCCTATCGCGACCGGTAGAGTACCCTGCTCCGTGTTTATGGTGATCATGTCCTGGTCAACGCTTTCGAGTGTGCCTGAGAGGCCTCCACCACCGGCAGTGCGACCACCCAATCCGCCACCGCCACGGGCACCTCCACCACCAAATGCCCCACCACCTCCTCCTTGACCAAACTGGCCCTGGAACTGTTGCCGGAACTGTGCCAGGTCATCTTCGCTGATCTCGCCCGCTGCAAAACCGCCAGGGCCCTGCTGGCCTTCAGGGACCGCGACGATAGTCTGGGCCTGGAACGTCCCGTCTTCTCCGCGAGCGCCGCCGACGTTGACGCGCGTGCCCAGGGTTAAGTCCGCTAGAGCGACCTCGACCGTCTCTTGAATGGTCGTATCCTCACCGACTATGGCTTGCAATGATCCCTCGGCCGTATCGACCGTTACCGTGTTACCAGAAACACTCTGGACAGCTCCGGTTAGGGCGCCGCCGAGCCCGCCACCACCTTGACCGAACTGGCCCTGAAGTTGCTCCCTGAGTTGGGCCAGATCTTCCTGACTGGCCTCGCCGGACTGGATCTGTTCCCTGAGTTGATCGAGAGTCGGGTCGTCGGTAGTTCCCGCGGCAGCCGCTTGCCCCGAGCTGCGCGACTGAGGGGATGTCAGCGTCAAGGGTGCTTCCTCCTCTTTGTCCCCGCCGAGAGAGGTAGCGGCAACCAGCCCGCCCCCGACAACAAGTCCCACCACCAACACACCGATAATTAGAATGCTGAATGCCTTGGTGCTCATTGTCTTTCTCCTTTCTGAAAATGTCGTTTTCGCATATGGTCTATGTCATTCCGAGTCCTACGAGGAATCTAGGGTCGCTGCTGTACGGCCCGGGGCCTTATTCCTACCACCCTAGACTCCTTGCTTCGCTCGGAGTGACAAACGGCTATTCATACCGTAGCGCCTCGATGGGATGCAGGTTCGCGGCACGGGCCGCGGGGTAAATCCCGAAGAAGAGGCCAATCGCGGCCGCTACGGTCAATGCCAGAATGGTTATGTCTCCGCCGACGGCCGTCTGGAATGTCTGCCCGATGATTTCCCGTCCGTCCATCAGTCGGGATAGGACCACCCCCAATACGACGCCTGCTACTCCGCCGCCAAGACTCAGCAGCGTGGCCTCGGACACGAACTGGAGCAGGACGTCTCGCCACTTGGCGCCCATCGCCTTGCGGATGCCTATCTCGCGCGTCCTCTCCGTGACGGACACCATCATGATGTTCATGATCCCGATGCCGCCGACCAGCAGCGATATACCTGCGATGGCGCCCAGGAAAAGTGCGAAGGTCGCCTGGGTTTCCGTCAGGGTCTCGATCGTTTCTTCCTGGCTTGTAATCGTGAAGTCATCCTCGTCGGTTATTCGGTGTCGCAGCCTGAGGACCGTCGCGATCTCCTGGATCGCGTCGTCCATCGACCCAACGTCTTCAATCTGGACGTTGATGGCTTGGACTGTGATATCGCCCTGTGTCGTGCGCTCCGAGCTGAGCCGGTAGTAGGCGGTCGTGATCGGCACAAGCACCTGGTTGTCCAGGTTGCCGAGTGCGGTTCCACCTCGGCTTTCCAGTACTCCCGTGACGGTGAACTGGCGGCCATTGATCCTCATCGTCTGGCCGACCGGATCGCGAAATCCGAAGAGAGTCTCGGCTACCTGGGAGCCAAGCACGGCCGCCTCATCTCGGGTCGCGACCTGCTCGTCCGTGATGAACTCCCCCGAGGAGACGGCGTAGTTGCGGACCGACTCGTACTCCGGCGTGACGCCGACGACCTGTCCAAAGGTGTTCTCGCGACCAGCAACGAGCTGCGCCGTTGCACTGACCTCAGGGGCCACGGCTGCTACCGACGGTGTGAACAGAGGATCAATCAGTGCCTCGGAGTCCGCCAGCGTCAGCGTCGAAGCGGAGTCCTGGCTCGTCGCCTGAGGTCTAACGAACAATAGGTTCGTGCCGAGGGCCTCGATCTGTGAGGTGATGGCCTCTTGCGCACCACGGCCGACGGACATAGTCGAGATCACAGCGGCGACCCCGATGACGATCCCCAGTAGAGCCAACGCCGTCCTCAGCTTGTTGCCTCCCAGCGATACCAGCGCGGTGCGAATGATGCTTAGCGGTTTCACGACGTAACTCCCTTCGCCGCTTCCGCGGGCGCTTTGAAGGCCTGATCGTTTCGCTGATCACTGACCACGACTCCATCGCGCATCGAAACCACTCGACTAGCTTGCGCTGCTATATCAGGCTCGTGAGTCACGATGACGATCGTCATGCCATCGTCCTGGTTCAGCCGCTTCAAGATAGCCATGATCTCTTCGCTCGACCTGGAGTCGAGGTTGCCCGTCGGCTCGTCTGCCAACAGGATCGCAGGGTCCTTGACGAGCGCACGAGCGATCCCGACACGTTGCTGCTGCCCGCCGGAAAGCTCTGTTGGCCGGTGGTTTACGCGGTCGGCAAGCCCGACTCGTTCCAAGGCCTCGAGAGCCCTGTGTCGCCCGTTACCACCGTTTCCGTAGAGCATAGGCAGCTCGACGTTCGCGAGAGCGGTCAGCCGGGGCAGAAGGTTGTAGACCTGGAATACGAACCCGATCTTGCGGCTTCGTATCTCGGCCAGCCTGTTCCCGCCCAGGGAACCGACCTCTTCGCCGTCCAGGACGTAGCTCCCGGACGTCGGGATGTCCAGACAGCCGATCATATTCATGAGAGTGGACTTCCCGGAGCCCGACGGCCCCATGATCGCCGCCATCTCGCCCCGTGGAATCGAAAGCGTCACACCGTTCAGCGCGTGGACGTCGACGGTCCCGATCGTGTACATCTTGGCTATGTTCTGCAGCTCGATCATTGCAGCTCCCTCCAAGGGGCCTATCGGCCGCCGCCCGGGCCGCCGGTCACCGTCACAGTTTCGCCCTGACCCCTTCCGAAGCCGCCGCCAGGACCGCCGAAGCCGCCGCCAACGAGGCCGCGCAGGGCCTGGAACCCTTGCTGGGTCGATGCCTCCTGGGACTCCATGACGACGAGCTGGGCCTCAACCAATCCCTCCTGTACGACCACCCAGAAGCCGTCGCTGTTCCCGAGGACCACTTGCTTGTCCGATATGTTGCCGTTGTTCGAGACCCTCACCACCGGCTGATCGAACGACCCGTACAGGGCGTCGACTGGCACCAGCAGCACGTCGAGGTTCTCACGTATGGTGACGGATGCAACGGCGCTCAGGCCTTCAGGAAGCTCGAAGCCGTTGGGCACCTGGACCTGGATGCTCATCGGATAGGTCACGATCCCCTGTTGCGTCTCGGGTTCCGAGGCGATGTCGGAGACGACACCGGTCAGTGTCTGGCCCGCCAGAGCGTCCATGGTGACAGATGCGCTGGCCCCAAGACTGATGAATAGCACGTCGATCTCATCGACGGCACCAGCGATCTCGACGGAGGTTGGATCGACGATCTCGATGGACCGGGCGGCGGCGTTGGCCTGGTCGCCCGGCTCCATGTTGACCGCGGAGATCAGGCCGCTCCACGGCGCCGTGATGGTCGAGTTCTCGATCCGCTGCTGAGCGGCGTCCAGAGAAGCCTGTGCAGCCGCCACTTCCGTTTCACGCAGGGCGACTTTTAGTTCGTCGGCGCCGGCACGGACCTCGTCGAGGCTGGCTTGCGTATCGTTGGCCGTGGCTATCGCTACCGCAAGCTGCTTGCTCAGCTTGTCATCTTCCAGGGTCCCTGAAGCGCTGAGCAACTCGGCCAGCTGGGTTTCCGCTTCGTCGAGCTTGGCCTTCGCTAGCTCGACCTGCTTTTCGCGGGAGGTCTGCTCCAGCTCCTGCTTTCCGTTCGTCATCGCGGCTGCGTCGGAGACGGCTTCGTCGAGATTCGCTTTGGCAAGCGCGACCTGGACCTGCTTCGCCGCGACGTCGGTCTCGTCCGGGTCGCCCTTCAGAGCGGTCAAGGCCTCCTTGGCCTCCTCGAGCGTGGCCGACGCCACCGCCACCTGCGCTTGTTTGGACTCAATCTCCAGAGGGTCCGGTCCCGCCTTGAGTGTGGCGACGTACTCTTCGTCATCAGCCAGGTCGTTCATTGCGCGAGTCACAGCCGCTTCCGCGTTTGCGATTGCTTTATCTGCCTGAAGACTCGCCGTAGCCAGCTGCTCCTGAGTGTTTTGGTGTGTGTCCCAGGCGCCGTCGAGCTCGGTCTTGACGCACGTTCCTTCAAAGGGCACACCGTCCTCGCAGTTGGCCGAAATCTCCCCAGGGAAGAAATTTACCCAAACGAAAACGGCGCCCTCGTCCCACCGGGTTTCGGGATCGTCCTTGGGGAAAGGTTGCCCGTAAGACGCCTGGAAACGTGCGCCGTCCTCGAACAGCGACGCCAGGTCCGTGTTCCACGATGCAAGCAAGCTGTCAGGGTCGGAGTTCGCCTCTTCGTCGGTTAGCTCGACGCCTAGCCACTTTGCGAACGAGGTCTTGTAGTCTTCGAAAGCCGTATCGGCTGCCTCCTGGGCGGTCTCTGTCTTGCTTGGCCACTCGGTCTTGGCCAGATCGAGGTCGCCGACGGCGTTGGCCAACGCGACCTTCGAGGCACCGACATTGGACTCGGCGTCCGCGATTTCTTCGTCGGTGGGCCCGGCGACCAGCTCGGCCAGCGCCTCCGAGGCGTTATCCAGCGAGATCCTGGCATTCACGACCGCGGACTCCGCCTTCGCGATGTCTTGAGCCAATGGGTCAAGCAACTGGGCGAGAGCCTCTTCGGCCGTTTCCAGGGCGGTCTTAGCACTGGACACCTTCGAGTCCGCTTGAGCGAGTTCTTGTGCGCTGGGTTCCAGCAGCGCGGCCAGGTTGTCCTGGGCCTGCTCGAGGCTGATCTTGGCCTCCGCCACCTTCGACTCGGCCTCGGCCACGGCCCTGGCCGTGGGAGACAAGAGATTGTTGAGAGCTTCTTGGGCTGCTTCCACCGACGCATTCGCATTGGCGACCTTGGCTTCGGCTTCTGCAACGTCTAGAGCCGCGTATGGCTCCTTCGCGGCGTCCAAGGCGTCGTTGGCGTCCCGCAAGGCTACGTTGGCCTGGGCCACCGCCTTCTCGAGGGATGCGACGGTCTCGCCGTCGAGTCTTGCGAGAACTTGGCCTTCTTCGACCCGCTCCCCTTCTTCGACGAGCACCTCTTCCACAGTCCCTTGCATCCCGAAGGAGAGCGCCTCTCGATTGGGGTACGAAAGGCTGCCGTTAATGGAGACCTCGTTCACCAGGTCACCGCGTGTTACGGGAATAAGCTGTTCGCCTTCCTCGAGGCCACTCTGCCCCGAGTCGGTGATCAAGCTGTACGCGCCGTAGGTCCCCCCGATCCCGGCAACCAGCACGACGGCGAGTACGCCGATTTGCCACGCTTTGATAGCTTTGATCGCCTCCATCATCGTCTTGTCCCCTTTCCAATTCGTGCCGCCGAGTCTTCAGTCATCTCGAGCGACCACTGGACTTTCGCTGTTCACCGTTTTATCAAGAGAGTGTTAAGAAACTTTGAAGCTTCGGGCCGGCTGCCGCTTCGGCAACCCAGCTGATTCCACCGCAGAAACGCTCCGCACGCACTTTAAGCGTCTCTACGACTGTGGCTCCACAGGCAGTTCGAAAGCGAACCGGCTCCCACTGCCCTCCGCGCTTTCGGCACGGATCGATCCGCCGTGGGCTTCGATCAGTTGCCTGGCAATGGTGAGGCCCAGTCCGGTGCCGCCGGTCGCTCGATCGCGTGATGGGTCGACCCGGTAGAACCGGTCGAAAACGAAGGGCAGCACGTCTGCCGGGATGCCTTCGCCCGAGTCTGCCACCGACACAAGGATGGTGTTTGGTTCGCCCTGTTTGGAAGAAACGGTCACCGTCCCGTCCGGCGGTGTGTGCCGAATCGCGTTCTCGACGAGGTTGCCGATCACCTGCTCGATCCGCATCCTGTCCAACGTCACAAGCGGCAGGTCCTCTTGGACCTCAATTACAAGGGCGACGCCCTTCGCTTCGGCCCGAGGCCGGAAGGCCTCCGCAGCCCGGCGAACCACGTCCTCGACGGAATCGAGCTCGAGGCTCAACCGAAAGTCCTGGGCTTCGGTCTCCGCCAGTAGCCTGAGGTCTTCAATCAGGTGCGACAGGTAAAGGACCTGCTGGTGGATCGTGTCAAGGGTCGCACCGTCAGGCTCGAGAAGTCCGTCCTTCAACGCCTCTGTGTACCCCTGGATGTTGGAGAGAGGCGTTCTGAGCTCATGGGCGACGTCCGCTACCATGTTGCGCCGTTGTCTCTCGGCGTCTTCGAGACCATCGGCCATGGAGTTGAAGGTGCGCCCAAGCTCGGCCATTTCGTCCTGCCCCTTGACTTCTACCCTCTGCGACAGGTCTCCGGTGCCAAGCGCGCGGGCCGCAGACGTCAGGCCGCTGACAGAGCCCAACACCCGCCGGGACACGAGCGATACCAGCAGGACCCCGGTAGCCCCTGCCGCAAGGCCGGCTAGTACGAGGGACTGGTTGATCGCTTCGGCAAAGCGGACAAGCTGTGGCTCTTCGAAGGCCTCGATAGCTTCAGGCGGCGGGAAGCCCCCTGGACCGCGAAAAGGTCCCGGTCCACGCCGCCCTTGTTCCGCAGCGGCGACCAGGACGGAACCCACCTCGGTATCGGCCACTACTATGGTTACGGTTTGAGCCTTCGGCGGGTATGCGGATGTACTCTGTCTCCCTCGCGCCCGGCTGTCACCAACGACCTCGCCGGCATCGTTCACGACCACAATCTCTCGGTCAGACAAGAACCCGGCGCGCTCGATGAGGGTCTGGACACCAGCCCATCCACCATTGGCTTCGTAGAACTCGGCCAAGGTAGTGCTGACTCGGCTAGTGCGTGACGCGTCGAAGTCGGTCTGGAACCGATCGACCTCACGTTGGGCCGTATAGCCGATGTACAGGCTAACGGCACCGGTCGCTAGGGCCAGGATTACCGCAAAGCCCACGACGAGTCGGAACTGGAGGCTGAAGAACCAGCTAGGCATCCCCGAACCTGTAGCCCACTCCATAGACGGTGTGTACGTAGCGAGGCTTTCTCCGATTCGACTCGATCTTGCGGCGAACGTTGGTGACGTGGGCATCCACGGTCCGGTCGAAGCCGTCGAAGTCGTATCCGAAGACCTCGTCGATTATCTGCTCTCGCGTGAACGTCCGGCCCGGCTCTCGCATCAACATAGCGAGCAGCCGGAACTCCGTGGGGGTCATGTTGAGCTTTTTGTCACCAACGTGAACGATCCGCGTCTTGAGGTTCATTTTGATTCCGTCATACGCGATTTCCGACGGGCCGTCTTCGGTCCCGTTGCGGGCGCTTCGCCGGAGGACCGCTCGAACCCGGGCCGCCAGCTCCCGCGGACTGAAGGGCTTTGTGACGTAGTCGTCAGCGCCGAGATCTAGTCCGGCGAGGCGGTCTTCTTCTTCGACACGGGCCGTGACCATTACGATCGGCACGTCCGAATCCTCCCTCAGGGCACGGCAGATCTCGATTCCATCGAGCCGGGGAAGCATCAGGTCGAGCAAGATCAGGTCGGGAGCAGCTTCTCTAGCGAGGCGCAACCCCTCGACACCGTCTGTCGCGGTCAGGACCTTATGCCCGTCCCGGCCGAGATATAGGCCCACGAGCTTGATCGTGTTGGGGTCGTCTTCGATTATCAGTATTCTGCTGGCCATTGGAGATACCCTTCGAACCGTCGCTCGACGACGCCGGCCCAAGTTGGTCTTCCTATATACGATAGCTCAGAATTGTCAAGAAAGTGTGAAGATCGGAAAAAGCAAAACGGACGGCTCTGCGGGCCGTAGGGGCACATTGCCATGCGCCCGCTTCGCGAACCGACACCCCCGAAACGTGACAGACGAATCGCAAAAAGAGAGTGTCCCAACATCAGTCGGGACACTCTCAAGTGCGGAGGGGAGATCTGTTCGTCCTACGGTGTACTTAGGCCGAAGTCCCTACGGTGTCGTCCGAGTCCGTAGTCGGAGATGAGTCCTTCTCTCCGTAGCCGCCGTGGAACCCACCTCGGAACCGCTTATGTCCCCGGTGGAAGCCGAACCCGCGGTGTCCGCGTCCAAGCCCGGGATCTAGGTAGTCGGGCCTGGCCTGCTGCCACTCCAGGTACTCATCGGCCTGCTCGCGGGTGAGCCGTCCCTCTTCGACCAGCTTATCCATCCTGGCCTGCATCGCCTCGTCGTGCAACTCCCCGACTGCCTGGTCGACGGCGTCCTGTACCACCTGCTCTTCCAGGCCCAGTATCGTCGCCACCCGCGAGATCAGGTTGTTGATCGGCGACTTCTCCTCCGCTTCCTCCTGGGCGAGCGCAACGCTGCCCACTCCCGCGGCCGCGAAAACCGCGACCAGTACCGACACTACGATCCAACGTTTCTTCAACATGACAGTCTCCTTTCCTACAGTTGTTCCGTCCACAATATCGAAGCAGTGTTAAGGAAGTTTGAAGAATCTCTCTTCCATCTCTAAATGGAGTCGTTTAGTAGCCGCTCGGCCACCGGGATGACCGTATTCATCCCCACAGCGAGACCGATGCCGTCTACAGTCGTTCCGCGCAGGATAGCAGTGTTGATGCCGACGATCTCGCCGCTAAGGTTCACCAAGGGACCGCCGCTATTGCCGGGATTGATTACGGCGTCGGTCTGGATTAGGTCGGACAGGCTGTCTGAACCCGATTCGAGCGAACGACCCATGGCGCTGACTACTCCCAGGGTCACGGAGTGTCCTCCGGGGAGGTCTAAGGCGTTGCCTATCGCCATCACCCAGTCTCCGACCCGTAGATCGGAGTGGTCCGCCAGGACCGCGACCTGTAGACCCTCGGCGTCAGCCTTGATGAGCGCTAGATCGCTGTCGGGGTCAGTGCCGATGATGTCGGCCTGGAACTCACGTCCGTCTGATAAAGTGACGCGGACGGCGTCAGCGCCTTCGACGACGTGGTTGTTCGTCAGAATGTGGCCATCTTCCGTGAAGATGACGCTGGACCCGGAGCCGCCAACCGTTCGATAGCCAAAGAACGTACGCACGCGCGTCTCGACGTCCACTGTCACGACGACCGGCCTGACCTGTTCAACAAGGTCGGCAATTGATGGGAGCGCGACAATGGAGGAGAGTTGATTCAGAGGCCGGTCGGTTGCGCCGGCGTTGTCGGCCAAGACTCTCAGCTCATCTTCAACAACCGGAACGCCGTAGTTAGAGCCTCCGGTACCGTCGTCCACAAGGGTCGGCGCCGGAAACCCAGCAGCCGCGCCGTATCTCGCTGCGGTATAACCAGTGAGGATCGAGGCAGCGACGACGACGACCGCCGCGAGCACGAGCACGCGGCGGTCGATATGGTTGTAACTGCTTTGTTCGCGAGAATCGGAAATGTTGAGTCTCATCGTCCCTCCTACTTACATCGGCGGCATTGGATTTTGCCGGTGAACCGGGATGGCCGGGAGCAGACAGTCGGATCGTCAATCATTTGGGTTACCCCCAGTAGCCCCCGTATGCCCAAGGTGTGTCAGTCATAGACGAAGGAAGGTAGGCGTTCGGTTGAATCGGGGCCATTAAGTACCCGTCGAAATCTGGTGCGGGTTGGCCTTCTTCGATGGCGTCGTATGCTATGGACGCCGACTGGGCCGGCGCCACCTCGTAGTTCGCCTCTACGACCGCGCTGCTCGCAACGGCGACGATGAAAAGAGCCGCAAGAAGCCACGAGTCGAACCGGCGTTTCGTTTTCATGAGAGGACTCCTTCTAGGTATTTGGGAGGCAGGGTATTGGAGATGTTTTAAGAAACTATGAAGGCCGCATGAACGTCGTGGGTCGTATTGGCTATGCCTTCGGGCAGGACCGACCTGTGTTACTCAGAGGCGTTGGAGCCTCGTTGTTGAGGCAATATCAAACGGCGTTGTCAAGGGCGGCGTGACGGTCGGACTCGACCAACGACTGAACCGGGTCGTCGAGGAATCTGTCCGGTTTTCGGGCGGCCGCGCATTATAGTAATTAGACGGCATGAAGGAGCGTGCGTTGGACGAGGCCCAGGTCATAGCTCAGGTACGCGGCGGTACGACGGAGGCGTTCGGCGAAATCGTCGAGTACTACCAGGCGCCGGTCATCCGCTACCTGTTCCGAATGACCGGCGACCAGGATCTAGCAGAGGACCTGGCGCAAGATACGTTCATTCAGGCGTACAAGAGCATTCTCAAGACGACCTCCGAGCTCTCCTTAAAGGCGTGGCTCTACAAGATCGCCACCAACAATGCGCGACAGTTCCATCGTCGACCGCGGCTGCTCTCGTTCATTCCGCTGACAGGCTGGGAGAAGCTCGAGGCTCCGAGTACGGAGTCCCCCCAAGATGCCGTAGGTGAGAGGACGGCGATAGAGGACGCGCTGGTCAAGGTATCTCACGAGCAGAGGGTCTGCATGGTGCTTCACTTCGTGGAAGGGCTCAAATACAGAGAAATCGCCGACATCGTCGGTGTTTCGGAAGAAGCGGTCCGGAAGCGAGTCGCGAGGGGTAGCAAGGAGTTTCGCTCGGTTTACCGCGCGGCCTCAGGGGAGAAAGAGTAATGGACCATTCAGAAGTACAGGAGTTGCTGTCGGCGTACGCCAACGGCGAGCTGCATCGCCCGCAGCAGGAGTTCGCGGAAGCGCACTTGGCAAGCTGTGCTGACTGCCGTGCCGACCTGGCAGAGTACGCGTGGGTGCGCAATCGGGTCACGTCACTGAGTGCCGCGCCGATTAAATCGGATATCAAGGAGGCAACGATGTCGACGATTAAAGCTACGGGCACTGTCACATTCCCTTGGAAGGGCTTTATGAGACCGGCTTTGGTCGCCATGGCCGTTGTCGCTGCGGTCATCGTGCCGCTGGTGCTGCAATTGTCGGGCGCCGGTCCTGGCGCACCTATCGCCGAAGCCTACGCCGTAATCGAAGGCCTGCAGTCCTATCGCATGAGCGGCTCTACCTCGGTCACAGCGGACGGAGAGACGTCGGAAGGTGGTTTCGATTGGGAGTTCGCTGCTCCCGACCGCTACCACGGCCGGCTAACGACCGGAAGCGAAATACAGGAGTTCATTATTGTCGGCGACGAACAGTACGTTCGCGATTCTCGTGGCGACCAGTCGGGTGGAAGCGTTGTCGTGGTCACCGACGACGCGTCAAGCCCTGTTCCCAGCCGGGAGGGCACCCTGCAGCTTCTCGACTCTCTGATCGACGTCGAGCGACTGCCCGACGAAAAGGTCGAAGGTGCGGACAGCTTCCACTACCGGGGACGCGTCGACATCGACCGCATGCTAGACGAGGCGATGGCCGGTCTCGACAAGGGTTCGATTGGATACGACGACAATCTCGAGGCGCTGGCAGTTCAGCGGAGCATAGAGATAGACGTTGAGCTTTGGATCGACAAAGGGGACTTCTCGCTTCGGCAGATGAGGCGGGATATGTCGGCCCCTACGATGAGATCGGACGCCGAAGGTACTCGACAGGTTGGCTCGATGACCTTCAGTACACTCGTGAAGTACTTCGATTTCGATGAGCCAGTAGAGATCGAGCGGCCGCTCACCACGTCAGGAGACTTGGAGGAAGGGTGGCACCTGGTAGGCGGCGGTCCGCCGGCTCCAGCGGTCACGACGGAACGTGAGTAGTGCGGTGGTCGTAGGCCGACCTCGGAGTAATGGTACTTATGGTGGAAGCGAGATCATGCGCAGGGCCGATGTCCCCGCGCGCCCAGGAAAGCCATGATTAAGTGCAGAGCAAGCCGAGCACGACGTTGGCATTGGGTACAGGTGAATGACGTATCAAGGCGAATACGCAGCCGAGACCAACGGACTCCGTTCGAGGCAGGTTTTGGGGCCAAGGATGAACGTCGTCGAACCTATGACCATCGGACGCGTCGGATCGGGCCACTCCCCCGAACTAAACACGTCCAGACCACGAAGGCTCACCCGCCGGGATGTCTTCCTGCTGAGCGTGGCGATAGCGATTGTAGCTACGATTGTGGTCGGCTCGATCCTGTTCCGCGAGAAGATCGAGGAGATCGGCGGGATCGGCTATGTTGGGATCGTTCTGGCGAACGCCATCGGCAGCGCGACGATCGTTCTTCCGGTGCCTACTATCGCGACCGTGGTCATCGGTGCGACGATCTGGAACCCCGTGCTCGTCGGGATAGCAGGCGCCACGGGATCAACCATCGGGGAGTTCACGGCCTATGTTGCCGGAGCCAGCGCCCGTTCCGGCGTCGACCGCATGATGGCCGAGAACAGGTGGTATTCAAAGGCAGAGTCGTGGTTGAAGCGACGCGGGTTCTTAACGGTCTTCCTGCTTGCCGCGACGCCGAACCCGCTCATGGACTTCGGAGGTATCGCGGCCGGCTCCTTGGGCTACTCGGCGCGGAAGTTCATCGTGGCCTGCTGGTTGGGCAAGGTGGTCAAGTACATGCCAATCGCCCTAGCCAGCTATTGGTGGGCGGAAGAAATCCTGCGGATCTTCGACTAATGACGTGAGCCGCAGGTTGACATCAAGATCTGCGGCAATCCGCCCTCAAGTTCCGTTCCGGCCAGCAGTAGCCCAACCCAATTATTGAAACGTCAGGAAAAGTCGAAGTCTTTCCTTCGATTCGGGGGACTCAAATTCAGCCGGGGGGTACGCGCAAATGGCTTACCAAGACCAATATGTAATCGAAACGAGCGGGCTCACGAAGCGGTACGGGTCGATCGTGGCGGTCGACGGCGTTTCGTTGCGGGTGCCACGGGGGCAGGTGTTCGGCCTTCTCGGGCCCAATGGTGCCGGCAAGACGACGACCATTGGCATGCTGCTCGGTCTCGCGAAGCCGACCGCCGGGTCGGTCAAGCTGTTTGGTGTCGGCGCCGAAGGGAACTCAAACGAGTTACTGCGAAGAGTCGGGGCTATCGTCGAGTCGCCGGCCTTCTACCCGTACCTGTCCGGGCGAAACAATCTGAGGTTCTTCCAAGGCATTAGCGGGCGCGGCCAGCCGGACGAGATCGACGGGCTCCTGCGAACGGTCGGCCTGTCGGAAAGGGCCGAAAGCAAGTTCCGCACGTACTCGCTGGGCATGAAACAGCGGCTCGGGCTCGCCTATGCGCTGTTGGGCGACCCGGACCTGCTTATACTCGATGAGCCGACCAACGGCATGGACCCCGCAGGAATGGTAGAGGTTCGCGAGCTAATTCGCGGCCTTGGGAACGACGGCCACACCATCCTTCTGTCGAGCCACCTCCTGAACGAGGTCGAGCAAATGTGCGACAGCGTAGCCATACTTTCTCGCGGCAAGCTGATCGTCCAGGGGAGCGTAAAAGAGATGCTTGGTGGACGAGGAGCCCTGAGGATCAGCACGACGAACAACGAGCAAGCGGCGGAGATCGTGTCGTCGCTGTCCTGGGTGTCAGAGGTCCGGTCAGAGGACGGCCGCCTGGTGATTGTCGTACCCGCTGGCCGGTCGACCGAGATCTCGGCAGTCCTCTCGGAAAAGGGCATCTACATAAGCGAGATGATGCAGACTCAGGAGTCGCTGGAGGACTACTACCTCGAAGTCACGGGCGAAATCGCCTCTGGGAAGGAACATTCATGATCGCTCACGTAGGAAACTTGATCAGATGGGAGTGGTTCAAGACTCGGAGGCGCCAGATGCCCTGGATTCTGCTCGTCATCCCAGTCCTTTTCACCCAGCTGACCCTCTGGAGCACTTACTTTTCGTATAAGGCTCCTATCGAAGTCGACTTTAGGATGTCCGGTAGCGCTATGGCGCCGAACGAAGACGGAAGCCTCCAGCCGGTGGCATTTGACCTCAGCTGCGACGATGTCTTTGGAGGTCGCGGCACCGAAAACATCCCCACCAACCTTCGTTCGGGACTTGAGAGCCTCGATGTCCAATGCCAGGAGGCGCTACACCGCGAGCAACAGCAGCGGCGAGACATGCTCGATCGGATGGTGCTTCCTGGAAGCCTTACGTACGGGCTGAGAACGATCCACGGCTTCGCGGTGATACTGATCGCCGTCATTACTGCATCTATCGTGGGCACTGAGTTCAGTTGGGGGACCCTGCGCGCGGTGCTCTCTCGTGGCGCCGGCAGGTGGCAACTACTTTCGGCCAAGCTGCTGCTGGCGGGCCTCTTGGCGGGCGCGGCCTTGGCGATCATCTCAGTAGCGTTAGCTGGGAGCAGCGTCGTAGTGGATACGCTGGTATCGGAGCAGCCCGAAACGGCGACCGAGTGGGCTGAAGTCGCCGGGACCTTCGGCCGGGCGTGGTTCGGCCTTCTGCCGTACATCGCCCTCGCCGGGCTCGTCGCCGTGTTGGCGTCATCGTCGGCAGCCGCGATCAGCACGGTTGTAGCGTACTTCTTCACTGAATGGATCGTTGCGGGACTGCTCGTCAGTCAGTTCGACTGGGCCCAGAACGTGGCCGACTTCATGATGGGCAGGAATATCACCGCCTGGCTGGTAGGAGGCGGCCACGAGGGGCTCGAGATAACGCTAGGAACAAGTACGCCGGTCGGCGACTTCCCTGGCCTGCTCCACGCGTTTCTGGTCTTGGCGGCATACGTCATCGCGATGAGCGGGCTGACGTTCTGGGTATTCCAGCGCAGGGATATCGGCGGAGCCAGCGGCGGATAGCGCCCCTTAGTTCACAAAACACGCCAACCCGCTCAGTCTGAGCCTGTTGCAGGCCCAAGTCCCCTCAAACAGTCCCCACTCAGTCTGAGCTTGTCGAGGGATACACTACCCCAGTGCGACTCCCCCTTGACATTACCAGAACGCATGTACTATAATATCACCGTAGGGGCAGGTCTCAGACCTGCCCTTTTGTTTTCTGCCCAGCCGACACAGCACGAGGAGAGCGCAATGCACAAGACGACCACCCAAATCGACTACCCATACTCCGTGCCCCGTACCCTACTCCCCCTACCTGTAGCATTCCCCCACCCAGGTGTTGCAACCGCCAGATATGAATGCAACAGTTTGCTACGCTTTGCAACAGAAGTAATTTTTCGCACCCAGCACCACTGCCCTTCGTACTCCTCCCGCGCCATCAACCCCAGCGCCTATAGACGCAGGACCGAACTTTTCAGCACGGCATTTTGGAATCAAGGCCTTGACATGCCATCATCTTTCATAGATGAGCTTGTCGAAGGCCCGCGTCGACCCATAGCCCGCTTGCCGCTCAGTCTGAGCCTGTCGAAGACCGGTGTGTTAGACTTCGCTCGCCGTAGCTCAGAAGACCACTCCGGGGGCGGAGGACACCGATGATCAAACTCAGCTGGATGGCCCGCGCGACGGACGCCGAGGTCTTCGAGGGTCACGTGAAGTTCGCGCGAGAGCTCGACCTGGACGTCATCGACTTCCACGTCGGCGGGATGCCGCGAGACCCGGACTTCCTCTGGCGCATCAAGATGCTCTGTGTCAATGGTGGCCTCCCCGTCGGTTACCTGGGATCGGGTAGCCTCGCTGGGCCGATCGAGGAGAAGAAGACACGACTGGACCAGGCGAAGGCCGACGTCGACCTGGCTGCCTTCCTCGGGGCGCAGATGATTCGATCCTTTGCTCGGCACAAATGGCCGGACACGGTCGAGGAGCAAGAAGCGATCTGGGACCCAATGATCGAGTCCTTCCAGGAGCTGTGCGACTACGCCGCCGACAAGGGAGTGGTCATCGGCCTTCAAAACCACAATCACGGCAGCTTCGCCATGAACGCCGACCAGGTGCTTCGCATACTGTCCGACACCGACCGGCAGAACCTGACGTTCATCATGGACACGGGCCAGTGGCAAGGGTCGCTCGGGGGCTCGCCCCGCGGCTGGCGGGACATCACCGTCGACATCTACAAGGACTATATGGAACGGACCGCGCCGCACGCGACCTACGTTCGCGCCAAAATCTACAAGATAGACAGCGGCCGCGAGGAGTGGCTCGACTATCCGCGCATCATGAAGATACTGCGGGGAGTCGAGTTCAACGGCAACGTCTCCATCGTATTCGAGGGCGGCGACCGTAACAGCTGCGATACTAACGAGTGTCTGAAGCTGGCCGCCCAACACCTGCGGGAGGTCATCGCCGCCTCCGCGTAGACGCGGCTATTGAGATGCGCGATCGAGAGGTCCGGCTCGAGAACCTGACCCGTCGTGAGTTCCGCGAGGCCCTCGAGGCGGGCCACTTCCGCGCGGCTATCATCGCGACCGGCAGTATCGAGCAGCACCTCGAGCACCTGGCGCTGGGGCAGGACATCAACTCCAGCACTTACGTAGCAGAGCGCGTCGCCGAGAGGCTCTACCCCAACGTGATCGTGGCGGTACCTATGTCCATCGGGGTCGCCGAGCACCACATGCACTCCGCCGGCACCCTGGCGGCCAAGCCGGGAAGCTGGCTCGCAGTCTTGTTCGATGCGGTCGAGAGCCTGGTGCGCCACGGCGTGACCAAGGTCCTGCTGCTTAACGGCCATGCCAAAAACGGGGGGCCGGCGCGGGCGGCGCTACCGCAGTGGCAGATGCACCTCAGTAACGTGCAGATCGCGACGGGTTGGGCCGACGAAGCCAAGAGCGAAAAGCAGCAGCGGCCCATCCTCAGGAGCATCAGCGAAGCTGGCCGCGGCGAGCTCGACATCCGTTTCGATAGCTACTGGGATCTCATACCGCGCGAGTTCGCTCAGGAGGTCCTACGGACGGGCTCGATGCCCGGACACGCCACCGAGTTCGAGACCGCCTTCACCATGCACGCCCTTCCGGCCAACGTGCGGCCCAACGCGATGCAACACAACTCCGACTCGGAACCCGCCGAAGCCACAGCCGAGACTGGCCACCTGCTCGTCGAAAAAGCCGTGGACGGAGTCGCCGCTCTCGTCGAAGAGATGCTTGATAACCACTGAGCTCACCGAGACCAAAGAGAAGTGAGAAATCCTTTCTGCTCGTTGTTCTCCGTGCGCTCTGTGGTTAATCCCGAATCCACCGAAGGACACCGATGGACGGCGTGAGGGCAGCGGAAGGGGGTGGGTGAGGGAGCTACAGGGGGGATGGCCTGGGGTCTTGGGGTAGATGGGAGGCCGGCGGCCGGTCTTCAGTCGCCGCACAGGGCCCCTAAGGCCCTATGCGGGAGTTGCGATGCGCGGGAAGGCGAGAGGATACGCAGCAGGGGACTCTCGCGACCGGGGTGGCGCGAGATTGCGGGGACGTTGGGTCAGTTGCAGGCTGGCTGTCAGGCCGGGAACGGAATGGCTTGCAGCCGGGCCAAGGCGCGACTGAACTGGGTTTCCCAAGGCCAGCGCCGGGGGAGATGCAAGGTGAGGCGGCGCGCCGAGCGGGTGATCCGTCCCACCAGAGCAAAGACCCGCCGCCTGAGGGTCTTGGTGATCACGGTCCGCTCGCCCAGACCAATCCGCGCCGTCCAGCGGGCCAGGTTATGCGCCATCACCTGGACCGCCAGCCAGGCGCCGTTGGCGGCGAAGCGCGCCGACGGCATGTGGTTCAGCCCGACGCCGTACTTGAGGTCGCGTATGGCGTTCTCGACCTCGGCGTGGCGGCGATGATCGGCCTCCAGTTCCAGCGTCTCCCCATCGCGGTCGGTGATGAAGGCGTGATAGCTGTATCTGGCGAAGAGGGCGAGCTGGGAACCGGGCGTCGGCTTCACCCGCCGGACAATGAGCCGCACCGGCGCGGCGTCCGGCTTGGTCTGGAACGGGGTGTAAGTCGTCTCGGCGACATCGGCGGCGCCGTCCGTCCAGTAGGGAATGGGAGTCCAGTCCTCCTCTGGTATCGCCTCGATCAGGTCCCGCAGGCTGGCGCGCTGGCGGATGGTGATAGAGAAGCGGACATCCATTTCCCGGCAGGCGGCAACGACAGTGTGGGCGTAGAAGCCGCTGTCGGCCCGCACCGTGAGTTGTCCCCTGGCCCCGCCGTAGCGCACCCGCCCCACCGTCTCACGCAGGAAGTGGGCGGCGCCACGGGCGGTGTTGGCCCGGCCCTCGCGCAGCCGGGACATCAGCACCTCGCCGGTGCCGGCGGCAATGGCCAGCAGCGGGTGATAGCCGCGGGCGCCGGTATAGCCGTGGTGGCGCGCTCCCTCCTTGGCCAGTCCATAGGTCTCGCAGATGGTCGAGTCCAGGTCGATGGTCAGGGGCGAGTCGCCGGGTCCGGCCCCAGCGGCCCAGGCCCGGGCCAACAACTGGCGGCTCACGCGGTCGAGTTGACGGACATGCCCCCACCGGAAGCTGCGCAGGAAGGTCCCCAGGGTGGATGGCGCCTTGACCACGCAGCCTAGAACACCGACCGTCCCACCAGCGCGCAGCGCATCGGCGTCGTCGATGCAGTCGCCGCCTGCCAGCGCGGAAGCGACCAGCGTCAGCATCTTGTCCCCAGTGTTCGCCCGTCCCGGCGCTCCGCCGAGGTCAAGGTGATGGTCGACGAGTTCCCGCAGGCCCAGGTGCCGGGCTAGGGTGGCCGGCAGGAGCAGGCCGGCATTGGCCACCAGGCGATGGTCGTCAAAGACGATGCGGATACGGTCGGGTTTGTTCTGTGGCAGCATCTATTGGGTGCTCCTTGTTTCCGGGCGGGTTTCTGTTCCAAAACCATTATCCCAGATTCAGAGGAGCACCTGCTGGCTTCTTCAAGGGCTGTCCCCAAGGACGTCCTTCGGTGGATTCGGGGTAATTCTTAGATTCGTCCAAAAACACACCTAACACTCCTAGCGTTCCCTCCGGTCCGGCGATACTCTACTTGGCACAGCGTCGTTGCGTCGGCGCGTCCGAAAACCCTCGCAGGAGACCCCGATGGATCTCGACAAGAAGGTCGAAAAGTTGTCCGAAGAGATCACCAACATGAAGGACGAGTTCACCAAAGCTCAGGCCGAACTTCGAGAGATGCTCAAGGCTATGAGCTCTATGGTCCAAGGCGGCGAGCCAGCTGTCGAGCCCGACGCCGTCGAAAAAGCGAGCGGTCCTGCTGAGGAGCCACAGGCTGATGTCGCGTCCCTTCAGGACTCTGGCGAGATGCCAGGTGAGGCACAGCCCGCGAGCGGCCTCAACATTTCACAGTCGGAGCTCGAGCTGATGGTGAAGGAGGCGCGGGCCGCAGCCCAAAGGCGTAAGGCGCGCGGCTCGGGGACCGGCGACGCCCTCATGTCGGTTGACCGCCTGGCGCAAGAGCTAGGCAGGGTCCGCTCGGCAGAAGAAGGGCCACAGATGACGATGCAGCTCGGAGACCTCGCCAAGATGCTGAAGGGAGCAGGCGTCGCTCGCAGGCAACGCCGAGCACCTCGACCCGTAGCTCGTCCAGCGACGACCAGGCCCGTGAGGACCGTCGCGCCCTCCCGAGCGGTACAAAGGGAGGTCGAGCCCACGCACGTCAGGCCAAACGTTGCCACCGCCCGCAAGGACGCCATGACGGCGCTCGATGTCCTGGCCCAGAAGCTTCTGCCGGCGGCAAGCGCTGGACAGACCACTGAGGGCGAGTTCCCAAAAGCACGTGAGTCGGTGAGGAGACCGCACGCGGTCAGAAAGAGGAGGCCAGAGCCTGCTCGGCGGCCCAACGTGAGCCGCTGCCCGTCGCCGACCCTCGCCAAGGTTGAACACGCGACATCCCCGCAGGCGCCGATTGGGAAGCTCGACGCCAACCTTATGGCGAACCTCGTCAGATGGGTCGGCACCACGAAGCGGCGACTCGGGTCGCGGCACATGGAGGAGCTGTTGGGTGTCTACAGGCTTTCCGGACACCTGCCGCCGGCAGTGGACAAGGCCATCTCGATGGTCGCCCGGCTCGGCCTTGAGGGCGGTGTTCATTCTCGTGACGAATTCGCTCACGACACCTTCAACGACGCACTTCTTGGACTGCATGGAGTCGTCTACGGCGCCGGTCATGCACCGGCTGCGCCCCGCGTCGAATTCGACCCTGCCGAGGCAAAGCTCAGTCATGAATCGCCGGCGGCTGGGCACGAAACCGAAAGGGGGGCCGACCTGCCTGACCCTGTGTCTGAGGACGTGCCTAAGGACGAACGGCTGAAGCCCGAGGTCGTGCCAGCGGTCGCCGAAGCGGCAGTGCTTCAAGACGAACCCGTACAACATGACCTTGCTGCCGCAATCGTCGACCACAAGGCAGCGCTTTCGAAGCTCCGTTCAGAGATAGCCGCCAGGCTGGCCGACTTCGCGGGTGCTGAACCGGCGCCTGCCCGACACGGGCCTTCCGCGACCGAGCTCCCTGAGTACGTCGTGAAGCCCGCCGAGTCCGTGCCTGCGAACATGGATTGGAGTTCGGAGGAGGTCCGCGCCTATCGACCGGACGCGGTTGGCGTCGGCCAGAGCCTTCTGACCAACAGAGCAGACGCTATCAGTGCGGCCCACGCCAGCGACCTTTCCGAACCGGAGTGGCGGGCCATCGAGCCCCTCATTCCAGCGGTGAAGCCGGGCGGTAGGCCGTCCAAGTACGAAAGGCGTGAGATCGTCAACGGGATCCTCTACCAGCTTCGGACGGGCTGCTCGTGGCGGAGCTTGCCGGAGGACCTCCCACCCTGGAAGATCGTGCACCACTACTATAGGGTCTGGCGGGAAGATGGTAGCTGGGAACCGATTCTCACAGCGCTGGTCGGCACACACGACCCCAGGGTCGTTGCGAGCGCCTGATCAGAGCATGCAATGGAGACGCCCCGCGGGGGCGTCTCTACGTTCCGGACATCAGGCCGAGGTCGACCAGTAGCTCAGGGATCGGTGCCTTCTCTTCTTCGGTCAGCGGCCTGAGGGGCCTGGTGACCGTGTCGTGGTCGATGACGCCCATCAACGCCAAGGCCGACTTCATACCCGAGTAGCTCGACGCGTTGGCGCTGCCGCCCTGGCCCAAACGCATCACTCTAGTCGCCGACATCAGCTTCGCGTCGTAATCGCGTACGGCCTCGCGGTCTCCACGCTCTCCAGCCTCCCAGGCCTCTGTCACGATAACCGGCACCAGGTTCGCGATGCCCGGTATGACGCCGTGGCCGCCGACTCCCGCGGTTGAGGTGATCCGCCAAACCGTGCCGAGGAATCGGTACAGCGAGAACCCTCCCTGGTCGCATAATACGTTCAGTTGTGCCAGAAGTTCGCCGGCTCCTGAGCTGTCCTTGACCCCGACTACCGTTCCTTCACCCGCAAGCTGAGCGATGGTGGCGGGCTCGACCACCGTCTTGACGGTCACCGGGATGTTGTAGACCCACAGGCCCAGCCCGACGCTGTCTCGGATGTACCGGTAGTGGTCGAGAAGCTCGTCCTGGGCGCAAGGGTAGTAGTAGGGAGGGGTTGCGGCAATGCCGTCCAGACCGCTCTCCTGTACCGCTCGCCCCAGAGTTACCGCCATCTCGGTCCCAGGGGCGGAGATATTCCCTATGACCGGTATGCGGCCGCCGACCTCGTCGACGATCGTCTCGATGCTCAAGACTCGCTGCTCGTCAGAGAGCGCGGCGAACTCGCCCGTCGTGCCACCCGCCCAAATACCGTGGACCCCGTTGTCTATAAGGTAGTTGACCAATCGCCGTAATGACGCGACGTCGACGGTCTCGTCGTGGTTTAGCGGCGTGAGGATCGGTACGATCACGCCTTTGAAGTCGTTCGATGACACAGCATGCTCCTGTCCGGCGGGCTCTGGGTCCGGCTCGCTGCGTAGTCTAACCCAAAGGCTACAGCGGGAGCGAGGGACGACAAGCACCGTCGGTTTTCAAGATTGACAACAATCTGAGCCTGGTGCTAATCGTGATGTATTTTCAGAGTCAGGAGCGAGTGAGATGCTAGAAGTTGAGAACCTATGGCTTAACCCGAATCCACCGAAGGACGTCCTTGGGGACAGCCCTTGAAGAAGCCAGCGGGTGCTCCTCTGAATCTGGGATAATGGTTTTGGAACAGAAACCCGCCCGGAAACAAGGAGCACCCAATAGATGCTGCCACAGAACAAACCCGACCGTATCCGCATCGTCTTTGACGACCATCGCCTGGTGGCCAATGCCGGCCTGCTCCTGCCGGCCACCCTAGCCCGGCACCTGGGCCTGCGGGAACTCGTCGACCATCACCTTGACCTCGGCGGAGCGCCGGGACGGGCGAACACTGGGGACAAGATGCTGACGCTGGTCGCTTCCGCGCTGGCAGGCGGCGACTGCATCGACGACGCCGATGCGCTGCGCGCTGGTGGGACGGTCGGTGTTCTAGGCTGCGTGGTCAAGGCGCCATCCACCCTGGGGACCTTCCTGCGCAGCTTCCGGTGGGGGCATGTCCGTCAACTCGACCGCGTGAGCCGCCAGTTGTTGGCCCGGGCCTGGGCCGCTGGGGCCGGACCCGGCGACTCGCCCCTGACCATCGACCTGGACTCGACCATCTGCGAGACCTATGGACTGGCCAAGGAGGGAGCGCGCCACCACGGCTATACCGGCGCCCGCGGCTATCACCCGCTGCTGGCCATTGCCGCCGGCACCGGCGAGGTGCTGATGTCCCGGCTGCGCGAGGGCCGGGCCAACACCGCCCGTGGCGCCGCCCACTTCCTGCGTGAGACGGTGGGGCGGGTGCGCTACGGCGGGGCCAGGGGACAACTCACGGTGCGGGCCGACAGCGGCTTCTACGCCCACACTGTCGTTGCCGCCTGCCGGGAAATGGATGTCCGCTTCTCTATCACCATCCGCCAGCGCGCCAGCCTGCGGGACCTGATCGAGGCGATACCACAGGAGGACTGGACTCCCATTCCCTACTGGACGGACGGCGCCGCCGATGTCGCCGAGACGACTTACACCCCGTTCCAGACCAAGCCGGACGCCGCGCCGGTGCGGCTCATTGTCCGGCGGGTGAAGCCGACGCCCGGTTCCCAGCTCGCCCTCTTCGCCAGATACAGCTATCACGCCTTCATCACCGACCGCGATGGGGAGACGCTGGAACTGGAGGCCGATCATCGCCGCCACGCCGAGGTCGAGAACGCCATACGCGACCTCAAGTACGGCGTCGGGCTGAACCACATGCCGTCGGCGCGCTTCGCCGCCAACGGCGCCTGGCTGGCGGTCCAGGTGATGGCGCATAACCTGGCCCGCTGGACGGCGCGGATTGGTCTGGGCGAGCGGACCGTGATCACCAAGACCCTCAGGCGGCGGGTCTTCGCTCTGGTGGGACGGATCACCCGCTCGGCGCGCCGCCTCACTTTGCATCTCCCCCGGCGCTGGCCTTGGGAAACCCAGTTCAGTCGCGCCTTGGCCCGGCTGCAAGCCATTCCGTTCCCGGCCTGACAGCCAGCCTGCAACTGACCCAACGTCCCCGCAATCTCGCGCCACCCCGGTCGCGAGAGTCCCCTGCTGCGTATCCTCTCGCCTTCCCGCGCATCGCAACTCCCGCATAGGGCCTTAGGGGCCCTGTGCGGCGACTGAAGACCGGCCGCCGGCCTCCCATCTACCCCAAGACCCCAGGCCATCCCCCCTGTAGCTCCCTCACCCACCCCCTTCCGCTGCCCTCACGCCGTCCATCGGTGTCCTTCGGTGGATTCGGGCTTAAGCGGCGAGTTCACAACCTGCTCAGAGCGGTTCGCGGCGAGTACTCGGAGTTAGGAGACTTCGACGAGGACCGAGACGCCTACGAGGTGAGTTCAATCGAGTCGCTGGGACGGCGGGTCCGAGAAGTGCTAGGGACGCTCACCGAACGGGAAGCACAGGCGATCAGGCTGCGCTTCGGCCTGGAAGATGGCCGTCCGCTGACCCTAAGGGCCGCCGGGCAGATTATGGGCGTCACCGCCGAGCGCGTGCGCCAGATCGAAGCTGAGTCGCTAAAGAAGCTTCGCGAGCCGGCCAGGCGAAACCTACTCCCTAGACCCCTGTATTAGGCGGCCGCCGCCGATGGCAGGCAGGAAGTGTACTTCGCTGGTCTCGGCGACCTTCTCCAGCATGCCGATCGGCGTCACTTCGCCGTCGACTGCCACTGAGATGTTGGACTTGATACGGAACTTGTCTACGAGACGGTCTTTGGTCCCCGGGTAGAGCTCTTCGAGGTTGTTGATGATCTCGCGGACTGTGGAACCGGCCACCTCGACGGTCGACCGGTCGTCGGTCAGGCTCTGCATGAGCGGCGGGACGAATACCGTAGCCATCCCACTATCCCGCCTTGCTCCACAGGGCTTCGCTGACGGCAACTGGGTTCATCGGCAGGTTGTCCATGCGGATGCCAGTGGCGCGGTACAGGGCGTTGGCGATCGCCGCCGGAGGGGGGACGATGTTGGCTTCGCCAACTCCCCGGACACCGTAGGGATGGGTCGAGCTGGGGACTTCGACGATCACCGTGTCGATCATTGGCAGATCGAGGCTCGTCGGCATGCGGTAGTCGAGCAGTGTCGAGTTCGTCATCGTACCGTCGTCGGTCATGAAGTACTCTTCATTGAGCGCCCAGCCGATTCCCTGGACACTGCCACCCTGCATCTGACCTTCGACGTAGCTCGGGTGGATCGCTTTGCCAGCGTCCTGAACGGCCGTGAATCGGAGGATGGTCACTTTGCCGGTATCGGGATCGACCTCCAAGTCGACGATGTTGCCGGAGAACGAGCCGCCGCCAGCGCCTACTCCGCCTCCGTCGACGGTGCCACGCCCAATGATGGGCCCGCCTGTCTCGTCCAGCTCACCCGCGAGCTCCTTGAAGCTCATCTTGAGCTCCGGGTCGGCCTTCGACCGATAGACCCCGTCGACCGCCTCGATGGTCTCCGGGTCCACCTCCCAGACCATTGCCGCGCGCTCGATCATCTGGCGCTTGACGTCCTCGGCGGCCTTGTATGCCGCCCAGCCGGTCGCGTAGGTCGTGCGGCTGCCGCCCGTCACATCCGTCTTGCCGATCGAGTCGGTGTCTACGACCGTGGGCTGCACGTCCTGGACGGGTAGCCCAAGCGCTTCGGCCGCTTGCATCGCTATCGATGCTCGCGAGCCGCCGATGTCCGTCGAGCCCTCGACGAGGCTGACGATGCCGTCGTAATTGACGCTCAAGGTAACGCTTGACTCAAGTCCGACGTTAAACCAGTAACCCACTGCAACACCCCGTCCTCGATTAGCTCCCTCGAGAGGGGCGTTGTAGTGGGGGTGGTCCTTAATCGCTTCCAGCACTTCCTCGCACCCGATCCGCGGAAAGATCGGCCCGTCGGCCCTGCGCGTACCCTCTTTGGCGGCGTTGCCGAGCCGGAACTCGACCGGATCCACGCCAAGCCTCTCCGCGATCTCGTCGACGACCTGCTCTGTGGCAAAGGCCGCATTGGTGGCCCCCGGCGCTCGGTACGCCTGGGTCTTCGGCTTGTTGACCACGACGTCGTAGCCGTCGATCAGCAAATTGGAGATGTCGTACGCGGCTAAGACGCACTTGGCGCCGGCACTTACTGGGGAGCCGGGGAAACCGCCGGCCTCGTAGGCCAGATGCGCCTGAGCGGCGGTGATTCTCCCCTCGCGGTCCGCCCCGATCTTGACCTTGATGAACGAGCCGGGCGTCGGGCCGGTTGCCTCGAACACTTCTTTCCGGGTCATGACCGCCTTCACGGGACGCGCGGACTTTTTGGACAGTAGCGCCAGGGTCGGCTCCAGGTAGCTCGGAATCTTGCCGCCGAAGCCGCCTCCGATTTCCATCGGGGTGACCTTGATGCGAGACTCGGAGAGACCGAGCACCTGAGCGACCTCCTTCCGCACGGTGAAGGCGCCTTGGGTACTCGTCCAGATCAATATTCTGCCGTCGTTGTTCCACAGCGCTGACGCGACCTGTGGCTCGATGTACCCCTGGTGGACGGTTGCAGTATTGAACTCGCGCTCGACAACGACGTCTGCTCCGGCGAACCCTTGATCGAGATCGCCGTTTCGGTACTGAAAGTGCTCGGCGACGTTGCTGACCGTGTCCGTCTGCTCGCCAAACTCCTCGGTCCGCAAATTGTCGTGGAGGATAGGAGCCCCAGGGGCCATCGCATCCGGCGCGGTCAACACAGCCGGAAGCACCTCATACTTCACGTCAATCAGCGATACGGCTTGCTCCGCGACGTGCGGGCTGTCTGCGGCGACAGCCGCGATAGCGTGGCCTTTGTACAGCGCTTTGTCGCGAGCGAGGACGTTGAGCTGGAGGTACTTGACGTTAGTGTCGCCCTCGCCCAGGTCGACCCGGCCGTCCGCGACCTCCGGCAGGTCCTCCGCGGTAACTACGGCGTGTACACCGGGAACGCCCTCGGCCTTGGTCGTGTCGATGGACTTGATGATGGCATGGGCGTGGGGACTGCGAAGGAACTTGGCGTGCAGTAAACCGGCAGCGTGGAAATCTGCCCCGTACAGCGCGCGACCGGTTACCTTGTCGGCGCCGTCGGGCCGGATAGGGCGGGTGCCGATGACGGCATACTGGCCATCGCTGGCCAGCGCGGCGTTGCTACGGTCTCGAGTCGTCGTCAACCGATGCTACGGGTCTCGGACACTAGGCGACGAACCTCCGTCGCTCTTGCGTCGGTTTGGTCCCACCACCGTTGCGCTTGGCCTTGTTCCAGACCGTCTCCATGATTGCGACCGGGCTCATCGGTAGCCGGTCCATACGCACGCCCAGGGCACGGTAGAGGGCATTGGCGACGGCGGCCGGCGGCGGCACGATCGGCACCTCGCCCACGCCACGGACCCCGAAGGGGTGGCCCGGGTTGGCGACCTCGACGATTACCGTATCGATCATCGGAAGATCGAGAGCTATGGGCATTCTATAGTCGAGGAACGTGCTGTTGGCCATGCGCCCCTGGTCGTCCATGAAGTACTCTTCGTTGAGCGCCCAGCCGAGGCCCTGTACCGTTCCGCCCTGCATCTGGCCCTCGACGTAGCTCGGATGGATGGCCTTCCCGGCGTCCTGGACAATCGTTGCCCGGAGGATTTCGACTTTGCCGGTCTCGGGGTCGGCTTCGAGATCGACTATCAGACCGGCAAAGGCTCCGCCGACCCCTGTCGGGTCGATAGTCCCCTTGCCGACTATCGCTCCGCCGGAATCATCCATCTGGTCGGCCAGCTCTTTGAAGTCCATCTTGAGCTCTGGGTCGGACTTGGACTTGATTACTCCCTTGTCCATTTCAATCGTGTCTTTGCCGATGTCCCAGATCATCGCTGCTCGCTCGACCATCTGGCTCTTCACGTCCTCAGCGGCGAGGTAGGTGGCCCAGCCCGTGGCGAAGGTGACCCGGCTTCCGCCGGTCCCCACAGTGAATCCGATCGAGTTTGTGTCGACCACGGACGGATGGACGTCTTCCGCGGGGATACCGAGCGCCTCCGCCGCCTGCATGGCTAAGCCGGTCCGGGAACCGCCGATGTCAGGCGAGCCTTCGATCAACGATATGGTGCCGTTCTTGTTTACGTTGATAGTCGCCGCCGACTGCAGCCCAGCGTTGAACCAGAAGCCGATGGCCACGCCTCTGCCGCGGTTCGGGCCCTCCAGCGGCGCAGTGTAGTGCGGATGGTTCTTCATAGCCTCCAGCACCTCGACGCAACCGATGCGCGGGAACAGAGGACCATCGACTCGGCGAGTACCCTCTTTCGCCGCGTTCGACAGTCTGAATTCTATTGGGTCGAGACCGAGCTTCTCGGCCAGCTCGTCAACGACGGCCTCGGAAGCCAACTCCGCATGTGTCGCTCCGGGAGCCCTGTAGGCCGCTGACTTAGGTTTGTTGACCAATACGTCGTAACCGTCGACTATGGCGTTTTCGATGTCGTACGGAGCGAAGACGCACTGACAGGCAGCGTCCACGGGGGACCCTGGGTAGCCACCGGCCTCGAAGGCGATGTGGGCCTGCCCAGCGACGATTTTGCCTTCGTTGGTCACGCCCATTTTCACTTTGACGTAGGAGCCCGGGGTCGGCCCCGTTGCCTCAAGGTCCTCGGCTCTGGTCATCGCGTTCGTCACTGGACGGCCCGTCTTCTTCGATAACAGGGCCGCGATCGGCTCGACGTAGGGCTCCCATTTCCCGCCGAAGCCTCCGCCGATCTCCATCGGGGTCAGCTTCACGTCGGATAGGGGCACGCCAAGGATCCCGGCAGCCGCGTCTCTGACGTCGAAAGGCGCCTGGGTGCTGTTCCAGATATCTACCTTGCCGTCTTTGTTCCAGAACACCGTACAGCTGTGGGGCTCTATATAGCCCTGATGCACGGTCGCCGTGTTGAACTCGCGTTCGACTACGATGTCGGCCTTGGCGAATCCTGCCTCAACGTCGCCTTTCTTGTACTGGATATGCTCTGCCACGTTGGTAGCGCCGGGTTTTTCCTCGCCGCCTGCCTTGGTCCTGACGTCGTCGTGCAATATCGGCGCGCCAGCGGCCATCGCGTCGGGCGCGGTCGACACAGCTGGGAGTACTTCATACTCCACTTCGATCAAGGACACGGCCTCGTCGGCGATATGGGGGCTGATGGCAGCCACGGCTGCTACCGGATGCCCTTTATACAGTACTTTCTCGGTCGCCATGCAGTGCTCGCGCACTCGCTTGGCCTTGAACGTGCCAAGGGTACTGGTGACGGTGTCGTCTGGCGCTGATTCGGGGAAGTCCTTCCCGGTCACGACCGCCCGGACACCTTCGAGGGCCTCGGCCTTGCTCGTGTCGACGGACTTGATCCGCGCGTGGGCGTGTGGACTCCGGAGCACCTTTGCGTGAAGCGTTCCAGAGGTCCGGAAGTCCGCGCCGTACTGGGCGCGGCCCGTAACCTTGTCGGCGCCATCGTGTCTGATCGGCCGGGTGCCAACTACGTCGTAGGTCTTGGTGGCAAGCACCACGTTGGGGTCATACGTAGTAGTCGTCATTGCCTTGCCTCCTACATCTTTCCCGCAGCGTCCATAACTGCTCGAACGATCTTGTCGTATCCGGTGCAGCGGCAAAGGTTGCCGGCCAGCCACAGCCGAATCCTCTGCTCAGAGGGGTTGGGTTCAGCTTCTAGCAGCGCCTTCGAGGCGACAATGAACCCTGGAGTGCAGATGCCACATTGGAGAGCCGCGTTCTCAAGGAACGCCTGCTGAATCGGGTGCAGCCCCGCCGGAGTCGCGACCCCTTCGATGGTCATGATCTCGCTGCCGTGGGCCTCGACGCCCAGTACGAGGCAAGAGTCGACGATCCGGCCGTCGAGGTTCACGGTGCAAGCGCCGCAGTTGCCGTCGTTGCACCCCTCCTTGGAACCGGTCAGCCCGATAACGTCGCGTAGACACTCGAGCAGGCTCTGGCGCGGCTCACACAGGAAATCAACTTCCTCGCCATTTATCCTGGTCTGTATATGGGTCTTAGTGGGCATCTACGGTGCCTCCCTTGGCTCTGGTGATGGCGGCGTCCAACGCACGCCTGGTAAGCACGTCGCAGAGGTGCTTACGGTATTCGACTGTACCTCGCATGTCGGTGATCGGGCTCGCCGCCGCTTTGGCAATCTTGCCCGCCTCGGAAACGGTCGCCTCATTAGCGGGCTGGCCGGCCAGCGCGTCGCCGATCTCGTTGACGAGTAGGGGTGTGGGCGCCACCGATGCCAGTGCCACGCGGGCCGACTTGAAGTTGCCGTTGTCGAGGACCACCGAAACGCCGGCTCCCGCCACGGCGATGTCCATTTCGTTTCTAGGGATGAACCGAATATACCTCGCGCCGAAGTTGTTCGGTGGAGGTGGGAAGTGCAGCGAGACAAGTAGCTCGTTGGACTCCAGCACGTTCTGACTCGGCCCGGTGCAGAAGTCCTCGACCGCGACCTCGCGCGTCCCGTTCGGTCCCGCGATCTTACAGGTGACGTTGTGAGCGATTAAGGCGGGGATGGAATCGGCGCTTGGTGTGGAGTTGCAGAGGTTTCCGCCGATCGACGCTCGGCCCTGTATCTGTATCCCGCCTATCAACGCGGCTGCGTCGATCAGACCGGGATAGGCCGCCGCGACCTCTGCATTCTGGTAGATCTTGTAGCAAGGGACGGCCGCGCCGACGGTCAAGCCCGCAGTCGCGCTATAGCTAAGCTCGTTGAGCTCAGAAATCCCCTTGATGTCTACGATGAGCTCCGGGTTGTTGACTCGCTCCGGATTGACCCGAAGTAGAACAATGAGGTCGGTCCCCCCGGCCAGGGGCCTCGCCTTCCCTCCGCCCTCATCGAGCATGCTGATCGCTTCATCCAACGTGGATGGGGTTGCAAAATCAATCCACTTCAATAGCCGACTCCTTTCTAGCTCTAGCTTCTTTGAGCGTCGGAAGTCCCTCGGGTTAGTGCGCCAGGTGCAGAATCGGGCGGGACTTGGCCGCGTTTCTCAGATACGAGAGAAGGTTCGCTGAACCCCCTTCTCCGCAGCCGGCACCAGTATAGCAGACCTCTTTTTGGTCAACAACGACGACGCCAGACAGTGGTGATACTAGCCTTCAGGCGCTTGTAGGACTTGTAAGACGGGTAAGGTCTCCGAACAGGCTTTTAGGTATCCGGTCCGAAAAGGGGGTCAACCTAGCTTTGTGTCCGCGTCAAAGTCCGCCAGCCGCCTGACGTCCGAAAAGGTCGGGCTCGCGGCTCTAAAGAAACGTTCATCGGCCGTCCATAGCTCGCAAGCCAGCGTTTCGGCAAGAGCCAGGTAGTGCGTGTCGTATACCGTGCTTTGGCGGAGCTGTCCGGCCATCTCCACCGCCCTTGTATGGAGAGCCTCCGGTTCCCGCAGATCGATTCCGACAGTGGCCAACCTGCCCAGGAGCCGTACGGCCGCAGACGAAGATAATTCGGCTCTGGCCACCCTCTTGTGTAGAGCGTTTGCCACTTCCACCAGCATCAGGTACGGAGCGACCGGCTGAACGCCGGCTTTCGCCCATGACCTACCAAGGGCAAAAGCCTTGTCAGAGTAGTCCTCACTGATAAGCCACTTCACCGCTACGCTGGCATCTACGACGACGGCGCCGTTCATCTCGTAGCGGTTCGCTCGTCTCGGCCTTCACGGATAAGGTCCGTAGAGTCCCCCGGCACTCTCATCCCCTGGAAGACCTCGAACTGTAGGTGAGCCAGCCGGTCGAGTACTTCGTCGCCGAAGGACTGCCGGCCGCCGTTCTGAGGATCATCTTCGGCCAGCCGTTGTTCGATGGCCGCAAGGCAGTATCTGCGCATGCTGATGCCCCTAACAGCGGCGATCACCTTCAGACGACGTTGCATGGCGACGTCCATGTCTAAGGTAAACCGTTTTTTGTTCGCTTCCATACTACCTACACACCTTGGTTGCAAGGAGTATAGCGTAAATACGTCATAGGCATCGACGAGCCAGGAGTTTTAGGTCCGTCCTGACGGAAGTTCGGAGGCAGTTCGTCTGCGTTATCCGGGAATATCCTTGGAGATAACCGCGCGCTTGTGGGTCGCGACGCCGATGCTCTTGTCGCCTTCGAACGCCTCGATCGAGAAGGTCAGTCGATTCCGGTCTACGTCGGTCAACGTGGCAGTGACGCGGACCGTCTCTCCGACGGAGGTCGGCGCGAGGTGCCTCATTCCGTCCACGGCGTACCCGACGGTCGTATGTCCGTCGGCGACATAGGGCTCCGACGCCTCGATGCAGCACTCTTCCATAAGCATCAACAGTGAGGGTGTCGAGAGTACCTCTGCGCCCTCCCTGTCCATGCGATTGATGGTGAGTGGGAGCGTCACTTCCGTCTCGACCTCGGCCCTCTGGCCGACCTTGAATCTGTCCATCGTCATGATCGCGGACCTCCCAAGCGTAGCCGCCCGCCACGCGGATGCGAGCCGCTATACTCTACTGAGCGCAAGTACGAAGTACAAGGCCACTGCCCGCTGGAGGCCTACAGGCGGTGAAACCGTAGAGTGTCAGACGAGATGAGCGTCGTCACCGGCGCGTTCGGCTATACAGGCAAATACATCACTCGGCGGCTGCTGTCGATGGGTGTGCGCGTTCGGACCCTCACAAGTCATCCTGCACGCCCGAGCCCTTTCGGATATCGCGTCGCCGTCGCCCCACTCGATTTCGACGACCCGGACAAGCTCGCAACCAGCCTCGAAGGGGCCGATACCCTGTACAACACGTACTGGATACGATTCGCCAGGGGCTCTCTTACTTTCGACCGGGCGGTGGAGAACCTGCGGACTCTAATCGGGGCAGCCGAACGAGCCGGCGTGAAGCGAGTCGTTCACATCAGCATTACCAACGCCTCGAGTGAGTCGCCTCTGCCCTACTTCCAAGGCAAGGGGCAGGTCGAGGAAGCAGTGCGAGCCTCGGGTATGTCGTATGCCATCCTCCGGCCGGCGCTGGTGTTCGGTAAGGAGGACATCCTGGTCAACAACATCGCATGGGCCCTGCGTCGGCTGCCCCTCTTCGGCGTATTCGGATCCGGGGAGTACCGCGTCCAGCCGATATACGTCGACGACCTCGCGGCGATGGCGGTCGGCGCCGGTCAGGACTCGGACAACCACATCGTCGACGCTGTAGGGCCTGAGGTCTACAAGTACGAAGAGTTCGTACGCCTGATTGCCGCCGAGGTCGGGAGCCGGACCAGAATAGTACATGTCAGCCCAAGGATCGGGTTTCGGCTGACGCAGCTACTTGGATACCTTTTGAGGGACGTGGTGCTTACGCGAAACGAGATCGAGGGTCTCATGGCCGACCTGCTGGTATCGAAAGACCGGCCGACGGCCCAGACGGCCTTCAGCGAATGGCTGGCCGAAAACGCCGGCGATCTCGGACGCAGCTACGCGTCCGAGGTGGCTCGCCACTACCGGTAGCGACCTCCCGAGCAACGGCCGGGCAGGCACCAAATGTACTCTGGGTGCTCCCGTACGTAGGGTTGGCGCTCGTGGTGCCTGTGCTAGAATCGATTTCTGGGCATGGACAACTCCGAGCTGAAATACTGGGTGGCGTTCAACCGGATCCCGCGCATAGGGCGGGTCCGCTTCTCGTTGATGGAAAAGCATTTCGGCAGCCTGAGGAATGCGTGGGAAGCCGGCGTGTCAGCCTTGAAGGCGGCGGGGCTCGACTCCAAGACGGCCGGCCATATCGGCGGTAAACGATCCGAGATCGACCCTGATCGGGAGCTTGCCCGGCTCGTCGACAACGAAGTTCAGGCCATTACGTGGCACGACGACGCTTATCCCCGTCGCCTGAAAGAGATATATGATCTACCGCCCGTCCTGTACATCAAGGGAGAGCTCAAGCCCAAGGACGAGCGATCAGTAGCGATTGTAGGGACTCGAAAGCCGACCGCTTATGGTCGGGAGTCGGCATACCAGCTCACCTACGACCTGGCGTCCGCCGGGGTAACGATCGTGAGCGGGCTGGCCCGCGGTATCGACGGCACGGCCCATCGCGCCGCCCTAGAGGCGGGCCAGCGGACCGTTGCCGTCCTGGGCAGCGGAGTCGACGTAATATACCCTAGGGAGCACACGGCCCTCGCGTCCGAGATAGTCGGAAACGGCACCCTGATCAGCGAGCACCCCATGGGAACACGGCCAAACGCCCAGAACTTCCCTAGGCGCAACCGGATCATGAGCGGTATGACGCTTGGCACCGTGGTCATCGAAGCCGGCGAGAGCAGCGGTGCGCTGCTCACGGCTAATCATGCGCTGGAGCAGAACAGGGAGGTCTTTGCCGTGCCGGGCAATATCTTCTCTCCTAAGAGCCACGGCGCCAATGGCCTCATCCGCGACTCGGCCGCCAAGCTGGTTGCCGACCACAAGGACATACTCCAGGAACTGAATCTCGTCTCCGTTGAGCGACAGCTTGAGATGACCGCGGTCATCCCTCCCGACGAGAACGAGTCGAAGGTGTTACCGTATGTTACTTACGATCCCATTCACATCGACGAAATAATCCGCAACGCCGGGATGGACATCTCATTAGTGAGCAGCGCACTGGCGCTGATGGAGCTCAAAGGGCTCGTCAGCCAAGTAGGGGCAATGAACTATATACGACTGAAGGAGGCATCGGCCGAATACCAGGCAGTGTAAACAATATGGCAAAAGATCTAGTTATCGTTGAATCGCCGGCGAAGGCACGCACGATAGAGCGCTTCCTAGGCAAGAAGTACGAGGCGAAGGCGTCGATGGGGCACGTCCGGGACCTGCCGCGCAAGTCGATGGGCGTGAAGGTCGACGACCTCAGCTTCGAGCCGACTTACGATGTGCCACCCGACAAACGCAAGGTAGTGGCCGAGTTGGCGAAGGCGTCGAAGAGCGCCAACGTCGTATATCTGGCAACTGACCCCGACCGCGAGGGCGAGGCGATCTCCTGGCACCTGATCAAAGCTGCCAAGATCGACGAGTCCAAAGTGAAGAGGGTCGTGTTCCACGAGATCACCCAGCGCGCCGTCGAGGAAGCCTTCGAGAACCCCAGGGACCTGGACCTACACCTCGTCGACGCCCAGCAGGCCCGTCGCGTCCTCGACCGGCTGGTCGGATACGACCTCAGTCCCGTGCTGTGGCGCAAGGTGAGACGCGGCCTTTCGGCGGGACGCGTCCAGTCGGTCGCGCTGCGATTGATAGTGGACAGGGAGCGTGAGATCAACGCGTTCGTGGCCGAGGAATACTGGTCGATCACCGCTGGACTGACCAAACTGCCTCGCAACGGCAAGGAGCAAACGTTCGAGGCGGCGCTCCGATCGGTCGACGGGCAGCGCGGCCGCCTGAAGATACCGAACGGCGAGGAAGCACAGAGCATAGTCTCGGACCTCGACGGCGCCATCTATCGGGTCGCGACCGTCAAGAAGAAGGAGACTCGCAACCGCTCCGCCGCACCCTTCATCACAAGCACGTTGCAGCAGGAGGCCTGGCGCAAGCTCAGGTTCACTGCCAGGCGGACGATGGCTGTCGCGCAGCAGCTGTATGAGGGCGTCGGGTTAGGGGACCAGGGGTCGATCGGTCTAATCACCTACATGAGGACCGACTCAACGAACGTCTCGGCGGCCGCCATCCAGGAGACCAGAGAGTATGTGGGACGCAAGTTCGGCGCTGAGTACGTGCCGGACTCTCCCAAGCGTTACACCAAGAAAGTCCGGGGCGCTCAAGAGGCGCACGAGGCGATTCGGCCGACTTCGATATCTATGGAGCCGGACGCGGTCCGGAAGCACCTGAACCGCGACCAGGCTAGGATGTACGAGCTCGTGTGGAAGCGGATGGTCGCCAGCCAGATGGCCGACGCCCTTCTCGACTCGACGACGGTCGACATCGAAACCAAGAGCCCGAAGTCGAATACCGAGTACTCGTTTAGAGCGACCGGTTCCGTCCTCAAGTTTCCAGGCTTCCGCGCCCTGTACATGGAAGACGTCGACGAGCCGTCAACAGAGAAGTCCGACGAGTCGGCGCGCCTGCCTGCACTTGACGAAGGCGAAGCTCTCCATTGCCTGTCGATCACGCCCGAGCAGCACTTCACGCAGCCGCCTCCGCGGTACACCGAAGCGACTTTGGTACGGGCGTTAGAAGAGCAGGGAATAGGACGGCCCAGCACCTACGCGCCCACGATCGCGACTGTCATCGAGCGGGACTATGTTCGTAAAGACGGTGGCCGGATGGTCCCGACCAAGCTGGGCACAGCGGTTACCGGACTTCTGACCGCCCACTTTCCCGACATAATGGACGTGGGATTCACCGCTCGAGTAGAGGATGAGCTGGACGATATCGCCAGCGGCCAAAGAGAGTGGAATCCGGTGCTCAGGGAGTTCTACGGCCCGTTCCATGAAGCCGTGACGGAGGCCATCGAGAACGCGGAGCGCGTGCCCAGAGACCAGATAGACGAAGAGACCGACGAGATATGCGAAGTATGTGGCCGTCCAATGGTCATCAAGTCCGGCCGGTTCGGCAGGTTCCTTTCGTGTAGCGGCTTCCCAGAGTGCAAGACCTCCCGTCCTTTATTGACCAGAGTGGGCGTTTCTTGCCCGGAATGCGCGAACGACCTCGTCGAGCGGAAGGGCAAGGGTAAAGGCGGCAAGCGCTTCTATGGCTGCTCCGACTACCCGAAATGTACGTTCTCGGTGCCTCAGAAACCCCTCCCTCAGCCGTGCCCCGAGTGCGGCGGTCTCCTGACGGCGTTTCGCAGAGACAACGCGAAGTGTGTGGCATGCGACTACAAAGGTCCAGTCCCCGAGGAAGAGGAAGTCGTCGAGCTCGCCTCTTAGGGCATCAAGTCTGCTAATAGCACACCCACGCACACCTACATACCAGTGGCCGCGTGGCCCAACATAGACGCATATTCACGTAGGGCAGGTCTCAGACCTGCCCTTCGGATACCCGACATGAACCAACACGAATGGAACGCGCTCCTCGCCCGGTTCGAGGTCCATCTCACGGCTGAGAAGAACCTGGCGGCGCTGACCGTCCGCAACTACAAGACCGACCTCCAGCCCCTCTGGGACTACATGCAGCGCAAGAAAGTCTCCGGGCTGAAGGCACTGGACAGGTACGTGTTGCGGGCCTACCTGGCGTGGCTAGTCGAGCTTGGCTACGCGAGGTCCAGCATCGTAAGGAAGCTCAGCGCGCTCAGGTCGTTCCTGCGATGGCTGCTGCGTGAGAAAGTAATCGAAAAAGATCCTCTGCCGAGGCGGGGCGTCATGAAGCGCGATTCACGCCTGCCCCGATTCCTCAGCGAGGACGAGGCCGCCAGGCTCGTGTCGGCACCCGACACGTCGGAAGACCTTGGCCTGCGGGACCGCGCTCTCCTCGAGATGATCTACGGGGCCGGACTGCGTGTCAGCGAGGCCCGCGATCTTGACGTCGGTGACGCAGACCTTGACTTGAGGGAGTTGCGGGTGCGCGGCAAGGGGTCGAAGCAGCGCGTCGTTCTGATCGGCAAGACGGCGAGAGACGCTGTAGCCGCATATCTGAGCGAAGTGCGACCGAAGCTGGCGGGCAGAGAAAGCGGCGCGGCGTTATTCTTGAATAGAGCGGGTGGCCGGTTGAGTCAGCGGAGCATCCAGGCGAAGGTCAAACGCTACGCCACGGAGACAGGACTCCGGTCCGATACTCACACCCATACCCTCCGACACTCCTTCGCGACCCATCTGCTCGACGGCGGAGCCGACCTCCGTGTGGTCCAGGAGCTCCTGGGCCACGCCAGCCCTGCCACTACCCAGATATACACCCACGTCACCCAGGCGAAGGCGAAGGAAGTCTATATGGCAGCCCATCCAAGGGCCCGCAAGGCAAAGGCTGACTCAGTGTAGCGTGATGGAAACGGCAACCAGAAGGTCGATGCTGGGGTTCGCCGCTCTCCTCGGAGCGCTACACGTGGCGTTCGGAACCTGGCTCTTTATCGAGGCGTTGGAGCGCGCGGAGTATGTCGCGTGGGCGAGCATAGGACTCGGGGGCGGCTTGTGTGTCGTGGCCGGACTAACCGTGATGACGTTCCGGCCCGTCGCCGGTGGGTTGTTGGCATATGCGGGAGTGATTCTGGGTTTCGTGTTTTGGATCAGCCCATCCTTCATGTTCATGTCTTTGCTGCTGATGTTCGTCATTCTCGGCCTAACGATCCTGTACCATCAGGTGAGTACCGCCACCGACGTTCCATTTGCGGTCGTGCTCCTGTTGGTGCTACTTGTTGTGATCTCCTGGCTCGGCATTCTGGTGTACGGCGCTTTGGCAAGTAGCGCCGTACCCTGGATTGCGCTAGTGGTCGTAGGGATGCTGCTTCCACCGTTCGGTGTCATAATAGCGGTGCGCTCTTCTATTCCTCGGACCGCATAGGGATGGCGTGATGAAGATACTCGTGATCAACGGACCGAACCTAAACATGCTCGGCAAGCGTGACACATCCCACTATGGGGCCGACACCCTCGCCGACATCGAGGCTCGGATCACTGAGCGCGCCGAAGAACTCGAGGTCGACGTCGAGTTTTTCCAGTCGAACCACGAGGGCGCCATAGTCGACCACCTGCAGGCAACGGCCGGCTCGGTCGACGGCGTGGTCATCAATGCCGGTGCTCTGACACACTACGGCCTCTCGTTAAAGGACGCTCTGGCGGACTCGAAGCTACCTGTTGCAGAAGTGCACATCTCGAACATCCACGCCCGCGAGGAGTACCGCCACCACTCGGTTGTCGCGCCTATCGCGGTGGGCCAGATCGCCGGGTTCGGCTGGCGAGGCTACCTGTACGCCCTCGACTTCCTCGTGGCGCACATCGGGGAGACACGCGAATGAGTATTTCGACCCGTCTCACAGATCTGCGCCAGGTCATGCAGCAAGAAGAGCTCGACGCCATGTTGGTGTCGAGCGACGAGAATCGACGCTACATGTCGGGCTTCACCGGCTCGGCGGGCTATCTTCTGATTTCGCCGACCGACGCTGTCCTCGCGACAGACTTCCGGTACGTCGAGCAGGCGGAACAGCAGGCCCCGGAGTTCAGAATCGAACGGATAACCAGCGGCGGATGGCTTCCCGGAATTGCAAAAGAGGCCGGCGCCAGTAGGGTAGGCTTCGAGAGCGAAGACGTGACGGTCGCCCGCCACTCCGCCATGGAGAAGTCCATCTCCGAGTCTGACGTGGCTGGAGAGGTCTCTCTGGTCGAGACCGCGGACCTGCTGGAACGAATGCGAGGGACCAAGGACCAGGGCGAGATCGAGCTCCTAACGCGGGCCATCGAAATCACCGACCAGGCGATCGAACAGGTCCAGCCGAGCGTCAAGCCAGGCGTGACCGAAGGTGAGGTGGCCTGGGAGCTAGAGAAAGCGATGCGTGAGGGGGGCGCGGAGGCCATGGCCTTCGACATCATCGTCGGCACCGGCCCGAACGGCGCGATGGCGCACCACAGGGCGGACGGTACCGTCATACGCGAAGGCGACGCGGTGGTCATCGACATGGGCGCCCAGTACGAGGGATACTGCGCCGACCTGACCCGTACGGTGCTGGTCGGGGAGCCCGACGAGACGTTCTGGAAGGTCTACAACACTGTGCTGGAGGCCCAGCTGGCAGCAGAAGAGCAAATCACCGCAGGGATGACCGGTACCGAAGCAGACGCGATCGCCCGCGACGTCATCTCCGACGCGGGATTCGAGGAGAACTTCGGCCACAGCCTCGGCCATGGCGTCGGCCTGGCCGTCCACGAGTACCCGGTCCTCGGCACCAAGTCCGAAGACGTGCTCGAAGACGGCATGGTCTTTACCGTCGAGCCCGGCATCTACCTGTCGGGCTGGGGTGGAGTCAGGATCGAGGACGTGGTCGTGCTCGAGAACGGCCGCCCGCGGGTCATTAGCAAAGCGCGCAAGCTTACGGCTGGGGGATAACCGACCCGGTTCATGCGCAGACCATTCTTGATCGCGGTAACGGGCCGCCCTGGGTCAGGTAAAACTACCCTTGCTCATCGCCTTGCAAGTCGGATCCACTGTCCAGCACTTTGCCGGGACGAGTTCAAGGAAGGCTACGTCCACACGATGGGTAGCAGCCATGAGTCACTTGGCAGAGAAACCAGTTGGCGTCTCTACGAGATATTCTTGGAAACGGTGCATCTTGTCATTTCGAAAGGGATCAGCATTGTTATCGAAGCGGCATGGGGTCATAAGCTGTGGGAGCCGACGCTGGTTCCTTTGGCCGAGGTTGCCGACGTCTCTATCATCGTCTGCTCGATTGATCCCCAGCTGGCCAGGTCCAGGCACACAGACCGCCGCTTGGCAGACCCAGCGCGAGAGCGGTTCCATGGCGACAGGCCGGCTCACGTCACGAACCTCGTTAGCAATTACGTCCCTCCTAAATTGGACCTGCCGACCGCAACCGTCGACACAACGGATGGCTACAGTCCTGGACTGGACGAAATCGCAGCCTTTGCATTGCAAGCCCGACCTGACGAACAAGACAGTGCGGTAGACGCGCCAACACGTGCCGCTGGCCTTTGACGACAGGCAAGACGTGGGAATCAGCAGGAGACCTAGATGACTCTGAGCTATGGTGAACTGAAGAAGGGGCTGCCCGTTGAACTCGACGGCGAGCCCTACGCTGTCGTCGAGTACAACAGCAGCAAGATGCAGCAGCGCGCTCCCGTCATGCGCATCAGGTTCAGATCGCTTCGCACCGGCAAGGTCGTCGACAAGACCTTCAACGGCTACGACGTGAAGTTCACGCCGGCGTTGGTCGAGAGAAAGAACGCCCAGTACATCTACGAGGACGGCGGACTCTACTACTTCATGGACGAGCAGACCTACGATCAGTTCCCCCTGTCCCACGAGCAGGTCGAAGACGCTCTACCCTACATGGTGGAGCAGACGAGCGTCGAGATGGTCTTCTACGAAGAAGCGGCGATCGCCGTCGAGCTCCCGATAACAGTTGATCTCAAGGTGACGCAGACCGATCCCGGACACAAGGGAGACACTGCTCAGGGCGGGACCAAGCCCGCGACCCTCGAGACCGGGCTGGTTACTCAGGTCCCGCTTTTCGTCGACGCCGGCGAGACGGTCCGGGTGGACACGCGGAGCGGCGAGTACCTGTCCCGAGTATAGGATGGCCGTCTACTCCGTCTCGCAGGTGCTCCGGTACCTGAACGACATCCTCGCGCAGGACCCCGTCGTCCGCGAACTCTGGGTCCACGGTGAGGTCGCGAACCTCACCCGCCCCGGCTCCGGACACTCATACTTCAGCCTTCGTGAATCGACGACTGCGCTGCGCTGCGTGATGTTTCGCACAAATTCCTTCGGGGCCGACCTGCTCTCCGATGGAACCGCTGTAATCGCCCACGGCCGAATGGCGCTCTACGAGGCCCGAGGCGACCTGCAGTTCATCGCCGACCTCGTGAAGCCCGAGGGCTTAGGCGAGGCCCAGCTCAAGCTCGAAGAACTGAAGCTCAAGCTCGAACAAGAGGGGCTGTTCGCGGAGTCGCGAAAACGGCCGCTTCCACCTTACCCGCGTAGGCTGGCGGTCGTGACGTCGCCGACGGGGGCCGTGTGGCATGACATCCAGACCGTGGTGGCCCGACGCTACCCGCTGGTCGAGCTGCTGCTGGCGCCGGCCTCGGTCCAGGGTGACTCGGCGGTCGCTGAGATCGTCGATGCCTTTCAGGCCGTCGACTATGCGCCTGAGGTCGACGCCGTGATAGTCGCGCGCGGCGGCGGGTCCCTCGAGGATCTGCGGGCTTTCAACGAGGAGCCGGTTGCCCGCGCCATCTACGCCAGCCGTGCACCCGTTGTCAGCGCCGTGGGACACGAAACGGACGTCACGATAGCCGACATGGTCGCCGATAGACGAGCGCCGACCCCCTCCGCCGCCGCGGAGCTGGCCGTTCCCGACAGGTACGAGCTGGCTTCGAGGCTCGTCGGGTGGCAGCAGTCGCTCACAGCGAGCGTCGTCGCCCGTGTGGGGTCGCGGGCCGATTCCGTCTCGCACCTGGGCGGCCGGCTTCAGCGCGGTCGCCCGGACATCGACAGCGCGCGCCTACGCGTCGACGACCTGCTGCTCTCCGTTGCCAGGCACCTGCGACGCGATGTCGAGCGGAGGTCCGAGCGCTTGCGGGGGCTTACCTCTCGGCTGGAGTCCTTGAGTCCGAGAGATACCCTGCGAAGGGGCTATGCTATAGTGCAGACCCAACCCGAAATGGCCGTGGTCAGCGATGCCGGAAAGGTCGAGATAGGCGACCAGGTAAAGGTCACGTTGGCCCACGGAGGGCTGGAAGCCGACGTGACGTCAACGAGTGGGGAGAAGCGTGGCTCGCGTAAAACGCGAAAACAAGACTGATCCCGATACCGAAAAGCTCTCCTTTGAGCAGGCCATGGCGAAGCTGGACGAGACCGTCCAGGCGCTGGAAGCCGGAGAGCTACCGCTGGCCGAGGCGACCGGCCTGTACGAACGCGGGATGAAGCTGGCGCGCGTCTGCAACGAGATGCTGGCGACCGCCGAGCTCAAGATCACCCAAGTGCAGACCGCCTACGGCGAGCAGATGCGCCTCCCCCGCGAGGACGGCCACCTGCCGGAGGACGAGAGCTGAAGGCCGACCTCCACATGCACACCCGCTACTCTCCGGACTCGGAGGTGGCGCCAGACAAGCTCGTCCGCCGGTGCATCAAGGTCGGCCTGGACTGCATCGCGGTCACCGATCACAACACCATCGAGGGGGCACTGGACGTCCAGCGACTCGCCCCCTTCCTGGTCATCATCGGCGAGGAAGTCGCCTCCTCTGAAGGCGAGGTCACGGGTCTATTCCTCCGGGAGCTGGTCCCCAAAGGACTTTCACCTAGCGAGACGGCGACGCGAATCAAGGACCAGGGCGGGCTTGTCTCCATACCTCACCCCTTCGACCGGTTCCGACGAAACGTCATAAGCCAAGACGGGCTTACTGAGCTCCTCCCGTACGCCGACATCATTGAGGTCTTCAACTCGCGCAACAACCTCAGTGCCGACGACCGCAAGGCTGCGGAGTTCGCCGAGAAGCACGGCCTCCTCACGTCCGGCGTCAGTGACGCCCACACGACCCTTGAGCTCGGTCGAACGTACATCGAGATGCCTGAGTTCGACGGGACGTCGGAAGGGTTCAAGGAATCTCTGGCCCAGGGGACCATCGTGGGCCGCCGCATGAGCCCGCTAATCCACGTCGTGACGACGCTGACCAAGATCGAGAAGCGACTCACCGGTCCCTTTCGCGGCGTCCGCTGAACGGGCAGCGTATCGACTAGCCGCCTGCCAGAGCTAGCGGCTTAACCCTTATCGTTGTCCCGATTGGAGAGTCTGATGCGAACCTCTGACGATGCATTACGTGGATACGCACATGAAGTGCTCAAGCGCGACAATTTTCGATGCCGGTACTGCGGTCTGGATGGCTCGAACTCGTTCTCAGCTTGGTTGAGCCTGTCTTGGGATCATCTCCTGCCAAAAGGTCATCCCGAGCGCGATAACCCCGACTTCATCGTGGCCGCCTGTATGTTCTGCAACACGGCCGACAATCAGTACTTTCGCCACGCCACGAGCAGGGGCTTGCGTTTCGAAGGCCTCGGTCCAAACGAGCTTGTGGAGCAGCGTAGGCCATACGTCGAGCGGACGCGCGCAACCTATCGTAAGTTCTGGGAGACGAACGTCAAGCGAGACGGCCCTCATGAGTCTCTGCTGCCAGTGCCTCAACCACACAAGGAGGGTATCGGATGAAATACAAGATAGCGGTTCAGGAAACGGAGGAATGTTTTAGCATCTCTGTGCCAGGACTTCCAGGTTGTTGGTCTCAGGGGGCGACAGAAGAGGAGGCGTTGGAAAACATTCAGGATGCCATCCGAGAGTATCTCGCGGTCCGTGACGAACTGCTCGAGGATTCGGTAACGCGTGAGATTGAAGTTGCAGGCTGAAAGTGCCGAAAATATCAGGTGTAAATCATCAAGACGCCGTTCGGGCGCTGCAAAAGGCCGGTTTTCGCGTCGTTCGTCAGGGTAAGCACATCGTGATGAGTGACGGGACACATATTCTTACCGTTCCGCGGCACAATCCGGTTAATGCCTCCCACGATGGGAGGTATTGTGCGTGACGCCGGGTTGTCAGACGAAGAATTTCGTGGATTTCCCTGAAAATAGGGTGTACGACGCTAGCAGAAGGAGCCCTCATCTCAATCTTCTCCCAGAGGCGGGAGAAGAGGTAAGACTCCGTTCCTTTTCATGTTCCGTGGTGTCGCTGGCAACCGACATGAGGGATTGCTATGAGCACCGTGATTAACAGGCCGTCTTCACATGATCTTCATGATTTCTCGATACGGTGCTGTCGACGATTTTATCTTGGTGAACGCGGAGGACTTTGCAATGCGCAAGAACATAACCGCTTTGGTTCCATCCTTCCTCGTTCTGATCACGACTCTGGTCGTTGTTGGCATCGCCTGCTCCAGCACAGATCCGGTCGAACCGGCTACGGCCATACAGCCCGATGGATCCGTGACCACGGCCCCGCAGGGCTCTCCGCAACTATCGGACAGTGCCGACGGTGCGCCCTCACAGTCGGTCGAGATTCCGGCCTACCTGCTGAACGCGTGGCGTTGCGTCGGCGACGACTCGGTCGAGGTCGAAGACTACACGACCCAGGGCGAAGACGGACTCCTCTGCAGCGTCGAGGTGGAGTACACCGATACGGCGGTCGTCGTTAGAAGTACCGGGATCCCCAACCACGACTTCGAGTCCACCCTAGTGGTCCAACATCATAGTATTGAAGGGTAACGAGGTTACGGATTGGTCACAACCGCCGTAGGGGCGAGTTAGAAACTCGCCCTGTGGTCGTGGGACGCAAATCCAATCATGCATGTATGCCAATCTCGATTACCCCCCATTTCAAAGATTTCGGTCTACTAGGTTGCTGCGCGACGGAGCAGGAGTCGACGTGGACCATTCCTCTTAACCCCGTCGAAGACACAGACGGCGAGCTGACGATGGCGCCGGAGCGCGGCGCGGTGGCCTTCACCGTCACCGGGGTGGCCATCTTTGGCCCGGAGGAAGGGCCCGGCGGCGACGCCGTGGCCCTCGAATACAGCTACTTCACCGAAGACAGGCAGCAGATCGACCTCGGGGTATGCGGAGGCCACGCTGGCCCCGGTGGTGTCTACCACTACCACTTCGACGCCAACTGCGTCCATTGGCACCCCGACGAAGACAGCGGTGAGGGGTGGATAGACTACGACTCGGCGGAGCTGGACGACACCACCCATTCGTCCATCGTCGGCTTCGCATTCGACGGCTACCCGATCTACGGGCTGTATGGCTGGGACGAACAAGGCAACGTCAAGGAGATGACCAGCAGCTACAGGCTCGAAGAGGGCGCCAACGGGTACGGAGGAATCGACGACTACGAGTACGTCGAAGGCCTGGGCGACATGGACGAGTGCAACGGCCACTTCGCCCCAACGCCCGACGCGCCGGAGGGCATCTACCACTACCACACAACGCTCGCGAATGGCGAGGGCGACCTAGGATTCCCTTACTTCGTCCTCTGCTACCACGGCGTCGTCGATGAGAGCAACCTGGGTGTCGGAGGCGGACCCGGCGGTGGCGCCGTTGGAGGACCACCTGACGCCGCACCGGATGTCGACCTGAATGCCGCAGCTCAGCAACTCGACGTCACGACCGACGCGCTTGTGGAAGCCCTCGGCGACCAACGACCTCCGGACTTCGCGACTGCGGCGAACACGCTGGGCGTAACCGAAGAGCAGCTGCGCGGCGCCCTAGGAGCACCCGCCGGGCCACTGTGAGCCTGCGAAGTCCGGGCAAGACTTGAGTCGCGATGCAGGACCGTGGTTCGACGGGCTCACCACGAGCGGATGGCGGTTCACCGCGAACGGATGGCGGTTCACCGCGAACGGGACCCCACACCCCCTTACCCTGAGCTCAGTCAAAGGACGGTCGCGAAGCCATTGCCTGCACCTCCCGCCATCTGCGTCGCATCATATCTGGTGCAGGCGACAATCGTAGGGAGGTGGAGGTAACGATGGGTGGTTCGATTAAGGTGACTGACAGCGATTGGGACGCCGAGGTCTTGCACGCCGATACGCCGGTGTTGGTGGACTTCTATGCGGATTGGTGCGGCCCATGCAAGATTATGAGCCCGATAATCGAAGAGCTCGCGGACGAACTCGAAGGCAGGGCAAAGGTCGTCAAGCTGGACACTGATGCCAATCCGAACACAGCGGCGACCTACGATATCAGGTCAATCCCAACCATGATGATCTTCGATGGCGGGGAGCCCATCGCTCGGGGCGCGGGAGTTTATCCCAAGGACGCACTCAAGAAGAACTTCGAGGATATCCTGGCCAAGCAAGCTGCCGCTTAGAATGAGATCGGCGTGTGATTGCCTTGGCGAGCAGCGGCTAACTGCGCTCGGTCGGGTCTCAGACCCGACCCTACACTAGCCAGACGATGTCGCTCTTCGAGATGCGTAGGCGATCTGGTCCCAGTGCTTCGCCGGCAAGTCCGACCTACCGGCTGACCACCTCGATGGCCCGTTCGAGAATCTCGTCCCGTCCTTCGGCCACGCCCTGGATGGTCCGAGACACCGGGACGGTTGGCCGGACGCCAACGCCATGGAACTGAGAGCCATCGGGTCCGAGTACCTTCATTCCGGTCCAATAGACTCGATATCCGCCGGGGACGTTGGCCCTGTTAACGCCCCCAATTGTGCCCGCCGTTGGCTCTCCGACTAACTCGGCCAGTCCATAATGCTCGATGATGCCCAGTATCGTCTCAGGACCACTTGCCGTCTGCTCATCTATCAGGAACACGACGTTCGCCTCAAGCCGCCGAGACGCAGGCTCCAGGGTCCATGCGTCGAGGAGTTCGAGCGATACAGCTTCCCTGTCTGGGCGGGCGGTGACCGGTACGAAAAACTGTTGGGCCGTGATCGTACGATCGGTCAACCGCTCAATGATCTCTGTCCCCTTGGAGAACGAGACTTTCAGATTTCCGCGCAGATCGAAAATGACGCCCTCCGCTTCCTCGAGGCGTGGCAGCGTAGCGTCGAACTGTATGTCGCCGATTCTAGTCAGGTCCACATAGAGGACCCCGGGGTTGAGATCGTGAATCGGCGGTCGTGCCTTCGGCTCGATCTGAATATAGGCATCGATCGACCGTGTGGCCGCAACTTCGTATGGCTCTCCCGATTGGGGCAATACGTCGAGGACAACCGATGAGGCTCTCTCGCCGAGCAGCAGGTTTTGGAGCGCCAGGAAACGCCGCCGCTGGGGTGTGGCCGCAGACGCCAGTTTCTCCGTTTCAGCGATAGCCTCATTAGCGCTCACTCCGTCCACCGACAGGACCACGGCGCCAGGAGTCAACTCACCCTCGAAGCTTGGCGCTACATATGTCACGACAAGCCGGTCTTCGATCCAGTCCCAAGTGAATGGCGGCGCGCTCCTGTTGGTCTCATTTACATCCCTTGACCAAGCGCCGCCGAGGCCGTCGTCAAGTTCGGCCACGAGCCTCTGGAGGGTTTCGAGGAACTGCCCCGGAGCATCCGTCGCCGCTTCCATTAGGGTCCGTTCCAGGGCGCCCGGCCATCCTGCTCCGACGACATCGAAGTAGGGGTAGAAGTGCTGGAAGACGTTCCAGGCGGTCAAGACCGCCGCCAGGCGTCTGGCGCGGAGTTCGCGGGCAGATGCTGCGTTTGGGTCGGACGGCTCCGACGGCCCAAACAACGCCGTTTCTTGTCCGGCGGGTCTAGGCCGAGGCAACGTCCCGTTCGCGTCAACAAAGAGCGCCAGCGGCACCAATGTGGCAACACCGCCGCCAAGATCAGCGTAGAAGGGTGCCGCTGGGTCCGACATGCCTTCCGGGATCTCACCGACCTCGACGCTCTGGCTGACTCGCTCGCTGTGGTACCAGTTGGAGGGGAAACCCGTCCCAAGCCCGTGGTGCTCCCACGTGATCAGTTCGAGGTCTCCGATATCTGGCGGAGAAAGCGTTCGGTCCGGAGGCACCAGGTTGTCACCCACAGGGAAGACACGGACCGTGGGCGCGATAGGATGAAAGAGCGCTTCCAGTCTGGCGGCCAGGTCAGACGGGTGTTCCGCGATCTCGATGAAGGGGACTCCGTCGATGGCGAATTCGTCCCAGTTGGTGGCCGACGCCTGGTCGCTCGGGTGGAAGTATCGAACGTACCCGAACAGGCGGGCGAATGCGACGACGTTGTCGAGGGCTCGGTCTTCGAGGGGCTCTTGGCCCGGCTTGGCCGTGGAAGCCGGGGTCGGAACTGCTGTTGCCGTGGGGACTGCGATCGCTGTGGCTGTCGACGTCACGTCAGGCGTTTGAGCCTGCCGGCCGCATGCCGATGCTGCCAAGAGGACCAGAACTGGCAGGATAATTCTGAGTCGGCCCGACACCGTAGACAACAGACTCAGCCTACTTACATACCGGTACGTAATTCTATAACGTAAATAACGATAAAGCCTGAGAAGGGAGGCCTGTCAACCATGAGTGGGCGTAAGACGCTGACGGGCGCCGCCGCTCGGCCGATCAAATTAGCCGGACGATGTCGCCCTTCGCGAAGAGTGGCCCGACTTCGAGCCCGAGAGCCTCGCTGGCGTAAAGCTGGGGCGGCACCGAGATGTCGGCCAGGTATAGGTCACCCACGTTTGCACGCGCCGCCTCGGCAAGCAAGCCGGTCTTCGGCAGTGCCAGGGTCAGCGTCGCCGCGGCCCGGACCGACGGCTCGTAGGGCTGGCCAGAGTCCGGGTCGACGCCGCTGGGGACGTCCAGAGACACGATCGGCGCGCCGTTGGAGTTCGCGGATCGGACCAAGTCAGCCGTCGCTCCCCGGGGCGCGCCGCTCAGACTGTACCCGACCAGCGCGTCCACGACGACCTCGCCGTCGGGCAACGCCGACTCGGTCGCGACTGCCACTCCCATGTTGTGCAAGATGTCGAGCTGAAGGCGTGGCACTCCCTCAAAACCATCGAGGGGCGCTGTCGTAGACACCCGGACGTCGGCCCCCCAGTTATGGAGCCGGCGGGCGCATGCCAGACCTCCCCCGCCGTTGCCGCCCCTGCCAGCCAGGACAACGACCTTGCGCCCGTGCGGGTCGCCTTCCAGGAAGCGTGTCCGAACGAGATGGGCCAAGTTGCGGCCCGCGTTCTCCATCATCTGCGCGAGGGCGATCCCGTAGTCCTCGATCATTGCGCGGTCGACCTCGCGCATTTGATCGCTTCTGACGGCGGGCACTTCTGCCGCGGCTACCGTCGGGAACGCATCGTGCCGGTCCCCGCTAGTGTTCGTGGCCACCGCAGACGTTAAGCCACTTGCGTCCGCCGCGCTGGACCAGCTCGTCGGCGGCATTGGGCCCCCAGGACCCACGCCGGTATATGTGCGGCGGCTCGGCCGTTGGGTCTTCCGATCGGTGAATCACCGGGTCGAGGATGCGCCATGCCTCCTCGATGTGGTCGCTGCGGATGAAAAGCGAAGCGTCTCCTTCGAGCGCGTCCTGCAGTAGTCGCTCGTACGCCTCCGGGATGGCCTGCCTGTCGAAGGCCGACTCGTAGTGGAAGTCCATTACCGCCGGGCGCATCTCCATGTCCTTGTCTGGCACCTTGACCTGAAACTCGAGATGAGCGCCCTCGTCCGGCTGGAGGCAGAGCGACAGGATATTCGGGGCGAGGGCGTGCTGTTCTTTCGAGTCGAACATGACGTGAGGCGGGCTCCGGAACTGGATCACAAGCTCCGCCGATTTCACGGGCATCGCCTTACCGGTGCGCAGATAGAAGGGAACGCCCTGCCACCTCCAGTTGTCGATATACATGTTGATCGCTGCATACGTCGCTGTCGTCGACTCCGACGGGACTCCTTCCTCGCTCAGATAGCCCAGGTACTGCCCGTGCACGGCGTGCCTTTCCAGCTCCTCCGGCTCCCACGGGCGGATGGCCTTGAGGACGTCCACTTTCCTGTTGCGCAACGAAGGCGCGTCCATCGCGCTTGGTGGCTCCATCGCAACCATCGTCAGGAGCTGGAGCAGGTGATTCTGCACCATGTCTCTGATGACGCCCGACTGGTCGTAGTAGCCGGCACGGTCGCCGACGGATTCGTCTTCCGCCACCGTTATCTGCACGTTGTCGACGTAGTTGCGGTTCCATATGGGTTCGAATATGGCGTTGGCGAACCGGAAGACCATCAGGTTCTGGACCGTCTCCTTGCCCAGGTAGTGGTCGATTCGGAAGACCTGCTCCTCGCGGAAGACGTTGCCGACCACGCGGTTCAGCTCCTCGGCCGTGTCCAGGTCCCGGCCGAAGGGCTTTTCGATCACAATCCGGCTCCAGCCGGCGTCCTCCTTTCCGAAGCCGGAGGCGCCCAGACCCTGCACAGCCTTTTCGTAGAGCCCAGGCGCGATAGATAGATAGAACAGCCGGTTCACCGGACTCTGGTCGCCCTCCAACTCCGCCAGCTTCTGTTTGAGCCTGTCGAGATGGTCGCCGTCGCCTAGGTCTCCGCTCACGTACGTGAGGTTCCGGGCGAATTCGACCCACTCGTCTCGACGATCGGGCAGGACGCCTAACTCCCGGCCGTCCTTCCACATAAGCTCGCGGAATTCGTCGTCGGAGTACTCGGTCCGTGAGAACCCCACGATGCGGAAGTCTTGTTCCAGCTTGCCCTTGTGACGGAGATTGAAAAGCGCGGGCATAAGCTTTCGCTTGGTCAGGTCGCCGTTCGCGCCCATGATGACGATCGTCGTTGTTCCTTGGTTCGTCATCCTGTCCACCTCGAGTGCACGTTCATACTGCTTCGATGTCTTTCAGCTAATCCAGATGCTGCCAGTGCGCGGGCGGGTCACCGAAGTCGGGGACCTCGAGGCGCTCACCTTCGCGCAACGCCGACTGGTGGGCCACGAGGCCGGGCGCGACATAGCGAGCCGCGGCCCACACGTGGTTCGGCGGAAGCTTGTTCGCCGCGACGGCTTTGGCAAAGTCGTCGACTAGGAATTGATGCGTACCCAGGTGTCCGTTGGGCATCCCGAGAAACTCCTTGGGCAACCGCTCGACCGGATGGACCTGCGATACGCCGCTGTGGAACTCCTGCAACACGACTTTGTCGACATCGCTGCCGTTCGTATCAACCGGCTTGTCGGCGCAGGCCAGCAACTCGTTGAGCTCGGTCATCTCCTCGGGTTCCTTCGTCACCCAGACCTGGCTGTTGGCCTGCTCCTCGAAGCAGGCCTCCGTGCCGAATAGGCTCGTCTGCACGGACGACATACCCCGCCAGCCCGCACGTCGCAGCTCGTTGATCCTCATTGCGCCGCCATCGGACGTCCGGAACAGCGCAGTCTCGTTGCTGAACACGTTGTCCCAGAGGTTGGCGCCCTTCCTGAAGACGCCGTCCTCGTGGTCGTCGACGAAGCCCAAGCACGATACGCTGGTGGCCCGGGCGCCGGTCACCGAGAGGACCATGCTGACGCTGTGGGTCGGATAGTGCATCGGCGGGAGCCCAGCGACCTTCTTCCAGTCGGCGCCACCTGACCGCCTGAAGGACTGGTAGAAGTGGTCCATGTCGTGAATGTACTGCCCTTCGCCGTAGACGAAGTCGCCGAAGTCGCCGGCCCTGAACCGGTTGCGGCAGTATATGGCGCTGGGGTAGTAGTAGCTGGTCTCGCCCATCATGTACACGAGGCCGGTCTCTTCGACCGCGTCGACGATTGCCTTCACCTCGTCCAGCGTCTGACCTACCGGCACGGCGCTGTAGACGTGCTTGCCGGATTTCAGCGCCTGCAACGACTGCGGGCCGTGAAGCTGGCGCTGGGTAGTAATCGCGATGGCATCGACGTCGCTGGCGCACAGGTCGTCGAGGGTGCCGGGAACGACGGCGAGGCCAAACTCGGCCGCTCGCTCCTCGGCACGCTCGGGCAGCAGGTCGTTGATGACTACCTCGTCTACCGCCGGATGCGCCTTGAAAAGCGGAATGAAGGCCCGCGAAAACGCGCCCGCCCCGCAGATGCCCAGCTTGAAACCCATGCGTCCCTCACTCCTCAACGAAGAGTGACCGGTAGTGTAATGCGTGATCTGCCAAGCGTCTACGTCAAGCCTACTCGTATGTAAAGCACGCCTGGAAAACATGCAGAGGTCCCGATGAGGCATCGGGACGCGTTCCCAGGTCCCAACCGTGCCCTTGCGGCTAGCTCAGGGGTGAGGCGGGTTCTTCTTGGACCATAGCTGGAACGCGTCGTGGAGTCTTTCGAGACGCTTTCCTACGTCCTCGAGGTCGTTGGCCTTGATGCCGAGGCTCATTGCGACGTGGGTAGCGCGCAGCCGGACCATGGGGTTAGGGTCTTCCATCGACTCAGCAAGGACAAGGGTCCCCTTAAGCATCAGACCCCTAAGCTCGGAATAGGCAAGTTCGGAAGCCTCCTTTCGTTGGCTCTCATACTCGGCGCGGAACTCGGGGTCGTTCATCCAGCGATGAAGAGTGACGCGGTGAACTTTAGCCGCCTCAGCGGCCTCCTTGATGGTGGGAGAGGCAACGAGATATGGAATGGCGGCGAGTTGTCTGTCCGAGAGCGAGTTTGAATCCGGTGTTGCATCTTGTTGCATTATGCTGCACTCCCTATCTGCATGCTCCGCCGGCGGGTAACGCCGTGTAGCAAAGGATAATGGTTTTGGAACAGAAACCCGCCCGGAAACAAGGAGCACCCAATAGATGCTGCCACAGAACAAACCCGACCGTATCCGCATCGTCTTTGACGACCATCGCCTGGTGGCCAATGCCGGCCTGCTCCTGCCGGCCACCCTAGCCCGGCACCTGGGCCTGCGGGAACTCGTCGACCATCACCTTGACCTCGGCGGAGCGCCGGGACGGGCGAACACTGGGGACAAGATGCTGACGCTGGTCGCTTCCGCGCTGGCAGGCGGCGACTGCATCGACGACGCCGATGCGCTGCGCGCTGGTGGGACGGTCGGTGTTCTAGGCTGCGTGGTCAAGGCGCCATCCACCCTGGGGACCTTCCTGCGCAGCTTCCGGTGGGGGCATGTCCGTCAACTCGACCGCGTGAGCCGCCAGTTGTTGGCCCGGGCCTGGGCCGCTGGGGCCGGACCCGGCGACTCGCCCCTGACCATCGACCTGGACTCGACCATCTGCGAGACCTATGGACTGGCCAAGGAGGGAGCGCGCCACCACGGCTATACCGGCGCCCGCGGCTATCACCCGCTGCTGGCCATTGCCGCCGGCACCGGCGAGGTGCTGATGTCCCGGCTGCGCGAGGGCCGGGCCAACACCGCCCGTGGCGCCGCCCACTTCCTGCGTGAGACGGTGGGGCGGGTGCGCTACGGCGGGGCCAGGGGACAACTCACGGTGCGGGCCGACAGCGGCTTCTACGCCCACACTGTCGTTGCCGCCTGCCGGGAAATGGATGTCCGCTTCTCTATCACCATCCGCCAGCGCGTCAGCCTGCGGGACCTGATCGAGGCGATACCACAGGAGGACTGGACTCCCATTCCCTACTGGACGGACGGCGCCGCCGATGTCGCCGAGACGACTTACACCCCGTTCCAGACCAAGCCGGACGCCGCGCCGGTGCGGCTCATTGTCCGGCGGGTGAAGCCGACGCCCGGTTCCCAGCTCGCCCTCTTCGCCAGATACAGCTATCACGCCTTCATCACCGACCGCGATGGGGAGACGCTGGAACTGGAGGCCGATCATCGCCGCCACGCCGAGGTCGAGAACGCCATACGCGACCTCAAGTACGGCGTCGGGCTGAACCACATGCCGTCGGCGCGCTTCGCCGCCAACGGCGCCTGGCTGGCGGTCCAGGTGATGGCGCATAACCTGGCCCGCTGGACGGCGCGGATTGGTCTGGGCGAGCGGACCGTGATCACCAAGACCCTCAGGCGGCGGGTCTTCGCTCTGGTGGGACGGATCACCCGCTCGGCGCGCCGCCTCACTTTGCATCTCCCCCGGCGCTGGCCTTGGGAAACCCAGTTCAGTCGCGCCTTGGCCCGGCTGCAAGCCATTCCGTTCCCGGCCTGACAGCCAGCCTGCAACTGACCCAACGTCCCCGCAATCTCGCGCCACCCCGGTCGCGAGAGTCCCCTGCTGCGTATCCTCTCGCCTTCCCGCGCATCGCAACTCCCGCATAGGGCCTTAGGGGCCCTGTGCGGCGACTGAAGACCGGCCGCCGGCCTCCCATCTACCCCAAGACCCCAGGCCATCCCCCCTGTAGCTCCCTCACCCACCCCCTTCCGCTGCCCTCACGCCGTCCATCGGTGTCCTTCGGTGGATTCGGGCTTAGGCGGATATTTCTCCGCACACTCTTGCCGAAGATGGCGTCCCGTGGTTCGACAGGCTCACCACGAGCGGAGGGAGGCTATCGAGTAACTGCTCTTTTTGACGGGCTCGCGACGAGTCGATTGAGAGGGGCGAAATCCCCCCTAACCCCCCTTTTTCAAAGGGGGGGGACACCATCGCGTTTCAAAGGGAGGACACCATTGAGGTTCAAGGGGGGAAGCTATCGAATGACTGGTCAAATAGTTGCTCGCCCAGATTCGGTCCGCTCTGCCGACATAGCCTTCTCACAAGCAATTGCTGACCGCGAACGGGTTGGGGCCATATTGAGCAGGCGGACGGGCGGTTCAAGAGGACGAAGGCGTGCCCGTACGCATGAAAGCGAGCCGGTTACTTTTCTATGTTCGGTCCGCCTGGCGGACGTAAGTTTGCTCTCAAGTAACTGCTCGGTTTTTGAGGGCCTTGCGGGAGCGCCAGGGCAGGCACGGGGGCACTGCCCCTACGTATGCAGCAAGCGAGTTGCTTTTTATACGTTTCGTTTGCCCTGCGGACGTATGGTTGCTCACCATGAGCTGTACTCTTCTGCGTATGAAGGATAACCGAGAGACTTAGCGATCGTCCCGAGCTTGGGCCCTACCCTGACGGGCGGCACGGAGGCTGCCGGCTCCGGCTCATGAACGCGCGACCTTGCCTAAGATGGCGTCGGAGAGAGTTTTGAGATAGCGTCTAGCCCAAACAACCCTGTGCGGAGGCGACGATGCGACTAACAAACAAGGTGGTTCTTCTGGCCGGCGCTGGGCCGCGCATGGGAAGGGCTACGGCTACGCTGTTCGCGCAAGAGGGCGCGAAGGTAGCCGTGAACGCACGCGGTGAGGACCATCTGGAAGAAACCGTTTCAGGAATCGAGACCCTCGGCGGCGAGGCCATCGCGATCCCAGGAGACGTGTCGTCGAAAGCCGAGGCGGAACGTGTCGTCGGTGAGGCGCACGGGAAGTTCGGGCGCATCGACGTCCTTTACTGCGGGGCCGGCGGCTTCTTTGAGCCGACACGCGAGTACTCGGACATCGATGAGCAATATTGGGGCACTGTCCTTAAGAACACTATGGACAGTCTGTACAACGTGACGCAAGCTGTGGTGCCGATCATGGCGGAACAGGGCGGAGGGGCCATCGTCGCCGTCACCGCCAGTTTCAGCGTCCGCCAGGAGGCGAATCCGGCATATCGGGCCGCGAAATCAGGCGTAATCGGACTGGCCCAGAGCCTGGCCCGGGAGCTCTACCCACAGAACATTCGCGTAAACACGATCGCTGCCGGGCTGTTCCGTGGTCAGCTCGGGGACGGCCCGATCTCGCCCGCGCCCTCCCTGTTGGCCCGCACCGGCTATCCACAAGACATCGCCTACGCGGCGCTGTACCTCGCCTCCGACGAGTCGTGGTACGTCACAGGACAGGTCCTCGGCGTAGACGGCGGCGTGGATGTGGGGACCCGTCCCCTGTGGCAATTCGAGCGGTAGCCAGCTGACCGTCGGGTTCCGATTGCCTGGTTGTGATAGGGGGTGATACCTTACGGGGCGTGAGTATTCGTTTCGGCATCGCCGCGTTACGCTTCGCAACTGGTCTCGCCATCCTAGCCTGGGCGGAAATGATTTTTGGGGACAATACACCGGCGGCGGTGTGGGGCTTTGCGTTTATCGTTGGCATGGCACCTTTCCGGGAGAATGAGAGGGCCCGGAAGAACCCACTGCAATTGTTGGGGTTTGCTCTTCACCGGAAACTCCGCGCCCACGGCCCCGAAGACCTATGGGCTCGTTTCAGCATCTCACGCGCGCGCCGTCGTCGGGCCTCCTTTCGCTTGACGCGAATCCGAGAGCAAGGCCTCACAGCTGTGGGAGCAATTCCGAGAGACCCCCACCCGGCCAAGCAAACGGAACCGACCGTCGGGTACTGTTGCAAGTAAACTTCCGTCGGGCTAGAATGTCTGGCAGACACGAAACGGCCTTGCGCCCAGGCAAGGGGGAGGAGGTGAACAGGATGGCAAGAACCGTCTTTTACATACCCGAACCAGCTTTGTTCGCCTCGTTTTTGACGACCTGAGCTCCTGACCCCTCGGGCAGAGCTCCCTAATCCGGTCCTGACCAGATGAGCGCGGCAACGAAGCCGCGCTCATGGCCTTCTATAGACTGACGGTGTCCACGCCACGAAAGGCCATGAGCCACACGGTTCACGGCCTTTTGTATTTCCAAGCAACTTCCTCGGAGGAACCAAGTGAAGTCAATCGAAAGCTACGACGATTTCGAACTGCTCGAGATCGAGGCGCTCGCCGCAGACGAGCCACCTCTGGTCGAGGTCGGCACGCAACCGCTGCACCACGACGGCTACGTCGCCCTCTGTCCGAGGAGGCGCCGGTGAAGGCCGAAGACACGAAGCTCGGGGTGTCCTTCTTATTCCCGGACGGCTTCGCGTATGACCATGGCGTGACGCTGGTCTGCTCGGGGACGCCCGAAGGTGACGGCTTCCTGGCCGGTCTCCTGGCGAAAGTGCCGGAGCCGGTTGCCAGACTTGGATTCTCGACGGCCGCCAACTTCAGGGAGCCCTGGTGTTTCGCGCTTCACGAGGGCGAGATGGCCTCGATCGCCGAGACGTCCAGGTTGAGTCCGATGGGCGCGGAATCGGGCATTGACACGGTGCACGAGCTTCGCGGTCAGGGGTTCGCCGCGGCGGCGGTTTCGGGGTGGGCGTTGCACCCGGGGCTACGTAACCAGATCCTCTTCTACAGTACCGACTCTACCAACCTATCGTCGCAGCGCGTAGCCCAACGGCTCGACCTGCGGTTGCTTGGCGCGGACTTCGCGATCACATAACGACTGTTGCATGCAGTGATGAAAACGGGAGGACTTTGCATTGTCTGCCGATGAACAACAACCGAAACGACACCGGTCTTCGGACAAGCCAGTTGACGATATCGAGAACATCTTCGAGAAAGGCGCCCGCCGGCGACGCTTGCGGGCGGCCGGAAAAGATCAGAGACGCAATCTGGAGCCGAAGCCGCCCCGTAAGAGGGACTGGGAACTGGCAAGCGTCGACGAATGGGACGACCTCGACGTGGAATCTCGCGAGCGGATCATGCCTATCGACGAAAAGGACCGCCGTAGGGCCATCGAAGCCGCCGCGTTCAAGAAGGCAAGTGCGAAACGAGAGCAGACCGCAGCTGACGTACCAGAATCTCATGTCACTCCGGCGACCGTGGTCTCGGTGGCCAGCGGGCTCTGTATTGTGGAACGCGACGGAATCCGGCTCCAGTGCCGCATCAAGAGCAGGCTGACGGCCAAGGAGTCAGCCTTCACAAACGCCGTCGCCGCGGGCGACGAGGTGGTAGTTACAGACGACGGCGCCGGTGGCGGAATCATCGAAGAGGTGCTGCCACGCCGCACCACGCTGGTCCGACCGGAGGTCCGTGGCCCGCGCAGCCAGATAATCGTCGCAAACGCGGAGCAGCTCCTGATCGTGTCGTCGTGGCGCGAGCCTTTCTTCTGGCCGGAGCTGGTCGACCGGTGCCTCATCGCCGCACAGCGCAGCGACCTGCTGCCTATCGTCTGCGTCAACAAGGCCGATCTCGTGGAGGACGCAGCGGAGCTCTACGAGGCTCTCGAACCCTACACGGCTCTCGGTCACGAGACCATCAAGACAAGCGCCGTCGCCGCGGAGGGAATCGACGAGCTTCGCGACCTGCTACGCGACAAGACAACAGCATTGACCGGAATGTCGGGGACCGGGAAGTCCTCGCTTATCTCAGCAGTGCAGCCGGACCTGAATCTCCGCACCTCCGAGGTTAGCAGCTCGGGCAAGCACCTCGGCGAGGGCCGCCACACCACGACCATGGTCGAAATGCACGGCCTTGAGATGGGTGGCTTCGTGGTCGACACGCCTGGCATCCGCGAGTTTGGCCTCAACGGACTGCATCGGCACGAACTCGCCGACTTCTTCCCCGAGATCTCGGCACTCGCGCCTGGGTGCCGCTTCGCCAACTGCGCCCACCTCGACGAGCCTGGGTGCGCGGTCGTAGCCGGAAGAGCGTCGGGCTCCGTACCGGAAAGCAGGTATCACAGCTACCAAGCGATCCTCAGCACGCTGCCGAAATGACGGAGGTAGCAGGAATCAAGTAACTCGAGCGATAGGAGGTCGAGGTGAGGCGTATGAAAGCAGTCTCCCTAGCGGAATTCGAACAGTGAGCTCGGACAAGGTCGAGCTTAAAACCGAGCGTCTGCTACTCAGACCGGTCAGGTTGGAAGACGTGGACGCCATCTACGCTTATTGCAAAGACCCGGAGTACGCGCGGTTTGCTACCCTTCGGCATCCCAGGCCGTACACCCGGCGGAGCGCCGAAGAGTTCGTTGCTAGAGAGCTGCTTGCCCCTTGGAGCACCCAGCCCTCGTTCTCCGTGGTGCTCGACTCGGTGGTCGTCGGTGGCACGACTTTGAACATCGACGAGACTCATGAGACCGGGGAAAATAGGCTACGACTTCGCGAGAGCCCATTGGGGGAAAGGGCTGGCTCCGGAGGCGGCTCAAACAGTGATTGACTGGGCGTTTAGGGAATATGGATTAGCGAAGATCTATGCCACGGCAGACGTCCGGAATCGCCGGTCAACGAGAGTGATGGAGAAGTTGGGTATGACTCGCGAAGGGGTGCTGCGCAGCCAACGGAAGGGGATAGAGGAACGCGTGGACGAGGTCTATTACGGCGTCTTGCGAGAAGAGTGGGAGAAGAGGTGACAATGACACGCACAAAGAATGAATTGGCCGATGCCTTTCGGCTCGACGAATTTCCCACGCTCTGCCAAATACGACCCGGTTGGGTAATCGAGAAAATGATCGGCCTCAATGTCCTATGGTGCTGGTGACACAGATGACAGCGATCTTCGAGAGCGATCATGCAGACTATTTGGCACGGCTCCATCGAGCCGCGGCTGCTGTCTTCCCCGTCCTATGTTTCGACCAGATCCAGACCGACTCGTTCCTACACAGCTATGCGAAATCGGACAACAGCAGGTGCTTCACCATCGAAACCGAAGGTGGTACCGGTCTGGTTTGCGTCCGGGCGGGGCGGAATTCCACCCTGTGGTCAATCCGCCATGTTGTCCCAAACGAATGGGACCATAGCTACACCATCGTGGCGGAATCACTTGAACGGATTAAGGAACGTGCAAGAAGAGAAGGTGTTGGTCAACTGCTGATGACGATCGAGGAGGACATTCCGTCCCACAACGCCTATTTCGCCGGAATGCTTCCTTCCTTGGGTTTCACGATTACTCCCCGGATAGTCCTGACAGCTCCCCTAGATACTCTAGCCGAGCTCGAACTTCGCAACTTGCCACCGGACATCGATGAGTTGGTTCTAACGAAGGATAGGTTGGAAGAAGCGATAAAGACGTTCATGTCAGCGTTTGCAGAACAGGATCGATTCGACACGCCGGAGGAAAGGGATTCACGCTACAAGTACTTCAGAGACCGGTTCAGCGATGAGAGATACGCTCCTTCCTGGGTTGCGTTACAGCATGAGAATCGGATCGTGGCGGTCTGTTTCGGATGTGAGGATACCTGGACAAAAACCCTGGATTTGGTGGAAGTCGCGGTGCTGCCTTCTTACCGTAGGCGCGGACTAGGCCGCTATGTCTGCATCCGGTGCATGCAGAAACTATGCGACACCTTCACATCGCCCGAACGAGAGTTCCTGGTTGAAACCGACAGGACGAACCTTGGAGCAATACGTCTTTACAAAGACTTAGGCTTCACCGTCCACCAGGTTATAGACTATGCTTCTATTGATCTATGACGCCGGCATCACAAATGCGCAGGCGGAGCGCCCGGCCCGTTAGCTACGAGCCACGTCCGGTCACGACGGAACTGGTTTTGCCTGAGCAGGCAAAGTCTTTTGCGGAGTCGGCCGGATGGAAAGTCCTGTGGGACGAAACGGTGGACGTCTCGGCTGGGCTTGAAGACGGGAGGATGTGGGAGATCAGTCAGGTTTTCTCGATGGGCGAGGCGTTAGCCGAGTCGAACGTGTCTGAAGTAGACAGCTACGTGCGCCACACCATTGCGTCAGAGCTCGATCTTCTTGCGAGCCTCTGCGACGACGTGCAAATCGACTGGCTCATGACAACTGGGCTCAGCTCCGAGACGAAGAATAGCTTCGAGAAGAGGCGTCCCCCAATCAATAAGCCAACGTCTTCATTGTCAACGTACGTCTTCCTCGCGGAGTGAGTCACAACTCTCACGTGTCGGTCGAAATCTAGCTGGACCGGAGCCAAAGTCTATGCCGGACGTGGATTTCGCTGTGGACGCAGGTGAAATCGCGCGTGTTCTTGGAACGACGTTGCTGAGTGTCGAGCCCTTGATTGTCGAAAAAGGCGGCTCTCATTCGAGAGTCTTTAGCGTTAGGACTGCGGACGAGGACTACATCCTCCGAATTCCAAAAGGGCGACAGGGATTCCAAACTGCCTATGTTGAGGAGAGAATCCCGTCAGCAAATTGGTTCAGCCAGGACTGGGCTACCGCAGCGGCAAGGCAAGCGGGCGTCCCTGCCCCTGAAATCGTCCGCTCGAAACGGTTTGCCTCAGAGACAGAACCCTTTGTAATCATGAAGAAGCTTGAAGGAGAGCACATCTCTGACTTCGATACATGGAACGGGTGCCCTTACAACGAAGCCGAATTCGGTACGATCCTCTCGAAACTGCACGCGGTCACTCCGGCGGGATACGGGCCCATCGACGATTTCGGAACGACCTACTTCACAACCTGGGCTGAGTTTCTGACCGCCGCGGCCGAAGGGATGCTTAAAAGGTGTGCAAAACGGCACAGCCTGGATCCTGATGTCTTGCAGGCCTTCAAATCCACATGCCTGCCATTACTGTCTGACCTCCATATCGACAGGCCGTCGTTTCTACACCTGGAATCTCTGGGGTTCGCCAACATCCTGTACGAACCGAGCACTCGACGCATCACCGGACTGCTGGACTACGAGGACTGTATTGGTGGAGATCCTTTGTACGAATTCGAGTGGATGTGCTACTACTTCGGGCACCGAGTGTCCAGGCAACCGTATTTTGACTTCAGACGTTTTGAGGAAACCTACGGGATCTGGCCCGAGAATCTTGAACGATCCCTTTTGTACAGGGTCTTGATATTCCTGGACAAACTAACCTCGATCGCACCGAAGTCTGAAAGGGCGAAGGACCATAATCAGAAGATACTGGAATGCATCGATCAGCTGGAGCAAATCCCCCCAACCCCCCTTTTCAAAGGGGGGACAGAGCCGGGTCGGTTGATTGTTGAGCACTGAACAATTCGCCACAACTAGGAGCAGCCCATCGAGCGATGGGCTGCTCCTACAACGTCGATTACCGCTAGCCCTGCTAGGGCGTTCGAACCTGCACTGCCTCAGGCGCTAGCTGCGGGGCCGGCGCCGTTCCCTCGGTCTGGAACTCCGGAAGCCGGGTCTTCGTTTTCACAGAGGACGGTAGGAACGGGCCTCGTAGTCGCCGGTAGACTGAGATGACAGCAAGCGATACACTCCAACCGCAGTTACCAAAGCGGGGTGAATCCCTTGGTCGAGAGACTCGATACAAACTTTCCCGAGGCGGCCCGCGACATGCAAGAGCGAGTCGAAAGCGCGATTGACGAGGAGTTCGGCGTAAGCCCCAAACCCTTTCCACTTCAGTCGTTCTCCGAAGCTTCGGGGGAGGGGTTCTCGATCACCATTTCGGTCCCAGGGACAAAGATGACCGAAGAGCTGTCTCACAAGAGTCTGTCCGACCTGGACCCGCGGTGGGTCGAATTCACCGAAGCCGTGTCCGCGGGCGTCATCGATGCTCTCAAGCGACAGACCCCGGGCATTCCCGACAAACAACCGGACCCTAGCCCAAATCCCTTGCCCCAATAACCGACACTTGTAGCTGTCGCCCTCTGCCGGTATACTGCCGCAGGCCAATCCAGCTCGGACAAGATTTTGTCGGACAACAAGCGTCTGCTACCTCTCTTCCCTCTCAACGTCGTACTGTTTCCAAACAGCGTCCTCCCGCTCCACGTCTTCGAGGAGAGATACCGGCTTATGGTGCAACGCTGTCTCGACGGCGACTCGGAGTTCGGCGTTGTCCTCATCAAGTCGGGTTCAGACGTAGGTGAGCCCGCCGAGCCGCACTCTGTCGGGACGGTGGCCCGGATCATGGACGTCGACCGCCTGGAAGATGGCCGGATGCTTTTGAGTGTCGCCGGCCGAGGCCGCTTCCGGATCGAAGAGGTAACACAGCTTACGCCCTATCTCGAAGGCGAAGTCGTGGCCTTAGCCGAGGAAGCAGAGGAAGAAATTGCAGCGGAAGAGGTTGACGCTATCCAGACGGCAGTGTCGGACTACGTGCGCGTTCTGATGGGCCTGAGTGGGGGTTGGGTCAAAGAGACCCAGACACCGGAGGACCCGGTCGCACTCTCCTACTTCATCGGGTCGCTGCTTCAAGTCGACCTGGCTGAAAAGCAAGCGCTCCTCGAGGCGCCCTCCGTCGCCGGCCGCCTCGCGACCGAGCGGAACATTCTTGATCGCGAGGTTGCGGCCTTGCGAGAGAGGGTTAAGACGGAAATGCAGCTCAAGCTATACACAGGCCAGTAGAGGTAACTACCTTATCTATGTTTGACGTTATCATTTCGGGCGGCACCGTAATTGATGGCTCAGGAACACCGGGCCTCCGCGCGGACGTTGGGATTGAAGGCGAGAAGATCACGGCGATCGGCGATCTCGGCCCGGCCAGCGCCCGGCGGGTCGTCGACGCTACCGGTTTGGCTGTCTCTCCCGGTTTCATCGACTCCCACACCCACTCCGAAGCGGCGCTCCTGAACGACCCACAGCATGCCGCCGGACTCCGCCAGGGCATCACCACGGAAATCCTAGGACAGGACGGCCTGTCCTACGCAACGCTGTCGGCCGAGAACTACCGCCTCTACAGTCACTACCTCGACGGGATCCTGGGACCGCCACCGCAAGACCTCGACATGAGCAGCGTCGAGGCTTTCCGCTCTCACTACCACAAGAAGGTCGCAATCAACACCGCTTACCTGGTCGCTCACGGCGCGGTCCGCCTCGAAGCCGTGGGCTTTAAGGACACGCCTCTGGTCGGCGAATCGCTGGACAAGGCAAAGCGGCTCGTCCGCGAAGGCATCGAGCAGGGGGCGGCGGGATTCGCCACCGGGCTCTCGTACCATCCTCAGGCATGGAGCGACACCGACGAGCTGGTCGAGCTGTGCAAGACAACCGAGGAAGCCGATGGCGTCTACGTAACGCACCTTCGCGACGTCAACACCGACCGGGCGTTCGGTGATGGGGGCATCCCGGAGGCACTAGAGATCGGCCGCCGCTCCGGCGTCAAGGTCCACTTCTCTCACCACCGGACGTCGGCAATCAACGCCGGAAGGGTCGCCGAGAGGCTGGAGCTCATCGACGCAGCCAAGGCCGAAGGCGTCGACATCACGCTGGAGCTGTACCCCTATCCGGTGGGCAGCACCTTCCTGGTGAGCTTCTTGCCCAGCTACGCCCATGAAGGCGGCCCCGACTCGATTCGCCGTCGACTCAACGACGTTACCGAGCGAAGCCGCATCGTGAAGGAGCTAGACGAGAACCCGCGCCGGGCCGTCGAAGACATGGTGATGTCCTACATGCCCGCCGACCCCACGCTCGAAGGGATGACGCTGCAGGATATAGCAGGAGAGCGCGGCGTCTCGTTGGGCGAAGCGATATGCGCCCTGCTCGTCGAGCAAGACCTCAGAGTCGGCTTCCTAGGATCCCCGCCCGCGAGCCTCGGCGTTTGGCGTCAGCTCAACCGGGACTTCGTAGAGTTCCTGTCGAGGCCCGACTACATGGTCGGCAGCGACTCGATTCACGTTGGCGGCCTGCCACACCCGCGCGGGCACGGCGCGTTCCCCCGGTTTCTCGGTCGCCTGCGCCGCCAATTCCCGTTGATGACCGTCGAGCAGATGGTCCAGCGAATGACCGATAACCCGGCCCGTCGCTTCGGTCTTACCGGCCGCGGGCGCGTCGAGAAGGGCCACTACGCTGATCTTGTCGTCTTCGACCCCGAGCACATCATCGATAACGCCACATATGACGACCCGTGGCAGTACCCCGCCGGCATCCCGTACGTGCTGGTCAACGGACAGGTCGCTGTAGACAACGAGCGCTGCACCGGCGTCCTTGCCGGCCACGCCGTACCGTGAGCCACGGCCAGAGCCTGCCCGGTAGGGGTGCATTGCATGCGCCCGCTCTTCCTTCTCAGCAAGAAGGAAGCCTGTCGATCTTGTAGCGCCGTTGACTGATCCCGCCGAGCTCGTAGTTACCGCCCTTGCGCTGCTCATCGGCTCGGCGGTCCTCGCCACTGTCGGCTTTGGTATCGGGCTGACGGCGTCTCCGATACTCCTGTTCGTCCACGAGCCCCAAACGGTCGTGGTTGTTCTGAATACCGCCTCGGTGGTCCTTCTGGCACTCGTGGTCTTGCAGACCAGACGTGAGTTGCCGGCTCGACAGCTCGGTCCGATCGCCGTGGCAGGCGCCGCTGGGGTGCCTGTCGGCGCGTTCATTCTGACCTCTTTGAGCGACACCGTGCTCCGGGCCAGCATCGCCGGACTCGTCCTTCTGCTGGCCGTCGTCGTCGCCCGCGACATCCGTCTTCCGGAAACTGCACCACACGTCGTCGGGCCCGCGGTCGGCTTCGTCGTAGGCGCGTTGGTGACAGGACTCGCGATAGGAGGGCCCCTCGTCGTCCTGCTTCTCATGGGGCGCGGGTTTCCCAGCACTGTGGTCAGAGCCTCGACCGCGTTCTACTACCTGGTGATCGCTGTCGTCGCCGTGATTGCCTACGCCCTGGTGGGCCTGTTCACGACGGAGAGACTGGCCCTTATACTGATGGTCTCCCCGGTGGTAGTGGTCGGGTTCGGCCTCGCGTCCGTCATCGTGCGACGCCTGAACGAGCAACGATTCCGGAGAGGTGTGCTGGCATTGATAATGGTGACTAGCGTCTCGGTCCTCGGTCGGGAGATATTCGACCTGCAGGGATAAAACGTAAAGAGTAAACCGTGAAACGTTACGTCAATTCGCTTCACGCTTCACGTATTACGCCTTACATTTTCCGGTTCACGTTTTTTCCGAGCACGGAGCACAGGCCCGATGAAGATCACGGCAGTCGAGACGGTACCGATAGACCAGTACCTGTTCGCCAGGGTCCATACCGACGAGGGAATTACCGGACTGGGCGAGTCCGGTGCATGGGGTTTCCTTGAGGCGTCGGCGTCGGCCATAGAGAAGTTCGGGCGCTACCTGGTCGGCGAGGACCCGCTGCGCATCGAGCACCATTGGCAGTACATGTACCGGTTCAGCCATTTTCGCGGCGCGGCCATCATGGGCGCGCTCAGCGCCCTGGACTCGCCGTCGAGGGTGATCTGATATCCTGCTAGGTCGATCTCAAGATGTCCGGAGCGTATCAGTTCCGGTTGATCGAGCGAGCCCTGCACCCTCCGAAACACGGCCCTCACCCTCGCGACTAACTCTCGAGGCGAGAAGGGCTTGGTTATGTAGTCATCGGCCCCGAGCTCGAGGCCGATGAGCCGGTCCGCCTCTTCGACCCGAGCCGTAAGCATGATGATCGGCACGCTGGTGTCCTTGCGAAGTGCGCGGCAGACGTCGAGGCCGTCCATTCCAGGCAGGTTGAGATCGAGCACGATCAGGTCGGGGCGCTCGCTCCGGGCCGTTTCAAGGGCTCCGTTGCCGTCCTGAGCCGTGACTACTCGGAAACCAGCTCGCTCCAAGTAGTCGCTGGCAAGTTTTGTGATCTTCGGCTCGTCGTCAACGACAAGGACGAGTTCGTCCATAGCAAGTGGCCCACGGTGCGCCGGAGAGGTGTCCGCGCTCCGTGGGCCATCATACTTATCGCCCGCTCCTCTAGGCAACTTCGGGCGGGTCGTCGTCTTCCGGCCCCCCACGCCGTCGGCGTCCTTCGTGATGGCCGTAGTCGTGGTGACCACGCCAGTCGCCCCAATGCCTCGGCCCCGGGCCGCCGTGCGAGCCACCGTACGCTCGCCAGCGCCGGAAGAAGAAGAGCTTGCTGATGAACAGGACCAGAAGCCCAATCAGTAAGAACTTGAACAGGAACGCCACGCCGAGGAATGGCCAGAAGCCGTACCCGCGTTCGCCTTCATACGCGACACCGGCCTCGTAACCGAAGTACCCACCGAGGGCCAGCAGTCCACCCGCTATCAGACCTACTACCAATAATCTCCGAAGCATCTCGGACCTCCAATCAAGTGATGGTCTCAGTATGGATGGCGGTTATGGAGAAGTTGTGTAACTGCTCTGGAGATCCGCTGGAGTTTGGCGCCGACGCAGGAATAGCCCGGCGGGCTTCTTGTGGCCTAGAAGGAAATGACATAGCGGGTAAGCCCCTCGTCTTCTAGTGGTCGCTGTGACATCGATCGAACCAAAAGCTACCGAGGCGACGGGGATCGACGTGGGAGGAAGGAGTCTGTTGGCTAGCAGCCGCGAGCTACCTACGTGGACCTCAGAAGTGGGCTAAAAAACCAAGGTTCCGACGCACTGAGGAGGAGTCGGTGTCAGGCGGCCCCGACTGTCAGGCGCGCTTCGCGACGAAACGACTGATCCGCTCGAGGGCGCGTTCGATGTTCTCGGCCGAGTTAGCGAAGGAGAAGCGTACGCACCCGTTGCCGTACTCACCGAAGGACTCCCCGGCCAGGCATGCGACGCCTTCATCTTCCAGCATTCCGTCGGCGAACTCCCGGCTGGTCATGCCCGTGCCTTCGACGCTCGGAAAGGCATAGAAAGCGCCTTTGGGCATCGGGCAGCGGATGCCCGGAATCGAGCTCAGCCCTTCGACGATGATGTCCCGCCTCTTCTTGAACTCGGCGACGATCCGGTAGGGCTCGTCCTGGGGACCGTCCATGGCTTCCAGGACAGCCCGCTGCGTGAAGCTGGCGGTGCAGGAGACGCTGTTGGTGCACAGCCGTGAGATGGGCTCGACCAGCTCTAACGGCATCACGCCGTAGCCAACCCGCCATCCTGTCATCGCGTAAGTCTTGGAGAATCCGTCGAGGATGATGGTCTGGTCGGGCATCCCGTCGAACCCTGTGATGCTGTGGTGCTCTCCCTCGTAGAGGAAGCGCCGGTATATCTCGTCGGACAGGACGACGACGTCGTTCTCAACCGCAAGCTCGGCCAGCGCCCTCAGATCGTCCTTTTCGATGATGCTGCCGCAGGGGTTGTTGGGCGAATTGAGAATCATCATCTTCGTTCTCGACGAGATCTGGCTCGCGACCTCGTCCACGTCGACGCCGAAGTCGCGCGACGCCAGGAGTTTCATCGGGACTGGCACGCCGCCGACGAATTTGATCATCGACTCGTAAATCGGGAATCCGGGGTTCGGGTAGATGACCTCGTCTCCCTCGTCGACCAGGGCCAAGATGGAGAAGAACATGATGGGCTTGGCGCCCGGTGTGATCACAACGTTCTCGGCGCTGACGGAGATTCCTCTGGTTTCCGCCACCTCGTCGGCGATGCGCTGACGGACCTCGTTGAGTCCGGGAGACGGACCGTAGTGGGTGTACCCGCCCTGTAGCGCCTCGACTCCGGCCTGCACGATATTGTCGGGCGTATCGAAGTCTGGCTCGCCGATCTCCAGATGGATCACGTCAACGCCCTTGGCCTCGAGTCTGCGCGCCTTCGCAAGTACCTCGAACGCCGTCTCAGTACCGAGCCGGCTCATGCGCTCAGCTAGTTTCATTTCACAGGTCTCCAGCTTGCTGACAAGTGGTCGGTAGTATACACCTGAGCGGTTGTGTATTACGCATTACGTTTTTGAGAGCTAGCTATGTGATCGGGAGGTCGGAAGACGGGCGCTCGGGTCATCGAACCTGTTGGACTACAGACACGGCCAGGCGGTCTACGTATGATAGAATCGCATCCAAGCTACGTTTAGACGCAACCGGAGCTTTGCTTCCTTGAAGGTATATGTCGGGATGCCCCGAGGCTTTTGCGCCGGGGTTGAGCGGGCGATCGACGTGGTAGAGCTGACCCTCCAGCGGTTCGGCGCGCCCGTCTACGTCAAACACGAGATCGTCCACAACCCGTCGGTCGTAAAGTCCGTGGAAGAGAAAGGCGCAAAGACCGTCGAGGACGTTGACGAGATTCCTACTGGCTCGACGGTAGTGTTCTCGGCGCATGGCTCCCCTCCGGAAGACTTCGAAAAGGCTGAGCGCCGCGGGCTTCACGTTATCGATGCGACGTGTCCGCTGGTGACCAAGGTACACAACGAGGCGAGCAAATACGCCGACGAAGGGCGAAGTCTCGTTCTCGTGGGCCACAAGGGACACCAGGAAGTGAAAGGAACGATGGGCCAGCGCCCGATGCTCCTGGTGGACGACCGCGACGGATTCGATCTTCCCGAATGGGAGGCCGACCGACCCGTGGCAGTCCTGACACAGACGACCCTATCGGTAGACGACACTGAACGGGCCATCGGCACGATCAAGGGGCGGTTCTCGAACGTAGTCGTGCGGAACGACCTGTGTTATGCCACCACTAATCGACAGACCGCCGTCAAAGAGCTCTGCCGCTGGGTGAAGCTGGTCCTCGTTATAGGCGCGCCCAACAGCTCGAACTGCAATCGCCTTCGCGAAGTCGCCGAGGCCCACGGGGTGACGGCGTATCTGATAAACGGCCCCGAGGACCTCGACCCGGCTTGGCTCGAAGGGGTCGAGAACGTCGGCGTCACGTCGGGGGCTTCGACTCCTGAGTCCCTCGTCGACGCGGTGATCAGCGCCATCGAGCCAGACGAGGTAGTGACGATCAAAGGCGCTGAAGAGGATGTGAGCTTCGTCCTGCCCAAGGAACTGCGCGAACCCGTGAACGTAACAGGGCCAGCGTAACTCATGATCTACGACGTCATAGTTGTCGGGGCCGGTCCAGCCGGAAGCAGCGCCGCGCGAGAGTGTGCGTCCAAGGGCCTGTCGGTACTGGTCCTGGACAAGGCTGAATTCCCCCGAGATAAGCCATGCGGCGGAGCCGTCTCGATACGCGCCTCTTCCCTACTCCCCTTCGAGATCACGCCTGTAGTCGAGCGTGTTATCTCGCGCGTGCGTTTCAGCGAGCACGTATCGAAAGGGTTCGAGCGGTCCTCTCCACGCACACTTACGCACCTCACGCAAAGGTCCCGGTTGGACGCCTATCTCCTGGAAAGGGCCATCGCTTCGGGCGCGATCTTGCGCGAAGGATCCGCTGTCCGGTCCATCGACCGACTGCCATCACGAACGGTCGTACGGGCCGACGGACAGAGCTTCGAGGGCCGAACGCTGGTCGCCGCCGATGGCGCCAACGGCAAGACCGCGAGCCTCGCCGGCATTGACGCGAAGCTGTCCCAGGGGATCGCGCTCGAAGGGAATATATCCCCTCCGGGTGGGGTGCCGACGGCCTGGGGAGAGACGATGGGCTTCGACTTCAGTGGACTCCCCGGCGGGTATGGGTGGATATTCCCAAAGGACGACCACCTGAACATCGGGCTCGGCGGCTGGAAGCACGTCGGGCCGACCCTTAAGGACAGGCTGACCCGGTTGGTCCAGATGTACGGATTCGATCCGTCCAGTCTCTGGGGCGTGCGAGGCCACCATCTCCCGGTACGCCAGCGAGGCTCACCGCTCGTCGACGGCAATGTTCTTTTAGTCGGTGATGCCGCCGGACTGCTCGATCCGATGACGGCGGAGGGCATCTACGCGGCGATATGGAGCGGACAGAGAGCTGCCCGCGAGTTGGTCTCGTATCTAAGCGATGACGTATCGGACCTCGAAGGCTACGGCGAGGCCGTTGAGCGGGAGCTCGCGGCTGAGCTGAGGATTGCGAGACGATTTCACGACGTTTTCCACCTCTGGCCCGGCTTATTCATGGCACTCGAACGCCGGACGTCGCTCCTGTGGAAGGCCGTCGAGCTTCTCATTCGGGGAGACCAGACCTACCTGACCGTAAAACGTCAGCTTGGTCCGGTCTGGCCTATGGTCGAGTTCGCGTCCGACCTGATACGCGTATCTCCGCCTTTGCGACGCCTCGCAGGCCTACGTGACCCGGCGCCTGCCGAGCGTTTCTTCAAGCGCGGACCACAACACTCGACCCCTTAGCGATTCCAAGGTAGGTTGGTCCGTCACGACGGCTGGGTCTGAGGGACCCAGCGCCGCCACGACGCCCCTTCAGACGCGGCGCCCACGGTTCGATGGGGTAGTAGGGTATCCCACCGCGGACCGGATGCTCCGGCGTAGAACCGACCATCGCTCCTGTAAAAACACCCCGGCGGGGCGTCTCTACCTTGCCAGAAGGGAATTCATCTGAATGGAAATCCGGTTAGAAAGCCTGAGGGAAGGCGCCGAACGAGCCAAAGGCACGGTCGTCATCATCGATGTCTTCCGCGCGTTCACGACGGCCGCGGTCGCCTTCCAACGTGGCGCCGAGCGTATCATCATGACTGCCGAAGTGGAGAAGGCGCTGGACCTCAAGCGCCGGGGTCTCGGCGACCTTTGCATGGGGGAGGTCAGCGGACTACGGCCCGAGGGGTTCGACTTCGGAAATTCACCCTATGCCCTTTCGCAGGCAAACGTCAAAGGCCTGACGCTGATCCAATCGACACGGGCCGGGACGGTAGGCGTCAGCGCCGCCCGGAACTCAGACCGCATTTACGCAGGCTCACTCGCCAACGCTGGGGCCACCGTGAACGCCATCAACCGCGACAAACCGAAGGTCTTGACGCTGGTCGCCATGGGTGATGGCGGCCTAGCCCGCACCGACGAGGATGAGCAGTGTGCCCTCTATATGAGAAACTTGCTGGAAGGGCGGACTCCCGACAAAGAAGCGGTGCGCACGATAGTCCTGGCCAGCCGTTGGTCGGAGAACTTCGACCAGGCCGACCTCCCTCACAAGCACCCAGGAGATCGCGAGCTCGCCCTGAGCATCGACAGTTCTCCGTTTGCAATCGCCGTCGACCGCGAGGACGGACTGCTGATCGCCCGTCCCGACAGGGCTTGATTATCCCGTTCCATGGCGGAGGACCGACGTTTGGACCGGTCGGCAGTTACAACCTTGCTCCTGACGGCGTGCCTGATGGTGGCCGGGACCTCGTCCGCGGGAGCTGAGATCAGCGTCGGGTTCCGGGACAGCGCGGGTAACCTGACGCCATCGGTAGTCTCGGATGCGATCGCAGTCCTATACGTAACGGACACGGGCCTCGGGACACTCTCCACCAGCACCGCCACGTGGACCGAGGTGCCAGGTCAAGTATTGGCCGGCGCCTGGTGGAACCTTGCCACGGGCGCTCCCCACAGCGCGGTCCACTCCCTTAGCGACGGCAGCCCGTACGACCTAGGTACTCCCGGCCAGATGCCGCTGCGCTCGGTCCCGACGGCTAAGGTCAACGATGTGGCGCATTTCTTGGGCGACTTTCGGCCGACGACGGGCGAATTCAGACTTTTGAACGTCGTCGACGCATCCAGCACATTGGAAATCCAGTTCGACTTCGACGTCGTCGACGTCTACCCGGCTGCGGACGAGCGGGTGTCAGTGACCAGCACCTCGGACACTCTGGGCGAGTGGGTCGAGATTTCGGAAGTGGCTAGCGCGTCGGATGACACTCCGGACCCGACTTCCGGTACGTTCCAAGGGGAGATCGAGGTGACTTCGGAAGCGGCCGGAGCAGCGTCTGAAGACGGCAAGGTATGGGCCCTTCCCGGCGATAAGCTGACGGTGACTTACTACGGGGCGAGCGGCTCAGAGCCTGTCTCCAGCCACGAAGTTCAGGTGGTCGAGCCGGCGGCAGTCCCCGCGTTAGGATGGCTGGCGATATGGATGCTGGCAGCGGTGCTTGCCACGTTGTTCGGGGTGCTTCGGCAGAGGCGGTCCAGTAGGCTGTCGGAGCCTACAGACTGACGCGCCCGGTCATGTGACGGCGCCTGTCCCGTACGCGTCTACCGGAACCAGCGCTTGAGCTCGCGTTCCCTATCGGGCCAGATGCGGTCGACCAACCCCATGATTGTCGCCCAGAAGATCGCGGCGAAGAATACCAGCAGGGCAACGAATCCGATGGTGAAAGCGGAGCGGGCGACGCCACCGGTGAACTCGTTGGCAGCGCTCTCGGCAATATCGAAGACCTTGTTGGCTGCAAGGCGGCCTGTCCGCGGGAAGTCCACACCGAAATTAGGTGAGTCGACGGCGTTGCCGAAAACGGTTACCTGATCGCCAGCGAATTCGCTTAATGCGTCTACCTGGAAGCCTTCAAGCTCTGACTTGACGACCGCGTTGTAGACTGGGCCGAACACCACGAAGATGATCCCAGCGGATATAGCAAGGGCGGCGGCGGCGTAGGCGACGCGGCCAGACCAGCTTCGACCACCGAGGAATCCGAGCACAACCAGAAGCACTAGCAGTGGTAGGTAGATCAGCAGTCGATATGTGCGCGCGAGGCCTAATCCGTCCCGCACCCTGTCTAGTCTGTCGACATGGTCCTGCTCCGGACTCGTGTCGACCAGCGGCAGAGACTGCAGGTCTCTGAACTCTCCGCTGCTGTAGCTTACCCCGTCCGCTAGGAAGGCGCGGACTTCGTCGAGCCTCTCGACCGCTCCAGACGTTTCGACCGTTTCACCCAATTCCTCGTCGACCAAATCGTTCCGCAGGTTCTCTTGGCTATAGATCACGCCACCGGCCAGGATCTTCCTGGCCTGGTCGAGAGACGCCAGAAATTCTTCCCCTTGAACTGGGTCCGCAGCCGTTATGGACTGACGGAGGTTGTCCTGGCTGAATGCGATGCTGTTGGGAATAGGGCCGAGCACAAGCCGCGAGACCTGCTCCGCCACATCGATGTCCAGGCGGTCCAGGACTTCAGACGGGGCGACGGTGGTCGGCAGGCAAGCAGGCAGCCCACGTTTGTCCCAATTCGTCAGAGCAGCCTGGGCCTCAGCCAAAGAAGTGCAACGTCGCAGGCCACCCACGAGATCGTCCAGCCTCTGGTCAACGAGCTCAGCTATAACTTCACGAGCCTCACGCTTGTTGTCGACGAGAGACACGTCGACCTGGAAGGTGTCGAGCTGTCCGGCAAGGTAGGGTCCTGCCTCGTCGATCACCTCCTCCACCTGTTGCTGGACCCATGACACCGGCGCGACTCGACGCAGGGCATCGAGAACCTCATCCCTGGTGATCGAAACCCCCAGAGGTAGCTCTATGGACTCTCCGATGAACCCGACGATTTGAGGCTCGACCACCTCGTCATAGAGGAGATCGTAGGCATCCACGTCTCTAAGAAGCGACTTGATCTCGTCGAGGGCTATCGTAATTCTGTCGTCGATATCCAGGCTTATGGAAAAGGTGTCGCGCTGGCCAAGGAAGTAGGGTTTCACCTCATCGACAACTGTTTCGACCTGGGCTTGCACCCAGTCCGCGGGGGCTATCTTTTGAGCGGCTGCGACGATCCGTTCAGCAGGAACGTCGACTCCGAGAGGCAGCTCTACGCCGTCGGCGGCTTTCTCAACCTCAGGAATGACAAGCTCATCGTAGACGAGGTTGTAGGCGTCGGCTTCTCGTAAAAGCGATAGCAGCTCATCAACTAGGATCCCGGCGCGTTCGCCGGCTATCAGGGTGTATTCGAAGTCGTCTTGTTCGCCGGTGACGTATTTCCCAAGCTGATCGAAGGGCTGCTCAACAAGCGACTGCACCCATTCGGGAGGGATGGCGCGGTTTACCGAGGACACGATCTGGTCGGTAGTCAAGCCCGAGCTAAGCAGAAAACCATCCAAGAGGTTTCTACCTTGCTCGCCTGGCTCCAGTCCCGCGAGCTCACGCTCATCGCGGTCTCGCCTCTCCCGCTCGCGCTCTTCGTCGATAGCGACCGTGAGCAGGTCGACCAACGCGAAGTTGTAGACGTCAGCATTGCGCAGCTGTTCGGGGTAGTACTGAGATCGAGGAAAGTGTCGTTCACCCTCAGGATCAGCAGCGTCGCCAGGAGGAGAACGAAGAAGACGATGCCGACCGGGATGGTTGCTAATCTGCCGAGCCAGATCATGATCGGCTACTTTAGAGCACTCGTGTTGCTAATCCCTAATCCACCGAAGGACGGCGTGTAGGAGGCCTGCTGAAGAAACAAAAGGGTGCGCCTCTGAATCTGGGATAATGGTTTTGAAACAGAAAACCGGTCCCAGAAAAGGAGCACCCGATAGATGCTACCACGTAACCACCCCGACCGCATCCAAATCGCCTTCGACGACCACCGCCTGGTGGCCAATGCCGGGCTGATCCTTCCCGCCACCCTCGCCCTGCGCCTTGGCCTGCCCCAACTCCTCCGGAAGCACCTCGACCTCGGCGGCGCGCCGGGCCGGGCGAACACCGGCGACAAGATGATGACCCTGGTGGCCTCCGCCCTAGCCGGCGGAGATTGCATCGACGACGCCGATGTGCTGCGCGCCGGCGGGACCGCCCGCGTGCTCGGTTTCACGGCTAAGGCTCCCTCCACCCTGGGCACCTTCCTGCGCAGCTTCAGGTGGGGCCATGTCCGCCAACTGGACCGGGTGAGCCGCGAGTTGCTGGCCCGGGTCTGGAAGGCCGGTGCCGGACCCGGCGACGCACCATTCACCATCGACCTTGATTCGACGATCTGCGAGACCTACGGACTGGCCAAGGAGGGCGCCCGCCACCACGGCTACACCGGTGCGCGGGGCTATCACCCGCTGCTGGCCGTCGCCGCCGGCACCGGCGACGTGCTGATGGCCCGCCTGCGCGAGGGCCGGGCTAACACCGCCCGCGGCGCTGCCCACTTCCTGCGTGAAACGGTGGGGCGGGTGCGCTACTGCGGAGCCAGGGGCCAACTCACGGTGCGGGCCGACAGCGGCTTCTATACCCACGCCGTGGTCGCCGTCTGCCGCCGGATGGATGTCCGCTTCTCCATCGCCATCCGCCAGCGCGCCCGCCTGCGGAATCTCATCGAGGCGATACCCGAAGATGGCTGGACGCCGATTCCTTACTGGCTGGACGGCGCCGCCGATGTGGCCGAGACCACCTACACCCCGTTCCAGGCCGAGGCGGACGCCGCGCCGGTACGGCTCATCGTCCGGCGGGTGAAGCCGGCGCCCTGTTCTCAACTGGCTCTCTTCGCCACCTACAGCTATCACGGCTTCATCACCGACCGGGACGGGGAGACGCTGGAACTGGAGGCCGATCATCGCCGTCACGCCGAGATCGAGAATGCGATACGCGACCTCAAGTACGGCGTGGGGCTGAACCATCTCCCCTCGGGCCGTTTCGCCGCCAACGGCGCCTGGCTGGCGGTACAGGTGATGGCGCACAACCTGGCCCGCTGGACAGCCCGCATCGGCCTGGGTCAGCAGATCGTGACCACCAAGACCCTCAGACGACGGGTCTTTGCCTTGGCCGGACGGATCACCCGCTCGGCACGCCGATTGACCCTGCAGCTTCCCCGGCGCTGGCCCTGGGAGGAGCAGTTCAGCCGCGCCCTGGCCCGACTGCGAGCCATTCCACTCCCAGCCTGACGGAGCCCGTCCGCCACTGACCCACCAGCCAACCCAACGTCCCCGCAAACTCGCGCCAGCCCAGTCCGCGAGCGCCTCTTGCCGTGTCCTATCCCGCCATCTGGCTCGCCACAGCCACTGTAGGCCGCCATCGGTGCCCCCAAAAGCGCCTGCAGACCGCCCGCCAACCTCCCGTCTACCCAAATTCGAGCCCGGATCATCACGCCTGTAACTCCCTCACCCCCTTCCGCTGTCCTCACGTCGTCCATCCCTGTCCGTCGGTGGATTCGGGCTTAGTCAGGGCGTAAGGGTACATCGGCCCAATGGGAGCAGACTCAGGTGTTGGGAAGATGTCCGCAAGACCATAGCAGGACGAAGACGCGGCGTAGAGGAACCTACTAACCCCGGCGTCCCGAGCCGCCTCGAGCACGGCCACCGTGCTGTTGACATTTGCTTCGTGATACGCGATTGGGTCTTCGATCGAAGGCACGATATCCGCCAGGGAGGCGAGGTGAAACACCCAATCTACACCTTCGAACTGGTCTCGTATGTCAACGAGCTGTGTTGCATCCACCCGGTGCACAGTCAGCGCTCGGGGGTCGAGTATGCCGGCGAGATTCTCAATCCTCCCGCGGCTGAAGTTGTCGAGCACCCTGACCGTGTGTCCGTCGGCCAGTAAGCGGTCAACCAAATGGCTGCCGATGAACCCCGCTCCACCCGTCACAAGGGTCGTGAGACCATTGCCTTTCATCGCTCTCCGCTACCTCCGACCGTCACGGCGACTCGTGAGCCTAGAGCGTCGGCCACGTAATCAAGCTGTGGTTCGGTCATCTCCGGGTACAGGGGAATCGCGAGAGAACGGTCAGCGGCCCGCTCCGCCATTGGGAAGTCTCCAGCCCTGTCGCTCAGCTCGCTCCATGCAGGTACCAGGTGAAGAGGGTACGGGTAGTAGACACTGGTGCCGATGCCCGCCGCATCCAGGTCTTCGATCACCTTCTGGCGTTCATCGACCTCGATTACGTACATATGAAAGACGCTGACGGCACCCGGTGCCTCCTGTGGGGTTGGTATCCCTCTCCCGGACAGCCGACTCGTGTAGCCATGTGCGAGGGAGCGCCGCTTTTCATTCCATGAGTCCAGGTGCCGGAGTTTGACTCGCAGTACTGCTGCCTGAAGCTCGTCGAGTCTGCTGTTGTAGCCCAGGAATTCTGGGTAATACTTCCTCGACCATCCATGGGTACGGAGTTTTCTGACATGCTCAGCAAGCTGAGAGTCATCGGTGACAATCATGCCGCCGTCGCCGTACGCGCCCAAGTTCTTAGATGGGAAGAAGCTGAGGCATCCTACGTGGCCGAGCCCACCCGTTTGCCTACCCCTATATTCGGCGCCGATGGCCTGAGCGTTGTCTTCTACAACATACAAACCGTGTTTCTCTGCGACCTCGCCTATCGCCTCCATCTCTGCCGGGTGCCCAAAAAGGTGTACCGGGATAACGGCTTTGGTTCGCGAGCTGATCTTCTCCTCGAGGAGCCTGACATCTATGCAATATGTGTCCGGGTCGATGTCGACAAGGACAGGCTTCGCGCCTGTGAGCAAAACAGCTCCTGCTGTTGCGAAGAAGGTGAACGCAGGCAAGAGGACTTCGTCTCCGTGCCCGACTCCAAGCGCGCGAAGCGAAAGGTGCAACGCGTCGGTGCCTGACGCCACTCCAACGGCGTGTCGAACTCCAATGTACTCGGCAACCTCTTGCTCGAAGGCAGCGACTTCAGGGCCCAATATGAAAGTTCCGGATTCCAGCACCTTCTGAATCGCTTCATCGACCTCCGGCTTGAGCGCCTGGTACTGAGCATCTAAGTCGATAAGAGGTATCTTCACGCGTTTCTCATTGCGGTCGATCTGACAACTTGGTCCGCCTTCGAATACTCTCTGCCGCAGCTTCCGCAAGTGGTCGCTTCGTTCGTGCCGTCCAATCCAAGGCTCAAGCGCTCACCACACTGGCACATCCATCCGTGCACCCTCGCCGGGTTGCCGTATACAAGGGCGTAGTCTGGAACGTCTCGCGTCACGACCGCACCTGCTCCAACGAAGGAGTATTTGCCGATGGTCACGCCACATATGACGGTGCAGCTGGCGCCCAGAGACGCACCAACCTTAACCAACGTACTTCTGAACTCGTCTTTACGTTCAATCTCGCTTCTTGGGTTGAACACGTTTGTGAACACCACAGAAGGCCCGCAGAACACAAAGTCTTCGAGTTCGACTCCGTCGTAGACAGAGACGTTGTTTTGAATCTTGACTCCGTTTCCTATCAGGACATTGTCACCGACGAAGACGTTCTGACCCAACACGCATTTCTCTCCGACGGTGGCGCTACTCATGACGTGCGAGTAGTGCCAGATGCGAGTGCCATCGCCAATTTTCGCGCCGCGGTCCACCGTAGCGGTAGGGTGGACCGCGAAGCTGGTTTCAGCCCGAGATTCAGACGGCGTCTCGGGCCGACCGTCTCGAACCAGGGACCGTTGTGCCGCTTCCAAAACCCTCAAGACACGCAGGCCGCTTTCACCGTCAGTGAGAGGACGCTGGCGGGTCTCTACTGCTGCCATGAATTCCTGGCACTCGACCCTGAGGGGTTCTAATTCGTCCAGTTGCACCGCCTCCGCATCTGCCTTCCGAGCTACTGGCACCTGACCGCTGACCCAGTCTACCGAATGAGGATAAAGGACGAGCTTCTGTTCCCAAGGCTGTGAATCATCGAACACGGCCATCTGGCGCTCACCAACGACGATGAAACGGTGGTCCCGGAACGGGTGAAGCCAACTAACGAAGATATGCGCCGCCACACCTCGCGGGAACTGGAGACTCGTCAACGTGAAGTCCGCCACTTCTTGGTTGAGGTAGGCTCCGCCGTGGCAAGCAACCTGATCTGGTATCGAGTCAAGAAGTCTCAGCATGACCGCAACGTCATGTGGAGCAAAGCTCCAGAGCGCGTTCTCCTCGGTACGAATACGACCAAGGTTCAGTCGGTTGGAGTACATGTACTGCAGCCGCCCGAACGCGCCGTCATTGATCAGTTTCTGCAGCGTCTTTACCGCTGGGTGGTATTCAAGGACATGTCCGACCATCAGGATGCGGCCTTGACGCCTGGCGGCCTCGACCATCGCTGCGCCGTCGGCGACGGTGAGCGACATTGGCTTCTCGACCAGAACGTCCTTATTGGCTTCCAATGCTTCAATAACCAAAGGGGCATGAGTCGGTGCTGGGGTTGCCACGACGACGGCGGCGATTGCCGGGTCCTGCCAAACGCTTTTCACGTTCGCCGCGGTGCCAACGCCGGGGTAGGCGGCTGCTGCGTTTTCAAGTACATTCGGCCGTTCGTCGCAGCAGACGACTTGCTCAGGACCAAGAAGTTCGCAGAAGTTCCTCAAGAGATTCTGGCCCCAGTTACCACAGCCGACGACAGCGATTTTACCGATCATTAGATCGGGTCCGGGGCTCCCAGTCGATGGATGTGCTTGCTTCCGAAGTCCTTGAGAGCGTTCCGAGTGTCGTAAATTAGCCGGCTGCGTTCAACGACCAACGAGTAGTCGAGATTGGAATGGTCCGTTCCGATCACTACCAGGTCGCTACTGTCGAGGCTTTCCTCGGACAGTGGGACCGACTTCAGTCTGTGTCCATCTATGGCGACCGTCGGCACATACGGATCATGGTAGCTGACGACCGCGCCCCTTTGAAGCAGTTCGGCCGCCACCTTAACGATGGCTGATTCTCTCGTATCGGCGACATCTCGCTTGAAAGCGACTCCCAATATGAGAGTCTTGGACCCCTTTATCGCGATGCCTTGTCCGTCCAGAACATCTCCTATTTGGCGCGTCACGTACAAGGGCATTTCGTCGTTGATCTCCCCAGCGAGCTCGATGAACCGAGTCGTGAAACCGTACTCTTTAGCCTTCCACGAAAGGAAGAACGGGTCGATCGGGATGCAGTGTCCGCCTACGCCAGGTCCCGGGTAGAATGGCATAAATCCGTACGGTTTCGTTTCGGCTGCTGAGATTACCTCCCATACATTGATGTTCATGTGTTCGCAGAGTTGCGCCAACTCATTAACTAGCGACACGTTGACGACGCGAAAGACGTTTTCGAGTAGCTTTGTCATCTCCGCGACCTTTGGGGACGATACGGGGAGCACAGGCGCGTCCAGCACCTGACGGTAGAAAAACTGGGCCACTTCGGTGCAGCGCTCGGTCACTCCACCCACGACGCGAGGTATGTCCTTAGGAGGGAGTTGATTGTTGCCAGGGTCAATGCGCTCGGGTGAAAAGGCCAGAAAAATGTCGCGCCCTATCTCTAGTCCCCGGTCTTCTAAGAGTGGCAGTACTACCTCCTCTGTAGTCCCCGGGTAGGTCGTGCTTTCCAGGAGAACCAGCTGACCTTTATGCCAATATGGAGCCGCCTGTTCGACAACGTATTCAATGTAGCTCGTATCGGGGGTCTTGTCGTCTCCGAGTGGAGTTGGAACGCAGATCGCTACGATTCCGGCGTCCGAGATTTCTGAGAATCCAGAGGTGGCAGAGAGCCGGCCACTCTGAACTAGTGGTGCCAGCTCATCGTCACTCAGATCCTCAATATAAGACCGCCCCTCATTAACGCTCGAAGCTCGGCCGCGACTTCGTTCAACTCCAGTCACGCGGAATCCTGCGTCAGCGACAATGGCCGCCAGTGGCAGCCCAACGTAGCCAAGGCCGATGACGACGACGCTCGTCGACCTGCTGCGTATTCCGGACACTAAAGTAGGGTAGCTATCTGAAGTCATCTCATCCGGCGCGACTGACCACGAATCGAAGACAGCCGCTTGACGTTGTTGGCGGTTAGCCGCGTCGTGACGGCCGGACCCTCGAGAAGAGCGATTTGGCCCAGTTCACGGGGCGCGCATACAGCGGCCCCTTCCCGTTGACGTGGGCCGTTTCGGTGTCCGAACCGCTGTAATAGCGATAGTAGTAGTAGTCGTAGTAGTTCGGATAGCCGTGGCCTGACCCAAATCGGACTCGCTTTAGCTTGTTGACAACGACGCCAAGTATTGGCACGTTGGTCAGGTTCAACGCCTCCAACGTAGCGTTCAGCGATGAAGAACGAGTTCCCGAGCCATCAACTACGACAATGGCGCCGTCAGCTTGGGACGCTAGTATCGTACTGTCTGCCACCATCAACACAGGCGGACTATCGACGAGGACGACGTCAGCGTGCTCCTTAGCCGATTCAAGCAACGCGGACATCCGTGCCGAGCCCAGTAACTCTGAAGGGTTCGGTGGAACAACCCCTCCCGGAATCACGTTTACGCCTTCTACCCCCGAAGGCTGGATCACTTCGGCCAAATCTTTCGTCTGGCCGGCGAGCGCGTTGCTAAGACCAGGTTCCCGGCTCGGCAGGCCGAAAAGTCGGTGGATCGAAGGCCGCCTAAGGTCGCCGTCGATCAACAGCACGCGATCACCGTTTTGGGCCAGCGTTATTGCTATGTTGCTGATTATGGTGCTTTTGCCGTCCTCCGGGCCGGGTGACGTTACTAGGTAGACATTGCCGGACCGGTTCACGGTCGCGAACTGCAGGTTTGCTCTCAACTGTCTGAAGGACTCCGAATAGCCTGAGGAGGGTGCACCAAGGACGACCAGCCGATGATCCCCCACTTCCTCGATCGGCCATTTGAAAATCGCTCCGAGTGCCGTTACCCCGAAACGTCTTGTCAACTCATCGGGATTGCCAACTGTGTCACCGAGAGTGCCTAGCACCAGCGCCGACATGGAGGCGAGTATTCCCCCTAGGATGATTCCGACGATTACGTTTTGTCGGGTACGTGGCAGAACGGGGTCTTGCGGTAAGTCCACCGGCTCTAACAATGACAGGCTGTCGATCGCGTTGGCCTGCGCCGCAACTAGCCCCTCGACGTTTGCAAGCCCTTGAGCTGCCGCCGCCGCCTGCGTACGGGCGATGTCCGCAAGCTGCTGTTTCAGTACATACTCGATGAACTCGTCGGCTACGACCGAGGTCACTTGTTGTACGAGAAGTCGGTCTGCGTTCCTGAGCCCTATTTCGAGCGCTGCTGGCAGGCTCTCGGTCCTCGCCGACATCATCTGCCGAAGCTCCGCGACAGAAAGGGAAACATCAGGATGATCCGCGACTCGCGCCAAGAACGGACTCGACCTGACCTGCCGTCGGTAGATCGATGCCAGTTGTTGGCTCCCGCTGAAGTCAATACCTGTTGCCAAGTCCGACCGACGTTGCTGAACTAGCAAGGTGGCCCGCGCCTCGTATATCACATCTTGGTTCTTGCTATACACGTATGCGGCTGATCCCATAGCGACTGGTAGCAGGAGCATCAGCCACCAGTAGCGGAGGAATATGCCGGTGTATCGTCTCAGGTCAATGGTTTCTTCTTCTATCTTGGTCTCTCCTTACACAGGATTATGTTGCTTAGATTCCGAGAGTCATAGCTTCGCCCGCCTGGTCAGCGGACCAGGCAGCGGATGGGTCTGGATGGAGACGCCTCGGAGCGGTGGCTACGACGAGTGCGCTCTTTTACTGTTCGATAGCAGAGACACGAGGCTCAAATCTGGCTACGGTCCGAGAGGGGACCGGTTGTGACGTTAAGTCGCTATGTGGCTTGCACTGGAACTGACTCCGACCGGCGTATGAACCCCTCTTGAGTCAGCAGGTTGAGGATAGCTCCCGCATTCTCATCTGCCGATCTACCGACGGTGTCTAGCGTCATTTCAGGGTCCTCGGGCGCCTCATATGGGTCGTCGACTCCTGTGAACCCCTTGATCTCCCCTCTGTGGGCTTTGGCATAAAGCCCTTTGGCGTCGCGTTCTTCACACACGGCCAGTGGAGTATCGACGAAAACCTCTACGAAGTGGTCGCCCCCCACCATGTTCCTGACGTCGTTTCGCGTCGCTCGATAAGGACTGACAGCAGCGCAAACAACAACGCCACCGTGGCTAACGATTTCGGCCGCCACAAAACCAATGCGCCTGATGTTGACGTCTCGGTCTTCTTTGCTGAACCCGAGCCCTTTCGAAAGGTGAGTCCGAACGACATCTCCGTCTAGCACGGTAACCTGGCGACCATGCTCCAACAGGAGCACGGTCAGGGCCTCGGCGGTCGTCGACTTCCCGGCCCCGCTCAGGCCAGTAAACCAGATGCAAACCCCTTGCTTGTGGCGAGGCGGAAAGGTCTCCGCCATGATCTCGGCCACTTCCGGACGGGTGAACCACTCGGGCAACGCACGGCCGTTCGTCAGGTATTCTTCCCGGACCTCGGTTCCAGAGATAGAGGCCGTTCGGGTCTCGGACGGGACCTCGGACACCTCCTCATACCGGTCTTCGTCTGGCAGGTACACCAGTTCACGGAACGGGACCATCCCTACGCCGATCTCCTCGCTGAATCGACTCACCAGGTCTTGTGCGTCGTACGGACCGTAGAACGGCTGTCCTTTCGAGTCCGCGCCCGGCCCCGCATGGTCACGGCCGACGATCATATAGTTTGCGCCATAGTTCCGACGGATGATTGCATGCCATAGGGCCTCTCGTGGGCCGCCCATGCGCATCGCCAGAGGGAGTAAGGCCAATAGGACCCCACCGGACTCGTAGTATCGATCCGCAAGCGTCTTGTACGTACGAACCCGGGTGAAGTGGTCGACGTCACCAGGCTTGGTCATCCCAACCGATGGGTGGATCAGCAATGTGCCATCCACTTCTTCGGCGGCGCGTTTAGTGAGTTCCTCGTGGACTCGATGCAACGGATTCCGAGTCTGAAAGGCGACAACGTTCGCAGTGCCGAACTCCGAAAGCTTATGCCGTGTTTCCAAAGGCGTGAGTCTTAGTTCGCGGAAGTCCCGCCTGTTCGGGAGCTGCAGGACTCGCAGTCTGCCCGAGATGTTCACGGAGCCCCATCGGTCCATCTCCGAGACGAGAGGATGACGCGGGTCCGTGGTGCCGAACACCTTATTCGCCACTTCGGCTCGGTCCCAGCCGTAAGCCTCTTCAATCACCATCACCGCCAGCATCTCGTTCTTGGAATCGCGTAACACGACCTCCCGGTCGAGATGTACCGCGGGGCCAGGCTCTACCGGTAGGGTTATGGGGATTGGAAAGACGTGGCCGTCCGAGAGGCGCATTTCGTTCACGACGCGCTCATGGTCGTCCTCCCCCATAAACCGGTCGAGGGGTGAAAATCCACCTAGCGTCAGCAATTCCAGGTCGCAGATCGAGCGCTCAGAGATCTGAACGGATTCAAGCCCATTGGCGTGTTCCTTCAGCTCTTCCACTGAATCGGGCGTGGCAAGCAAGTCTACCAATCTGTCGCCGTACGGAGAGATCAATGCTGTTTTTACTCCTGCCTCGAGTCGCGGCCGTCAAGATGTTGGTCTCGAAGGTAGTTGCTGCTTCGGGAGCCAAGCGATAATTGTAACATGGGCCCTAAGACGTTCAACGCCTAGTCCGCCTCGGAATCCTTGCCGCTTCGTCTGTCCCACCGTCCGGCCAGAGTGTTCCGTACGGACAAGAGCAGCAGCTTAGCATCGAGCACCAGGCTCATGTCCTCTATGTACTCGAGGTCGAACCGGATTTTCTCAACGTTGTCGTCTGTGACGTTGTAGACCTGCGCCAGGCCTGTTAGGCCCGGCCTCACGGTGAGTCTGTCTTCAAACCCTTGGATCCGCTTCTCCAAGTCCCTCTGTTCCTCCACGTCGAGGGCCCTCGGGCCGACGAAGCTCATTTCACCTTTGAGGATGTTGATCGTCTCTGGAAGCTCATCGAGGCCGGTACGTCTCAAGAGCTTCCCAACCGGCGTTACCCTGGGATCATCCTCGGCGGTCCATACAGGCCCAACGCGGTCTGCGTTGGTAACCATCGTTCGAAACTTGATAAGTCTGAAAGGCACACCGTCCTTGCCAGCCCGCTGCTGCCTGTAGAAGACCGGCCCGCGGTCCTGGAGCCACACTAACATAGGGATGGCTGTCCACAGGAACAGGAAGAGAGGTGCAAGCAAGACGTGTGCCCCGATAAGCACGGTGAGATCTAGGACGCGCTTGTACCTGGCTTTTCTGACCTTGATGTCGTTTCCTACGGCCATGTGACCCTTCGTCACCGTGTTGCCAGCTTGCTACTACGCGGTCCGCCCACAACAGATTCCAGCACAGTGAGGTAGTCGGCGGCTGTCGCCTCCCTTGAAAGGTGCTCTTTGGCGTACTCGCGGCCGTTCCTACCCAGAGTCGTACGCAGCTGTCCGTCTTCGTACAGTCGCGTTACCGTTCTTGCCAGGTCGGACGCGCTTTCGGGCTCGACGAAGAGCCCTGCCTGAGCGTCTTCAAGTACCCGCCGGGCTTGTCCGTCGACCCCGAGGATCACCGCGCGGCCACAGGCCATGTACTCCAGCATCTTGGTCGGAATGACTGTCTCGAAGATAGGGGCCTTCTTCAGCAGAACGAGACACACGTCCGATGCACGGATCTGGCTTGGGATTTCCGTCCTAGGAATCGATGACATGAACCGGATGTTCCGAAGGCCTCGAGTGTCCACATCGGCAGCCAGCCTTTGTTTCTCCGCACCGTCTCCGACAACTAGGAACACAATGTCAGGATGAGTCTCCGAAAGCTCGGAGGCTGCTTCGATGAGGACTTCAAGACCGTGGGCCATTCCGATCGTTCCGATGTAGGAGACGACGAATTTTCCGTCGAGGCCGGAGTCGGCGTCCCCGACGGAGCCCTGCGGTGTGAACAGATCGGTCTCGACGCCGTTCTCCACCACATCGATCTTCCCGGCGGGCACGTCCCATTTCGAGACTAGTTCTTCTTTGAACGCGGGAGTGACCACGACTACTCGTCTCGAAGCCCGATACAAGAAACGTGACAAGTTTCCAATCCAGCGATTCATCAGGGACTCCTGACTCCCGACTCCCGACGCCGCGATGGAATCTGGCCATATGTCCCTGATCTCCACGACAAACGGCGTTCGCTTCACGAGCCCTAACCACCAGCCGGCGAGGCCTACGAGTAGCTGAGGCGAAGTCCCGATGATCACGTCCGGCCTCTTCAGAAACGTCCCCGTGATGCACGCCGAAAGCAGAAACGAAGTGTAGTTGAGGATCCTCTCAAATGCCCTTCGATTGGCCAGAGGAAGGAGCCACGTCCGGACCACGTTGACATCGCCCATCTTCTCCCGGTAAACAAGCCGCAACATCTTCGACCGATATCCTCGCGCGACTACGCCGGTGGGATGATTCGGAAACCCGGTGAGCACCGTCACTTGATGCCCGGCTGCGGCCCAGCGTTGCGAAAGCTCCGAGACTCGCGCTGCAGGAGCCCCCATCTCCGGCGGGAAGTACTGCGATACGTAGAGGATCTTCAAAGCTTGCTAGTAGTGGCGAAGCTTGAACAAAGCTTTCAGGCCCAATGCCCTCCACCGCTTCAGTCGACTCCGCCGGTACTCGTCCCACTTCACGGAATAGTCGCGAAAGATGCTCTCTCCGGTCAGCCTGTGCATCACATCCAGTTGAACGATGTGCAGTGCGTGATAGAAAGGGCTCGCCAACATTCTGAGTCGGGTGCCGGACTGTTCGTACAGCGACCAGAAACCGGTATCGTAGATCGGAAGGTTCATCCTGAGCGTCTCGACGGTCCTATCGAATAGATCCTCGGCGTTCCGGTCGCCGGTCGCCAGGAAGTAGTCGTGGACCCCCCAACTCGCCCAGATGAAACCGTTCAGGATGTGGGTTGGAGGTGAAACGATGTACTCCTCCAGCCACGTCTTTCCGGCGTTGTCGATAAACGCAACTCCCCCGTCGTCCATCGGCGTCATCATGGCCGCGAATGCGCGTCTCGCTGCGTCGAGGTAGGCCGCTTCGCCGGTCTCCGCGTGACTGCGCACGAGAAGCGAAATGCCCTGGCCCTGAGCCAGCGCCGAGTACCAGGGCGCTTTTAACGGTTCCCTGTACTCCCAGTCGAAGTCGTGGTTCCATACCCATTGGCCATTGGGATTTGCTTGGAGGTTCGAGACCAGCCAGTCTGCCGCTGTGAGGAACTTTCTCTCACGTTCGGTGTCCTTGGTCCGGCGGTAGAGATCGTAGTTGCCCAAACCATATTGGGCGATTGCAATTGGGTTGTACTGGAGCCCGATCTTGCCGCGGTAATCTAATAGCGGTACGCCCGCCTTGTCGAACGCTCCGCCGTAGTCGGCCTTGGACCCGAAGAGCATGTAGTATTCGCCAAGGGCGTCCTTCTGAAAACTCTCATTGACAACTGGTTCGTCATGCCAGAAGGTCAGTTGGCTAGTAGCTGGGGTAAGATATGCTGAGAAAACCCGTCGATAGTAGCTAAGGCGTTGTTTGAACGCCATCTCTTGTCCTTCGATCGGCGCGGCGCTGCCGGTCAAGCCGGTCGCCAGCCCTGGATGATCTCCGCGATGCGTTCGGCCGCTCGACCGTCCCAGAGTTCCGGGATTGCGCCGGTCTTGGCCTTTCCTTCGAGGATCAGTGCTACCTCGGCTTCCAGCCTTCCAAGGTCCTGTCCTACGACGGTATTGGTCCCCACGGTCTCCGTAACCGGGCGCTCTGTGTTACTTCGAAGTGTAAGACAAGGGACACCTAGATACGTCGATTCCTCCTGAACGCCGCCCGAATCGGTTATCACCAAGGTTGCCTTGCTTTGCAGAGCAAGGAAGTCGAGGTATCCGAGCGGGTCCGTGAAACGCAAGCCGTTGGATTGTGGCTTGAGTCCACCGGCCTCGATCATCTTGCGTGTGCGCGGATGTACCGGAAACACAAGTGGGACATCCTTGCTGATTCTGTGGAGCGTTTGTACTAGCTTGCCAAGCCCTTTCTGGTCGTCGACGTTGGATGGGCGGTGCAGAGTTACCAGGCCAAACGTCTCCTCGTCACTAGGTAGGATTGGACCCTGTTTGCCGCCGTTCCAACGAGCCGACGCTTCGGGCAGTAGCTGGACAAGCGTGTCGATCATCACATTGCCGACGAAATGCACTTTCTCCGCGTCCACGCCTTCGCGCGCCAGGTTTTCGTTCGCATCTAGCGACGGTGTAAAGAGCAAGTCGGCGATCTGGTCGGAGAGCAGCCGGTTTATCTCCTCCGGCATCGTACGGTCGTAAGAACGGAGCCCTGCCTCGACGTGGCCCACCGGGAGCAATAGCTTCGCGCACACCAGTGCGCCGGCCAGCGTCGAGTTGACATCGCCATACACCAGCACTATGTCTGGCTTCGTCTCCAGGAAGGTCTGTTCCAGCCGTTTCATCACCTCGGCCGTCTGTTGCGCGTGGCTTCCCGAGCCGACCTCCAGGTTGACGTCAGGGGCACGCATTCCGAGGTGCTCGAAGAACACGTCCGACATGTTGACGTCGTAGTGCTGCCCGGTGTGGACCAACGTCTGACGGCCGACTTCACGTGAGGTCAACGCCTGAATTACCGGCGCGGCTTTCATGAAGTTAGGGCGGGCGCCGACGACGTGCAGGACATGCATGGTAGCTAGGTTAGTCCGGTGACTGGGCGGCAAGCTTGCCGGTAAGTGCAATCGAGAACTCAATCCCTTCCATCATCCTCAAGGTATCAGAGAGCTTTCGATAGTTTTCCGCATTCCGAGTGTGGACGGTCATCTCATACTGGAACACGTCGCCTTCCAACTGATAGCTGGAGTCCGCGGCGGTGATATCGTGTTCGGCGATCATCTGCGTGAGCTCTGCCTCCGACGGTTGCGCTGAGCTTGCGGAGCGTATAGTGAGCTTGCCGTACAGCAGCGTCGGTATCTTGCCCTCGACCCAACGAAATGTTGATAGTGTGCCGAGAACGAAGACCTCGGCGACGATCGCGGCGAAGTAAAGGCCCATACCAATGGCGATCCCGATCGATGCCGTGATCCAGATCGAGGCGGCGGTGGTCAGGCCTCTGACGCTCATGCTCTCCTTGATGATGACCCCGGCTCCCAAAAATCCGATGCCTGTCATAATGCCCTGCGCCATCCGAGTGGGATCGAGTCGGATCGTGTCCTGAGGCGCGTCCGGGATCAGGTCCTTATAAAACACGGTTACCAGCACCAAAAGGCTCGAGGCCGCACAGACTAGAGCGTGCGTCCGAAACCCAGCGGGTCTGCCGTGGTATGTCCGCTCCAGGCCGACGAGAGACCCGGCGACGAGGGCCATAGAAAGGCGCGTGAGCGTGATAATGGATGGACTATCGAGATCGAGTTCCATTCGCCACCTTTCGATTGAAGATCACCCGCTCAGGTCGCCTTCGCAGCCGGTCCGACCGAACCTGCGGGTATCTCGACGGCTATCGAGTGGATGCCGTTATTGCCGTAGCCTCTGAAATTCCAATCGATGCTCATTGGCTGCGTGTTGCCGTTGGAATCTGTCGCTCTCGTTTTGAGTACGTAGTGTCCAGGCCGCGATTCGTGCCAGTCATACTCCCACCGGCGCCACGCGTTCTCGGCTGAGGGGCCGACCAGATCCGCGGTTCCCCAGTTGCCTCCTCCGTCGACGCTGACCTCCACCGTTTCGATGAGTGCTTCTCCGCACCAGGCCATACCTTCGACGTTATAGTCGCCCGGTGCCCTTACCTCGCCGTGGCGGGGCCGCGTGACGAGGGACTTGACGAGAAGCGTCGACAAGGGCCCCCAATCGCGTGAATCGGCCTGTCCTTCGTTGATATAGACGTAACGACGGGTTTGGAAAAAACCTGTGAATCGGTCCGTTTGCACGTGTATGCGCCGGAGCCACTTCACCGATGCCATCCCGTACCAGCCGGGGACGATAAGGCGAAAGGGATAGCCATGGGCGGGTTCCAGCGGCGCCCCGTTCATTTCGTACGCGACAATGGTGCCAGGGCTCACTGCCTTTTCAAGTGGGATGCTTCGCGCGTATCCGACGCGTAGAGTCTGTCCTTCCTCTTCTTCTTCGCCAGAGTCGGCCCCTTCGAACACGACCTCCTTCGCGTCGGCACTGATCCCGGCGGCTGTGAGTAGGTCCTTCGCGGCGACCCCTGTCCATCTGGCAGTGCCTACGGCACCATGATGGAACTGAATCCCCTCGGCGGGCGGTGTTACGTACGACCGGCTGTTACCGGCGCACTCGAGCGTCGCCACCACTTCCTTGGACGGCATCGCGAGCAACTCTTCGTATGAAATTGTCGTAGGCCTCCCGACGCTCCCGTCGATCACCAGCCGCTCTTGCGACGCGTCTAGAGTTGGAGTCCCAGAGAAGTGATTTCGTTTGTAGAAACGCTCCGTCGGCGTGATCCATGAGTCGAGGAACGGTAGTTCCACCTCGCCGCACAGCGGGTCGTTAGATAGGACCTGTACCGCCGCGTCGAGGATTGTGGGCTTGTCTTCAATCATCAATTCACCTAGAAATCCGAATGACTTCCTACGGATTGGACCCGGTGACTGACTGAGCGACCCCAGGGACAGCTTCGATAGCGCCGCTACCCGCGCTTTCGCCCCCACTACCAGCTGAGGTGATAAAGCCCGCCGCGTCCACCTCGATGGCCTGGCCGGTCGCAACGGACTTCTCGATGGCGAACGTAGCGAGGCTTGTGCTGACCAGGTCCTCCAAGGCCACCGGCCAGGGCTCGCCCTCGCCGAGCGCCTTCACGAATGTCTCCCACTGGGCCCGATGCCCCTTGTCCTGGCCGAGCCGTGACGAGCGGACCTTCGTCTTGCCGTTGGCCGTAAGTTGCAGCCGACGGAAATCGTCCAGTATTGCGACCCTGCCGCCGCCGAAGACCTCGATTCGCTCCTTCGCGACGCTTGCGTCTCCGTTCGCGACGTAGGTAATCGTGCCAATAGCGCCGCTTGAGAACTCGATTGTGGCGACCACGTTGTCACCGCGGTAGCGGCCGGCGTCTCGAACGGCGTGAGCAGCTACTCGGTCCGGCAGTCCGCCCGCGATTAGGGTCATGAGATCGACGAAGTGACAGACTTCTCCCACGATTCGGCCGCCACCTTGCTCCGGATCTTGAATCCAGTGGTCAGACGAGAGGTACCCGGCGTTAATCCGGCATTGGATGACGAGTGGCTCGGAAACGCCTTCAAGGAATGTCATGAGCTGCTCAGTCATCGGGGAGAATCGACGGTTGTAGCCCACGGCTAGTAAAGCAGATGGTCTCGCGGCTGCTTCCGCGACGATTGAGCCAAGCTTTTCTTCGTTCAGAGCTAGCGGCTTCTCGCAGAAAACGTGCTTGCCGGCGACCAGTGCTGAGACGGCTTGTCTCGCATGTAGGTGGTGTCGTGTCGCGATTACTACGGTGTTGATTGCTGAATCTTCTAAGACGTCGGCCTCGTCCGTCGTGGCATTCACGAATCCGAACCGATCGCCTACATGGCGGGCGCTCCGGCCACCTGCGCTGCAGACTGTAACGAACTCGATTCCTCGCGCCTTTTTCATCGCTGGCAGAAGGGTCGAAGCCGCGAACGCTCCGGCGCCTAGCAGCCCAATCTTGGCGCTTGACGCAGGTGCCCCCCGAGTCTCAACTCGAGGTCGTAGCGTCAGGCGGCGGGAGGTATCCGGACCTTCGCCGTAGGTGATGACGATTCCCATATTGGACTCAGCGTCGTCCCGGGTGACCAGGTCGTACGCGTGTGCGGCTTCGTCGATAGGGAAGCGGTGGGAAACCAGCGGCCCAAGGTCGATGCGGCCCTCCGCAAGCTGTTGAACGAACGCCCGCATGTTGCGATTTTCCGTCCAACGAACGTGCCCTATAGGATAATCTTGGCCTTTCTCCTCGTACGCGGGGTCGTACCTGCCAGGCCCGTAGGAGCGGGATACGCGCAGGTTCAACTCCTTTTCGTAGTACGCTCGACGCGGAACGTTCATCCCTACGGCCCCGACGGCGACGACCACACCCCGATCGCGGGCCAGTTCCCCGGCCAGTTCGATCGGTCCGTCACCGGAGGTAGCGGCTGCGATGATGACTGCGTCCGCTCCGGCCGCAGACGACTTCGCCGCAACCGCCGACCGAATGGCTGCATCGTCGACAACGGCGGTGTCACAGCCTCCTTTCTCTGCCAGGTTGCAACGGTCGGCAATGGGGTCCATAGCCACGACGGTGCAGCCAGCTGCCTTCAACAGCCGCACGGCAATCTGGCCGACAAGACCGAGTCCCAGCACCGCGACCACCTCGCCGATTTTCGCGTCGGCCAGCCTTATCGCTTGAAGCGCGATCGCCCCGATGGTGGTGAACGCCGCCGACTCCAGCTCCACCTGATCGGCCACCGCAACCACAAGGTTCTTCGGTACGCTGACAACCTCCGCGTGAGCGGCGTATCCGGCCCCGGCGCAGGCCACCCGGTCTCCCGGCTTGAACTGCGTGACGCCCTCGCCGACCGCCAGCACGGTCCCAGCGCAGCTGTATCCCAGTGACTGGGACTCGCCGAGTCGGTTTCGTACTGACGCAATCGTATTCAGCAACCCGTCTCGTTTGGCCTTTGTTACCACTTCGCGGACCAGGTCAGGTCTGGCGCGGGCTTTGCCGACCATGCCTTGTCGGCCGAACTCCACCGTCGCCCGCTCGGTACCGGCGCTAACCACAGAGAAACGGTTCCTGACCTGGACCGTGCCCGGTTGGAGCCCAGGGGCGGGAATGTCCTCTACCCAAATCTCACCGGTCTTGGGGCTTTGGAGTAGTTGCTTCATGCGCTACGTTCACGCTCAGTCATGCCTTTGGTGCGCGGGTCGTATCGAACAGAGGATTGGTGCCGTTTCCGACCCTTATGGGGACGCCATCCCAGTCGGGCTCTTCACCGTACCAGGTCTTGCGATACACTTTGTCGAAAAGCGCCCCGATCTGTGCGTAACTGTGGTACTTCTCGACATACGATCGGCCTTGGGCTCCGAGGCGATCACGTAGTCCTGGATCGGTCAGCAATTTCCGTAGATTCTCTTTAAGGTTGTCCGGATTGGTGTTGACTATTGGACTGGTCCGCCAATGAGGATAGAAGTCGAATAGGTCTTCGCGGACATAGCAGAGCAGAGGCTTAGCCAGCGCCATAGCCTCTACGGCGAACATTCCCGGTGTCCCATAGATCAGACCGTCGACGACTATGTCGGCCTTCTCATACACAGGTCTGGCGTCCGCACTGTCAACCTGTTCCAAAACGATCAGCTCGATTCGGTGCCCTTCGGCCTTCAGCTCGTCGCAGGCCTGTTCCAGGAATTCCGTGCCCTTCAAGTGTCGGTGATTCGTTGCGTGAACCACTAGAGGAATCTCATTCTGAACGGGGCGAGCCGGTCGCCAACGTTCCAGGTCGATGGCGATGCCGGTGTGTGCGACGTCGAATTTCGGAAGGTACTCGACCAGGTCACCGCCCGCCATGGCGAACTCGGCGTACCTCAGGGTGTGACGGATGTTACGCCACACGTACGCTTCGTCGGGTTCGTAGTAGGGGGCGATCGAGTACTTATGTTTTCCACGGATCAACGATGGCATCTGGACGTCGCTTCCGTACGGATGGGCCACGATTTTCTTGCCGAGCCACCGTAGCACGCGAAACTCCAAATAACGGGCCGGGGTATGGTAGAGGTACCCTTCGACGTTGTAGCTGAAGTGGAAAACATCGTAGTTCCAAACCGCCCAAGCGAAAGATACGTAAGGCAGTAAGAAAAGTGGCCGCGTAAAACGGAACTCCTCGGAGAGTAGATGATCGAACTCCTGCCTACCGGCGACGCGGTTTACTGAATACGTTGCCGTGTCCGATTTGTAACCGCGTAGCCGGACGGCCTTCGACCAGTAAACGTTGCAGATCAATGCGGTGGGCCCCCAGAGAATCCTCGGCTTTTTCCCCAACCATCGCCTCGCGCGGGTTGTGAACCACACGAACGGAAACAGTAAAACGATCGACAGCACGCCGACCGGCAATGCTGCCCAGCGGAGAGCTCTGACTGCGCGGCGTTGCCCCATTTGTCCGGTCGGTCTGCTCACACCTGGGCCTTCTTCCACGCCAGGAGTTCGTAGACCCCCTCTAGGCCGTAGTACCTGGACCGAAAGAAGCTCCTCGTTCCTTTGGCGTGGTCGAGATTGATCGTACCTTCCCCGCCCCGCAAAACGTTCTCGAATCCAAGGCGATAGAGAAGGTTCTCCAGTGAACGGCTTGAGACTATAAGGTCCCTCACGCCCAAGCGCTTGCCGAGCAAACGGAAAACCAACGTATTCAGAGCGACGTCCAGCGCGAATCGCCGTGGGTTGTAGTTCGGAGAACTGTAAGGCGCGTTGATCAGGTTGTGGAGATACCAGCCGATTCCGTTCCCGCATATGTACAAGTGGCCCCCGGGTTTCAGGACCCTAGAGAATTCCCGAAGCGATCTCTTGTAGTCCGTCAGGAAAAGGACGCTGTATGTAAAGACGGCGTCGAACATCGCGTCCGGATAGCCAATCTGCTCCACTGATTGTTGGGTGATCTCGACATTGGTGATGTCCAGTTCTCTCATTATTGTTTGGGAGGCCCGGACTCTCGACGCGGAGCTGTCAACTCCATACACGAAGCCATTCGTATGCGATAGCGGCATTGTCCACTGGCCCATGCCGCTACCGGCGTCGAGGACGTTGCCCAGGTTTACGAACTTGATAGCTTCTAAGCGAGTCCGGTAGACATCGGGGTCGGTCTGCCAGACGCGGTGGAAAAACTCCAGATCGGCATCTTCGAGGAACCTGCTGCCGGCGTTGATCGCGCGGTCCAGAATCCGACTCGTCCGATCGACGTGTGTCGGGCTATTCAATTAAAGACCGTTGCTGGCGGTGACGTACCGCTCGTATACGTCTTGGAGGGTATAAGTCGGTCTTCCGCTCGTCGCGATATAGTCCAGAAGGGTCTTGAAAAGCGTGCCTACCCCGGGATCTCTCTTATTGATGAACGCCCTTAGCTGTTGAGGGTCCTGATAGTACTTCTTGTAGCTCGTATAGTGGGCTTCGCTGAACGTATTCATGAAGACGTGGATTGGGTGGAATGAAAGCACCTTGAGGCCCGGCTCGTCCAGCCGAAGATTGTCTAGGTCGTAGGGCAGCCCAAGCAGGAAATTGGTGTCATCTTCCCAGTAGATAGGGATCGAAACCAATTCTTTCATCCTTTTTACTGGGTGAAGCCCCTCGTGAAACGGTAGGTGCGCGTTGCTCTCGTACTTGAGGCCGCTGTCTACATACGTTTGGAGTATGGCGCCGGACACGGACAGCGAATGGGAGCGGGCTCCCTTGGCCTCAGGGTACATGTCGGCAAGGGTCTGAAGCGCGCCATTCAGATTGTCGGCGCCGCTGAAGTTTGGGTGCAGGCCAATCTCGAACCGGTCATTGTCGAGCTGCTTAAGCAACGATGACTGGTGTGTGGCAAAGAAGGTTGCCCGCACTCCCGACTCCAGTAGCATCTCGACGACAGGTTCGACTAACTCGTCGGGGGCCCAGTCGATATCGAAGCTGATACACAGGGAGCCTTCCGCAGGCGAGCGAGTTGTCACGGTTGCTCGTTAGACTCCAACGCCAGCCCGAACCCGTCCCGGCCGAAGCCGTTCCCGTTGTACAGCATGTACTTGTCTCCGCCGTCCGCGAACACCCACGGGTATGCTAGGGCTTCCGAGTCCCAGCCTGACGAAGACGGTTCGATGCCGACCTCGTCGTCCTTTCTGGTCCAAGCGTAGCCGTCACTGGATTCCGCATATCCGATTCTGTAGCCTTCCCCCTTGTCGTACGAGTACCACATTCTGTAGTTGTCGCCTTCCCGCAACACGCAAGGTCGCGCGACATTTCGTTCACCGGGTTGGAGGTCTATCGAAACGACCCCGTTTCTCTCCCATTGAATCCCGTCCTTAGACTCCGCGTATTTGACGTGGTAGTAAGAATGGAGTTGGCCGTCTGCCTCCTCCCACTTGAACCCTGAGACGTACCACATCCGCCAGATCCCATTGTCTTTCAGCACGCATGGCGACGTGACGAGACACGGATCATGTTCGCTCCTGGCCATGATCGGAGCGGCAAACATCTTCCGAAACGATTCCCCGCTGTCCTCGCTGACTGCGAGGCCGATCGTCGCGTAGAAGAGGGGAGACCGTACCCCAGGATTCCATCCGATGTAGTACATAAAGAGGTTAGCATCGTGCTCGACGATTGACGCCGGGTACACGCCGTGGTCATCGAAGTGTCCAAGAGGGCCAGGTGAGAGAATTGGCTTGTCCACAATGCGGAGAGTCTGCTTCGGCGCCGCGATATCGAACTCGACCTGCCCAACGTGAGACCGATTGTGCTCGTCTCGGGAAGCGAAGTAGACACGATACCGACCGCTGCCTAGGTTACTCGCAACCGGCAACGCTGCGTGAGTCCGCGCCCACGGATACTGCCCGGACGGCGAGAAGATTACCCCCTGCTTATGCCAGTACATCCGCTGCAGTCACGTCGCTCACTCATTGGGACAGAGATGCTGTAGGTCTCGGATACTTCTGGGGCTACCTACCTGAAGGATCTCCGCGCTCAAAGCAGCCCCTTCTGTGCCAGTTCTTCGCTGGTCAACCTCGCTGGCTCAGTCCTGGAGCCCAAGTACACCTCGCCGGCTTCTGTCGGTCGCATTATCAACGCACCTGCGCCAATGACGCAGGCCTCGCCGACGCTGATGCTGTCCCTAATAGTCGCGTTCACCCCTAAGAAACAGGACGGCCCGATGTTAGCGTGCCCCGAGACGACCACGTGGGACGTGATGAAGCAGTGGTCACCGATGGTCGAGTGGTGGCCGATGTGGTTACCGCTCCACATGACGACGTTGTTCCCTATCGTTACGAACGGCTGGATCGTGTTGTCTTCCTGAATGAAGCAGTTATCCCCTATCGTGGAGTCCCCCCAGTATGTGGCCTTGGAACTGACATAGCTCACAAGCTCGTAGCCCCTTGACTTGGCCTCTGCGTAGATCTCCCTCCGTACTTTGTTGACTTGCTTGTATCCGACCGCCACATACATCTTGAAAGAGCTTGGTGGGTAAGACTCCTCCAGTCTTTCGAAAGGGACCACGGGTAGCCCGAATAGCTCCCTCTCTCTCAGGTGACTTTCGTTTACGGTGAAAGCTGCAACCTCAAAGTCGCTGTCGTGAGTGAGGTAGAAATGCACGATCTCGGCGAAGCTGCCCGTGCCGAACACGACCACTCTCTCGCTCATGTCTGTTCCTCAGCCCTCCGTACCGTAGACCGTCGCCATTTCCTCGCTGGTCGGAGGAGGGTCCCATAGCATTCCTGACCCCGGCGGATTAGGCAGCCCATTGGCGACGAAGGAGGGCTCGGAATAGTCCACAAACCTCAGCTGGGTCGTTAGCCGGGGCAATTTTGTTCGGTTGTAGCCGCTGCGGTGCACTATCATCTGAGAGAACGCGACGGCCTCTCCAAGCTCTAGCTCTACCGGAAACGATTCGAAATCCTGGATTCTTGACTCGTCGATGGAAAACCTTCTCGGGTTCGAGATCTCTTGAGCTTCGACGTACCCCAGGAGATGAGAGCCGGGCACAACGTCGATGGTGCCGTTCTCGACGGAAACGTCGTGCAGCGGAATCCAAATCGTCGCCGAGTTGAGGCTTCCTTGGCCGTACCGCCAGTCTTGGTGCCACGGCTGCATGTAGTGCGCGTCTTCCGGCATGTCCGTCCGCACTTCGGGACGAGTAGAGATCATGGGTTTTCGAAGCCCCAGCTTTCCCATCAGCTCGTTGACTGTAGTCTTCGCGGCTAGGCGATAGATGCTTAACAGATCGAACATGCGCGCAGCACATTGTCGCCACTTCTCGTTCTCTGTTCGATAGAACTCTGTGAGCAGCGAGTATTCAGTCAAACGTGCCGTATTAAGTGCGTCGAAGCGGGTTTCGAACAGTGAGAAGATATCCATCCTCGCTCTCGTCAGCTCTTCTTCGTCGAAAAGGTCGCGCAAGATAACGTAGCCGTTCTTCTTGAAGAAGCCTTGCAGGTCATCCGACAGACTATGCCTTGGCAACATGGACGTTTCTCCTAGGCTGGTGCCGCTGTACTGCGGAGAGAGGGCTCAGACAAGGGCGCGTAGTACACGACACCGCGCTGTTTCAGACGATCGAGAACGTCCTGGTTTGGCTGGAATGTCAGCAGCAACGCAATCTTGCTATCGAGATCTCTCGGTATTTCATCCAGCCGGACCGGCGGATTCGGGTTCCCATTGAACCGGTCCGGATTGTCGTCGATCGCGACCTCAACCGTGCGGTCCTTCAGTCGGGTGTAGGCCGAGAGCAAAGTGAACGTCTGGCCCACCCCCCAAACGGCAAGTCTGCGGTCTTCCTGACTGCGAAGCCAGCCATCGACACCCTCGAATATCGCTTTCCATTCCGCGATTCCTTGACCGATGTCGAAGGTGTCTGCCTCTGTGGGCATTGGGGCGTCTGGGACGTGCTGGGGGTCGACTTCGAAAACGTGAAGAGAGAACCCCCGTAGAAGTGGATTGTCGTCGGCTCTTTTGATTTCTCTTAGCCCAGCGCGTCGTCCAAACGACGCGACGTGTTTACTGAAGAAATGATAGAGGTGGTCCGAGAAGAATATGTCGCTGCTCCCGTGATCCTGGCAAGGCTGAGCCGTGAGAACGAGGCCTCCGGGAGCCAAATGTCGTTTGACGTGAATCAGGAAGTCGCTTGGCGAAGGAAGATGTTCAATGACAGCGAAGGAGTATATGAGATCATAGCTGCCCATGGCGCGCTTATAGGAGCCCTCGCTCACGTACAAGCCCTTGCTCAGAGCGATGTCCACGCTTCGCGCACTCATATCGACCCCTGATACGGAGCCGCCCTTCCAGTGGTCTGCGAACTCTGACAGCAGACTGCCTTCCCCACATCCGATCTCTAGGGCCGATCTCGGGCTGGTAAATCCGGTGTCCCTCAGGTTGTCGTGCATCCATTCGAAGATCGCCCTACTCCGTCGGATGGGACCTTCGCTCGCATAGAACAGAGGCTCCGCGGCGGCTGCCTGCTCCCCCAGCCGGTAGTCACTACCATAATGCTCGTGAAGCCGGTCATCGGTAAACAGGTATCCGTCTCGCACCAGCCCGCACTTGGAGCACTGCAGTTTCCGAAGGCCCGACTGAACGACGCGGCTATCGCTGGTCATCGACGTGCCCGGAATCTCGAGCACCAACGTGAACTCCTCCGACTTGCACAGGTCACAAACGGCAGGGTCGTAGTCCAGATCGTGTTGGTCGGTCTCGAAGTCTGAGCCGGCAGTCAACGGTCCCCCTGCGATCCGGCTTCTCCATTCTGGCCACGCCGACTGCGCAGCGCGTCGAACGGAACGACGTAGAAGTTCGGAAACGCGGCCATGATCTGCGAGTCGGACCAGTCCAAGAGCGTAGGCTCGTTGAGTTGCGTGTGATATTCGTAATGACGCTCAACCGCTGCCCATTTCCTTTTGAACCGGTACACTCCGGTCTGGCTGGTCCAGGTTCCGCCCCAATTCCACCACCGGAACCCTCGTTGAGAGGCGTCGTGCATGGCCGTGTAGAGGATGATCGCTAGGGGCTGAACGGGACGGTGTTGCTCGTCTACCACCGGCACGAAGTACTCGACGGTCAGATTGAAGTAGAACACGAGAAGACCCGCAACGACTGCTCCGTCTTTCTTCGCCACGTAGACGTCAAAGTCCTCGCCCGGTACAAAGTAGCCTGGTACGAGCTCGAAAAACCTCTCTGGCTTGGCTAAACCGCCTATAGCGCGCATATTGGTTTCGTGGATCTCTCTTAAGACTCCCATCTGGGTGTGGTCGACTTCCACGGAAACACCTTGGCGCTCGGCCTTCCTTACGTTCCGTCTCGCGCTGGCATCTACCCGCTCCATGAGATGGTCGGGTGAGTCGCCTTGTTCTGAAAGAGCGGTGAGTTGGCCGATGCGTCGGTCTGCATAGTTTCCACGCAAAGAGGATGTCCCCTGAGGCTGTAAAGGGTTTGAAACTATCGTGGATGCCATTGTCGACTCGCCCGTAGCGATCTCGTCGTAAGCTCCCAAGAGCCTTTCTTCTGCAACGACACCGTCGGCCAGTACTCCGCCATAACTGCCAAAGAAAGGGAGTGAATTGTAGACTCGCCCGCCGCTGCCCTCCATGTACAACAGGGGCAAGACACCGCGAATACGGTCTCCCTCGACAGCTATCAGATACTCCTCATGGCACTGAAGCAAGTCCTTCAGAAGGTCCTTGTACTTCGCGCAGTAGTAGACCAGGCTATGTTCGTGGTTCGCTACGAATCGATCGTATTCGGCGATTTGGGCCGGTTTGAGGACCTCGACGTGCATTCTTCGAAGGGTTGACGGCGCTCTTTCGTCAGCGCTGAGGGTCAAATACCCTGATCCACCATTCGAAACAAAGCAGAGACCAGATCAGCAGCCTATGATTGACCCGTCCACTGGAGTGTTCGTCGAGCACCGTTGCCACATAGGCGGGATTGATGAACTCGTGAATCGACGCGCCCTTCCGCAGCAATTGATTGACGTAATCAATGCTTTCGCCACGGAACCACGAGGCGTCAGGCGCAGCGAATCCCTGCTTTGCGCGGTTAGTGACTTCAGACGGAATCAACCGTGTCATCGCCTCGCGCAGTATGATTTTGCCGTCGCTTCTCCCCCCTCGGAAGTGGTCGAACTTACGCCTAAGGGCGTTCTCGTCGAGTCTCGCCGTTTGGGCCATCTCCCTCAGTTTTTGCCGTGGTGGAATGCGCAGAGCGAAGTCGACTAGGTCGTTGTCCATGAAAGGCACCCGGGTTTCCACCGAGTGCGCCATGCTCAGCTTGTCCTCCACGACGAATAGGCCGTGCAGGAATGTCTTGATCTCGAAGTACAGCGACGCGTTTATCACGTCCTCAACGCTATCGATTGGCGGCGTCCCGTCGGCGAAGACGCTCTGGAAGGCGTCCAGCGGGCGCACCCCGTCCACACGCTTCAATGTCGCCTCGTTAAAGAACGACGGCCGCGCCTCGTCGGGGATCAGGCGCTGCCAGTAGTCGTAGTAGGCTTGGTAATAGCTGTCGCCGCTGTTGGCGCCGGCTCCACGATAGTAACGCCAAGGGTATCCTGCGAAGAGCTCGTCGCCACCACCGCCGGACAGCACTACCTTCACGAACTTGCTGGCCAGGCGGGCCACGTAGTAGTTCGGATAGGACTGACCCACTCGCAAGTCTTCGAGGTGCCATATGAGGTCCGGCAGTACGTTCTCCATGTCGCCGGCGTGCATGATTGCTTCGTAGTGCTCGGACTTGAACAGGTTGGCCATTTGCTCGGACGCCGGCCGCTCGTCGAATGCCAGCTCGAGACCGCTCGCCGATGAGAGGTCGAAACCGCCGGTAAAGGTGTGGATTCTGGGTATCTGTCGCGAGGCGACCGCTGTAATCGCGCCCGAGTCCATCCCGCCGCTGAGATAAGAGCCGACCGGTACATCCGAGACCAGTTGCCGTGTCACCGCCTGGTCGAATAGTCGGTAAAGCTCTTCGGCGCTCTCTTCCTCCGACAGATCGAAACCGTCAGACGAAAAGTGATAGTCCCAATAAGAGGTCTGTGTTACCAGAGGCCGCGCGTCGGGATCGACGACCATTGTGCACCCCGGCGGCAGGAGGTGGACGCCATCGAACAGCGTCATATCTGTGAAGATGTTCTGGAACGTAAAGTACTCGACCAACGCGGGGTAGCACACCTCGACCTTCACCCGCGGGTGAAGGAGCATCGCCTTGATCTCCGAGGCGAACATGAAGACGCCGTTTTGGTGATAGTAATAGAGAGGTTTGATGCCGAAGCGGTCGCGGGCAAGGAAGAGTCGCCAGGCCTCTCCGGCCGGCCGGCGGTCGTAGATCGCAAACGCGAACATCCCGTTGAACCGCAGGACACACTCGCGGCCCCATTCCTCGTACGAGTGCAGCACGACTTCCGTGTCGGTTTGAGACCGGAATCTGTATCCCTTCCCTTCTAGCTCGGACCGAAGTTCTCTGAAGTTGTAGATCTCCCCGTTGTACGTGATGACGACGTCGCCTGCGTCGTTGGACATCGGCTGATGGCCGGCCGGCGTGAGGTCGATGACGGCGAGGCGACGGTGGCCGAGCCCGACAGGGCCGTCCACGAACTGCCCTTCCCCGTCGGGGCCACGGTGGGCGATCACGTCCGTCATGCGCTTGAGCAGTTTGCCCTGCGCAGGATCGCCATTCAGGTTGCAGACGCCTACGATTCCGCACATGTTTGGCTACCTGATGGTCACGGTCGATTGAATGTCGGGTCGCACCGCATGGAGTTCGTTCACGACGGTCATTTGCTCCCTTTCGCTCATCTGCGCGTATAGCGGCACGGCCAGACTTAGCCGGTCCGCAAGGTACGCGTTTGGAAACTGTTCGGGGCTCAGGCCGTATTTCGCAGAGTAGTAGCCGGTCGCAACGGGCGCGTGAGTTCCCTGTCGTGTAGCTATCCCCCGCTGGTCCAGAGCTCCCATAAGGCCGTTACGATGCTTGTGAAGCCGGTCGACGTTGTCGAGCGTCGGCTCGTCCGGGCGAAAGAGACATACGTACGCCTGATAGCCATGAACGTAGCCGTCCGGCACCTCGGGGGTCTGAAGCCAGTCGATGTCCGCTAGCAGTTCGTCGTAGATGCGGGCGAGTCGCGCTCGCTCGCTCAGAATCGAGTCGGCACGTTCCATCTGGGCGCAGCCGAGGGCTGCCTGGATGTCCGTCATTCGATAGTTGTATCCAAGCATATCGTACTCCGCTAGCAAGAAGCCGGAGCGATCGTTATGGCGCGCCAGATCGGAGCGCGATGATCCGTGGTCCCGTAGAGAACGACTCACCAGGGCCAGATCCTCCCGGTGTGTCGTCAGCATGCCGCCTTCCCCAGTGGTTATGGACTTGCGGGGGTGAAAGCTGAAGCAGGAGATATCTCCAAAGGTGCCTGCGTGCGCGCCCTTATAGAAAGCTCCGAACGCACACGCCGCGTCCTCGACTACCCAAAGTCCGTGGCATCGAGCGGTTGCTTGAATAGGCTCCAGGTCGGCGCAGAGTCCAAACAGGTGAACGGGGATGATTCCGACGGTCCTGGGGGTAACCAATGCTTCGATACGATCGGTGTTGATGTTGAAAGTCGACAGGTCTACGTCGCAAAAGACGGGCGTGGCGCCCATATACTCGACAACGTTGGCGGTGGATACCCACGTGAAAGCAGGTACGATAACCTCGTCGCCCGGCTTCAACCCTAGCGCAGCAACAGCCATATGGAGCGCTGTGGTACACGAGCTCGCCGCCACTGAAAACCTGGCTCCGGTGAATTCGGAGAACCGCGCTTCGAACCGCTCGACGAACGGTCCCTGCACGACCCATCCGCTCTCGAGGGGTTCCTGCACCGCGCGAAGCTCGGCTTCACCAAACAGCGGCTTAGTTATCGGGATATTCATCGCTCGACCTGGCCATCACGGTTGTGACCCTCCTCGGCCTCACGCCAGTCGACGAGCCGCCGAAGTCCGTCGGCGAGCTCGATCGTCGCCTCGAACCCGAGCTCTTCTTTGGCCCTGTCGACGCTTCCGACGCGGTGAGTCACGAAGGTCTGTCCTTCAGGCTCGTACTCAATCCCGACCTCGGTTCCCGTAATCTCCAGCAGCAGGTCTGCGAGCTCTCGGACAGACGTCCCGACCCCGAACCCTATGTTGTAGAACGAGTCAGTGGCAGAAGCCTTCATAGCGCTTACGTTGGCTCGCGCAACGTCGGACACGTATATGAAATCGTAGGTCTGGGCGCCGTCTCCGTAAACGACGAGGGGCTGGCCGTCTCGGATACGGTCGAGCATCTTCATCATGACCGCTGTATATGCGCCTTTGTAGTCTTGCCTGGCTCCGTAGACGTTCATATAGCGGAGACCGACGTAGTCAAGTCCGTACCGCTCGTGGAACGCCCGGCACATGTGCTCACCCGCGATCTTGGTCGCCCCGTAGAAGGTGCGATTGTTGTAGGGATGGTCTTCGGTCATCGGAGTTTCGACCGCATCGCCGTAGACCGACGCCGATGACGAATAAACCAGCCTCTTTACGTCGTGTTTGACACAGGCCTCCAGCACGTTGAAGGTACCCTCGATATTCACCTGGAAGGCAGCGCGTGGGTATTGGTAGCAGTGCAGCAGCCAGAGAGCAGCGAGGTGGATCACACAGTCTGCTCCGGCGATGGCTTCATCGAGTACGTCTGTGTGGTTGATGTCCCCTTCGACTATCCGGACGCGCGGGTCCTGCAGCGGTCTTCGAAGGCTCTCCTGCTGCCCCCGAGTCAGGTTGTCGTAGACGACGATTTCGTCTACGGGCTCGAGGAGAAGCTCTTCGACGACGTGGGACCCGATGAAACCGGCCCCTCCCAGTACGACCACCTTGCCTCCAGTGGCGACCATCAGCTGCTCGCCACCGCCTCTTTGGCGATTGCCCTTCGATAGAGGGTTACCCACATCGCGGACACCCTTTCCACCGAGTAGAGCTCTTTGACCCGCTCTCGTGCACTTCTTCCCATGTTTTCTCGCTCGACGGGATGGTCCCGGAGCCACTGGAGCCTGTCGGCCAGATGGTCGACGTCGCGGACCCCCACAATGAATCCGTCCGTGCCGTCGCGTAGTATCTCGGGGTTGGCTCCGACACCGGTCGCTACCACTGGAATACCGGCCTCCATCGCCTCGATCACCACGTTCGAGAAGCCTTCCCGATGGCTAGGAAGCGCCAGGACGTCGTGTGTTCGATACGCGGCGCGGGCTTGCTCGGGCTCAACTCTTCCTGCAAGTTTGACTTGCTCTTCGAGGTTCAACTCGCTGATGACCTTTTCGGCCCATCGCTCATCACCATCCGAAAGACGCTGGATCGCCGGACCGATCATTGTCAATGTCGCTCCGTCAACCTGCCCGACCGCCTTGATGAGCTCGGTGATTCCTTTGGCTGGGATTACCCACCCGACGTAAAGCACTCTGAGGCCACTTTTCGCGTCGGCCGCCGTTTCCCCCATGTGGTCGTCGCGAATGTCCACGCAGTTCGGGATTATCTCCACCCGTGGATTTCCAGTCTGAGCGGCGACTTTGGCGGCGGCACTAGTGATCGGAACTAGACACCAGCAGGCTCGTAGACTCGCTTTCACCAAAGGTCTCGCAAACGCCGGCACTCCGGCGAGGAACCGGTCCAGATCGCCGAAGCGGATGTTCAGAATCACCTTTGCCCCGATCGCCTTCGCGATAAATATGTAAAGCATGTCTCGGTAGTAGCCGGCAAATCCGTGGGTTGTCAGATGCACGACATTAGGCCGGATCAGGACGCCACTCCACGCGAATCTGAACAAAGCCGGTAGTGACCTCACCGCTCTGGCCGGAAGGGATGCGCTCAGTTCGTCGTGGCTACTGAGGGCCGTATTCAGATGATGTAGCGCCACGTTCTCCGTCACATCCGAGCCGAGAAAACGCTGGGTCCAGGTTGCGACGCCTCCTTCCGGAGGAGGGAGCGGACTGACGAGCAAGACTTTCGGCCCAAGCTCGGCCTCGGCCGTCTTCTTCTCCGTGTCACTCTCTCTGGTTTCGATGCTGGGTGCGCTCGTCATTTCTTGGCGCGACGCGCTAAGCCGTGACCCCAAACCTGCGGGCCCAGCCTGCTAGCTGCATCAGCATCCACAGCTGGTGGCTGGCACGGTACACGCTGGCATCGGCCCGGTCGTCTTGTCTCTCCAGCGCTCTGCTCTTCACAGTGTTTACCGTATTCGGCGAGAACAGCTCCATGATCGCGTTCTGTCCGTTCAAGAGTTCGTCGGAGAGCTCCTGATACTCTTCGTTCTGGATTCGGTGTAGAGGAATGCTGAAGCCCATCTTGGGGTGGGTCAGGACTTCCGAGGGAAGTCGCGTTCGGATCAGTTGGCGGAGCATATACTTCTGTTCGCGGCGCCGAATCAGGTGCTGATCCGGAAGGGCCATAGCCACCTTTGCGACGTCCAGGTCAAGGAAGGGCGCTCTAATCTCTAGCGAGCACGCCATGCTCATCCGATCGATCTTGACCAGCATGTCTTCCGCGAGTACATGCTTCGTCCGGTAATACATTAGCTTCCTGAGCGAAGACCATCGCACTGCTTCCGTTGGAAGGTTAGTAAGTCTATCGAGAGGCGTATCGGCGAAGCCAGTATGCGGATCCGCCGTCAAAGCGCGCACTTCACCATCGTCAAAGAGCGAACGGAGCGCCACGAACTGTGCGAGGTCCTCTTCCTGTGCGGCGTGTAGCGCTCGTCTGGCACGGCGGACCGTTGTTGATCCGCCAAAGCCATCGACTCGTGAAGCTATACCGGCCATACCGGCGCCGGCCTTGAGCACCGGCTTAGGTAGTCTGCCGAGACGCCCGACGGTGAGGCCCCACCGGAAGTCCGGGTAGCCTCCGAACATCTCGTCGCCGCCGTCCCCGGATAGACAGACGGTAACTTCCTGTGCTGCCACTTGGCTAATCATATGTGTCGGGATCGCGGACGAGTCGCCGAATGGCAGGCCCACATGATCTACGATCTTCCAGAACTGATCTGTCCGGAACTCCGCGTTAGCGACGCGGTGCTCCCGGTGGTCCGTTCCCAGCGAGGTCGCGACCGCTCGCGCGATCGCGCTTTCGTCGTAGTCGGCGTCTTCGAACCCAACTGTGAACGTCTTGATGGGGTCTTGTAAGGCTTCCTGACAGAAAGTAACGACAGCGCTCGAGTCAATTCCACCCGACAGGAATGCGCCCAGCGGACGCTCGCTGACCAGTTGCCTTCTGACAGCCTGGCGCAACGCCTCGGCTACGGCCTGCTCGGCACGGTCTGCGTCTTTGAGGTCGGGGCTCGTGGTGTAGTCCGGCGCCCAGTGTCGCCCTTGAGTGACTGAACCACTTTTCCACTGCATCCATGTGCCGGGCTCGACCTGTCGTATGCCCGCGAACATCGTCAGCGGAGAGGGTACCAGTCCTGCACGCAGATAATAGCCGAGAGCCTCGTAGTCGAGCTTGCGAGGTACGGCGTCAGAGGCCAGTAGGCTCCGTATCTCGCTGGCAAAGATTATAGTTTCGCCCTTTCTGTAGTAGTAGAGCGGCTTCTCTCCGAAGGGGTCCCGCCCCAAGAGAAGACTCCGGTTCCGGCGATCGTACACGCAAACGGCATACATCCCGCGTAAAGCCTCGAACATACCTTCGCGATCGTCCTCATACATGTGAACGAGCACTTCAGTATCGCTTTCAGTGGCGAAGGCGTGCCCCGCGTCTAGGAGGGACTGGCGAAGCTCCCGGTAGTTGTATATCTCTCCGTTCAAAACGACCCAGACTGTTCGGTCTTCGTTGGAGATCGGCTGATCGCCGCCGGCCACGTCAATGATGGCGAGGCGCCGCATACCGACGGCCACTCGGCCTTCGTCGAGCTGCCCTTGTCCATCCGGACCGCGATGACTGAGGAGGTCAACCATCGATTGCAAAGGCGGGGGCTCGTCGTCCTGTGCCAATCCATAGCCGCAGATGCCGCACATATCAATCGTTACCCAGCAACCGCGCCAGCCACGCTTCTCGCCCGCGGACCGGCGATCAGTTCTCGGTAAACGTCCGCTGCCTCGCGCTCCATATCCGCGGGATGAAAAGTCGATTCCGCGTATGATCGGGCCTTGCCGCCTAACTCCTCGCGCAGGTCTTGATCGTCCAACAGCCGTCGGATGGCCTCCGCGTACCCTTCAGGGCTGTCCTGCACGTGGACCGCGACCTCGTCCTCCATGAACCTTGGCTCCGGGTCCCGTTGTCGGACGTTCGTCACGATCGGAAGACCGGCCAGAGACGCCTCCATCATGATCTTGCTGAGCTGGAGCGTCGAGTGGAACACGAAGATGTCCTGCTTCTGCAGCAGCTCGAGTAGCCTGGCGTTGGGCATTGCTCGTATGAACTCCACTCGGTCGGCTACGCCGATGTCCCGTGCCAGATCTACGAGCTTGTCTGACAACTGCCCGTCGCCGACCAGGGTAAGTTCGGCATCTGGTACGTCAGCCATCGCTCGGACGATGTTTGTCGGGTCCTTGATCGATCTCTCGAACCGCCCGACGCAGATCAGCCGAGCAGGCTTGTGAAGCGCATAGCTGTCTTTCGGAGTCAGTGTGTGGCCGACGGCATTGTAGATAACCCGGTGGCGCCGGATGCCACGCTTTTCCAGGTAAGGGATGATTGGCTTGTAGACGGGCAGAATCTCGTCAGCGGCAAATAGGGCTTCCCTTGTAGACCTCTCTGCTGCCTGGGCTACCAACCACCTGTCGAAGCGCGGCCGCCCGGTCTCGCGGTAGACCGCGTCTCGATTTGTGTGCAGAGAAAGGACCATCGGCACCGACAACGCGCTCTTTATCTTCGCGGCCAGGTGGCCTTCGAGCTCGCTGCCGTAGACGCGGACAATATTGGGTTTGACGGACTTGGCAAGCCGCAAGCCCTTGTGGAGCCATATTCGCAATGCCGGCGGCCAGATGAAGACCTTCGCCAAACTCGGGAGGGGCAGGTTATGAAGCACGAGCTTCGCCCCGCCAACCGTCTCCTGAAGCTCGCGGGGACTTGGTCGCTCATCATTCAACGAGACGATGTGGACCTCATCGAACACCTCGCCTGGATTGAAGTAACGAGGCACGATCTCGCCCTTGCGGACAATCGTCTCGAGGCCGTTCCGGTAGACGATCAGCAGCCTGCCCATCAGGCACTCTCACTCAAGACGGCGGATGCCTCGGTCCGTCGGCTGTCGACAAGGCCCTCCAGACGAGCGCTGATCTGCTCTGCCACGGTCCGGGAATCGTACTGAGCAGGGGGTGGCTTTCCCGCCGGAACTTCGTCGAGAGCGGTACGTAGCGACGATATGATACCCGCGATGTCGGTTGGGCTTACGCTGGGGTATCCCATCTCTCGTAAGATTCGGTTACTTGTGCTGCCGGGCGGTGTCATCCCGATGATCGGACGGCCGGAGCCGAGATAGTCCGCGAGCTTCGAAGGGAAAAAGACGTTTCCGTCCTTGAAGGAGCCGTCGATCAGCAGGAGGACATGGCTGTTGACGACATAACTCAGGCTCTCGGTGTATGAAACTCTACCAACCACCTCCACGATGTTGTCGAGTCCCAGATCGTTCAGCCTCATCAGGTCCTTGGGGCGCACCCGGCCCACCAGCCTTACGGTCAGCCGTTCGGCAAGGCCAGGAGTTTCGTTCTTGAGGTCCGCCAATGCCTCGAAGAGGTAGACCGGACTCCTGGCGCTTTGGAAGTCGCCAACATAGCTTACGATCAAAGGCGGAGCTGAAGGCACGTTAGCTTGAGGAAAAAAAGCCTCTTCGTAGCAGTGGGGGATGGTGACGAACTTTCGGACGACTTCTGGCGGATAGCGTCTCTCCGCCAATGTCTGCGTCTCTCTCGACACGAAGTGGATCTCATCCGCGTTTCCGAAGACGCTCGCCTCGATCCGCTTGTTCACCATTCGATGAGGATTGACGGGGAACTGGTTGTAGTACGGGTTGTCATATAGCGGGTCGCTGAGATACGCGATCCAAGGAAGCCCGAACTCCCGGGCCAGTGTCCGAGCTACCAGATGGCTCGTAAACGGCTGTGACCGCGAATAGAGCAGATCCGGACGTTGCTTTTCGATCAGCCCGCGTGCGGCCGTCACCGCCGGCCGGTACCAGCCGACCATCGCATCCGGCATCGCTGCAAGAAACGGGACGGTTCGGGTTAGCAGCCTGGACATCCCCTCGTATTCCAGTGCAACGCGAGTAACTTGCACAGTCGTGGGGATCAACGTGGCCAGCTCCTCGTCCTTCCGTATCTTCCCGGTTGGAGCGACGGCCACCACTCGAATGTCGTGGCCTAAGGCCGCGAGCCCACGAGTCGCCTTTAGGGTCGAAAGTGACTGCGCCGATAGGAATGGCGGCAGAGCGTAAGAAATCTGAAGGATGCGCATCTAAGCCCGAGTCAGGACCCGTTTCTCCACGCGCCTTCCCGCGGCCTTAACACCGCGACCTCGGATAATCCCTGGCGACACTATGTCGACCAGCACGTCCGTCAACGGCGATTCGTCGAACCACCCCCTGACGTCATCGATTCGTTGTGGACTGTCGTACCGCGGAGATAGGTCGTCGAAAGTGTCGAGGATGCTCCACTCGAGGAGCTGCCGGCGCGAAAGCGGGTACATCCCGCTGAAGTTCGCGACAGGTACGATCCCTGCCACATACCTTCCAACTACGGGGATATGCTTTCTCAGCTGAACCTTGATGGGCAACAAAAATGGAGTGATCCGCGTCACGGCCGCGTACAGGAATCCCTTGGGCAGCCGCTTCGTTATCGCCCGCATCCAATACTTCGGCGTGAAGTACGACTCCCAGGACTTGGCGTAGACGTCGACAACAATCTCACCGCCCTCTTTCAGGTAGGGAAGGAGGCCCAGGAACGCCTCTTTCACTCTCGGTGTATGCTGGATCACTCCTATGCAGAATATCTTGTCGAATGTTCCCGGCTTGAAGGGCAGAGCGTAGAGGTCCGCCTGCGCCAACGTTAGACCGGAGTTAGGACCGTTGTTTTCGAAGCTAACGTCCACGGCGTCGCTGTAGTCGATCGAGAAGACTTCCGCGCCGGTGCCGAGGGCGATCTCGGTAAACCTGCCCGATCCGCATCCCACCTCCAACACGCGCTGTCCCTTCAGGTCCGCCGGCCATCCGGTTTCGCGAAAGAAGCGTTCCTTCGAGATCGTGGTCCCATTGAACTTGTCCAACTGGGTCTTCGCGTGCTGGCGCCACTCGAACCCAAACGAAGAGGCGTAGTTCTTGGCGTTCACAAAGCGAGGTATGTGGTCTTCGATGGGGTATTCGGATTCGCACGCTGAGCACTTGAGCACTCCGCTCTCGATTGGCGTTTCCTCAGAGCCGTCGACCGGCCCCCGCACTTCAAGAGCACCCGTACATGCGGGACATTCGAGCAACGAAACGACGCGTCTACGCATGCCGAATCCTGCGCAAGGTTCCCGCAGCGCCAACCTCTACCCCCTGTGGAGGAAGATTGAGAACGGGGCTTCTCCAGCTTGATCTGTAGCACATCGCTCTCATAGAGAAGGTGTTGGGCTTCCTACTGACTGTTTCGAGAAATAGGCTGCGTACCACAGACTGAGGACTATCAGCGCCCACAATCGGTGCTGGGTTGGGAGACTCTCGCGGGTCTCCAACAAGCTACGGACCTGGGCTTCGTCGCATCTTTCTCGGACGAATCCATCCGGGTCGAACAGCACGTCCTCTGCGAAGCCTGAATCGGTCACGAGCCAGTGGTACGCAGGGACGGAGAACCCGAGCTTGGGCTGGTTGATCGTTTCAGCTGGCGCGCGCGAGGCCAGGAAGCGGCGCAGCAGGTACTTCGTCGAATAGCGACCGGTCTCATCTCGGTGGACCTTGACCGATGCGGGCTGGCGGGCAAGCCACTCGACCAGCCGGTGATCGAGAAACGGGACCCGCAGCTCCAGCGAGTTAGCCATTGTCATCTTGTCGGCCTTCATAAGCAGGTCTTCTGCGAGCCACTCATGGCTAATCGTGAAGAGGAGCTGGTGCAGAGGCTCGGCGTGTTCTGCCTGTCGGTATCTCGCGTCCGCAATGCGCCGTGATGGGAGCGATCCGTTCACACCGAGGAGCTTTGCCTTTTCGACCTCGCTGAAATATAAAGGAAGTGTCATCTCCACGGGTTCATCCGCCAGATAGCGTTGTGGCCCAAGAGTGGCTAACTTGAGGCCACGACGCATCCTTGCGGGCATCGGCCGGGACGCCCAGGACGGCACGCCGTTCGCCGGAAGTAGTGCTCTAAGCAACCGGACGCGGCCAGCCCAATCGAGGTGCCGTTGAAGCGAGTCGAACCTGTAGCCACCTAGGACTTCGTCGGACCCTTCTCCCGAAAGAACGACCTTCACGTGGTCGCTAGCAAGGCGAGAGACGTAGTAGAGCGGAATGCTCGCCAGATCCGCGATCGGTTCGTCGGTGTGGTATGGGAAATCCAACAGGAAGTCCGAGAACTCCTGCTTGCCGATCACGATCTCGTGGTGGTCCGTTCCGAAGTGCTCGGCAACCTTTCTGGCCTTCTTCGTTTCGTCATACATGCCGCCATCGGAGAAACCGATCGAGAAGGTCGAGGTCGGACTGCCCCCGATTTCCCGAGTCGCGGCGGTCACAGCAGTGGAATCCAGGCCGCCGCTCAACAGGATGCCGACTGGTACATCGGCGACAAGCCGCTTTCGCACCGAGTCGATGAAAAGTTCCTCGAACTCCTGCTCAACGGTCTGCGAGGGCGCCCGCTCCGAATCGACCGCGTCAGGGTAGCCTGCGCTCCAGTACTGCTCGACCTCAACCCGTCCGTCCGAGCTGCATGTCATGTAGCGTCCAGGCGGAAGCTTACGAATTCCACGGAAAAGAGTGTCGGGCCCTGGGACGTACCGGTACGAAAGATAGTCCCACAGAGCCTGGTCGTCGATCTCACGTTGGAGTATGGGCACTCGCAGCAACGCCTTGACTTCCGATGCGAAGCCGAAAAGCCCTTGGGCCTGGGTGTAGTACAACGGCTTTATGCCCATCCTGTCGCGTGCCAGAAAGAGCTCTCGCGTCAACGTGTCCCAAATGGCGAAAGCAAACATGCCGTTGAGGTGATCTGTGACCTTTGGGCCCCATGCTTCGAACCCCTGCACCACTACCTCGGTGTCGCTCTCAGTCGCGAACCGGTGGCCCAGCTTCTCCAGCTTGGAGCGTAGCTCACGGAAGTTGTAGATCTCCCCGTTGAACGTGATCCAGTAGCGGCCCGACGTCGTGGCCATAGGCTGACGACCGGTGGTCAGGTCGATGATGCTCAGCCTCCGCGTCCCCAAAACGACGTTCCCGTCTTCGTAGAAGCCCTCGTCGTCGGGTCCGCGGTGGCTGATGACCTCGGCCATACCTCGCACCCACGAGGGCAGGGGACCAGGGTCGGCCGAGCTTGCTAGCAGTCCGACGATCCCGCACATCTACGTGGTGCCCTTCCGAGCCGTGATCCAGATCGACCAACCGAGGTAGCGGGCGTATAGCTTCTTGATCGCCCGGGGCGCCAGGCTGCCAATCAGCGGGAAGACCACGGGGAAATTGTCGTCCAGCTCGGTACCCAGTAGCCGCGTCCGAATGTCCTCGAACCGCCGAAATAGCTCGTTCTTGCATTCAGAGACGGTCACGGGCCATGTGTATGGATTCCCTGCCTCGGTGGCGCCGTCAGCGTAGCGACTGTTGAACTCCAGCGGCGTCAGGAATTGGTGTTCGAGGTGGAGGACGCCCTCGAGCAAGGTGAGGTACAACTGTCTAAGCGAGCGGCGGTTGTAGAGCATTACGCCGACTTCGCCGCCGGGCCTCAATACTCGGAAGATCTCGTCGAGCGAATGCTGAATCTCGGGGCTATGGTGGAGGACGCCCCAGGAATAGACATAGTCGAAGCTGTCGTCGCCGAAGGGCAGCCGCCTGGCGTCGCCGCATGAGATTCGCCCTGGTAGGTCGAAGAGCTGAAAACGTCTTGTAGTTAGAGCGACGGCCTGTGGCGTTAAGTCCACCGCGTGGACTTTAGCGCCTCGCTGGGCCCAGTTCATTGCCATCGTCCCGAGGCCGCATCCGACCTCCAGCACCGTTCGGCCATCGTAGTGGTCATACGGAAAGAGCCGGTCAAACTTGCCACGAGCGGAGTGAAGGGGATGGTTCATCCGGTAGAAACGTTCGTCTACGTCCTCGAAGAAAGCCAGTGCACGCTCGTCGCTATCCAGGACGCCGGCGCCGTAGTCCATCGGGTTGTCGGTCCACCACTCTTTGACTGCGACGGTTGTGTCAGTCGCCACGGGAGCGTCCACCTTGTATCGCCAGTGAGCGGGCCTTGCGAATCCCGAAAAGTGCCGCTAACACTGGTGTAACGACGAAGAAACTCAGGTCCAGGACGAATCCGAGGGCGTACGTCCGCTCTAGGGCACGTCGCAAGAGCAGCTGTCTGTGAACCCCACGGTCCAGCAGGAAGCTTCTCCCCCGCCCGTTCACGACCAATACGGGCGTCGAACTCACTTTGAGCAAAGCTCGCTCAAGTCGGCGGAACCCGAGACCTAGCGGGTCCGGGTACATCAAAACAACCCCGTCGTGGTCCTCGGCTAGTCGGGCCACGAGTGAGCTCCATTCTCTCCAGGTGACCGTCCCCACGGCCGGCAACGGTAGCTCGTCGACGACCTGAGCGATCCTCATCTCGTCCCGACCGACCACTACGTACTCCGGATGGGTGTCAGGCAGTAGCTCCGCCAACATCTGTTGGGCACTTGCTATTGCTTCGCCGTATGGCTTCGGGTGGGCAAGATACCGGAGCATCCGGGTGTACAGGTCGCCCGCCGCCGACAGCCGGCCACGGGCGATGGCTGCGAGCGTGCCCCGAACGTAGCTTGCCGACGACCCTCCCTCTAGCGGCTCAGTCCGGCGAACGAATGGGCTGTCCGCGCACATCATGATCAGAGGGCGCTCGATAGGCGGTGGAGTAGAGTTCCTTGAAGGCGCAAAGATCTTCATTGTGCGGCGGAGCGACTACCTAGCTTCGCTGATGCGATCTCGCCGTAACTCCCGATCCAGACGCGCTCTCGGTGTCTTGCCAGGTATTCCAACATCGACCCGAAATCGTCGCGATCGACGACGTGGGACGGGTCGAAGTATGTATTCAATAGGACCGGGTCGTCCGCTGCTAGAGCGACGTCCACGGCCTGCTTCCAACTTGCGAGGAGTCGCCCATCGTCGGGGTCCTGGCTCTGGGCTACCATACGCCACGAGTCGAAGTACGAGACCGGGGGGCCGACTCTGGCCGATACGGGGATCTCAATCACAGGCCGCTCAGACATATAGCCCCGTTGTTTAGCGTGCCACATGAGTACCGAGGAGGAGTACCGTAGTCCATGTTTTGCAATGAGATCGTGTAGACGTCCAACCTGGCTTGGGGCCTGGAATGTGCCGAAGTGTGGCGTACGGAATCCGGTGGATCGGACGCCGAGCAAGCGCTCCAGGCTCTCCTGGTTCGACACAATCTCTGTCTCGATCTGGTCCCAGGAGAGGCTCGGGTAGAATCCCGTGGGCTTGTACCCTCCGCCTGGCAAGGCTTCTGTGTGCATGCTATACCCGTGGTTGAATACCTCGTGACCTGCCTCGACAATTCTCAGGTACTCCGGCTGCTGGCCTTCGGCCAGCTCGCCCACGACGGCGAAGCTGGCTCGAATGTCGAACCTGGCAAGTAACGACAGGAGGCGCGGCAAGGATTCGCCGTCCTCAGGGGTGTCGCAGTCGAAAGACAAACAAACCGCCACTCTCCGCTCGGTCCACGGGAAGGAGCTTTCTGGCCAGGAATTCGCGCGCACGAAGGACTGCTCAGGCGCCAGCCAGCCGAGCAGGTGGTTGACATACCGGTTGGAGGCTAACGGCCATCCAACGGAAACCATCGTATCGAGCGGACTTGCCACTCAGACTATCTCCGTTCCGGAGGCCTGGTCCTTGCGGGCAAGGAATATCTGTTCGTGCGACAGCCCTGGCACGAGGAGCTGGACCAACCAGGATAGTCCCCGCGACCGGAGGAATCTGTGTTCGACGAGCTCGAACCCGTTCAGCGCCAGAAGGGTGTTAAGTGACGACGGCAGAAACTCGATAAGGTGGCGGTTCCACTCGACGTTGTCATAATAGACCCTGACGCCCAGGCGATGCGGACGTTTGAGCGCCGATGCGACGAGGTTCGTGTAGCCTCTCGCGATCGAGCCGAATACGTTGGGCATGGAGCTGGCGTTTGGTGTCGAGAGAATCAAATGGCCGCCTTTCCGCAATACCCTGTTGAGCTCGCGGATCGAGTCCACAGGTCGGTCGAGGTGCTCGATAACCTCCAGGAACGTAACGCAGTCAAAGCTCTCCGACGCGAAATCCAGGTTGTAGACAGTCTGCTTGGCGAACCTGTCGCCAAGCTCCGGGTGCACTAGTGGTCCAACATCCTAGTATTGAAGGGTTCTGAGGTTACGGCTTGGTAGGGGCGGGTTTGAAACCCGCCCTGTCGTCGTAGCACGCCAATCTCGGCTACCCCTCATTTCAAAGATTTCGGTCTACTAGCTTCGCAATCCGAATATTGTCGTCGTACGAGTCCACGCCGATCGAGTCCACGCCCGGATGTGCAGCCGATAAGGCCGCGAGAAAAGTCCCGACGTAGCAGCCGACGTCCAAAACCCTACCTTCTGGACTGACTCGACCGACCATTTTGATGGCCGTTTCCTGTCGCGGGTCGAGGTCGATTGTGTCCGCTCGGCCCGGATTGAACATATCTACTATCTGTCGCTCGTTGTAGAGCACGCCATCCACCATGAGTTTCCGCTCTTCCTGGGTCTGACTCACGGGACCTGGGCCTTCACGACGATTCTTGAGCTCACGCGGTCTGTCAGCGTACGGTAAGCGGTATCCGGCAGGAGGAATCTAGCCAGCCTCGCTCGCACGGCAGAAGTGTTAAGGGTGACGGTAACTTGGCGCAAGCCGTAGCCTTCTAGCAACGATGTCCACTCGGTGATGCTTCTAACGTAGGCCACGTAAGTTGATCCCTCGTCCGACGCGCGTCGTTTGAGGTCTTCGAGAGCACGCTTGGAGTAGTCGAATATCACTATCAGCCCACCGGGTTTGGTGGCACGCATCGTCTCTAGCAGGACTTGCCGGGCGTTCGGCAAAAAGTGAAAGACATTGCTGAAGAACACCAGGTCAAAGGAGTCGTCGGTGAACGGAAGAGAGTTCCCGTCGGCCACGGCGTCGACCGAACGGGGTATTTCGTCGTTGTAGGGCGCGGTCGTTATGTCCACGCCCAGGTACGCTCCGTTGACCGTCAGCTGGTACTGCCCGGGCCCGCACCCGACCTCGAGCGTCCGTCCCTGGTCGTGAGTGTGCTTTCGCAAATATGCCCCTGTGGAAGGCACCACAAGGCCGGCCAGGTCTGGGTGCTCGTGAGCTGACGGTATGCGGGTAGTCGGGCTGACGAGGCTCACCGAAACGCCTTTCGCAAGAGCCCACGCCTGCCGAGGCCGGAAAAAGCTCTTCGCGTTGAGCGCAGCAACCTTGCCGGTGCGAGCGTTTTCTCGAATCGATGAAGCTCGACGTAGCGCCCGCCCCACTTTTCTTTGAAGCGCCGGATCCCTTCCTCTTTGGGGTCCGTCGGGTTGGGAGCAACGCCTGCCAGGTCGAACGTATTTGAGCCTTGTTCCTTAGCCCACTTGAGGACGTGCCAATGTAGGATGTCTTGAGCCGGAATGGCTGCTTCTCGGGCCCGCGGCGACAGACTCGATGCAATCTCCTTCGCAACCCCTCCAAAGCTATGGACCCCCAGCGTCGCGAGCGTCTCTCCCTCGGCGTCCAGCGCGATGAAATAGGCGTACCTCTGGTCGACGTCCTCGTCGAACATAACTCTGAAGATTGAAGAAGATCGTGACTCTCCCTCCTGAGCGGTCGTGTACGGTGTGAGAAATGCAGCTCGAAAGTCCTCGAAATCGCGTACCTTGCGTACCTCGATGCCTTGCCGGATGCACTTGTTGATACTCTTTCGCGCCGCACGGTTCAGGTTCTGCCACAACGACTCCTCGTCTTGCGTAAGGTCGACAAGGAGCGTGGACCATGGCGATGGGGCATAGCCCATCGACGTAAACGCCTCCGACATGCTGTCGATGCTAGACCATACGGCCTCGCCCGCGGGAGCGGTCCACCTGATCTCGCCGACGCGGGACCGCTTTGCATAATCATCGACCCATTCAAGCAACCGCCGGAGCACATCTCGCCCACCCCCATTGCCGTTGACCAAGACCGGCCCATCGATGCATTCCAGGGTAGCTACGGGAAGCATGGCCAGAATCCCCGGGCGACGGCGTTTCAGCATGAGGCAGAACGCAAGGTCACGCCCGCCGGCGATCACTTTGAGGTACAAAGGTTCGGCTCCGTAAACGCGCTCGATAACCCTCGCGTAGAACTGCGACTGACAAATCCCGGTTTCGGAGAGCCCTTCGAACCGCTCATCCCACTCGCCGGGGCCTTGTGGGCTTACCCTGATTACATCGATTGTCGAAGCGGTCAGTGTATTGCGTCCTCGTAGATGTCGATCAGTCGATCGGCGACCAAGCTGGCTTCGTGGTATTTCAAGATCCATTCCCGAGCTTGGGCGCCCTTCTCTTGTCTAAAGGAAGCGTCCGACGCGAGCTCGATCTGGTGGAAGATATCTTCTTCAGTCCGCGCGTTAAGGACCGGAGGGCGTTCCGGATAGCACCGGTCGGCACAACTGTTATTGATGTAGATCATCACGGGCTTGCCACAGGACATCGCTTCTAGACCCGTAGTACCGAAAGCGCCCACGTCGAACTGGTCAACGACGACGTCGGCCATCCGGTAGTGCTTGACGAGTTCGTCCTTGCGCATCTCTGGCAGCACCGTCACGTGCTGGCTAATCCCCAGCTCCCCTATTAGCTCCCGGGCTACACCATTGTCAGGACCCCGATCGAGGATCACGGCGTGCGCTCGGCCGTGCTCCGAAACGTGCCGCGCAAAGGCCCTGATGAACCGGTCGTTCCCTTTGGTGGAGTTCCGCCCGGCAGCGTTGTCGACGCCGCCCCAGTCTAGGTGTGACGGCATGAAGAAAAGCAGATCGTCCGGCGACCCGTACGCCCGGTCCACGGCGCCGGGACTATATTTTTCCGTGTCGATCATGAATGGAAAGAATTCGGCCCCTACCAGGCCGGCGCGCTCCGTAAGATCGACCATGTCGAGATTGAGTAGCAGTGTCCTGGCGGCGCGTTGGAAAAAGAGCCGCATCAGCCGCCCGGAGACCCCCCTGCTCATCGCGACCTCTCGAAGGTCGCTGCCCGTCGCACATGCTATGTATGGCCGGCGGTGCCTCAGGCCGAACTCCCAAACTGGACGAAGGTTAAAGAAGAGCGAGCCGCTGAAGCTGTGGACTAGGTCGTAGGAGAGGAGGTCTTGCAGCAGCTGCCTCCCGCCTGCCTCGCCCCAAACGTACCGGAACCTCCGTTGAAGCCGGCTCGGAGTCTGGCCGTTACGGTCTTGATACTCATGTATCCAGTCCGGGAGCTCCTTCCGGCCGAGGTCTACGTCTTCCCAAACGGGCCCATAGGCACCCAATTCCCTCGTTTCCAAGTATGTGTCAGCCATCAGGCCTCTTCTCCTCAGGAGCTTCGGCCATATGTAAGCACTGCCCCCAAGGTTGCCAATGAACCCTACTCTTATGTCACTCATACAGGTTAGGCACGGTCTTCATACCGTAGAAGCTGAGTCACCCCTTCCGCGAAGGACACTTGGGGTTCAAATTCCAGTGTCGTAGATAGCGAATTGATATCGCCTACTAGAGAGATCGACTCTTGGGCTGGCCTTGATTCGAAAACAGGAGGGCGTCGGATAGCACCCCCGATGATCTCGCCAATCTTCCGAAGGTTAAGGATCTCTGCCCCAGCCACGTTCAGCTTGATGTCTTGTTGATGTTCCAGTACGCGTGAGAACACGTCGATTGCGTCTGAAATGAAGATTGGGTTCACGCGCAGTCCGTCCTTGCCTTGTAACGTCACCGGAAGTCCCTCCCTCACGCTGTTGATAAGACGAGGTATAAGCATGTCTGCTCGTTGCCCCGGGCCGTACACGAAAAAGCATCTGAGGATAGCGCCAGAAAAATGCCGAGCGTAGTTTTCGACTAACAGCTCTGCGGCATACTTCGATGTCAGATAAAAGTCCAACGGCCTTGCCAGCTTAATCACGTCTGCTTCGACGAATTCACGATCACTGCGCCCGTAAATACCGCCTGTGGAAGCGTGGAGGAAGTGCTTGATGCCTACCTTTCTGCCATATTCAAGTAAGTCGAAGGTGCTCCTCACGTTTACGTCGAAGACGTCACGCGCGCCTTCTGGAAATTCGCGAAAGCGAAGCGATTGCGCCAGGTGGACGATCGCGTCGATCTCGGTGGGCCATTCGCCAAAGTCAATTGGCTTTGAAAGGTCGCACGATATCCAGGTGACACTCGGCGCACCATCGATGCGAGACGCGGGCCTGCGCACCCCCCAGACGGTGTAGCCCTGCGCGGCAAGTGCTCTGCAGAGCGAACGCCCGATAAACCCCGTCGCTCCTGTCACTAGAACTCTCAAACTAGAACCGCCTAGCTTGGTCCGTGGGTGCCGGTCTCAGTCTTGGACCGACTCGCGTCCAAGATAAGTGAAACCTAGACACTAACAGTCGGGGCGGACCCCGGCGACGGCCTCTGAGAGAACTGTCCGAGAACTGCTATGCCGCTCTCGACGATCTGGAACGAGTTGATTGTGAGACCGTGCTCTTCGTACCACGCTCTCACCTCTTCAGGGCTGTGGCGATGGGCGTAGCGCGGATGGTACCAGTCGAAGTTGATGATCGTGTTCGTGACAAAGTCGTAATCAGCGTTCCAGAAACATTTCATCACGTTCCAGTAGAAGAAGCGCTGGAGGTCTATGCTTCCGGCCTTTATCCCGATCGTAGGGATATCCTTCGGGACGTTGACCTCGGATTCCATCTCCGTCAAAGTCTTACCGAGTTCGGTTATGGCCTCACAGAGCTCATAACATTTCTCAGCGGTCATATTGGTCGAAAAGCTTCTTATGTAATCGTCTGTGAACTCTCGAATTGGTCCCTTTCGCTTGTAGACGTAAGCGGCAAGGTAGCCATCTGGTTTGACATGACTTGCCAGTGCTGCGAACGCACTTGCCGTATCCGGCGTGTGGTGAAGGACCTGATCGCACGAGATGAAGTCGAAAAACTCGGGCGCGAAAGGCAGCCTGGTAATGTCGCCCTGGATTACGTGCACGTTGCCGAACGAACCCACATTGTGATAGGCCGCCAGAGCTGCCTGCTCGCTGAGATCAACGGCCACGATCGTGGCCTCCGACTCAGCAAACATGGCTGTATCGACGCCGCTACCTGTTCCGGCGTCGAGGACCAGGCTTTTTCCTCGGAGAAAATCTCTCAAGGCGTTCCTGGTTTCGAAACCAAATCTGGACAAGTACCACTCCTGACGGAACGATCGGGAGGCATCGTCGAACCCATAGGACGAGCCGATCAGACGCCACTTGAAATCGAAGGTTTCTTCAGATCGGCCTTCGGCCTCTTTGGGACGGAGGAGCCTGGGGACACCCTCGCTGATAGGGAACGTATTGCCCCTCGCGTCCACCAGGCTTCCGGTATTAACCTCGTCTCGAGTCCCCTCTTTGACCTAGATAGTGAGGTGCGAGCCATCAACTGGGGACCGGAGGTAGCGTAGTAGTGATGGCTTCATCTTCTTTCAGGACCAACGGCAGGACCAACGGGTTCCCGCGTCGATTCAAGCTCTTCGAAAGCGCTTACTTAGCTCGTCTACCGCCGTTACGAAGAACAACGTTGGCCGGTCTAGCTACGTTAAGCGCCAACTCCTTGATCAGACCGGCCCCACGCTTGATCTCCCGACGTTCCACCACTCTTAGCGCCAACAGCGTTGCTGGGAAGAGGGCTACTAGTCCGACTTTTGCAGACAGCCCTGCAATCGACGATTCGGGTTGCAGATAGCTCGCGCCGGCGATGAACGCCACAAGGGCTACGCCTACGAAAACCAGGCGTCGGTAGTCGTAGGGCAGGGGATGCAGTCTTTGGCTGACGTACAGCAACGCTACCGTGATAAACACTTCGGACGAGGCTGATGCGATGGCTGCCCCGAGCAGATCGAATAGGGGCACAAGCGCCAAGTCTAGTACTAAGTTGAATGTCACTCCTACCCACGTTATGAGTGCCAGGTACTTGGTCTTTCTGCTGATGCTAATCCCGAACGGTGTCACATGACTGCTCATGTTCGCGACTGCATAGATCGAAAGGGGTCCGACAGCTATTGCGGCAGGGTGATAGGCCGGCGGAACGACGACGGTCAGTAGCTCGCGCGCAAATGCCGTAAACAGGATGGCTACAAACGAGAACCCAATTAGCAAATAGAGCAATACCTTTGCGACTACCTTCCGGTATTCGGGGTTGGTGGTCCGTAGCTTGTAAGCGAAAGGACTCCAGGCCCGTCCGAAGCCAGCTCCAATGAAGATCATCAGCCTGGGGAAGAACAACGCTGCGGTTAATAGACCGACAGTTTCTATCCCGGCGAACCTCTCGATGATAATCCGGTCGACAAACACGAAGGCAGGGACGGCCAGACCTGCGAAAGCGAGGGGGTAGCCAAATTTCGCGAGCTCTCTTAGACGCCTCCCGGAAACTGCGAAACTCAACTCAGAACGTATCAAGAATACCGCGATCAAAGTCGGAATTGCCGCCCCGACGACACTGCCTGCGAAGAATCCGGCTAGCCCCCAACCGAGAAGCAAAACGAATGCCAGCGTGAAGGCGAATTGCGAAGCGTGATTTGCAAGTGAGACGCCCGAGTACCTCCAAGGTGCGAAATGTAGACGAAGTACGTCCTGGCAGTACAAGACCAGCTGCAACACCGGCACGGCGGCAAAGGCTAGGACAAAGAGGGTCGCGTGGTCCGGTGTGCCCACGAGCCACTCGGACAACGGCCTAGCGGCGGAAATCCCGAGTAGGCACACCGTAGTTGACCAGCCCAGAAGTCCCCAAAACCCGGTCGAGACGATCGCTGTACGCTCGTCGTCGCGCTCCTCGTCGAAGTAGTGACGCTGTACGGCCGAGTTAAAACCGAGGTTGCTAATCGGGCCTGCAACCCCATTGGTCGCCCTGACCAGATTCAGCACGCCGTATTCGCTCGGGACGAACAAACGGCTGTAGATCGGCAACGTTACGAGCGCTAACGACTTCACCAGACCGTCGCCGAGGCCGTAAACCGCTACGTCCTTCGCCAGTTGACGGAACACTGAGCTCATTACGCCGACACCTTGCGTGCCCGCGGCGTTCGCGGCAACATCAGCCGTCCGAAACCGATATTCCCCTCGCCCATTCTCGATTGTGTAGGTACCAGTCGGAGACAATGCGGATTCCATCTTCGATGGTTGACTGAGGGCTCCAGCCGAGAAGGCGTTTGGCTTTTCCGATATCCGCCCAAGTAGCAGGCACGTCTGCTAGCCGTCTAGGCTCGTTCACGATATTTGCCGTTTTGTTGAGATGACGTTCGATGGACCGCACTACCTCTCCAACGGTCACGGGCGAGTCCGAACCCAGGTTTATGACCTCGTAGCCGACCGGCTTGAGGCCGGCGATAGTTCCACGCGCTATGTCGTCCAGATAGGTGTAGTCTCGTGACTCGGACCCGTCGCCGTAAACGACGACGGGCTCGCCTTCGATGATCCATCGAATGAACCTAAACATGCTCATGTCTGGGCGTCCGGCAGGACCATAGACAGTGAAGTACCGAAAGACCGTAACGTCTATTCCGTGGAGGTATTGGTAGGTGTAGCACAGGGCTTCGGCGCCCTTCTTGGAAGCGGCGTAGGGCGAAAGCGGGCTGTCCGTCTTGTCGTCTTCGTTGAACGGCTGTTTGCTTGTGTCACCATAGACGCTTGACGTAGATGCAAGGACGAATTTTCCAACGCCGAACTCTCGACACAGTTCCAGCAGGCTAAGAGTGCCATCTACATTAGTCCGGAAGTACACCCATGGGTTCGTCACGGACTGCCTGACGCCGGCCCTGGCGGCTAGATTGAAGACTGCATCGAAGCCATCGTTGAAAAGTATCCTCATTTCGTCGGTATTGCAGATGTCGATCTCTTTGAAAGCATAGCCGTCGGCGTTCTTCATCCTGCCCAGCCGCCATCGCTTCAAACGGACGTCGTAGGCATCGCTCAGGTCGTCCACGCCGGTGACCGTATGGCCGGCCGCAACCAGAAGCTCAGCGACCCTCGAGCCAATGAATCCCGCGCTACCTGTAACTAAATAGTTCGCCATCCTCTATTCGTCGGCGGTTGAAGAGTTATCGAGCATCGCCAGGTCAGTGGTTTTGTTCACTTTGTTCGGTAAAATCCTTGGGTGAAATTGAACGGTTTTCGGAGGGCATCGACCAAGTAGGTATAGCTTCGCCGTCCGGGCCCTCGCCTGGTACGAAGTTGCGCTGACGGCCACCGTCTCGGAGCGATTGCTACAACGAGGTCGGTAGCTTTTGTGCTAGGCCAAGCAGGCTACGTTGTCGGAACGCTGCCCGGGCCGAGGCCACGAATCCAGCGACCCTTCCCTCTCGTCCTACGATGTCTGCGGCGTACGCCGTCGTCCGGCTTGCCGGGTTGGAGGCTGTGCCATGGGACCTGGGCCGAGACCATTTGGCCCATGAACTCCAGGAGCACCCGTACGCGCGACTCTGGCGACTTAGGCTCCTCCAGTACTTCCGCCAGCCCCTCCAGCTTGCCAGTGACAACTTGAACCCGCTGGCCACGTTTGAACCTGGTCCACAGCCCACCGCTCTCATTAATCGCGTCTACACGACTAGCAGTGTCAGCGACGATCTCGTCTGGGACCCATGGGACCTCGCCGTTGAACCGGACCCAGCCCAGAATCCCCGGAAGGCTTTTCAACCTCGACCAGTCCTGGTTGGTGAAGTCGAATCGCAGGAACAGGTACCCTGGAAAGAGAGGGATGTCGCTCCTTCCCGCTTTGGGTTTCGGCGTCTTGCACCGTGGAAAGAAGAGCTCGAATCCCTCGTTCCGTAGTGACTCGGCAGCGAGGTAATCGGATTGTGGCTTGGTGCGGATCACGTACCAGCGCAGGGCCATCTATACTCTCCGGGGACACCATCGGCGTCGGGCTCCGGAACCTCAACTTGGTCGTTGCCGTTGTTGGCGTTGTGTAGAAGCGTGACGATTTGAGACGCGGGAACGCCCGCGGCTTCGAGTTCGGACATCCTGGTTTCTATCTCCGTGGACGCCGCCACGATTACCTTAGCGTAATGGGCCGCGTCTAGCTTCTCGAGCACCAGTACCTCTGTTCCGAGGAACCTGAGCCCTTGAGCGCCCTTGCCGTCGTAGAAATCGATTTCGCTAATGCCCGCGTCGCTGAGGATTAGGTAGACAAGCTCCGCCATCTCGGTAGTGCCGTAGATGGCGAACCGGGAGTCCGGCGCCATGGTCAGCGCGCCTAGGTCCTCCCGGAGCAGCGTCCTGACGCGCCTGTAGTGGTCGAGGAAGCGGTCCGCGTAGTTGAGGGTAAGCTGGGCCTTGCGCGTGATTCCCGCTGGTGTAAGGGAATAGACCCATCTCCGCCATCCAGCACGAGTCGCTCGAATGTAGCCCTTCCTGACGAGGGTCTTGATCAGTAGGTTTGCGACGCCCAAAGCGATCCCGAGCCGGAAGGCCAGCCGGCGCTGACTCACCTCGGGCGAGTTCGCGACCTCCTCGAGTAGCCTCAGCTCACGATACGAGGCGCCCTCGAGTCCACGTCTTTCGTCGCCATCCCGTTCACGCATCTCTGCGTCCCCAAAAACCGGCCAGACTGGGGCTTGACCTGACAACTACCACGTCCATAAGGGTCATTACATTCTATGTTCAATAAACGAACGCATCCTGTCAAGGCCTTTAAGACCTTTTTGTTCGGAAATTGAACGCATCAGCCCCCTGGTAGTGCCATTGTCTCGGCCCGTCGGGTGGTGTAGAGAGGCTCACATCGGAGTTTGACCTCGCATTCCGGCAAACCTATAATCCCTGCGAATTAGTGACGTCGCCTTGAGCAGTTTTCGCGCAGACGGAGGCTCTGGTCCTTGCTCGATGTCCTTATAGTCGGCGGTGGTCCGTCCGGAAACAACGCCGCTCTTAAGTTGTCAAAGCTCGGCCACTCCGTGGCCGTTCTCGACTGGCGACACGGGCTCGGCGACAAACTATGCACCGGAATTATCGGCCGCGAGTGCGCGGAGCTCTATGCGCCAGACGAACGTGACGTCATCCACAAAGCAAGGAGCGCAACTGTCGTCGCCCCTTCCGGGAAGATGCATACGGTCGTCAAAGATGAACCCCAGGCCTACATCATCGACAGGGTTTCCTACGTGAAGTCGATCGCCGAGCGTGCGGCCGAGGCCGGAGCTAAGTACGCCCTCGGCGAACGGGTTACCGCAATCCAGCGAAACGCGGACGGAGTCACGGTACGAACCGGCGGTCGGGAGGCCGTGAAGTCGTGGCAGGCGAAGGCCATTGTGATCGCGAGTGGCTTCTCGTCTCCATTGCTCGGCATGGCCGGCCTGGGCCGAACGTCTCGCAGTGCGTTCATGCTCGGTTGTCAGGCAGTCGTTGAGGCTCGAGACCTCCCGGGAACGGAGGTCTACCTTGGACAGAAGATAGCTCCCGGTGCTTTCGGATGGTTGGTCCCGTTCTCGCACTCCAAAGCACTGATCGGGATTGTGTCCCGCCAGAAGCTCAACGGCCACATGAGGGACTTCGTATCGGTCCTCCAGGATGTTGGGAAGGTGGGGTCCGTGGTCAAGGAGGAGCAACGCTGGGGCATTCCGTTGAAGCCCATAGAGCGCACTTACGCCGACCGTGCGATAGCAGTGGGCGATGCCGCCGGGCTGGTGAAGCCCACCACAGGCGGGGGGATCTACTACTCGCTCCTTTCAGGGGAGATGGCGGCCCAGACTCTCCACCAAGCGTTCATAGCCGGGGACCTGTCTGCACGGGCTCTCAGTTCGTACGAGATACAGTGGAAATCAGTGCTGGGCAGAGAGATGCGGCTCGGGTACTACGCTCGTATGTTGTATGAAGCGTTAGGTGATTCGCAGATCGAGCGCCTTCTAAACACCTTGTTAGGCGTCGAGATGCAGAGGGACTTCCTGGCCACGGGAGAGTTCTCTTTCGACTGGCACAGCTCCATCATCGAGAAAGCGGCCCGACATCCACATGTGGGCAAAGTCATCGCGTCCTTCGGACCTCTCGTCGCTCCGTTCCTGGTTCGGATGGCCGGCATGCGGACAGGCTGAACCTCCCTTTCGATGGGGATACGGCTCCGTCCTGATCGCCGGGCTGTCGTACACACCTTGTCTAAGCCCGAATCCACCGAAGGACACCGATGGACGGCGTGAGGGCAGCGGAAGGGGGTGGGTGAGGGAGCTACAGGGGGGATGGCCTGGGGTCTTGGGGTAGATGGGAGGCCGGCGGCCGGTCTTCAGTCGCCGCACAGGGCCCCTAAGGCCCTATGCGGGAGTTGCGATGCGCGGGAAGGCGAGAGGATACGCAGCAGGGGACTCTCGCGACCGGGGTGGCGCGAGATTGCGGGGACGTTGGGTCAGTTGCAGGCTGGCTGTCAGGCCGGGAACGGAATGGCTTGCAGCCGGGCCAAGGCGCGACTGAACTGGGTTTCCCAAGGCCAGCGCCGGGGGAGATGCAAAGTGAGGCGGCGCGCCGAGCGGGTGATCCGTCCCACCAGAGCGAAGACCCGCCGCCTGAGGGTCTTGGTGATCACGGTCCGCTCGCCCAGACCAATCCGCGCCGTCCAGCGGTCCAGGTGATGGCGCATAACCTGGCCCGCCAGCCAGGCGCCGTTGGCAGCGAAGCGCGCCGACGGCATGTGGTTCAGCCCGACGCCGTACTTGAGGTCGCGTATGGCGTTCTCGACCTCGGCGTGGCGGCGATGATCGGCCTCCAGTTCCAGCGTCTCCCCATCGCGGTCGGTGATGAAGGCGTGATAGCTGTATCTGGCGAAGAGGGCGAGCTGGGAACCGGGCGTCGGCTTCACCCGCCGGACAATGAGCCGCACCGGCGCGGCGTCCGGCTTGGCCTGGAACGGGGTGTAAGTCGTCTCGGCGACATCGGCGGCGCCGTCCGTCCAGTAGGGAATGGGAGTCCAGTCCTCCTGTGGTATCGCCTCGATCAGGTCCCGCAGGCTGGCGCGCTGGCGGATGGTGATAGAGAAGCGGACATCCATTTCCCGGCAGGCGGCAACGACAGTGTGGGCGTAGAAGCCGCTGTCGGCCCGCACCGTGAGTTGTCCCCTGGCCCCGCCGTAGCGCACCCGCCCCACCGTCTCACGCAGGAAGTGGGCGGCGCCACGGGCGGTGTTGGCCCGGCCCTCGCGCAGCCGGGACATCAGCACCTCGCCGGTGCCGGCGGCAATGGCCAGCAGCGGGTGATAGCCGCGGGCGCCGGTATAGCCGTGGTGGCGCGCTCCCTCCTTGGCCAGTCCATAGGTCTCGCAGATGGTCGAGTCCAGGTCGATGGTCAGGGGCGAGTCGCCGGGTCCGGCCCCAGCGGCCCAGGCCCGGGCCAACAACTGGCGGCTCACGCGGTCGAGTTGACGGACATGCCCCCACCGGAAGCTGCGCAGGAAGGTCCCCAGGGTGGATGGCGCCTTGACCACGCAGCCTAGAACACCGACCGTCCCACCAGCGCGCAGCGCATCGGCGTCGTCGATGCAGTCGCCGCCTGCCAGCGCGGAAGCGACCAGCGTCAGCATCTTGTCCCCAGTGTTCGCCCGTCCCGGCGCTCCGCCGAGGTCAAGGTGATGGTCGACGAGTTCCCGCAGGCCCAGGTGCCGGGCTAGGGTGGCCGGCAGGAGCAGGCCGGCATTGGCCACCAGGCGATGGTCGTCAAAGAGGATGCGGATACGGTCGGGTTTGTTCTGTGGCAGCATCTATTGGGTGCTCCTTGTTTCCGGGCAGGTTTCTGTTCCAAAACCATTATCCCAGATTCAGAGGAGCACCCGCTGGCTTCTTCAAGGGCTGTCCCCAAGGACGTCCTTCGGTGGATTCGGGTTAAGCGCCCGAGTGCCTTGTCATCCGGCTTGCGACCAGTTGTCTTACCGAATACCATGGAATCAGGACTATGGCTGCACCCGAAGTTGAATTCACTAACGTAACCGAGCTGCGAGCGGAGGCTCTGGGCAAACCGGGGCAGCGCACCTTTCGGATCCTCGTAGACTCGGCGAACCGCTCCGCTACGATGTGGCTCGAAAAGGACCAGCTTTTTCAGCTCGCCCTCGCGATCACCCAACTCCTTACGACGCTGCCCGAGCGGGTCGAGCCAGACGACCTCGTAGACGGCGGCGACCAAGCGCCGGTCCAGCTCGACTTCCACGTCGGCAAGATGGTCCTGGCGCAGGACGAGGTCAGCCAGAAACTGATCATAGACGCCCACGACGTTGAGTCCGGCGAGGACGGCGACCCGACTGTTCGGCTATGGGGAGGCCTCTCACAGTTCAAGGAGTTCTCGGAGGAAGCCATCCGGGTCTGCGCCGCCGGGCGTCCGACCTGCCCTCTTTGTGGGAACACCATCGATCCGTCAGGACACAAGTGCCCGCGCACCAACGGGCACGGCGTCGTAGACCTGCGAGACCTCTAGGGTACGGATCAGAGTCCTGCATCAGTCGATGGGTCCAAGCAGTAGGCAAGCGGCTTCTCAGCCGGACACCGATGAAGGCGGACGCGTAGTAGCCGAGCCTTCCCAAGAGGACGCTCTGCGTTTGCTGGCGGACGGCGAGATCCTTGGTGGAAGGCGAATCCACTGGGGTTCGAACTACACCTTTCTGGTCCACATCGATGCGGGTCCCGGCCAGTACGTTCCCGCCGTCTACAAGCCTAAGGACGGCGAGAGTCCTCTCTACGACTTTCCGACCGGGTCACTGTACAGGCGAGAATACGCCGCCTACGTGCTCTGCCGTGCTCTCGGATGGCCTGCGATACCGCCTACCGTCCTGCGAGACGGGCCCTATGGCATTGGTTCTATCCAGCTATTCATCGAGTCAGATTCCGAGGCGACCTACTTCGATCTGGTCGAGGAGAAACGAGACGAGCTGATCCCCTTCGCCTTGTTCGATTTCGTCGCCAACAACGCCGACCGCAAGGCCGGACACTGCCTACTTGGCCAGGACGGCAAGGTCTGGAGCATCGACCACGGCCTCACGTTCCACCAAGACTTCAAGGTGCGGACTGTGATGCTCGACCTCTGGGGGGCCCAGGTCTCGAAGTCACTCGCGACCAGCTTGAATAAGGTCGTTCGAGATCTTGAAGCCAAAGAAGGGGTCGTGGCGGAGCTGTTCGAGCTGCTGACGGATGACGAGATCGATGCGCTCAAACGCCGGGCCGAGCTTGTTCTCGAGGATCCCGTTATCCCGGCGCTCGACCCCTATCGCAACGTGCCGTGGCCGCTGGTGTGAGTTAGATCCTGCCAGTCGGTGTGCAGGATGAACCACTCTCATACCGCAAACTCGGGGTTCCTGGATTCCGGCGTTCGCCGGAATGACGGAGTGGCGGCATCTTTTGCTGCAATCCTCCCGGCGACGCTCAGCGCGTTCCCTATCGTAGCTTGGTGACCTTGACGGTAACAGGCGATTCGGCACCGAAACCCAAGAACGTCGGATTTTCCACGACGACTTGCCCATCAAGGCTTAGCTCACACAGACCGGAATACGTACTACGTTGGTCAGTTGGTGCGCAGTCCGCCCCAATCCAGGTCACCGATACGCCATCCTTGTCAGCAGTCAGGTCAATTCGATAGCGCCCTGAGCTCAGTGCATAAGAAACCCGCTCGCCGTCCTCCAAAGAGACCTGCGTATCTACGATGGTCTGGTCTCCCAACGGCAAGCTACTGCCGGAAGTCCTTCAGCCAAGCCGAACGCAGGCGCCGTCGGAACGGCATTCGTCGTCGGAGATTCTCGGTCACGAAGCTGGCGATCCTCGGATTGCCGAGCACGAGCGGTTGAGACCATTGCCTCAATTCTTCGACCGTGGTTTTGCCACTTTCCCAGGCGAAGAACGAGCGCAGTTCGTCCCACCGTATTCTCGAGTTGGCCAAGAGGCGAGTCGACGCCGGCTGCGCGGCCATGACGACGCCCCCGGCCTCCGTGACGAGCAAGGCGCCGGCTGCGACATCCCAGAGTCTGGGCACGGCGGCTAGGGAGTATTGAAAGGTCCCCGTCGCGGTCATGGCCAGCTCGAAAGCGATGCTGCCGGTGATCCGGAAGTCGCCAGTTTTTCGCCGGGCCGGCTTCTCGAATCTATAGGTCCCCGCGAACGAAGCTGGCAACGTCATCAGGCGGCTGCCATCAGGCTCGTCACCTTCGAACACCGAGACGGCTTCCCCTTCGACGAAGGCGCCACCGCCCCTGCGTGCATGGACCACCCTGCCTTCCGTTTGGCCCGGCCAGGGGATATAGACCGCCCCGGCGACGGGTTCACCTTTATTCAAAACGCCGATAGAGCAGGCATATACCGGCAGTCCAGACATGAAGTTGCGTGTGCCATCGAGAGGGTCGACAACCCACGTGATGTCCGCAGCCGCGAGACCTTGCTGATCCGGGTCGGCGTCTTCCTCTCCGACAATGCCGTGATCGGGGTACTCCTCAGCGATGGCCTTAGCTACAAACTCCTGGCACTCCCGATCGACCGCGGTCACCGGGTCGCGTTTGGCTTCGTCCTTGTAGTCGACGGACAGTTCCGTGCCGAAGTGTTCGCTCAGAATGCGGCCGGCTCCCCGCGCCGCCCGCACGGCGGTGGACTCTAGCGAGGCGAGCAGTCGGTCATCGAGTTCCGACGGGGAGTCGAGATGCGACTTTGGCTCGGTCGCTGGAGATGTCCGCTTTGGTGACTCTCCCGAAGGCTGGCTCACAGTTCTGCCAGCCGCGTGCCTTCAACATCAACCGTGAGACGGATAGGGCGGACAGGCCAAAGGTTCCTGCCGCTGACATTGACGACCGCCTCTCGGCCGGACTCTCCAAGCTCCAGCTCCAGCCGGTCGGACAGACCGGAGCTCCCTCTCTGGCTCAGGACGTGGTGACCGTTAATGAAGACGGTGTATTTGCTGAACGGCGGGAGGGCTGAGGTGTAGAGATGGACGTCGAGCAAAAGGTCTTCCCCGTTCGTTGCCTCGAACCGCCACTCTATACGAGCTCCAAGGAGCTGTAGCCCCAGAAACATGACGGCCACGTACGGGACCACGGCTGCCGCGAATATCCAGGGCGGCCAATCGGACATCCCGCCGAGTGCACCGATCAGGACTCCGGTGGCAAGGAACGGCCCGACAAGCCAGAACCGTCTTGTCTTCTTTTCCGCACCCGTCAGCGTTAGCGTAGACATCGTCCCCTAGAGAGCATACACCATCACTTCGGAGTCCTCTTAGGTCATACAGGGTCCCTTAAGTCGACTGCAAGAACGTCAGGAAACACCAGCGCAACAGTCACCAGATTGTCACGAGAATGATGCATATGAAGTATTGAATCCTATTTCATGCAAACGATAATATGTAAGCTACGCGCCGCTCTCTTGGCGCCCAGCTTAGGCTAAGGACGGTTGGGGATGGTCGGAAAGACAGTCCGCCGGCAATCAAGCGATCCGGCCGCGACGCCTCAGACGAGTGCGCCGCAGCAGGCGGCTGAAACTGTCGAAAACCTGCGTCGCGGACGGATGGCGAGGCTGCGTGGGCTAAGTCCTACACGGATGCACGTACGGGTCCATACGTTGGACTCGCTTCGCTACCGGAACTTCCTGCTGCTCTGGCTCTCGATGACGTTTACCAGCAGCGGGTTCTGGACTCAGCAGCTGGTCGTCGGGTACTTCACGTTCGTCCGGACGGGATCGCCGTTCCTGACAAGCTTGGCTCTGGGACTGCAGATGCTCCCGTTCATCATCGCTGGCCCGATTGGAGGTGTGGTCGCAGACCGCTTCGACAAGCGCAAGGTCCTCGTGATCATTTCGGTCTATCAGGCCGCCGTAACCGTGGCGTTTGCGGTCCTAATGATGCTGGACCTCGTACAGACGTGGCACATCTTCACGTTCGCGCTGGTGATGGGTCTCGCGGTCGGTGTCGCTGACCCTACGCGGGTCTCGCTCGTGCCAAGCCTGGTCGGAAGGAGCAACCTGGTAAACGCGTTTGCGCTCAACGGCCTTGCTTTCAACGGGACTCGATTCGCCGTCCCGGCCGTGGCCGGGTTGCTAATGGTGTTGATCGGCCCGGGCGCCACTCTGCTGGTCGGGGGACTCTTTTACCTGGGTTCGACCGCTGCCGTCGTGATGCTGCGCCTCGACAACGGTCACGAGGCGGAGAGTAAACGCACCGAGTCGAACGGTGGGCTCTCGGAAGCGGTCCGCTACGTCATGAAGGAGCCGAGAATCTTGGGCGTCTTGGCACTACTTGGGGTGCCTCCATTTCTCCTGGTCCCTTTTGTTCAAGGACTGATGCCGGTCTTCGCCTCGACCATCTTCGGTGTGGACGAATGGGGCTTGGGCTTACTCGTCGCTGCCGTTGGTCTCGGCGGGACGATCGGGGCTCTCTTCGTGGCGTCGCTCCAAGACGTTCGCCAGAAGGGCCGGGCGCTTTTCGCCGCGTTGGGCATGGGGGCCGTCGCAGCTGCCCTGTTCTCTCACAGCGGATCGATTCTGTTGGCGATGCCTCTCCTGGTCGTTATGTTCGCGGGTGTGTCGTCGTTCTTTGCGATAGGCACTGCCACCATCCAGACTCTTTCGCCGCCGGAGCTCAGAGGGCGCGTCACTGCTATAGGCTTGATGCTCATCGGTCTGTGGCCTGTCGGCGCCGCGATTTCCGGGATCCTGGCCGGGCTGTGGGGCGCGCCCGACGCGGCCTTGACGGGCGCATTGCTCGCGACAGTCGTGCTGGGCTCGGTAGCTCTGGCGTTCCCGCAGTTGAGGACGATCGGACAGGACTAGTGGTCCAACATCCTAGTATTGAAGGGTTCTGAGGTTACGGCTTGGTAGGGGCGGGTTTGAAACCCGCCCTGTCGTCGTAGCACGCCAATCTCGGCTACCCCTCATTTCAAAGATTTCGGTCTACTAGGCCAGCGTCTCTTTGGCTTCCTGCCAGAGAGCTTCCTTTTCGTCCAACGTGAGCGACTTGAGCTCCACCCCTCGTTCGCGGCCCAGCTTCTCCATGTGAGCGAAACGCTTGCGGAACCGGACGTCGGCAGCCCTTAGCGCTGCCTCTGCGTCCGCGTCCATCCAACGAGACAGGTTCACCAGCGAGAAGAGCAGGTCGCCCAGCTCGGCTTCCCGCTCTTCCGGCGTGTCCGCGCTCTGTAACTCAGAAACCTCCTCGCCGACCTTGGCCACCACGCCTTGAACGTCCTCCCAATCGAAGCCCACGCGAGCGGCGCGCTCCTGGATGAGCTGGGCCTGAGATAAGGCCGGAAGCGAGCGAGCCACACTGTCGAGAATCGAGTCGTCGGGGCTGGCCTGCTCCTGTCTCTTGAGAGCGTCCCAATTGGTCCAGGCCTGGGCAGCGTCAGTAACCTCGACATCGCCGAAGACGTGAGGATGCCGCCGCACGAGCTTCTCGATGGCGACGGCAAAGGGCTGCTCCGCAGTGAGCGAGCCCGCCTCGGTCGCCAGCCGGAGCTGGAACGCGACGTTGAATAGTACGTCGCCCAACTCCTCGGTCAGCTTTGTCGGGTCGCTCTGGTCGATCGCGTCGATAAGCTCGTAGCACTCGTCGAGAAAGTAGCGCTTCATCGACTCGGCCGTCTGCTCACGGTCCCAAGGACAACCGCCGTCACCCCTGAGACGCCCAACCAGTGCCAAGAGCCCTTCGAAGTTAGATGGGAACTCTGTGGCGTTATCCATTTCGCTTCCCTCATTGATTCCTATAGTCTGGTCGGCACGGATTATATGTCTCGTATCTGCCCGTTCACAAGCAAGATGGGCAGTGCTATTTGATACACTGAGCCAGTGAGATACCTGAAGTCCGCGGCCGTTGCCGCGTTTGTCGTCGCGGTGCCCCTTTTTCTGATCACTACGAACGTCCGCTGGGTGATCAACGCGCCTGTCCTTTACAGCTATGGGTTCGACAAATACGATATCCCCTACTGGACTGGTATCGAGCGCCAAGAGTTGATCTCAGCGGGCAGGCAGATCAGGGACTACTTTAACAACGATGCCGAGCTTCTGGACTTGCGCGTCGAGGTGGCCGGCGTGACCCGCAGCATCTACAACGATCGGGAAGTCGCACACATGCAGGACGTCAAGGGGCTCGTGCAGGGCGTATATCGCGTTCAGGAGCTGATAGCGGCCTATATCCTCGTGTTCATCGCAGTTGGCTTCTGGTCGGCGGGGCGCCAATTCCTTTCTACCCTGGGGCGATACGTCGGCATAGGTGGAGCATCGACAGTCGCGCTGATGCTGGTCGTGGGCCTTGGATCGCTGGTCGGGTTCGACCGGCTGTTCCTCGCCTTTCACATCGTCAGCTTCAGCAACGACTTGTGGCAACTCGACCCCAGCCGGGACTACTTGATCGCAATGTTCCCCGAGGAGTTTTTCTTCGATGCGACGATGTTGGTCGGGCTGTCCACGGTCGCGGAGGCCGTACTGTTGACGCTGGTCCCCTTGTACTTCTTCTGGTGGCTCCCGAGGCGTACCAATCGTCGGGAAGTCACCGCTCCCATCCCCGAACCGAGCACCTGAGCGCCATGGTCGACACACCCGTCATAGACATGCACTCCCATCTCGGAAACTGGGGCGCTTGGCCCATGCGCGACGACATCGACCGGTACCTTCTCGCAATGGATGCCGCGGGCGTCGATATAGCCTGCGTCAACCACATCTTCTTCGGCGACGCTGCTCGGGGCAACGACCTGGTGGCGCGAACCGTGGCTCAGCACCCGGACCGCTTCATCGGAGTGGCGTTCGTGACGCCCCACTATCCCGAAGAAGCGATCGAGGAGCTGGAGCGCGCCTTCGGGGAGCTCGGGATGGCGTACCTGAAGTTGTACCCCAACTACGTGGGGCTCCCTATCGACGATGCCGTGTACGCTCCCATCCTGAAGTGGTGCGACGAGCGCGAGGTGCTGGTGATGTGCCACACCTTCTACCAGGACGACTACGACAATACGCTGACGGCGCCTCGCAGGTTCATTGGTCTGTCTGAGCGGTACCCTAACATCCGTTGGCAGCTCGCCCACGCCGGCAACGGGCCGCCGGGACAAGCCCAGGCGGTGGAGGCAGCCCAGGCCAGCCCGAACATATACTTGGAGACGTGCACGTCGTTCGGGGACCACGGGACCATCGAGTTTCTGGTCGACGGAGCCGGAGCCGACCGCGTACTGTATGGGTCGGACGTACCGCTGATGGACCCGCGCCACCATGTCGGGCGGATCGCGACGGCGGACATTTCCGAAGACGCGAAGCGCAAGGTGCTCGGACTAAACGCTATCAAGCTGCTTGGGCTGAGCCTGTGACACGCTGTCCACCAGCCGAACCCGAATTCCTTCGCCAGAGCAATGATTGACGCTCCCATAGCGCACTGCTACACTCACGCCCGCTACAAACGCCTCCCCTACGAATCGGAGCTTAAATGGGCGAAGTAGACCTTAACTTCAAGCCGGAAGTGCCGGTCTTCGACGCGAACATCGCGTTGGGACGAAGACACAACCGGCGGGTCAAGATCGATACCCTGGAAGGCACCCTGGCCGCCATGGACCACTCAGGTGTCGACCGGGCGCTGGCCTACTCTCCGCACGCCGCGACCTTCGACTCAAGGGATGGGAACAACCTGCTCATAGAGGCGATCGACGGCGAGCGGCGCATTGTCCCACAGTTCGTGTGTAATCCCGCCTTCGACGACATGGATGAGTTCGGGTCCCATCTCAAGCAGCTCGGCGCGCGGGCTGTGCGATTCACACCCATGCTACATAGGTATCCATTTGTGGACTGGATAGTCAGCGATTGGCTCGACTGGCTGGCGGGCGAGGGACTCCCATTGCTGCTTCCCTCCGAGGAAGTGGATCCCGTAGCTATTCACGATACACTTCAGAAACACCCGGCCCTGGCGGTGGTGCTCTGTGAGGTCAAATACAGCGATGCCACCTGGGCGCTGCCGCTTATGCGCGGCCTCGAAAACGTTCGCATCGAAGTCTCCAGGTTCGTAGGTACGGGCGGCATCGAGAATCTCATAAACACGGTCGGCGACCAGCGCATCCTTTTCGGCTCCCGGTTCCCCGACTCCCAGATGGCGGCCCAACTCTACCACCTCCACCGATGCGGCCTGGCCGCCGAATCGCTGACCGCGATCTGCTCGGGCAACCTCGAGCGGCTACTGGGCCTGGAGTAGCGCTTGGACACGCCGGTCATCGACTTTCACAACCACGCCGGCCGGTGGAGCACCAATTTGATGGATGACGATCCCATCCGGTTCATCCAGGCCATGGACACAGCCGGCATCGACCGAGCTTGTATCAACTGCATCTTCTACGGCGACGCCAGGCGCAGCAACGACCTGGTGACTCGTTTCACAACCGAGCACCCCGACCGCTTCATCGGCGTAGGATTCGTGACGCCGCACTACCCGGAAGAAGCGATAGCAGAGCTGGAACGGTGTTTCGACGTTCTGGACATGAAGTTCTTGAAGGTGTACCCCACTTACTTCGAACGCCCTATCGACGACCCTGCCTACTTCCCGATTTTCGAGTGGTGCGACGCTCGGGGAACGGTCGTAATGAGCCACTCGTCCTGGGTCTTCGACCATGACGTCCTGACGATGCCAAGCAGATTCATCCCCCTGGCCGAGCGCTACTCCAACATCAACTGGGTGCTCGCCCACTCGGGCAACGCGCCCCGCGGGAACGTTCTGGCGGTCGAGGCGGCCCAGGCCTGTCCCAACATCTATCTAGAAACGACCACTTCCTTTGCCGACCACGGCGCGATCGAGTTCCTGGTCGAAGGCGCCGGGGTCGATCGTGTCCTGTTTGGCTCCGATTCGCCGCTGCTTGACTGCCGCACGCAGATAGGCAGGATAGCGACCTCAACGTTGTCCGATGACGCGAAAGCCAGTGTCCTGGGACTCAATGCGATAAGGCTCCTGGGACTGGACCCGGCTACCGGTGCTGGATGAGCGATTGCAAACAGCTCCGGTGCGGCTGCTCTGACGGGTCAGGCTACTCTGCACGGAGGCGAAGATGACCAGGTCTAGAGAATCGCTCGAGGCTGAGTTCCATGAGGCGATGCCCAAGTCGCTGGCCCAATGGGAGCGTGGGAAGCCCGTCATGCCCGGAGGGGTGATCAAGGGCGCTTACCTCTCAAAGCCATTCCCGATTTACATCGACCGATCGGACGGCTGCTACCTTTGGGACCTGGATAGCCACGAGTACGTCGACTTCGCAAGCCACCACACCGCGATGCTCCTTGGCCACAACCACCCCAAGGTCGTAGAAGCGATGCGCCATGAGATTGAGCGAGGCTGGGCCCTTGGCGGCCCGACCGCGCTCGAGGCAGAGATCGCCGAGGAGATGGTCAAGAGATTTCCTGCTGTGGAGAAGGTGCGCTTCACGAACTCTGCCACCGAATCGTCCCTGCACCTCACCCGACTTGCGCGGGCTGTGAGCGGCAAGCCCAAGGTCGCCAAGTTCGAGGGCGCCTACCACGGAAGCCACGATGCGCTGGAGATCAGCACGGGCCCAAGCCTGAGCGATGCCGGAGACCCGGACTCGCCGGAGTCGGTAGCGACGTGGCCCGGAATGGCCCCCGGCTCCGAAGAGAACACCGTCGTTCTCCCATATAACGACCCTGAGTCGGTCGAGCTTATTCTACGAGAGCACCAGGACGACCTAGGCGGCGTCTTCTACGACGGTAAGCCCGGAATGCTGGAGATCCCGGACTCGTTCACCCACTTCATTCGCGATATCACGAAGGAGTTGGGGATGCTGTTGATCATGGACGAGACCGTCAGCTTCCGCGTTGGCTACAGCGGATACCAGGGATCGGTCGGAGTCGAGCCGGACATCTCGTTATTCGGCAAGTCCGTAGGAGGAGGCGTCCCTGCCGGCGCCATCGGCGGCAAAGCTGAGCTGATGGACGTCTTCGACATCTCGCTCGACGGTGTCCGCGTCAACCAGAGTGGCACGTTCTCCGGCAACAACCTCACCCTTGCGGCCGGCCTTGCCACGCTCAAGGCGTTGACCCCTGACGTCTACGAGCGCCTCGACGAACTCCGACTGCAACTGCATAGTGGACTCGTCGACGTGTTCGAAAGGGCGGCGATCCCCTGTCAGGTGTTGAGCGCCGGGTCGTTGATAAACCCGTTCTTCACCGACCAGCCGGTCCGAGACTATCGCAGCGCAGCTACCATTGACGACGAGCTGTTCGGCCGTATGGCATTGGGGCTGGCGCTCAAAGGCCATTACATCGGAAGTGGCCCTATGAGCTTGGCCCTCTCGGAGCCCATGGACGACGGGCATATCGACAGTCTACTTGGAGCCGTGGCGGACGTTATGGAGGAGGAAGACTAGAGGCGGAAAACCCCGTATGCTTCCATTTGACATCGTCGAGTCGACTATTTACACTTTCTGGCTTAGGAGAAAGGCGCAATGCAGTTCAGGCTCAACAAGGTAATCCTGCCGTTTGAGATCGCCTCCGAGAAGATGGGGGCGGCCTTTGAGGTGCTCGACAGAGTCCCGGTAGTCGGAGGCCTCTTAAAGTTCTTGCTGATGATGGGAGCTGTGGCCGTCGTCGGAGGCCTGCTGTTACTCGGGATGGCCGGGTTCGTCTTTCTCGCCTTCTTCCTGAATGAGCTAGCCTCCGGTTAGTCGGGCCGCGCCGGCTAAGCGGACATAGCGCAGGCGCAGCCTCCCCCACCACCACCTCCGCAGCAACCGCCTCCACCGCCTGCTATCTCACTTGTTTCTCCGCTGGCGCTCGTTGAGAACGACGCGAATACTGAAAGCTGCCTGACAGACTCACCGCCGCAATCCGGACACGCCGTCTCTTCGTCCATCCGGTCGGCCGGCCGTAGTCGGTCGAATGCGTTCGCGCAGATCTGGCAGGTATATTCGTAAAGCGGCATCACTCCTCCTGGCATGTACGGACGGACACTTAAGAGATTCTCGGTTCCATTCTAGGCGTGGCATCACGCCCCGGTCAATCCTACGAGTATAATGGTTGCCGATCCTGACTACGATTCGAGATTCTGACCGGCAGAAAGGCAATGAGTAGCAAGACTTCCCTTCCGGACCGTACAGGGCATTTTGGCAAGTTCGGTGGCCGGTTCGTGCCTGAGACACTAATGCATGCCCTCGAGGAGCTCGAGGCGGCCTATAGAGCTTCCCAAACTGACCCCGAGTTCCAGTCGGAGTTGGATGAGCTACTGCGTCTATATGCGGGCAGGCCGACGCCGCTATACCATGCAAAGAATCTCTCCCGGGAACTGGGAGGTGCCCAGGTCTACCTGAAACGGGAGGACCTCGCCCACACCGGCGCTCACAAGATCAACAACGCGTTAGGTCAGGGCCTGTTGGCGAAACGGATGGACAAAAACCGAATAATCGCGGAGACCGGCGCGGGACAACATGGCGTCGCCACTGCGACCGTGTGCGCCATGCTCAACCAAGAGTGCGTCGTGTATATGGGCGAAGAAGACATCCGGCGCCAGTCCCTGAACGTCTTCCGGATGCGGCTGCTTGGGGCGGAGGTGCGTCCAGTCCACTCCGGCAGCAAGACTCTGAAGGATGCGATCAACGAAGCGATACGAGACTGGGTTACCAACGTCGAGACGACCCACTACTTGATCGGGAGCGCGGTGGGGCCACACCCGTATCCGATGATGGTGCGCGACTTCCAGTCCGTCATAGGGCGAGAAGCCAGAGAGCAAATACTCGATGCCACCGGCCGTCTGCCCGACTATGCGGTGGCGTGCGTCGGAGGCGGCAGCAACGCCATCGGGCTTTTCCACGAGCTCGTGGCCGACGACGCGACGGTCGGGTTGATCGGCGTAGAGGCCGGCGGCGAAGGAATCGAAAGTCCGCGCACTGCCGCGACCCTGGTTGCCGGCGACGTGGGAGTGCTCCACGGCAGCATGTCCTACATGCTCCAGGACAAAGACGGCCAGGTCCGTGAGACACACAGCATCTCCGCTGGTCTTGACTATCCTGGAGTCGGCCCCGAGCATAGCTATCTGAAGGATACCGAGCGAGCATCCTACGTTAGCGTGTCCGACACCCAGGCGCTCGAAGGTTTCCAGATGCTGTGTCGCACCGAGGGGATTATCCCTGCCTTGGAACCTGCCCACGCTATATACCACGTCGCGGAACTGGCGCCAAGGCTTTCACAAGACCAGGTCATCGTAGTCTGCCTGAGCGGCAGAGGCGACAAGGACATAGACACGGTCGCCGGCGCGCTGAGCGTGGAGCTCTAGGGGAGAGACCAATCCCCCGACGTGTCCAACAACGGGTTCCTTACCTCGCGGCCGCGATTCTCGCGGTAGCCGTGGGAGTTACCCTCGTACCTTTCGCCTACGCCAACGGACGTGTGGTCAGCTACACCACAAAGACTGCCGGCCCATATGAAGTCGGCCTGGGCACGATCCCACGCACGCCCGTCGTCGGCAATCTCCATCTGTCGCTTCGGGTCCAGGATGCCTCGACGTCGGGGGCGATTAGCGCCGCCAGCGTGACTGTCGTTGGAGTCGGACCCGCGAATGGTTCCAACGTAGGTCCTATCGCGGCCACCCCGGATCTACTTTCCCCATCCTTCTACGACGTCAACCTTAGGGTGGACCGGGTCGGTGCTTGGGAGTTCACCGTGGAGGTCAGTGGCAGCCTCGGAGACTCCTCGGCCGTCTTCGACCTTCAAGTCCGGACGGTTAATCCATTGCCTGGCATCATAACGGTGGTGGTGCTGGTTGCATTCCTGATCATACTGGGACTTTCGCTCCGGGCGTACTTGCGCGAGCGTCGCTTGGGTCAGCGTCGCCGCAAGGCCAGATGATGGGTCGTACCCTCGCCATTTGGAGCCGGAGCCTGCTGGTCGCGGGAGCCGCCATTACGGTAGCTACGGCCGGCGCCGCCGGCGCCAATGGCGGAGCCGTTTTCTACAAAGAGCGCATACGCGACTACTCGGTTTCCGTCGGCGTGGACCCGCCGGAGCCAGAACCGGGACTCGTTCGCCTGAGCGTAACCGTACAGGCGTTTTCCTCTACCAATGGTGATGAAGGCGAGTTAGTGCCGATCGCGACCGAGCTTATTCTGACCGCGACAGGGCCAGAACCGGACCGGTCGATCATCGGTCCCATTGAACCCCAACCAGTCCTGCTGGGGATCAGCCACTTCGATACAGCGTTGTCCCTATCGGACCCTGGTGTCTGGGTGTTCAAATTGGAAATCTCGGGCGCGATAGGCGTCGTAACCGCCGACGTCCCGCTTGAAGTCGTAGCCAAGCCCATCGACGCCGAGCCCGTAGGAAGCCCGGGGGCGTCCTCGAACCTGCTTGTCTGGCTTTCTCTTGGGCTCTTGGTTACAGCGGCGGGGATCTCCGCCTGGGCGCTAGGCCGTCGTCGGCCACCGACCGGCCCATAATTGACGCCTCGGAAAACGAGCACGGCGCCAACCCGAGATACAGACGGAAACGTACTGCTATAATCGATTCAATATGCGCGCTGTAACGCTCCACAACCTGGCTCCTCTACTTGTGCTTGCGGCCATGCTTGCACCTCCCGCGTGGCCCCTGTTCGATCACCATTTCGCCGAGCGGCAACCTGGTCACAGGCATATAGGAGTGGAGTCGGCGCACGTACACGGCCATACGGGCCACGAGCACAAACAAAGCGCACCCTCGAACAGCCCGAGTCCGCTCGCCCTCTATTCCCTCGACGGTAGCATGAGCGGACCTTTCACGGTTGCAGGTTCCGGTACCGTCTCCCAGTCATTCTTCCTTTTCGAGCTGTCATCACTGCTGCTCCTAAACCGTGCCTCGTACCTACGTCCTCACCAATTCCTCGATTCATCCCTCAACAAGCCGCCTCGGCTCGCCAGCTAGGCTCCTCCCACCCTCGAGCAGATGCGCCGTCGGAGGCTGCTCGCAATGCGAGCTTGTGGTCCGGCCGCTACCTTGCAGCTGCTCGCTGCGGTACCCGGGGCGGGTCCCGGTCGAGGGTGTTGGCATTCTCAACACTTTCTGGAGAAAACCAAGGAGAACCGACGGTATGGACACGATCAGAAAAGTCGCAGTCGCTGTTGTTGCGCTGGTGGCGATACTGGCGAGTGCATGCAGTACAACCGAGCCCGAAGACCGAGTCTTCGACCTCCAAATCAACAACCAGAAGCTAAGCATGGACAAAATCAAAGTCAATCACGATGACACCGTGACGCTCAACATCGAATCAGACGTCCTGGGTGACCTTCATCTTCATGGGTACAATCATCATGCGGAGCTGGAGCCCGGAGCCACCAGCAAGATGAACTTCGTCGCCGACGCGACAGGCAACTTCGTCATCATGCGGCACCTCTTCGAAGCGGGCGATGCTCAGAGCTTGTGAGTTTTTGGATTCTGTGGTGGAAATGAGATGATCCTGGGGGTTTATCGGCCTGGCTTAATAAACGGGATTCGCTGTGGCTGGCGAGTTGGCCCGTTGGTGGGACGGACTATCGTTGTGTCACACAGGCCTTTGGCCTACGTGCCCTCCCCTTTGGCTGAAGCTATAGGAGTCAGGGCTATCCAACGCAACAAGTTATGTGCCACCGCCACCAAGAGCAGGATTGCGGTGGCTTTGTGGAGGCCTCGTACCGTGAACTGGGAAACCCCGTGCTGACGTACCTGCGCATTCGCCCATTCCGCCGTGGCGCCCCGCTCCCTGTAGACGGTCTGAGCCTCCTGCGTAGCCATGCGCTGTCGCCACTGCACAACCGCCGGACTATCTCCGTAGCGTGGCTGGTACCGCTCCTCCTCCTTTTTGTTCCGAGGCAGTCGCACCGGCGCGTACACTGTGACACCCCGTCCCTCCAGGGTGGTAATATCGGCCCGCGCCGCGAAAGCGCCATCTATCAGGTAGGCCTTGGGATGCTGGCCTGTACGCTGGGCCACCTGGGCCTCCATGGGCGACGCCTGCCCAGCATCCCCCGTGCTAACGACATCGACCCCCACGATCACTCCACTGGCGCCGTCGGTGGCCAGTTCCACGTTGTAAGCCGGCCGAAAGCCTCCATCCGGCATCTTCATCACCCGCACCTGCGGGTCCGTGCTGGAGACCCGGGGCGCCGTCACTTTTTTTCGTTTCCTTTTGGCCAGAGTTTGCTGCTGACGTTTCTTGGCGGCCTTGGCTTGCGGCAGGTATCCCAAGGCCTTGTTCACCCGCTCCACCCGCTCACGGGCCGCTCGCTCCCGCGCACTCTGTTGTCGTTTGCTTACCCCGGGGTCGGGATGCTCCCGCTCCGAGGCCAGCCGTTCCACCTGGGCCTGCGCCTCCTTCAGGTAGGCATCCAGCCCCTGCTGTCGACGGAAGGAAGAGGCTCCGGCGCTGGCCCGCACCCTCATCCCATCTTGCGCCACCCGTTCCAGGGTCACCGCATCGGCGGCCATCAACGAGGCCACGATCTGGGTCAGCAACTCGTCCAGGGCAGCCCGGTGGGCCACCCGAAAGTCCGACAACATGTGGTAGTTGATGGGCACCCCACCGCAAACCCAGCGATAGGCGTCGTGCTCCTCGCACAGAAGGGCCAGACGCCGGGCGCTCCCCACCCCATCCACTGTCGCCAAAAGCCACAGGGCCAGCAGTACCCGGGGATCCGTCGTTGGACGACCAGGGCGATCTACCACCGCCTTGATCGAACCATAGAAGGCCGACAAGTCCAACTCCTCCAACAGCCCCCAGATAGCTCTGGCCGGGTGGTCCTGAGCCACCGAAGCCTCCAGGTCCCGGGCGACCCACTGCAGTTGCTCGCGTACCGGTCGCACAACTCGCGCCTGTTCAGGCTGCGTCGGCGATCCAGGAGGGCCATCCTCGGCCGCAGGCAGTTCAAACAGCGTATCTTCGCTCACCGGATACCTCCAGACCTCAGTTTCCCCTATTGTCCTCCATCACCTCGCCACCACGCCAGCGAACTGAATCAATTTGCTCACAAGCTCTCAGAATGACGAAGTGCGTGGAATTCCGGGACTTTGACGTGAAATTCCGAGACTTTGAAAAGACCCTCGGTCTGGCAGGCCTTCGATTGACACCCTATATGCCCGGTGCTACGCTCACCGCCCATTTACGCTCCTAGCTACGCCGAGGTGCTCATGAAAGCCGCCGTTCTTCGCGCTCCGCACCAGCCGCTGGAGATCGAGGAGTTGCAGGTCGACGAGCCCCGGCCGCGCGAGGTGTTGATTCGCACCGGCGCCTGTGGCGTGTGCCACAGCGACCTCCACTACGTCGACGGCAACAGGGCCATCGACACGCCAGCGGTCCTCGGGCACGAGGCCTCAGGCACCGTAGAGGCAGTCGGCGACCTCGTCTCATACGTTAGGCCTGGCGACCGGGTAATTACATGCCTATCGACATTCTGCGGACACTGCGAAAGGTGCCTCTCGGGCCGCCCGGCCCTCTGCGACCGCGAAGACGTGGAACGTTCCTTGGCCGAGCCTTCGCGGCTGACCCAGCGTGGTGCTCCGATCAAGCAACTGCTCAACATCGGCGGCTTTGCTGAGGAGATGCTCGTCCACGAGAACTCGGTTGTGAAAGCGGACGACGACCTACCATTCGAGCAGCTTGCCCTTGTCTCGTGCGGTGTCACCACCGGAGTCGGAGCTGTGCTCAATACCGCCAAGGTCGAGCCGGGAAGCACGGTGGCCGTCGTCGGATGTGGCGGAGTGGGGTTGAACTGCGTGCAGGGCGCCATTATCGGTGGAGCCCGGCGCGTAATTGCCATAGACACGATCGGCGCGAAGTTAGAAATGGCCCGTGTCTTTGGCGCCACCGACGTGTTGGACGCATCTGACGTAGACGTCGTACAGGCCGTTAAGGACCTGACAGGAGGAGGCGTCGACTATTCGTTCGAAGCCATAGGCAACAAACAGACCACTGCCCAAGCTTTCAAGATGCTGAAATCGGGCGGGACGGCCACGGTCATCGGCCTCTTCCCCGACGGAGAAACCCTAGAACTGGAGGCCGAGCTTCTCATCGGCGAAAGACGGATACAGGGTAGCAGCATGGGCTCCAACCGGTTTCGTGTCGACATCCCGCGATATCTCGAGCTCTACAGGCAGGGCCGTCTCAAGCTCGACGAGCTCGTCTCCAAGCGCATGAAGCTCGACGAGATAGACGACGCTTTCGAAGAGATCAGGCAGGGCAACATCGCCCGCAGTGTCATCGTATTCGACTGAACGCCAGAGCGATGAAACGGGAAGCATGACTGCCGGCGGGGCCGACTTTATACTCGCCGAACGAGATAGAGGATATTTTCTGGAATAACGCCGCAGCCCTGTTTAATCTCGACTGAAATTGACACTCCCTTTATGCAGCCTTAGAATGCGCACACTCCAGGCACGTCGGATCTCCATCCCGATCGGCCGCAGCCACGACGATTTTTCACAAGGGGGCAGGAAATGGAAACCAAGGCCTACATACTGATAGAAACAGCGGTCGGGAAGTCTCGAAACGTGACGACCTATCTTCGAAGCCTTGAGGGCGTACAGACTGTCGACCCCGTTACCGGTCCCTACGACATCATTGCAGTCGTCGCTGCTCCCGACCTGAACGCTGTCGGGGACCTGGTAACAAGCCAGATCCACACTATCGACGGAATCGTCCGCACGGTTACCTGCCTGTCGGTCGGCGGTTCGTAGATCGGCGGGTTCCGCCTACTCAGTCCATCGGCAACGCGGCTCGTTTGTCGCCTACAGCAGTCAGTGCCCCTCGCTCCTCCCTGTCAGTAACCTCTTTGCGTCCGCCGGCTATGAGATGAAAGGCTAGTGGTCCAACATCCTAGTATTGAAGGGTTCTGAGGTTACGGCTTGGTAGGGGCGGGTTTGAAACCCGCCCTGTCGTCGTAGCACGCCAATCTCGGCTACCCCTCATTTCAAAGATTTCGGTCTACTAGCCGTTGAACCTCGAGACTGCGTTCGCGATGGAGACCTCCTCGATCAAGTTCGGCTCTGGCGTAACCCGTGAGGTCGGATACGAGATGAGGCGTCTCGGCACTCGACGGGTCATGGTGGTGACAGACCCGAATCTTGCCAAGTACCGGGCCGTCGAGACTGCTCTCAACGCCCTCCGGACCGAAGGCGTGGACACGGTCCTCTTCGACCGGGTCCACGTCGAGCCCACTGACGCGTCTTTCAAAGACGCGATAGAGTTTGCGACGGAGGGCCGATTCGACGGGTACGTGGCGGTCGGCGGTGGTTCCAGCATGGATACGGCCAAGGTCGCAGACCTCTACGCGACGTATCCCGCTGACTTTCTTACGTACGTTAATGCGCCAGTCGGCGACGGCGCTCCCGTCCCTGGGCCACTGAAGCCTCTGATCGCTATCCCGACCACTGCGGGAACAGGGAGTGAGACGACCGGTGTGGCCATCTTCGACTTCCTCGAAATGCGAGCAAAGACCGGGATTTCCCACCGTGCCTTGCGTCCGGTTATGGGGATCGTCGATCCAAAGAACACCGAAACGCTCCCGAAGATGGTCGTGGCCTGCAGCGGTATGGACGTCCTTAGCCACGGCCTGGAGTCCTACACGGCTCTTCCCTTCGATCAGCGGCAGGCCCCCGAGGACCCTGGCGGACGTCCGTCCTATCAGGGCGCTAATCCGATCAGCGACGTCTGGGCTCTGCGCGCTATCGAGATGGTCTCACGTTATATGGTCCGCGCCGTGGACGACCCGGACGATGCGGAAGCCAGAGGCCAGATGTTGCTGGCAGCCACCTTTGCAGGGGTAGGCTTTGGCAACGCCGGGTGCCATCTGCCGCACGGCATGTCCTACCCCGTCTCCGGGATGGTCCGCGAGTTTTCGCCGGACGGCTACCCGGACGTTCCTATAGTCCCTCATGGCATGTCGGCGATTCTGAACGCTCCGGCCGTGTTCCGGTTCACGGGACCTACGAACCCGCAACGCCACCTGCACGCGGCCAGTCTCTTGGGCGTCGATACATCAGACGCTTCCCTAGAAGACGCTGGGGACCTCCTGGCCGATGGGATAGTCAACCTTGTCCGGCAGATCGGCATTCCCAACGGTCTGACCGCCGTCGGGTACACCCCCGACGACTTAGACGACCTGGTCGCTGGGACGCTGCCACAGCATCGGGTGACCAAGCTCTCCCCACGCCCCGCAGGCCAAGACGAGCTGCGCCGCCTCTTTCTCGACTCGATGACCTTGTGGTGAGTTCTGGCACCCCAACGGCTACTCCGACGCCAAGGGGTGACTGTAGCTGACCTGCTTGCCTCTATCTCGGACTCTACCATTCCGCCGCCAATCAGTTGCGGCATAGAAGCCCGCTCCGCGCGGATAGTTCTCCAATGTCCAGAGGACTGCTTCTTTGTAGCCGTCTTTCGAGAGGAAATGAAGGCAATGTGTCATGAGCGCCCGGCCGATTCCGGTTCGCCAGCAAGCGGGATCAACTGCAACCGTGTCCAGCTCCCCGAGACTCGGGTCCACTGGATCTCGGCAAGGACCGATTCCGGCGAATCCCACAGTCTGCCTATCGATTTCAGCTATCCACCAGCGGTTTGGTGGTGATCGGCCGAGGTCGCGTAGCCACCGGGCGGTCAGTTCAGGTTCCACCTCGCGGTACTCCATCAGATGCCCGAATCCGGCGTTCCACGAGACCACGTAGATCCGTGTTATGTCCTCGGCGTCTGAGGGAGCGCAGTACGAATCGATGGCGTTTGGGAAATCACTCTTGGCGCTGTTGCCCTACGCCAGCTCGCAGTCTTGCCCCGAAAGCGAGAACACATGTGACACAGGGACGAATCGTAGGATCGCTGAAGACCTCTCTGGAGAGGCTCGAGCGGGTCACCGACGCAGGTAAGGCGGACTGGTCAGACGCGACTAGAGGTCGAGCCAGCCCAGTCGCATCGCCGTGACCACGGCGTGAGTGCGGTCTGACGCCCGCAGCTTCGTCATCGTAGCAGTCAAGTGGTTCTTGACGGTGCGCTCGGAGATCCCAAGCTCGGCGCTTATAAGCTTGTTCGAGTAGCCCTCGGCGACAAACGACAGGACTTCCCGCTCTCGGCTGGTAAGGGGCTCTGCGTCGATATGCGCTTCGTCGGAGGCGGTCGCGCCGTTGGACACCGTCGGGCGGGCGGGCGACCCGTTGGTCGCACTGTTGGGAGCGAGACCGGCATCGATATTGCGATCCGCCGACGCCCTCCCCACTGTTCGGTCGACGTTCACGGCCAGAAGCCCGAATGCCAGGGCAGCTGCTGCCAGGAGAGCGCCGCCTCCCGTCTCTTCGCCAAGGACGACGGAAAAGACAGCCATCGCAACGCCCGCAACGCCTGTAACCAGGGCGCCAGTAATCGCCAGCCTTCTCGCGGCTGAGTTGCCCGACGCCTTCATTTGGTCAGCCATCGCCCGGAACCTTTCCCCGTACACCTTGATCACGTCCGCGGGGCGGATGCCGGTAAGCGATCGATAAGAGCTACGAGAGTCGATGCGGGCTGCTACTTGGTGCAACATGCCGGCATGCTACCGGAGTCAGCCGCACCGAAACGTTTGCTTTCAGGCGGATTTCCGTTGGTAAGGCCGGCAGTATTCGCTGATTGGCCACGATATCGAGCGTATATTAGCAGACTGGTGCTAACCGTACTAGCGGCGGTGCCCCCTGTAGTCCAGCAAACCCCTCGTGTACGACCATAGCTACAGACCATAGCTACACCTGAGGAACTCCAACCAGTCTCGTGTCGACGTTTGACGCTAAGGTTGGTCGTTGCTAGACTCGCAACCGGCCATACGGTTGCGGACGGTGGGCGTAAGGCGACAACTGTCGCTGGTGCCGCACTTCCGCTCATGCCGAGCCTGTCGAAGCATTCCTGGAGACACTTCTATGCCTAATACGCATGTCCCTGTGAGTACCACCGGTAGGTCCGCGATCGATGTCGCCATCGATGTCGCCCGCAGGGCCGGAGAGATACTTCTCGACAGGTTCGAAGGCGCGTTGGAGGTGTCTTATAAGGGGCGAGGCAATATCGTCACAGACGTTGATACGGCCGTCGAGGCGGAGGTATTCTCGATGCTGCGTCAGGAGTTCCCGGACGCTGATGTCGGTGTTTCAATCGAGACAAACTCTTCCGTCGGGATGGCCAGCGTAAGATTGACGTTGTTCTCCCCGTCGATGGTCACCCCGTCGAGAAGAAGCCGTAGCACCTCCCGGCGTCCCTCGTCGGGCAGATCGTCCAGTCCATCCCCAATCCTGCTGACCCACTGGACGACGTGCTCCATAGCACGCCGCTTCTCGGTCTCAGCCGTCTCCCGATTGCGGTAGTCATCCAGCCTAGCCCTGAGATTCTCGAGCCGTTCGGTAATGTACCTGCGTTGATGGTCCATCTGGTCCTCGGTGATCTTCCCGGACACGAACAGCCTGATGAGCCTCTCCTCTTCGAGCTGGACCTTGTGAAGTTCGCGCTCTGCTGTGTCAATCTCCTCGGCCAACCCTCCATTCTCGGTGGAATCCAGGGCTTCGATCCCGGCGACAATGATATCCGGGTTCTCCAGCACCCTCTTGACCTCGCTCCAGACCAGCCCCTCCAGCCGCTCGGCTCGGATCATCGGCTTTTGTCGGCACTTCAGGCGGAGTTGCTGATAGCCGTAGCACCTGTAGTACCTGCGGGGAGGATCGAGCTCGTACTTGTAGAGCTTCCCGTTGCGCTTGACTTCCTTCTTTGTATTCGCCGAGCCACCCATGAGCAACCCGCACTCGGCGCACCTGACCAGGTGCTGCAACAGGTAGAACACCTTGGTGTTGCGCTTGGCTCGAGTAAAGCGCTGCCTCCGGAGAACCCTGGCCCTCCCCCAGGTCTCCTCGTCCACCAGGGGCGGGAAGGGCACCCCGATCCAGTCGTCCTGGGGCTGCTCGTAGACCCTGACTCCATCCTCGGTGGAGACGTAGCGGGCCTTGCCGTACCACCAGGTGCCCTTATAGGTCTCGTTGCTCAGGATGCGATGGACCGTACCGTCGTACCACCGCTTGCCCAGTTTCGCCAGGGGCACGCCCTCAAGGTTCAGTTGACGGGCAATGAGGTACGCTCCCATCCCATCGTTGACGCACATGCGGTAGACGCGGCGCACGACCTCGGCTTCCTCCTCCACAATTACGGGCCTGCCGTCGTCTCCGATGCGATAGCCGTAGGGGACGTTGCTGACGGGAATGCGTCCCTGCTTGGCCGTTCCCCGTTTGCCCATTGATGCCCTCTCCCGGAAATTGTCAAGCTCGATCTTGCCGATGGCCGCCATGAGTCCGAAGGTCTTCATGTCGATGGCGTCCATGACGGCCTCCAGGTTGATGTGGTACGCCTCGATGACCTCCATTAGGGCGGCGGCAGGATACATCCCCCGGCTGAGCCGGTCCGATTTCCAGCAGACGATGGTGTCGAAGCGTCCCCGCTTTGCATCCGCCAGCATCCTCTGGAACTCGGGACGCTTCTTGGACCAGCCCCGGCCCACCTCCTGGTAGCGAGCGGTAACGGTCATCCCCTTGTCCTCGCAGTGGGCTTCCATGTCGCCGATCTGCTCGGAGAGGGAGGTCTTGTCGTCTTCTGCCTGGCTCTTGTCCGATACCCGGGCGTAGATGGCTGCCCTCTTACCGTTGGCCTTCTGTTGCAGTGTCTTGGTTCCTGCCATGATCGCCTCCTCGTATTTGCACCTGTCTAAAATGAAAGAGACCCGCCTCCTGCCGGGAGCGGGTCTGCGAGTAGTACAATCACATCGCATCACCTGCTCCGTCAGGTGGCGCCACGGCCCGGGGTGTTCGCGCATCGCCGGGCCAACCTCTACCCAGCATTTTACCGCGAATGCCGTGGCATGGTCAAAGGGCTGTCCGCCCCGTCAGACGCCGCAGTAACCCTCGCACTCATTGCCGAAGCCGTCCGGGTCCCGGGCAGCTCGCAGCCCTGCCTCATCGAGGTTGACGGCCTGGGCAAGGGGCATACGTCGAGGATGCAGGTAGGGCTCCTTGGCGAACGCCAGCTTGCCCCGTAGGTTGGAGTCGATCTCCACCACCTCGGCGAACGGCTTAGGCCACCTTCGCTTCGTCTCGGCCCACCTCTGGCGGGACTGGTAGGGGCAGCCGATGCAGGCCGAACGCTCCAGTGGTTGGTCGTAGCGGACCTGCCACCACTCCAGGCAGTCCTTTCTGGACATCCCAACCTCGATCAGTGGGTAGCGATTGTGTATCCACCGATCGCGGGATGTTTTCATTCGGATAGCTTCATCCGTGGAGATGCCCAGCCACAGCTCGACGGTCGTGTCCGCAGGGACCCGCTGTCTCCTGCTGAGTCCCAGCAGCTCCCGAATCTTCCGGCGGACTGATTGAGTGGGGACAGCGCCGCCAGTGGCCGGATCGCTCCAGCTGGTCTGCGCCATCCCCCTCACCGAACCGGACTTGCGACTTTCATCGCATCCGGCTCTCCATCAGATGAGTTAGACCTATGTGGGTCGGGAACATCTGCTTTTCCGCCATCGTCGTCGGGTTCATACATCCCTTCTCCGGCGTAGGTCGCTTCGTTCCGCACTCATCTGACTGCCCCCCTTCGCCATGTGGCCGGCTTTCCCGACCTCGGACTACTACGAGGGCTCTGCCACACGTCCGACATTGGCCGAAGGCTGGCCTACTCCGTCACCGGAGAGCCGGACGAGCCTCCCAAGTTCGCCTAGGTTGCGTCTTCGCGCCGTCTTAGGTCCTGCCTCTACGCCTGGCTTGGCTCGCTGCCGCGCTCGCCATCGGGAGATGCCGTAAATTGGAGTCGGCATCTCTGTCCTAACAGGACTGCCCCTGTATAAGGCAGACAGGGGTTCCAATGACTCCACCCTCGCCCTACCGTGAGCAGGTGGTTCTACATTCGACGCTTCAGTCGGCAGTTCCTTTCGTGACCATAACGACACTCTGGCTAGCAGCGCACGGTTTAGCAGGGTCACCGTCGCCACATTGTCGGGGAGGCTTCAGACACGGTTCCGCCTCTGGCCCCCATGCCTGCTCCCCTAGCCACCGGCCTACTCCTGGCCGAGTTCCAAAACCGAAACGTTCAACCCACGCGCTTCTTGGCGCACGCCTGATCTTGCAGTGCTCGGCGCACTGCCCCCGTCCCATGCCGTCGCCCTTTCCGTTCCGCTCTCCTGCGCGGGCAGTTCCCTTGAGGTATAGGGGAAGGTCGATGAAGCCCGGGTTGCCGGAGTGGTTGGTGAGGGCTTTGGCGTCTTCTCGCAGGCTGCGCCCGTTGTCCACGACGTACAGGGGAAAGCTCAGATTCCTGGACAGCCAGTCCAGGTGGGTGTAGATGGTGGGAGGCTCCCAGTGGGTGTCGGCGAAGATGGCGCAGTCCGGCAGTTGACCGAACGCGCCCCCGCTTGCCATGAGGGCCATGACCGATGACTGGACGCCTCCTCCCAGGCTGATAACGGTCAAAGAGTAGGTGGACCGCATCAGCCTTCGTCCTCACTACCGTCCCCGGAAGATAAGTCCGCCTCGGATGGAGGAACCTTGTCCTTGGTGGCGTACTCAACCAGCAGGGTGAAGAGGCGGCGCAGCCGGTCCTGGGCATCGGGACCAGGGTTGAATTCGATGGTCACCGTGCCAAGTTCCGGCGCGCCTCTATTGGAGCCCTTCGGCTTGTCTTCGCTCTTGGTATCTTCCATATCGCTATTCCGGTGGTCGGGCTCTCTAGGGATGGTGCGGGAGCAACTGTCCTTTCCTTCGGCTCTGAGTGTTGGACTTGCGGCGCCGTACGCCCCTCCCATTCAAGTGTGGGCTGGCAGCGATCTGGGCATAATCCCTTGAAAGGGAGGGTGAGCTCACCCTCCCTTTCAAGCCCTGACGTTCCCAGGGGCCTTCGTGGTGTGATGGACGTGTACAGAGATTTGAGTTTGTTCCAAAAAGGGAAGTCGGGGTCCTGAGCAAGCTAATTCGGGGAGAAACCACCCCCTACAGGACCATCTCAGCAAGCACTTTGTGTCCAGAGCTGGTTCCAGGGGGTGGCAGCAGAGTTCGTAGTGACGAGCGACACCGCTGCGAGGCGTGAAAACGGGCCTCATTGCAGGAAAAGCGGCCAAAACGACATCGTTGCAGGGAAGGAGAGGTTTGTTATGAGTTCGAGAGGAAGGCCGTTGGAAAGAACGAGGAGCATCGAGGACCTGCACGAGCTAAGGCTCATGGCGCTGCTTCACGACCTGGTGAGGAAGCATCGGCGCAAGGGTGCGGGGGAGATTCTGGGCGTCGATCCCCGGACGGTGAAGGCATGTCTGGAGCAAGGAGCGCTCTCCAAGTGGATGCGGACCGCATTGGAAGCGCAGCTGCTGTCCAGGGAGAAGGCGGCGATGGCGGCCCAGCAGGAGCGCATCGAAGCCCTGGAGCAGCGCATGGAGGCGTTGGAGCAGCAGATCACCAGCGGCCTCGGAGAGATGCGGACCACTATGGAGGGCGAGATCAAGGCGCTCAAAGACGAACACACCAGGGCTCTGCGCCAGTTGGAGCGGCGTCTGGCCCAGGTGGAGGCGGGATACGGCGGAGCGTCAGCGGCCAGCGAGGTCAGAAAGCCTGTGGTCCGTGTCCAGTCCCGGCGGAAGTATCCCGAGCTGGTAACCCGTGAGCCTGCGCCAGACGACGAAGAGGTCTATGGCGCGGCGTGGCCGCTGGTCGAGGAGTGGCGAATGCTCAGGGATGGCCATCCCAACGACGGCAGGAGCCTGTCGTGGCTGGTGACGGAGGAGCGCATCCTGAATCTGGAGCTGGCTATGGCCGAGGAGCACGGGCTGACCCTGCCGCCCGAGACCCAGCCGCTCGCGGGGGTGTGGAGGAACGGGCAGCGACGCTCGATAGAAGCGGCCCTGGGCGACACCCGGTGGGCGCGGACCAGGAGGGAGCGGCTCAGGTGGGTGCGGCGGTTCTTCACCCTGGGACTGTGGTGGAAGTAGGCGCTGCGTCATCTCCGCACGATGTTTGCTGCATGAGTGCAAGTGATGTGGGTGGTAAGGCCCCGAAAGTATTGCCAAAGGGGAGATGGGGCGTAATACTGAGATTGTTATCAGGTTTTTCCAGTGTTTCTTTGCCTTAGAAACCTGGGGGTCCTTTCCCTGAGCCCGGGATGTACCAGAGGGATCGAGCCAGGCTCTCCCAACGGTCGCCCAAGAGGGATGCTTCCACAAAGGCCGGAGTGCGTCCTGCGTTTCGACCTTTCGATACGACGGTTGGAGTGCCCCATGCCCTCTGACCGTCCCCCCATGCCTGCGGCATAGCTCTTCAGACAGCTAGGCCGCAGCTTCGACACGCGCCGGTCTGCCATTTGCATCGCAGGCTGGCCGCTTCGCGTCACCGCAGCCTCCCCAGAGTCGGTACGCCATATAGACCCTGGTCGAGCTGTGCCCTTATTCACCCGCGTCTGTTCTGTGACCACACGTCATGGGCGGTCCGCTTCCCAGTTGTAGCAGCTCCCCAGAGTGGTGGCCCATAGTGACCCTGGTCGAGCTGTGCCCTTTCTCTCAATGCGCCGTCCTGTGACCACACGTCGTAGGCCGACCGCTCCCCTGTCGTCGCAGCTTCCCCAGAGTCGTGGCCCATATCGACCCTGGTAGAGCTGCGCCCTTTTTCATCCGCGTCTCCCCCGTTCCATTCCTCGTCGGACTGCGGATGGCGGCGGAACGGCAATACGGATTCATGGAGTCAACACCAGCAAAGGAGGTCACGACTGTATGGCTACTGAACGGACGGACGGCAACGGAGAAGAAGGACTTTGACATGGCGGAACGGTACACGGGACCGAGCGCGAAGCGGATCGCAGACCTGCTTGCGCACCGGGTGAGCTTCGAGCGGGGCTGGTTCTGGACGACGACGGCGATCTGTCACGACGGCAGGTCGGACGGGCTGGCGTTCAGGCAGAGGCCGGACGGCGAGGGCATCGACGTGCGGTGCCACACCGGGGGCTGCTCACGCGGCGTGGTGATAACGCACCTGGAGGCTGCCATCGGGGTGCCCATCTGGACGGCCTACGCGCCGGTGAGCGACGCGGCGGTCAAGGCCCCTGAGAAGCTGCCGTGGCGGAAGCGCAAGCGGGTCGTGGTGGCCGGGGTGGTCGCCCTGGTCGTTGCGGCGCTGCTCATCACCGGGGACGTGGAGGTCTTCGCGTTGAACGTCGTCGGCCTGGGCATCGGCGCGCTGCTACTCAGGCGGTTCCTCGCGCGGCGCACGGTTTGGAGGTTCTGCCGCTGACGGCTTCGGGCCGCTCACAACCCATCCCAACACGCAAGGGTCGTCTCTTTCGAGTCGGCCCTTCTTCTTTGCCCGAAGGGCGCAATCCAAAGGCAACACAACATGAAGGAGGTCGTGATGACAACGGCAACATTGGCAACTGGCAATCGGACGATGACGGAAGTTCGGCCCCGGCGCAGCCTCGAAGAGCTGGTCGACCGGGTGATGGCGGCGCTGTTCTCGGAGCAACCGAAGACGGCACCGGCGACGGAGACACTGAGCGTGGCCAAGAGCGTCCACGAGGCGCGGCGGCTCAGGCAGGCGGAGGACGTTGAAGGTGCGCTGGCGGTCCTCGCCGGCGTGGACACGACGAAGGCTGAGCCGCATCAGGCTCGGTGGGCGCCTACGCCGAGTGGACGGACCTGTGAGGCGGCGGTTCGTTGACCGGGACGCGCTGATCTACAGCCAGGGCACGGGCCGGGCCGCCGCGCTGGTGCCCACCGGCGACGGCGGGACGCTTGAGGTCGCGGCGGTCCTGGGGATGCGCTGGCGGCCCGGCAAGCTGGTCTCCCGGCGCAGCCTGCGGGGGCCAAGGCCCTTAGCGAAGGCTTGCCCTCGGCCCTGACCGGAGAGTGGCCTGGCGCTGTCGTAGCGCAAGCAACAGCTGACGACCCGTAGGGCAAACTGGGCGCTTCAGTGCCCTGCTTGGATCCCGGGTCGTCGCCTTCCTGCGCCTGCTTAAACGGGCGCTCCGTTCCACCAGGCAGTACCCCGCACGGGGGTCGCTGCCTCCCCCGCCCGCTCCCCCTGTGGGCTTCCATCCTTCTACCCCCAACCCCACACGCGTAGCACAGGTCTTCTCCCCGACTCCGGTCGGTGGCAGGACCTGTGCCCCGATGCACGACGGAGCCTGCCCCGGACTTGATTCCGGGAATGCCGCACCAGCCAGCGACACACGGCCACAACGCCACCCAAGGAGACAGTCCCGGCCACCGGGACACGTAATCGAGCGGGACTGTCTCCGTCAAGGGGGCCGTCCCGCTTCTTCATTTCAGGAGGAAGCGACATGACGACGGCAACGACCAATCGGAACCCGAAGACGGAGATAAGGACGAATGCGGCGGCCCTTGAAGAGCGCAAGGGCAGGCCCGAGACCGAGCTCAGGGCTGCGGCCAAGCGGCGGGGCCTCACCATGCGGGAGCTGGCAGCCAAGATGGGCGTGTCCGCGAGCTACCTCTCGCAGGTTGGGACGGGAAAGAGGCCGTGGACCCCGAAGCTGCGGGAGAAGGCTCTGGCGGTGCTGGGAGAGGTCCCCGGACAGGGGATCGTCTACCGCCAGGGAGGCGTGGTCAACGGGGAGAGCAGCTTCATCAGGGAGCGCGCCCGCACCTTGGGCATGAGCATGAAGGAGCTGGCTGACCGCGCGGGGGTGTCCTCCAGCTACATGACTCAGGTGGCCCGTGGTCAGAAGAACATGGGGGTGAAGGTGCAGGCGCGGGTCGAGTCCGCCCTGGAGGCCACGGCGAAGGTCGCTCCTGCTCAGTGCCCCGACGTTGACCGGCGGGTCGTCTGGGACCAGATGGACGCGCTCGGCGTCAGCCAGAACGAGATCGCCCGGCAGGCCGGCATCAGTTCCTCACATCTCTCGCAGATCATGAACGGCACGCGAAGTCCGTCGCCTGGCGTATTGAAGAGCCTGCACGGGGTGCTGTTCCAGCGGACGAAGTCTGAGGAGCGGGTCATGCCCGCCGAGGTGAAGGTGCTGGGCTGGAAGAAGGGCGAGCGGAGCGGGATGGTGGTGCGGGGTGCCGGCGGGCCTGGGCGTGGCGCCAAGCTGGGCGGCGGAACCGTTCGGGTCGGCGGTCGAGTGCCCTGGGGTGCGAAAACCGAGTACGCGTACCGCGCGGGCTACGACGGCAGTGGCCATGTGTCGGTGACCCACGTGGTGGCACCTGCCTCCGCCATGCTGACGCAGCCGGAGGCAGGTGCGGCCTGAAGGCGGATGCAGAGGCAACGGGCCAACGTCCCGTGCCGTACTGGATATGGGGTTATCAGGTACTGTCGGGTTGGCACTGGGAAACAGAAACAGCCACGACGCCAACGGCCACCACGACGAGGAGCCGGAGCCGCAGCAGTCGCTGTTCTCCTGAGCGGAGTTCATGGCAAGGAGCTGGTCAAGCCGAAGGGCCGCAGCCGTAAAGCCCAGCCCGCCACCCTCTCGATGTTCGAGTGGGTGCTCAGCCTTGAACAGCAGCGGGAGAAGGAGCCGGTCGGCGCGGGACGCTAGACCGGAAAGCACAGGGGAGGTCACCAACTCGTGGTGGCCTTCCCTATGGGCCTAGTTGTCGGCCACTTTTGCGTTTCAGGTGGTGGCCGCTCCCTAGCCGGGCGATGTATGTGGGGTCTTTTTTGTTGCCCGGATTTCGGTAGTGCATTGACTATCTTTCCGTGTTTGCCATATGATCATGTCACGTACTCATTTAGGAGAAGGGCAAGCGATGGAAACCAAGAAGAAGAGACTCACCCTGGACTTGGACCCCGCCTTTCAGCGCCGGCTAAAGGCCATCGCCGCGCTCAAGGGCGTCAGCATGCGTGGGTACTGCCAGGCAGCCATCGACCGCGAGTTGACGAAGGACGAAGCGAACGGCTTGGGCGGGCTTTGGTCTGACAAGCCAGACCATGAGCTGTTCGCCGAGCTTCGGCAGGAGATATTCGGGGGTAAGCCTCTACCCGGGAGCTCCGCCGACCTGATCCGGGAGGCCCGCGAGGTCAGGGATGCCGAAACCGAGGCGTGGGCGTGAGCGGGCTCGTCGTCGTCGATGCAAGTCTGACAGTCAAGTGGCTGGTGGAAGAGGAGGACTCTGACAAAGCCCACGCCATCCTCCAATCCTGGGTTGCCCAGGACGTAACGCGCGTGGCCCCAAACCTCATGCCGTTCGAGGTCGCCAACGCCCTTCACCGGCGGGTGTTGCGCGGCGAGCTGAGCGTCGGGGGCAGTGCCCGCATGATCGCACAATTGCTTGGCTCACGGCTCGAACTGCATCAGACGGCAGGGCTTCACGCCAGAGCGTTGGAGCTGGCAAGCGAACTCCAGCAGGGCGCGGTCTGTGACGCACACTACCTGGCCCTCGCGGAGGAGTTCGGTTGCGAGTTGTGGACCGCCGACCAGAGATTCTACCGGGCGGTAAGTACCGGGATTGACTGCGTGCGCTGGATAGGAGAGTTCAGTGCATAAGGCAACTATGACCAATATCGTTGATGACCTAGCCTTGGAGTAATGGCATGAAACCGGCGGATAGGACCTAACATGCCCGGCAATCTGTTCACGAACTACTTCCTGACCGAAGGCATAAAGGCGACCGCCGAGTGGCGCGCGTCCATCTCGGACTCGACGGCATTTGCCGTATTTCGGGATGGTGTTGGTCAATGCTACGACGCGCTGAGCGACTCCGAAGGCCCCAACGAGGCCGTCACCGAGCAGGAGCTGATTCGCCCGGTCCTGGAACTCTTGGGATGGGCCGACTACCTTCCTCAGCAGGGGACAACCCGCAACGAGGACATCCCGGACTATCTCCTCTTCACCGATGCCGTATCCAAGGAGCGCGCCGCCGGAAGGACCAACCCTGAGGAACGATTCCGGGACGCCATCGTGGTGGAAGAGAGCAAGCGGTTCGGTCTCTCCCTCGATGCCCGCGACAGGGACGCCGGACGCCAGTCCAAGACGCCCCACGGCCAGATTCTCCGGTACCTCTCGACGGCTGACATTGAGTTGGAGAGCCGAATCCGGTGGGGATTCCTGACCAACGGTGGCCTGTGGCGTCTCTATGATTACCGCGCCCGCCCACGCGCAACCGGCTACTTCGAGGTCGATCTCGGAGAGATGCTGGAGTCCGGCGGCGAGGACGGGCTCCGTCTCTTCTACCTGCTGTTCCGTCGCGATTCCTTCACCCCGCAGCAGGGGGCCACAACCAGCTTCCTGGAAGCGGCGCTAGCCCAGGGGAGGCGGTACGAGGAGGAGGTGGCCCAGGACCTCTCCAGCGTCGTGTTCGAGAGGGTCTTTCCCAAGCTGGTGCAGGCCCTGGCCGATGCAACCGGCGATGATCTGTCCCGCGTCCGTCATGCAGCCCTCATCCTCCTCTACCGGCTGCTCTTCGTGCTCTACGCCGAGGACCGGGGACTGCTTCCGGTGAACGACCCGCGATACGAGGACTACGGTTTGCGGAAGCCGGTCCGCGACCACGTGGCGCACAGGATGCAAGGCGGCGGCGTCTTCTCCGCCAGCGCCTCCAGCTACTACGACCACCTGATGACGCTATTCCGCCAAATCGACGAGGGCGACGAGTCCATCGGTCTGCCGCCCTACAACGGCGGCCTGTTTGCGTCCGAAGCCGCTCCATTGCTCAAGACGGCCCGCCTTACGGACAAGATCGTCGGCGATGTCATCTACGACCTGAGCCACACGGAGACTGAGGGCACACGCCACTTCGTCAACTACCGGGACATGTCCGTGCAGCAGCTTGGCTCCATCTACGAGAGGCTGTTGGAACGCGAGCCTGTCCGGGACGACAATGGCGGGATCGTAGTGCGGCCTAACAGCTACGCCCGCAAGGACAGCGGCAGCTTCTTCACGCCTCAAGAGCTCGTCGACCTGATCGTCGACCGGACCCTGAAGCCGCTGGCCGAAGAGCGCCTCAAGGCGTTCGAGGACAAGTCGAAGGAGTTGAGGAGCGACCACCGTCCCATCGCCGAGCGACATGCTGAGTTGCTTGCGCTGGACCCGGCCGAAGCCGTGCTCGACCTGAAGGTGCTGGACCCTGCGATGGGAAGCGGTCACTTTCTGGTCACCGCCGTCGACTTCCTATCGGACTACATTGCGGAGCTAGCGGAGTACGTGCCGACGGTGCCGGAGTGGCTGGACGGCGAGTACTCCTCCCCCCTTGTGGAGCGGGTGGCGGCAATTCGGCGGGACATCCTCCAGCGAGCCCAAGCGTCGGATTGGGTCATGGACGAGACCCAGTTGACCGACCAAGCCATCATCCGCCGGATGGTGCTGAAACGCTGCATCTACGGCGTGGACAAGAACCCCCTGACCGTTGAGCTGGCGAAGGTGTCGCTGTGGTTGCACAGCTTCACCGTCGGCGCCCCTCTCTCCTTCCTGGACCACCACCTCCGCTGCGGCGACTCCCTGGTCGGTCTCCGTGTTCCGGAGGCCACGGCGGAGTTGAACCGGCTTGGTGGGCTGTTCGCGAGCTCCGCCATAGCCGGCGCGGAGGCCGCGACCAGTGGGATGCAACGCATAGAGGAGATGTCCGACGCGGACGTTGCGGAGGTGCGGGAGTCGGCCGAGTTGTTCCGTGGAGTCGAGGACACGACGGCCGACCTTCGAGGCCTGCTTGACTTCGTGTGCGGCCTGCGCTGGCTGACCTCGGACATGAGGGGGAAAGCGCGCACCGCGCTCGAGACTCCTCTGGTTGAAGCTCTGGCCAGCCGGCCTAACGAGGCGTACAGTCTCCTGGCGCGGGGTCCTGGCGCCGATGGGGACGGAGAGACCGGCGGCGACACTTCCTGGTCAGGGTTCAAAGAGTTGTGGACCGATGCCCGGTCTGTCGCGGTCCGCGAAGGCTTCCTGCATTGGGAAGCAGCCTTCCCCGGCGTCTGGCAGCGGTGGCAGGAAGAACAACCTATTGGCGGCTTCGACGCCGTCATTGGCAACCCACCGTGGGACCGCATCAAACTCCAAGAGGTGGAGTGGTTCGCCACTCGCTCACCGGAGCTGGCCTTGGCCCCGACAGCGGCCGCACGGAAAACAGGCATTCAGCAACTGCGTGACAAGGGAGCGCCTCTGGCGGACGAATTCGACGCCGCGAAGGAGCGAGCGGATAAGCTGGGCGAGTTGATTCGCGCGTCCGGGAACTATCCCCTGCTGGGCGGCGGCGACATCAACCTCTATTCGCTGTTCGTGGAGCGCGCCATGGGGTTGATCAAGCCGGATGGATTCGTGGGGCTGCTCACGCCGTCGGGTATCTACGCCGACAAGACCGCTTCCGCCTTCTTCAAATCCCTTTCCAGTAGCGGACGAGTAGGAGGCCTGTTCGACTTCGAGAACAGGAAGATATTTTTCAAGGATGTCCACGCATCGTTCAAGTTCTGCGCCCTGATCTTCGGCGGTGCGGAACGGCGGTTCGATGAGACTGAGTGCGCCTTCTTCCTGCACGACACCGAGACCATCAAAGACTCCGACCGCTGTTTCCCGCTGGCCCCGTCGGACTTCGCTCGCGTCAACCCCAACACCGGCACCGCGCCTATATTTCGCACGCGGCGGGACGCCGAGATCACCCGGCGCATCTACGAGCGGCATCCGGTGTTGGTGGATCGTTCCAACGGAGAGGAGCGCAAAGCGTGGCCCGTCCGATACGCCACGATGTTTCATATGACCAACGACTCGCACCTATTTCGGACGGCGGAGCAGCTGGAGGCGGAGGGGTTCTACCCCGTCGAAGGAAACTGCTGGAAGCTGGGCGAGGAGATGTACCTGCCACTGTACCAAGGCCGGATGATCTGGCACTTTGACCATCGAGCTAACTCGGTTCGTGTCAACCCGGAAAGCACGCACAACCCGTATCTGAGTGAGCCGGTTAGCGAAGCGCAGCACGCCGACCCGGACTTCCTGCCTCAGACACAGTACTGGGTGCCTGCCGACAACGTGGAGACTGCTCTACCCGAAAGCCGCGGCTATGCGCTAGGTTTCCGAGACATTGCCCGACCAACAGACGTGAGAACCATGATTGCCTCCATCGTGCCGTGGGCCGGGTATGGGAACAAAGTCCCTCTGCTCCGCGCACACGATGCTTCTGTCGTCACCCTTCTAACGGCGAACCTGAATTCCACGTGTTTCGACTTCGTTGCTAGGTCAAAGGTTCAAGGTACGGCTATGAACTGGTATATCGTCGAACAACTCCCGGTCATCGCGGCCGAGGGCTACGACCAGCGGTTCGGTGACAAGACGGCCCGCGACCTCGTGCATGACCACGTGCTTCGGCTCACCTACACAGCCAACGACATGGCCCCATTCGCCCGTGACCTCGGCTATGACGGCCCGCCGTTCATCTGGGATGAAGAGGAACGCCGCCACCTGCGAGCGCGGCTCGACGCGCTCTACTTCCACCTCTACGGGCTATCCAGAGAGGACGCGGGCTACGTGCTCGAGACCTTCCCCATAGTCCGGCGCCAGGACGAAGCCGCGTTCGGTTCCTACCGCACACGCGATCTCATTCTCGCCTACATGAACGCCCTCGCCGCGGGAGACACCGATACGGTGGTGGCGGTCTAGAACGGAGGAATGATGCAGCATCAACAGCATGCACAGAGTATGATTGGAATGAAATTGAGGCCCGTACGAAAGGACCAGCCATGATTGCGAACGTGAATGCTGCTCCGTTTCTTGAACCGTTGAGTTGCCAGTAAGTGACAAAGGAGTGAGATGCCCGTTCAACGCTACTCAGTGAACCAGTACCCTATCGAAACCCTGCTGACGTGGATCAAGTCCGATGCGATCGCCATTCCCGAGATCCAGCGCCCGTTCGTCTGGGACGCAGCAAAGGTGCGTGATTTTATCGATTCGCTTTACAACGGCTATCCCGTAGGGTATCTCATCGCCTGGCAGAACCCAGATGTCCGCCTGAAGGATGGCACCCAATCAGCGGGGAAGCGCATCTTGATCGACGGTCAGCAGCGCGTGACGGCCCTGCTGGCCGCTTTGCTGGCGGAGCAGGTCGTCACCAAAGACTACAAACAGCGACGGATTTCAATAGCCTTCCATCCAGGGGAGGAACGCTTCGAGGTGGCCAACGCGGCCATACGCCGGGATCGGGGATGGATTGCTGACATCGCCCCCGTCTTTGCGCCTGAAGTGAAAATACTTCAGTTATTGAACAACTACTGCGAAGCGAACCATGGTGTAGACAAAGACGAAATCTACGAACGCATGGAGCGGCTTCGCGGCATCAAAAATAACTCCCTCGGTCTCATCGAACTGAACTCCAATTTGGAAGTGGAGACCGTCGCGGAGATATTCGCTCGGATCAACTCCCAGGGTGTCTCGCTGAACGAGGCGGATTTCGCCATGTCCAAGATGGCCGCCAACGAAGAGTATGACGGCCACTTGCTAAGAAAGGCCATCGACTACTTCTGCCATCTCGCCGTTGCTCCGGAAGCATACAGCGATCTGGCCAAGGACGATGTTTTCGCATCCACCGATTACTTCCGTGCAATGGAGTGGCTGAAGAACGAGAAGGACGATCTCTATGACCCTTCCTACACGGACATGCTTCGCGTGGCATTTACGTCGAAGTTCAGTCGTGGGCGCTTGGCGGACTTGGTCGCTCTGCTCTCGGGGCGAAACTTCGAGTCGCGCACCTTCGAAGAAGCCATTGCAGAGAAGACGTTCAATACACTCAAAGACGGAATCATGCGGTATATGAACGAGACCAACTTCAAGAAATTCTGCATGATCCTGCGTTCTGCGGGATTTGTAGACTCGTCGCTAATCAGATCCCAAAACACCGTGAACTTCGCCTACATCCTCTATTTGGTGCTGCGCGCTCAGGGCGTGGCTCCTGAGAGAATCGAGACGCTGGTGCGCCGGTGGTTCGTGATGTCGGTCTTAACCGGTAGATACACCAACTCGCCTGAGACGACTTTCGGCGTTGACATCAGGAATATCGAAGACCAGGGTGCCAGCGGGTATCTCGACACTCTGGAACGGGCGGACCTTTCGAATGCCTTCTGGGAAGTAGGTCTCCCGCAACAGATGGACACGTCGGTGGCCAGTAGCCCCTATTTCAACGTATTCCTCGCAAGCCAGATAAAGAATCACGATAAGGGCTTTCTCTCACGCGATATTACAGTACGCGGCCTCATTGAAGGCCAGTGGAACATTCATCATGTATATCCGCGCAGCTTTTTGCAGAAGCATGGCTACCAACGAAGCCGCTACAATCAGATTGCCAATTATGTGGTGATGCAGAGCGAAATCAATATCGCCATCGGGGATAAGCCACCGGCGACATACTTTTCCCAGTTGTGGGAGCAATGCAGAAACGGGGCCACTCGCTACGGCGGGATAAAGGATGCCGACCAGTTACAGGAAAATCTCGCAACTCACTGCATTCCTGAAGGAATGGAGACGGCAAGCGTCGAGGATTTTGACGCGTTCTTGCGGAAACGCAGAGAACTCATGGCCGCCAAGGTGAGACGCTACTATGGGACACTATAGTTAATGGCCCCGAAACCATCCCCCCGGCATGGACCTGGGCCTATCTGGAAGACATGCCATATTTCCTGCACGCCCCTTGTAAAGGCAGCGAGGTTAACATAGCGGAGAGTCGCTGGTGGCTTTCGTAAGAAAGAGTCGTCGCCTAACCCGGATGGACGCGAACCGTTAGATTACTACAATGCCACCACCAACTCGAATGTGATACTGCCTACCGTCAACTCAAGCCGCCGACGAGGGTTCGAACCACATTGGGCTTCTTGAGTCATCGTCGTTGTCAACTGGCTCCAAGTCCCACCGCCCACGAGTACCTGAGTCTTTTGTCTTCATTGGATAACCGATATCTAGGGACCGTAGGTGAAGAGACGGCCGTGGACAGAGCCGACGAAGGCCTGGTGTGGGTCGTCGATCCCCTCGACGGCACCCGAAACTACGCCTCCGGCATCCCATTCTTCTCAACTGTCATAGGTCTGGCCTCAGATGGGGAAATTCTGGCGGGAGTCAATTACGACCCGGTACGGGGAGACATGTTCTCAGCGGCAAAGGGCGAGGGTGCCTACCTCAACGGTGAGCGTATCTCGGTATCGGAAAGGTCTGCCCTCGTCGACTGCATCTTGGGTATGGACCTCAGCTACAACAACGAGGGCGCGGTGAACGGCCTGGACGTCATTCGCTCCATCTGGCCGGGGATGCAGACGGCGCGCGTCATGGGGTCGTCGGCACTTGGCATATCGTACGCTGCGGCGGGAAGAACCGACCTCTATTTCCATCACCAACTTGCTCCGTGGGACCAGGTGGCGGGGCTGCTTCTGGTGGAGGAGGCCGGGGGTGTAATTACAGACAGAACGGGACAAAGGGCAAACCTGTACAGCGACGGACTTGTGGCCTCGAACGCCACCCTCCACGCCGAATTTATGATGCGCACCGAAGGGATGGTCTGGCGCCGCCCGACCCACTTGTAACAGGCACGGCTTAGAAAAGTCCAGCTGGCGCCAATGCCGGTGTCCGTACCCACGCCGACTCACGTAGAGACGCCCCGCTGGGGCGTCTCTACACAGCCAAGGAGCACGGCCTCGCAAGATTCGCGGAGGCTGGCGCGGGGCAAGCCTAGCCTATTCGAATGAAGGTCTCGGCCAGGGCGAAAACGCAGGAGCTGCGATCGCCGCCGATGCTCTTTTTCCAGATGTCCCGTGTGTACGGCTCGCCTTCGATCACGCGGCCGTCGAGCTTCAGGGACGTTTCGTTGGAGAAGACGAGCGCGGAGAATATCTCGTACGGCTCACCGCTGTGGGCCGGACCGTACATCATCGTTGGCGCTTCAGTTATCGACCAGGCGGACTCGACGCGCCGACCGTCCGCTTCGATCGCCCACGACGCGCTCTTCGTCAAGTCGCCTTCATGATCGAACTTAGCGTCGAGGATAGGTAGCTCGCGATCGAACGCGTTCCCTTTGCCGCGGATCATCGTGTCGAAGATAAACCGCGCCACATCGCGATTGTTGGTGCAGTACGCAGCGAACCCATCGTCGCCTGGAATATCGACGAAAGCGGCTATCCCTTCACCCGCCGCGCTGTATCGGGTGTCGTAAAGGCTGACCATCCCGCTGTCCGAAGACGCCCCTGTACGGCGTATGTAGTTGATCCAGTGTTCGCCCGACCAGACCAGCGTACCGGCCCGCAAAACGTCATTGACCATGGTTTCTCCTTACGGAACCTCAGGGTTGAGCGGTGAGGACCCTAGTGTAACCTCAAGCGTCCCAGCATTGTTCCCTCGGTAGACGCGGACTTGAACTGTGTTGCCGGGCGGGTGTTTCAAAAGGAACTTGGCTAGGTCGCCGGTATTCCTGATCGGCTCTTCGTCTATGCTCACGATTATGTCGCCGGGCCCGAGACCGGCCTCTTCTGCAGCAAAGACCTCGGGAAGATCGCTGAAGGCGACTATTCGGACTCCCTCCGAGACCGGCAGAGCCAACTGCGCCTGAAGTGCGGGTGTCACGTTGCGCGGCTTGATTCCAAGAAAGCCCCTGTCGACAAACCCCTTTTCGATCAATTGTAAGGCGACGTCACGGGCGCCGTTGATGTCGATGGCGAACCCCAGGCCGAGGCCTTCTTGAAGCTTCGCGGTATTGATTCCGATCACCTCGGCGTACGTGTTGACCAGCGGTCCTCCGCTGTTGCCGGGGCTAATAGACGCGTCCGTCTGAATCAGGTCGATCATCGTAATCGGCACAATAGGGTCCACATCTATGATCCGGCCCAACGCGCTTACGATGCCCTTGCTGATCGTAGGTCCCCCTCGAAGCCCCAGGGCGTATCCGATGGCGATCACGTCTTCGCCGACTTCGACTTTGGAGGAGTCACCAGTCTTCGCGGGGACAAGTCCTTCGGCGTCGATGCGAACAACGGCCACGTCCGTCTGCCAATCGCTTCCCACTATCTCTGCCGCGAAGGTCTCCCCATTGTCCATCGTGACTATCGTGTCGCGCGGTAGGTCGTCGTCGGACACAACGACGTGCCTGTTGGTAAGTATGTGGCCCTCGGTGTCAATGATGACTCCCGTGCCCAACTCCGCCGGCGGCCGGACGAGGACCGGTCCGATTCCTCGGGGTGCCCTGGCGATTATCTGGACGACCGACGGTCTGAGGATCCTGACCACTTCGACCGTCGACAGAGGCGTTGAGGTTACAACGGGCTGGATCGCCGTTAGGGTAGAGGTCTGATTACCGGCAAGTGGTGTTGCCGTTACAGGCGTCGAGGTCGCAGTCTCGTCGGTGAGTTCCCCTTCCGGGGTGGGCTTGGCTTCGGGCGTTAGCTCGGCCTCTGGTGTTGGCTCTATCGTCGGCGTTGCAGTCGGCGTAGGGGTGGGTTCTGCAGTCGGGGTCGGCGTAGGCGAAGGCTCCGCTGTAGCCGTCGGAGTCGGTGTCTGGGTCTGGGTTGGAACGGCCGTTGGGGTTTGGGTCGGTGTGGCTGTAGGGCTTGGTGTCGGGGACCTGGTAGGCGTGGCTGTGGGGAGAGGTGTCGGAGTTGGTGTAGGGGTGGCCGTCGGGGCGGGACTGGGTGTGGGCGACAGGAATGATGCGGGTACGGCCTGTGGTGGCTCGTTGGTCTCTGCAAACGCGGTCGGTGTCGGCTCCCGTGGCACGACCGAAGTGAGGGTGGGGACGAAAGTTTCGGTGGCAGAAGGCCCGGAAGGCGTGGGCTCTAGCAAGGAAGCGGCCACTGCGCCTGCTGGCTCGATTGAACTGGGTGTCGTGGCGGCCGCAGCCGCGTTCGGGTCCGGTTCGGTGTCGTCGCATGCAGCCAGGAGCAGCAGGGCCAGGCCAACCAGGAAAAAGACGGAGCCCATCCTTGCTAGCCGTTCGGACGGCCCGATCACCTTCGCCTTTTCAGGACCGTGAGCTGCAGCCAAAGCTTCCCGCGATCACTTTTTCATCTAGTTGCTCGGTCGCTCAGACCCCGTTCATGTCGATTCCGAGAACGACGAGGCCATAGAAGGGGTTAGGAGATTGAGACACGAGGACGCCCTCGAGGCGGGACTGCCCTGCGGGGCGGTGGAGTCGCTAGCGGCACATCTTAGCAGAAACACGATGCGTTGAGGCGAACCGGCCAATGAGGAGCCACTGCCGGTTCAGGGGCGCTGGGCTAGGAGTCCGGACATGGCAGATGCCGACAGAAGTCGCGAAACTGCCGGAGACTTGAGACGGCAACTGCTTAGAAGGTGCTTAGGGCGCTACCGGTTGCGCCGTCGTCGTTGGCGGCGAATACTGCGCGCGCGGTCGAGCCGGGCTTGCTCGCCTTTGGAGCGAAAGAACCGTCGATTTCGCAGCTCCCTGAGGATACCGGAACGCTGCATAGCGGTCTGGAAGCGCTTGACCAGCGCTTCCCCGTCTTCGCCGTCACGAATAGTCACAAATGACAAGGAACTTCCACTTTCTCGGCACCACGCCGTAGCCAGCGCTAGTATAGCATGGCCTCGGGCGCCCCTCAACCGCGATTGCGGATGTTCGATGGGTCGGTCGGTAATCGTGGCCAGAGGCCACCGTCCCACCTTGTGAGCGGACGGACTGGTCACTCCAGCGATCGGGTCAGGACAAAGACGCTGACAACCAGAACGACCGGCACGGCCAGGCCAGCGAGGAAGAAAGAAGTAGTCCGGCGGAATCGGTAGTCTGCAGCACTGATGCTTTGGACCGACGCCACAAGGACCATGGCCGTTGCTGGCAGGAGGACCAATGCGACGCCCGCTAAAGATGACAGACTGGCGACAAGGGAGGCCAATCCCAGGGCAAGGAGAAGGCCGCCGCGTGCCGCGTGGTCTCGAACTCCGGCTGCGATCAAGGCGAAGAAGTACGGGGCAGCATACACAAGCGTCAGCAGTATGGCCGTCGACTGGTCCTGGCTGCGGAAGAGCAAGACTCCGAGGCCTCCAGCGACGACCACCCCCGCTACGCCTCCCACGGCTGTTAACTGCGTTCCGGCTGGCCTCGAGTTCACTTGTGTGTGAGCAAACATGTTCCCAATGGTGCGCTCTTCAGGCGCGAACTAGAGTATGGCCCTCAGCGAGGGCGAATCAGGACTGAATGTCCTGGCGCATCTGAAAAAACTGCTCGCGTGTGATCTCGCCGAGAGCGTACCGCCGTTTCAGGATATCGTCAGCGGACTGGCTGGGGCCGCTACGACTGATGCTCAGGCGTCCTCCCGTTCCGGCTCCGAGCAGGCGCAACGCCAGCCAGACGCCAAGGCCGATCACCACTGGCCAGAATGAAAGAGTGAGCAATACGGACAGTATCTCTACGAGCGGGAATAGAACCCCATGGCTTGGGGTTACGAGTAGAAGGGCGACGACGGCAGCGATCCCCACCAAAATGGCAACGGGGGTGAGAAACAGGCTCCTTGTTATAGCAAACCTCCCAGCAGTCAGGTTGGTCCGATTCCAGTTTACCCGAATCGGTTAGGCTATTGCGTATTTCGACCACGAGGTCGTCAAGATCGAGACGACAGGGGGATAACATCAGGCTGTCGACCTTGTTTGTTAAAAATTTCACTTTATGCTATATTCCGGCCTTGTTCAGCTATGCAAGACGTGTACCTCGGCCAGTATGGCCTGATCGCCATTTTTACCGCCATCGCGGTCGCGGTGCCGACGGGTATGCTGGTCGGCTCGTGGACTCTTTCACTGGTCAAAGTCCGGCCTCGAAAGCCAAACCCGATCAAACAAGCCATCTACGAGTGCGGCTTCGAGACGCTGTCGGGTACGTGGAATCGCTTCAATTTCCGGTATTACACCTTCGCCCTTCTCTTCGTCATATTTGACGTCGAAGTCGTCTTTCTCTTTCCATGGGCGGCCAGCTTCGGCGCATTGTCTTTGGAATTCGGCACCTTCGTCCTGTTTGAGATGATGGTATTCGTCGGCATCCTTCTGGTCGGATGGCTCTACGCATGGCGAAAGGGAGCCCTCGAGTGGAGCTGAATTCCGCGAACTCTGAGCGCGATGATAGCCCCGTCGACGGAATCCCCCTTCACAGCACGACCTGGGAGCTCGACCGCGTAGAGGGTGGGCAGGTCAACGACCTAAAGGCCGGCCACACGGAGCCGCTGGCGGAGCCCCTTGTCGAGGTCCCTGACGATCTTCAGCGCAATCTCGCCGTAACGTCAGTCGACGCCCTGATCAACTGGGGAAGGAAGTCGGCCGTCTGGCCACTGTCCTTCGGACTGGCGTGCTGCGCCTTCGAGATGATGGCCAGCGCAATGCCACGCTTCGATCTATCCCGCTTCGGCGCAGAGGTGTTCCGTGCCTCGCCTCGTCAGGCCGACCTGATGATCGTCGCCGGCACCGTCACATGGAAGATGGCGCCGGCGATCCAGCGGGTCTACGAGCAGATGCCCGAGCCGAAGTGGGTGATTTCGATGGGGGTCTGCGCCACCAGCGGCGGTCCTTACTACGAGTCCTACAGCGTCGTTCCCGGCGTGAACCACATCATTCCGGTAGACGTGTACGTACCCGGCTGTCCACCCAGGCCCGATGCACTCCTCTACGGCATCATGCAGCTCCATGAGAAGATCAAGCGCTACTCTCTCAGCGGCCGTCGCGCGGGGGAGTAATGACCAGAGCGCTGGCCGGAGAAGACGTCGCTCGCCAGATAAACGAGACTCATCCCGGCGCGGCGCTGGAATGGGTCGACGGCGACATCTGGATCGAGACTGAGGCTCTGCCCGGGGTAGCCGTTTTCCTGAAAGAGACCCCGGAACTGGACTTCGCCTTTTTGGTCTCCATTAGCGCCGTGGACTACGTTGAGTACTTCGAGCTGGTGTATCACCTGCTCTCGATGAGACTCAACCGCAGCGTCACCCTCAAGACACGCTGCTATGGTCGGGACGAGCCAACGGTCCCTTCGGTCGTCGACGTCTGGCAAGGCGCCGACCTGCAGGAGCGCGAGATCTGGGACTTGATGGGCGTCCGATTCGAGGGGCACCCCAACATGAAGAGGATTCTCTTGTGGGAAGACTTCCCAGGACATCCTCTGCGGAAAGATTTTCTGAGATAAAGGTCCTCAACTCCCAAGCCACGTGACTATTCAGACCGAGCCGATCACCATAAACCTAGGCCCACAGCATCCCAGTACTCACGGGGTGTTCAGGATACGTGTCACTTTCGACGGCGAAGTGGTCATCGACATCGAGCCCGTCTTCGGCTACCTGCATCGCGGCACTGAGAAGCTCGCTGAAGAGCGTACCTATACTCAAATCGTGACCCTGACGGACCGGCTCGACTACACCTCGAGCATGACGAACAATCTGGCGTACGTGAGGGCCGTGGAGAAACTGGCCTCGATACCGGTTCCCGAGCGTGGCATGTACCTGAGGGTGATCTCGTCTGAGCTGCAGCGAATCGCCAGCCACCTCATCTCGACCGGGTTCTTCCTGCAGGAGCTCGGCGTTTTCGTGACCCTGCTTATGTACTGCTTTCGCGAGCGCGAGCGGGTCCTCGACCTTTTCGAGATGCTCTGCGGCGCGCGAGTGACGTTGAGCTACATGAGGCCCGGCGGCGTTTTCCAGGATGCCCCGGAGGACTTCTGGCCCGCCCTGGACACCTTCGTCAAGGACATGCCGGGCTACATCGATGACCTCGAGGGCCTGATCTCGGACAACGAGATCGTATTGGCCCGCACCCGCGACGTCGGCGTGCTCCCGCCGGAGCTGGCTATCAACGCCTCCGCTAGTGGACCCGTGCTGAGGGGCAGCGGAGTGCAGTGGGACCTGCGGAAGGCTGCGCCCTACGAGGTGTACGATCGAGTCGATTTCGAAGTCCCTATCGGGAGCTCCGGAGATTGCTACGACCGGTACTTTGTCCGTATTCAGGAGATGCGAGAGAGCATTTCGATTATTCGCCAGTGTGTCGAGCAGATACAGCCCGGGCCCGTCAAGACGGACGGACCCTTCTTCGTGCGGCCGCCTGCAGGCGAGGCCTACTCGCCCGTCGAGGCTCCGAGGGGGGAGCTGGGCTTCTACATCGTTAGCGACGGGGGAATCTCCCCGTACCGCTGTAAGATTCGCTCGCCTTCCTACATAAATCTGACGTCGCTCAAAGACCTGGTCGTCGGCTGGAAGCTGGCCGACCTGATAGTCATATTCGGAAGCGTGGACGTAAACATGGGCGAGGTTGATCGCTGATGGACTTCGGTGGCTTATACGAGTTGCTTGCCGACTTTCTGCCGGATGGCTGGCAGTGGGTCGCGTTCGCCGTCGCTGGGTTTCTGCTTGCTGTCCTTGTGATCAACGCGATCGTAGCCTTGACGGCCGTCTACACGTGGTTCGAACGTCGGGCCCTGGGCCGGTTCCAGGCCCGTCTCGGTCCCAACCGATGGGGGCCCTTCGGTCTGCTTCAACCCATTGCCGACGTGCTGAAGCTCATGACGAAAGAGGACATCATCCCTGACCCGGCGGACAAGATTGCCTTCACACTCGCTCCCATCGCGCTGCTCGTGCCTGCTTTCCTAGTAGTGGCGGTAATCCCGCTCGGTTCGAAGAGTTTCCTTGGAGAGCTCAACGTAGGGATACTGTTCGTAGTCGGGGTCACCGGCGTCAGCACCCTCGCGATCTTCATGGGCGCCTGGGGCTCACGGAACAAGTATGCGATGTTCGGTGCGCTTCGGGCCGTCGCCATGCTCATCAGCTACGAGGTACCGATGGCGCTAGCTCTGACCGGGGTGGTGATCACCGCTGGGTCGCTGGCCCTGCTCGACATCGTCGACAATCAGGCAGTCCCGTTCCTTCTCGTCCAACCACTGGGGTTCATAATATTCATTACCGCTTCCCTCGCCGAAATGAACCGGACTCCCTTCGACATCGTCGAGGGCGAGTCGGAGCTGGCCGGCGGCTACATCACCGAGTTCAGCGGCATCAAGTTCGGGATCTTCCAACTGGCGGAGTTCATGGCGCCTATAGTCGCGTCTGCGCTGGCCACCGTCCTGTTTCTTGCGGGCACCAGAGGATGGGCGCCGGTGCCCGGGCCGGTATGGTTTGCTCTGAAGACCTTCCTGGTACTTTTCTTTTTTCTATGGATACGTGCGACGTGGCCCCGTCTACGAGTCGACCAGATAATGGGATTCGCCTGGAAGGGCCTGCTCCCTCTGGCTCTCCTCAACATGTTCGTGGTAGCGATTCAGGTCCAGCTGTTGCAGGACACGACGACCGGCGAGCTTACTACTGAAGACTTCTGGCGAATGGCGGCGTTCAACTGGCCGCTGGCGATCGGCGCGATCGTCGTGACAGCCAACGTTCTCGGGCAGCGACGAATCAGGAAACGGCCCGCGGTGCCCTCGCCGCTGGCCAACATGACCGCGGAGGTCGACTAGCGTGTACGGCTTCGGAATGGCAAAGGGCATGGCCGTAACGATGAAGAACCTAATCGTGCCCGGCCGGATGTTTACGGTTCACCAGTACCCGAGCCGTCGGATCGGTCCCCTAGGGCTGGCCAAGCGGTCAGGTACCAACGTCGTTAGCTTCACGATCAGGAACCCCATGCAGGCTATCAAGGCGGTCGTCGGGATGGTCTCGGTCGAGGACCGCGACCCGCACCACCCAAGGTTCCGGGGCGAGGAGTTCACCTGGTACGAGGAGCGCTGCACGGGCTGTGCGAGCTGTGCCAAATACTGCCCGCTCGGGATCATCAGGATCGTCACCGACCCCAACGGCCAGGCGGTCCAGGAAGGCCAGAACTACGGTATCGAAGTCTTCGACATGGACATCGGGCGCTGCATGTTCTGCGGCCTGTGCGTCGAGGCCTGTCCATACGATGCGCTCCACATGGGGAGTGGCTTCGAGGAGGGCAGCTACCGTCGCAGCGATCTCGTGATAGACATCGACAGGCTCAAGTCGGCACCGAAACGGCCTAGCACCTGGTTCCGGCCCCAGCTCGAGGACAAGGGATACGACCCGCAGACCGGCGAAGAGCTCGGATGGCGCGATGTAGGCCGCCACGAGCAGCCAACTCTAGCTGAGCAGCAGGACCGGTGGAGCAAACGATGAGTTTCGGCTCTGGGACAGAGTCCGCACTCATTACGGACATCGCGTTCTGGGTGGTTGCGATCTCGGCCGTGATCGGCGCAATCGGCGTCGTTCAACTCCGCGACCTGTTCAGGGCAGCCATGTCGCTCGTCGTCTGTCTCATCGCCGTGGCGGGGCTCTTCGTCCTTCTACGGGCCGAGTTCCTCGCGGTCGTTCAGATCATCGTGTACGTTGGTGCCATCTCGGTGCTTCTGGTCTTTGCCGTCATGATCACCCGCGACGTCGAGCAGGGGAGCCCTTCGAACAAGCTCCGGCTCCTCGCAGGCGTGATCGCGGTTCTCTTCTTGTCGGCCACGGCCTTTGTCATCTTGAACACGGACTGGAAGATCCTGGACGAAGCCATTGCAGCCCAAGGCGAGGTCGGCGGCTCCGAAACGCTGGCTGCCGAGACTGTAGACCAGATCAAAGACATCTACTCCAACACGGTCCCGCGGGTCGCCGGCCTGCTGTTAAGGGACTTCGTTCTCGCCTTCGAGGCGGCGTCGGTCCTGCTTCTGGCGGCCATCGTGGGCGCGCTAGTTCTGGTCAGGGAGCGCTAAGGAATGGGGCTGGAAAGCTTCCTGCTGGTTGGCGCCACGATCTTCGCTATCGGTCTCTACGGGGCTCTCTCAAAGCGAAACGCGATTACGGTCCTGATGAGCCTCGAGCTAATGTTCAACGCCGTGAACATCAGCGCGGTGGCGATGTCACGATACATCGTTCCGGCCAGGCTCGAGTCAGCCGGAGAAGTGCTTCCGCTGCTGCTCACCGGCCAGGTCTTCGCGGTGTTCATCATCACCGTGGCCGCCGCCGAGGTGGCGCTCGGGGTCGCTATTATTATCGCTCTCTACCGCAACCGGGAGACCGTGTTCGTCACCAACGCCATTGAGATGAGGCATTAGCCGCGCGAGCTCGTCTCGGGGCCGGTCAAATCCGGAAAAACAAGGCAGTGAGGCATGTGGGTCGACTACCGCAAAGCACCCAATCTGATGGTCGCTGAGATGTGGAAGGACGCCCTCGAAGGCGAGGGCCTGCCCACCAAGATTGTCCCGGAGGGCGACATCCTTTCTTGGGGTGAGCGTGTTCCCTTCCGGATCATGGTGCCTCGGGGACGCGAGCATGTAGCCGACGAGATTCTAAGGAAGCTGTAACGAGTGATTCCTGAACCAGCGGTATGGCTCATATTCTTTCTACCGCTCGGCTCTTTCGTTGTGATCGCCCTGGCGATCCGGCCGTTCCTGAACCGCTACGCGACGGCGGCCGGTTACGTGGCGATCGCGACGATCGGGGCTGCGCTGGTCTTGTCGTTGTGGGCCCTGAAGAGTGTCGTCGACCAGGGCTCGCCCGTCTGGCCGACCCACTCGTGGCTCTCCGTTGGCCAGGTCGAGGTGACCGTCGGCATCCTGTTGGACCCCCTGACGGCGATCATGCTTGTCGTAGTCACGAGTGTGAGCTTTCTGGTCCAGGTCTATTCGACGGGCTACATGAAAGGCGACACTGGATACGCCCGCTACTTCGCCTACATGTCGCTCTTTACAGCGTCGATGATCGGCCTGGTCATCGCGGCCAACATCGTCCAGATGTACGTTTTCTGGGAGCTTGTAGGCCTCAGCTCGTACCTCCTGATTGGGTTCTGGTTCAACCGCCCCGCGGCAGCGGCGGCGGCGAAGAAGGCGTTTATCGTCACGAGGTTGGGCGACTTCGGGTTCCTGCTGGCGATCCTGTACATCGTGTTCAACGCCGGCAGCTTCGGCGATGGGATGAACGCCCTCGAGATCACCGACATCAACGAAGCCGCAAAGACCGGGCTGTTGGCGACGGGGGTCGTCGTCTGGATCGCCCTGGGTGTTTTCGCCGGTGCGATAGGCAAGTCCGGCCAGTTCCCTCTGCACACCTGGCTGCCCGACGCCATGGAGGGCCCGACGCCGGTCAGCGCGCTGATCCACGCCGCGACCATGGTTGCCGCCGGCGTGTTTCTCGTCGCCAGGTTCTTCGACGTCTTTCACGCCTCGGAGCTGGCCATGAACGTCGTCGCCTTGACGGGTGGCTTCACGGCCGTTTTCGCGGCGTCCATGGGGCTCGTTATGAACGACGTCAAGCGAGTCCTGGCGTACTCCACGGTCAGCCAGCTCGGGTACATGATGCTGGCGCTGGGCGTCGGCGCCCTCGGAGCTGCCATATTCCACCTGTTCGCGCACGCCTTTTTCAAAGCACTCTTGTTCCTCGGCTCCGGCAGCGCGAGTCACGCGACCGGCACCTTCGACATGCGGTACATGGGAGGTCTGCGAAAGGCCATGCCCTGGACCTACGCCACGTTCATGATCGGGGCGCTGAGCCTGTCCGGTATCTTTCCTCTAGCGGGCTTCTGGAGCAAGGACGAGATCCTCGCTCATGCCTGGGCCGGGACCGGGTCGGTCAGCGCCCTGGTCTTCTGGCTAGCTATCGTGGCCGTGTTCATGACGGCGTTCTACATGTTCCGAGCCCTGTTCATGACCTTCCACGGCGAGTTCAGGGGCGGCGCCGAAGCCGACCCCAACGCCGAGGCCCATGGCGCGCCACACCTTGCGGAGTCGCCCGCAGTCATGGTCTGGCCCTTGGTCGTTTTGGGGATCGCATCGGTGCTGGTCGGCTTCGTAGTCAACCCCACCCTAGACCTCGGCGCGATACCCGCCCACTGGCTAACGGCATTCCTCGGCGAGGCATCCAAGGAGTTCAATGTAGCCGTGGCTGGCGCCTCTACCATCGTCGCCGTTGCGGGCATCGGGCTCGCCTACGTCATGTACCAGACGAAGCAGCTTTCGGCCGAGCGTGTAGGCGCAGCGATGCGCCCGGTCTACACGCTGCTGTCCCGCAAGTACTATTTCGACGAGCTTTATGAATGGGTCATAACGACCAGGGTTGTCTATCGAGGCCTTGCGAGATTCCTCGACTGGGCCGACAAGTCGGTCGTCGACGGGGTGGTCCGCTTCATCGACCGCATTGGGCGAAACGTTGGTCGGGGGATCGCCCAGCTCCAGACGGGGCAGCTTCAGGGCTACGGGGTGGCGATGTCGATCGGAGTCCTGGCTATATTCGGGATCTACATCCTGACGAACTAAGGGTCTAGCTGTGGAATTTGAGGGCTCCGGCCTGCTGACAACGACGGTGTTCCTGCCCCTCCTGGGCGCACTTCTGATCCTCTTCCTTTTGCAAGGCGACAAGGAGGTCCGCTACTTTGCGGGTCTCGTCGCTCTGGCGGAGCTTGCGCTCAGCGCCGTTGTCTTCTTCAGATACGACACTGACGGACCGCAATATCAGCTCGTCGACAGGGTAGCGGGGTGGATACCGGTCGAGTCCTTCAAGGTCGACTACTTCCTTGCCGTTGACGGGCTAAGCGCGCCCATGGTTTTGTTGACGGGACTGCTCGGGATGGCGGCCGTCTTTGCTTCATGGAACGTCACTCATCGCGTTCGCGAATACTTTATGTGGCTGCTGGTACTACAGACGGCCGTCATGGGCGTCTTCACCGCCCTGGACTTCATCCTGTTCTTCCTGCTGTGGGAGCTCGAGCTCATCCCGATGTTCTTCCTGATTTCCATCTGGGGCAGCGGCAGGCGAGAGTACTCCGCGATGAAATTCTTGATCTTTACCTTCCTGGGCAGTGCTTTCATGCTGGTCGGGATTCTCGCTCTCTTCTTCTCGGCCGGTATCGATACCTTCGACATGACGGAGCTACCAGAACAAGTCCGCGCGGCCTCACAGGCAGGAACGCTGCTGATACCGATAGGCGCGATTTTCGCGTTAACGTTCGTCGGTTTCGCCGTCAAGCTCCCGGTCTGGCCGCTGCACACGTGGTTGCCCGACGCCCATACCGACGCTCCGACGGCTGTCAGCGTGATGCTGGCGGGTGTGCTTCTGAAGATGGGCGGCTATGGCATGGTCCGGGTGTCCGCCGGCATGTTCCCTGAGGTGATCGTGGACTTCGCGTGGCTGCTGGTCGTGCTGGGCGTAATCAACGTGCTCTATGGCGCCGTCATCACCTTGCGGCAGACCGACCTCAAGCGCCTGGTCGCTTTCAGCAGCATCAGCCACATGGGCTACGTTCTGATCGGCATCTCGTCGGTGGCCGGGATTGCCGGAACCGTGTCGCCTATCGGACTCACCGGTGCGGCATTGCAGATGTTCACCCACGGTACGATTACCGGCTTGCTGTTCCTCGTGGTGGGCCTGATATACGAGAAGGCCCACACCCGGTATATCCCCGACCTCGGGGGGCTCGCGAGCCGCATGCCGCTCGTTGCTGCCGCTTTCTTGTTGGCGGGCCTCGCCTCCCTCGGACTTCCGGGTACGAGTGGATTCGTTTCGGAGCTGCTCGTATTCCTCGGAACGTTCCCGGTCTGGAGCTGGGCAACGGCCCTAGCAGCCTTCGGAATCGTGATAACGGCGGGCTACATCCTCTGGATGGCCCAGCGGACCCTCTTCGGCCCCGATATCGACCGGTTTATCAACGTCCGGGACGCCACCGCATTGGAAATGGTCCCAGTAGTGGTCCTCGTGGTCGCGGTCCTTGTCGTTGGACTCTACCCCGCCATCGTAACCGACGTCTTCGCCGACGGAGTCGAGCCGATCATCGAATCGATCCGGAGCCTCGGTGGACCTGCCCAGGTAGCCCTGCGCTAAATGACTACCCACGACCTATATCTGCTGTCACCGGAGCTCAGCATGGCCGCCCTCGGGGCGTTGTTGCTGCTGCTCGACCTTGTGATTGAACGCAAGGCGTATCTGGTCGGTATCGGATTGGCCGGCCTGGCTGTGCCCCTCGTGTTTAGCATCGCCCTGTGGGGCGACCTGGAGGGCGGGGTCGTTGTCAACAATGGAGTGTTGGCCGACACGCTCGCGGTCGACTCCTTCGCCCTCTTCTTCAAATTCCTGTTCGTAGGCGTAGCCGCAGTCGTCATCCTGATGTCGAGCGACTACTCGCGAAGATTCAGCCGGTTCCAGATCGAGTACTACGCCCTCGTACTGCTTTCCCTGACCGGCATGATGCTTCTTGCGTCCACGACCGAGCTGATCACCATCTACGTCTCGCTAGAGCTTACCGCCCTTCCGCTGGCGGCGCTGGCCGCGTTCAACAGGGATAGCCGCTCGTCCGAGTCGGGCTTGAAGTTCCTTGTACTCAGCGGCGTGAGCTCCGCCGTCTTGCTCTACGGCATGGTGCTGGTGTACGGGTTCTCCGGGTCGACGATGCTTCCGGACATCGCGCGCCAGCTAGGCGACATGGGCCTCGACACCGGTGATCGCCCCTTCGGGAGCTACGCGCTGCTGATGGGCGTCGTCATGATGGTAGCCGGTTTCGGCTTCAAGATCACGTCCGTGCCTTTCCAGATGTGGGCTCCCGACGTGTACGAGGGCTCTCCGACGCCCGTCACGGCTTTCCTCTCCGTTGCCAGCAAGGCGGCGGGCTTCGCGGTCATCCTTCGAGTCTTCTACGTCGCGCTTCCAATGGACGAGCTGAGTATAGAGTGGAGCGCGATATTCGCCGGACTGGCGGCGGTCACGATGACTATCGGCAACCTGGTGGCCATCTCCCAGACGAACATCAAACGATTGCTTGCGTACAGCACCATCGCCCACGCCGGGTATCTGATGATAGGCGTCGCGGCCGTGGCGGCCCGCTCAGCCGGTGGGGAAGACTCGATCGGTCCGACGGGGGTCCTCTATTACCTGGGCGGGTATGCGACGATGAACCTGGCGGCCTTTGCCGCGGTTATCGCGATCTCGAATCGCATTGGCTCCGACGACATCGCCGACTTCGCCGGGATCGGCGTCCGCGCCCCGTTCCTGGCCGCGGTGCTGGCCTTCGCCATGGTCTCGTTGACCGGCGTGCCGCCTACGGTCGGATTCATGGTCAAGATCTACATCTTCGGCGCCGCCCTGAACACCGGCCTCGCGTGGCTCGCCCTGGTCGGGGTCCTGAACAGCGTCGTTTCGGCCTACTACTACTTCCGAGTGGTCAAGGTGATGTACTTGGGCAGTCCGGCAACTGCAGAGCCCGTGACGGCCGGGCTGCCGATACGTGCTGCGGCGCTGGCCACCACGGCGGGCGTGCTCTTCTTCGGGCTCTACCCACGACCGCTGCTGGAGCTTGCGAAGACGGCCGCGGAGGTCCTGACCGGCGCGTCTTAAACGGACCAAGCCTTCGTGCAACGTTTGTTCCGGCCTCGCCGGAATCACGCCCACCCGCCCTGTAGAGTTTTGGGGAGTATCCCCAGGCCCCTACCAGAGGAGCTGCTTCCCTGGACTCCTCAGGGTCGAGAGCGGGTTCGATTCAAATCGCCATTCTCGTTGACTCGGGTATAGGCCAATGTTAGACTTGCCGCGCGTTTAGACACGGCGGCTCCTCCCGCCCGCCCCACCGTCCTCAGCCTGAAATCCCTCCTTGGAACGCGACGTGATGCCGGAACGGACTCTTGTTGGGTTCATACATAACCCCTCCGTAACCGAGGCCCCGGCTCTCGTCGATTCCCTGGTCAAGTCGCTCAAGATCAAGGACACCTCCTGGGTCTGCGCGTCTTCGAATATCGACACCGGCGTAGCAGAGCAGACCCTGGCCAACACCTCGGTGATTTTCACTGCCGGCGGCGACGGCACTATTCTGAGCGCAGTGAGGATCGCGGCCCCCCACTCGGTGCCTGTCGTCGGCATCAACATGGGACGGGTCGGGTTCATGACCGAGCTGACCAGGGACGAGGCGGTTGAGAGAGCGCCGGAATACGTCAACGGCTCGCATCGAATAGAAAAACGTATGATGCTCCGGGCCACGGTCGAGGGCGGAGCGGGAGAATCGCGGCGCCTGACCCTCGACGCACTCAACGACATCGTAGTCAGCCGCGCGGAGGCCCGGCTGCTCGACGTCCACGTGAAGGTCGACGGTGCTGACCTCTACACGTACCGGGCCGACGGGCTGATCGCCGCCACCGCGACAGGAAGCACGGGGTATGCCCTCTCCGCGGGCGGGCCCATCGTCTATCCGGAGGCGAAGGTGATGCAGGTCCAGCCTCTCGCGGCGCACCTTAGCTTCCAGACCGGCGTTATCGTGTCAGGAGACTCTACCATCGAGCTGACGATAGGAGAGCACGACGCAATTTTGACGGTCGATGGCTTCGCCGACACAACACTTGGCCCTGACGACCGGCTGGTGGTAAAACGGAGCCCGCATGTCGCCCGCTTTCTGAGGGCGGCCTCACCGGCCGACTTCTTTGGCAACCTCACCGAGCGGTTGGGTATAGGCCCGCGTCCTTTGCCGCCGAACTAACGCGACCTTGAACCGAGCCCGGATGACTGAAACCACAGAAAAGCAGATAGCTAGCAACACGGTCTTCGCCGGTAAGCTCGTCCGCGTAAGGGTGGACACCGTCGAGCTGCCCGACGGCAGGCAGGCCTTTCGCGAAGTTGTCGGGCATCGCCCTGCGGTCGTGGTGGTGCCCATCGACGCGGACGGCAACGTCTTGCTCGTTAGTCAGTACCGTTACCCGATCGGCGAGGAACTGCTCGAAGCGCCGGCGGGTGTGATGGAGGACGGTGAAACGCCGGATGAGTGTGCCAATCGTGAGCTCCAAGAGGAGACGGGGCACCTGGGACGCAGTCTAGTTCGCCTAGGCCAGTTCTGGTCGGTCCCCGGGTTCTGCGACGAGCTGATGCACGTGTACCTCGCACGGGACCTCGAGCCAAGTGTGCTGGAGGCCGACCCGGACGAGAACATCACGACCGAGCTGGTCCCATTCGCTTCGGTCGGCGAACTGATCAGGACCGGGGCCATACAGGACGCCAAGACCATTGCGGCCCTGCTGATGGCCACGCATTTCGAATCACAAGGAGCAACAGATGGCGACTCTCGATGAACTTCTGGCCCAGGTAGACTCGCTGGAGCCGGACATCGTCAAGCTGGAGCAGGAGCTGATCCGAATCCCCTCCGTGAACACCGGGTTCATGCCGACCGGAAACGAGACCCCGGTCGCCGAGCTCGCCCGGGACTGGCTGGCCGAGGACGGCATCGATTCCGAGATAATCGAGTCGGTGCCGGGAAGAGGAAACCTGATCGCGCGAATAGAGGGACAGTCCGGCACGGCCGGCCTGATGTTCATGTCCCATCTGGATGTCGTGCCCGTGGAGAATGAGGGCAAATGGCGCTTCCCGCCGTTCAGCGCGACGGTCTCGGACGGAAGGGTGTACGGACGCGGTGCGTCCGACTGCAAGTCTCTGCTGACTGCCCAATTGATGGCGACCCGACTACTGAAGCGGAACGGTGTGGAGCTCGCGGACGGGCTGATCCTCGTGTCGGGCGCCGATGAGGAGCACGGGGGGCGCTATGGCTTCGGCTGGCTCGCCGAGCACCACCCCGAGAAAATCACCGCGAAGTGGGCTGTGAACGAGGGCGGGGGCTCGCCGACGGACGCGGCCGGCAATCTGGGATACATGATCAACCTGGGCGAGAAGGGGAGGCTCCAAGTCGAGATCGAGGTCAAGGGTACCAGCGCTCACGCCTCGATGCCCTGGTTGGGCAATAACGCATCCTATACTCTGGCGAGGGTGCTCCAGCGCATAGAGGCGTACGAGCCTGAGCGCGACACGTCGGCGGAGATTTTCAAGCACCTGTCCACCTTTGCCATCGAGCACAAACCGTCGCCGGAGAACGTCGACGAAATCGTCGCCGAGGTCGAGCTCAACAACCCATCGCTGGCCTCGATCTTACGGGCCGCGTCACGGATGACGCTGACACCGACGATGATCACGGGCGGCATCAAGTCCAACAGCGTGCCCGAGACCATCAACGTAACCTGCGACGTCAGGACACTACCTCACCAGGACGACGGGTACCTGCGCGGAGAGCTAACGAAGGTGCTGGAAGGCATCGAGGGCGTCGACTTCGAGATCGACTACATGGCCGTTCCCAACTCGACGCCCTATGAGACCGACTTCATGGACCACATCAAGCGCGCTACCGAGAAGGTGGTCGGCAACGACCAGATCAGATGGATCCCGGGCCTCTGCGTCGGCTTCACCGACTCGCGGTTCACGAGGCCCCTTGGCGTCGAGACCTACGGCTTCACCGGCACTCACCCCGACGACGACCCGATGCTGACAATGGTCCACGGCACCGACGAGTCCGAAGGGATCAAAAGCCTAGTCAGCAGCACCAAAATCATGCTTGCGCTGGCTTACGACCTGCTAGCGGTGAAGTAGCAGGCTATAATCGAAGCATGCTAACCGAACTCAAGGTCAAGAACTATCGCAGCCTAAACCCGAATCCACCGACGGACAGGGATGGACGACGTGAGGACAGCGGAAGGGGGTGAGGGAGTTACAGGCGTGATGATCCGGGCTCGAATTTGGGTAGACGGGAGGTTGGCGGGCGGTCTGCAGGCGCTTTTGGGGGCACCGATGGCGGCCTACAGTGGCTGTGGCGAGCCAGATGGCGGGATAGGACACGGCAAGAGGCGCTCGCGGACTGGGCTGGCGCGAGTTTGCGGGGACGTTGGGTTGGCTGGTGGGTCAGTGGCGGACGGGCTCCGTCAGGCTGGGAGTGGAATGGCTCGCAGTCGGGCCAGGGCGCGGCTGAACTGCTCCTCCCAGGGCCAGCGCCGGGGAAGCTGCAGGGTCAATCGGCGTGCCGAGCGGGTGATCCGTCCGGCCAAGGCAAAGACCCGTCGTCTGAGGGTCTTGGTGGTCACGATCTGCTGACCCAGGCCGATGCGGGCTGTCCAGCGGGCCAGGTTGTGCGCCATCACCTGTACCGCCAGCCAGGCGCCGTTGGCGGCGAAACGGCCCGAGGGGAGATGGTTCAGCCCCACGCCGTACTTGAGGTCGCGTATCGCATTCTCGATCTCGGCGTGACGGCGATGATCGGCCTCCAGTTCCAGCGTCTCCCCGTCCCGGTCGGTGATGAAGCCGTGATAGCTGTAGGTGGCGAAGAGAGCCAGTTGAGAACAGGGCGCCGGCTTCACCCGCCGGACGATGAGCCGTACCGGCGCGGCGTCCGCCTCGGCCTGGAACGGGGTGTAGGTGGTCTCGGCCACATCGGCGGCGCCGTCCAGCCAGTAAGGAATCGGCGTCCAGCCATCTTCGGGTATCGCCTCGATGAGATTCCGCAGGCGGGCGCGCTGGCGGATGGCGATGGAGAAGCGGACATCCATCCGGCGGCAGACGGCGACCACGGCGTGGGTATAGAAGCCGCTGTCGGCCCGCACCGTGAGTTGGCCCCTGGCTCCGCAGTAGCGCACCCGCCCCACCGTTTCACGCAGGAAGTGGGCAGCGCCGCGGGCGGTGTTAGCCCGGCCCTCGCGCAGGCGGGCCATCAGCACGTCGCCGGTGCCGGCGGCGACGGCCAGCAGCGGGTGATAGCCCCGCGCACCGGTGTAGCCGTGGTGGCGGGCGCCCTCCTTGGCCAGTCCGTAGGTCTCGCAGATCGTCGAATCAAGGTCGATGGTGAATGGTGCGTCGCCGGGTCCGGCACCGGCCTTCCAGACCCGGGCCAGCAACTCGCGGCTCACCCGGTCCAGTTGGCGGACATGGCCCCACCTGAAGCTGCGCAGGAAGGTGCCCAGGGTGGAGGGAGCCTTAGCCGTGAAACCGAGCACGCGGGCGGTCCCGCCGGCGCGCAGCACATCGGCGTCGTCGATGCAATCTCCGCCGGCTAGGGCGGAGGCCACCAGGGTCATCATCTTGTCGCCGGTGTTCGCCCGGCCCGGCGCGCCGCCGAGGTCGAGGTGCTTCCGGAGGAGTTGGGGCAGGCCAAGGCGCAGGGCGAGGGTGGCGGGAAGGATCAGCCCGGCATTGGCCACCAGGCGGTGGTCGTCGAAGGCGATTTGGATGCGGTCGGGGTGGTTACGTGGTAGCATCTATCGGGTGCTCCTTTTCTGGGACCGGTTTTCTGTTTCAAAACCATTATCCCAGATTCAGAGGCGCACCCTTTTGTTTCTTCAGCAGGCCTCCTACACGCCGTCCTTCGGTGGATTAGGGCTAAAGGATGTCGAGCTGCCCCTCGGGCGGCTGAATATTCTTATTGGCGCCAATAGCTCGGGGAAATCGAACATTTTAGACGTGTTGCGGTTGGCGCGAGAGTTGACGATAGACGACAAACAGACCACGGACGCCTTCGCAGAGCGCGGTGGTTTCCGCGAAGTCGTCTGGGGAGGGCAAACGGACGATAAGATCTCGATCGGGCTATTTTCGAAGCAAGACGACCCATCGGACCCTCAGCCGCAATCTTACGAGGCACAGTTCGTTCACCAAGCTCAGCATGGACCGGTATTCCTCTCGGAAGACTTCATCCTATCCGATTCTGAGTTCCTCAAAAGGACTACCAGCGAGCAACTCGAACTCAGGAATGCTGACGGCACTGGTCTATCAGGGAAAGCACATCTGGGCTACAGCGGTGCCTACAGCTACAGGTCACACATCCAGTGGAACGCTCCGAACATTCTAGATGAAATACGAGATTGGGCGTTCTACCGATTTAATCCGCTTCTGATGCGCCCCCCACAGCCCATCAAAAAGGAATATAGGCTGGTTGAGACCGGGCAGAACCTCTCGTCTGTTGTGCACACCCTGCACTCTGACGAGAACCCCATCCTGGACGAAATCGTTGATGTTCTCGCGGCGTGTGTTCCCACGGTGAAACAGCTGAGTTCCCCAATCCATGGAGACGCTCACACATACGTGGCGTTGAAAGAAGAGTCCGTTCCTGACTGGGTCGGCTCTTGGGGCCTATCTGATGGAACGCTCCTCGCTCTGGCTTTGTCTACTGCGTTGATGACGCCGGAGCCACCGAGCCTCATAGCTCTGGAGGCGCCTGATACCGAGCTGCACCCATACGTGATGGAGACGCTGGCCGAGATGCTCAGGATTGCTTCTGAGAAGACGCAAGTGATCGCGACGACTCATTCGCCATATCTGTTGGACTTCCTACCGCCAGAGTCGTTCGTCGTCGTCGAGAAGATCGAAGGCGCGACTCAATGCAAGCCACTGAAAGGTCGGAAGGGAGTCAAGAAGGTGGCCGAGAAGCTGGGCGCGGGGAATGCGTGGGCCTCTGGTCATTTCGGAGGAGTCCCTTGACCCTCGGCGTATTCGTCGAAGGGCCAAGTGACGCTGCCACGATCCCCATCCTCATCAAGAAGCTAGGCTACCGTCCGCGGATCTATGCTCACTACGTGCGGGGCGACCTATTGGACGGAAGGGAGATGTCTAACCAGATCGAATCCCTATTTCTTCGCCAAGGTGGCGTAACAAGAATCCTCGTGTTCATCGACTCGGAGGGCGCTAACCCGCAGCAAACGCTGCGGGGAACGAATCAGGTGACGGCGGAGTTGCGTCGAGTCGCGGGACGCATCCCGGTCAACTACATAGTCGTCGACCACTCCCTTGAAGGCTGGCTCGCCTGCGACGCGGATGCGCTGAAAGCCGTGCTCGGCTCCGGCGCCAGACTTCCGATCAGAGGAAATCCCGAAGACGACCTAAGGCCAGCCAAGCTGTTGGAGAGGGTCTTTCGGGCCAATGGCGAGGACTTCAGGAAGACTGTTCACAATCAAAGAATCGCCAATTACGTCACTCCGCAACGCGTAGCCGAAAAGAGCCCTACGTTTCGTAGGCTGGCCGACGTGTTAGCCCGAATCCACCGAAGGACGTCCTTGGGGACAGCCCTTGAAGAAGCCAGCGGGTGCTCCTCTGAATCTGGGATAATGATTTTGGAACAGAAACCCGCCCGGAAACAAGGAGCACCCAATAGATGCTGCCACAGAACAAACCCGACCGTATCCGCATCGTCTTTGACGACCATCGCCTGGTGGCCAATGCCGGCCTGCTCCTGCCGGCCACCCTAGCCCGGCACCTGGGCCTGCGGGAACTCGTCGACCATCACCTTGACCTCGGCGGAGCGCCGGGACGGGCGAACACTGGGGACAAGATGCTGACGCTGGTCGCTTCCGCGCTGGCAGGCGGCGACTGCATCGACGACGCCGATGCGCTGCGCGCTGGTGGGACGGTCGGTGTTCTAGGCTGCGTGGTCAAGGCGCCATCCACCCTGGGGACCTTCCTGCGCAGCTTCCGGTGGGGGCATGTCCGTCAACTCGACCGCGTGAGCCGCCAGTTGTTGGCCCGGGCCTGGGCCGCTGGGGCCGGACCCGGCGACTCGCCCCTGACCATCGACCTGGACTCGACCATCTGCGAGACCTATGGACTGGCCAAGGAGGGAGCGCGCCACCACGGCTATACCGGCGCCCGCGGCTATCACCCGCTGCTGGCCATTGCCGCCGGCACCGGCGAGGTGCTGATGTCCCGGCTGCGCGAGGGCCGGGCCAACACCGCCCGTGGCGCCGCCCACTTCCTGCGTGAGACGGTGGGGCGGGTGCGCTACGGCGGGGCCAGGGGACAACTCACGGTGCGGGCCGACAGCGGCTTCTACGCCCACACTGTCGTTGCCGCCTGCCGGGAAATGGATGTCCGCTTCTCTATCACCATCCGCCAGCGCGCCAGCCTGCGGGACCTGATCGAGGCGATACCAGAGGAGGACTGGACTCCCATTCCCTACTGGATGGACGGCGCCGCCGATGTCGCCGAGACGACTTACACCCCGTTCCAGACCAAGCCGGACGCCGCGCCGGTGCGGCTCATTGTCCGGCGGGTGAAGCCGACGCCCGGTTCCCAGCTCGCCCTCTTCGCCAGATACAGCTATCACGCCTTCATCACCGACCGCGATGGGGAGACGCTGGAACTGGAGGCCGATCATCGCCGCCACGCCGAGGTCGAGAACGCCATACGCGACCTCAAGTACGGCGTCGGGCTGAACCACATGCCGTCGGCGCGCTTCGCTGCCAACGGCGCCTGGCTGGCGGTCCAGGTTATGCGCCATCACCTGGACCGCTGGACGGCGCGGATTGGTCTGGGCGAGCGGACCGTGATCACCAAGACCCTCAGGCGGCGGGTCTTCGCTCTGGTGGGACGGATCACCCGCTCGGCGCGCCGCCTCACTTTGCATCTCCCCCGGCGCTGGCCTTGGGAAACCCAGTTCAGTCGCGCCTTGGCCCGGCTGCAAGCCATTCCGTTCCCGGCCTGACAGCCAGCCTGCAACTGACCCAACGTCCCCGCAATCTCGCGCCACCCCGGTCGCGAGAGTCCCCTGCTGCGTATCCTCTCGCCTTCCCGCGCATCGCAACTCCCGCATAGGGCCTTAGGGGCCCTGTGCGGCGACTGAAGACCGGCCGCCGGCCTCCCATCTACCCCAAGACCCCAGGCCATCCCCCCTGTAGCTCCCTCACCCACCCCCTTCCGCTGCCCTCACGCCGTCCATCGGTGTCCTTCGGTGGATTCGGGCTTAGGCCTACAGGTCTAACAAAGCTCACACACGCCACCTCCGGCCGTGGCGTTCGACGACGTCCCAGTTGAGGGTGGCGCCGAGGCCGTTGCCGCCAGGGAACCAGAAATGGCCGTCTTCGACGCGCTCCCGCGGCTCCACGAGCTCGGCCCGCCAGTCGTTTTCGAAGACCGCATGCTCCAGAGGGAAGGGCGCCGGCGTCGAGGCTTCTACGTGGGCGCTGGCCAGCAGCGAGAGCGGACCGAAGGGGCTATGGCATGACGTCTGGACGCCTGATTCGGCCGCAGCGCGTGCGGCCCTGGCCGCCACCGCCACGCCGCCACAGCGCTGGACGTCAGGCATTATGATGTCGACGCCACCACGCTTGACCAGCTCTTCGAAGGAGTCCTCGCCGTAGGTGCTGCCTCCAGCTACGACCGGGATCGAGACCTTCTCTGCGATCTTGCCGAGGTCGGGCCCGGCCGCCGACCGCATGGCCGCGAGTCGCTCGAACCCCATAGATGCCGCGTCCAGCACGTCGTCGGTTGTCCGCGCGCGGCCGACCTCGTCGAAGGGGTCGGTCTTGAGGTGGCGGAATCCGGCTTTGACTGCACGCTCCGCCGCCTGCCCGAAGTCCTTCGGGGTGCGGCGTTTCAGGACGTCCCGCAGATACCGGTTGAGGTTCGCGTATAGCTTTACTCGATCCCGCGGCTGGCCGCCCAAGGCCTCGGTCATGCCGATACCAGCGTGCTGGCACTGGAGCTCCGTTATGGCCGTGCGAAGCGCCCCGACCGCCGCGCGTATGACCCAGTCGGACCGGATCTGGTTTCGGTCGACTCTAAGTAGCGACTCAATCTGCGACTCGTCGCGTATCGCGGTGCCGGCGAGGGAGGCCACCGCCTCTGCGATGGCGACCGCCCGACGTTCCTCTTCGGCTCCGGGGAACTCGACCGTCGCCGTCGTCCCTTTGTCGTCGGTGATCGCGGCGAAGGCCCACCGCTTGACGTCGTTGACCTTGACGGCGCCGAACTCGACGCTCTTGAGCTTGACTGGTTCCATTTGCGCCTTCCTTGTGCGGCAGGGACCGCTTCAAATGGCGTCAGTCTAGCACGAGCCCATCAGCCGACAGGGGCCCCCATCGCTTCCGTGGCGCACGTAGGCGGCGGATGGTACACTCAGTCGATATCCCGATGGACTCTAACGACGGCTTGATCGTTCATCATGAACCGACCCAGAAGGTCCCAACTATGTTGGTGGCGTTCTCGGGCTGGCCGGACGCCGCCGAGGCGGCGACAAGGGCGTTGCGGTACCTGGTCCGGAATCTCCAGGCTACCAAGTTCGCCGAGATCGATCCCGAGGAGTTCTACGACTTCACCGTCGTCCGGCCCCACCTGCGGAAAAGCAAGGCCGGGAAGCCGACTGTTCACTGGCCCGCGAATGACTTCTACCATCACACGCCCGGCGGCGACACGGCTCGCGGGCTTGTAGTCTACCTGGGCACCGAGCCAAGTCTGAGGTGGCGGGCGTTCTCGAATGTTCTCCTCGACGTCATCGACCGAATGGGAGTCCGACGGATCGTCTCGCTCGGGGCATTACTCGCCGCCGTGCCTCACACGAGGGAGACACCGGTGACCGGCCGCGGCAGCTCGGAGGCGCTCAGCGAGAAGCTTGAGTGGCTGGGAGTGAAGGACACCGGATACGAAGGTCCCGTCGGGATACACACAGCCTTCATGGAAGAATGTGTCGAACGAGGCCTCGAATATGTGAGTATCTGGGCCCACAGCCCTCACTACGTTACGACGTCACCGAACCCGAAGGCGAGCTACGTCCTCCTGACCAAGCTCCGAGGGCTGGTGGACTTCGACGTCGATCTGGACGAGCTCCGGCTGGCTGGCGGGGCCTTCGACGAACAGGTCACGAAGTCGATCGCCAAGCAGGGCGACGTCACCAGTTACGTACAACAGCTCGAGCGACAGTACGATGCCAGGCAGTCTGACGAAAGCGAAATCCCGGCGCCTGAAGCGATGGTTGAAGAGCTCGAGCGGTTCTTGAAGCGCGGCCAACGTTCTGCCGGCGACGGGGACGAGAGCTAGCTCGCCTTTTCCATAGTCGTTTGCCCTGATCCGCGACGTCCAATCCAAACACAACGAAGCGACCTGACACGCCCATGAAAAAGCCCGAAGATATCCGAGTAACCCTGGACGGCATCGGATTTCACTATCGCGACTGGGATGGAGAGGGCCAGCCGGTCGTGCTACTGCATGGTCTCGCGTCCACGTCGCATATATGGGACCTCGTCGCGCCGGTCCTTAGCACCGACTTCGCGGTAGTGGCACTGGACCAGCGCGGCCACGGAGAGAGTGACAAGCCAGAGAGCGGATACGACTTCGTGACCGTTGCCCAGGACCTTCAGAGCTTCATCGAGGCGTTGGGCCTCCGAGATCCCGTAGTGGTGGGCCATTCGTGGGGCGGAAACGTCGCCGTTGAGCACGCCGCCACTTACCCTAAAGCGGTGAAGGGACTGGGCCTGGTAGATGGCGGCACCATCGAGATCTCCGCCTGGCCTGAGATGTCCCTTGAGCGTGCCAGAGAGGACCTGGCTCCGCCGGATTTCACCGGGGTCACGCTCGACGAGCTACGGCAGCGATCGAAGGGCCGGGACTGGGGGTTCGAGCTAACGCCCGAAGTCGAACAGATAATGCTTTCGAACTTCGAGGTGCTTGAGGATGACACCCTGACGCCCCGTTTTCCTCGCCAACACCACATGACGATCATCGATGAGATGTGGGGTCACCATCCGTCTCAGCTGTATCCGCGCGTCGAGCGCCCGGTCCTGCTAATGCCTACACGAGGGAACACCGATCACACGCCCCAGGAGTGGCAGGAGCGGAGGGAAGGTGCGGTTACCCGAGCCGCCGAACTCCTTACTGTAAGCAAGACGGTGTGGTTCGAGGACAGCGTTCACGACGTCCCGCTACAGCGTCCGGAGCAGGTAGCGCAGGTCATCGGGGAACACATCCGCGACGGGTTCTTCGACGGGTAGCGGTAGCTCAGCCTAGCTGCGGTCAGAACATCCTGTCCATAGCATGGGCAGGACCCTGGTGACCGTTGGTCGAACCGGTCGGTGAATGAAGCGCCGGGTCGAGTCGTTTGAGTTGCTCGCCAAAGGTCGCGGAGTTTTCCGGTTCCTGTTGGTGAGGCGGCAGTCCGGTCGCCACAATTGTAACGCTCGCGCGCTTCTTCCACTTCCGGTCTTGCACCACTCCGAGGACGACATGCACCTGAGGGCCGCAAGCGTTCCGTAGCACTCCCGCGACCTCATTGACCTCGCCGAGGCTCAGGTCCTTGCCTCCCCTGATGTTGAGCAGGACGCCTTGCGCCCCCTCGATCGGAGCTGGAAAGAGCGGGCTAGAGAGTGCCGCCGAGAGAGCGTCCTGTCCGGCTCGCCGTCCCTTGCCCTCCCCCATGGCCATGAACGAAGGGCCGCCGTAGCCGAGCACACTTCTGACGTCGGCGAAATCGACGTTAATCAGTCCTGGCAGCGTGACGACGTCAGAGATGCCGTTCACTCCCTGCGTGAGCACCTGGTCCGCGATTGTGAAAGCGTCGTCGAGAGACGTTGTACTTTCTAGCGCCGTCAACAGACTGTCGTTCTCGACAGCGATCATCGTGTCGACCTTCGGCAGTAACCGCCGCAGGCCTTTGTCGGCTATCTCTCCGCGCTGGGGTCCTTCGAACGAGAAGGGACGCGTGACGACGGCGACGGTCAACGCGCCTTGCTTACGGGCGATCTCAGCCACGACCGGGGCGGCTCCGGTGCCAGTGCCGCCTCCCATCCCTGCCGTAATGAACACGAGGTCGGCGCCAGCTATCAAAGGAGCCAGCTGGTCCTGGCTCTCGCGAATCGCTCTGCGGCCGAGATCAGGGTTGCCACCCGACCCTAATCCCCGCGTGATCTCGGGTCCGATGGCGAACGTGGGTAGGCCCGGCATCGACGCCAGGGCCTGGATGTCGGTGTTGACGCAGAGGAAGTCCAGGTCCGGACGCTTGTCCTTCGCCATCCTTGAGACGGCATTGCTACCGGCCCCGCCGACCCCGATAATTTTGACCGAAACGGCGGGAACAGGGGGCCGAGTCACTGTGTGACCGGGGTCTTGCTGGTCTTGTCCTTGTCGACTTGCTCCGCCACAAGTCCGTTTGGTCCGAGGAAGTAGTAAGGTATCGTCCACCTGCCAAAACCGCTTAGCTCGACAAGGGCCCGCCGCGCAAACGTCCGTTTGACGACGCCGCGTGTGCCGTACCTCGGCCCTCCACGAATCTTGCCCACATACCGGACCGCTCGCCCGGGCCGCAACTCTCTCGAATCGAGGTGTGGTGTAGGGGTCACGAATTCGGCGAGTGTCATCCCGGGCATCGGAAGCTGGTTCGACTTTTTCCCTGATTTCGCCATGGCCGTCCCCCTTTCGGTGGTATTCGATTCTTAGAACAAGGTTAGAACAGAACGCAAGTTCTTGTCAAGTGCCGAACCTGCGAGCTGCTTCTCGGACAGTTCGTTCGATTCCGACTGCGGGCCGTTTTCCATTTGTACAGGTCCTCCCTGAGGATGTGGTGTGTTGAGGATAAGCGGGGTGCAAAAATTACTTCTGTTGCAAACCGCAGCAAACTGGTGCATTCCTATCTGGGTGTTGCAACACCTGGGCAGGGAAATGCAACAGGTGGGGGGCGGGGTACGGGGTACAGGGTACGGGGCACGGGTAGTCGATTTCGGTTGTCGTCTTGTGCATTGTTGATCTCCTCGTGGTGTGTCGGGTGGGTCAGAAAACAAAAGGACAGCCCCGTATGTGAAGGGCGGAGAGATAATGTACCACCTGGGCGGTCGAGCGCTGAGATGTGGCGCTTGAAAACTGTACCGCCTGTCGCCTTCAATCAGGAACGACCGAACCTGATTGAAGGTGGATTGGATGTACAAGGTGGAGATGTACCTGCGAGTTCGCAGGGCTTGTTTCGTCGAAGGGATGAGCGTCCGAGAGGCGGCCCGAGTGTTCGGGCTACACCGGGACACGGTGCGCAAGATGCTCGAGTACTCCGTGCCCCCAGGGTATCGACGGCAACGACCGGCTCGCAGACCGAAGCTCGATCCATATAAGGGTGTGATGGACCAGATCCTGGAGCAGGATCTGAGCTCACCGAAGAAGCAGCGTCACACCGCCAAGCGTATCTACGAACGGCTCAGAGACGAACACGGCTTCCCCGGCAAGTACACGATAGTCAAAGACTACGTTCGAGAACGCCGTCGTCATACCCGCGAGATGTTCGTACCACTGTCCCATTCCCCGGGACATGCCCAGTGCGACTACGGCGAAGCTCGAGTGATCATCGGCGGAGTGGAACGCAAAGCCCACTACTTCGCCCTGGACCTCCCTCACAGCGACGGGTGCTATGTGAAGGCGTATCCCGCCGAGACGACGGAGTCATTCTGCGACGGACACGTCTCCGCCTTCGCGTTCCTGGGCGGAGTGCCTCAGAGCATCCTCTACGACAACACCACGCTCGCGGTAGCCAGAATCCTGGGAGATGGTCGCCGGCAGCGGACCAGGGTGTTCTCCGAGCTTCAGTCCCACTACCTGTTCGAGGACCGGTTCGGCCGTCCAGGCAAAGGGAACGATAAGGGCAAAGTAGAAGGTCTGGTCGGCTATGTCCGCCGGAACTTCCTGGTGCCCATTCCATCGTTCGAGAGCTTCGATGCCCTCAATGCTCATCTGGAGCAACACTGCCTCAGACGGTTCGAAGATCGACTCCGCGGCCACAACGAGACGATAGGAGAACGGCTGGAGCGGGACCTGGAGAAGTTGCTGCCTCTGCCGGCCGTACCGTACGACGCCAGCGACAAGCACGCGACGAGGGTCAGTTCTCTGTCCCTGGTCAGATACCGGACCAATGACTATTCGGTCCCGGTGGCCTACGGTCATCGGGACGTTGTGGTCCGCGGATATGTACATGAGGTTGTGATCAGCTGTGGCGCTGAAGTCATCGCCCGCCATCGGCGGTCCTACGATCGAGACGACTTCGTCTTCGACCCTCTCCATTACCTGCCGCTCCTTGAGAAGAAGACGAGGGCATTGGATCAGGCGGCGCCGCTGGTTGGATGGGAGTTGCCCGAGGAGTTCGGAGTGTTGCGGCGGCTGCTGGAGTCTCGGATGGGCAAGCGAGGAAAGAGGGAGTTCGTGCAAGTGCTCAGACTGATGGAGAACTTCCAGCCGGAAGAAGTCCACGACGCCGTACGAGACGCCATTCGACTCGGGGCTGTGAGCTTCGATGCTGTCAAGCACCTGGTGCTGTGCAGGATCGAGGGTCGACCGCCTAGACTCGACATGGAGTTGTACCCGTATCTGCCCAGGACCAACGTTGCAACAACCTCGACCAGGGACTACATGGCTCTCCTGGCGGGGAGCCGGTCATGACCAACAAGTCCACGATGTTGCTCGAACACAACCTCAAGCAACTCAAGCTCCCCACGTTCCTGAGGGAGTACGACAAGCTGGCATCCCAGTGTGCCAGTGAGGGAGCTGACCATCCGGACTACCTGCTGCGACTATCGGAGTTGGAGCTGATCGACCGTCACCATCGCATGGTGGAACGTCGGATCAAAGCAGCCCGCTTCCCGACGACCAAGAGCCTCGACACCTTCGACTTCCTGTCTATGCCGTCCCTGAACAAGGCTCTGGTTCTGGAGCTGGCACGATGCGAGTACATCGAGCGCCCCCACAACGTCATCGCTCTCGGCAACAGTGGCACCGGCAAGACCCATATCGCCCTCGGTCTCGGTCTGGCTGCGTGTCAGAGGGGACTGTCCGTGGGCTTCACCACCGCCGCTGCTCTGGTTCACGAGCTGATCGAGGCCAGGGACGAACGGCGTCTGCTCAACCTGCAGAGAAGGCTCGCACGACTCAAGCTTCTGATCATCGACGAACTGGGCTTCGTGCCCTTGTCCAAGACTGGCGCCGAGCTCCTCTTCGAGGTGTTCAGCCAGCGTTACGAGCGTGGATCGGTCCTGGTGACCTCCAACCTGCCCTTCGTCGAGTGGACCGAGGTGTTCGGCTCTGAACGGCTGACCGGAGCTCTCCTCGACCGCCTCACCCACCATGTCGACATCCTGGAGATGAACGGGGACAGCTACCGACTCAAGCACAGCAAGAAGACTTCTGGCCGCCAGCTATCTGACTGAGCCTGATCTCCAACGCCCCACGAACCTTGATGCCCATTCTACGGCGTTCAGTGGTACAGTTTTGCTCCGCCCCGCTGGTACGTTTTCACACCGCCCTTGACACGGAGGTTCTTTTCACGTACCTTCACCCCTCTGAACGGTGCCTTTATGTGGACTTGATATCCGCGTGAGACAGGTCGGACTTAAGGGGGTGGAGGCAGGAAATCCGACCAATCACTGCAACCGCTCTAGTTGGCTTGATCTTGATGATTGGCGTGGCTTGCGGCGATTCCCGGGTCGTGCCGTCGTCGGAGCGGGTGGCGGCTTCCATCGCGACTGCGGTCCCAAAGCCTGCCGTGGAACAGCCTTTCGAGGCGACCCTCCATAGCGACGATCTCGCGAAGTTCCGCGGGCTGCCCGAGGAGTTCCAGGCCGGGCTCCTCGAGGAGGCGGACGAAAACGGGTATGAGGTAGCGGCACAGTATCTCGACGATCTGCCAGACGACGCCGTGCCCATTGCGGACATCCTCGATACCTACCATCTCGGCGATACCTACAATCTCGGTGTGTTCGGCCTGCTGGACCGACCCTATCAGCGCATGCTGCTTCTCAAGGGGTACCCCAACTCGACGCTGATTCGAGACGAGGACAAGTGGCGGGCCGGGGAGATCACGGACGTCGAGTACCGCTTTGGGGCATTCCAGGGCATGGTGAGCACGATGTCGCAGGAGTTCGCGCGAAACGGCCTCGAGCGCCTGCCTTCCCTGGAGGAAGTCCTGTCGGCGGCGGCACTCGCCAAGTTCGACTCGGTCGATCCCATCGTCCGGCGGGCGTTTCAGGTGATGTGGGAGAGTCGGACGGGAGAGTCGGACGGGAGACCCCGGCGAGAGAGCCCGCCAGGCGGCGGCGCTTGAGAAAGACCTTCTGGCGACACCCAGCGATGTGCCCCCGTTCAAAGAGATGGGGCTGTCGGTGGAAGTCGTCAGGGTGCTCGACGATCTGCCTTACCTGAAGGTCGTGGCGCAGCAAAAGGTGGCAAGCCTCTTGTTGTCGAGGCACGAATGGGGACCTGACGAGACCGCAATCATCGAGCAGGCGCTCGAACCGTTCACGACCCTAGAGGGCAGGGCCAAGTCCGCCCGTGGTCTTGTCCCTCGATTTGATGGCGCGATGGTCCCATTGATTTGCTCTCCGCCCTACGCCAAACGATTGGGGGTGGTTCCGCCGCCATGGGCCGTCCCTCAGTTCTTCCGTAACATCCCGCCGGACGAGCTGATGTTTCGCTGGCCGGACCCAGTCGATGGTCTCTCTGCCGAAGCGTTCGACAAGCTGGAGTCCCTGGACCCATTCTTAGAAGAAGTGTTCATGGACTCGTGGTACGCATCATCCGGCTTGCCCAAGCGAGCCGGACGGATGGCCTGTCTAGTAGCGACGCGGGAATTGCATCTACTGGATGCCCCCTTTACGACGTTACCTAGTGTTGCGGAGATACTGTCATCAGATGCGCTAGAGCTATATCGAGGGCTGACCACGAAGTGGCGGGACTCGATCGAGCATGAACTCGGGTCTCACATCGTCACGGGAGAGATACGGATTCCCAGTAAGTCTTCGCAAGAGACGCAGTCCGTGTACACGTACGGGACGCCACCGAGCGAGTTCCTGGAGGCGCTAGGCGAGTGGGCGGACCACCGAGTGGGCTTCTACGCGTGCTACACTGATTCCGAGGGGAATTTCCTCATAGACGCTGCTTGCGCCGAGGATTTTCCCATCTCGCAGGTTCGGGAGTAGCAAGCGTACTCTTCGAATACGAATCTCAGCGTGAGGGCTAGGCCCACCGTAAGCAGGACTACGATAGTCTCAGAGACAACAGAGGCGGAAGATGGGGCGCAGAACAACTGATGAGGGTTCTGCGCTCTCTGTCGTCTGCCGTCTCCGCAAGCATCCTCACTGGTGGCTCGCTCAAGTCGTCCGAGCGCCAGCCCGACCGTCTTCATGTTCTTTTCACACCTCTGAGCGCAACTTTTTTGGTTTTCTGGATGAGCCATTTGACCGAATAGTACCCTCATGCTAGACTGAATCGTTCATTTCCATATAACTTATGACATGCGTTGAAGGGGAGTAGTAGCGGACTGGCCGCAGCGAGCCGGCACTGTGAGACCCGGCGCCACCGTGAACTCGCCCCGGAGCATTCGGCCTGAAGGACGCCGCCAGAGCAGTCCGAGTAGGGTCGACGGTGGCCCCGTTACAGGTCTTCCCGATGCGAATCGGGAGTGAGCGCCCCGATGTCGCGTCGGGGAAGAAGGGTGGTACCGCGGGAGATCGCAATTCATATCCCGTCCCTGAGGGGACGGGTATTTTTTTGCGTGGGCTGAATACGAGTCGGTAGCCTGGAGGACGAGTCGATGAAGCTAAACGGGTCCCAGCTGGTCTGCGAAAGCTTGATCAGAGAGGGCGTCGAGGTAATATTCGGGTTACCCGGCGGGGCGATACTGCCGCTCTACCAGACTCTGCCTCAATACCCGCAGCTTCGACACATCCTGGTACGCCATGAACAGGGCGCGGCGCACGCGGCCGACGGATACGCCCGCGTGAAAGGCCGGCCGGGAGTCGCCTGGGCTACCTCCGGACCGGGTGCTACTAACCTGATCACCGGCATCGCAACCGCCCAGATGGACTCGGTGCCCATGGTGGTTATCACCGGCCAGGTCTCGCGGGCCTCTATTGGCAGCGACGCCTTCCAGGAGACAGATACGACTGGGATCACGCTGCCTATAACCAAGCACAACTATCTGGTAATGGACCCAGCCGATATTCCGCGCATCATCAAAGAGGCGTTCCATATCGCCGGCACGGGCCGACCAGGCCCAGTGCTGGTCGACGTCCCCAAGGACGTACAGATCGAAGAGGTGGACTTCCCCAACGGACTCGACTATCCGACGAGCGTGGACTTACCGGGATACAAGCCTAACATGGAAGGTCATCCGAGCCAGATCAAGCGGGCGGCCAAGCTGATTGACGAGTCGCAACGGCCCGTGATCCTGGCCGGCCACGGCGTAATATTCTCAGAAGCCTTCGACGAGCTCAGGGAGCTGGCCGAGAAGGCACAGGTCCCAGTGATCACGACCCTTCTGGGGATAAGCTCGTTCCCCGACGATCACGTGCTGTGTGTAGGGATGCCTGGAATGCATGGAATGGCGTTTGCCAGCCTCGCAATCGAGGAAGCCGACCTGCTAATCGCTCTGGGTATGCGTTTCGACGACCGTATCACCGGCAGAGCCAGTGCGTTCGCGCTCAACTCCAAGAAGATACACGTGGACATCGACCCGTCCGAAATCGGAAAGAACGTCAAAGTCGACGTACCGATAGTCGGCGACATCAAGCGGGTGCTGAAGAAGCTCAACAAACAGGTGAGCCAGACCGACCGCCTCGAGTGGCTGCAACACATCGAGGATCTGAAGAGAGACCATCCCTCGATGACGATCAGGGAGACCGACAAGCTGATACCTCAATACATCATCAAGCAGCTTTCAGAGGCCACGGACGGCAAAGCTTTCGTAGTCACCGGGGTTGGCCAGCACCAGATGTGGGCGGCGCAGCACTACACGTTCACCGAGCCTCGGTCTTTCGTGACGTCCGGTGGCTCCGGATCGATGGGGTACGAGGTGCCGGGCGCCATGGGGGCCCAGGTCGGCCGCCCGGACCGCGTCGTCTGGTCGGTCGCGGGAGATGGCGGCTTCCAGATGACCATGGCCGAGCTGGCCACACTGGTCGAGAACAAGATACCCGTGAAGTTCGCCATCATAAACAACAACTACCTGGGCATGGTGCGCCAGTGGCAGGAGTTTTTCTACCAGAAGAGCTACGTCGCGACCTACTACACCCACAACCCCGACTTCGTGAAGCTGGCCGAGGCCTTCGGCATGCTCGGTCTGCGCGTTACCGACAAAGTGCAGGTCAGGCCCGCCATCGAGGAAGCGATGGAATACGACGGACCGGCCCTCATCGACTTCGTGGTCGAAGAGGAAGAGAACGTGTACCCGATGATTCCCGCCGGGCAGACGATCGAAGAACTCATCGAGGAGCCCCTTCCAGAGGCCGCCCGCACATGACAACGAACGGCACCACTCCCAGACATACAATCACGGCTCTAGTCCAGGACAAGCCCGGCGTCCTCAATAGGATATCGAGCATGTTCCGCCGGCGAGGCTTCAATATCGCTAGCCTAGCCGTAGGCCACAGCGAGGAGCCGGACCTCTCACGCATGACGTTTGTCGTCGAGGGTGACGACCGGGTCGTCGAGCAGGTGACAAAGCATCTCCACAAGCTCATCGACGTCATCAAGGTCTCGGACATCTCGAACGAGAACATAGTGTCTCGCGAATTGGCCTTGATTAGAGTCAAGGCGGATGTCGAGACCCGCAGCGAGATCATGCAGATCGTCGACATATTCCGCGCGAACATCGTTGACGTCGGTGCAGACACCCTCATCGTCGAGGTGACCGGTGACGAAGATAAGGTCGACTCTCTACACGAGTTGCTGAAAGGCTTCGGCGTGATCGAGCTGATGCGCACGGGAACCATCGCGCTCAACAGAGGCTTAGGCTCGGCGAGTCGCGACGACCGTCCGGGACGCAGATCGGCGTCCGCCCGATGGGGCGAGGCCGCGTCGGTCTAGACATACGAACCACAAGCGAGGCAAGACCACCAATGGCCAAGATGTACTACGAAAACGACGCAGACCTGTCCTTGTTGGAGGGCAAGACCATAGGCGTGATCGGCTACGGCAGCCAGGGGCATGCCCATGCACTTAACCTCAAGGACTCCGGCATGGATGTGGTCGTGGGCCTCTACGAAGGCAGCAACAGCTGGTCCAAGGCCGAAGCCGACGGCCTCAAGGTTGCCCTGGTAGCGGACGCGGCAAACGAGTCCGACATCGTCATGATGGCGCTGCCGGACACGGCCATGGCCGAGGTGTATAAGGAGTCGGTTGAGCCGCACATGCTGCCGGGCAAGACAATCATGTTCGCCCACGGCTTCAACATCCATTACAAGACTATCGTGCCGCCTGACAGCGTCGACGTGTCCATGGTAGCACCCAAGGCCCCCGGGCACAGGATGCGCGAGGTCTTCACAAGGGGTTCCGGGGTCCCAGGGCTCTTGGCCGTCGATCAGGACGCGTCCGGGCAGGCCCACAACGTAGGTCTTGCCTACGCCAGAGGCGTCGGGTGCACCCGAGCCGGCGTGCTAGACACGACGTTCAAGGAAGAGACCGAGACCGATCTCTTCGGCGAGCAGTCCGTCCTGTGCGGAGGCGTGACCGCGCTGATCAAGGCTGGTTTCGAGACGCTGGTCGAGGCGGGATACCAGCCCGAGTCGGCTTACTTCGAATGTATGCACGAGCTCAAGCTCATCGTCGACCTGCTATACCAGGGCGGCATGGAATACATGCGCTACTCCATCAGCGACACGGCCGAGTACGGTGACTACTCGCGTGGCCCCGTCGTGGTCGACGAGCACGTGAAAGAGAACATGAAGAAGGTGCTGACCGCCATCCAGGACGGCAGCTTCGCCCGCGAATGGATCGCGGAGAACGACGAAGGCCGCCCGCGCTTCAACCGCCTGCGCAAGGAGAACGCCGAGCACCCGATCGAAACAGTCGGCAAGGAGCTCCGCGGCATGATGACATTCTTGAAAGACTCGGACGAACTATGATGGGAGAGGGCTTTCGAGATTCGACGGTACCGCGATGCCGATAGGGAAGGCGTTGTCGCGCTGTGGACGTGCGTCTTTGGCTACGATTCGCCACATAACGACCCTGTTGCATCGATAGAGCGGAAGATCGCTCGCGACCCAGATCTGTTCCTCGTCGCTGGAGAGAACGGCAAGGTGGTAGGGACGGTGATGGGTGGATACGATGGGCACCGCGGCTGGATTTACTCCTTGGCGGTCGATAAGGTTGAGCGCCATAGAGGTATAGGGGCGTCGCTTATGAGTGAGATTGAACAAGAGTTGAAGGCCCTAGGTTGCCTGAAAGTCAATCTACAGATAGTGCAATCGAATGTGGGCGTCATAGAGTTCTATGAACAACTTGGGTTCGCGGTTGAGGACCGCGTGAGCATGGGGAAGCGGTTGTACGGGGAATCGATCGAAGAGTAACACCGACGCTTAAACACCATCAAGAACGAAGCGAGCGTACTCATGAAAAGCATGGAGGCCATCCACGTAGTTCGCCGTAAGGTGCGGGTCCTGGCAGGGCTCGGCCCGGCGGACTGCGTTTTCCTTACTTAGCTCAGACGACGCGTCTACTTAAGGAACGCAACGCTCAGAGCTACGAAGGGAGACCCCACCATGACCGAAGACAAGGTACTGATTTTCGATACGACGCTACGGGACGGCGAGCAGTCGGCCGGTATCGGGCTGACCACCGAAGAGAAGGTGGAGATCGCCAAGCAGTTGGATCGACTTGGCGTCGACATAATCGAAGCGGGCTTTGCTGCCAGCTCGCCTGGCGACTTCAAGGCCGTCGAAGCGATCGCCAAGGAAGTAAGGCGCCCAACGATAACGTCCCTGGCACGGTGCGTCCCTGGGGACGTCGACGCCGCGTGGGAGGCGCTAAAGGATGCGGCGCATCCCCGGATTCACGTGTTCATATCGAGCTCTGACGTCCATATCATGCACCAGCTTCGAAAGAACCCCGAGGAGGTGCTGGATATTGCCGTCTCATCGGTGGAGAGGGCAAAGGGCTATTGTGAGGACGTAGAGTTCTCACCTATGGATGCGACCCGGACCGACATGGACTACCTCTACAAGCTAGTGGAGGCCGCGATAACGGCCGGCGCCACTACGGTAAACATCCCGGACACGGTAGGCTACGCAGTTCCGACAGAGTTTGCCCAGCGCATCAAAGACGTCATGGAAAACGTGCCTAACATCGACCAGGCGCGGGTCAGCGTTCACTGCCACAACGACCTGGGTAACGCTTCGGCGAATAGCGTGGCGGCGGTGCAGGTTGGCGCCCGCCAGGTCGAGGGGTGCATCAACGGCCTCGGAGAACGGGCCGGAAACGCGTCCCTCGAAGAGGTCATCATGGCGATCGAAACTCGCCAGGACCTGCTCGGCGTCAGCACCAACATCGACACCAGGCAGATATACCGGACCAGCCGCCTGGTAAGCGACATCACCGGATTTCCGGTCCAGCCCAACAAGGCGATCGTCGGCGCCAACGCCTTCAGACACGCCTCGGGTATCCATCAGGACGGCGTGCTCAAGGAGCGGACGACTTTCGAGATTATGGAGCCGCAGTCTATTGGCTGGCCCAGCAGCTCGCTGGTCTTGGGCAAACTGAGCGGACGGGCAGGCCTGCGCGCCCGGCTCGATGATTTGGGCTACCGGCTAGACCAAGACCAGCTCAATTCGGCGTTCGAAGCGTTCAAGGACCTGGCCGACCGAAAACGAGAGGTAACCGACGCGGACCTGGAGGCCCTAATGGCCAACCAGCGACGCGACAAGACCGAGACCACGACATATAAGCTGGAACACGTACAGGTCTCGTGCGGAAACCACGAGATCCCGACTGCCACGGTGAGGCTAACCGACCAAGAAGGTGAGGCTGTTACTGACGCATCTACAGGCACAGGCCCTGTCGATGCTGTTTACAGAGCCATCAACCGGATTATTGGGGTGCCCAACACACTGACAGAGTTCCGTGTCGACGCTGTGACCGAAGGAATCGACGCCATTGGGGACGTAACCATCCGCATCGAGAAAGACGGTCAGACCTACGTCGGTCGCGGCACCGATACCGACATCATCGTGGCCAGCGCCAAAGCATACATGAACGCTCTCAACCGTCTCCTCGCGATAGAGCGCGCGGAGGCAGGCGTCGCCCAGCCCACGGCTACGTAGCGTCAGCTTACGGCCGGTCCAACTATTCGGCGGCGAACGGATACCGCTCGATTGGTGCCTCCGCGCAGTTATCACAGCGAGTTGGGTTGACCCTGTGCTTGGCATCTGCTACAATCCGCTTGGTACATCTTACCAGGAGGCGTCAAATGGCTACCGTTACACTCTCGAGCAAGAACCAGATAACGCTGCCAGCGGAGATGGTACGTAGACTCAACCTGAAAGCGGGCGACAAGCTCGTCGCCGAGCTGATCGACGATCATTTCGTTCTGCTTCCCCAGCCTGAGAGCTGGACGGACTACTTCATGGGGAGCCTCAAAGGGGTGTACGGCTCGACCAAAGAAGAAATAGACAAGTACATCGCAGAGGTCCGATACGGGCGAGATGTCGAAGAGCTCGAGGACGCCCTATCCTTCGACCGGGGGCTTCGTACCGTGTATGAAGTCACTTCACCGGCCGAAGCCCGAAGCCTTAGCATGATTCGAGAGAGTTCGGGTGTGGAAAACGCGGATAAGAAACTGCGAGAACTCGAAGAGCTACACGCAGTCAAACGCCTGGAGCACTCAGACGATAGGGCGGAGCCGCGCTACCAACGGGTCTCGTAGAGGTGTACCGGCTTCCTCAAATCGACCGGTGGCTTCAAGACCTGAGTTCGTACCGTCGCATCGCGTTGGACACGAATACGATCATCTACGGCCTGGAGGGCGTGGCGCCGTTCCGAGAATTGGCACAGCATTTGTTCCGCTTGATGGAGCGAGGACTGGTTATCGGAACGGCGTCGACCGTCGTAGAGGCGGAGATGCTCGTGAAGCCCTTGCGGGACCGGGACCTACCAACGTTACAGAAAGTCGAGCTGTTCTTTAGAAACTCTCCAAACCTGATGATCAGGAGCGTCGACCGAGACGTGGCGAGGCGAGCGGCCAAAGTGAGGGCTACCACAAGGATTCGGCTCCCAGACGCCATCATAGTCGCCACAGCCCTGGAGGAGCGGTGTGACGCTATCGTCGGAAACGACTTCCAAGTCGCTTCCCAGTCCATCGAGATTCCGTATCTATGTTTAGATAACTACATTGAATAGCATTCAGGAACCGCGATTGGCCCCCAAAACCATGTTCGAGAAGATCTGGGACGCGCACGTCGTCCACCAGGAGCCCGGTCAGGACGCCATATTCTACGTCGATCTCCATCTGGTGCACGAAGTCACTTCGGCCCAAGCCTTCGAGGGTCTTCGTCTGGCAGGGCGCAAGGTACGGCGCCCCGACTTAACGATTGCCACTGCCGATCACAACGTCCCTACTTGGGACCGCTCGAGGCCCGTCACTGACGACACCTCCCGCCGTCAGCTCGAGGCACTGTCGCGGAACTGCGACGAGTTCGGCGTCACACTGCACGACATGCACAGCGAGCTCCAGGGCATTGTGCATATCATTGCGCCGGAGCAAGGGTATACACAGCCGGGAAAGACCATCGTCTGTGGGGATAGCCACACGTCCACTCACGGCGCCTTCGGCGCCTTCGCGCTTGGAATAGGTACTACGCAGGTAGAGCAAGTCTTCGCCACGCAGTGCCTGCTCCAGGCCCAACCAAAGACTATGGAGATTAGAGTGGACGGTCCGCTGCCCTTCGGCGTTACGGCCAAGGACCTCATCCTAGGCGTGATCGGCCGGATTGGCGTTGCGGGCGCGTCTGGTCACGTGATCGAGTACACGGGGGAAGCCATTCGTTCGCTCTCGATGGAAGGCCGGATGACCGTATGCAACATGTCCATCGAAGCCGGTGGCCGCGCTGGGATGGTGGCTCCAGACGAGACGACCTTCGAGTACCTGCGAGGCCGACCCCACGCCCCTCAAGGCGCTGACTTCGATGCGGCCGTCGACGAATGGCGAACTCTCGTGACCGACCCAGGTGCGCACTTCGACAAAACGGTTCGAATCGACGCAGTCAACCTCGAGCCCATGGTCTCTTGGGGTACCAACCCCGGTATGGTCGTGCCCGTCACGGAGCGGGTCCCAGATCCAGACTCATCCGATGATCCGGGCCAGAAGGAAGCGACCGTGAGGGCGTTGGAGTACATGGACCTAGAGCCCGGCACTCGAATGCAGGACGTCAGGATCGACAGGGTTTTCCTGGGGTCGTGTACCAACGCCCGAATCGAGGACCTTCGAGCCGCGTCGCAGGTCGTCGCAGGCCGGCGCGTGCACGACGGCGTCGACGCGATGGTGGTACCAGGTTCTCAGGCCGTCAAAAAGCAGGCCGAACGGGAGGGCCTCGACGCTGTTTTCAAGGATGCCGGGTTCGACTGGCGCAACTCGGGCTGCTCAATGTGTCTAGGAATGAATCCCGACATCCTGCAACCCGGGGAGCGTTGCGCGTCGACTTCCAATCGCAACTTCGAGGGTCGCCAGGGGCGAGGCGGGCGGACCCACCTCGTCAGCCCGCAGATGGCTGCAGCCGCGGCGATAGCTGGACATTTTGTGGATATACGCGAGTGGTAGTCTAGGGGTCTTTGGCAGCGATGGACGATCCGAACAACAACCTGCAAGGCAAAGCCGCCGAGTTCGCGCGGATACTCCGGGAACGCGTTCCCGAGTTGCGAGAGCGGTACGGCGTGGAATCGCTCGGCATCTTCGGCTCCTACGTCCGTGGAGAGCAGAGCGAAGATAGCGACCTGGATCTGTTAGTTGAATATAAGCGTCCGATGGGCCTGTTCAAATTCGCATCGCTGAGACGGTATATCTCTGAGATCCTTGGGGTCGATGTCGACCTAGTCCCTCGCGGTGCTCTGAAAAAGAGCATTGGTCAGAACATTCTTCGAGAAGTAGTGCCCGTATGGCCCGTACGTCCCTAGAATACCTAGCAGACGCCCTCGAACACATGCTGGTGGCAGGGAGCTTTCTACGAGGTATGGGTTTCGAGTCTTTCGTCGAAGACAAGCGAACGGTATTCGCCGTTGAGCGGGCTATCGAAATCGTTGGAGAAGCTAGCCGACACATTCCCGACGAGGTTCGAGCGCGTTTCCCGGAGATTCCGTGGCGGGACATGAGTGACATGAGAAACCTGGTCAGTCATGTCTACTTTGACGTGGACGTGGGCACGGTGTGGGACACTGCCACCGTCGATATCCCGGCAACGATTCCGTTGGTTCAGAAGGCGCTAGAGATTCTCGAGTCGGAGATGGGAGAGACCTGACATGCAACCCTTCAGCAGACACACGGGCGTGGTCGCGCCGATGGACCGCGTCGACGTCGATACAGACCAGATCATTCCGAAGCAGTTCCTGAAACGGATCGAGCGCACGGGATTCGGGCAGTTCCTCTTCAACGACTGGAGGTTCGACGACTCGGGCAAGCCTCGGCCGGACTTCGTGCTGAACCGTCCCGGGTACGCGGACGCATCAATTCTAGTGGCCGGCCGGAACTTCGGCTCCGGCTCGTCGCGGGAGCACGCGCCCTGGGCGCTCCTGGACTACGGCTTCCGATGTATCATCGCGCCCAGCCTTGCGGACATCTTCCAGAAGAACTGTTTTGAGAACGGCCTGATCCCTGTCCTCCTTCGGGAGGAAGTGGTGGAGCGTATCATCGCCAGGGCACAGAATGAGCCAGGCTACCAGCTCACCGTGGATCTGGAGTTGCAACGAGTGTGGGACCTGGACGAGGAAATAGTCACCGATTTCGTGGTGCACACGAACCCGGAGGTCCATGCCTTTCGCCGCTACTGCCTACTGAACGGCCTCGACGACATTGGGTTGACCCTGGAGCACGAGGACAAGATCGCCGCCTACGAGGAGCGAATAGGGCTGCAGGCTAGCGGCTAGCCGCGCTCGACGCTCTCACCGATCTCCTCAGCGATCGCCGACTCTTCGTCGCCGTTCTGGGCGGAGCGCCCACGGCGGGCCACGCGCTTGACTCCGGAGGATACCAGTCCTTGGAGCGAGTCGACCTCTCTCGTTATTGCTGCCCGGAAGTGTGAGTTGTACTCGCCCATCTTCCGGAACTTCTTGTACCTCTCGTTGAGCAGCTTCTTTCGGGACCGCGATTGCAGAGACGCCAGTTCCTGCAAGATCGCTCGCCTCAGTTGGCGTGCTGCCTCATCCGGATTCGTGTGGGCTCCGCCGGGCGGCTCCGGTACGATCGCATCGACGATTCCGAGCTCTTTGCAGTCTTGCGACGTCACTTTCAAGGACTCAGCGACTTCCTCGGCCCGCTCCGTGTCCTGATAGATCAGCCCTGCCGCGTGTTCTGGCGAGATAATCGAGTAGATTCCGTTCTCAGCCATGAGAACTCTGTCGGCCACACCAAGCGCCAACGCGCCTTCGCTACCGCCCTGCCCGATTACAACGGCGATGGTTGGTACCTCGATGCCGGCCATCACTGACATCGTCGTGGCGATTGCGTTGCCCATGCCTCGCTGTTCATTGTCTACAGTCGGATAGGGACCCGGGGTGTCGATCAGCGTAATGAGTGGCAGATCGAACTTCGCGGCGAGCGTCATCGCCCTCTGCGCCTTACGGAACCCTTCGGGCGACGTCATTCCGTCGTGGCGTTCTACCGGATCGCCTTCTCGGCCACGTTCCTGTCCTACGATCGCCACCGTCTGGCCACCCAGGTGGCCAAGTCCTACGACCACCGATCCATCGTCCCCATACGAGCGGTCGCCATGGAGCTCTACGAAGCTGCCCACGATCCGCTCGATGTAGTCGAGAGAGGTGGGGCGCGATTCGTGACGCGCCAGCTGCACCGAGTCCCATGCCTCCGACTGAGGAGGCTCCGCCTCCGCTACCTGGCTCTTCTGAGTCGCCGTGAGCTGGTATCTGGAACCAAGGAGGTCTAGCAGTACTGCCAGGAGGTCTCTTAACCGAGCCCTGTCCACGACCGCATCGAGCATTCCATGCTCGAGGTGCGATTCAGCAGTGTGGGAACCTCCAGGGACCGGCTGGTCACTCGCCTCTTTGATCACCTGCATTGGCGTGAGCCCCACGATTGCGCCCGGCTCGGCCACGATGATGTCCGCAAGATTGCCGAAGCTCGCGTATGCTTGTCCAGTGGCCGGATTGGCAAGCACCGAGATAAAGGGTAGCTGCTTTGCGTTGAGCTGCTCGGCCGCAATGCTTGTCTTTGCCATTTGCATCAGCGACAGAATACCCTCTTGGAAACGAACCCCTCCGCTTGTAACAACCGCCACGAGCGGGAGTTTCCGCTTAGCTGCGTGTTCCATCGTCAGGGCTACCTTTTCGCCGACCACGCATCCCATCGTGCCGCCCATGAACCCGAAGTCGAGAACGACCAGCTCAACCGGACTGCCGCCGATAGAGCAGGTACCCGACACGGCCGCCTCCGTCAGGCCCGTGCGGCGCTGGTCACGGAACACCCGTTCCTTATAGGAGCCCCTCGTGGAGAACGAAAGCGGGTCGAGTGACGATATTCGCTTGTTCGTTTCTCGAAATGTGCCGGGATCAGCCAGGGATTCGATACGTTCTCTGGCCGTCATGCTGTAGTGGAAACGGCACGTGGGGCAGACGCGGAAACGATCGTAAAGCTCGGCGCCGACGAGATCGGCTGCACAGACGAGACAAGTGTCCCTTGCGGTCGTAGGCGCCGGCTCCGCTTCGCCGCGCTTGACGACCGAGCTTAGTAGATCGGCGACGTTTCGTACCAATGCGGCTCTCTAGTCGAGGGGTTGTGCGTGCCGCTGACTAAGCGCGACGTTCGATGTTTCGGTCGGTGCCGAACTGCAATGCAGCTTTGCGCCGAATGACCGCTACACCTTCCCGATTATAACATCGCGCGACTTCGAGCCGTCGCCGGGCCCGACAATACCGGCCTCCTCGAGCTGGTCCATCAAACGCGCAGCGCGAGGGTATCCGACCCGCATTCGCCGTTGGAGGAGCGACGTAGAGAGCTTGTTGTACTGGTGGGCAAGCTCGACAGCCTTGTCGAGAAGCTCGTCTCGCGAGTCAAGATCGTGGTCTGGCTCGGTATCCTCTTCCTCGTCGGTCTCGTCGCCCACCGTATGGAGCGAGACCTTGGCTAGCGGCGCCCACGGCGTACTCTGCCAGAAGCCCACGAGGTCCTCGATTTCATTGTCCGATATGAATACGCCCTGCACTCGTTCAGGTTTCGACGCGTCCACAGCCTGATAGAGCATGTCGCCACGCCCCAACAGCTTCTCGGCGCCCATCGTATCCAGAATCGTGCGGGAATCGATTTGTGACGTGACTCCAAAGCTAACCCGGCTCGGGAAGTTCGCCTTGATGAGTCCGGTAAGTACATCCACGGAAGGCCGCTGCGTGGCTATGATCAGATGAATGCCCGTCGCCCGTCCGAGCTGTGCGAGCCGGCATAGCGACTGCTCTACGTCGAATGAGGCGGACATCATCAAGTCCGCCAGTTCGTCGATGGCTACCACCAGGTAGGGCATGGTCTCGGGCATCTTGCGGTTGAACGAGTCAATGTTCCTGACGCCGACCTCCTCCATACGCCGGTAGCGGTTCAGCATCTCTCGGATAAGGCCCTTGAGTAGGGAGACCACCTGGTCCGTCTCGACTACAACCGGCGTCAACAGATGAGGAATCCCGTTGTACGGAGTCAGTTCGACACGTTTGGGATCGACCAGAAGAAGCCGTACCTCGACGGGACTCTTTTCCATCAGGAGACACGAAACGATCGTGTTCAGGCAAACGCTCTTGCCACTCCCAGTAGCACCGGCCACTAGGAGGTGAGGCATCTTGGCAAGGTCGATCACGACGGTCTCGCCACCGCTTCCCTTACCCAAGGCGATAGGCAGCTTGGCCGTCGAGCGCAGCTTTTTGAACTCCTTGCTGTCCATCACGCCACGCAAGGTGACAAGATTGGGCGATGGGTTTGGCACCTCGATTCCGACGAGAGACTGACCCATCGCTGGCGTCTCGATACGGATGCTGTGCGTCCCGAGCGCCAAAGCCAGGTCCTTCTCCCTCGACAGGATGCTGTCCACCTTGACCCGAGTCTTGGTCTCGACCCGCGATATGATCGGCTTGCCTTCTTCGTTGAGCTTGGGATTGCCGTCCTCGTCGGTAACCTTGACCTGCTTGTATTTGCGAATCCAGCCCGGAGTGAGCCCATACATGGTGACCGTCGGTCCGGGCCTGACCTGGCCGATTTCGACGTCTACGCTGTACTCAGCAAGCGTTCTCCTGATCGTCTCAGCGGTTTCGGACATCTGCTCCTCGGATATCCCGCCTTCAGGAGCGTCCACTAGAACCTCGATCGGCGGGTTCGCCCACTCCGACGCCTCGGCCGGACGCGATTCCTCTTCCGACGGACTGTCTGCTACGGCATCAGGCGTCTCCGAACTCCAGAACCTGTTGAACCTCGTCTCCGCTTGAGCAGACTCCGGAGACTCCGCGTCGCTCTCTACGTCTGGTGTCGCGACGACGGTACCGATGGAATCTTCCACAACGTCTTCCGAGTCGTCCTCATAGTCGCCGTCGGGGTACGACGTCTCAGGCTCGAAGCCGTCGTCATCGGCTTCGGTCGCATCGTAGCTAGCCACACCGGCGGAGACCACTGGTCCGTCGGCTGTGAGTGCCTCTCGCAGCTCTCGGTTCCGGGCGCGGGCTGCCTCACGAGCCGAATCTTCTTTTTCCGTAGGCCCCGGCCGCCTGCGCGCGCCGTAAAGGCGCCTGGAACCTGAGAAAGTCGCGCGACCGGCGACCAACAGCAGGACGTAAAGCGCAACGAGCAGCCTGCCCGTAAGCAGACCTACGTCCATGGTTAGCCGAGGCGCCACCGTAGCCGTCGCGACCACGAACACGACCAGCGCACGAAGTACAGCGAGGGCGCCCGTGCCTCCGACGATAGCCGAACCTACGTTGCCGCCGAGAGCGACCTCACCGTCCAACGTGAACGCCTTCAGCGGCCCGTCGAAGGGTTGAAACAGTCCGAGCACGGCCAACACGAAAGCTACGTAGGCGACAGATCCAAGCCACAGCCTGTAATGTGCGAACCACGATCGGCGATACGCCAGCGCCCAGCCGAACACCACGATGCACGCGGCCACCGGCACCAGGCCCAATCCGACCGTTGAAACGACGCTTTGCCACGCGGTGTTCAGAGCGGATTCGATCTGCTCTCGGTACCAATAGACGAGACCAGCGACGGCGCTAATCGCCGCAACCAGGCTCACCCATGCGTACCAGGGGGCTGATGCCACAGCCCTCATACTGCTGACTCCCATAGACATCGTCCTCACCACCTGCAAGGGTTCGTTATTTTGAGACGACCTCTAGCTAAGAAGTCGTTCAAGGTTAATAGTGGGGTAAAAGTTGCACCGCTCACGCCAAGCTCCCGAGGTACGCGCATCACTTAAATCGACGCGACGCGCAGTTGGAGGGGTCGGCCGCTTCGGCTCGTCCGATCAGACCTGACCGATGTGGGCTACGATCTTAGGACGCATTCCGGTCTCGTCGTACAAGAACTTCGAGACAGAACTGACTACGGCCGCCTTTGCTTTATCCCAATCTAGCCTATCTGATCCGTGGTGGTCTAGGGCTGAACGGGCCTCTTGTGCGGTTCTTTGAAGCAGCTGGGGTGACTCTTCCATGTCCACGAAGCCGGAGGCGGCCACCTCGGGTTCTCCTCGTAGCTTGCCGGTCTTACGGTCGATACTCGCGGACACGACAACGATGCCGTCTCGCGCCAGCCTTCTGCGTTCGCTCAACACGTCGCTGTAGGAGTCCCATATCCGGTTGCCGTCCACGAACACGGGACCTGCCGGTACTTTGTCGACGACCTTGCCGCGCTTATCCGTAAGCTCGAGAACGTCGCCATCCTCCAGGACGAAGGCGTTGGACTCTGGGACGCCGGTTGATTGGGCGATGGCCGCGTGCGCGACCAGGTGGCGGTATTCCCCGTGCACCGGAACGAAGAACTTCGGCCTCACAAGGCTGAGCATCATTTTCAGCTCTTCACGGCTGCCGTGTCCGTGGACGTGTACGAGAGCGATCTTGCTGTACAGCACGCGCGCTTGCTGCCTGTACAGGTTGTCGATGGTCCGCGCGACGAGAGTTTCGTTGCCCGGAATCGGCGACGCGGATATGACAACCGTATCGCCTGGTACGACCTCGATGTCGGGGTGCTCGCCGTTGGCTATGCGGACCAGGGCCGACGTCGGCTCCCCCTGTGCGCCCGTCGCTACAATCACTACGCGTTCGTCAGGAAGCTCCCTTGCTTTGTTTAGGGAGACGATGATGCCGCCCGGGTCATCGAGATAGCCCATTCTCGTCGCCATCTTTACGTTGTTGACCATGCTTCTGCCGATAACCGTCACGTGGCGTCCGTGTTTGGCGGCCGCATCGATTACCTGCTGCACACGTGAGATCAACGACGCAAAGGTTGCGACCATCACACGCCCTTTGGCATCGCCGATGGCCCTGTCCAACGCCTCTCCGACCACTTGTTCCGAAGGCGTATAGCCGTCCACTTCGGCGTATGTCGAATCAGAGCAGAGGAGGATCACGCCCTCGGACGCGAACCGCGCTAGCGACGAGAAGTCAGTGGTCTTGCCGTCCGCGGGCGTATGGTCGATCTTGAAGTCGCCGGTATGTACGGCCAGTCCGAGAGGCGTTTGTATGGCGATACCCATCGCGTCCGGAATGGAATGGCAGACGCGGAAGAATTCGACCTTCAGGCGGCCCACCTTGAAAGGCGCGTTAGGCTCGACGACGTTCAGCGTAGCGTCCTTGAGCTGTCCGTGCTCTCGAAGCTTCACCGATATCAAGCCATGCGCGAGCCTCGACGCGTACACCGGCACGTTCAACTCTCGGAGAACGTATGGCAGCGCACCGATGTGGTCCTCGTGGCCGTGCGTAATCAGAATCGCCTTGACGGCGCGCTTTTTCCCTACGAGATAGGAGATGTCCGGGATGGCAAAGTCGATCCCCGGCATTCCCTCCTCTGGAAAGAGCACGCCCGCATCGATGACGACGATTTCGCCGTCATACTCCAGGGCCATCATGTTACGGCCTATCTCGCCTAGGCCGCCGAGGGGGATAACGCGCAGTGGGACGTTTGCCATTCGAAGCTTATTGGAACAGGCTGAGCTGCTCGGACTGCTCCGCCTCGGGCTTGCCAGCCTCAGGCTTCGGTTGCTCGAGCAACGATGTGAGGTTCCTGAAATCCGCCTCAAGTGCGGTGAGCAGCCCCGGGTTCCGGAGCGCAGCAGCCGGATGGTACATAGGATAGACGGTCAAGCCGTTCCATTCCCGCGGTTTGCCTCGGGCCTTCCCGATCGCCTCACCGGGATAGAACTTTGAGAACGAATGCCTCCCTAACGCGACGATTACTCTAGGCGCGATCATCTCGATCTGCTTGTCGAGGTACGGGCCGCAGCTTCGGACCTCGCCGGGCAGTGGGTCACGATTATTAGGAGGCCTGCATTTGACCATGTTCGTGATGTACACGTCCTCTCGTTTCAGGTCGATCGAGGAGAGGAGACGGTCGAGCAACTTACCCGCAGGCCCCACGAAAGGACGACCGTCCCGATCTTCGTAATATCCAGGGCCTTCCCCGATGAACATGATATCTGCGGTACGAGAACCCTCACCTGGAACGGCGGTTGTACGCTTTTGGGCAAGCGTGCAAAGAGTACAGGATTGGACCTGCTGTATGAGTTCGTCGAACTCGGTCATCGGACTCGCCAAGGAGGGTCAGTCGAGGCCATGCTAGCAGTTGGCTCGGGCAAGGTCAACGAACTTCGGCAAGCGGGTGACATTTGCTTGACAGGCCAATTCTGACTGCCTATCCTGCGGCCACTTCTGTTGCCATCCAAGGAGTCGCCCATTGAGGACCAACAAGATCAAAGCGAACATGAACGCGGGCAAGTTGTCGTATGGCTGCCAGCTTGCCTTCCCATCAGCCCTGTTGATTGAGCTGATGGGGAAAGCGGGCTTGGACTTCGTCGTTCTCGATGGGGAGCACGGCACGTTCGGCTGGGAAGCCGTCGATGACATGTGTCGGGTCGCCGACCTCGCGGACGTCACCGCCATTGCGCGGGTGCCAAACATCGAGCCCTCGACGATTCTCCGATACCTGGACCGAGGCGTCATGGGCGTCCTGGGACCCGGAATCGATACGAAAGAAGACGCGCAGCAGCTCGTAGATGCCTGCCTATATGCTCCCAAGGGCAAACGTGGGCTCGGCGGCGCGCCCCGTGCGGCCGACTACGCCACTGTATCCGACCGCGCATATGTGGAACGCACCAACTCCGAGATGCTCGTCGTTGCCTTTTTAGAGCACGCCGAGGCCATCGACAATCTCGACGATATCCTGAGCGTCGAGGGAATCGACTCCTACTATGTCGGCCCTCAGGACATCTCGATGTCCCTGGGTCTGCTGGGCCAGCCCGACCACCCGAGGGTCCACGAGCTCACCGACCGCGTACGCGCCGCTGCCGAGGCCGTCGGCCGCCACTACTTTGGCGACGTCATCCGCGCCGACCGAGCCACCAATTTCTTCCTTAACGGTGTTGAGGCGTTCTTCGAGGCGAACAGGTGACTACTCCTCTCTGGGCATCGTGAGTTCTGCTTCATCCTGTAGCTCGGTGGAGTGCCTTGCGGTCCGCAATTGCCCGGGCAGGTTTCTCTGAAGGGACTCCAGTTTGGGGGTCCCTTCGACATACTTGGAGTGGGCCCTTCCCAGATGGGTTCCGACGAGCCTGTAGTCCTCGGCAAAACCCTCGAAGTCGTCCTTCAAGCGGGCTAGTTCATCCATCATCTGCTTCGCGTTCTGTTCGATCTGTAGTCCCCTGAGACCCAGAGCGACGACCTGCAGGTACGCGAACAGACTGTTTGGCGAGGCCGGTATCACGCGTTTCCCCCAGGCATAGTTGAGCAAGTCCTCGTTGCTCTCTTCCTTCAGAATAATCTCGTAGTAGACGTTCTCGGCCGGTATATACATCAACGCGAAATCCAGAGTCTCACCGGGACATATGTATTTCTCGGCTATGGCGTCCACATGCCCTTTCACATCCCGGCGGAAGCTCCTAAGGTGTCTTCCGCGCTCAGTTTGATCGGCGTCGGAAAAGCGGCGGAAGCTCTCCAGTGGGAACTTCGCGTCGACAGGCACCAGCCCGTCGGCGAGTTGTATCGCGGCGTCCACCCGGTGGCCGTTGCGAAAGGTGTGCTGGGTCTTGTACGAGCCTGCGGGTAGGGTTTGGCGTAGCAGCCCTTCCAGCATGCGCTCGCCCACCGCTCCCCGTAGCGTGGGCGCGGCTAGCAGTTCCTGCAAACGTCTCATGTCCTGACCGACTTCGAGCATTCGGTTTGAGGTCTCAGTCAGCCCGCCGAGCTTCTGATTGACGGTCTCCAACGTCTCGAAGTAGGTGGAGGTCTGGCCCGTCACTTCCCCGAGACGTTCGTTCAGCCGGTCGAGTCGTTGATCGAGGCTCTCAGACCGACCAGTGGTCCTTAACAACGCGAGGGCAAGGATCACAACTGCCATGGCTACCACTGCTACGATCAACGCGACTTCCATGCCGTCCTCCTTCTCACTGCGGAATGGGCGCAACACATGCCTAAGCCCGAATCCACCGAAGGACGTCCTTGGGGACAGCCCTTGAAGAAGCCAGCGGGTGCTCCTCTGAATCTGGGATAATGGTTTTGGAACAGAAACCCGCCCGGAAACAAGGAGCACCCAATAGATGCTGCCACAGAACAAACCCGACCGTATCCGCATCGTCTTTGACGACCATCGCCTGGTGGCCAATGCCGGCCTGCTCCTGCCGGCCACCCTAGCCCGGCACCTGGGCCTGCGGGAACTCGTCGACCATCACCTTGACCTCGGCGGAGCGCCGGGACGGGCGAACACTGGGGACAAGATGCTGACGCTGGTCGCTTCCGCGCTGGCAGGCGGCGACTGCATCGACGACGCCGATGCGCTGCGCGCTGGTGGGACGGTCGGTGTTCTAGGCTGCGTGGTCAAGGCGCCATCCACCCTGGGGACCTTCCTGCGCAGCTTCCGGTGGGGGCATGTCCGTCAACTCGACCGCGTGAGCCGCCAGTTGTTGGCCCGGGCCTGGGCCGCTGGGGCCGGACCCGGCGACTCGCCCCTGACCATCGACCTGGACTCGACCATCTGCGAGACCTATGGACTGGCCAAGGAGGGAGCGCGCCACCACGGCTATACCGGCGCCCGCGGCTATCACCCGCTGCTGGCCATTGCCGCCGGCACCGGCGAGGTGCTGATGTCCCGGCTGCGCGAGGGCCGGGCCAACACCGCCCGTGGCGCCGCCCACTTCCTGCGTGAGACGGTGGGGCGGGTGCGCTACGGCGGGGCCAGGGGACAACTCACGGTGCGGGCCGACAGCGGCTTCTACGCCCACACTGTCGTTGCCGCCTGCCGGGAAATGGATGTCCGCTTCTCTATCACCATCCGCCAGCGCGCCAGCCTGCGGGACCTGATCGAGGCGATACCACAGGAGGACTGGACTCCCATTCCCTACTGGACGGACGGCGCCGCCGATGTCGCCGAGACGACTTACACCCCGTTCCAGACCAAGCCGGACGCCGCGCCGGTGCGGCTCATTGTCCGGCGGGTGAAGCCGACGCCCGGTTCCCAGCTCGCCCTCTTCGCCAGATACAGCTATCACGCCTTCATCACCGACCGCGATGGGGAGACGCTGGAACTGGAGGCCGATCATCGCCGCCACGCCGAGGTCGAGAACGCCATACGCGACCTCAAGTACGGCGTCGGGCTGAACCACATGCCGTCGGCGCGCTTCGCCGCCAACGGCGCCTGGCTGGCGGTCCAGGTGATGGCGCATAACCTGGCCCGCTGGACGGCGCGGATTGGTCTGGGCGAGCGGACCGTGATCACCAAGACCCTCAGGCGGCGGGTCTTCGCTCTGGTGGGACGGATCACCCGCTCGGCGCGCCGCCTCACTTTGCATCTCCCCCGGCGCTGGCCTTGGGAAACCCAGTTCAGTCGCGCCTTGGCCCGGCTGCAAGCCATTCCGTTCCCGGCCTGACAGCCAGCCTGCAACTGACCCAACGTCCCCGCAATCTCGCGCCACCCCGGTCGCGAGAGTCCCCTGCTGCGTATCCTCTCGCCTTCCCGCGCATCGCAACTCCCGCATAGGGCCTTAGGGGCCCTGTGCGGCGACTGAAGACCGGCCGCCGGCCTCCCATCTACCCCAAGACCCCAGGCCATCCCCCCTGTAGCTCCTGCATCTCCGCTATCTCAGCGGTGTCGAACCTCAGCACCACATCCTGATAACCCCTGGGCAACGCGGGGACGAACTGCTCCTGCATCTCTGAGGCCAGCAGGTCCCACTCCTGCGTTACCGTGTTGGCGTAGAAGTCCTTGATGGCCGCCTCACGATTGCTGAACGTGGGGTGCTGTGCGCCGGCCATCAGCTCCTCCGGCACCCCTAAGCTGTCGGCAACCTGCTCCTTGGCAAGCTGGATGCCCTGGATGAACTCCATGTCACGGTTGCTAAGGCCGAGGTTCTGGACGCTGCCCTGACTCGGAGCGATGATGGGGCGCTGTGCATTCTCCATCCCGCTGTAACGGTCTGCCAACCGTTCCTGGAACAGCTCAATGTCGCCTAGCTCCGGACTTTCGAGGAAGAAGGCCAGATTGCTGACTAGGACGCCGTGCTTGAATAGCTGGTGGTTGAACTCCACCATGTCAAGCTGCATCTGCACCCAGCCACGCACCGCCTCCAGTGGAGACTGCCCCTTGAAGTGGTCCTGCGGGTTGAAGTAGCGGTCCCAGATCACCTCGTCGGGCAGCATGGCAAACCGCGAGCCGTGCGGGTCGTGGACGTAGCCAGCGATAGTACCGTCCTTGCCCACCATGACCTTCACCTTGTCGGGTCTGAGAGGCCATATCTCCCATGCCGCAGGGTCGGGGGAGCCGCCCTTGTCAATCCACCTGAACGATTGCCCCCAGAGGCACAGATACGTCTCTACGGCACGCCACATGCGGCTACGGGTCCAGTCCTGATTCACCCGGTCAAGGAGTCCCTGCACAGGGTCGGCCTCACCCACCCACTCCAACTCATCGTCAGAGTCCAGGCGGTAGACCTTGAGCCGGGCGCGGGCAACGGCGTCAGACCTGAGCTTTATCGCCCTGTAGACCGGGACAGAGGTGCGGTAGTAGCCCTCCACACCACCCGATTGTCTCTTGCCGAGGTTGTTCAGCCACTCCTCGATCTGCTTCGTGGCAAGCCCCACTCCACTGCTCACCTGGGACATGGCGGCGTAGGGTTCGTTGGCGCGCTGGACGCCGGCCCTAGGCCGTCTCAGCAGACCCCCTACGCGGTCGCGGACGGCTGCCATCTCTCGTTCAAGTATCATGCTGCCTCCTCCTGCTACAGGTAGAACCCGCCTATGCCCCCGGCTCGCTCCATCAGCTGCGTCAGGCAGCCCACGAAGGAGTCCACCTGGTCGTCGTGTACGCCGTTGGGGAAGGCTGCCAGCTCCTCACGGAACGCCTGTAGCCACGGGGCTGTCCTTGGGAGCGTGATCTTCTTGGCCTCAACGGTTCCGGTGACCCTGTTGGCCCGCAGCACCTTGTCCCCAATGGGCTTGACTGGCAGCACCGGCAGCCTCGTCTCGCGCCGTAGGCTCTGCACCACCGACTGCCCGCTGGCCGCGTCCTCGACGAAGATGGCCGAGGGATTGTGATCTTTGTCCTGGGCCTGCATAGCCTTCAGCAGGTCCGGGTACTCGACACGGTTTCGCCATACGTCCAGCACCGCGTAGCCGTTGGGGGTCGTGGTCATCGTGCAGCACACCGAGTAATCGTTCTGCTGTCCGGTCTTGAAGGCCGTGTCCCAGAACTGGAATACTTGCTCTCCCGGGCTCACCGTTTTTGTCATGACCCACCAGTCGTCTCGGAAGACGCTGCCGCCTTCATGGGAAGGTCTCTGCTGGAAAAGCCCCGGCCACTCCTGGGGGCCGACGCTGACCCGCAGCGCAGCGAGAGCAGAGGCGTCGTACCGCTCAGGCCATAGCGGAGCGTCTTCCTCTCGTCCCAGAGGGTCGCCGGGCTCGGCCAGTGCAGGGAGCCGTATGTGCTCCCACTGGTCCCCCGCCGCCTGCTCCTCCGTGTACTCGTCTCCCAGCAGCCGACCTACCAGGTCGTCCTCGTGCCAGCGCGTCATCACAACGATGATCGAACCCCCCGGCTCAAGCCTGGTGCGAGCTGTGGAGCGCCACCAGTCCCACAGGTGTTGCCGTTGGGTTGGGCTGTTGGCTTCCTCACGGTTCTTCACCGGGTCGTCGATGATCAGCAGGTCGAACCCATAGCCTGTGAAGGGGCCTCCCACACCCACAGTCATCATCCCTCCGCCTGTGGTCAACTGCCATCGGCCAACCTTGCTCAGATCGTCCCTGACCCGGATGCCAAGGCCGCTCTCGTTCTCTATCACTGAATCCCTGGCCAGGCGTCCCCACTGCTCGGCGGGCTCGGCGGCGTAGCTTGCTAGACCGACTCTCTTGTGGGGCCAGTTGGCCAGGAACCACACCGGCGTCCAGTGGGACAGAAGCTCCGACTTCCCGTGCCTCGGAGGAAGAGAGACGATGAGGCGCAGGGGCTTTCCGGCCAGTGACGACACCTTGCGGGAGATCAGGTCCAGATGGGGAGTCCTGACCCACTGGCCCCTGGACCACCTAGCCGCTGTCGCTGCTGGGCTGGCTCTCCAGGCGTTGGCTAAGAGCGTCAAGCGCGTCTCTTGCCTCTGGGTCGTTGAGAGCATCCAGTATCACCTTCATGTCCGTCTGTATCGGCCCGCCGTCCACGCCGCTGTGCTCCAGCTTCTGCGGCGAGTCCAGCCCTAGCAGCTTGCACCGCCGGTCGATGCATTCCATCACGCCCCGGAGATATGCGGGGTTCCCTTGCTTATCCTCCCGACGGATCGTGGCCCGGTTTCTACTGTCCTTTGCACTGTTGACCAGCGACGACGTTTCGGTAGTGACCTGTTCCAGCGAGTCCTCCCACGCCTGCCAGTAGGTGCGCTCCAACTCGTCGATCTTGGCCAACTCGCGGGACTTGTCCGTATCCAGATCGCGGGCGGTGTCCTCTCGCCACCGACGCTGGATAGCCTTCAGGTCATAGCCTATCTGCTGGCGCGATAGGTCCAGACGCTCGGCGATGGCCTGTTGAGTCTTGCCCTGCAGGTACAGACTGGCAATCTCACGCCGGTCGTCTTCTATCTGAATGAAGGTGCGTTTATTAGCTGCCATGCAAACCCCTAGAGGCAAACCGCCTTCCCGCTCGTGTACTGCTTGTCCCACGCAATCAATGCCCCTCCCAGCAGCTCAGCGACCTGCGGGACGTTCTTTGATGCGGTTACGGACTGTCATCTTCACTCTCCGTTGCAACAAAAAAACCGCCCCCTGTGCTCCCTAGCACAGAAAGGCGGCTGTCTGATCGTTCCTAGTCCAGCCTAGCTATGGCGGCATTATACCACTACTCCTTGTTCAGCGCTGCAGCGACAGCCGTTCGGCAGCCAAACGATTCATGCTGACGCCAGCTTCGGCAGCATCCATCGCAAGGGCGCGATGGGTCTCAGGGGGGACGCGAAGGGTGAGCGTTCCGCTGTAGCGTCGAGTAGACAGCGGCTCCGGAATCGGGGTGCCATCCTCATGCAAGAGTTTCACGGCGAATGCCACCACATCCCTAATACCTGCGAACGCCTTTTCCGGGGTGTCGTCTAGGTGGCTCAGCAACGCAAACTCGGTGCACAGCCCGACATACATCGCATCCTCTTCAGACCATATGACTCGGTAGGTATAGCGGTCTAGTTCATACATCCAGCTCCTCCAACTTGTCGATCGCCTTGAGCACTTGCCGTACCTGGTACGCCTTGGCCATGCCCCTAATGGGCTGGATATTCACCAGCGGCTCGCCCTGCCAAGGTGTCTTATAGAACAGGTGACTACCATTTTGCCTCGGCTTCCCAAAGTAGCGGTCGCAAACCTGGCGAAGGTCGTCGAACCGGACGTTCCGAGGGTTCCGCCTGATCTTCGCTAGTGCCTTATCCATGAGTATATGGTAGCATTAACGCAACCAATTGTCAAGCATTTGGAGGGTGAATTTGAGGCTTACAGTGCGTCGAGGCAAGCGGCAGCTTAGTCCGCTTCCCTAATCGGGACAACGGTTGTATCATCCCCCGCACGTTCATTCTCTTCTCGCGTCAGGCGAACGATCACGCCATCTTGGAAATGCACGATGAACCGGCCCCAGACTCGGCGTGTTCTCATATCGTCGATGCGCTGGGATAGCTGCTCAAGTGTGTATTGGTGCTGCTCAGCGGTCTTCGTTTCCACAGCTCTCATTCTACCAAATCACATGTTCTACCAAAGGCCCGCACCTCATCCGATGTAAGCTTTGGGTGAATGGCGCTCAGGACCATCGTTGGGCCATGCCTCTGATTTTGTCGGCAAGGGCCTGCTGTTCCTGGACGCTCAAAGAGGCTAGGAAGCGCTCGGGGCCGACGGCGGCGACGGCGCGCTCAATCGCGGAGGTCATGTCAGCAACCGGAAGACGAGATACACCAAGCCACCGATGGCAGCAATCACAATAACCGCCCAGGTAATCAAGGCGACGACTGCCAGCACGAAGATACCCTTGAATTCGCTTCCGTCCAAGACTACCCCTCCTTGCTCCCTGCCTTCTTTCGACGCTTCGGCTTCAGCGCGCCGCATTGAGCACACACTCGAATACCCGGCGCAACTCTGAGAGAAGGGTACTTTGACGTGCATTCGTTACCTAGTCCGTCAGTCATCCTCCGCCTCCCCCAGCGCCCGTATCTTCGCCTCATCGAACGGGTAGCGCGGCTGCGGCGCAATATCCACGCCGACGATCTTGTCAAAGCCCGCACGGTGGTAGCCCATCGCTGCTCCGCCGGCTCCGCAGAACAAGTCGAGCAGCTTCACGCTGCCACCTGCTGCCGCGTCAGCACGTAGCCTGGGTCAGGGTCGGGGATGTCCAGGCCCAGGTACTTCAACGATCTCACCGAGCTTGACCCGCTTATGCTTGACATCGTCCGGGCAGCAGTCGCAGAGAACATCGTGGCCCTCGATCATGCCGTCGCCTTCTGGGACACCACGTCATCGGGCGCTTCCTCATCGGGGTCGACCTCAACCAGTAGCTCTGCGATCCGCCGTAGGTCCTTGTAAGGCCATCCGCCCGACTTGAGAGCCGACAGCATGGCCCACGCCCTCGTTCCGGCGAACATGAAAGGGTGATGGTGGTGCCAGCGGTAGACGATGCCCAGCTTGTCCCGTTGCAACCACGTCTCTCCCTGCAGAGCCAGCTGTTCGAGGCCCTTTTCAAACGCCTCGCACGAGTGGCACGCCACCGGGACATTGACGACGTCGGGCAGCGTCATGCTGGCACCATGGGCAGCGGCACCGCTTCCAGGCGCTTCGCCGCGAGCTTCAGGTACTCGTCGCTGGCGTCTACGCCTACGGCCCGCCTGCCAAGCTTCTGAGCGACAACTGCGGTGGTTCCGGAGCCGACGAAGGGGTCGAGCACCGTCGCAGGTACCGTCTCGGCCTCATGGTCGCAGGTCCGATGCCACCCGACTGTCTTCCGTTGGTAACCGTCGCTGCCTTTAGCTTGGTTGTTGGATCTCTGACCTTGAAACAAGTCGTTTTCGTGGTCGTTCCACGCTTCCCCGATCGCGCCGCCACTGACCTCTACTTCCCGTTTGAGCGGAGCCCCGCACTCAGCACAGGCACCGCTCTCTGAGGTGCCTGCCAACACACACGGCTCTACAAGCCTCTCAGGGAAGGTGGCATAGTGGTCGTCTTTCGTAGGCTGCGGGTTGATGAGCCAAACGTTCCGGCGATTCCTTCCCGCGCCGGATGGTTGCCATTCCTGATCGTTGCCGCGCGGACCTTTGCCGTCGCGATAGGTGAGTCGGGCGGGCCGCTTAAATCCGTTACCACTCGGGTGCCCACTCACCTGCGGCTCCCGAATTGCTTCGGCGTCATAGAAATAGCGCTCCGAACGTGCTAAGAGCAGCACGAAGCCCAGTACGGCTGTTGGAATTCGCTTCGGCAGCGGGCGTAGGCGCGGAGGTCTACGACGAGACACCAATCGGGCTTCTGTGGTTCCGCAACGACTGGCTGCTAAGCCACTCCATCGACCCGGAGCAAAGCAACATCATCAGCGTCCGGGGAGCATCTATGGAGCCTACGCTGCCCGACGGCTGCTCGATCCTGGTGGACCGCAAACGCAGGGAGCCGCACGAGGATCGAATCTACGTGATGCGGATCGAGGAGGGCCTAGTGGTGAAGCGTCTGGGGTTGGACGAAGAGGGCCGGTGGGAGATACGGAGCGACAGTCCTGACTGGCGGATTACGCCCATGTCCCCAGGCACCGAGATCATCGGCGAGGTGCGCTGGGCGGCGCGGACGTTTTAGGGAGAGATGATATATGGCTGACGAGAGGCCTAGATGGATGGATGCTATCAGATCGGGATTCGATATAGATGGCGAGGGAAATATCAAGATTGCGAATCAGGCGCTCGCTGCCTATCAAGCAGCTCTTGCGTATGCCATTGCAGCCATCGATCCAAGTACGTTCCTTCACCATCTTGAATATGCTCTGGAGGATCCTGAGCACAACATGCCGCTTCTCCTGTTAGATGAGCAAGAGCAACTTGAAAGGCTTCCTGGAACGCTTCAGGTGATGGTCGCTTTGTGGAGAACGAGACTGGAGGAGTTGCCATCTTGATAATCTCCGTCACCCCTGATGTTGGTGACTACAGGATACCACGGGACCAATCGGGCGGATTCCTCGCCGAATAGACCGCCTTCGTCCGTCAACTGTCGTGCTGTGCTCACCATTTCTCCCTCGCTGCGAATTCAGCCTCACTCCGAGCTTCGTTTCGATGAGCCCTCGCTGGGCTAGCCCGCGCTCCATTGGCGGCGGGCCGATCTCTTTCATTTCGCGCCCAGTTCCGGAACGTCTGGAAGAGTTCGCTGTACCGCTTTGCCTCGTACGACCAGGGCTTGGACTTCGACGGGTCGTACTGAAGTCGGTTGAGCATCGAATCGGCGGCGGCCAGGGCAACCTTCTCGTCAAGGTCAACCTCCACGTGACTAACCAACCGCGGACATTTGATTGGGTGGTGATCGGCATTACCTGGGATGGCGTGGAAGACTGAATGCCAATCCTTGAGATTCCCGCCCCTCTTCGTCTTAGAAGTTATCTTACTTGTCTTACTTGTGTCAAGGTCAACCTCCACGTGACTAACCAACCGCGGACATTTGGTTGGGTGGTGATCGGCATTACCTGGGATGGCGTGGAAGACTGAATGCCAATCCTTGAGATTCCCGCCCCTCTTCGTCTTAGAAGTTATCTTACTTGTCTTACTTGTCTTACTTGTCTTACTTGTCTTAAGAGGTTGTCCTTGATCCTGGCCATTGCTTTGTCCTTGATCCTGGCCATTGCTTTGTCCTTGATCCTGGGTAAGGGCGTTCACGGAGCTTTGTCCTTGATCCTGGCCATTGCTTTGTCCTTGATCCTGGGTAAGGGCGTTCACGGAGCTTTGTCCTTGATCCTGGCCATCACCCTGAATCCTGGCCAAAGCCAAGCTGTATATGTTGCCTTCGCTGGTCCGGGTCCGCGAGACGCTTCGTAAGGTCGTCAACAGTCTGTTGAGCTAAATCGTTCGAGACAGTTCCTGTTCGGGTCATGGGTTTCATGATAGCAAATAACAGGGCTGACATCATCGGCGAGGTGCGCTGGGCGGCGCGGACGTTTTAATTACATAGATAATTCCCAATCAATGGGTATAATGTGGGGTACCAGAATCGCAATGCTGCGTATTTAGCTACAAATATAGCTTGATGTCGAATCCCACCACCTCCGTCGTCAGCTCCGCCATGCGCGACTTAGACATCCCAGGCTCGATTCGTACGTACGCCAACGAATCGAAGAGACGGTCGAGGTGCTCTTGAAGCTTGAATACCCTGTGCCCGAACGTCCGAGTAGTATCGAAGACCGCGTCCCCAAGGAGGAAGCCGCGGTCATGTATCGAGACTGTCGCCTTTCTCTCAGGCACGGTTTTCCCGTTGATGTATACAACCCGTTCTCGGGCCATTCCGAGCTCTCCCAGCTACGGCGCCTGATCGACGTTCTTGAACCGGTACCCCACCTGCCAGACCGTCTCGACGTATCGACGGTCGGCGTCCTCAATCTTGCTTCGTAGCCGCCTCACGTGAACGTCGACGGTACGAGTGCCACCGAAGTAGTCGTATCCCCAAATCCGGTTTAGCAGCGTCTCCCTCGTGAAGACCCGGCCGGGGCTGGTAGCCATAAGGAGAAGCAGCTCGTACTCCTTGAACCTCAGATTGACCCGCCTGCCGCCTACGGAAACCTCGTAATTCGTCGGGTTGATGACCAGATCGCCGACGCGGATCAGATCGTCCCCCGCCAGCTTGGCCGTTCGGTTGAGCACCCAGCGGGCGCGCGTTACCAGCTCCCCAGGCCTCGGCGGCATCAGTACGAAGTCGTCGAACTCGAGTGAGGGGTCCAGGTCATCGGCCGCGTCCTCGGCTACGAGGGCGATCGATGGAAGGCGGAGCTCCGAGCACAGGCGGACGCACTGCCTGACGTCCGGCGGGGCCAACGCCGCGGTGTCGACGAGGGCCAGGCTCGGCATGTCGTCGGCGCTTATGGAATCGAGGTCCGACTCGCTCGATACGAGTACGGCTTCGATACCCTGCAGGGCCAGCTCCGCAAGAGCGTCACGGGACACACTGCGCTCATCGCCTATAGGCGCCCGACTAATCGCCATCGGAAGCCCGAGTCTTGGGTGCCCCGGTCTCGATTGGAGTCCCCGCCGAGTTCCCCCACTCTGTCCAGGAACCGTCGTAGTTTCGGACCCTCGAGTAGCCCAGAAGGTGCTTCAGCACGAACCAGCTGTAGGACGCCCGCACTCCCAGGCGGCAGTACGGGACTACCTCGTCCGATGGATCGAGCCCAACCCCTTCGTACATACGTCGTAGCTCGTCCACAGGCTTGAACGTACCGTCGTCCGCAGACCCGTCGTCCCATGGAATGTGAACGGCTCCTGGAATGCGACCCTTCCGATAGATATCGGACTGGGGCGTCCCCGGCGCCGAGGTCAGCTCGCCTTCGAACTCCTCGCGGGTGCGGGTATCGAGGAGTTTCATCGTGGGACTGTCGAGATTGGCCGCGACGTATTCCTTCATCGCGCGCAAAGAGAGGTCAGGCGTCGACGCCTTGTAGGTCGTCGGTGTCGGATCAGGCTCTTCGGTGGACAAGGGCCGTCCCTCGTCGATCCACTTTTTCCGGCCGCCGTCCATCAGGCGCGCGTCTTTGTGCCGGTAGTAATCGAGGACCCAGAAAGCCCAAGTGGCAGAACGGTTGTTGCCGTCTCCGTACAGCACCACCGTCGTATCGTTGCCTATCCCAGACCGGCTCATCAGCGCCTCTATCTGTGCAACCGCCGGTATGTCCCGCCTGGTCTGGTCCTCGAGGTCTACGTGCAAGCCCCACCCCACGGCGCCTGGCACGTGGCCCTGCCGGTAGTCGGTCTCCAGGTTGGTGTCGACCTCGACGATCGTGATCGAAGGATCGTCCAGGTGATCAGATACCCATTCGGTGCTGACGACGACGTCGGGAAGAGCGCTGTCTTGAAGCATCGGTGTCTCCGGCAAGTGGCTGATGCGACGAATATAGGCCACAGACTCGGCCTATTCAACCCCCAGGAGACAATGGTCGAAGGGTCGGAAAGGGATTCTTGCCACGTTTGGTACGACGCGGACAGTTTCGCGTGCGGAGTAGGCTTCGGTTAGACTGAACGCCTTCCAGTCCTCAAGACCTCGCGCTCGGAGGCCCGATCATGGTGGACCGGCCAACGCTCCCACTTAACGACGAGACCGACTACGGCCTCTGTTTCGCCTGCGGCCCGAGAAACTCCGCGGGTCTTCAGCTCACATTCGAACGCCGGGGCGACGTCGTGACCACTTCGTTCGCCGGCCGCACGGAGCACCAGGGGTTTCCCGGCCACGTCCACGGCGGCGTCATCACGGCTTTGCTCGACGAGGTAATGAGCCGCGTGTTTCTAATCGACAACCGATGGACGATGACTGCGAGGATTGACGTACGTTTCCGCCGGCCAGTCCTGCTCGAGCAGAGGGTCACGGCCGTGGGTGAGAAGGGTGGTCCGGTGCGAGGCTTCTTCGAGGCCAGAGGTCGCGTCGAGCTTCCCGACGGCCAGGTGGCGGCCGACGCGACCGGCACCTTCGCGCCTCTTTCAAGCGACTCCCTCGCCAAGATGAGCGAGGGCTATCCAATACTCGCACGAGAATGGATGACAGGACTAGATAGTTAGCAAGCTGGTGTGTCGAAAGATCGCGGCGATGGTCGGGGCGGACCCTTCGACGGGCTCAGGGTGAGCGGAACGAGGTCTGCTGGTGGGAGTCCGGCCCTGAGCGAAGGACCTACGTGATAGACTTTCGTAGCCACTTCGAGGGAGATGTCGGACTATCGCATTGCAAGTGACAGATTCCGGACAAGGCCGGGTACCTTGGACCGTCAGAGACGCCCTGTACGGCGTAGCGCTGGTCTGGCTCACTACGTTGCTGGCGGTCGGCCTGATCTCGACATTGGATAGCGATGGGGCTACTGGCGGCGAAGCCCTCAGCGTTATCGCCTTGTTGCTCCAGGGAGTCTTCCTGGGCGTGATATGGCTTCTGGCGATCAGAAAGTACCACGTGTCCTGGACGTCGTTGGGGTTTGCTCGCTCGAAAGTGCGTCTGGGAATTCTTCTGGCATTTCCGGCGGTCTTTTTAAGTCTTGCCTTCGGCGGGCTCTACGCTGTTGCGTTAATGGAGCTTGGGGCCGAGGACCTGCTTCCCCCGGAGATACCAGAGGCCGCGTTCGGGGACGGTATCTACCGACTGACCAACGTTCTATCCATCGGTTTCGTAGCGCCCTTCGTGGAGGAGGTCTTCTTCCGAGGCTTCGTCTTGGCTGCGCTGCTTCAAACCATGGGCCGCGTCTCAGCCATAGTAGCCGGGGCATTGCTGTTCGCTGTATCGCATCTCGTGGTAACCGCCATGGTACCTGTCTTCGTCAGCGGGCTGATCCTGTCGTGGCTCTACATCAAGACCAGGTCTATCTGGCCGCCTATCGCGGCCCATTCAGCGCAGAATCTACTGGTGGTATCCTTCACCGTTTAGGCCCGAAATGCCAAATCGAATCGACACGATGTTCAGCGACGCCGACAGGATCGGGAGTCCGGTCCTCAGTCTGTTTCTTACGGTGGGCTTTCCGGACGTAGCTACGTCCACCCAGATCGCCAAGGCTGTTGTAGACGAAGGTGCTGATTTCCTAGAGCTCGGCGTGCCGTTCAGCGATCCGCTGGCGGAAGGGCCGACTATTCAGAAGACCAGCCACCATGCCCTCGAGCACGGCGTGACCGTCTCAACGTGCCTCGACGTCACGCACACGTTGAGGAGCCTGGGAACCGAAGCTCCGCTGGTCTCCATGGGGTACTACAACCCTTACCTGCGGTACGGACTCGAGAGGTTCGTTCGGGACGCCGCCGATGCCGGGGTGGACGGCCTGATCGTTCCCGACCTACCTCATGAAGAGGACGCCACTCTGAGGGAGCTGTGCGACGCGCGAAACGTCCACCTCATCCCTCTCCTGGCGCCAACCAGCACGGACCAAAGGATCGCGGCCGTTTGCGAGCATGCAAGGGGGTTCATCTACTGTGTAAGCGTCACCGGAGTGACCGGGGCAAGAGAGCAGCTACGGGGAGGGGTTGAAGAGCTGGTCTCGCGGATACGCCGGCACACCGCCCTACCGGTCATGGTCGGCTTCGGAGTGAAGACCCGCGAGCACGTGGAGTCGATAGGAGCCTTTGCCACGGGAGCCCTTATCGGCAGCGCTCTCATGGACGCCGTCGACCGGGCCCCAGAGGGTCGCGCCGTCGACGCGGCTCGCGATTTCGTGGCTAGTGTCCGACCGGCGCCCGGCTCTGATACAGAGTCAGTTCAGTAGAGCCCGTTACCACGGTGCGGCGAACGAGCAGGCGTTGCCTAAGCCCGAATCCACCGACGGACAGGGATGGACGACGTGAGGACAGCGGAAGGGGGTGAGGGAGTTACAGGCGTGATGATCCGGGCTCGAATTTGGGTAGACGGGAGGTTGGCGGGCGGTCTGCAGGCGCTTTTGGGGGCACCGATGGCGGCCTACAGTGGCTGTGGCGAGCCAGATGGCGGGATAGGACACGGCAAGAGGCGCTCGCGGACTGGGCTGGCGCGAGTTTGCGGGGACGTTGGGTTGGCTGGTGGGTCAGTGGCGGACGGGCTCCGTCAGGCTGGGAGTGGAATGGCTCGCAGTCGGGCCAGGGCGCGGCTGAACTGCTCCTCCCAGGGCCAGCGCCGGGGAAGCTGCAGGGTCAATCGGCGTGCCGAGCGGGTGATCCGTCCGGCCAAGGCAAAGACCCGTCGTCTGAGGGTCTTGGTGGTCACGATCTGCTGACCCAGGCCGATGCGGGCTGTCCAGCGGGCCAGGTTGTGCGCCATCACCTGTACCGCCAGCCAGGCGCCGTTGGCGGCGAAACGGCCCGAGGGGAGATGGTTCAGCCCCACACCGTACTTGAGGTCGCGTATCGCATTCTCGATCTCGGCGTGACGGCGATGATCGGCCTCCAGTTCCAGCGTCTCCCCGTCCCGGTCGGTGATGAAGCCGTGATAGCTGTAGGTGGCGAAGAGAGCCAGTTGAGAACAGGGCGCCGGCTTCACCCGCCGGACGATGAGCCGTACCGGCGCGGCGTCCGCCTCGGCCTGGAACGGGGTGTAGGTGGTCTCGGCCACATCGGCGGCGCCGTCCATCCAGTAAGGAATCGGCGTCCAGGCATCTTCGGGTATCGCCTCGATGAGATTCCGCAGGCGGGCGCGCTGGCGGATGGCGATGGAGAAGCGGACATCCATCCGGCGGCAGACGGCGACCACGGCGTGGGTATAGAAGCCGCTGTCGGCCCGCACCGTGAGTTGGCCCCTGGCTCCGCAGTAGCGCACCCGCCCCACCGTTTCACGCAGGAAGTGGGCAGCGCCGCGGGCGGTGTTAGCCCGGCCCTCGCGCAGGCGGGCCATCAGCACGTCGCCGGTGCCGGCGGCGACGGCCAGCAGCGGGTGATAGCCCCGCGCACCGGTGTAGCCGTGGTGGCGGGCGCCCTCCTTGGCCAGTCCGTAGGTCTCGCAGATCGTCGAATCAAGGTCGATGGTGAATGGTGCGTCGCCGGGTCCGGCACCGGCCTTCCAGACCCGGGCCAGCAACTCGCGGCTCACCCGGTCCAGTTGGCGGACATGGCCCCACCTGAAGCTGCGCAGGAAGGTGCCCAGGGTGGAGGGAGCCTTAGCCGTGAAACCGAGCACGCGGGCGGTCCCGCCGGCGCGCAGCACATCGGCGTCGTCGATGCAATCTCCGCCGGCTAGGGCGGAGGCCACCAGGGTCATCATCTTGTCGCCGGTGTTCGCCCGGCCCGGCGCGCCGCCGAGGTCGAGGTGCTTCCGGAGGAGTTGGGGCAGGCCAAGGCGCAGGGCGAGGGTGGCGGGAAGGATCAGCCCGGCATTGGCCACCAGGCGGTGGTCGTCGAAGGCGATTTGGATGCGGTCGGGGTGGTTACGTGGTAGCATCTATCGGGTGCTCCTTTTCTGGGACCGGTTTTCTGTTTCAAAACCATTATCCCAGATTCAGAGGCGCACCCTTTTGTTTCTTCAGCAGGCCTCCTACACGCCGTCCTTCGGTGGATTAGGGATAAGACTTAGATTATCGTACCGAGCGGCGTCTGGAGTTCAAGCGGAACTTGCACCTCCATCCAGGTATATTGTCTCACCGGTCATGTAGTTGGACGCGTCAGCGATCAGATAATGAGCCAACAGGCCCACTTCACGAGGGTCACCGACTCTCCCAAGGGGCACGGACGTTGCGGCGTCTTTACGACGGGCCTCCAGGCTCCTCGGGTCGCCAAACTCCGGGTCGGGAAAGGAGCCCGGCGCTATCGAGTTGACGTTTATCCGGTAAGGGGCCCACTCTAAGGCAAGGGTCTGAGTAAGGCTGACCAGTCCCGCCTTTGCGACCGAGTAGGCCAGCGCACCCGGGGTCCCTCGCCGAGCCGACGTGCTACTGATGTTTACGACCTTGCCTTTGCGCCTCCCAATGAAATGAGGACCCAACGCTCGGCAGCCGAGGAAGGCGTGGGTAAGGTTAATGTCGACCACCCTGTTCCACTCCTCGTCGCTCAACTCCTTCTCGCTGGAGCCCGGCGGGGGAACTAGGTCTCTCGTGATCGCGTCACCGAGGTTGTTTACGAGGGCGTCCACGTGTCCCCAGCGGTCGAGCGCCATATCGACCGTCCTTTGCCAGTCGTCGGCGTCGGTGGCATCGGCCACCAGCGTCACCACGTCGTAGCCGAGTGCGTCGAACTCCTCACTCATCAGCTTGAGGTACTTGTCGGTCAAAGCGGTCACGAGGACCCGCGCTCCGGCTTCGGCGAACACACGCACTATGCCTTTGCCGATACCTCGTGCGGCGCCCGTTACAATAACGGGCCGACCATCAATCCGGAAGTCCGCTGGCACCATCGTCATTCACGCGGCGTCGAAGAGACGGCGCCCCTATTCCAATGTGATCGTCGTCGTGTCCAGCTTCCCGAGTTGATCGAGAGCCTGTTGGACAAAATCGAACTCCACGGACTTGGACCATGCCTTGACCAGTTTGTCGGTCACCGCGCCGGGGACTTCCTCGCCAAGCTTGAGTCCGTTCAGGGACGCGACCGGAAGGATGCAGAATCCCGGACCCGAGAGAAAGGCCTCGTCCGCCATATAAACATCGTACGGACTGTAGTCGCCCTCATCAATAGGTACTTCTAGCGACTCGGCAAGCTCAACCACCGTTTGGAGAGTGGAACCGTCAACGGAGTTCTGCTGATTCGGAAGCATGATGCGGCCATTCGACACGAACAGGAACGTGGCTCCGCGGCATTCCGTGACGTTTCCCTTCGCGTCCTCTAGTAAAGCAAATGGCTCCGGAGGGCGTCTGGCACCGCCGGTACGCTGGGCCGGAACGGCGTACGTCGATGGGGTGAGAACGGTGACCCCGTCTAGATAGCCCTCCGCAAACGCCGTGAATTGGATAACGTTGACTGAAATGGCGACGCTCACATCCGAAGGAGCCTCAGACTCGGACGTCTGTTCGACACGAACAACCTGTTGAACGATGACGTCTTCGTTTTCCCCTAGGTTCGGCTTGTTGGCGTCCAAGACTTCGACGGTAGCGGATTCCATATCGTCGATCGTCAGGCCAGGGTCGAGGCTCGCCGAATCGAGACGCTTGTAGAGCGTCTCCAGGTGCTCGCGCAGCCTATATATGCTGCCCTTGAACGTTCGTTCGGAGGTGGCAACACCACCGCCTTGTTCGGGCCGACCGATCCCTATCTGGCCAGCAGCTCGGCTGTGGGGTACGAGCCTGCCGTTGAGATAAGAAACGAGCCCCGACGATTCGCTCATCAGATTCAGTCCTTTATGCCAGTTGTGGCTAGCCCAACAGGTCCCGGACGGTAACGCCGATGTCGGCTGGGGATGGGATAGTTCGGACGCCGGCAGCCTCCAAAGCTTTGACCTTTTCGTCGGCTCGCGCGGCCTTTCCGGTGACGATCGCGCCGGCGTGCCCCATTCGCCGGCCGGGCGGCGCGCTGCGCCCAACGATCAGGGCCGCCACCGGCTTGGCGAAGTCGCTTGCGATGAACTCGGCTGCTTCCTGTTCCCGAGTCCCGCCAATCTCACCGATCAACACGACTGCGTCCGTCTCGGAGTCGTCGTTGAACATCCCAAGTATGTCCACGAAGGAGGTGCCGCTGACCGGGTCGCCACCAATGCCGACGGAGGTCGACTGCCCGATTCCCAGCCCTGAGAGCTGTCCCGCAGCCTCGTAAGTGAGCGTCCCGCTTCTAGAAACGATACCTATACGACCTGGTGTGTGTATCGGCCCCGGCATGATACCTACTTTGCATTTGGCGCCCGGGGATATCATTCCAGGGCAGTTCGGACCGATGAAGGTCACGTCCTTGCCACGAATATAGCGGACGACGCGTATTGTGTCCATGACCGGGATCCCTTCGCTAATACATGTAACGGTTGAGATCCCTGAGTCTATCGCCTCGACGATTGCGTCAGCGGCGAAAGGCGCCGGAACGGACACGAAGGAGACGTTGGCGCCTGTCTCCGCCACCGCTTGAGCGACGGTGTTGTAGACCGGCACCGTGTCCTCGAACATCTGGTCACCGCGCCCAGGCGTTACCCCGGCGACGAGATTGGTCCCGTACTCCATACACCGTTTGGCATGAAAGCCTCCCTCTTGTCCGGTTATCCCTTGGACCAGGAGGCGGGTGTTCTCGTCGACGAGAATGCTCATTCGGCGGCACCGACACCAACCAGCTCGAAGTCGAACTCAGTTTGCGCCTGGGCGAAGTCGTTGTCGAAGGCGAGTGCCAATCTGGTTCCTCGCTCTCTGATACAGACGAAGCTCGCGCAGTCCACTACGCTCCAACGCTTGTCGTGGTGACTGGGGAAAACCCTGACAGCTTCGCCCTCGAACTCGGCGGCGTCAACTATGGTCGTCGTGCGTTCGACCATCTCTAGCGCTTGCAGCGCCAAGTCGTGCCTGTCTTTTCCATTGAGGAAGGTCACGGCTTCGTAGAGAGTCCAGTTGGTTGTCACGGTAGGTCTGTCCCGTTGTAACGCGGTGGCCCAGAAAAGCATCCCGTCGATGTGATGTTGGTCTCTGGGAAATGTGACAGCTATCCAGAAGCTTGCATCGACGAACGTCTCGTTCATGTTACGGCCGTTGAGGCGTCATCCATAGACGTACTTGTCGAGGTTCTCGGAAGCATCGGTTGGCTCTGATTCGCTTAACTCCACCGAATCGATCTCTTCCGTTATGCGAAACGCTGCCTCAACATCCTCGGGGCTTCTATTCGCAGGCTGCGTCGGTGGGCTTTCAAGGATCTTCATAGCGGCTTCGACATCTATCATCAGCGGCCTTTCGCCTTCTCTCATGTTTTGCGACAAACGAGCAGCCGCACGACTGACGACCATCAAGAGGGACTCTAATACCGCTTGATTTACTGCGAAGGCTTGCTGTCGGGAGAACTCCGGGACCTGGCCAGCACGATCCGCACTGGGTGCGATCGAAGGTTTACGGCCGGACCGTTCTCGTATGTCCCGGCTGAACTTACGATGTTCATTTGTCAAATGCGTTGGACCAGCGATAACCATCCGTTAACTCCGTCGCTCTATGAACGCGGACCTGATAGACGTTGCCCGTGCCAGTATCGCTTCAGGTAAGCGGGCTGAGATTCGGGATCCGAAAGGGAACAACACCTCAAGCGAAAGGACTTTCAAGTCCATGCTTTCCAGGTAAACGGTATAGGCATGTCATCATCGTCGTCTAGTTTCACCAACGTGATTCCTCTAACTTGATCGTAGGCACTTGGACTGTTCGACGAGGCCTGAATATCCAGAGGAAACAGTTTGTTTGCGTCTGAATGCGGGAACTCAAACGAAGCTGCGCATTCGAACGGTACTTCGTGTGGTAAGGCTGACAATACAGTCAGGAGCCGAGAGCCAAGCTTGAACTCGCGATTCCCTGGCCTTGGTTTCCTTTGGGAGACCAGTACGTCATAGTGGAACTGGATTTCGTAGTCAGGCTTACGTTCTTTCCTTGCCACGGACGGCTGCAGAAACTGGTTCCATCGCTCGAAGGGTACTCTTTCTTTGTAACTCCAGCTTCGTCTTTGGTTTAGGTCTACCCCGAATTCTGATTCAATCTGTCGCCGCATTCGTTCGTGGAGCGTAACGGTTCCAGCGAACAGAAGGTGGCTGCACGACGCCTTGTAGAGATCTATCACGACTTAATGGCCGCGGCGGCCTCGTTGAGGTCGTTGACCAGGGTTACGTCGAGACTCGATTCTGAAAGCAGCTTTCGCCCTTCGTCGGCGTTCGTCCCCCGCATCCGGACAACCATGGGTCGCATTCGTCCTGGTTGCGACTCAGACGCCATCAGGACGCCTCTCGCCACTATGTCGCACCTTAGAATGCCTCCGAAGATGTTGATCAGCACGGTGTCCACGTTAGGGTCAGAAAGCACGATTCTCAAGGCCTGGGCCACCTTCTCTTCGTCCGCCCCTCCTCCGACGTCGAGGAAGTTGGCCGGAGCGGCACCAGCGGCGTGAGTTACGTCCATGGTGGCCATGGCAAGCCCCGCGCCATTGACGATGCATCCCACGTTGCCGTCGAGCTTTACGTAGCTGATTCCGTACTCGCCAGCCTCAGCCTCAAGGGGATCTTCCTGTGCAGGGTCGTGTAAGGCGCGCAAGTCGTCGTGACGGAAGAGGGCATCATCGTCGAAGCCAAGTTTGGCGTCGGCTGCGAGCAGACGGCCGTCGGTCGTTACGACCAGCGGGTTGATCTCGATGAGTGAGCAGTCGCTCTCCTCGAACACCCGATAGAGGGCGGCGGCCATCTCTGTTACTGTCCGTACGAGTTTCGGCTCGACGTTCAGGCTGTAGGCGATCCTGCGTCCCTGGTAGGGCTGCAGGCCAAGTACGGGGTCGATAGCGACCTTCAGGAGCTTGTCGGGGGTCTGCTCGGCCACCTCTTCGATGTCCATGCCTCCTGATTCGCTCGCCATAGCGACGACGCCCTCGGCGGCACCGTCGACGACGAACCCGAGGTAGAGCTCATTAGCGACGTCCAAAGCCTCTTCGACGAGGACTCCTCGGACCGGCACTCCTTGTGGACTAGTCTGGAAGGTCACGAGGTTCGTGCCTATAAGCGAGGCCGCGGCGCGCTCCGCCCCTTCTGGGCTATCGACGATCTTTACGCCACCGGCCTTCCCTCGGCCTCCCGCGTGCACCTGAGCCTTGACGACCGATCGCTTGCCCAGGCGTTCGGCGATGTCACGTGCTGCTGACGGAGTCGCAGCATAGTCGCCTTCGGGGACGGCTATCCCGGCATTCGAGAGGATCTTCTTAGCCTGGTATTCGTGGACCTTCACGTGTTAGCTCTCTGCCTATCCGAGGTCAGCATTATTCAGCGTGTCGGTGTGCGATTCTGGCGTCGCTCGACGCCGACGAAGAACATTGGGCCATTTGTCTTGGTATTGGCGGAGGGGGTGGGAGTCGAAGGCCAGCCGCTTTCGCGGCTAATATCAGGAGATATACCGTGTGGACGTACCAAAATACATACCAAGCAACGAACCTAAAGTTAATACGTCACCGCCGACCACCGCACCTCACCGATAATCTCCGTGCCGTACAGCATGGGCACAGTCTCCCAGTCGGGGTGATCACTCACGCTCTGCCAGCGCCCTTCTTCGTCCTTGCCAACTCGCTTTACCACCAGGCCTTCTTCGGTCCGCATGACATAGATGCGGCCCTCATGCGGCTCCGTTCGTATGTGGTCCACCAGGATCGAGCAGCCGTCCGGCAGAGTCGGCTCCATCGACGACCCTCTGACGCTGGTGATGTTGGCCTGCTCCGGATCGATGGAATGATCTTGCAGCCAGTCGTTGCGGAACCACAGAAAGCCAATCGGTGTCTCGTCATAGGCCTCCGCGCCAACACCTGCCGCTGGAGCAAGCTCCAATACCTCCACGGGACTCCTGTTGGGTGCGCTGTCGTTCGCGTCGTAGACCCCTCTGATTTCGGCAATGGCACGTCCGCCCGCGCCATTGCGGTCTGCCACCGGCGTGGGGTCGTCGGTGAGGCCAAGCAGGTAGTCAGCGGATACGTCAAGTTCCCTGGCGACCGTCGCCAATGCAACTGAGCGTAAGCCGACCCGTCCAGCTTCCACGTGTGAAATCAACGTCCGGTCTCGATTCAACGCTGTAGCCACGTCTATCTGTGAAAGTCCTGCACGCTTTCGCGACTTCGCCAATCTCTCGCCGAGTAACATGTCCCTACTAAAGTAGCGCAATTCATCTCTTGACAGGTGAATACCCTTCACTATAATTGAGGGTGAATATAATTCACTTACGGGAAGAGGTTGGCACTTGGCATCGTCTAACACCATCGCCATTCGACAGAGGTTAGCTGCCTTAGACATTTTCCAATGGGCGCTAGCTAAGGCCCTGGGGGTTAGTCAGGGGGCCCTAAGCCAATGGCTGCGCGATCTGCCCCCCTTGCCCGCCGGCATGGAGGCCCGCATAGACGCGGCGCTGGATCAGATAGAAGAGGAGCAGCGCGTAGCGGCGGAAGCAATCGAGAAGCTACGAGCGGAGCGCGCGGCTCAGGAGGCGCGGGAGCGTGCGCTGGCCGAGGAGGCGGAGTGACGACCACAACCCGCATACTCCGACGCGCCGAGGTGCTGCATTACGTGGGCTTGGGTAAAACCACACTCTACAAGCTCATCTCGCAGGGCGAGTTTCCGCGCCCCGTCCGGCTCGGCCGCCGTGCCGTGGGCTGGCGAGTGGAGGAGGTAGAGGCGTGGCTCTTCTCGCGCCAGCACGTCAGTCCAGCGGCTCAGGAGGCCAAGGAGACCAAAGGGCTAGCGAGGCCGAGAAGCTAACGGGCATCGATTTCGACTGGCAAGCCAAAGAGCAAAGGAGGAGGAGGAGAAAAAGTAAGTGGCCACAACGGTTGACACAAGCGGAGAGGGAGGACGGGTTATGACGACTGTATGGACGCAAGAGGCGGACGCACGGTTACGGGACTATCTCGCGTCACACGAGTTGGTCGCCGGCATCGGGACGGAGGAGTTGGCCTGCTCGGTCGCGGCGATCAACCTCGCACTCACTGAGAAGGTAACGGACGCCATCCCGAAGTGTATGTCCAAGGTTATCGGTCAATGGATGATTGTCGTCCAAGACGCGATGCCCTCGGAGATGCGCAACTCGCCGGGGTGGAAGCGTTTGCTGCCGATGGCCGCTGGCACGGGCCGTGAGAGGGAGGAGGAGCGGCTAGCTCTGGTCATGGATTGGATGTGGGGGACGGTGCTCCCCGATTTACAGAGCGTAGCGGATCAGGGCGGCTTCGGCGCCGAGTGGCGGACGATGTGCGTGGAGAAGTCTCCTGAGGCTGCTAAGGCCACCGCCGAGGCTGCCATTGACGCCACCAGGGCCGCCGCCGGGACCGCCGCCGGGGACGCCGCCTGGGACGCCAGGGACGCCGCCAGGGCCGCCCCCGGGGCTGCCAGGGCCGCCGCCTGGGAGCGGTACGACCCTGTTGGGCTGTTGGCGCGGTTGGTGGCGGAGTCGGAGGAGGTAGTCACCAGAGGCACCAGTTATGAGAACCGGGCGAACCTTGCCCCTGCATTCTATCGCCAGGTCATACGGCGCTATGAGGGCACCAGACGCGGCCAGCATCACGGCAGGTCATTCGTCGGGATCGAGCTCAATCCCGACTACGTCGAGCTGGCGCGCCGACGCATCACGAACGACGCCCCGCTCTTGAACGTGCCCGCGGAGGCGTTGCAGTGAGCTTCATGAAGGAAAGTCAGCATGGCTTGGGTGTCTGGAGTGGGCGATGGCCATTTTGCGCGACGCTGAACAGGTAGCGGACGACTTGGTGCGCCTGCTAGCTCCTCGCTGCGAGCGCATCCAGATCGCCGGCTCGATCCGGCGAAAGCGTCCCCAGGTCAAGGACATCGAGCTGCTCTGCGTCTCGAAGGCGTGGAGCACGCAGGACCTTTTCGGCGGCCTTGCCACGAACGGCTACGAGCTCGACCTGAAGCTCGACGAGCTGGTTGCCGACGGCTCAGTTCTGAAGAAGCGACCGAACAGGGCTGGGCGCTACAGCTACGGCGAGAAGAACAAGCTGCTCACGCACGTCCCCAGCGGGATCCCCGTCGACATCTTCAGTGTCCCGGTCACGAATTGGGGCATGGCGCTCGTGGTCCGCACGGGGCCGAAGGAGATGAACATCCGCATGATGGCCCGCTTCAAAGAGATGGGCATGAGGGGTCACGCCTACGGTGGCGTAACGGACCAGGATGGCACCGAGGTGACGTGCCCGTCCGAGGCCAAGGTGTTCGAGCTGCTGGGGTGGCGCTACGTGCCGCCCGAGTCGCGGATGTAGCGGGGAGACGTCGATAGCCAAGGTAGCCTTCCTCATAACCGTGCTCCTGCTGCTCCTGGTCCTGCTGGCCGGGGTGTGGCGGTTTGCTGTCACAACCTCCCAGTCCGATTACCTGGAAGTGTGGTTCGACTGCCCGGATGGTGTAGCAATCGTGTGGTGGGCGGAGGCCGGTTACCCGCCGTCAGCCTCCGACGAAGAAGAGTTTTGCGCCAACATCCAGAAGCTCGAGGAGGAGTGGGAGGCCGAGCACGGCGAGGAGACGCAGGAGTAGCTCGTGAAGGTAGCCCTATACGCCCGGGTCAGCACGTCAGACCGAGACCAGGACCCTGAGACTCAGTTGCTGGCTCTCCGGGACTACTGCGAGTCTCAGGACTGGGACATCGTTGAAGAGTTCGTGGACGAAGCGCCGGCCAGGGACCTGCGCCGGCGGACCTCGTGGCGCAAGCTCCTGGACCTGAGCTTCCGGCGCCAGTTCAATGCGGTGGTGGTGTTCAAGCTCGACCGGGCGTTCAGGTCGGTCAAGGACATGCACGACACTCTCGACGCCTGGGATAAGGTGGGGGTCTCCTTCCTGAGTGTCCGGGAGTCCTTCGACACGTCGACGGCGGTCGGCCGTCTCCTGATGAACCTGCTCGCCTCAGTCGCTGAGTTCGAGTTGGAGATGATCGGCGAGAGGGTGAGAGCAGGCATGGACCGGGCGCGTCAACAGGCGGCCCGGATCGGCAGACCCTTGCTGGTGGAGGAGGGCGGTGTTGCAGAGCGTTTTACCGCTATTTTGCCGCTAGTTTCTGCTGGAGAGATCAGCGCACGTAAGGCCGCCGCCGAGATTGGGATCAGCGACCGGAGCTTCCGCCGCCTGCTGAAGGAAGCGAAGTGAGTGAGGTACCCGCCCTGTAAGACGGCGTCGACCTCTATGATCCCCTCGTTGTGGGCCAGATGAAGCACCGTGCAGTGGATCGGGTCCTGGGACAGCGCCCCGCCGAAGCAGTCGTCGATCACCGCAGGCTCCGACTTCAGATCGGCGGCGATCAGCCACACGGCCCGGCTCTGGATTTCGCGCTTCCCCGTGGTGGAACAAATTCATTCCCTCCAACGTCTATACCTATGTATCCGAGGCATACGAAACCGGTAAGGAGTGCCAACACGTAACTTAATTGATAGGCGTAGGCGTATTTCGGAAACAAACCAAGAGAGGTGGATTGGATGTACCGTATGGGAACGACGATATCTAGGACCGGGTCTGAGAGAGTCGGCGCGGCTACCTTCTCCCACTGAGAGAAGACGAGGTTTGAGGTGATGCCCAGGGAGCGATCTCTGCGTCCTGTTGCGATGGGGTGGTGATAGTGAGGACGCGAGCCACGGTCGGGCTAACGATACTCGTGATAGCGGGCTCCCTCAGCCTACTCGGCATAGGGCCCCGCTTCTCCATAGGATCCCGCTCAGTGGAGACACTGAGCATGAGCTACAACTGCAGCGGCACCTTCACGCTCACCTACTCCTCGACCCACGCCGACTACTCTGATATCGACTTCCACTCCTTCAAGCTGAAGCGTTCTATGACCGAGACTGGGAGCTACACCCAAGTGGCCAGCACCGGGCAGAACGACAATGTGGCGACGTTCAGCAATCAATCGAGGGGGTACTGGTACAAAGGGAGCGCGGAGTGGAGGCCCCCCGGCGGTGAATCAGGGGTCTATTGGACCTCGGCAGGTCCTGTGGAGTTTCCAGCGCTTGAAAATGTATCGACGCCCACTGGGCTCAGTGCGGGGTCGCCTACCACGGCGAGCGTGAGTCTGAGCTGGACCGCTGTGACGGGTGGGCACCGGTACAAGCTGGAGCGCAGTCCGAACGGTTCCAGTGGCTGGACGACTGTAGACTCCAACATCAGCGGTACGAGCAAGACGGTGACCGGACTGGACTCCGGCACGACCTACTACTTCAGGGTGAGAGCCAAGGGCGACGGAACATGCTACTCGACGAGCTGGAGTGCCGCATCGTCGAGCGTCTCAGGAAGGACCTCGCTGCCCAATGTGGAAACGCCCACTGGGCTGAACGTGACGGGATCGACACAGACGAGCGTGAGTCTGAGCTGGACCGCTCCGACGGGTGGGCACCGCTACTGGCTGCAGCGCAGTCCGAACGGCACCAGTGGCTGGACGAATGCAGGCTTGAACTTCAGCGGTACGAGCAAGACGGCGAGTGGACTGACGTGCAACACGACCTACTACTTCAGGGTGAGAGCGAAGGGAGACGGAACGACCTACTCGACGATCTGGAGTCCCCCGACATCGAACGTGTCGAGGACTACCTCGACGTGTCCGAACGCGCCGCCTCCCACTGGGCTGAACGTGACGGGATCGCCTACCACGTCGAGCGTGAGTCTGAGCTGGACCGCTCCGACGGGTGGGCACCGGTACTGGCTGCAGCGCAGTCCGAACGGTTCCAGTGGCTGGACGACTGTAGACTCCAACATCAGCGGTACGAGCAAGACGGCGAGTGGACTGACGTGCAACACGACCTACTACTTCAGGGCGAGGACGAAGGGAGACGGGTCGCCCTACTCGACGACCTTCGGCTCCGCGACATCGAACGACGTGGCGGGAACTACCTCGACGTGTCCGAACGCGCCGCCTCCCACTGGGCTGAGCGCGACGGGATCGACACAGACGAGCGTGAGTCTGAGCTGGACCGCTGTGACGGGTGGGCACCGGTACAAGCTGGAGCGCAGTCCGAACGGTTCCAGTGGCTGGACGACTGTAGACTCCAACATCAGCGGTACGAGCAAGACGGCGAGTGGACTGACGTGCAACACGACCTACTACTTCAGGGCGAGGACGAAGGGAGACGGGTCGCCCTACTCGACGACCTTCGGCTCCGCGACATCGAACGACGTGTCGGGGACTACCTCGCAGGGGACAGTATCGACGCCCACTGGGCTCGGCGTGACGGCGACTTCTACGTCGAGCGTCAGTCTGAGCTGGGACGCTGTGACAAATGCCGACGCGTACAAGCTGGAGTACGGTACCAGCACGAGCGGTCTCTGGGACAGCTTCGAGACGAGCAGCACGAGCGTAATGGTGACCGGTCTGACCCCCAGCACGGCCTACTACTTCAGGGTGAGCGCCAAGGGAAACGGAACATCATGCTACTCGACGGACTGGAGTGGCCCATCACCGGTCATATCAGCGCGTCTCAACAGTCCGCCCGAGTTCAATCAGGCAACGTATACGCGAGAAGTTCCTGAGGACAAGTCGATCGGCTATGAGGTCGTCACGGTGTCTGCGACCGACCCGGACACCGGCGACACGGTGTCGTACTCGATCACGGCGGGGAACAGTGAGGGCAAGTTCTCCTTAGGATCGTCCGGCGACACGATCACCGTTGCAGACACGCTCAACTATGAATCGACCACCGACTACAGTCTGGAGGTGACAGCGAGCGACGGGAACGACACGGACACCGCCACAGTCAACATCACTGTGGATAACGTCAACGAACGGCCCACCTTCGACCAATCGCCCTACTCCTTCACGGTCAGGGAAGGCGAGACGCTTAGCTTCGGCAGGGTCTCTGCGAGCGACCCCGACGGCGACAGTGTGACCTACGAGATCATCGCCGGGGACGACGAGATGTTCTCCATAGGGGACGGCAATGGCATCATGGTGGCCGCGCCCACGCTCGACTACGAGAGGAAGTGGTTCTATATACTGACGGTGCGTGCGAGCGACGGGGATCTCTTTGGCACGTCCACCGCCAACATCACGGTGGAGGACGTCAACGAGGTATCGATCACCGGCCCCGCCGGCGCTGTCACGGAGGGTGAGGCCATGAGCTTCACCGTCTCCGTCGAGTCGACGACGGCCAGCGAGCTCACCGTGGGGTACAACCTCTACGGCGGCACTGCGGTCTTCGGAGACGACTACACCTCGAGTCACAGCTGCACGCACACGGTGCACACGACGTACTGCGATGTGACCATCCCCGCCAACAGCGACACCGAGACCATCCAGCTGGCCACGATAGCCGATGGCACGGACGAGGCGCACGAGACGGTCGTGGTGGAACTCTCCTTGGTCAGCAGCACCGCGGACGTGGTCATCGACAAGCAGCCGAGCAGGAAGAAGGTCACGAGTAGGATCGCCAGTCCGATCGGGGTGCCGGCGATAGGCGACAACGGATCCCAGACGTCGACCGTCGAGGTGGCGAGCGTGGCCACGAGCACGCTGCGCTTCGACCTGACCGGTCTGGACGCGGGCCGCGCCTACGCGGTCAGGATCACGGCCCGCGGGACCGCGGTGGGAGCGGTGAGTGTCGAACCCGGCGCCACTGAGCCCCCGGGCTTTGCCCATATCGGAGGCGGCCAGTTCGTCTGGGTCGAGTATGGCAGCGTGCCGAGCGAGCGCACCGTGGTGGTGACCTTCCCTCGTGACTCGACCACCACCACCCTCGACGTGACCGTGTCGAAGCCCGACCTCGTGTTCATCGAGCGCCCAACGGCCGAGGTGCCGGTGTGGGGTTCGACAAACACGACCGGGACTGTGAATCTGTCGATGACGATATTCAACAGCACCTCACAGGACTCCGACGATGACGAGAGCGAGATAAAAGTGAGCTGCGATCCAGAGCGGTCGAATTACCACGCAACACGGACCCACTCGTTCGACTCGCTGCGGGGCTCTGCCGGCGGGAGCCTGATCGGAGCGGGAGACAGAGAGATAGTCTTCGTCCGGAGTGTCTGCCAGGGTGCCGCCCTGAGCGCCGGGACGTCCCAGACGACGGCGGACGAGTTCTCGTTCAGGATCAGGGTCGTCGTAGACGGCGAGACGCTCCACGAGGTGAGGCTCCCCCATCCCGATGACGAATACCGCTGGCCCTTCGCCGTAAACGACACGCTGTGGCACCCCCAGACCACCACTACGGCCGGACTGCAGATACTCCCCTCAGGTTGCACGCTGAGCTTCCCTCTGGAGGTGAGGGCGAGAGACGGGACGGGTACGGTGGAGACGGCGGTGTCGACGACCGGACACTGCACGGAGCGGGGTCAGACGTGGGAGCAGGGCTCCTATCCCCTGGTTGGCGGGCCGGCCAACGTGCCGCTGGGGACGGCGCAGATGGTGCCTTCAAGCACGACGTGCCGGATACTCGACTCCGACGGCATGGAGACTGTCCACGACTGCCGCCGCGGAGACCATGCATACGCCTGGGGAGAGAACCCCACGACCGCCACCGCCATCTTCAGGCCCGCAGAAGAGAACGAGGGTAATGTCAACAGGCCCAAGATCGACTACTTCGCCAAGGACGCCGACGTCACGTTCGAGATCGTCGGCGCCAGGCCCCCCGACGAGGACGACACGGTGCACAAGGTGGGCAGGACCACCGGCTGGACGAAGGGTAGGATCGAGGACTTCAAAAACAGAGGCGGAAACGACTCCAGCTGTCCGGGGAACGAGGTTGGCATCGATGACCACAAGGTGTATGTCGACGCAGCCAAGACGATTGTCGACTACCACATCGAGTGTCTCGTGTGGGCATGGTTCGCGAGCGCCGGAGGCGACAGCGGCTCTCCCGTGTTCGTGCTGAGAGACAACCCCGACACGGCGGACGCTGTCGAGGTGCTGCTGGTGGGCGTGCTGTGGGGGGGCTTTGCACACAACGACGGGTGGTTCATCCCTATAGAGAGGGTCTACGCCGAGTCGCTGCTGCAGGACAAGGACTGGCTCCCGGAGTGGCTCAGGCCCCTGCCGGTGTTGGATGGAGCCAGGGAGGAGTTGGAGCTTGCCGCCGACGGCTCGGCCATCGTGGCCACGTTCGACAAGAGGGACCTGAGCCAGGGTAGGGGGTTGACCTACGAGGCCGTGCTGTACCGGAACGGCGGGCAGGTGGAGGACACCGACGGCGACGTCTACAGCATCGAGGTCTCGAGGGGTACCGACGACTCCTCCTCCCTCGTCCGAATCAGCTTCACCGTATCTCGAATCCCTGTGGACCAGCGCAATGGCACCTTCACGGTGAGGGTGAGGCTGTGCCCGTACGTCGACTCTTCGGACGCGGCGACGCCGACGGACTCCTACTGCGGCGGCTACGGCTCCGACGGAGGCACGTCGCTGACGGTGCCTCCAGCGCCGGAGAACCTCAGCGTGACTAGGGCGAGCAACGGCATCACCACGATCGTCTGGGACGCCGTCGCCAACGCAGCCCTCTACAGGGTGGCCCACATGCAGACCCACACCGGCTGGACGGAGCTGCCGGACGTGACCACGACGGACACCAAGACGACCCTGTCGTGCGAAAGCTACGACTTTCGGGTTCGGGCGAAGGGTAACGAGAGTAGCTACAGCAGCTTGTGGGGCTTCTGGTCGGAGCCAGTCGCACTGCCTTCCTCCTGCAGTGTAGGCATCTCCGAGAAGGAGGGGGAGGAGAATGAAGAGGAATAGGAACGGGACCCAGCTCCTTGGTGGACGACATATGACGAGAGCGCGACCAGCACGCCGCACACCGGGGGTCCCCCGCCTGCACCCCAGGGCCTGACGGCCACCTCCGTGACGCTGACGTGGGAGGCGCCGGACACCCTCACCGTCACGGGCTATAGAATACTGAGGAAGGTGCTTGGAGAGGCCGAGATGTCGGTCCACGTCGAGGACACCGGGAGCGTTGAGGCGGGCACCACCTAAGTGTACCGTGTGAAGGCGATCGGTGCTGGGGGAGCGGGCGCGCAGTCGGACCCCGTGGAGATCACGAGGGGCGGTGCAGTGAAGGAAACCGGTCGGCGGAGATGAGCGTTAGTAGTTATGTAGGATGTCTGGCGGAAGTCGCCGGACCGTGGGGAGGCATAAGAATGGGAGAGCGCACGTACGAGCGGAGGGTATCGGTAGTCACGGTGCTGCTCGCGGGTGCGGTGGCCGCCGTATGGCTGACCGCCTGTTCCGCGGCTCCGGCCGCCGGCACCGACCAGAGGGAGACGCCTGCACCGGTATCTACGAGTACGGCCCAGCCGAAGCCGACTCAATCTCCCATAGGGCCACCGGTGCTCCCGACGGTGCCGGCGCCACGACCGACGAGTACACCGTATCCTACACCGACGGCCAGGCCCATACCTCAGACGGTCCGCGACTGCTTCGGCGGGGCGCTGTCCCAGGACCCGATCCACTGCACGGTGCTCCAGGGCGCGCACAATGAGAGGATCATCGAGGTCGAGGCCGTCTACCGGGCGGGCACCTCCCTCTATCTCTACCTGGCGCAGGCCGAGCGAGCGTCGGACGAGGTGTACGACTACATCAAGGGGAAGGCGAGACAGGAGGTCGAGAGGGGTGGCGGCCGCGCGTGCAAGTACGGCATTGATGGCTGTGATGTCGGAATACTGAGAGGTGGCCTTCTGCCGTTGTCGGAGGTATATGACAATATCGAGCTGCGTCCTGGGGGTGCCAGGGCCAGGCGCTCGCATCGCGGCTGGGCGTCGTACCGTGAGCTTTGGCCGTCGCGGATCATCGTCCCGTACGTGGATGAAGGCGGGACGACGGTGCCCGGCGGCTTCGACGTGTCGGACGTCGATACGACAAGATTCCCAGAGCTCAAGTGCAACTGGGAGCTCAGGACCGACGACGATAACTGCGGTATGTGGAAGTTGCACCAGGACCTCGGCATAGCGGGTTGGAATGACGCGGGTCTTAAGAGGTCCTACGTCCAGGTGAAGGCGCCTTCCGGTCAGGAGGCGAAGATCGCGGCTGCTAGGGAGGAGCTTCACCGGCAATATCAGAAGTATGCCGACGACGCCATCGTGATCATCCCTGTGAAGTACGACTACGAGGAGTTGTGGCGTTGGTCTGTGATCCTCGACCGTTTCGCCTACGCCCCGGGCAACACGATCGGTATCCGGTGGTCGAGGGTGGGAGAGAATCGGGAGTCGTACGGACACGGTGGAGAGGCGGTCTACCCTCTGCCGGAGCTGCCGGAGGCGGTGCGACGCCCCGGGGCGATCTCAATCCACCCGAAGGACTACCGTACGACGATCCACGTGATGACGTATGATCTGGAGCGTACGGTGAAGGCTCTGCCGGTGCTCCTGCCCCAGCTGGGGATCCCCGTCGACGCCGTGGGAGTGGTTATTGAGTACAAACCCGGGCCCACAGGGGTAATTACTCCCGAGTGAGCAGCTCAGCCCGGTGAGCGAGCAGCCGGGGAGACTCTCCCTGGCTGGTGCGCTGTGCGTGGTGGTCTTCGTCGGTGTTCCTCGCTAGGCGGCGTGTCTGAGGCGAGAGCGCATGGTCGAGATAGCCCGGAGGAGGCGGTGGGTGGCGTTGGTCGGCCTGGCGCTGGCGGTCGCAGTCTTGCTAACGTCATGCTCAGACGACCCGAAGCCGACCCCGGCTCTGGTAGCTACGAGTACACCTCAGCCGACCCCGACCCCAGTAGCTACGAGTACGGCCCAGCCGAAGCCGACTCAATCTCCCATAGGGCCACCGGTGCTCCCGACGGTGCCGGCGCCACGACCGACGAGTACACCGTATCCTACACCGACGGCCAGGCCCATACCTCAGACGGTCCGCGACTGCTTCGGCGGGGCGCTGTCCCAGGACCCGATCCACTGCACGGTGCTCCAGGGTGCGCACAATGAGGGGATCATCGAGGTCGAGGCCGTCTACCGGGCGGGCACCTCGCTCTATCTCTACCTGGCGCAGGCCGAGCGAGCGTCGGACGAGGTGTACGACTACATCAAGGGGAAGGCGAGACAGGAGGTCGAGAGGGGTGGCGGCCGCGCGTGCAAGTACGGCATTGATGGCTGTGATGTCGGAATCCTGAGAGAAGGTCTCCTGCCGTTGTCGGAGGTATATGACAATATCGAGCTGCGGCCTGGCGGTGCCGGGGCCAGGCGCACCCATCGCGGCTGGGCGTCGTACCGTGAGCTTTGGCCGTCGCGGATCATCGTCCCGTACGTGGATGAAGGCGGGACGACGGTGCCCGACGGCTTCGACGTGTCGGACATCGATACGAAAAACTTCCCAGAGCTGGACTGCAACACGCACATCGGCTCCCATCGCGCTACCTATGGCGATTGCTCCGTTTGGGAGAGGCACCCTGGTCTCGGCATTGCGGGTAAGAACCGGGGTGGCAACGTGGCGTACTATCAGGTGAAGGCGCCGCCTGGCCAGGAGGCGAACGTCAAAAGTGCTAGGGAGGAGTTGATTCGCCGTTACGACTACGATGGCGGTTCCCGGTTGGTGATCATCCCTGTGAAGTACGACTACGAGGAGCTTTGGCGGTGGTCGGTGATCCTCGACCGTTTCGCCTACGCCCCGGGCAACACGATCGGTATCCGGTGGTCGAGGGTGGGAGAGAATCGGGAGTCGTACGGACACGGTGGAGAGGCGGTCTACCCTCTGCCGGAGCTGCCGGAGGCGGTACGACGCCCCGGAGCGATCTCAATCCACCCGAAGGACTACCGTACGACGATCCACGTGATGACGTATGATCTGGAGCGAACGGTGAAGGCTCTGCCGGTGCTCCTGCCCCAGCTGGGCATCCCGGTCGACGCCGTTGGAGTCGTCGTCGAGTACAAACCGTCTCCCTCCTCCATTACTATCCCTGACGTGACCAGCCATACTGAGCCCGCCCAGGGCGAGGAAGCTGCTGTCACGGATACGGCAGCCCCAAAGGCGGACGGAACAGCTGCGGCCACCGACAGCGCGTCGGAGGGCGGCAACGGGACCACTACCCAGATGTGAGCAGCCCTGCTGAGGCTGTTCAGAGTGAGGTGGATGCAGGCGACGCCACCGAGACCGGCTCCAACGCGGACGTCACCGAGAGCGTGTCGGAGGGCAGCGATGAGACCGCGCCAGTCCCGGCGCAGGGAGCAGAGCCGCCGGTGAGCGAGCGAGGAGTCTCTCCCTGGCTCCTGGTGAGCGTCGCTCTGGCTGGTGCGCTGTGCGTGGTGGTCTTCATCGGCGTTCGCTTCGCCAGACGGCGTGTCTGAAGCGAGAGCGCATGGTCGAGATAGCTCGGAGGCGGTGGGTGGCGCGGTCTGTCCTAGGTCTGTCGGCCGCAGTCTTGCTGACGTCATGCTCAGACGACCCGAAGCCGACCCCGGCTCTGGTAGCTACGAGTACACCTCAGCCAACCCCGACCCCGGTATCTACGAGCACGGCCCAGCCGAAGCCGACTCAATCTCCCATAGGGCCACCGGTGCTCCCGACGGTGCCGGCGCCACGACCGACGAGTACACCGTATCCTACACCGACGGCCAGGCCCATACCTCAGACGGTCCGCGACTGCTTCGGCGGGGCGCTGTCCCAGGACCCGATCCACTGCACGGTGCTCCAGGGTGCGCACAATGAGGGGATCATCGAGGTCGAGGCCGTCTACCGGGCGGGCACCTCCCTCTATCTCTACCTGGCGCAGGCCGAGCGAGCGTCGGACGAGGTGTACGACTACATCAAGGGGAAGGCGAGACAGGAGGTCGAGAGGGGTGGCGGCCGTGCGTGCAACTACATTGTGAATAAAGGCTGCTATCCCGGAATACTGCGAAGTGACGGCGCGCCCCTTCTGCCGGTGTCGAATGTGAAGGGCGGAGAGATAATGTACCACCTGGGCGGTCGAGCGCTGAGATGTGGCGCTTGAAAACTGTACCGCCTGTCGCCTTCAATCAGGAACGACCGAACCTGATTGAAGGTGGATTGGATGTACAAGGTGGAGATGTACCTGCGAGTTCGCAGGGCTTGTTTCGTCGAAGGGATGAGCGTCCGAGAGGCGGCCCGAGTGTTCGGGCTACACCGGGACACGGTGCGCAAGATGCTCGAGTACTCCGTGCCCCCAGGGTATCGACGGCAACGACCGGCTCGCAGACCGAAGCTCGATCCATATAAGGGTGTGATGGACCAGATCCTGGAGCAGGATCTGAGCTCACCGAAGAAGCAGCGTCACACCGCCAAGCGTATCTACGAACGGCTCAGAGACGAACACGGCTTCCCCGGCAAGTACACGATAGTCAAAGACTACGTTCGAGAACGCCGTCGTCATACCCGCGAGATGTTCGTACCACTGTCCCATTCCCCGGGACATGCCCAGTGCGACTACGGCGAAGCTCGAGTGATCATCGGCGGAGTGGAACGCAAAGCCCACTACTTCGCCCTGGACCTCCCTCACAGCGACGGGTGCTATGTGAAGGCGTATCCCGCCGAGACGACGGAGTCATTCTGCGACGGACACGTCTCCGCCTTCGCGTTCCTGGGCGGAGTGCCTCAGAGCATCCTCTACGACAACACCACGCTCGCGGTAGCCAGAATCCTGGGAGATGGTCGCCGGCAGCGGACCAGGGTGTTCTCCGAGCTTCAGTCCCACTACCTGTTCGAGGACCGGTTCGGCCGTCCAGGCAAAGGGAACGATAAGGGCAAAGTAGAAGGTCTGGTCGGCTATGTCCGCCGGAACTTCCTGGTGCCCATTCCATCGTTCGAGAGCTTCGATGCCCTCAATGCTCATCTGGAGCAACACTGCCTCAGACGGTTCGAAGATCGACTCCGCGGCCACAACGAGACGATAGGAGAACGGCTGGAGCGGGACCTGGAGAAGTTGCTGCCTCTGCCGGCCGTACCGTACGACGCCAGCGACAAGCACGCGACGAGGGTCAGTTCTCTGTCCCTGGTCAGATACCGGACCAATGACTATTCGGTCCCGGTGGCCTACGGTCATCGGGACGTTGTGGTCCGCGGATATGTACACGAGGTTGTGATCAGCTGTGGCGCTGAAGTCATCGCCCGCCATCGGCGGTCCTACGATCGAGACGACTTCGTCTTCGACCCTCTCCATTACCTGCCGCTCCTTGAGAAGAAGACGAGGGCATTGGATCAGGCGGCGCCGCTGGTTGGATGGGAGTTGCCCGAGGAGTTCGGAGTGTTGCGGCGGCTGCTGGAGTCTCGGATGGGCAAGCGAGGAAAGAGGGAGTTCGTGCAGGTGCTCAGACTGATGGAGAACTTCCAGCCGGAAGAAGTCCACGACGCCGTACGAGACGCCATTCGACTCGGGGCTGTGAGCTTCGATGCTGTCAAGCACCTGGTGCTGTGCAGGATCGAGGGTCGACCGCCTAGACTCGACATGGAGTTGTACCCGTATCTGCCCAGGACCAACGTTGCAACAACCTCGACCAGGGACTACATGGCTCTCCTGGCGGGGAGCCGGTCATGACCAACAAGTCCACGATGTTGCTCGAACACAACCTCAAGCAACTCAAGCTCCCCACGTTCCTGAGGGAGTACGACAAGCTGGCATCCCAGTGTGCCAGTGAGGGAGCTGACCATCCGGACTACCTGCTGCGACTATCGGAGTTGGAGCTGATCGACCGTCACCATCGCATGGTGGAACGTCGGATCAAAGCAGCCCGCTTCCCGACGACCAAGAGCCTCGACACCTTCGACTTCCTGTCTATGCCGTCCCTGAACAAGGCTCTGGTTCTGGAGCTGGCACGATGCGAGTACATCGAGCGCCCCCACAACGTCATCGCTCTCGGCAACAGTGGCACCGGCAAGACCCATATCGCCCTCGGTCTCGGTCTGGCTGCGTGTCAGAGGGGACTGTCCGTGGGCTTCACCACCGCCGCTGCTCTGGTTCACGAGCTGATCGAGGCCAGGGACGAACGGCGTCTGCTCAACCTGCAGAGAAGGCTCGCACGACTCAAGCTTCTGATCATCGACGAACTGGGCTTCGTGCCCTTGTCCAAGACTGGCGCCGAGCTCCTCTTCGAGGTGTTCAGCCAGCGTTACGAGCGTGGATCGGTCCTGGTGACCTCCAACCTGCCCTTCGTCGAGTGGACCGAGGTGTTCGGCTCTGAACGGCTGACCGGAGCTCTCCTCGACCGCCTCACCCACCATGTCGACATCCTGGAGATGAACGGGGACAGCTACCGACTCAAGCACAGCAAGAAGACTTCTGGCCGCCAGCTATCTGACTGAGCCTGATCTCCAACGCCCCACGAACCTTGATGCCCATTCTACGGCGTTCAGTGGTACAGTTTTGCTCCGCCCCGCTGGTACGTTTTCACACCGCCCTTGACATTCGTGCGCACGGTCATCTCGGCGCCGAAGGGGTCGTTGCGTACCTGCCCCTTTGTGCCGGTCACGTTGAGCCAACGGGTCAGCCCGGTCCCGGGCGTCGCACTGGAGTAGTTGAGTAGACCGACGGCGTCGCCTGGCAGGCGCATGGTGACGACTATGCCATCTTCACCTTCGGTGTCGAGCGTCTTCGGTGGCACGGCCGCGAACACCTCGGTTGGGAGGCCGCCGATGTTGACCACGGCGTTCACGGCGTGGATTCCACCGTCGATGAACACGCCGCCCCCTGTCGCTTCGAGGCTGGTGCGCCACGCGATCTGCTCGGCGTACCCCTCGTGCTGGTACTGCACCATCCTCAAGTCGCCTATGACGCCGTCTGCCAACAGCTCTTTGCATTTCTCGACGGCCGGAAGGAACCTGTAGTTTTCGGCCACCATAAGGCGCACGCCCGCCTGGGCGGCGACCTGGATCATCTCGCGTGCCTCGGCAATGGTACGGGCGATGGGCTTTTCCATTAGGATATGCTTGGAGTGGCTAGCGGCCAGGCGAGCGTTGTCGAGGTGGAGATCGTGGGGGGTGAAGAAGTACATCGCGTCGACTCGAGGGTCTCGAGCGGCGTCCTCGTAGCTGCCGAAGTGGCCGACGCCGCCGAACTCCTCGCTGAACGCCCTCGCCTTTCCGGCGTCGCGGCTCGCGAACAGCAGATCGACCCCTTCCACGCCTAGTACCTCCTCAACCACCGTCCGGGCGAAGCTGCCACATCCTACAATACACAACGAGAGTGTCATTAGCTTCCATCCTTTGAACAAGCGTCGGTCACGAGTATACGCGGAGCCGGAGCAAGCGTGCTAGTGGCAGACTAGTTGATACGTATCGGCTCATGTTTGCTTGCAAATAAGCATGAAGTCATGTAAAGTATTCGGTAGAAGATGGGGCACCCACCGCTTGGCCGGTCGCATCTAACTGTACGTCGACAACCAGTCTACACAGAGGTAGCTTCGCAATGGTAATGAAGCAAGACGACTTCACGGAGAAGGCGCAGGAGGTCATTGGACGCTCCCAGGAGATCATGCGTCGATACAATCACACCCAATGGGACGTCGAGCACATATTGATGGCCCTACTGGAGCAAGACGACAGCGTGCCAGCAGAGATACTGCGCACCCTGGGGGTCGCGGTTCCGGAGCTCCGCACCCGAGTTGACGCCCTCCTCGAGCAGGCGCCCAAGACGGCCTACGAGTCACCCCAGATCTACGTCACTCCTCGAGCATCGGGTGTCCTAGAGCGCGCCAGGACGGAGTCTGAACGGCTCAACGACGAGTTCATCGGCTCCGAACACCTTCTGGTCGCGGTTGTGCAAGAGGACAAAGGCGACGCGGCGAAGGTGCTCTCCGAGTTCGGGGTTGACCTAGAAAAGGTCTACCAGGCCCTCCAGAGCGTACGAGGCGGGCACCGCGTCACAGACCAACGTGCCGAGAGCCACTACCGCTCGCTGGAGAAGTATAGTGTCGACCTGACGGAGCTGGCACGCGCCGGCGAACTCGACCCCGTTATCGGCCGGGACGCCGAGATCGCCCGCGCCATGCAGACCCTTATCCGCCGCACCAAGAACAATCCCGTATTGGTAGGCGGAGCGGGCGTCGGCAAGACGGCCATCGCCGAGGGTCTGGCCCAGCGCATCGTGTCCGGTGACGTTCCTGAAGAGCTGGAGGGTCGGCGGGTGCTGGCCCTGGAGATGGGCTCGATGGTCGCGGGGAGTAAGTTCCGCGGCGAGTTCGAAGAACGGCTGAAGGCGGTCCTGGACGAGATCAAACAGGCGCAGGGCGAGATCGTGTTGTTCATCGACGAGCTGCACACGGTCGTTGGGGCCGGCGCAGCCGAAGGTGCCATCGACGCGAGCAACATGATGAAGCCGGCCCTCGCTCGTGGCGAGCTTCAATGCATCGGCGCGACTACGGAAGCCGAGTACCGCAACTACATCGAAAAGGACTCGGCCCTGGAACGCCGCTTCCAGCCGATCCTTGTCGAGGAGCCAGACGTCGAGACGGCGATCGAGATGCTTCACGCGCTGCGCCCACGCTACGAGGCCCACCATAAGGTCAACGTTACCGACGCCGGACTGGAGGCTGCGGCGCGACTGAGCAAGCGCTACATCACCGAGCGTCTCCTGCCAGATAAGGCTGTCGACCTGATCGACGAGGCGGCAAGCAAGATACGCATGGACGTTCAGAGTTTGCCGGAAGAGCTCAAGGAGATGGAGAAGCAGCTTCAACAGCAGGAAAACGAGGAGGAAGCCGCGTCGCAGCGAGGTGATTTCGAGCGCGCCGCGGAGATTCGCACCGAAAGGACCCGGCTTCGGAAGCAGTACGAAAGTGAAAGAGCCGATTTCGCTAAGGAACACGACATTGACATGGTCGTGGACGCAGACGACATTGGCAGCCTGATAGCGTCATGGACCGGCATACCAGTCGACAGGCTGCTCGAGAGCGAGGCGGACAGACTGCTTCACATGGAAGACCGGCTCCACGAGCGCGTAGTTGGGCAGGAGTCGGCCATAAAAGCGGTCTCCGACGCGGTACGCCGGGCCAGGGCCGGCTTGAGTGACCCGAACAGGCCTATCGGTAGCTTCATCTTTCTGGGCCCCACCGGAGTCGGCAAGACCGAGCTGGCGCGGGCGCTGGCCCAGTATCTGTTTGACGACGAGGAGAACATGGTCCGGGTGGACATGTCAGAGTTCATGGAGAAGCACACGGTCTCTCGTCTGATCGGCGCGCCTCCCGGTTACGTCGGATTCGACGAGGGCGGCCAACTGACCGAGGCGGTCCGGCGTCGCCCGTTCCGGGTGATCCTGTTCGACGAGATCGAGAAGGCCCACCCCGACGTGTTCGGCATCCTGCTTCAGATCCTGGAGGACGGCCGCCTGACCGACGGACACGGCCGGACCGTTGATTTCCGCAACACGCTGGTGGTGATGACCAGCAACCTCGGGACGGACGAAGACGGCCGCGAGCCGCTGGGTTTCTTACGCGGCGCTGCGGAGCCGGACTCGGTCAGGTTGCGGTCTTCGATCGAGGACGCTCTGAAGCGGACATTCAGGCCGGAGTTCCTTAACCGGGTCGACGAGATAATCATCTTCGATTCGCTGACGCCGGAGCAGATACACGACATCGTCGGGCTCATGGTAGGTGAGGTGGAGGAGCGGCTCGCCGAGCACGAGATCAACATCTCGCTCACACCCGCCGCCACGGAGTGGCTGGCCCGCGAAGGGTTTGACAAGGTCTACGGGGCGAGGCCGCTTCGTAGGGCCGTGATACGGTACGTCGAGAACCCGCTGTCGAAGCGGGTGCTCGCGAAGGAGTTCGTAGCAGGCGATCGGATCGAAATCGACGCCGGTGAGGACGGGCTCACGTTCGCTAAAGCCGAGGCGGCGGTGGCCGCAGCTTCGTAGAACAGTACGCGCATCATTCGTCTGTCAGACGGCATCCGATATGGGGTGCCGTCTGCTTTTTTCTGTCCCGTAACTGTCCCCAGTAGGCGTGGTCTTGAATGCAGGCTGTATGATGGGCTGCGCCGGCAGTTGACCCGAACGAGCAGACCGAGGAGAGTATCGTGCGAAGCTTCGACCTTATCGTGATCGGGACTGGTTCGGGGCTCGACGTGGCAGCGGACGCGTCGGCTGCTGGGATGTCGGTGGCCATCGTCGAAGAGGGGCCCTTCGGCGGGACCTGCCACAACCGGGGGTGCATCCCGTCGAAGATGCTGATCCATAGCGCCGACGTAATGGAGACCATTCAGAGTGCCGGCGCCTTTGGGATCAGCGTGAGGGTCGAAGGCGTCGACTGGCCGGGCATCGTCAAACGCGTCTTCGATCAGATCGACCGCGAATCCGACGAGATGGAGGAAGCGAACCAGCAGAACCCTAATATCTCGGTTTACAGAGAGAGCGCCAGGTTCGTGAGCTCGAAGACACTCCAGGTCGGCAACGAAGAGATCACGACCGAGACGGTGCTGATCGCGGCGGGGACGCGGCCTTCGATTCCGGAGATTCCCGGCCTGCATGACGTCGAGTATGTTACGTCCGACGACGCGATGCGCCTCACGGAGCAGCCGCGCAGGCTGGTCATCGTGGGAGGGGGGTACATCGCGGCCGAGATGGCCCACTTTTTCGGCGCGCTCGGTACCGAAGTCACGATGGTATACCGCGGCCCGCGTCTGCTCAGGACACAGGACGAGCAGATTGGGACCAGGTTCACGGAGGTGTTCGATCGGAAGCTCAACCTTCTGCTTAACCCCGAATCCACCGACGGACAGGGATGGACGACGTGAGGACAGCGGAAGGGGGTGAGGGAGTTACAGGCGTGATGATCCGGGCTCGAATTTGGGTAGACGGGAGGTTGGCGGGCGGTCTGCAGGCGCTTTTGGGGGCACCGATGGCGGCCTACAGTGGCTGTGGCGAGCCAGATGGCGGGATAGGACACGGCAAGAGGCGCTCGCGGACTGGGCTGGCGCGAGTTTGCGGTGACGTTGGGTTGGCTGGTGGGTCAGTGGCGGACGGGCTCCGTCAGGCTGGGAGTGGAATGGCTCGCAGTCGGGCCAGGGCGCGGCTGAACTGCTCCTCCCAGGGCCAGCGCCGGGGAAGCTGCAGGGTCAATCGGCGTGCCGAGCGGGTGATCCGTCCGGCCAAGGCAAAGACCCGTCGTCTGAGGGTCTTGGTGGTCACGATCTGCTGACCCAGGCCGATGCGGGCTGTCCAGCGGGCCAGGTTGTGCGCCATCACCTGTACCGCCAGCCAGGCGCCGTTGGCGGCGAAACGGCCCGAGGGGAGATGGTTCAGCCCCACGCCGTACTTGAGGTCGCGTATCGCATTCTCGATCTCGGCGTGACGGCGATGATCGGCCTCCAGTTCCAGCGTCTCCCCGTCCCGGTCGGTGATGAAGCCGTGATAGCTGTAGGTGGCGAAGAGAGCCAGTTGAGAACAGGGCGCCGGCTTCACCCGCCGGACGATGAGCCGTACCGGCGCGGCGTCCGCCTCGGCCTGGAACGGGGTGTAGGTGGTCTCGGCCACATCGGCGGCGCCGTCCATCCAGTAAGGAATCGGCGTCCAGGCATCTTCGGGTATCGCCTCGATGAGATTCCGCAGGCGGGCGCGCTGGCGGATGGCGATGGAGAAGCGGACATCCATCCGGCGGCAGACGGCGACCACGGCGTGGGTATAGAAGCCGCTGTCGGCCCGCACCGTGAGTTGGCCCCTGGCTCCGCAGTAGCGCACCCGCCCCACCGTTTCACGCAGGAAGTGGGCAGCGCCGCGGGCGGTGTTAGCCCGGCCCTCGCGCAGGCGGGCCATCAGCACGTCGCCGGTGCCGGCGGCGACGGCCAGCAGCGGGTGATAGCCCCGCGCACCGGTGTAGCCGTGGTGGCGGGCGCCCTCCTTGGCCAGTCCGTAGGTCTCGCAGATCGTCGAATCAAGGTCGATGGTGAATGGTGCGTCGCCGGGTCCGGCACCGGCCTTCCAGACCCGGGCCAGCAACTCGCGGCTCACCCGGTCCAGTTGGCGGACATGGCCCCACCTGAAGCTGCGCAGGAAGGTGCCCAGGGTGGAGGGAGCCTTAGCCGTGAAACCGAGCACGCGGGCGGTCCCGCCGGCGCGCAGCACATCGGCGTCGTCGATGCAATCTCCGCCGGCTAGGGCGGAGGCCACCAGGGTCATCATCTTGTCGCCGGTGTTCGCCCGGCCCGGCGCGCCGCCGAGGTCGAGGTGCTTCCGGAGGAGTTGGGGCAGGCCAAGGCGCAGGGCGAGGGTGGCGGGAAGGATCAGCCCGGCATTGGCCACCAGGCGGTGGTCGTCGAAGGCGATTTGGATGCGGTCGGGGTGGTTACGTGGTAGCATCTATCGGGTGCTCCTTTTCTGGGACCGGTTTTCTGTTTCAAAACCATTATCCCAGATTCAGAGGCGCACCCTTTTGTTTCTTCAGCAGGCCTCCTACACGCCGTCCTTCGGTGGATTAGGGCTTATCGAGAGCGACGACACTTCTCTCGATAGCTACGTCAACTACCCTGAGTTGGCCACCGTCCAGCCGACGCTGACTCAGCAAGACTATCGCTGGTATGCCAATATCGACGGCGTAACGCCGACCACACCGCTGGCTCTCGAGAACACGTCCACCACCGGCGCAACACCGGGGTCCGTGTTCCGGCTGCGCCTCAACGTCGAGGCGGCTGGCGTCGATCTTCCAACGGGGGCCCAGGCGTTCAAGCTCCAGTTCGCGGCGACAACAACCGGCCCGTGGACCGACGTGGGCGCGCCGGCCTCTACGACGATCTGGCGGGGCGTCGACAATCCCGCTCCAGCCGACGGGACTACTCTCCCCAGCTTGCTGCTATCCAGCTCGAACGTGCTCGAAAGCTACGAGGAAGCGAACCCATCGGTCCCCAACCCCAACGCCCTGCTGGCGACGTCCACGAATCAAGGTGAGTGGGACTGGGTCATCGAAGACAAGCTGGCGCCTACGGGGACCTTCTACTTCCGCATGGTGAAGAGCGACGGCATCCCTCTGGACGGGTACACGAACTACCCGGAGATCGAGGCCGCGGGCCCAAGTCTCGCCCAGGAAGACTACCGGTGGTACCTCAACGCGGACAGTGCAACCCCGACCACGACGCTCGGTGCAGAGAACACACCGTTCACGACGACTACACAGCTGGCGGCGTTCCGTTTGCGAATGAACCTCGAGGTGAGTGATTCGGCCGTCGTGGCGGGAGCCGAGTCCTTCAAGCTGCAGTACTCCGTGACTACTACCGGCTCCTGGACAGACGTGGGCGGCCTCGGCTCTAACGAAGAATGGCGAGCGTTGGACAACGCCAGCGTCGCCGATGGGAGCACCCTGCCTGGTGTCGTCCTGGCGAGCTCGACGGTGGCGGGGACCTACGAAGAAGAGAACCCGACTGCATCGAATCCGAACACCATTGGCATCGGCGACCGCGCCGAGTGGGATTGGGTCCTCCAACCCGTGGCCACCCTGGGCAACACTACCTACTACTTCAGGATGGTCCGCGGCGGCGGCACGCCCCTGGAGACCTACACGAATTATCCGGCGATAACGACGCCACCGCCGTTGGTGCTGACCCAGCGGGACTATCGTTGGTACACGAATAGCACTACGAGCACCACGCCGACCAATCCGCTGGCGGACGAGAACGTGGCGCATACCGGGGCGACGCCCGAGGACGTATTCAGACTTCGAATGAACGTGGGTCTCGCGGGCGCGGACCTCAGCAGCGGTGTGAAGCAGTTCAATCTCCAGTTTGCTGCCACGACGACGGGCCCGTGGACCGACGTCGGCGGACTGCCGGTTCCTATTCAGCTCGACGCCGCCAGCACGGACACCGGCTCCGGAGGATCGAACAGCCTTACGATCTCACATACGGTCGGCGACAATCCCGACAGGATTCTTGTCGTCGGGACGGAGGGGGAGGACAACAACTCGCTCGACTGTAACGTGACCGGCGTCACGTACGGAGGGGTGGCGTTGACCAAGATCGACAACGCCATAACGACCGCGAGCTCCTTCGTCTGCGTGAGCCTCTGGTACCTGACGGCGCCCGCCGTTGGGACCGACGACATCGTGGTCACGTGGGCAGGGAACGTCAGTCGGCGAATCGGTGGCGGGACCTCCATCTACAACGCGGCCCAGCAGGCCCCCGAGTCGAAGAACTCCCAGTTCCTCAACTCCGCGTCGACTATCTCTACAGACGTGAGCACTCTGACCGACGGGGCCTGGGTCATAGACGCGGTGGGCGCCTCCGGCAACGCCCTGTTCACGACCACGACTGCCGGCCAGATCATTCGCTACAACACTCAGTCCGGCGCGAGTGCGGGGGCAGGTAGTACCAAACACGCGACGGTAGCGGGGACCGTGACCATGGGCTGGTCCCAGGCCGGCGGACGAAAGGCTCAGGTGGTCGCCGCCTTCGCCCCGGCATCCGCAGCCAGCACTGCCAGGATCTGGAGAGCCTTCGACAACACTTCCCTGACCGACGGCGACACGCTGAGCACGATCCTGCTCTCGACGTCCACGGTGGCGCAGACCTACGAAGAGGCGAACCCGACCGCGGCCAACCCGAACGCGATGGCGATCGGAGACGTAGGTGAGTGGGACTGGGTCGTCCAGGACAACGGCGCGTCGACCGGAGACTTTTACTTCCGAATGATCGAGGAGAGCGGCGCTCCGTTGAGCGTATACGTCGGCTACCCGAAGATCACTACCGCCGCGCCTGACTTCGACCAGAAGGACTACCGCTGGTACATGAACGTCGACGGGGCGAGCGCCACGTCGACGTGGCGGACCCTGCCAGATACGCCCGCCCAGGTCCAGTTCGGAGGGGCTTTGACCACGGACGGCACCGACTTCTACGCCTTCAGAGGAGGAAACACCGCCGAGTTCTGGAAGTTCGATCCGAATGTCGGTGGCTGGATACGCCTGACCGACGCGCCCGGCCTAATTACAGATGGCGGAGCGCTGGAGCACGCAAACGGGTTCATCTACGCCTTCCAGGGCGGGACGACCGCAAACTTCTGGAGGTACGACGTCGCTTCTGGTGTCTGGGATGTCCTCACTTCCGCTCCCCAAAACGTGGACTGGGGTGGGGCTTTGAAGTGGGATGGGGACGACCGAATTTACGCCTTCCGTGGTGGCGTGACAACCGACTTCTGGGCGTATAGCATCGCGGGCAACTCGTGGAGCGTGCTTGTCCCGGCGCCACAAACGGTCGAGCACGGCGGCTCTCTCGAGTACGTGTCGTCGACCATCTACGGTTTCAGAGGCAATAACAACAATGCCTTCTGGAGCTACACGACCAGCACGGGCTGGACAACCCTCACCAACGCCCCTTCGACCGTCGAGGAGGGCGGGTCACTGGCCTGGGACGGCGGCAACTTCCTTTACGCTCTCCGCGGGGACAATAACACGGCCTTCTGGCGTTACGACCTCAGTGCGACGTCTTCGCCTTGGCAGGTACTCCAGAGTACCCCTGCCCCCGTCGACGACGGCGGAGCTCTTATCTTCCTCAACGATGCGTTCTACGCCTTCGAGGGCGACAACGCCGATAGCTTCTGGGTCTTCGGCCCCGCGCCGGTGACCCCGTTGGCCGACGAGAACACCCCAATCGTCGCCGACGGTCATGGGGTTGCCTACAGGCTGCGGATGAACGTCGAGATCACAGTCGCCGACATGGCGACGAGCACCGAGAGCTTCAAGCTGCAGTACTCGACGACCACGTCGGCCGGACCCTGGGCAGACGTTGGGGCGGTAGCCTCCGGCGAGACGTGGCGCGGCTTCGACAATCCCAGCGTTGCGGACGGCACCACCATCGAGCCCATCTTGAGTTCCTCGACGGTCGGTCAGAGCTACGAGGAGGGCAACCCTTCCGTCGCTAATCCGCGTCCGGGCACCGCAACCTCGACGGAGCGAAGTGAGTGGGACTGGACCGTCGAAGGCGGCAACGCGGCGCCGAGCACCGTCTATTTCTTCAGGATGGTAAGCGCCGACGGCACTTCATTCGCTGACTACACGGCCTATCCACGGATCACCTCTCCACCGGCTATCGATCTCTCGCAGGAAAACTATCGCTGGTACGAGAACCGGACAAACATCACACCCAACACGCCATTGCAGTTGGAGAACACGCCCCATACAGGCGTTCTGCCCCTTGAGATCATCCGGCTTCGCATGAACGTCAAGCTGACCGGGACGAGCCTGGCGGCGGGCAGCGAGAGCTTCAAGCTCCAGTTCTCGACGAGTACGTCAGGCGGCTGGCAGGACGTCGGCGGTTTGGGCTCAGGTGACGTCTGGCGCGGCAGCCTTGTTGGCGGCGGCACGACGATTGACGGCGCGACGATCCCGATACTCCTTCTGGCGTCGTCGACGGTCGCGGCGACCTTCGAAGAGAGTAACCCTTCAGCTTCGATACCCAATGGCATCGCCGACGGAGAGTTCGCCGAGTGGGACTGGGTCGTGCAGGACAACACCGCGCCCACGGACACGTACTACTTCCGTATGGTGACCGAGGATGGCACGCCGCTAGCCGGTTATTCGGCCAGCTATCCGGAAGTCACGACCGCCGGCCCGACGTTTTCTCAGGAAGACTATCAATGGTTCTTGAACGTCGATAACAGGAACCCGACGTTCGCCCTCGGGTCACTGAACACGCCGTACACGGAGGCATCGAGTCCGGGGGTCATCCGGTTGAGGATGAACGTCGAGGTTCAGAACGGAACGCTCCCTGACGACGCCCAAGCATTCAAACTCCAGTTCGCGGTCGGTACCACGACGGCTGCCTGGACGGACGTCGGCGATATCGGCTCACTTACTGCCTGGCGAGGCTTCGATAACCCCAGTGTGAACGAGAGCATTCTGATCAGTGCTGCGAAGCTGGCGTCAACCGACGTGCGGGAGAACTACGAGGAGGAGAACCCGTCGATCCTCAATTCAAATCAGCTCACTGCAACCCAACGCGGCGAGTGGGACTGGGTAATTCAGAACAACAGCGCGCCAACCGAGACGACCTTCTACTTCAGGATGGTCAAGGCGGACGGCACGCCGCTCGACGCCTACGCGAACTACCCAGAGGTCCAGACGACGAAGCCGGTGGTCGCCGCGGACGATTTCGAGTCCGGCGGCTTCTCAGGCGGCGTTGGCTGGGTGGCGGCTTGGAATGCAAGTGGAGACGCATCAGTCCGGTCTAACGGAGGCCCTATTCAGGGCAGCTTCCACCTCAGGCTTAGGGCTGCGACGGGGCATGCCGACCGGGTTGTCGACCTCAGCGGCGAAGTAGGCGCGACTTTGTCGTTCTGGGCGAAGGCGCGATCGTTCGAGGGAAGCGAGACCGCCACCGTTTCGGTCAGCGACGACGGAGTCAGCTTCACGGTGCTGAAGACCTGGGTCATCGGGGACGACGACAACGTCTACTACTACTGGGAGTTCGACTTGACCACATTCCCGGAGGCGTTCACGAATAACTACACGATTGCGTTCGACGCGAACATGGGTGCGACTAACGACAGGATCTACTTCGACGACATCCGGATCATCGGAGATTGAGGCCTTGATCGACTGCCGAAATAGAAGACGGAGCGAGGCGGGGCTGAGCCTGTTCGAGGTCGCGGTCGCCCTCTTCCTCGCCGGGATAATCATCGTGCCCATCGCCGGGGTGATCGCTCAGTTCATTTTCGTCCCAGCGCAATGGTCGGCCACAGTTGGAATAATGACCAGTGCCCGTTCCGCCGCGCGAGCCATAGCTGAGGACGCCCGCCAGGCGGCCCAGTTCGTTAGCAGCACCGACCCGGAGTACGGCACCTTCACATGGACCGATAACATCAACTTCCCGACGTCGAGCTACTCGGTCCGCTACTTCTACTCTACGGAGGACACCAGCCTGCTCCGCGAGGAATCGGTGAACGGCGAGACCAGTACATCGGTCGTCGCCAACGACGTCGCCCAATACGACGACCTTTCTATCAGCGAAAGCGACGGCCTCGTCGTAGTGTCTTTGACATCTACACGGGATGCGATTCAGGAGGACATAGCCTGGAACACGACGATTCGAGCGCATAGACGTACGAACCTGGCGACATCCCAGCCGGCTCCGGCGCCGTTTCGGCGGGCATGGGACGACTTCGAGACCGGTGACTTAACTGGAGGTTCGGGCTGGCTTGAAGAGTGGTCCGACTCCGGCGACGTGAGCGTGCTATCGGCAGAAACCCCATACGAGGGGAGCTTCCACCTGCGGCTGCGACGTGGTACCGGATACGTGGAAAGAACACTGGACCTCTCAGGCAACAAGAACATCAGGCTCCAGTTCCAGGCGACAGGGGTCTCGGACCATCAACCGCCGAACGGTATTCCCAATTCCCACGCCCTCGACTTCGACGGCGTCGACGATCTAGTCGACGTCGGTGACTTGCTGTCGACCGGCGCCGCTCAGCTCTCAGTGGCCGCGTGGGTCTACAAGCGCGATGCGGGCGACGACGCCGTGCTCTGCAAGGCGACGGGTACGACGGGTCCTGCCCATCGCTTCTGCCTCGGCGTCGCGGGGACGACGATAAGGGCCCAGCTTCATACGACAGGCACGGGCGGAACGTCTGACTACGATGGCGCCAACATCAGCCTCGACACCTGGACCCATATCGCCTTCACGTACAACCGCAGCACGCTTGTCATCTACAAAGACGGCACGCCGACGGCGACCTTCCCGGTCACTGGCAGCATTATCCCCTCGAACCAGAGCGTGACCATAGGGAACGTGAACCTGCTCGACAACAGGCACTGGAACGGTCTGATCGACGAGGTGCGGCTCTACGACGGGGCGCTCACCGGGGCCGAGATTCAGACCCTGGCACAAAGGGTGCCTCCGGTCGGCCCAACGCCGACTCCTACGCCAACGCCGCTTGGTACGGCCACACCCACACCGCCGCCAGCGCCGACCGCCACGGTGACGCCGACACCGACGCCCACCGCAACAGCCACTCCGACGCCGACTCCTTCGGCGACACCCACAGCCACGCCAACAGCGACGCCTTCCGCCACGCCAACGGCGACGCCGACTGCTACACCAACCGCTTCAGCTACAGCGACGCCAACGGCCGCGCCGACAGCAACTGCTACGTCGGCGCCAACGGCCACGCCGACGGTAACGCCTACGGTGGCACCAACCGCTTCACCTACAGCTACGCCGACATTTACGCCAACGGCCACGCCGACAGCGACACCTACACCAACGGCGACGCCTACGCCGACAGCTACACCGGCGCCGGCTTGGACGGCGCTGGCGGACACGCCATTGCGGGTGAGGTCTGGCGGGGCGATGGTCACCGACGGAACGGACCTCTACGCCTTCCGTGGCGGCGACAACGACAACTTCTGGAAGTACGACGTGAGTTCCGACACGTGGAGCTCCCTGTTGGACGCGCCGGATGACGTCGACAGCGGCGGTGCGATGGTCTACGTAGGCGGACTCATCTACGCCTTGCGTGGCGACGACAGCGAAGGCTTCTGGAGCTACAACCCGGCGACGGACTCTTGGAGCTCGCTGGCCGATGCGCCCGAAGACGTCGATTGGGGCGGAGCCCTGACGTGGGACGGCTCGAACACGACCTACGCCTTCCGCGGCGACGATAAGGAAGACTTCTGGTCTTACAGCATCTCGGGCGACTCGTGGAGTGTCCTTCAAGACGCGCCCGACGACGTCAGAAAGGGCGGTTCCCTGGAGTACGTCGACGGCGTGGTCTACGCGTTCCGTGGTGACAACAAGGACGACTTCTGGCGGTACAACGTCAGCAATGATAGCTGGACGACGCTATCGGACGTCCCTGGGACGGTCGAGGAGGGCGGCTCGCTAGCCTGGCCGGGCGGGGACTACGTCTACGCGCTGCGAGGTGACCGGAGCGACGACTTCTGGCGATACAGGATCAGCACCGATAGCTGGGAGAGCCTTGACGATACCCCCGAGAATGTCGACGACGGAGGAGCCCTCGTACTCTTAAAAGGCTTCCTGTACGCACTGAGAGGCGACGACCGGAACGACCTCTGGAGATATGGGTCGGTGTCCGAGTAGGGTTGAAACGGAAGACGTAAAACGTAAACGTCAGGCGCTCAGACCCTTTACGTTTTACGCGTTACTCGTTACGTATCACCACCCGATCGCGTAAGCCGCACGCCTGGGGTCGCCTCCGGCGCTCATCGTGCCCGTGTCCGGATCACGGCGGGTAACAGTCGCACCCATGCCACAGACCTCGGCTCTGACGACCTTGTGACCAAGCCCATTTAGAGACTGCTCGGTCGCGGCGCCAAAGCCTTCCTCCATCGAGAGCTGGCCTGGGCGGTACTCGTGCGGATAGAAAGACCTTGGGGCGCTATCGCTCGCGAACCTGGGCGCCTCGATGGCCTCCTGGGGGTTCATGCCGAACACCAGGGTATTGAGAACGAGCTGTAGATTGGCCTGCGCCTGGTAGTCACCCCCCGGACATCCGATTGTCATTACAGGCGCGCCGTCCTTAAGGACGAAATAATTCACGAGGGTCGTGCGAGGACGCTTGCCCGGCTCTAGGACATTGGGATGGCCCTCCTCGAAGTTGAACATCTCGATGCGGGTGCTTAAAGCAAAACCAAGCTCCGGGAAAAAGACCGACTTGGCGAAGGCACCGCCGCTGGGCGTTGCGCAGACCATGTTGCCCCGACTGTCGAGAGCGGCCACGTGAGTCGTCCCGTGCTCCTCGGGACGGTCGTCTTCGTCCCCGCCGTTGGCGTGCGTTGCGCTGACTACTGGCTGGCCAGCACTGGTGGAACGGCGCCGCGGATCGCCTGGTTGGGGCAGCTCGGGCGCGGCCCGCCCAGAGTCGATCAGTTGACCCCGCGCGGCGGCGTATTCTTTCGAAAGCAGCCCATCGACCGGCACATCCGCGAACTCTGGGTCCCCGTAGTGGGCCTGCCGGTCGGCCAGGCATAGCTTGATCGCTTCAATGACCGTGTGCACATAAGCAGGCGAGTTGTGCCCCATCGCCTTCAGATCGAAGCTCTCCAGGATGCTGAGCGCCTGAAGCAGCACGGGCGCCTGGGTCCACGTCGACTGTGCGCATACCTCGTATCCCGCGAAGGTGGTCCTCAGCGGTTCCTCGTACTTGGCGCGGTAGGCTGCGAGGTCCTCGATTTCGATTGCTCCGCCGACTCGCTGCGCGGCGCTCACAATACTGCTCGCGATATCGCCGCTGTGAAACGCATCGCGGGCGGCCCGCAGGCCGGCGTCCCTGCCCGCGGTGGCGGCGTTTTCTGCCTTAACCATGCGCTCGAACGTTGAAGCCAGCCCAGGTTGGACTAGCAACGAGCCCGGTATCGGGACGGCACCGTCGTCGTAGAAGACGTCGGTGCCGCCGGGCGGGTAGAGGCTGAACTGCTCTCGCGTGACAGTCGAGTCGAGAGCTTCGAGCATGTATTCGTAGTTTGGGATACCTTGCCGTGCGTACTCGATCGAAGGCTCGAGAACTTCGGCCAGCCTCTTGGTCCCGTAACGTTCCAGCATCGATATCAGCGCTTCGACCACACCGGGCACTGTGAAGGAGAGGTGCGCCAACGGCCCTGGACCGGTGGGGATCTCGTCGAGTCCCTGGTCCCTGAAGAACTCCACCGTTGCTTTCTTGGGCGCGACGCCCTGGCCGCTAAGTGAGAGCAGGTCTCCGGACTCAGCGTCGTAGAGCATGAAGACCGCTTCGGCCCCAAGGGAGTACGAGGCAACCGGCTCCACGACCGCCGCGGCAAAACAAGAGGCCACCACGGCATCGAAAGCGTTCCCGCCGTTTAGCAGCATCCGGAGCCCCGCCATCGAGGTCAGGTAGTGCCCACTCGATACGACGCCCCGATTGCTATAAACGACGGGCCGGCTCGTCTTCGGAGGCGCAAACGCGTCGGTCGCAGGGGCAGTCTTTTTCGATGTACTCAATGGCGCCCTTTCCTGGCTGTTCGAATGCGCCGCCATTGTACATGACGCTCAATGTGACCACGGTCGGGATGGCGTTTGCAGTTTTCGGTGAGGCGCAGTACCATCAACTATGTGTTACTAAGAGTAGCCGCTTAGGTGGGACCACCGATGACACAAGAAAATGGCCGGGATGGACGATACTTCGAACTTAGTCGCGTCTTCAGGCCACACGCTCCAGTCGACGAGGCACGACTGTTCGCTGGCCGCACGCACCAGTTGGCGGGCATCGTAGACGCAATCAACCAGGTTGGTAGGCACGTGGTGCTTTTCGGAGAACGAGGAGTCGGCAAAACGTCTCTCGCTAGGGTGTTCCACGACTTTTTGGAAACTCCTCACAACAGACCAGAAACTGATCTTGGCGCCTTCGTTCCGTTCATCACTTGCGACAGCTCGGATGACTATTCATCGCTATGGCACAAGCTGTTTCAACAGATCGAGCTTGTCGAGAATCGCCCTCGAATGGGCTTCACTTCAGCCGTCGATCGGTCAATTACCGACCTTTCGTCGCGACTCAAGGTGGACTGCGGGCCGGACGACGTCGTCCGGCTGCTACGGTTCTTAGCTGAGACAGCTACACTAGCCGTTTTCGTAATCGACGAGTTCGACCGCCTGCGCGAGCAGGGCGCATCCGGTCTCTTCGCCGACACCATCAAGATTCTGTCTGACTATGCGGTTCCGGTTACTCTCTTGTTGGTCGGAGTCGCTGACAACGTCAACGATCTCATTGATGAGCACGCCTCTATCGAACGGGCATGCGTGCAGATTTCGATGCCGCGGATGTCTCCGGCCGAACTCGGTGAGATAGTTCATCGAGGTCTCGAATCCGTGGAGATGGCGATCGCGCAGGAGGCAGTTGACTACATTGTTTCGCTATCGCAAGGACTCCCCCACTACACCCACCTTCTCGGGTTAGCTGCAGCGCGCGCTGCGCTGACCCAAAACCGAGAAACAGTTACGCGTCAGGACGTTTCCGACGCGACAAAGTCGGCCGTAGAGGGCGTTCAGGAGAGCATTTTAAGCGCATACCACAACTCAACAATGAGCGCGAAAAAGACCCTGTACCCCCAAGTCCTCTTGGCGTGCGCTTTGGCCGACGCGGATGAAAGGGGATTCTTCGCCGCCGGCGATGTCCGATCACCTATGAGCACGATAATGGGCCGACCGTACGATATCCCAGCGTTCTCCAAACACCTCCACGATTTGTCACAGACCGAGCGCGGCCCAGTCTTACAGAGAATTGGAATCCCCAAGCGCTATCGATTCCGTTTCATCAACCCGCTAATGCAGCCTTTCGTCATCATGCACGGCTTACAACGGGGGCTCATAGTTGACGACCAGATCTTCCAAATCCGTGGCTCTTAGGCCTACCACCAAAACAGCATTCGACCTTCGACCCTGATCCGCGGAAGCCTACCGCGCCAGCCCACCAGACCGGCATGGCGTGTCAACGCAGTGAGGGATACATGAAAGACCGCGAGATAACACCTGAAGTAATGGACCGCTACCACAACGTAGGAGTGGCCACGGTCTACAGTGCAGTGCTGCAGCTGGGCTACCGGCACTGCTACATGCAAGATGTCCACGGATTTTCACCCGGCCGTCGGCTGGTCGGCAGGGCGAAGACGCTGCGCTACATGCCCACACGACCCGACATCGTCGACGAGACGGTAAAGGGCGAGTACTCGCCTGAATACCTGGCCATGGGCTCCTGCGGTCCCAGTGACGTTCTTGTCGTCGAGGCCGCTGGACAGAAGTGGGCCGCCATCGGCGGCGACATCGTGTTAATGCACCTCAAGATGGTCGGAGCGGAGGGTGTTATCACCGACGGGGGAGTTCGCGACGTGCGCGATGTCCTCGCCCACGGCTTCGCTTTGTTCGCAGGCGCGGAGACGCCCTCCGCACGCCAGCCCTATCTGGTCTCCCATTCTCACGACATCGACATCTCTTGCGGCGGTATATCGGTCCGGCCCGGCGACCTGATGGTGGCCGAGGACGACTCGACAGTGTGTGTTCCGCGCCACCTGGTTCACGAGGTCATCGAGTGGGCCGAGGACCATGAGGCAGCCGAAGAGGTGATTCGAGAGCGGATCCTGGAGGAGCAGGTCCCGCCGGGCAAGTACTACAACCCTGCGAATTTCGAGAGGATTAAGAAGGAGCTGCGGGTCAAACGACGTTGATGCCCCTCGTGGTAGCGGGCTACGTTCGACCTTGTCACGGCTGGCGTTTCGACATGAACCGATGAGCATCGTGACCGAAAGAGTCACGATGTGAGACCATCCTTCCCCCGTTCGTTCACTACTTAGGCCCCGGACTGACCACGCTTGCTTGGTAGACTAGTCCTCAGACGGCGGCAGCGCACGCCCAAAAATCAGGTGGCGGGTTAGGTAGAGGAGCCCGCTTTGTTTTCGTCGTGACTGGAACGGCGTGGCACGTTAGATAGCTCAGTGAAATACAGCAAGCTCCTAGCAAACATACTTGCGACGTACGGGTCCTTCCTGGTCAACCTCGTGGTGATCATGGGCACGGCGATCGTCGTCGCGCGAACCCTGGGTCCCGAAGGCAAGGGGCAGCTCGCCCTTCTTATCCTCGTACCTACCACGCTCATGGCGTTGGGCGATCTCGGTATTCGTCAGTCCACTGTCTACATACTGGCCGGCGGCAAACACTCGCTCGATCACGTTGTCTCTGCCGTCGTGGTGGCGGCCGTAGCCCTTGGGGTTCTCCTCCTTGGCGTCGCGTCGTTGCTATTCCGCGTGTTGGACGATTCCTTCCTGCAGGGCGTGGAACGGGGGCCCTTCTATCTGATCGTGTCGTTCTTGCCGGCGATGCTGATCGTGAGGTACGTCCTTAGCGTCCTCCGCGGCCTGGACCGACCGCAGGTGGCCAACATCCTCTTGATCTTCCAGGGGCTCGTCTACTTCTCTTTGCTCGCGGTGCTTTTTTTCCTGCTGGGAGCGGCGATCGAGTGGGCCGTCATCGCTTACGTGGCCGGCCACTTCTTAGCCGCGATTCTCGGACTGTGGATTCTCTGGGCGAAGCAAGGTTGGAGACCTCGACCGTCGCTAGACAGAGCAACGTTCCGAGCCCTGGTCTTCAACGGTGCCCAGGTCTCAGTCATTCTCATTCTGGGCTTTCTCAACCGCAAGATATCGATATACCTCGTCAACGGCCAGCTGGGCACGGTCGACGTCGGCCTCTTCGTGGTAGCTGTATCTATCGCCGAGATGGTCTGGATATTCCCCGACGCTGTAGGGACGATTCTCTTCCCGCTCGTCTCTTCGCAGAGCGACAAAGAGTCGAACCAGACGACACCCCAGATGACCCGTCTGACGTTGATCGTCACGACAGTGATGGCCCTCGCTGTCTGGATCATCAGCAGGCCTCTGATACCCGTCGTGTTTGGGGCGTCTTTCGCAGCCGCGGTCGAGCCGCTTGGTATCCTTCTACCGGGCGTAGTGCTTCTCAGCGTCCACAAAGTGATCTGGAGAGACATGATGGGCCGGGGGCGGCCGCTTCTTAGTGGCTTCTCTCGCGGGCTGACCCTGGTTATTCTCGTGTCCCTTTTCTACCTCCTGGCCCCGCGTATGGGGCTTGCCGGAGTCGCCATAGCGACGACCTCCTCGTACGCCGCAGGCACACTGGTTATGATAGTGGTCTTCACCCGCTACACAGGAGTGTCTTGGACGTCTTTGGTCATTCCTCAGGTCGGGGACTTCAAGCTGCTCGCGCATTCCCTGCAGGGGTTCATCGGTGTCGCTCGTGTGAGGATAAACCGGTTGATGACTCAGGCCAGCTAGGACGCACAGCGCCTAGGTCCGCTCTTCTGGCGCCGATCCGCATTTCCTCCGCTGCCTTCCCGTTTTGACTAACGGCCACCGCGAGCCCATAATCGTACCTCCGATGTATCCCGCCAAGACTGGGCTTCTCGCAGTTGTCTGTGCCGTTGTCACGCTCCTCCTGGCGTCTTGCGCCGGGTCGGAGCCCAGTGCCGCAGCCCAGGTTGTACCTGCCGCGGCCACGTCGACAACCTCTCCATTGCCCACTGAAGACGCGCGGCCAATCGTTGTCAGCACGACCGATGCCGTTCCTCGCGCAATCGATCGGGCCACTGGCTCGGCCGCCCGCGACTTTGAGCTCACGCTGTTCGACGGCGAGACGGTCGCGCTGTCCGACTATCGTGGGAAGGTAGTCGTGCTCAACTTCTGGGCGTCGTGGTGCGTACCGTGCCGGTGGGAGATGCCGTACTTCCAGGAGATGTGGGAGGAGTACGAAGCGCAGGGCGTTATTTTTGTCGGAGTGGCCGTTTCTGACGAAGAGGCCGAGGCGACAGAGTTCGCCACTGGAATTGGGGTCACCTATCCGATAGGGCTTGACGCTACCGGCAAGATAACCCGGGACTACCGGATCACGAGCCTGCCGACGACCTACATCATCGACCGTAAAGGCAATGAGTCGCGCAAGTTCGGCACGGCCAACGAGACCGTGCTCCGGCTGTTCCTCAAGGGCCAGCTAGGGGAGGTTGAGAGCGGCCGCGTTGTAACAGACGAGTAGTTGCCACCGCAGCCTGCCATTCCGTATCTGGGCTCGGGGACCTCGAGCGCGACATGAGGGAATTCGGAGTTGAGGAGACTCAGCACGCATGGTTCTACCATCTGCGATACGACAGTGTTCCGCCGCATAGATGGCGGCACGACGAGACCCACGGCGGCACCGGTGATCCAATCCGTTTCGAGCTGTATTGGGTGCCGATCCCAGACGGTGTCCCCGACCTGATCGGGTTGCAAGGTGCTATGCTCGACCGGCTCTATCAAAGGCTAGGAACGCAATGAGCCAGATTAGTCGTCTAGGCCCTGCCGCCCCGGATCCACCCGTTTCTATCCAAAAGAGCCATTAGCTCGCGTCCACTCGGATTGGAGGCCAACGTCTGTTATACTCCGGCACCCACCAGACCCCAGTGCGCGCCTGACTGCCCTGGATGCTCGTGCGGTTTCGGGATGGGCATCTCGGTGACCCCTTGCTCTTGGAGGTACTCCGTGATGTATCCCAAGCGGACCATTTCGTTCAGCTGCAACGACACGGCATCCGACATCTCATTACGCAACTGTTCAACAGAATCGGCATAGGTTGAGGTCCCCAATTCGATGCACGTGCCGATCCACGTGTTGTCTTCTTGCTGGATATCAATCGTCAAAAGCGCCAGACTTCGAGGCCAGCCGTCTAACCCGGTGCTCATGGCAACTACAGTATCTCTCATCAGACCTACAGCTGTTGACATTGTCACCCTCCTCCGGAAAGCCTACTATGCCTCAACTGCGAGTATTGCATAGCGGTAATCGTTTTGCGAGTCGAAGGTCAGCCTACATGGGCGAAACACTCTAGAGAAACGCTTGAGGCCAAATGTGACAAGACCCGACGGACGGAATCCAGACGAGCTGCGCGAAGTCACGATAACGCCCGGCGTCCAGGAGTTCGCGGAAGGCTCGGTGCTCATCGAGACGGGCAAAACACGAGTCCTTTGCTCCGTAAGCGTCGAAGATAGCGTTCCCCGGTTCCTCGCAGGGAGCAACCAGGGATGGGTCACCGCCGAGTACAGCATGCTTCCGCGTTCCACCCTCACCAGGAACCCGCGAGAGGCCCGGACCGGCGGGCCCAGGGGACGTACTCAGGAGATACAACGTCTGATCGGGCGGTCACTCAGGGCTGCGGCCGATCTCGGCCAGCTTGGCGAGCGCACGTTCATCGCCGACTGCGACGTTCTTTTGGCCGACGGCGGCACGCGCACTGCGGCCATCACCGGTGCCTACGTGGCCTTGCATCAGGCTATCGAGAAGCTCGGCCTCTTCTCGGCGAAGGACTCGTCGCCTTTGAAGTGCGCTGTTGCGGCAACGAGTGTAGGTGTCGTCGATGGCAAAGTCGTGCTCGACTTGAACTACGAGGAAGACGTCAAGGCTGCCGCGGACTTCAACCTTGTCATGACGGACGAGGGGGAGTTCGTCGAGGTCCAAGGTACTGCTGAGGACGGCAGTTTCCCTCGAGCCGTCCTGGATGAGGTGCTCGATCTGGCCCGAGGGGGCATCGAGCAGCTATTCGAGGTCCAGCAACAAGCGATCTCTGGAGGGTAGCGACTACGGCTTCTGCACCGTGTCGATGTTAACGGCGCGGTGCTGGTGAACTCTGTAGGCCAGTCTAATCGCTTCCCCGCCCTCGTTGCTGTCGGATAGCTCGACGCGGTTCGGCCCATCGATGTAGCTGATCTCCTCCCCTTCGACCTTGAAGGGGCGGTCGTGGCCGGGGTAGAAGACGCTCGACGCGTCCAGCATCTTCTCGACGCTCTCCGTCGCGTCGTTGACGTCCCAGAAGATGTTGTACACTGTCAAGGGCGGAGAGAAAACGTACCAGCGGGGCGGAGCAAAACCGTACCACTGAACGCCACGTTGTGAAGCATCAAGGTCCGGGGGGCGTGAGAGCCAGGTTTAGGCAGTTGCCCGAGGTTGGTTGGACTTCCTGCTGTGCTTGAGTCGGTAGCTGTCCCCGTTCATCTCCAGGATGTCGACATGGTGGGTGAGGCGGTCGAGGAGAGCTCCGGTCAGCCGTTCAGAGCCGAACACCTCGGTACACTCGACGAAGGGCAGGTTGGAGGTCACCAGGACCGATCCACGCTCGTAACGCTGGCTGAACACCTCGAAGAGGAGCTCGGCGCCAGTCTTGGACAAGGGCACGAAGCCCAGTTCGTCGATGATCAGAAGCTTGAGTCGTGCGAGCCTTCTCTGCAGGTTGAGCAGACGCCGTTCGTCCCTGGCCTCGATCAGCTCGTGAACCAGAGCAGCGGCGGTGGTGAAGCCCACGGACAGTCCCCTCTGACACGCAGCCAGACCGAGACCGAGGGCGATATGGGTCTTGCCGGTGCCACTGTTGCCGAGAGCGATGACGTTGTGGGGGCGCTCGATGTACTCGCATCGTGCCAGCTCCAGAACCAGAGCCTTGTTCAGGGACGGCATAGACAGGAAGTCGAAGGTGTCGAGGCTCTTGGTCGTCGGGAAGCGGGCTGCTTTGATCCGACGTTCCACCATGCGATGGTGACGGTCGATCAGCTCCAACTCCGATAGTCGCAGCAGGTAGTCCGGATGGTCAGCTCCCTCACTGGCACACTGGGATGCCAGCTTGTCGTACTCCCTCAGGAACGTGGGGAGCTTGAGTTGCTTGAGGTTGTGTTCGAGCAACATCGTGGACTTGTTGGTCATGACCGGCTCCCCGCCAGGAGAGCCATGTAGTCCCTGGTCGAGGTTGTTGCAACGTTGGTCCTGGGCAGATACGGGTACAACTCCATGTCGAGTCTAGGCGGTCGACCCTCGATCCTGCACAGCACCAGGTGCTTGACAGCATCGAAGCTCACAGCCCCGAGTCGAATGGCGTCTCGTACGGCGTCGTGGACTTCTTCCGGCTGGAAGTTCTCCATCAGTCTGAGCACCTGCACGAACTCCCTCTTTCCTCGCTTGCCCATCCGAGACTCCAGCAGCCGCCGCAACACTCCGAACTCCTCGGGCAACTCCCATCCAACCAGCGGCGCCGCCTGATCCAATGCCCTCGTCTTCTTCTCAAGGAGCGGCAGGTAATGGAGAGGGTCGAAGACGAAGTCGTCTCGATCGTAGGACCGCCGATGGCGGGCGATGACTTCAGCGCCACAGCTGATCACAACCTCATGTACATATCCGCGGACCACAACGTCCCGATGACCGTAGGCCACCGGGACCGAATAGTCATTGGTCCGGTATCTGACCAGGGACAGAGAACTGACCCTCGTCGCGTGCTTGTCGCTGGCGTCGTACGGTACGGCCGGCAGAGGCAGCAACTTCTCCAGGTCCCGCTCCAGCCGTTCTCCTATCGTCTCGTTGTGGCCGCGGAGTCGATCTTCGAACCGTCTGAGGCAGTGTTGCTCCAGATGAGCATTGAGGGCATCGAAGCTCTCGAACGATGGAATGGGCACCAGGAAGTTCCGGCGGACATAGCCGACCAGACCTTCTACTTTGCCCTTATCGTTCCCTTTGCCTGGACGGCCGAACCGGTCCTCGAACAGGTAGTGGGACTGAAGCTCGGAGAACACCCTGGTCCGCTGCCGGCGACCATCTCCCAGGATTCTGGCTACCGCGAGCGTGGTGTTGTCGTAGAGGATGCTCTGAGGCACTCCGCCCAGGAACGCGAAGGCGGAGACGTGTCCGTCGCAGAATGACTCCGTCGTCTCGGCGGGATACGCCTTCACATAGCACCCGTCGCTGTGAGGGAGGTCCAGGGCGAAGTAGTGGGCTTTGCGTTCCACTCCGCCGATGATCACTCGAGCTTCGCCGTAGTCGCACTGGGCATGTCCCGGGGAATGGGACAGTGGTACGAACATCTCGCGGGTATGACGACGGCGTTCTCGAACGTAGTCTTTGACTATCGTGTACTTGCCGGGGAAGCCGTGTTCGTCTCTGAGCCGTTCGTAGATACGCTTGGCGGTGTGACGCTGCTTCTTCGGTGAGCTCAGATCCTGCTCCAGGATCTGGTCCATCACACCCTTATATGGATCGAGCTTCGGTCTGCGAGCCGGTCGTTGCCGTCGATACCCTGGGGGCACGGAGTACTCGAGCATCTTGCGCACCGTGTCCCGGTGTAGCCCGAACACTCGGGCCGCCTCTCGGACGCTCATCCCTTCGACGAAACAAGCCCTGCGAACTCGCAGGTACATCTCCACCTTGTACATCCAATCCACCTTCAATCAGGTTCGGTCGTTCCTGATTGAAGGCGACAGGCGGTACAGTTTTCAAGCGCCACATCTCAGCGCTCGACCGCCCAGGTGGTACATTATCTCTCCGCCCTTCACAGGCCGGCGCGGCATTCCGCGCTTAACGGTCCCGGTGTCGGGCAGCGCGTCTCCTGCTACGAGCACAGTGTCGCCGTCGACGTTTGCGACGAGGCTGATGTGGCCTCTGGTGTGACCCGGCGTTTCCATAATTGAGATACCGGGCGCGACGATATCGCCTTCCGAAACCGGCTCTATCCGGAGCTTGTCCAACATGTCTGCGACGTAGAAGGCGGCCCCGTAGTCCTTGCTCGTCGGGCTCTTGACGTAGTCGATCTCTTCCGCGTGCAAGAGAACGCGAGCGTTCTTGAACATGTCGACGTTCAGGCAGTGGTCCCAATGGAGGTGAGTCAGGACCACCAGATCGATGTCTTCAGGCGCCAGCCCACGTGACTGGAGAGCCTCATAGACGTTCGACCTGCGCGAAGGAGGGCCAGTGTCGACAAGGATGCGCTGATCGCCGACCGTGATCAGGGAGACGTTGGAGAATCCGAAGCCTCCCTGGTCCGAAACGAACGCGAACCCGTACGTCAGCACGTCTAATTGCGCCATCAGGTCTTCTCCGTTACTGGGGATAGAAGTCCGGCTCGTCCTCGGGCGCCACTTCGCTTTGAGACACGCGCCAGATGTGGGCCGAGGTCTCCTCGATGACCGGCCTCAAGGCCTCAGCGCGGTCGCGGCCCCACCGTCGCTCTGCGTCCGCCGCGAGGGTCGCGGCGATCTCTTCGATACTTTGATCAGGCCCGATACGATATGTGTCTGTCACAGGTGACCGATGCTCACGCCAGCACGCGTTCGGAGTAGCCCCACCGCCGGCTGTGGTCAAGCTTCAGGCTCTCGAAGTCTTCAATGAAAGACGGTACGTCTAGGGCTGCGGTCGACATGATCGCGGCGTCTTCCCGGTCGTCGGCGTAGTAGCCTCGGCGTACGCCCGCCTGGGAGAAACCGTACTTCTTGTACAGGTTCCTTGCCACCATGTTCGACACCCTGACCTCCAGAGTCACCTTGCTCGCGTGGCTCGCCATCGCATGCTCGATTGCGCCTATCAACAAAAGCTCGCCGATGCCTAAGCTGCGATGCCCTTTGCGCACCGCGACGGACACGATGTGTGCCTCATCGGCCATGTACCACGTACCTAGAAAGCCGGCTATGTGGTCAGCATCGTCGTACTCCCTGGTCCAGACAGTCCGAACTCCCCGGAAGAGCTTGCCGACCAAAAATCCATTTCGATGGCCGTCACCTAATCCGGGATCTGACGATGCGGCGTCATTGTCGTAGTCTGGCCGCCAGGCCACCCAGTAGCTCGCCAACCCATTGTTCAACTCGCGGCGAAAGGCGGTCTGAGGGAAGTGCGAGGGAAACGCGTCCCGTTCGACCTGGACCGCCTGCCGTACGTCCTCAGGGCGCATGGGGCGAAGGGCGAACGGCATGCTTCGCAGATCGGTCTTTTCTTCGACAGCCCTCATAGGCGGGTCCGGTCCTAAGAGCGTCTTTCGAAACTCACCGCGGAGCACGGGGAGAACGCAGAGGTGAAAACATTTTCATTCTGATTTTCTCTGCGATCTCTGCAGCGATGTGAAGCTCGGCCTCGAAACGTAATTCTAGCATGTCGTATCTGTGGTTGTGACGCTTCCGCGCTACCCTGCGCGCCGGTACCTTCGTTATATAATGTAGCATCGAGACATCGTCCGTTATGTGACGACTCGTAACACCTGCCCGAACGAGGAAGACGACATGCGGGATGGGATCGATGCCCCCGAGAGGGATGTTGTCGAAGAACTGGTCAAGAAGGCTCAGAAGGGCGATGCCGCTTCATTTGCGGGGCTATACGAGCACTTCTACGACAAGATACATCGTTACGTCTCGTTCAAAATGGGGAATGCGAATGAGGCGGAGGACATAACTGAAGACGTGTTCCTGAGAATGCTCGAGTCCATTTCGTCTTTCAAGTGGCAGGGCTACCCGTTCTCTTCCTGGTTGTTCCGCATAGCGCACAACCTCGTCGTCGACTACTTCAGAAAGAAGGGCAGGCAGAAGACCGCACCCCTCGACGACGCCACCGGAATCATCGGAGCGACCTCGTACGATCTCGACCGGAATCTGGACGTGAAGCTGTCGATCAAGGAAGTAAACCAAGCTATCTCGGGGCTGACCAAACTGCAGCAAGAGGTACTCTCCCTGCGGTTCGCGGGCGGACTGTCGGTGCGAGAGACCGCCGAGGCGGTAGGCAAGAATGAGAATGCCGTAAAAGCGCTTCAGCACGCTGGAGTCAAGAAGCTCCGGCAGCTACTGGGAGCCGCCCAAGAGGCAACTGCCGAGAAGGCGCCGGCGATGGAGTCGTTAGGATGAAGCAGAGACGAGAGTTGGACGATCAGCTTAACGACTGTCTGGAGCGGCTGGCCAACGGCGAGGAGCTTGAGGAGTGTGTCGCACGGTATCCCGCCCGACGAGACGAGTTGGTGCCGCTCCTGCACGTCGCTGCGGTGACCATGAACGCTGCCTCGTCGGTAACCTACCGACCCGAGGCAAAGGCCCGGGGCCTGACCCGGCTAACGACGGAGCTGGCGCGGCATGGCGTAGCCGGGCGACGCGCTGGCTGGACGGGCTGGCTACTTCATCTCCCAAAACCCATTCTTGCCGGATTCGCGGCCGTGCTGATGACGTCCGGTCTGGCGGTCGGAACGTCGATGGCCTCCACCGACAGCGTGCCGGGAGATGCGCTGTACCCCGTCAAGTCCCTCAAAGAGAACATCTCTCTGAGGATGCCGAAATCGGACATGTCGAAGGCCGAAGAGCACGTCAGACTTGCCTCCGAGCGAACTCGCGAGATCGGCATGTTGGTCGACCGTGGTATGTACGACCGGGCTGAGGAACACGAGAGCCAGATCAAGAGCCATCTTAGACAGTCGGCATATCTCGCAGGCGTCAATCTGGCGGCGGACCCCATCGAAATGCCGCCAACGCCGGTGAGGCCTTCAGTTCGAGCAGAACTTTCCGAAATGATTGCCCGCCTTCACAGGGACGAAGCGATACTTAGGGCCCGTATCGCCGAGTATGCGCAGTCGTTGCCGCCGGAACAGATCCAGAGGGTAGTCGTCCTGATGCGGCGCTCTGAGTTCAACTATAGGATCTACATCCTGGTCCTGGAGAGTGATGGTCCTCCGCCGTTGCCGTCCTTCATGAGGACCGGGCCTCCACAGCCGCGAGGCCGCTGAGCCTCGAAGAGCGACGAGCGAACGTGAGGGCGGGTCGAAAGACCCGCCCTCACGTATTTCTGGGGCCTGCGGGGCGGGGGTCTTCGGTCCCTTCAGACGGTCTTACTTCGCCCTAACGTCGCTGCGGGTCGCTGCTGGCCAATATGTGAAAAGAGATTGCAGAATTGAATCTCGATAAGCCTTGATCATGTATCGGCGGCAGGTATAATCTAAGGTCGCGGACCGGGTGTCCCCCTTCGTTTCATGCCCTGTTACAGGTGCGCCCGTTAGACCTGGGGCAATTACGCCGCTGCGAGAGTCGTTAGGTTAGATGACTGTTCTTCTGAGAATCCTGAAGATCACGTTTCGACACAAGTTGCGTGTATTCAGCGCATACCTTTGCATGGCAGGCGCGACCGCGTCGTTCCTTGTTCTCCCTTACCTGTTCGGCGAAGCCATCGACAAGATAGCGGAGATGCTTGATGAAGGCGCGGTCTCCGACCGCACGGTGCTCCTTACGGCGATTGTGATTCTCGCGGTCGGGGCGGTCCGCGGGCTTTTTGCCTTTGGCCAGACGTACCTTGGCGAGTGGCTGAGCCAGGCAACCGTCTACGACCTCCGGAACGCCTTCTACGACCACGTCCAGAACCTCAGCTTCGGCTTCCACGACCGCTTCCACACTGGGAACCTGATGTCGAGAGCGATCATGGACGTCGAGGCAATCCGCATGTTCGTCAACGTGGGGCTCATCCGCCTCCCCTACTTCATCGCGCTGTTCGTACTCGTCCCGGTGATGCTGGTCCGGCTGGACTGGCGTTTGGGTCTCCTCAGCGTCAGCTTCATGCCGCTGGTGGCCGTTCTAATCGGGCTGGTCAGACTTCAGCTACGCCGGATATGGCTCGAAGTGCAGCGGAAGATGGCGGAGCTGACCACCGTTTTGCAGGAGAACCTCACCGGCGTCCGCGTGGTCAAGGCGTTCGCGTCCGAGGAGTACGAGCGAGAGAAGTTCAACGCCCGGAGCATCGACGTAGCCAATGACCTGGTCAAGGCGGCCAAGCTGGACGCGTTCAACGGGTCGGTGATAGTCGCCGCATACCTGGGCGCCATTGGATTGATTCTCTGGTACGGTGGGGGGCAGGTGATAGACGGACGTATGACTCCAGGCGAGCTGGCCCAGTTCTTGTTCTACATGCAGATTCTCTCGGTCCCGGTCCGTCACACGGGACAGGTGGTTGGCAACATCGCGCGCGCGATGTCGGCTGGCGATAGGCTCTTCGAGGTACTGGACACGGAGTCGCCCGTGCAGGAGTCGCCCAAGGCCGTCGCGATGCCGCGGGCTCGAGGGCATGTGCAGTTCGAGGACGTCTCCTTCAGCTATGGCAAAGGGCCGCCCGTGCTGAAACAGGTTAGCTTCCAGGCGGAGCCGGGCCAGGTTGTCGCTCTGCTGGGCGTTCCAGGCAGTGGCAAGAGCACCATCGTGCACCTTATCCCGAGGTTCTACGACGTTACGGGAGGGCGCCTGACCATTGACGGTACCGACGTCCGCGACGCGACGCTGTCTTCGCTGCGAAGCAACGTCGGGCTCGTTCAGCAAGACGTGTTCCTTTTCACTTCGTCCATACGTGAGAACATCGCCTACGGTAAGACCGACGCCACGTTCGATGAGATCGTGGAGGCCGCTCGAGTCGCCCAGCTTGACGGCTTCATCCGGACGATGGAGGACGGCTACGACACCATAATCGGCGAGCGTGGGGCCACCCTGTCCGGCGGACAGCGGCAGCGCCTTTCGATCGCCCGGGCCGCGTTGCTGGACCCTCCGATACTGATACTCGACGACGCCACCTCCAGCGTCGACGCCCACACCGAAGAACAGATCCGGGAGGCGATGGAATCCGTCATGCGCGGGCGCACGACCTTCGTGATCGCTCACAGGCTCAGCACGGTGCACAAGGCCGACCTGATCCTGGTGATGAGCGACGGCGATATCGCGGAGAGGGGCACGCACCAGGAGCTCTTGGGGGCCGGAGGGCAATACCAGGAGATATACGAGCTTCAGCTCCGGCCCCAGGAAGAGGTGATGCTGGAGTTCGACGTGCCCGTGGGGGCCCAGATGGAGCGGACGTAAGATGCTTATGTCCGGCCAGGCCGCACGGAGCGCCTCGTCATCGATGTCCGACGAGGACGTCTTCGGCAGCGTATACGACCATCGAATCGTCAGGCGCCTCCTGCCCTATGTGATGCCTTACAAGTACCTTGTCGCCTTGGCGATGGTGTCGATGCTCGTCTTCGCGGCGTCCCAAGTAGCTGTGCCGTGGATCATCAAACACGGCATCGATAGTTTCATCGTGACCGGCGACTTCCGGGGCCTGACCTGGATAGTGGCGCTGTTTTTCGGCAACGCTATCGTGAATTGGGCCTCCAACTACATGCAGCAGCTCTTTATCGCGCGGGCCGGTCAGGGTGTGCTTTTCGGCCTTCGGAACGCTATGTTCGCCCATCTGCAGCGGCTGTCGCTTCGCTTCTTCGACAGTTCCGAAGTAGGCCGGATTATGTCTCGCGTGCAGGGCGACGTGTTCCAGCTCCAGGAATTCCTGTCATTGGCCGTACTGACGCTCGGAGACCTGCTGGCGTTAGGCGGAATCGTCGTGGCTTTGTTGCTGATGGACGTCAAGCTGGGGCTAATATCGATGTCGGTGCTGCCCGTGCTCATCGTGGTAATGGCTGTCTGGCAGCCGATGGCTCGGCAGTCGTTCATCAAAGCCAGGCGGACCATCTCGACGCTCAACGGGGTCTTGAACGAGAATATCTCGGGGGTGCGCGTGGTCCAAAGCATGAACCGGCAGGAGCGCAACCTGAAGGAGTTCGACGAGAAGAACCGCGAGAACCTCGATGCTTACGTCTCGGCCGCGCGGCTGTCGACGGTACTTCTCTTCCCGGTAGACATGCTCACGGCGCTGGCAATCGGTCTTGTCCTCTACTTCGGCTCCAACATGGTCACGGGCGGGTCGCTGGAAGTAGGGGCGCTGGTGGCGTTCGTCATGTACATCCAGAGGTTCTTCGATCCGATACGCAGCCTGACGATGCAGTACACGCAGCTCCAACGGGCGATGGCATCGGGCGCCCGTATCTTCGAGTTGCTGGATCAGCCGCCCGACATGGTGGACGGCCCCAACGCCATCGATCTACCGACCCTGAAGGGCGAGATCGAGCTCCGGAACGTTCGTTTCGGGTACTCGCCCGAAGAGGACGTCCTGCGGGGCGTCGACCTCCACGTAAACCCCGGGGAGACGGTTGCAATCGTCGGCCCGACCGGAGCCGGAAAGACGACGCTGGTGTCGCTGATGGCGCGCTTCTACGACGTCGAGCTCGATAGTGGCTCTGTGAGGGTCGACGGATACGACGTACGGGAGGCGACCCGGGACTCGCTGTCCCGGCAGACCAGCATGGTGCTGCAGGAGCCGTTCCTCTTCTCGGGCACGGTGCGAGAGAACATCAAATACAACCACGCGGACGTCAGCGACGAACGGATGATGGAGGCGGCCACGGCCGTCGGAGCGCACGATTTCATCATGAAGCTGGAGGACGGGTACGATACGTTCCTCTACGAGCACGGTATCAACCTTAGCGTCGGGCAGCGCCAGCTACTTAGTTTCGCCAGGGCTATCGTGCCCGACCCACGCATCCTGATCCTGGACGAAGCCACCGCGAACATCGACAGCTCGACCGAGTTGCTGATCCAAAAGGCCCTCCAGAAGCTCCTCAAGGGACGGACGGCTGTAGTGATTGCTCACCGGCTTTCGACGATTCGTGGCGCCAACAAGATCGTGGTCCTGCACGAGGGAAAGATCGTCGAGCAGGGCACCCACGTGGAGCTGATGGAAGGCGCGGGGTTGTATGCGCACCTCTACCAGATGAACTACGCCGCGCTAGAAGCGACAATCCCCGCCGAAGGCAACGGCCGGTAGGCAACTAACTCTATCGGTTAGTGTGCCAAGACGACCTGAATCTGGTACGCTAGGCGTACAGACATTTAGGCGCTCAGACGTTCAGATGCTCAGACATCTGGAGGTGAACATGTCCAAGCGGATGACAGTCATATTCGAGGACGAAGCTCTCTACACGGCCGTTAAGGTGGAGGCGGCACGCGAAGGTCGCCATGCCAAGGACATTGTTACTGAAGCTGTGAGTGAGTGGTTGGAAGCCAGAGAGGATGAAGAGCTGCGCGCCGGCTTGGACGAGGCACGCCAGGAATGGGAGCGCGATGGAGGTGTTGAGGCCAGTGAATTCTTCAAAGATTTGAAGAAGTCTGCCTCGGCGCCGTAGGGATGCCTTACAGGGTTGAACTGGCTCCATCAGCACAACGAAACGTGCGGCGGTTGCCTCGGGATGTCCAGGCCAAGTTGGTAACGCTCATCACGGCCCTTGCAAAGGACCCTCGACCGCCTGGAGTTCGCAAGCTCCGGGGTGAAGACCAAACATGGCGCGTAAGGCTTGGACCCTATCGAATCGTTTATGACGTCTTCGACGACCAAGGGCTGGTCGTTATCTTGAAGGTTGCGCGCCGTAGCGAGTCTACCTATAGGTACTAGCTTGTAAAACGTCGTCCAAGAGTATGACATCCTCTTCGCCTTGACTTCGCCCCTCCGTACTCGTTAGTCTCCGTTACCCGCCCTTAGGGCACATCCCTAGCCACCAGGAGATTGCGTCACATGCCTTCGCCGGAGCGGTTGACCTTCGTCGTGCCCGGAGACGACCCGCCCCAGATTCAGGGGTCGCCCCACCTCGAGCGCCTGAAGCCCTACGGCGACGTCGCCCTACACACGGACCGGCCCGCGAGCATGGACGAGCAGATCGAGCGCGCCCGTGACGCTGAGGTTGTCCTGAACACGCGCGGCTCCATCAAGTGGATGCGGGACGCCCTCGACTCGCTGCCGAAGCTGAGGATGATCGCGACGTGCTCTATTGGCACAGACATGATCGATCTAGCGGCTGCGGCTGAGCGGGGAATCGTCGTCAGCAACCAGCCCGGCAGGACCGCGCCAGTCGTCGCCGAGCACATCATCGGGCTGATGTTCGCCATTGCCAAGCGGGCCGCATACCAGACGGCGGAGGTCAGGGCCGGACGATGGACAGCGATGCAGAACGTCTACCTACAGGGCAAGACGATGGGCATCGTCGGGACGGGCAACGTAGGCCGCGAGGTGGCCCGCCTCTCGAAGGCCTTAGGCATGAGGAATCTCGCGTGGACCTACAACCCATCGGCCGAACGGGCCGTGGAGCTCGGCGTCGAGTTCGTCGAGCTGGATACCCTGCTGAGGCAGTCCGACGTGGTGAGCCTTCACGTCCGCCTCAGCGACGAGAGCCGCGGGATGATCGGAGTGAGGGAGCTAGCGCTGATGAGACCCGGCTCCTTGCTAGTTAACGGCGGTCGGGGCGAGCTGGTGGACACGGACGCCCTCATCCAGGCGCTGAACTCCGGACACCTGGCCGGCGCGGGCCTGGACGTCTTCGACGTGGAGCCGTTGCCTGCCGACCATCCACTGCTCTTCTGCGAGCAGGTCGTCCTGACGCCTCACGTTGCCGACCAGACGCCCGAAGGCGTCGAGCTGCTCAACCAAGGGTGCGTCGACAACGTGATCGCGTTTCTCGAGGGCCGACCGCGGAACGTGGTTGGGTAAGCCGCACCGTTCCGCGCCTTTCTCACGCCGGGCCCAACGTGAACCATGGATGAAATAGCGAAATTCAACCGAGACCGGTGGGAGGAACTGGCGAAGGCGGGAGTCCGGTACTCCTTGCCCAGCCTCGACCTCGACGAGCGTTCCGCCCGCGAGATGGTCGACCCCGAAGGGATGCTGGGGGACCTGGCCGGCAAGGACGTACTGTGTCTGGCCGGCGGTGGAGGTCAGCAATCGGCCGCGTTCGGAATCCTCGGCGCGAACGTCACGGTCTTCGACCTGTCGGAGACCCAGCTGTCCAGAGACCTTGAGGCGGCTGATCATTACGGACTGATCATCGAGACCCACCAGGGCGACATGCGGGACCTTTCGCGGTTCGGTGCCAGCAGGTTCGACATCGTCCACCACGCCCACTCAATTAGCTTCGTTCCCGATCCGTTGCCGGTGTTCCAGGAAGTAGCTCGGATCGTGAAGGACGGCGGGCTCTACCGATTACGTTGCAACAATCCCTTCGCCCATCCGTTGACTGACATCGAGAGCAGTTGGAACGGGGAGGGCTATGTCTTGAAGGACCGGTATGTGGACGGCGCTGAGATTATCGACGACGACCCGTATTGGGAGGTCTCGGGGCCAGATGGCGCAACGCGTCGGGTCCGCGGGCCGCGAGAGTTCCGCCACACCTACACCGCGTTGATCAATGGCCTGATCAAACACGGCTTCGTGATCCTCGGTCTGTGGGAAGACAAGTCAAAGGAGGCCGACCCGGAGCCAGGTTCGTGGGACCACTTCTTCGCAGTAGCGCCGCCCTGGATGACGATACTGACGAAGTATGGCCCATGACAATGAACCTCCTGACATGACTTCAGGCGACTTGGACGCCTATCTGTCCCGCCAGGAACTCGTGGACAGCTCCAGCGGCAACTGGGGCGGGACCGGGCTAGAGATCACCGCATACCTCTGCGACGAGGCCCCACCGTGGGAACTGGTATCGTCGGTGAGGGCTGTGGTCCTCAGGGACGATGCCGTACTGGTGATGCGCAACCTCGATAGCACGCACATCGTTCCCGGAGGACGGGTCGAGGAAGGCGAGACCCATGTGGAGACGCTGAAGCGCGAGCTTCTCGAGGAAGCCGGAGTTGAGATCGAGGTGGGAGACCAGATTGGGTTGGTGCACTTGAAGCACACCACTCCGAAGCCGAAGGACTACCCACACATATACCCCGACTTCCTCTGGCCGGTATACGTCGCTACCTTTACGGCGGACAGGCCAGAAGCGAAGGTTCCGGACGACTACGAGATTTCGTCGAGGTTTCTCCCGATCGAGGAGGTGCGAATACTCTCGTTGTCGACGGACCATGAGAAGATGTTCTTGGAGGAGGCCGTGGCTCGGGTGGTGTGAGTGGCCCCCGCCTCCCCAGACCCTTCGCGGAGTTCATCCTGAGCCACCCGAAGGGCTCAGGACGACAGGTGTTGAAGGGCGCAGGGTCGGCAGCGGCCATATCACACAGATCGGCAGCGCGGTTCGGGCGCATGCAATGCGCCCCTACAAGATCGGTGGACCAGCACTGATTGAACGGGTTGACGGATATAGGGTAGGAGGCAGAGAAGTGGCGATCACGCGGAACAACCACGAGGACATCTACCCGGCCGGGCCGACGTATGTCAGGGCGGTGCGGGCGGGCAACACCGTTTACCTGTCGGGGTGTACGGCCCGCAACTCCCCAGCTGAGGGAGGGCCGGTCCTGGACCAGCTAAGGGTGGTTCTGGACAGGATCGTCCGGATCGTAGAGGCGGAAGGTGGAAAGCCTTCTAACGTTGTGGCAATAACCACGTACGTGACCGACATGCGGCTGTTCTGGCCGATCGAGGGCGAGCAGAAGCAGATATACGAGGAGACCTTCAAAGGTGAATGGCCGACCAACTCCTACGTGCAGGTCGTCGCGCTGGCCGAGCCGGGCCTGGACGTCGAGCTGACAGCGACTGCGGTACTCGACTAACAGACTCACTGCTGAGCGCGGAGAATGCAGAAGTGATCTCTCAGCGCACTCTGCGACCTCTGCGGTGATGCAGCCTAGTTCAGCTGATCCAGTGCGGTCCGCGAGAGCATCATCTTGACTGGACTGATCGGTCGGAACGTCCTTGACACCCTGACGTCGCCGGCGATGCTGAGCAGGGTGTAGGCGTCGTAGGGGGGCATCCCTTTCTCTTGCACGAGAAACTCGACCATCCCGCGCACAGCCTGCTTCATCGCGGGGCCGAGGTCCTCGCCGTAGGACAGCACGACGAAGTAGTCCGGGGTGAGCGCCCGGGGACCTTCGATGTCCATGCCTTTCTCGATTGACACCCGCATGTGAATGTCCGCAGAGGTCTCGGCGCCCGTTCCGGCAACTGCACCGTCCCCTACGACGGCGTGAACGTCCCCTAGGGTTAACATCCCACCCGGTACGAAGACCGGCAGGTAGATCGTGCTACCGGCGACGAGCTCCTTCATGTCGATGTCGCCGCCGTATGGGCCGCTGTCGCTGGCCGAGCTCTGCGGGTAGGTGGGTGTCGTGGCTATGAATCCGACGGAGGGCGCCAGCGGCAATCGTAACCCGCTAGGGAACACCAGGTGCCCGTCGTCGTAAGAGAAGACCGTCGGGTACGGCTCCGTGAACTCTCCCTCGAGGAACCCGCGTCCTGGGAGCACCATATGGGCGGCGTCCTCTTTAGGCGTCACGCTGATAAGATCGACTTTAAGGGCGTCGCCGGGTTCGGCTCCCGTCACCTCGATGGGTCCGGTCACCGGCGCCACCAGCGCCTCGGCCGTCAGAGCCGACGCATCGCGAACGCCGCGAAAGGCATCCCATGTCTCGACGACAATTTCTTCGCCCGAATCTACGGTCAGCGCCGGCGGGTTCTCGGGCGCCAGAGTATAGATGCTCTGCTCACGGTCCAGTCGCTTCATCGATGCCTCCGTCATTGGATATCGGCTGCAATTATAACTCGGGTGTACGCACACTCGGATGCCGCATCGGGGCACCTAAGGGATGCGAAACACATTGACTCTACAGGAAGCCTTGGCCGCGCAGGACCTCCGCACGTGCTGCGACCTGACGTACGGGAGTCCCGCTGCCCGGTGGCTGCTCGGCGACTCCTTCCACCCCGGGGGGCTGGACCTGACTACCAGGCTGGCTGAGCAACTGGGCATCAGTCCCACGTCGCGGGTCTTGGATGTGGGATCCGGCACGGGCGCGACGGCCGTGCACCTCGCCAAAACGATCGGGTGCGAGGTCGTGGGCCTGACGTTGGAGGCCGGGGGGGCCAGGGCCGGACAGGATCTAGCTCGACAGAGAGGGGTAGAAGGCCAGGCCGAGTTCCGGCAGGGCGACGTGCACGGCATGGACCTGCCCGCGGAGTCGTTCGACTTCGTCTTGATGGAGTGCGTCCTGTCGATACTCGATGATAAGGCTGGGGCGGTGTCCAAGGTCCGCGAGGTACTGAAGCTAGGCGGCCGTATCGGGCTGACCGATGTGACGGTCGACGGGCCTCTTCCTCCGGAGCTGCGCGGGGTGCTCGCGACCATCGGGTGTGTCGGTGGAGCGGCTTCCCTTGCAGACTACCAGGCGTTGCTAAAGAAGCAGGGGTTGGTGGTCGAGTACCTCGAAGATTGCGTCGATGCGGCGTCTGGCTTCCTGAAGGACATCGGCGCCAAACTCTTCGTTGCAGACGTCGCGCGGGGACTCGGGAAGCTTGAGCTTAACGGCGGCGTTCTCGATGAGGCGCTGCTGCTGTTGGTCTCCGCTCAAAAGCAGGTCGAGCGGGGCGTTCTTGGTTACGGGATGGTGGTTGCGCGGAAGGGGGCTGGACGCTAGGTCATCGGTGTAGAGACGCCCCGCCGGGGCGTCTCTACGTGGTACTGGAAGAGTCGCGAAGACGCTACGCTTGTCCACCTTCCGTTCGGCCAGCTCAGAACGGGCCCAATTTTCCCCCGGACGGCAGGGGGAAGGGGTAAAACTCCACCCCCCCTGGTTCTTCCTTCCTGTCGGTGGCAGCCACATTGGCGGGTTGATATAATCGCCGCACTTACGAGCAGCTCCGCTCACGTGCTGGGGCGCTTCCGAGGCAAATGTGTCAACAACTTCCGAGACGGTCGACAGTAAGACTCTGCTCTGGATGTACGAGACCATGGTCACGATCCGGCGCTTCGAGGAGCAGTGCCGGAGAGAGGCCGACGCCGGCAAGCTGCGCGGGATGCATTCCTCGGTGGGGCAGGAGGCGGTGCCGACCGGGCTTTGCGCTCATTTGAAGGAGGGCGACTACGTCCTGGGCACTCATCGCAGTCACCACCATTGCATCGCGCGGGGGGTCGACCTCAACGAGATGATGGCCGAGCTCCTCGGCAAGGCGACGGGCACCAACAAGGGTAAGGGCGGCACGATGCACATCGCCGACATCACCAAGGGGATGCTCGGCGCTAACGGGGTCGTAGGCTCGAACATACCGGTCGCTACTGGGGCGGCCCTCAGCGCCAAGATGCGAGGGACCGACAACGTGAGCGTCGTGTTCTTCGGAGACGGCGCGTCGAGTCAAGGGGCTCTGCACGAGGCGATGAACCTGGCGGGTATCTGGCAGCTGCCTGTGGTGTTCGTATGCGAGAACAACCGCTATGCGGAGTCGACGCCTGTGGAGTACGTCGTTGCGGGCGGGTCGATCGCGGACCGGGCGGCCGGGTACGGCTTTCCTGGAGTCGTCGCCGATGGCCAGTCGGCGCTTGAGATGTACGAGATCGGCGACGAGGCGGTCTCCCGCGCCAGGGCCGGTGGCGGGCCTACACTCATCGAGGCGCAGACTTACCGGTACATGGGCCACTTCGGTGCGGACGACACGTCACTATACCGAAGCAAAGAGGAAGAAGCGTACTACCGGGACAGGGACTGCATCGACCGTCTGCGGACCTACATTCTGGAGGGCGAGGTCGCTACGGTAGACGACCTCGACTCCGTGGACAACGAGGCCGTCGCGGCGGTGGCCGAGGCGTCGAAGTTCGCCGAAGAGAGCCCGTTTCCCGAGGGGGAAGAGCTCTATTCCGACGTTTACGTTTCCTACCCCGAAGGGCACTTTTCCCGAGGGTAGCCGCACCGCGGCGTTTGGCCGGTTACATCGCTGAGCTTCACAATCTGGTTCGTTCCCGGGAGGACTTCATGGTGCAGGCAGAGGCCGTCAGGGCGCTTACCTACGTTCAGGCCGTCAATGAGTCGATCAGACAGGAGATGGAGCGCGACCAGAGCATCTTCATCATGGGGGAGGACATCGCCGGGGGCGCCGGACGTGACGACTTCGAGGACGCCTGGGGAGGCGTGTTCAGACTGACCAAAGGGCTCATAGGGCAGTTCGGCAAGGAGCGGGTCAGGGATACGCCGATCTCCGAAGCAGGCTTCATCGGAGCAGGCGTGGGAGCCGCCGCCGCGGGCATGCGGCCAATCGTCGACCTGATGTTCTCGGGCTTCTTCGGCGTCTGCGGCGACCAGATCATCAACAACGCCGCCAAGATGCACTACATGTTTGGCGGCAAGGTCAAGCTCCCGCTAACCATAATGACCAGTATCGGCGCTGGCACCGCGTCGGCGGCCCAGCACTCCGAGACGCTCTACTCCGTATTCGTCCACTTCCCAGGACTCAAGTGCGTCTGCCCGTCCGACGCGTACACCGCGAAAGGGCTCCACACTGCTGCCATCCGGGACGACGATCCGGTGGTGATTTTCAACCACAAGCTCCTCATGGGACGGACCCAGAAGCCGGAGGTAGGACCCGGCGTGGCGACGGGGGGTCACGTGCCGGAGGAGCCGTACACCATCGAGATCGGCAAGGCCCACGTCGCGCGTGAAGGTGAGGACGTCACTCTGGTCGGCTGCGGTTACACGACACTGCTCTGCCATCAAGCTGCAGAAGTGCTGGACAGCCAGGGCTATTCGGCGGAGGTGATCGACTTGCTGTCGCTGTCGCCGATGGACGAGAAGGCGATCCTCGAGTCGGTGAAGAAGACGCGGAAGATCGTGATCGTCGATGAGGACTATCCGCGCTGCAGCATCGCTAGCGACATATCGGCCCTCGTCGCCGAGCTCGCTTTCGACTATCTCGACGCGCCGCCTCGCCGAGTGACGGCGCCACATACTCCCGTTCCGTACGCCATGCCCCTCGAAGACCTCTACCTTCCCACGAAAGAGCGTGTCCTCGACGCGGCTCTCTCGGTACTGGAGTAGGGAGGACAATCGCCCGATGGCCGTCCCGATCGTAATGCCCAAGCTGGGGATGGTGATGTCCGAAGGGACTGTCGCCCGCTGGACGAAGTCCGCCGGAGAGGTCGTCCAGGCTGGCGAGGTTATCGCCGAGATCGAGACCGAGAAGATTAACTACGACCTGGAGGCGACGGAGGGGGGCATCCTTCACCAGGTCGCCGACGCCGGCGCCGTGATCCCCGTAGACGAAGTCGTGGGCTATCTGCTCGCGGAGGGCGAGGAAGCGCCGCAACCAGAGGTGGAGGCTCCCGCGCCTGTTTCGACGGCAACCGTGGCTCCTTCCGAGCGCGGCGCCCGACGCCCTCGACCTACCGGCGACGGGGCCGCGCGGTCCACTCCAGGCGCTCGCAAGGTGGCGGCGCAGCTCGGCGTCGACATCTCTCAGGTGACACCCTCAGGACCCGGCGGCCGGATAGTCGAAGACGACGTCCGCGCCTTCGCGGACGGCCAGAAGGGCGAATCCGTCGGGCCGGCGGCGATGGGCCTACCCGAGCTCGCACAGGTCGTTCCACTGGAGGGCATCCGGAAGACCATTGCCGACCATATGCGCCAGAGCGTCGCCAACACGGCCCAGCTGAGCTTCTTCCTGGAGGTGGACGTCACGGAGGCACAGCGTATGCGTCGGGAGGCGTCCGGTTCCAACGACGCCACGGTCACCCTGGCCAATGTCGTCGCCAGAGCCTGCGCCCAAACCCTGAAGCGTCATCCCGAGCACAACAGCATGCTAGTCGACGGCAAGGTGCTGCAGTTCGACGAGGTCAACATCGGCATCGCCGTGGCACTGAAAGAAGGGCTCATCGTCCCAGTACTGAAACAGGTCGATACTAAAAGCATCTTCGACATCGCGACTGAGACTAACGCCCTCGCCGAGAAGGCTAGGGAGGGGTCGCTATCCCCGGACGAGGTCAGCGGCGGCACCTTTACCATCAGCGTTCTCGGGACCGTCGACGGCTTCACGCCTATATTGAATGCAGGGCAGAGCGCGATCCTCGGCGTGGGCCGGTCCGTCGAGAAGCCCGTCGTGAGGGGAGGAGAGGTGGCGGTGCGAGAGATGGCCACCGTGAGCCTGACGGTCGACCACCAGGTCATCGACGGCGCGGTGGCGGCGGGGTTCTTGCGCCGTTTTCAGCAGGCTATCGAACGGCCTGGAGCGCTGTTCAAGTAGGGCGGCGTCGTCATCGGTGGGGGGCTCGTCCCACAAATCTGAGGGCCCGGCACCTCTGATCGGCAGGCGAAGACCTCGAGTCTACCCCATCTCCTCCGTTTTCCAAACGTGGCTTCTCCAGATTGCTCTTTTGAGGTAGGTTACAAACCCTAGACAAGTTCAAGTCGATATGTGAAATTATCTAAATACGAGGTTCGTCAAAAGTCGGTCAGACCTGAGGAGCGCCGTCAGCGGGCGCTTCCGGAGCCGAGCTAGAAAACATATCGCTCAAGGGGGGCCACATGGAAGGAATGTTTCTGTTGCTGATAGGGGCGGCATTGTTCTCCCAGTCCTGGTACATACTGGGTCTGTACTCGGAAGGAAGAACGATGGCGATTTTGGTCGGAGGACTGGGAATAGTGGTCCTGGGAGCGGTCTTCCTGCAACCGGTCCTGTTGAACGGAATGGGTACAGGGTTGGTCAGCCCGGAGGAGAACCTCGCGGAGCTGACGGTCATGAAGGCCCTGATCGTTACGTGGTCAGTCTACGCGATTGCGATGGCGGCTCACGGCCTGTGGGACTTCGATGAACGGGCCATCGGCTTTTACTGCGCTTTCCTTGCCGCGTCGACGGCAATGGCGTTCATCTACTACGCCAACCCCGGTCTGGGCGACCTGGCCGACCGGTACAACGAGTCTGTCTGGCTCAGTTTGTCGGGCGCGACGCTGGCTCTTACGGTCCTGGCGGGCATGATGTTCTTCACGCTCGGGTTCGCCTTCCAGGGGCTGCGAGCTGTGGCAGGGTGGTTTGCCTTGCTCGGCGGAGCGGTCGTCGCCTTCATCGGCCAGGCCATCGTGATCACCATGATTTCGGGCCCTCCGGTAGCATAGGGACTGTGTTCGTGTCCGGTGGGACCAAGGTCCAGGAACCCCAGCCTTGGACGGCATTGCCAAACGGCTCCCGCCGGGGCATGATTGAAGTGCAGTGACGAGCAAGCTTTCAATAGAAGCCATACTGGCCGAGAGCGATCGAGAGGTCACCAGGTTCGAGTGGGGAGGGACGTTCGCCGACTATCTTCGGATGGTCATCAGGACCCCTTCCCTGTCTCGGCTCTCTCACGCTCTGGTCCACGACGCCATCGTGGCGGAGGGGACCAACACTCCGCCTAATCGCGAGCCCGTGTACGAGCTGTTCGAGGGGGAGATATTCGGCCTCGAACGACACCTGCACACGATCGTGCAGTACTTCGCGGCTGGAGCTCAGAGGCTCGAGGTGCGCAAGAGGATCCTCCTGTTGCTCGGCCCGCCGGCCAGCGGCAAGTCGACCGTCGTCGACCTCATCAAGCGCGCGGTAGAGCGATACACCCGCACCGATGCCGGGGCGGTATACGCCATTCGCGGCTGTCCGATGCAAGAGGAACCCCTACACCTGGTGCCCGACCACGTCAGGGAAACCCTGCAGGAGCAGTACGGGATCTACGTCGAAGGCGACCTTTGCCCGAGATGTCTCCACCTGCTCCGCACGGAGTACAAGGGCAAGGCTGCCGAGATGCCGGTCGAGCGGGTCGTGATAGACGAACGCGAGGCCATGGGCATCGGCCACTACCTTGCCACCAATTCCAACCCTGCCGACGCCTCTCGGCTGGTCGGAAGCATCGACGAGTCCGAGATGAACGGCGAAGACCGGAGGGAGATAGCCGCCAAGGCGTTTCGGCTGGACGGCGAGCTGAACATCGCGAACCGAGGGATCATGGAGTTCGTTGAGATGTTCAAGGCCGACCGGCATATGCTCAACGCCTTGCTCGACCTCGCCCAAGGACAGGTGATCAAGAACCTGCGGTTCGGGTCGGTCTATGCCGACGAGGTAATCATCGGCCATTCGAACGAGGGGGACTTCGACAGCTTCGTTGCCGAGGTGACCTCCGAGGCGTTGAGGGACCGAATCATCGCCGTCCAGGTCCCATACAACCTTCGGGTGCAGGAAGAGGTCAAGATCTACCAGAAGATGATGCGGAACAGCAAGCTAGAGGACGTACATCTCGCGCCTCTAACACTGCCTGTCGCCAGCACCTTCGCGGCCCTGACCAGGCTCGAGTCGCCTTACAAGCAGGGCATGAGTCTCCTTGACAAGCTCCATCTCTATGACGGCCAGATGGTGACCCCTTACACCGACCAGGACCTGCGAGAGATTCAGCGTCACCACCCGACAGAAGGCATGCAGGGGATCTCGCCCAGGTACGTGATGAACCGCATAGGCGCCGTCGCGAGTTTGCCGGAAATCTCTTGCATATCGCCGCTAGCGGCCCTCGACAGCCTCTGGCGCGGCCTGGGAGAGAACATCAGTCTCGAACAGATGGAGACCTTCGCACGGTACGTTGCCATCGTCGCCGAAACCGTGAAGGAGTACAGTGATCTGGCGATACAGGTGGTCCAGAGGGCCTACGATGAATCTTTCGAAGAGTCGGCCAACATGCTCCTCGAAACCTACCTTGCCAACATCGACGCCTTCACGAATGGCACCGCTCCAGGAGACTCGCGGGACGGTACGGCGGCAGCCACCGAACGCGACATGCGTGAGATAGAGCGGCCTATAGGCGTTAAGGAGATGAACAAAGGGGAATTCCGCGAGGAGATCAACCGAACGGTCTCGGCTTGGAAGCAGAGAGGCTGGTCGTTCACATACGCGTCCGAGCCCAGGTTAAAGGTCGCGATCGAGACGCGCCTGTTCCCGGCGAGGCGCCAGGTCGAGCGCGGGCTATCGCAACCGAGATTCGCAAGGCAACGCGTCGAATGGTCCCAGCGGAGGAGTGCGATCAAGAACCGTCTGGAGTCGTCCTACGGCTACTGCAACGACTGCTCCGTGGACCTTATCGACTACGCCGCCCACGTCATCCGTAACAAAGCCGCCGTCAAGACCCCGAAAGGCGAGGGCGTCGAGTGGGCCTGGCCCCTCTACCCTAAGGCGGCCGATTCCAAGAACTCCAGCTAGCTGCCCCCCTCCGCCTCGCGGTCAGCCGGGTCGACTGCCTTGAACCGTCGTCGCCGCAGAAAGCTTCAGCGCCGTAACTCGCCAAGGCGCGCCGGAGGGTTCTCCTGGTGGGTTATCGCGGCGCTCGTCGTTGTGATCGCCCTGGTCGCCGCTTCAAGGACGTGTGTGTGACGCTGACAACCCCGCTCCTTGACCGCTGGATGTCTGCAAGCTAACATCCCCGCCAAGCCACACAGGAGGAACGATCATGCCTGGAACGAAGGCCAAGTACAGCGTGTATATCGAAGCCAAGCCCGAGGACGTGTTCGCCTACGTGTCCGATCTGTCCAAGCACGGCGAGTGGGCCGACAACCCTCTCGAAATCACGGCGGTAGACGATAGCGAGGTCGCCGTCGGCAAGAAGTATAAGTCGACGGCGGAATTCCGGGGCGGGACGGTAACCGGCGAGCAGACCGTCACCGAGTACGCGCCCTCGCAAAAGTTCGCATTCCATGTCGAGGACACGACGAGCAAGCACGATCACACATTCACGTTTACGCCGCAAGGTGAGGGGACGCTGATGGAGCGGAACGCCGTCGGCCAGTGGCCCTTCGGTACCTGGCTACTTGCCGCCACCATCGCCCCGATGATGATCGGCAAGCCGATGATGAGGCGCGCTTTCGAGAACCTCAAAGGGCGGCTCGAGGCGTAGATCGTCCGTGACATTGCCATTCGTATGAATGGAAAGCGTCCCGTGGCCGGAGGGGCGCCCGATTACACTGCCGGCGCTTCCTCGGCCAGGTTGCTCAGGGCAAGGACCAGTTGGTACAGCCGGCCCGCGCTTCGGTCGTCGTATGCGAAGGCGATTCTCGGCTTATCGAGCAACTCCGGCTCGTCTCTCTCGACGCGCAGGGCCTCTGTTTTTCTTATCCTACCCTTGTTGACCAGGTCACCGAAGGACTCGTTCAGTCCCGCAAGTTCGTCGTCTGTCAGCTCTCGCTCCAGCCTCAGGACGAGTCTGTCTCTGACCCGCCGCATCGAGTGGTACGTGGAGTAGAACCGCGTGATCCAGTCCACGCCTTCTTCCGCCGAGTGGACGATCTTGTAGAGGTTGAGGTCCACGGGCGAGATGAGGTCGCGTTCCAATAGCTGCGTCCGGACGAAATGGTCCCAGGTCTCCCAGTAGTCGTCGCCGGGAAGCTCGAGGAGAACGAGTGGCATCGGCGGCGTCCTGCCCGTTTGGAGGAGCGTCAACGTTTCGAATCCCTCGTCGAGGGTGCCGAACCCTCCGGGAAACAGGGCGACGGCGTGGGCCTCCATTAGGAAGAAGAGCTTTCGAGTAAAGAAGTACCTGAACGTAATCAGCTTCGGGTCGTCGACGATAACCTCGTTCGCACCCTGCTCGAAGGGAAGTAGGATATTTACGCCGAAGCTCTTCTCAGCGCCGGCGCCCACATTCCCCGCCTTCATGATGCCCGACGCCGCGCCGGTGATGACCATGAACCCACTGGAGGCCATCTTCGAGGCGAACTCGACCGCCACGTCGTATCGTGGGTCAGATTCCGGGGTCCGGGCCGAACCGAATATCGAGACCTTGCGGACCGATCGATAGGGCTTGAAGACGCGGGCGGCGTAGCGGATCTCAGCCATCGCCCGGCTGAGGATCTTGAGGTCGAGGGTCCCGAGCTCCGAGGGCTGCAGCTTGAGGGCGCTCAGGACGATCTCCCGGTGGAGTCTCTCGGCTAGATCGTCATCACCGGCCGACAGGATTTCGTTGACCCGTCGGTTGATGTCTGCGTTATCGTTGGTCATCGACGGACCCACCAATTTGTTCTAAGCGCGACGGAAAGAGGGCAGGTCTGAGACCTGCCCCTACGGAGGTTCGCTTCGAGTTCTTACTCACTGGTCTGATGTATCCTACCAGGTGACCGAATACGACATGTGACACTCTCGGGGAGTGAGGTTGTGGAAGTTGGCAAGCCGAGCGGCCTACGACGGCGAGGTAATGCACCTACGAGTGTGGCATATGGGCGAGGCGAACGGGCGCATGCAATGCGCCCCTACGCCGGAGTGACGGAGTGGCTGATGACCAAACTGAGTGAGGTCGGCACAGGACTGCGAGCCCGAGTTTCGTCGCGGGCCCTTTGCCGGTGGTCTCTATTCGCGCTAGGAGCGGTGGCAATCCTGTTCCTAGTTGGATGCGGTGGCGACGACACCCCACAACCCACGGCGACGGCCGATGTCGCAAGTGACCAGCCATCCCCGACCGAGGTGCCGAGCGCTACATCGTCTGCGACCGATGACGAAGGCGATGAGGGTTGGTTCGTGAGGACCATCGCGTCTCTAGGCGACGAGCGAGGGCTATGTATCGACCTTCCGGGCTGGACGCCGACCAACATCAACTTCGACGCTCCTGTCCACTCTCATACGTGCAAGCACGGATGGTGGAATCATGACGGGAGGTTCGACAGGCCGGCGCTGGGCGAAGGCCGGCTCGAGATGCCTTTTTTCGAACGGTGCCTGGAAGCTGCTTCGTTAGAGCCAGGGTCCAGCTTCTTCACGAAGCCCTGCGACGGCGGTCAGCGGCAGCAGTTTACGCACCTGGAGACGGGTCAGATCGTTCTCGTTGGCAGCCAAGAGCTCTGCCTAAGCGTTGCTGACGGACCTCTCAGGGACGCCGGCGGGGACGATTTTTGGATGAATGGTCTGATTCTCGACACGTGTGGCGAAGAGGACGAAGATCGCCAGAGGTGGGTCTTCACGGAGCCGTTGTAGTTCTCCTGAAAATAGCCTTCCGCGGGTGTGGTAGAGACGCCCGGCGGGGCGTCTCTACGGCATGTTTTTGGCTTCTGTTGTGTTGGTGACAACCGGTATGGCAATCCGTCTAGAAATAGACGTGTCCGAGGAATTCCCTCTGATACGGGCGCATCGCATGCGCCCATATCGCGGCGTGAATCGCGACGCGGGCAGACACACAGGTCTGCACCCACGGCGTAGGTGGAGTGTCCGGGGGCAGACGGAGCCTTCAAATCCTACGAGCCAGAAGCGTGGTCGATGCTCAACGCGACCAGATGTCGGATCGATTCCTGGTCGGCGACAGTCGATTCTGTGAGGGCAACATACTCCCGTTTGACCGGACCTTTGGGGAAGAACCTGAATTCGGTGCCCTTACCCGTCTCGATGAGGCTTCTTCGGATATCCGTGGAAAGCTTTAGAGCGAAGCCAGCCGGACTCAGCGAAGCGAGGATTCGCCCATTCGCATAGAGGGCCGCCCCACTGAAGAAATGCTTGGTCTCGAGTTTCGCGGTGGGTTGCGGCGGTCCAAGGTCGTCAACGATCTGCGTCAGCCGACTTAGGTACGGTTCTGCCAAGTGTCTGTGTATACCGGCGCGCCACGTCTCCTAGGAGACAGACCTCTCCCAAAGTGCGACGCCGCCGAGTATCCCAAGCCTGTTGTCTACGAGGCGAGCGTCGTCGGGTAGCTCGAAGTCGAGCTTCTTGGCGTTGCCGCCTCCTATGTGCAGGTAGTCCCAGGTGACCAGGGTCCTCAGGTTGTCCAACGCGCGACGTACCCGCTTGTTCCATCGCTTCTTACCGACGTCCCTCCGAGCCCGGTCGCCAACGTACTGGTCGTAGTTCATCCCGTTGCGGGCCGGATGCTGTCCGATCTCGAGATGGGGCATGAGCGTCCCGTCGCGGAACAGGGCGGTGCCAAACCCCGTGCCGAGGGTGACCAGGAACTCGATCCCCTCGCCTTTGATCGCCGCCAGTCCCTGCATGTCCGCGTCGTTTACGACGCGAGCTGGCTTTCCAAACCTATCGGTAAGCGATTGGGCGAGGTCGAAGTCGCGCCAGGCGTCGGTCCCGAGGTTGGGCGCCGTCTTCGCTACACCCTCCCGCACCACACCCGGAAATCCAGCGGAGATACGCGAGAACGAAGGGAGCTGGCCAACTATCTCGGCCAGGGTGTTCATAACCGCCTCGGGCGTCGCAGGCTTCGGGGTGGAGAGACGGACCCGGTCCGCGACCATCTCGCCGCTGCCGTTTAGCACCGATGCCTTGAGGCCGCTGCCGCCGACGTCGATCGAAAGAGTGCGCGGTGAGCGAGTGCGTTTTGTCGTTGACGGTCGCTTTTTCGTGGCCATGGCGTCCTATCCCCTTGATCGAGCATCTGCTAGTGGCTACCGTATGGCGCTCTCTTACCGCAGCTTCGACAGCCCCAGACTCACGTTGCTTCTATCGTATGGGTGCTGTCAAGGATAGGCCGAGGTAAGGTCGACAGTCCGAGTAGGTTGACAGGCCAAGGACGCAGCAGTATTATTTAGTCGGCTAACAGTTAGGCGGCTAAGCAATAGTTTTGAAAGGGAGGACTGAAGTGTCTAAACAGCTTTCTGTTCTAGTAATCGGAGCAACCGGAAAACAGGGCGGCGCAGGGGCGAGGCACCTGCTAAAAGATGGATGGGACATCCGCGCACTGGTGCGGGACCCCAACAAGGAACAAGCCCAGGCGTTACTGAGCCAAGGTGTGCAACTTGTGCAGGGCGATCTCTACGACCGCGCCTCACTCGACCGTGCAGTGGATGGAATGTACGGTGTGTTCAGCGTCACAAACTACTGGCTCCCAGACGTTGGCTATGAAGGTGAAATCAAGCAAGGGAAGCTACTTGCAGATGCAGCCAAAGGAGCGGACATTCAGCATTTTGTGTACACGTCGGTAGGCGCGGCGCATCGGGGGATGGGCCAGAAGCACTTCGACAGCAAGCTGATCGTCGAGCGCTATCTAGGAGAGCTGGGACTACCGCACACTATCGTTCGCCCTGTGGCATTCATGGATAACCTCGAATGGAAGCGCGCCGGCATCTCCAACGGGTTGTTCCAGAGCTGGGGGATCCGCGAGGACAAGAGAACGCAGCTCATCGCAGTCGAGGACATCGGTGCGATTGTCGCGATTGTGTTTTCCAATCGACCCGAGTATTTGGGCCGAACACTTGAAATCGCGGGTGATGAGCAGACCGAAGCCGAGCAGGCGGAAACCCTTTCCACGGTGGTCGGTCGTCGTGTCGAGGTTGAACGACCTGAGAAGCCCGAAGGCGATACACAGGACGAAGAGCAGCTAGCAGCAATCCGTTTCTTTGACGGCGAAGCCTACACAGCGGATATTGATGCCGTGAGAAAAATCCACCCCGACCTCCGGTCCTTGGAACAGTATTTGCGCGAGACCGGCTGGGAGAATATGCCGGTGTTACCGATGCCCGAGGGAGGCAATTCTTGGGGCGGTTGAATGTTCGATCTGAGGTCGAGAAGCCTTGGACGGGACCGCCTTGGAGCGGCGAGTTGTGACGTTCGACGCTGCTAACTATTAGCTAGCTAAGTAAATTTCGAGAGGGAGGTTGGAAGATGTCTGAACAGCTAAGCGTTCTTGTGATTGGTGCTACCGGACTGCAGGGTGGCTCGGTCGCCCGGACGCTCCTCGGCAGGGGCCATCGTGTGCGTGCCTTCACCCGCGAAGTCGACTCCCCAGAGGCCACGCAACTCCAGGACCTGGGGGCCGAGTTGGCCGTTGGCGACTCCGAGGACCGTGAGTCGGTGATTCACGCCGCCGAGGGAGTGGACGCCGTGTACGCCATGACCTCGTTCTACGAGTCAGGGCTAGAGGCCGAGGTACGTCAAGGGAAGACGATTGCCGACGCGGTTAAGGCTGCGGATGTGAAGCACTTCGTGTATGCGTCCGTTGGCAACGCCGACAAGTCGACGGGCATCCCCCACTTCGAAAGCAAGTACGAGATCGAGCAGCACATCAAGTCGCTCGGCATACCGCATACCATCGTGGCTCCGGTCTGGTTCTACGATAACGTCCTGAGCCCCTGGACTTTGCCCGGACTGATCCAGGGGACACTCTCCCTCCTGGTGCCGCCGGACCGGCCAGTCCACCAGATTCCATTGCAGGACATCTCGTCGTTCGTCTCACTCGTGCTCGAGAACCGGGACCGGTTCCTGAGCAAGCGGATCGACGTCGCATCGGACGAGCTGAGTGGGAACCGGGCAGCGGAGATAATCTCGTCCGCGTTTGGGCGTCCGATCAACTACGTCCCGCTCCAAATGGGCGGGGATCTGGACAAGATGTACGAGTGGTTCGAGACGGTCGGATACAGTATAGACATCGAGGCACTCCGAAGAGACTACCCGGAAGTGGGCTGGCACACGTTTGAGGAATGGGTGCAGGCCCAGGACTGGAGTGTCCTTGACGGCAAGGAAGCAGCAGGGCCCGACGCGGCATGAACGGCGCGTTCACCGGAGGACAAAATGGCTAATTGTGAGCCGTTGCCCGAGACTACGAGCTACCTGATAGCCCAGGTGTCCAAGCTTCACCGGCAGCGTGCCGACGACCTGCTGAGCGAGATCGGACTGCACGTCGGCCAGGAGATGATACTTTGCGCGTTGTGGGAGAGAGAGGGAGTCACCCAGACCGAGCTCGGTGAACACCTGGCTATCCAACCCGCAACAGTGACTAACGCTTTGAGGCGGCTGGAGCGCAAGGGGCTGGTGGAACGAACGCCCGACGCGGACGACCAGCGGGTCTCGCGGGTGTTTCCCACAGACGAGGGACGAGAGCGGCGAGCGGACGTAGAGGAGAAGTGGAGCGAACTGGAGCGGGACACGCTGGCTGGGTTCGATGGCAACGAGCGAGACCTGCTCCGTGGCCTGCTCTCAAGAGTCCACAAAAACCTTACAGACCATCGGATCAGGACCGCCTCTTCGGCTGCAGAACCGGCTCAACCAACCATGAAGAGCTAAGGTGCCGATCCCGCCATACCGAATCAAGACCAACCTGGAGGCGAATCCGGGGTCTATCCCAATGAAGTTAATGATGGGTGCGGCGGTCTTGAACGCCGTTGCCGGACGGTAGAAGAAGGGTTGAGGAGGACGAACAGTGCCAGCAGTTAGCGTCGACGACGTGTCGACCCTTCCGCGAATCGGGCCCACGGGGTCCGAACAGAGCGAGGAGCGACGCACGCTGTCGGTGAGCGACGCTCCGAGGGGGCTGGAGGGTGAGGGATTCGAGGTGCGCAGGGCGTTTGCCGGGATCGATCTCCGACTCGCGGACCCGTTCATCCTCCTCGGCCAAATGGGCGCCGTCGAGTACGCTCCGGGCGAAGCCCTGGGCGCGCCCGACCATCCGCATCGTGGCTTCGAGACCGTGACATATATGATGGATGGAGAGCTGGAGCACCGCGACTCGAACGGCGGCGGGGACTTGATAACCGACGGTGCGACCCAGTGGATGACGGCCGGGGCCGGGATCGTCCACTCTGAGATGCCTACCGAGCAGCTCGTCGCGAAGGGCGGTCTGTTTCACGGCACCCAGCTGTGGGTAAACCTTCCGCGGGCGGAGAAGTGGGCTCCACCGCAGTACCAGGATCTTGAAGCCGAGAGTTCGGTGCTACTGGCTTCAGAGGACGGCGGCGCCTTGGTCCGGCTTATCGCAGGCGATCTCGGCGAGCACCGCGGACCTGGTAACACGCGGACGCCCATCACCTACGCCCACGCGACCGTGAGTCCCGGGGCCCGGCTACAGCTCCCTTGGCGACGCGACTTTAACGCCCTGATCTACGTGCTCGCCGGCGGCGGCGCGGTCGGCTCGGACAACGTCAACGTCGCAGAGGGGCAGCTGGCGGTCATGGGGGAGGGCGATCTGATCACGATTACCGGTGGGACCAGCATGGAGGGCCCTTCGCCCACACTGGAGCTCATCCTGCTGGGAGGACGGCCTATCAGAGAGCAGGTCGCCTGGCACGGACCCTTCGTGATGAATACCCGAGAGGAGCTCATCCAGGCGTTCGAAGACTATCAGGCCGGGCGGATGGGGCGCATCCCCGCGAAGCAACACCCCGACTAGCGGGCCTACTCGACCAGGCGTGAGGCCACGGCACCTCTGGCTGCTCCGAAGCCGTATCTCCTGTTAACTGAATCACGAGGAGGTGAGACGCAATGGACGATATAAGCAGTCAAAACGGAAGTGACAAAGGCGAAGACCTTTTTCTAGGTACGGGCGATGGCGTCTGGCGGCTGCACGACGGCGCTGTGGAGCGCGCCGGTCTTGCGGGGAAGATCGTCGTCCACGTAGCGGACCGCGACGGAAAGGTCGTCGCGGCGGTTGCACGGGACGGCCTTTACGAGATATTCGATTCCGGCGAACGCCGCATCTGGGAGGGCGACGCGCGGGCCGCAGGAATCGGCCCGGACGGTAGCTTGTATGTGGGAACGGAGCCGGCGATGGTCTTTCGCAGCGACGACGGAGGCGAGACCTGGAGGCGTTCGGACGAGATCGACGAACTGCCGACCCGCGAGACGTGGTACTTCCCCGGTCCGCCGCGCCAGCCACACGTGCGCTCGATCGACTTTCTACCCGACAAGGGGGCGAGTGTCCTCGTCGGGGTCGAGGTGGGCGGAGTCCTCTACTCGGGCGACCACGGCGAAAGCTGGAAGGAGTTGAACGAAGGGCTCCACGTGGACGTTCATGCGGTCCGACCGGACCCGTCACAGCCAGGCCGACTGGTAGCAGTCACCGGAAAGGGGCTCTACCTGAGCGAGGACGGTGGCGATTCATGGGAGCACGTCACCGAGGGCATCGGTCAGGGTTACACCGTCGGAATGCACATCAACCCCGACAGAGCGGGCGAGATACTGATTGCCACGGGTCAACGACCGCCCGGAATCAATGCCAAGGTATACCACTCTCGCGACGGTGGGCGCACCTGGAATCACGTGATCGATCCTGTCCTACCCGAGCAATACGAGCGGGTCCCTGTTGTGCTATTCGCTCAGGGCAGCGCCTGGATAGCTACCGAAAAGGGCCAAGTCTTTCGTGCAAATGCGGCTCCAACAAACGGCGACCCCGGTCCTGACTCGGCCCTCGGAAGCTGGTCGCTAGTCCAGGAACTGTCGACTCCAATCAAAGCCGCGTCAGCGGGACAAAGCCCGAGCTCGATTTCCTCCGGGTTTGCGGACTGGTTTTAAGACACGTGTCGCCGGCTGGGGGTGGCGGCCCGGTGCTCCCACCCCCTTGCTGGCCTCATCGCACGTGAAATAAGAGCCGCGGTACTCAGGAGTAATCGTGACTAATCAAGACCAGCCTGGAAGCAGAGCGGCGAACGCAACCGGCATCCTGCTCATAGTCTGCGTCGCTATATTTTTTGCAGTGCTCAACGCCTCCGCCCTGGGTGTCGTCCTGCCCGACATTGCCGATGACCTATCGGTCGGTACCGGCGAGCTCAGTTGGTTGATGACGGGATTCCTGCTCGTTTACGGGGTAGCCATTCCGTTCTATGGTCGGCTCGCCGATCTCTTTGGCGCTCGTCCACTCTTCCTAATCGGCATCGCTGTTTTCGCGATCGGCTCACTCTTGTCGGCGATAGCGCCGAACTTTTCGTTCCTGCTGGCGGCAAGGATTGTCCAGGCAGGTGGCGGCGCTGCAGTTCCAGGTCTGGGGATGACCATTGCCAGCCGGGCCTATGGTCCGGAATCCCGGGGCTCTGTCCTAGGGGTTCTAGCCGCGACGATAGGCGTTGGCGGCGCCGTCGGGCCGTTCGTAGGAGGAGCGTTGACCGAGTCACTGGGTTGGCAATCTATTTTCGTCATCAGTGCCGCTGCTGCTATCACGATTCCCTTCGGGTTGAAGATTCTCCCGCGGGACGAGGAACGGACTGGGGGGAAACTGGACCTGCCCGGAGGCGTGGCCCTCGCACTCATGGTAACCGGGGCACTTCTCGTCCCATCAGAAGGCACCCGTTCCGGCTGGTCTTCGCCCCTGGTCCTGACCGGCGCGGTCCTAGCGATTGTCGGACTGGTGTCCCTGTCGGCCCGTCAGTTGACTGCTAGCTCACCCTTTATCCCAAGAGAGTTCCTGCGTAATTCCCGGTACGTAGCAACCTTGGGAATGAGTTTTTCAATGACGGCCGCCAGCCTGGCTCCTCTCGTCGGACTGCCGATACTGCTCGCCACTTTTCACGACCTGTCGCCCTTGGAGGTGGGGCTGGCCATGTTGCCCGGTGCCATATCCGCCTCGCTTTTCGGGGTACTCGCAGGCCGGCTCACGGACCGAAAGGGCCCGCGCTTGCCGGCCTGGATGGGTTCTCCTCTGATACTTTTGGCGGTGCTCGGTCTTTCAACGTATTCTGGGTCATCGGTCTGGGTCATAGCTGCCTTCGCAGGGATACTAGGAGCTGGGTCCGGCCTAATGAACACGCCACTGGCGGCGACAATAACGCGTATCGTGCGTGGTCAGGTGCTTGCTTCGGCTCTAAGCATCAATTCGATGGCTTTCTTTCTAGCAGCCCGTCCGAGAAACACGGGTTGGCGAGTGTTTGGGGGTATGATGGGCCCAGTCCAGTAGCGGGGAGTCGTTGATGAGCAAGACCTACCTTCCCTACGAACCCGACCAGCAGCTGCTGTTGCCAGCGGCGTTGCAGGAGTGGCTGCCTGACGAGCATCTGGCCTACTTCATATCCGACGTGGTGGACCAGTTGGACATGTCGGAGGTCACCGCTCGCTACGAGCGGGAACGGCGTGGCGGGCCGCCGTATCATCCACGGATGATGGTCAAGGTGTTGCTCTACGGTTACTGCGTCGGGGTGGCGTCCTCACGCCGCATCGCCCAGCGTCTCCACGAGGACATCGCCTTCAGGGTGTTGGCGGCGAACAACACACCGGACTTCCGGACCATCTCCGACTTTCGCAAGGACAATCTGGATGCGCTGTCGGGCCTGTTCGTACAGGTACTGGCGTTGTGCCAGCAGGCGGGGCTGGTGAAGCTGGGGCACGTGGCGCTGGACGGCACGAAGGTCAAGGCCAACGCATCGAAGCATAAGGCGATGAGTTACCAACGTATGAAGGAGAAGGCAGCGCAGTTGGCGGCGGAGGTAGCGGAGTTGTTGCGACAGGCCCAGGCAGCGGATGATGAGGAAGACCGGCGGTACGGCAAAGACAAGCGTGGAGATGAGTTGCCGCAGGAGTTGGCCTTTCGAGAGGGTCGGTTGGAGAAGATACGGGAAGCCATGGCGGCGCTGGAAGCCGAGGCGCAGGCGGCTGCCGAACGGGCCGAGGCCGAAGGTGGTAAGCACCCGGGGGTGCCCGACGGCAAGGCCCAGCGTAACTTCACCGATACCGAGTCGCGCATCATGCCCGCACCTGGAGGCAAGGACTTCCTGCAAGCGTACAACTGTCAGGTGCCGCCGCGCAAGCCGTCGAAGACCAGCCGCCAGCGCCCCAGCCTGAACAGGTAGCCTCTCGCAACTGGGTGCCCAACTGTTCGGTCCCGTGGGCGCCAGAGTGTGAAGAAATAACGACGGACGGTGCTGAAAGAGCTTTAGCCCGAATCCACCGACGGACAGGGATGGACGACGTGAGGACAGCGGAAGGGGGTGAGGGAGTTACAGGCGTGATGATCCGGGCTCGAATTTGGGTAGACGGGAGGTTGGCGGGCGGTCTGCAGGCGCTTTTGGGGGCACCGATGGCGGCCTACAGTGGCTGTGGCGAGCCAGATGGCGGGATAGGACACGGCAAGAGGCGCTCGCGGACTGGGCTGGCGCGAGTTTGCGGGGACGTTGGGTTGGCTGGTGGGTCAGTGGCGGACGGGCTCCGTCAGGCTGGGAGTGGAATGGCTCGCAGTCGGGCCAGGGCGCGGCTGAACTGCTCCTCCCAGGGCCAGCGCCGGGGAAGCTGCAGGGTCAATCGGCGTGCCGAGCGGGTGATCCGTCCGGCCAAGGCAAAGACCCGTCGTCTGAGGGTCTTGGTGGTCACGATCTGCTGACCCAGGCCGATGCGGGCTGTCCAGCGGGCCAGGTTGTGCGCCATCACCTGTACCGCCAGCCAGGCGCCGTTGGCGGCGAAGCGCGCCGACGGCATGTGGTTCAGCCCGACGCCGTACTTGAGGTCGCGTATGGCGTTCTCGACCTCGGCGTGGCGGCGATGATCGGCCTCCAGTTCCAGCGTCTCCCCATCGCGGTCGGTGATGAAGGCGTGATAGCTGTATCTGGCGAAGAGGGCGAGCTGGGAACCGGGCGTCGGCTTCACCCGCCGGACAATGAGCCGCACCGGCGCGGCGTCCGGCTTGGTCTGGAACGGGGTGTAAGTCGTCTCGGCGACATCGGCGGCGCCGTCCGTCCAGTAGGGAATGGGAGTCCAGTCCTCCTGTGGTATCGCCTCGATCAGGTCCCGCAGGCTGGCGCGCTGGCGGATGGTGATAGAGAAGCGGACATCCATTTCCCGGCAGGCGGCAACGACAGTGTGGGCGTAGAAGCCGCTGTCGGCCCGCACCGTGAGTTGTCCCCTGGCCCCGCCGTAGCGCACCCGCCCCACCGTCTCACGCAGGAAGTGGGCGGCGCCACGGGCGGTGTTGGCCCGGCCCTCGCGCAGCCGGGACATCAGCACCTCGCCGGTGCCGGCGGCAATGGCCAGCAGCGGGTGATAGCCGCGGGCGCCGGTATAGCCGTGGTGGCGCGCTCCCTCCTTGGCCAGTCCATAGGTCTCGCAGATGGTCGAGTCCAGGTCGATGGTCAGGGGCGAGTCGCCGGGTCCGGCCCCAGCGGCCCAGGCCCGGGCCAACAACTGGCGGCTCACGCGGTCGAGTTGACGGACATGCCCCCACCGGAAGCTGCGCAGGAAGGTCCCCAGGGTGGATGGCGCCTTGACCACGCAGCCTAGAACACCGACCGTCCCACCAGCGCGCAGCGCATCGGCGTCGTCGATGCAGTCGCCGCCTGCCAGCGCGGAAGCGACCAGCGTCAGCATCTTGTCCCCAGTGTTCGCCCGTCCCGGCGCTCCGCCGAGGTCAAGGTGATGGTCGACGAGTTCCCGCAGGCCCAGGTGCCGGGCTAGGGTGGCCGGCAGGAGCAGGCCGGCATTGGCCACCAGGCGATGGTCGTCAAAGACGATGCGGATACGGTCGGGTTTGTTCTGTGGCAGCATCTATTGGGTGCTCCTTGTTTCCGGGCGGGTTTCTGTTCCAAAATCATTATCCCAGATTCAGAGGAGCACCCGCTGGCTTCTTCAAGGGCTGTCCCCAAGGACGTCCTTCGGTGGATTCGGGTTTAGAGGCAGTAGAGGCTAACTGAAAGACGAACCGGCCGAGATGGGTCAGCGAGATTTATTCAGCGACGGAGCTAGAACACGAAGAGGAGCGGCGAATGAACAGGTACGTTGACCATGACGGAACCGGATCTATAAAGGTGCTGGGGATCTCCGGCAGTCTGCGCAAGGCCTCGTCCAACACCGGACTGCTGCGTGCGAGCCAGGAGGTCGCCCCCGAAGGGATGGGAGTCACGATCTTCGATATCAAAGACCTCCCTTTCTACAGCCGGGACATCGAGGCTGAAGGTGACCCGCCGCCGGTGACCGCGCTCAAGTCGGCGATACGTGAGGCAGACGCCGTAATGGTCGCGACGCCGGAGTACAACTGGGGCACGTCGGGGGCGCTTAAGAACGCTATCGACTGGGCTTCTCGCGATCGGGAAGAGGGCTCGCTGATGGGCAAACCCGTGACGATCATCGGCTCAGGCGGGAGGGCCGGGACCGCTCGCGCGCAGATGCTGCTCCAAGAGACTCTCGCGGAGACCGGCTCGTTGGTTATGGTAAAGCCAGGGGTGCTGGTCCAAGCATATGGTTCTCCTCGTCGGTTCGACTCGGAAGGCAGTCTGGTCGACGAAGGGACCAAAGACTTGCTACGACGACACCTGGAGGACTTCGCGAAATGGACTATGCGATTCGTTCGGCCTAGGGAGTTCGTGAGCTACTCCTGTGAGATGGACGCCGATCACGCGGCCGCTTGAGCGCGATCGGCTAAGTCTCGCAATCTGCGCCGATTACGTCACCGGCCCGACCAGTCCCTCGCGGCGCCGGTTAGAGCCGCTTTACGGGATGTTCAGCTGAATCTCGCAGCTCGACGACGCGATGTCCACATCAGCGTCGATGCTTCCATCGCAGATATCGTCCCCGTCGTAGCCCTTGAGCTTGTCTGGCCCCGTGCCTCCGATGAGATGGTCGTTCCCGTCGTCACCGTACGCTACGTCCGCTCCACTCCCACCCGAGAACCTGTCGTTGCCGTCGCCGCCGTAGAACGTATCGTTGCCGGGACCGCCATCGCCGCGGTCGTTCCCACTGCCGCCCTTGAGGCTGTCGTTTCCTGAGCCCCCAATCAGCCAATCATCGCCTTGTTCTCCCCGAAGCCGATCGTCATCGTCACCACCTCTTAGCATGTCGTTGCCTCTTCCACCGTAGGCAACATCAATCCCAGGGCCCCCGTCGAATATGTCGTTGTCGTCGCCTCCGTAGAAGCGGTCGTCTCCGAGTCCGCCGCTGCCGATGTCATTACCTTCGCCGCCTATCAGCGTGTCCTCGCCGTCCTCACCCTTGAGGCGGTCGCGGCCCGGACCGCCGCTCACGTCGTCGTTGCCTGTGCCGGCGTACACGACGTCGTCGCCGCCCTGGCCGAATATCGTGTCCTCACCGTCCTGGCCGTAGATACGGTCGTTGCCGCTACCACCGCAAATGGTGTCGTTGCCGCCGAGGCCATGGAGCACTAAGGTCGTCCAGAGCAGATGTTCTAGTTAGCACTGTTGGTAGAAGCGCGAATCAAGTCGGATGGAGCCAGAAGACGAAGGGAACGCCCGGCAGGCGAGGAATGCTCCGGGTGCGGCCGGACCGGGAGCTCGCAACTCGCCTGGCGGAAGCGTCGAACGCCAAGTACGGTTACGGTCAGAAACCAGCGGACTACGAGGGGCTGGGGACTCTTGTGTTCCGTCCTCGAGTCGCCTTCGCTTGGAAGGCGCTATACCAGGACGCCACGCGTTGGCGGTTCGAACCCGTCTTAAACACCCGCGGCCGCTAGGGAACGTCTAGTAGGCTTTAGGTCTCGCAGTTGATTGCCGTGTCACCGGCCTGGCCGCCGCCACGACATTTGTCGGACCCGCCGGGGCCTCCATCGAGTTCGTCGTCTCCTGAGTTGCCATATAGCACGTCACGCTCGCCCGCCTCACCGCGCATGTCGTCGTTGCCTCTTTCGCCGTATAGCCGATCCTCGTCGTCGCCACCGAGGAGAGCTAGTAGCGGATAACGACGCTCCCATTTGCGCCTCCAAAGCCGTCTTTGCCGTCAACGCCGGGGGTGCCGCCCTCGCCACCGGTTCCGCCATGGTTCAGTATGCCCGGGTCCGTGAAGAAGGGCGCGCCACCACCACGCCCCCCCCTGGCGCCCCCAAAGGACGAAGCCCCTCCTCCGGCGCCAGCTTGGCCGCCGGGGCCCGTTCGTGTGTCGTCAACGGTCAGCCCAAAGGGGCCGGTGGTAACTGTGCCACCAGCTTGGAAGACGCCCGTTCCACCCCCGACCCCGCCGGCGCCACCCGCTCCTTCGTCGGCAGCCGCGCCAACGCTTCCGCCCTGACCACCAAAGGCCTGTACGCCCCTGAACGACTCATCGGGGTCAGTGGCAAGGCCCGAACCCCTGATGAACTGACTGATGCCACCCGCCTGTCCGGGTGCTCCGCCGCCGCCCACGAGGACCGTGAACACTTCGCCAGGGTTGACCGCGAGGGTCGCCCTGATGTAGCCGCCGGCACCACCGCCTCCACCGCCTCCACCGCGTCCACCGGATATGGCGGTACCGCCGTTGCCACCGCCGCCGCCGCCGCCCCATACCTGGACCTCAACCGACGTGATGAACTCCGGGACCGTCCACTCCGCGATCGTGCCCGCCCCGAAGACCTCTTCGACCGGCCCGACCGGAGCGCACCGCCACTGGTTGAAACGGGAGCTCCACGTTGGGGTGTCCCCGTCCTCACAGCTCAGCGAGGCCAGCGTGTCGGTGTCCGCGTCGTTGTCCGGAGCACAGATGACGCCACCGGCCGCATCGACCCCCGTGACCACGTCGCCTGGGCCGCAGGCCTGGTTGCTGACGGCGAAGTCGGAGCCGTCGTAGGTGGTGTCGGTGTCGACGTCGGGTGCGCAGGTCACGTTGCCGGCTGCGTCGACGCCCGTGACCACGTCGCCTGGGCCACACGCCTGGTTGCTGACGGCGAAGTCGGAGCCGTCGTAGGTGGTGTCGGTGTCGACGTCGGGTGCGCAGGTCACGTTGCCGGCTGCGTCGACGCCCGTGACCATGTCGCCTGGGCCACACGCTTGGTTGCTGACGGCGAAGTCGGAGCCGTCGTAGGTGGTGTCGGTGTCGACGTCGGGTGCGCAGGTCACGTTGCCGGCTGCGTCGACGCCCGTGACCACGTCGCCTGGGCCACACGCTTGGTTGCTGACGGCGAAGTCGGTACCGTCGTATTGGGTGTCGGTGTCTGCTCCGCACTCCCACCTGGTACCGTCCCATTTGGTGACCTGGCCATCATCACAGGCTTGGGGTAGCTGGAAAGAAGGAAGGATGGAGACGGTCACATCCCCGGCATCCCCGTCACTGCTGATGCCAGCCCCGGCAAGGATGCTAGTGACGTCTCCAGCGCTGAAGCTGACCGCTACGCTCTTGCCTTGACAGGGCTTCAGCGGCTCGGCTCCCTCTTGGATCTTGATCAGCGCTCCCGACTGGAGGTTCAGACACCCGGTGTAGGTGGGCGTCGAACCAGAGTCGAACGCGAGTCCCATTCCCGTGAGGAACAGAAGCACCATACCAAGCAGTCCGAGGGCTCCGAGTACGGAAAAAGCGGCTCGTTTCTTGGTGTTGAACATAGAACTGCTCCTATCAACTCTTCGAAACATTTATGTGGCCGACAATTATAGGGACCCCTCAAGGGAATACTAGTGGTCCAACATCCTAGTATTGAAGGGTTCTGAGGTTACGGCTTGGTAGGGGCGGGTTTGAAACCCGCCCTGTCGTCGTAGCACGCCAATCTCGGCTACCCCTCATTTCAAAGATTTCGGTCTACTAGTAACAATGTACTAACACTAAGTTCTAGTGCAGATGTTCTGGTTCAGGCCGCCGGGGGAGGCGCGAAACAGATCGTATAGGAAGAAAGACAGATGGAGAGCTCAGCAGCGATCAATGCTCAGAGGCGGCGACTACAGCACAGAAGCGGGAGCAGCCTGACACAATCGACGGGTGTCTGGCGCTACGCCAGAATCCTAAGGCGAGGCAACTCAGCGACGAAGATACGAGAGGCGGCAGAGGCGAGTAAAACGACGACCGTTGGGGAGTCAGCCTCCGGCGGCCGTGCCCCAAGAGAGCCCACGTTCCGGCCTAGCGACCGCGGTCGTCAGCCTGGTTTCTGGAAGACCTCGGTCTTGGGGTTCCAGTCTTTCCAGGCGAACCAGTAGGAAAGGTGGGAGTGGGAGCGTTCGAGGATCGTGTCCTTGAGGGGGCCGTCGACTGCCCGGCCAGTCAGCGCCATCCAGGTCGAGCCGGTCTCCTCGTCGACGAAGGACGCCTCGTAGCCCGCTTCCTTTTCGCCTGTCTTGAAGGTCAGCGCTTGTCCGTCGACGACTCTATCGTAGACGAGGATGGTGTCGGTCTCCGGCTCCAGAAAGATGACGATGTCCGAGCCCGAGACCGTGTCGTTGACGAGTGGGGTGTCTTTGAGGGCGTCGAGCGGGTACGCCTTGGCGTAGCCGTCGGAAGCTACGCCGACGACGAGGTCTTTGCGGTCGAGCCGGTTGTCCTTAACGGCCTCGCCGATGACTCCGGCGCTGCTGTCGTAGTAGTAGGGCAGGTAGATATCCCGCTGGTAGCCTCCTCGTTTGTCCAGTACCAGCGTGTCGGGGTGGGACTCGTGCCAGAGCGACCACTGCGTATGAGTAACCGGGACGAACTCCAGGTCCACGCCTTTTAGCGGCCCTTCGACTCCCCGGCCCAGAAACTGGCTCCACAGTGTTCGCGTCTGGTGGTCGTACATGACCAGGGCGTTCATGATCAGCTTGCCCGACACGCCGAAGGTGTGCTCGATCCCGTCGATCTCGCGGGCATACACGATGCCCGAGAAGCAGAGCGGTCACCACGTCACCGCGACAGGCATGCCTCCGACAACGTCATTGACGATCTCATGCCGGCTCAGCATCTTGATGGGATACGCTCGGCTCTCGCCGCCGATGGTCAGGCCCAGGACCTGCTCGGTCGGCTCCATCCACGTCTCCGCCTCGAAGGGTGTGACGAATGACGGATCGAGGATCGCCGGGATGGCATCGAACCCGAGAAGCGTAACCAGCTCTACGGCACGTCCGTCCATCGGAGACGACGTCGACGCGCTACCCCCAGGGATCACGATGTCCTCGGAGCTGCTCAGGAGGCGGCCACCGCCCTTAAATAGCTGCCAAGCTGGGAACGCAATCAGCAGCAGTATGCCGAGGATAACGATCCAGTCTACAAGTCTACCCATATCGTATGTGTCTTAGATGTCGGTTGAGCGTCCGCAGGTTTCGTTTTTCAGTGTACTGCACCCCAAGGCAGCGCCTTTCTGTTCTGGATTCCTCTTGATTTACAGCGAGAACCGAAAGGCCCTACCAGCCATACAACCCCCGGTGACATGACCAGCACGCATGTGCTATAATGGTGCCGAGGGACGGACCCCACGGGGCCCGTTTCTTTTGTTTTTTCGGTCAGCCGACACAACACAAGGAGAGCGACAACGCACCAGACGACCCCCGAAATCGACTACCCGTACCCCGTACCCTGTACCCAGCCCCCCTACCTGTTGCATTCCCCCGCCCAGGTGTTGCAACCCTCAGATACGGATACGACGGTTTGCGACAGAGTAAATTTTCGCACCCCAATATCCTCATGCGCGCCACTACCACCCTGGGCCTTTCGGTTGTCCTTGACACGTACGAGGCAACCGCTCATGGTGAGCAAACATACGTCCGCAGGGCGGACGAAACGTATGAAAGCAACTCGCTTGCTGCGTACGTAGGGGCAGTGCCCCCGTGCCTGCCCTGGCGCTTCCGCAAGGCCCTCAAAAACCAAGCAGTTACTTGAGAGCCCACCAAACCGCTCGTGATGTCCGGCTCTGTCCCCCCTTTGAAAAGGGGGGTTGGGGGGATTTGACCCACGGTAATTAGATACAACCGCAAGCTGACAGTGAACAATCATAAGTCCGCGGGGCGAACGAAACGCATGAAAGCAACTCGCTTTGCCGCATACGTAAGGGCAGTGCCCCCGTGCCTGCCCTGGCGCTCCCGCAAGGCCCTCAAAAACCAAGCAGTTACTTGAGAGCCCACCAAACCGCTCGTGATGTCCGGCTCTGTCCCCCCTTTGAAAAGGGGGGTTGGGGGGATTTGACCCACGGTAATTAGATACAACCGCAAGCTGACAGTGAACAATCATAAGTCCGCGGGGCGAACGAAACGCATGAAAGCAACTCGCTTTGCCGCATACGTAGGGGCAGTGCCCCCGTGCCTGCCCTGACGCTCCCGCAAGGCCCTCAAAAACCGAGCAGTTACTTGAGAGTGGAAAACATCTGTCTTAGCCCGAATCCACCGACGGACAGGGATGGACGACGTGAGGACAGCGGAAGGGGGTGAGGGAGTTACAGGCGTGATGATCCGGGCTCGAATTTGGGTAGACGGGAGGTTGGCGGGCGGTCTGCAGGCGCTTTTGGGGGCACCGATGGCGGCCTACAGTGGCTGTGGCGAGCCAGATGGCGGGATAGGACACGGCAAGAGGCGCTCGCGGACTGGGCTGGCGCGAGTTTGCGGTGACGTTGGGTTGGCTGGTGGGTCAGTGGCGGACGGGCTCCGTCAGGCTGGGAGTGGAATGGCTCGCAGTCGGGCCAGGGCGCGGCTGAACTGCTCCTCCCAGGGCCAGCGCCGGGGAAGCTGCAGGGTCAATCGGCGTGCCGAGCGGGTGATCCGTCCGGCCAAGGCAAAGACCCGTCGTCTGAGGGTCTTGGTGGTCACGATCTGCTGACCCAGGCCGATGCGGGCTGTCCAGCGGGCCAGGTTGTGCGCCATCACCTGTACCGCCAGCCAGGCGCCGTTGGCGGCGAAACGGCCCGAGGGGAGATGGTTCAGCCCCACGCCGTACTTGAGGTCGCGTATCGCATTCTCGATCTCGGCGTGACGGCGATGATCGGCCTCCAGTTCCAGCGTCTCCCCGTCCCGGTCGGTGATGAAGCCGTGATAGCTGTAGGTGGCGAAGAGAGCCAGTTGAGAACAGGGCGCCGGCTTCACCCGCCGGACGATGAGCCGTACCGGCGCGGCGTCCGCCTCGGCCTGGAACGGGGTGTAGGTGGTCTCGGCCACATCGGCGGCGCCGTCCATCCAGTAAGGAATCGGCGTCCAGGCATCTTCGGGTATCGCCTCGATGAGATTCCGCAGGCGGGCGCGCTGGCGGATGGCGATGGAGAAGCGGACATCCATCCGGCGGCAGACGGCGACCACGGCGTGGGTATAGAAGCCGCTGTCGGCCCGCACCGTGAGTTGGCCCCTGGCTCCGCAGTAGCGCACCCGCCCCACCGTTTCACGCAGGAAGTGGGCAGCGCCGCGGGCGGTGTTAGCCCGGCCCTCGCGCAGGCGGGCCATCAGCACGTCGCCGGTGCCGGCGGCGACGGCCAGCAGCGGGTGATAGCCCCGCGCACCGGTGTAGCCGTGGTGGCGGGCGCCCTCCTTGGCCAGTCCGTAGGTCTCGCAGATCGTCGAATCAAGGTCGATGGTGAATGGTGCGTCGCCGGGTCCGGCACCGGCCTTCCAGACCCGGGCCAGCAACTCGCGGCTCACCCGGTCCAGTTGGCGGACATGGCCCCACCTGAAGCTGCGCAGGAAGGTGCCCAGGGTGGAGGGAGCCTTAGCCGTGAAACCGAGCACGCGGGCGGTCCCGCCGGCGCGCAGCACATCGGCGTCGTCGATGCAATCTCCGCCGGCTAGGGCGGAGGCCACCAGGGTCATCATCTTGTCGCCGGTGTTCGCCCGGCCCGGCGCGCCGCCGAGGTCGAGGTGCTTCCGGAGGAGTTGGGGCAGGCCAAGGCGCAGGGCGAGGGTGGCGGGAAGGATCAGCCCGGCATTGGCCACCAGGCGGTGGTCGTCGAAGGCGATTTGGATGCGGTCGGGGTGGTTACGTGGTAGCATCTATCGGGTGCTCCTTTTCTGGGACCGGTTTTCTGTTTCAAAACCATTATCCCAGATTCAGAGGCGCACCCTTTTGTTTCTTCAGCAGGCCTCCTACACGCCGTCCTTCGGTGGATTAGGGCTTAGCAAGAACCGAAAGACCCAGCGCCCAACGGGGCCTTTATTTCTTCTTCCATAGGTGCGAGCGTATAATTGGATGTGACCCCTTCATTCCAAGGGACTCATTATGGACGAAAGACCCCACATAGCAATCACGATGGGCGATCCAGCCGGGATTGGACCAGAGGTAATCGCCAAAGCCCTTCGAGATAGCGCTGTTTACGAGCAGTGCCGTCCGTTCGTGATCGGCAACGCCGATGCGACGAGGGACGCCCAGCGGCTCGTCGGAAACGGAGCATCGACGAGGACGGTCCAGGCCGTTGAAGACGTGGTCGGCCAGCTCGGGACTATCGATGTTCTCGACATTGGGAATCTCGAGTACGGCGAGATCGCCCAAGGCCGTGTATCGGCAGCGGCGGGCCGTGCCTCGGTCGAGTGGATACACAAGGCCGGCGACCTTGCGTCCGAGGGCCAGATCCAGGCCATCGTGACGGCGCCGATCAACAAAGAGGCGTCTAGCCTCGCCGGGTTCAAGGACATCGGCCACATGGAGATACTGCAACGTCGCAGCGGAGCCACCGAGGTGGCGACCGTGCTGATGGCTGAGAGGCTGCGGGTAGTGCACCTGACGACTCACAAGTCGCTGCGGGCCGCCTGCGACTACGTAACGAAAGAGAACGTGCTGTCCATGATCGTGCTCACGGACAAGAGCCTCCGCGAGTGGGGCTTTCCCACTCCACGCATCGGTGTCGCGGCGCTCAATCCTCACGCTAGCGACGGGGGCTTGATCGGTGACGAAGAGGAGCGAGAGATCGCCCCCGCAGTCGACGAAGCCCGCGCGCTGGGCGTAGACGCGACTGGGCCCGTCCCCGCCGACACGGTCTTCAACCAGGCCATCGACGGCATGTACGACGCCGTTCTGGCCATGTACCACGACCAGGGGCACATACCGATCAAGGTACACAACTGGCCAAGAGCGTCAGCGTAAACCTAGGATTGCCCTTCATACGAACTTCCGTCGACCATGGCACGGCCTTCGACATCGCCGGCAAGGGCGTGGCGGACCACGAGAGCATGCTGGAGGCGATAGGCGTCGCCGTCGACCTCGTGACGGAGGGCAAATTGAGGTAGCGGTAGGTCTTCTGGGTAGGGGCGCATCGCATGCGCCCCTACCCAGCGTGAATCGTGGCGCATGCAGAGCGATTGAGGAATCTAAATTGCGTTGTTTGCGGAAGGCGGCGGGCCTACGGACTGGTCTCTTAGATTCCTCGCTCCGTTCGGAATGACACACGCAGTAGGACACTGGGAACGATGAACATAGCATTCATGGGCGGTGGCGTCATGGCTGAGGCCATCATCGGGGGCATCCTCGATGGAGGCCTCGCGACACCCCAGCAGGTCCGTGTAGCGGAACCTGACTCTGAGCGGCGTTCGCAGCTTTCCGACAAGTATGACATCGAGGCCACTCCACGGAATGTCACAGTGCTCAACGGTGCGGAGCTGGTCGTCCTCTCGGTCAAGCCGCAGCAATTGCCAGAGGTGATGGCCGAGATCCATCAGAGCCTCACTCAGGACCACACGGTCGTCTCCATCGTTGCAGGGGCAACGATGGCCTCGCTAACAGGCGGACTAGGCCAACGCAAGGTGGTGCGCGTGATGCCCAACACCCCGGCGCAGGTCCGCGCCGGCATGACGGTATGGATGGCTTCCCCCGAGGTACCGGAGGCCATCGTAGCCGCGACCCGCGACATCCTGCGGACGCTCGGGGAAGAGGTCTACGTCTCCGACGAGAAGCTCATCGACATGGCCACGGCGTTGAGCGCCAGCGGCCCGGCGTACGTGTTCCTCTTCATCGAGGCGATGATAGACGCCGGCGTCTATCTTGGAATGCAGCGTGACATGGCCAGGAAGCTCGTGCTTCAGACCGTCCTGGGCAGTGCCGAGCTGGTCGAAAAGACCGGACGGCATCCGGCGGAGCTCAGGGACATAGTCACGTCGCCGGGCGGCACGACGGCAGAGGCGCTGGCAGCATTCGAGCGGGCGGGCTTTCGACGGGCCGTGCTAGACGCGGTCGTCGCCGCATACGAGAAGTCTCGTGCACTGGGAGGCCCCGGTTGAACGAGTTCCTCGCCAATTTCGTTGACTACCTTATCCTGGCGCTCACCGTGGCAATCTTCGGCAGGGTCCTGATGTCGTGGGTGTCTCCCAGCGGGAATGACCCCGTTAGTCAGTTCCTCAACCAGATTACCGAGCCGATCCTTCGTCCGATTCGGCAGGTCCTGCCAAAAATGGGCATGTTCGATTTCACGCCGATGATCGCCCTGATCGTGCTCCAGATCATCAGGCCGATCCTCGTCAACCTTCTGCTGACAGCCTAGCCAGCAGCTCGGCGGACTCGATACCTTCGACCACCAGGACTTTGTCGCGGCTCTTTTCGCCTCGCACGAGCCGAACTGCGCTCTTCGGGATGTTCAGCTGCTTGGCCAGCAAAGCGATCACCGCCTGGTTGGCACGGTCTCGCTCCGGCGGCGCCGTCACATACACCCTGATCGTCGGCCCGTCTGAGAGCTCCACGGCGTTGCGATTGGCCTTTGGGTGAACTCTAACCTCTACGATGGCCACAGCGTCTCGTTACCTTAGCCTGCCCGCCTCTCCGCCTCCTCGGCGCGCATCGCGTCTTGGAGTGCCCGATCGAAGTCCCCTTGTTCCAGGTACACGAAGCCGCGACGTACATATGCTTTGGGGTTGTCAGGGTCTTGACGAATCGCCTCGGTGAACTCGACGACCGCTTCGTCCAGACTCCCCTCTATCTGGAGCTCGATGCCTGCGGCGTAGTGTTGGGTATCGGTCGCTGCCGCACAGCCCGTCAGTATCAGGCTCGCGACTGCAACGAGAAAGGGAGCACGGTACTTGCGGTCTCCCCAGCTCACGACTTTGTCCTGCAAAGAGACTCTCGCGCCGGTCGGCTATCGCTGATAGATATCACACTCGGAGGTCGAGGGGAAGTGGCGCGATGGGCCAGTGTAGGGTCTTTCGATTTTCGCTCGGCGGCGGATCTTCTTCCCGTTCGTCCTGAGCCCGTCGAAGGGCGCTTCCACGGTTCGACCAGCTCATCATGAGCGATAATCTTCCGTGGGTGTCGAGATAACCGAAAAGCCCTGTTGGCCCGTGGTATTCTTGTCGGCGGAGGTGCCTTCGCCGACTCTTGAGCTCGACCCTGCCTCCCACAACAGCCGCACGACCTCGATGGGTCATCGCCGCCGTCTTTGTCGCTTTCCTGTTCGCTGCGGCGTGCGGCGGCGAGGGCGATATCGAGGCGCACTACGAGGCCGGTACCCAGTTCCACAAAAAAGGCCTCTATGCCGAAGCCATCGAAGAGTACCACGCGGCCATTGACATCGATCCCTCGTTTGCCTACGCCTACGACAGGCGAGGCGCGTCGTATAAGGAAATCGGACAGACGAACCGTGCTTTTGCCGATTACAATGAAGCGATTCGCCTAGAACCCACAAACGCGCTGTTTCACAACAACAGGGGTGACCTCTACAACAGGCTCGCGCGGTACGAGCGGGCCCTCGAGGACCTCGACCAGGCCATCCGGCTCGACCCCCAATTGGGGGTTGCTTACGGTAACCGTGGCTACACTTATCTGCAGCTAGGACAACTCGGCCCTGCGCTGAAGGATGCGACCACGGCCATCGACTTGTTCCCGGAGTCGGCGATCCTTTACATCAACAGGGCCATCGTTCATGCAGCCCTCGCCGACGACAAATCGGCGCGCCTTGACGCCGAAAAGGCTATTGAGCTGGGCGCTGACCCTACCGCTGTAGGCGACCTGGTCTCACAGCCGCCTGGGCGTGGTCCGTAAGCCCAGGCGTGATCGCGGTTTGTTACTCAGTCACTATCTCGACCTTCTGAACGTTGAAGTCGTAGTACGGGCGCCTGCCTTCGATCTGCTGGAAGTCGGTGAAGATCATCCAGAACGACTTCCCGTCGTCGGCGATCCACTTGGGCGATATCTGCGGTTGGTACGCCCGGGCGTTGACGTCTCCCGCCGGCGTCCACGACGTCTCCTCGTGGACCTGTCGCCACGGGCCCCACGGCCGGTCGGCCACCCAGAACCCCAGGTAACTCGGCCCGTCGAACCACATCCCGTCGTCACTGACGGCCATGCCCCAGCTAGACATCATGTAGACGTCCAAGGGTGCGTTGTACACGATGCTCGGATGCCACGCGTACGGATGGACCTTGACGTTAACGTAGCCGCTCGGAAAGGTGTGCACCACGCCGCGGTCGTGGATATCGCTACTCCAGGTCGCGGAGCCGCCGCGGTTGACGGAGACGAAGAATTCGTAGCTTGAGCGGTCGAGAATCCGGTCTCTGGGGGCGCGGAGCATCGCCACCTGATTCATCGACCCCTCGACGTTCCCGTTGGGCGAGTAGATGTATACGTAGCCGTCGGTGTTGTGCTCGTAGTTCTTGCCCATCTGGAGCACGGTGATCAGCGAGAACGCGTCATCGGGTTCCTCGAAAAAGGCCATGTTGTCGCGGCTGCGCTCGGGCCAGTCCTCCCAGACCAGCGGCGACCCATTCTGGTTCAGCCACGTCTCGCCGAGGTCGGGCGAGTACATGAGCTTGCATCCGACGAACCGAGAGCCTTCGATCGAAAAGGGGTGGTTGGGCGTGGTGACGTAGTGGTAGATATGGTCGTCAAGGGCGATGATGCCGAACCCGAAGTACCGGCTCCTACCGTATGGACCGGGGTCCTTCGTCAGGTCGGGAAAGCCGGGCAGGTGCTCGATGGAGTGGTGGGGCGGGTCTCCATCGATTCCGTAGACCCTGGTGTTGTAGAACATCCCGGTGAATCCCTCAACGTCCGGGAAACCGGTCCCGTCCGTCAGCGAGGTATAGAGCCTGTCGTTGGCGGCCCACGTCATGTGCCAGTTGTCGCCGATTCCGCCCTTCCGGTGGATCGTCTCGTCGAGCGGTCGTATGCCGACTATCCTGGTCATATCCCTGGCTCCTGGTTGGTGTCCGACCTGATCTTGAAACGTACCTGAACGACAACAGCGGTAATGGCGCATGCTAACATCCCGTTGGCAGACGTCAATCGATTCAGTTCAACTGGCAGGTTTCTGTGGTTCGCCCCCATCGAGGTCACCCTCCCGCCTGTACCTGTGTCGACTGCCAGAGGAGGCGGTCGGAGCGCGGCTTGGGGAGCTCCAACCCACCTCGCCGCTCGGACCCACCCGCAGAATCTGGGGCGCCGCCGAAGCCGCCCGTTCGAGGCAAGGGAACGCAACCCGCCGATTCTGACGATGATGACGACCGCGATCTGGTCACGTGCCCAACGTGTGAGGGGCGCGGAGAGATTCTCGGTCACTGGCGGTATGAGGGGGCGGCGAGACTATCCGATGTCCGACCTGCTTCCGGCGCGGCAAAATACCGAGAGACCACAAGCTGCTACATCCTCTGTCCAGCCAGATGATCCTTTACCTGCTGCATTCTTGGTACTGGCCCGTCTGTTTCCAGAAGCGGAATGGGCTCGTGGGATCAGGAGGCCTCCGCTGTGTTGCGGATTGGCTGCCGGTCCGGATACGACGTGAAACCGTCAAACCAAGAATCGAAATCAAACGACTTCGTATCGAAGTCCGCCATCCATTCGTCCGTGATCGGGCGCAGAATCCTTTTGTCGGTGTTTAGGACTGCTAGACAACCGAGCTCGAAACCGTTCAGGTCCGGGTGCCACTTGGGCGATGCCACGAGGCCAGACAGAGTCCACGATGTGGTCTGACCGGTCCTCCTAGGGCCACTGATGTGGTGCACGTGAGCGGCAACATGGAAGGTAGGCAATGTTTGTTCGATGAGACTCTTGAGCTTCTTGGATCCCCAGTTATCGCCCCGATAGCCGAGGCTGGCCCGATAGCCGAGGCTGGTTCCGTAAGGGGCGTCATGTGTGAGGAGAACATCAATCGACCCGGGGGTCAGGTCCATGAAAGTGTTATAGGCAGCTTCGTCCATGGTCCGGCCGTCTTTCTTGTTAATGTCGATGCCTCCCAGGAACGCTACGCTCATTCCTCCCAGCTGCATCACCGTCCCGTCGGGGACGTATCGAATGATGCCGAAGCGGTCGACCTTCGCCGACCCTGATTCGTCGACTTGGAGTTGCTTTAAGCCCGAATCCACCGAAGGACACCGATGGACGGCGTGAGGGCAGCGGAAGGGGGTGGGTGAGGGAGCTACAGGGGGGATGGCCTGGGGTCTTGGGGTAGATGGGAGGCCGGCGGCCGGTCTTCAGTCGCCGCACAGGGCCCCTAAGGCCCTATGCGGGAGTTGCGATGCGCGGGAAGGCGAGAGGATACGCAGCAGGGGACTCTCGCGACCGGGGTGGCGCGAGATTGCGGGGACGTTGGGTCAGTTGCAGGCTGGCTGTCAGGCCGGGAACGGAATGGCTTGCAGCCGGGCCAAGGCGCGACTGAACTGGGTTTCCCAAGGCCAGCGCCGGGGGAGATGCAAAGTGAGGCGGCGCGCCGAGCGGGTGATCCGTCCCACCAGAGCGAAGACCCGCCGCCTGAGGGTCTTGGTGATCACGGTCCGCTCGCCCAGACCAATCCGCGCCGTCCAGCGGGCCAGGTTATGCGCCATCACCTGGACCGCCAGCCAGGCGCCGTTGGCGGCGAAGCGCGCCGACGGCATGTGGTTCAGCCCGACGCCGTACTTGAGGTCGCGTATGGCGTTCTCGACCTCGGCGTGGCGGCGATGATCGGCCTCCAGTTCCAGCGTCTCCCCATCGCGGTCGGTGATGAAGGCGTGATAGCTGTATCTGGCGAAGAGGGCGAGCTGGGAACCGGGCGTCGGCTTCACCCGCCGGACAATGAGCCGCACCGGCGCGGCGTCCGGCTTGGTCTGGAACGGGGTGTAAGTCGTCTCGGCGACATCGGCGGCGCCGTCCGTCCAGTAGGGAATGGGAGTCCAGTCCTCCTCTGGTATCGCCTCGATCAGGTCCCGCAGGCTGGCGCGCTGGCGGATGGTGATAGAGAAGCGGACATCCATTTCCCGGCAGGCGGCAACGACAGTGTGGGCGTAGAAGCCGCTGTCGGCCCGCACCGTGAGTTGTCCCCTGGCCCCGCCGTAGCGCACCCGCCCCACCGTCTCACGCAGGAAGTGGGCGGCGCCACGGGCGGTGTTGGCCCGGCCCTCGCGCAGCCGGGACATCAGCACCTCGCCGGTGCCGGCGGCAATGGCCAGCAGCGGGTGATAGCCGCGGGCGCCGGTATAGCCGTGGTGGCGCGCTCCCTCCTTGGCCAGTCCATAGGTCTCGCAGATGGTCGAGTCCAGGTCGATGGTCAGGGGCGAGTCGCCGGGTCCGGCCCCAGCGGCCCAGGCCCGGGCCAACAACTGGCGGCTCACGCGGTCGAGTTGACGGACATGCCCCCACCGGAAGCTGCGCAGGAAGGTCCCCAGGGTGGATGGCGCCTTGACCACGCAGCCTAGAACACCGACCGTCCCACCAGCGCGCAGCGCATCGGCGTCGTCGATGCAGTCGCCGCCTGCCAGCGCGGAAGCGACCAGCGTCAGCATCTTGTCCCCAGTGTTCGCCCGTCCCGGCGCTCCGCCGAGGTCAAGGTGATGGTCGACGAGTTCCCGCAGGCCCAGGTGCCGGGCTAGGGTGGCCGGCAGGAGCAGGCCGGCATTGGCCACCAGGCGATGGTCGTCAAAGACGATGCGGATACGGTCGGGTTTGTTCTGTGGCAGCATCTATTGGGTGCTCCTTGTTTCCGGGCAGGTTTCTGTTCCAAAACCATTATCCCAGATTCAGAGGAGCACCCGCTGGCTTCTTCAAGGGCTGTCCCCAAGGACGTCCTTCGGTGGATTCGGGTTAAGTAGTCGAAGTCTTCGTGGTTGCCCCGAAGGAAGTGAATGGGCGGAAGAACCTCGCTGCGTATCCTGGCCAGTCTCTCCGCGCGCTTGCCGGTCGCTTGGAGCAAGCGGCTGAAATCTCCGTCCGCCGGATGGAGTGCCAGGTATTTCTTCGTCGCGGCGTCCGTTTTCTCGAGGTTCGGGAAGGCGCCCATGTCGCCGAGCTCAATCAGATGGTCGAATCGCCTGCCCGTCTCCGCCTGCCAGGTGGCTGCCAACGCCAGAGCGTGGAAAACACGGCCGTGAACGTCTCCGATTAGTCCAATTATCATTGTCGCGTCGACCTTTCCGATGGCCATAAAACAGGCCCGCTGCCAACTATGGCGAACGGGCCGAAGGATGCGATAATAAAATCGTGTCCAGCCTGCCCAAACAGGTTGGCGCCAAGGCCTCGGGCTGTTCGCGCAGCGCCGGGGCCATCTATTTTATTTCAGCGCCTCGATTGTAAGGGCGAGGCTACCTCAAGTCAACAGAAGAACCGCAGCCTGCCGTCCTCGGCTGCAAGTGGTGTTCTCTACCAAGGAGGCCGTTGGGTCCCAGTGCGTATCGAACGTGGAGGCGTGGTGGGCGATGACGGGCTCGAACCGCCGACCTTCTGTGTGTAAGACAGACGCTCTAACCAGCTGAGCTAATCGCCCCGAGAGACGGTCCGCCGGAGCTCGTCGCAACGGTGGGGTCTATGCGTAGTAAGCGCGCTTGGCGGGACTCGAACCCACGGCCTCAGCCTCCGCAGGGCTGCGCTCTATCCAACTGAGCTACAAGCGCTCGTTTTCGTACGTATCTCATCGTAGGTGTAACGGGTGCTCGTGTCAACGTGGCTCACCGCCCTCTTCCCTACTTCTCACACACCATCGGTCAACTCCATTCATCCGGCAGCCACACTTGGCCCAAACGCACCCGAATCCGCCCATCCACTAGCCTCGCAATAGATCAATCCAAACCGCCAGGGGTCTTCGATGAAGTGGAGAAACGAATCCGGGTTTACGTTAATCGAGCTGTTGATAGTGGTCGGCGTCGTCGTCGCGCTGGCCGAGGCCGTGGTGCCTCATCTGGCCCAGACCACTAACGCAGGTGTAGCCGTCGAGAAAGCCAACGAACGCGAGGCGATACAGACCGCCTTGGAGAACGTGATGAGCGAGATCTTCATCCCGACGATTCCGCAGAATACGGGACAGGCGAAGGTCGCGGTCAATAGTTGGGCGACGCAACCCACCGGCGGGAAAGCGCCGCTCTACCCGCGCTACTTCAGCCACCAGACGTCGACCTATTTCTATTGCTGGGCTTCGAGCGGCCAGATTACGTACCAAAGGACATCCCCAAGTGTCTGCCTTAATGACGACTGAGGTTCCTTAGCATCCGGCTCCAGCGTGTCATATCCGGATCCTCAGAGCTATCTCGTCGGTAGCGACGATTGGGATTTGCACGTCGCAGCTGCCGTAGACGCCAGGCTCGCAGGCGCAGACGTGCATGGCTATATTCGAACGGTGCCCGATCAGGCCTCTTTGACCTGCAAGGTCGCGATTAGAGACATACCGGCGGTTCCCCTCGCGGCGAGGCCGAGGCCAGGCTTCGCTCTCCGAGTTGCCCCAGTCATTCGACCCTATTCGACCAGGTGTACACCTTCCTCGATACGTCGGACGACGTTGGGAAGTTGGGACACAATGTAATCGTGTACTTCGACCAGGAGCTCAACTTCGAGGCCGGCGTGTAGGTTAATGCGCCCTTCGCGAGTAGCGGAGAGGTCGTTCGCTCGTCCACACCCTCAGGCCGTGCGGCTACGACATTGCATATGGGACCCTATGACCAGCTCCCGGTGGCTCACGCCGCGGTTAGAACCTGGTGTGCGGAGCAAGGCCACGCGCTCGAAGGGCGGAACTGGGAAGTATAAGGCGACTGGAACGACGACCCGGCCCAGCTCGCAACCGAGGTCTTCTACCTGCTCGAGTAGAAACCCAGCCAAAAACACACCCCTTACGTACGACGATGGCGTCGCATGGTCCGGCTTCGGTTGCACCGTATTGATACTCGTTCTCATAGAAGGTTGTTGACAATGTCCTCCGGAACATAGTATCGTGCCTCGTTGATCGCAAAAGATTGATACTTGATATCAATATGGTAGCCAACAACTCACAACCCGACCTCATGGCGATCCTTGAGGACCGAGGGCACCGCAATACCGCCTCGAGACGCGCGGTTGTCGATGTGCTCCGGCGCAAGGACGAGGGGTTTACGGCCGAAGAGGTGAGCGAGGACCTCCCCGAGGTCGGGCGGGCGACCGTGTACCGAACGATCAGGCTTTTGCTGGACGCCGGGGTTTTGTGCAAGCTGTCGTTGCCTGACGGGGCACCAAAGTACAGCCTGTCGCCCGTCGAGCACCATCACCACACCGTCTGTGTCCGTTGCGGAACGGTCGATACCTTCCGCGACACCACCATGGAGCGACTCCTACGCGCCATAGGTAGCGACGTCTCTGGCGAGATCGTCGGCCACCGTATCGAGGTCTACGTGACCTGCGAGAGCTGCCTGGCAGCCATGCGCAACTAGCCAATATCCCGGGTCCGGAATATGGAGAACGCGATCCACAATGAGACTATATCTCAATAAGATGAGCGTCATGTAATGATACTGAGTCGCAATAAGTTTGGTACGCCGGCGTTGGTGCTGGCCGCGGCAACAACGTTCGTCGCTGCAGCCTGCTTCTCAGGCGAGGGGGCGGCCGCCGCGTCGACACCACCCACATCGGTCGATGTATCGGGACCGACTTCAGCAGCCGTTCGAGTAGTCGCGACTACCAACATCGTGGCGGACTGGGTCGGGAACGTCGGCGGTGAACGGGTCGAGGTGTTCAGCTTGCTACCTACAGGGAGCGACCCGCACTCCTACCAGCCCGGCGCCCGCGACGTGGCCAGAATCGCGGAAGCCAACCTTGTCCTTAGCATCGGATTGGGGTTGGAAGCGGCCTGGCTGGAAGAACTCGTCCGGAGTGCCAGCGCGGACGAATCAGGACTCGTCTTCCTCGGAGAGACCGTTGAGCCCATCGAGTTCATGGAGGTCCTCGACCAAAGCGAGTCCGCCGAAGAGCACGAGAGCGACCACCGCCTTCTCGATCCCCACTTCTGGTTCGATCCGCTCCGTGTCAAGCTTGCCCTAGACGACATCGCCACTCGGCTGTCCGTGATCGACCCGGACGGAAGCGAGACTTACCGGGCCAACGCGGCCGCGTACAAGGAGAAGCTGGACGAGCTGCACGCCTGGATAGACCAACAGGTCGGCGCCGTGCCAAAAGAAGGTCGGCTGCTCGTCACCTCCCACGACAGCTTTAACTACTTCGCGCGGCTCTACGGCTTCGAAGTCGTCGGGACCGTGATCGCGGGTACCACGGAAGCGGACCCATCAGCGGCGGAGATAGCGGAACTGGTCGACGTCGTGAGGGCGCGGGGCGTGCCCGCCGTCTTCGGCGAGACGACGGCGAGCGAGCGGCTGGCGAACACCGTTGCGGTGGAGACGGGAGCAGCGCTTGTTCGGCTCTATTCCGGCTCTCTCGGTCCCAAAAGCAGCGGAGCAGAGACATACATCGACATGGTCCGGACGAACGTCGAGCGGATAGTGGAGGTGCTTCGCTGATGGACTCGGCAACCATGGTGGAGACGCCGTCCCTGGCCGTCGAGGGGGTGACCGTCAAGTACGGGGCCTTCCCGGTACTCGACGACGTCACCTTCCAGGCCGAGCGCGGGACGCTCATGGGCGTTGTTGGACCCAACGGCGCCGGCAAGAGCACGCTGTTCAACGCCATCGCAGGCCTGCTGCACGTGGACGCCGGCAGGATTACGGTCCGCGGACGGTCCGACGATCGCAAAGCCGCGCTGGCCTACGTCCCACAGCGGGAGAAGGTGAACTGGCGCTTCCCCGTTACGGTGCACGACGTGGTGATGCTGGGACGCCACGGCCGTTCGAGGTGGCTCCGGTGGCCCGGCCGCCGCGACCGGGAGTTCGTCAAGGAGTGTCTCGAGCGCGTAGGCATGTGGGTCCACCGGTCCGATCTGATGACCGAGCTTTCAGGTGGTCAGCGTCAGCGGGTCTTCGTCGCGCGAGCACTGGCCCAGGAGGCGGACGTCCTTCTGCTAGACGAAGCGTTCAGCGGCGTGGACATCGGCGCTCAGGAGGGTCTCGTCGAGGTGCTCCGGGCTCTGCGGGGAGAAGGCAAGATCGTCCTGATGGCGACCCACGACCTGACCAACATGGCCGAGCGCTTCGACCGAGTGCTGTGCTTGAACCACCACGTCTGCGCCTACGGAGCCCCGTCGGAGGCGTTCACTCCAGACGTGCTCGAGGAGCTCTACGGAGCCCACGGAGTCAACTTCGCCGGCAACGTGATGGAGCACCATGGACACAGTGAGTGATCTGCTACTGGAGCCGTTCCAGTACGGCTTCATGCTGCGTGCCTTGATCGTCTCGGTCATGGTGGGGGTCATGTGCCCGATCATCGGATGCTACATCGTGACCAGAGGGCTGGCCTTCATGGGCGATGCCCTTGCCCACGCAGTAATGCCCGGCCTGGTGGTCGGGTTTCTCCTGGGGTTCAGCCCGCTCCTTGGCGCCGTACCGGTTGGAGTAGCCGTCGCGTTGCTCGTCGGACTGGTCAGCCGTCGCACCGGTATCAGCGAAGACACGTCTATCGGGGTACTATTCGCCGGGATGTTCGCCGTCGGACTCATACTGCTGACAACCGCCGAGGGCATCACGGTCGATGTAGAGGACATCTTGCTCGGCCAGGTGCTCGGTGTTTCCGAGACCGACGTCTTTATTACCGCAGGCCTAGTTGTGCTGGTAATGGCAGGCCTTTACGTCTTCCATCGGCCGCTGATGTTCACCAGTTTCGACCCCGTTGGCGCACAGGTCGTCGGGATCCCGGGCGCCGCAATGGAATACGTCCTCTTGGCCCTGTTGGCCCTCGTCATCGTGCTCAGCGTTCAGGCCGCGGGCATAGTCCTGGTAATGGCGATGCTGGTGACGCCGGCCGCGACGGCGTACCTGCTGGTCCGGCGGTTCGTGACCATGATGGCCGTCGGCGCGGCTTTAGGGGCGCTGGCGGCGATAGTGGGTCTCTACCTGTCATTCCACCTGGACCTACCCTCAGGCCCCGCCATGACCCTAGTCGCAACAGCCTTCTTCGCGCTGGCTGCGTTGGTAAGGCAGCGCCGTACCGCTTAGCCCGAATCCACCGAAGGACGTCCTTGGGGACAGCCCTTGAAGAAGCCAGCGGGTGCTCCTCTGAATCTGGGATAATGGTTTTGGAACAGAAACCCGCCCGGAAACAAGGAGCACCCAATAGATGCTGCCACAGAACAAACCCGACCGTATCCGCATCGTCTTTGACGACCATCGCCTGGTGGCCAATGCCGGCCTGCTCCTGCCGGCCACCCTAGCCCGGCACCTGGGCCTGCGGGAACTCGTCGACCATCACCTTGACCTCGGCGGAGCGCCGGGACGGGCGAACACTGGGGACAAGATGCTGACGCTGGTCGCTTCCGCGCTGGCAGGCGGCGACTGCATCGACGACGCCGATGCGCTGCGCGCTGGTGGGACGGTCGGTGTTCTAGGCTGCGTGGTCAAGGCGCCATCCACCCTGGGGACCTTCCTGCGCAGCTTCCGGTGGGGGCATGTCCGTCAACTCGACCGCGTGAGCCGCCAGTTGTTGGCCCGGGCCTGGGCCGCTGGGGCCGGACCCGGCGACTCGCCCCTGACCATCGACCTGGACTCGACCATCTGCGAGACCTATGGACTGGCCAAGGAGGGAGCGCGCCACCACGGCTATACCGGCGCCCGCGGCTATCACCCGCTGCTGGCCATTGCCGCCGGCACCGGCGAGGTGCTGATGTCCCGGCTGCGCGAGGGCCGGGCCAACACCGCCCGTGGCGCCGCCCACTTCCTGCGTGAGACGGTGGGGCGGGTGCGCTACGGCGGGGCCAGGGGACAACTCACGGTGCGGGCCGACAGCGGCTTCTACGCCCACACTGTCGTTGCCGCCTGCCGGGAAATGGATGTCCGCTTCTCTATCACCATCCGCCAGCGCGCCAGCCTGCGGGACCTGATCGAGGCGATACCAGAGGAGGACTGGACTCCCATTCCCTACTGGACGGACGGCGCCGCCGATGTCGCCGAGACGACTTACACCCCGTTCCAGACCAAGCCGGACGCCGCGCCGGTGCGGCTCATTGTCCGGCGGGTGAAGCCGACGCCCGGTTCCCAGCTCGCCCTCTTCGCCAGATACAGCTATCACGCCTTCATCACCGACCGCGATGGGGAGACGCTGGAACTGGAGGCCGATCATCGCCGCCACGCCGAGGTCGAGAACGCCATACGCGACCTCAAGTACGGCGTCGGGCTGAACCACATGCCGTCGGCGCGCTTCGCCGCCAACGGCGCCTGGCTGGCGGTCCAGGTGATGGCGCATAACCTGGCCCGCTGGACGGCGCGGATTGGTCTGGGCGAGCGGACCGTGATCACCAAGACCCTCAGGCGGCGGGTCTTCGCTCTGGTGGGACGGATCACCCGCTCGGCGCGCCGCCTCACTTTGCATCTCCCCCGGCGCTGGCCTTGGGAAACCCAGTTCAGTCGCGCCTTGGCCCGGCTGCAAGCCATTCCGTTCCCGGCCTGACAGCCAGCCTGCAACTGACCCAACGTCCCCGCAATCTCGCGCCACCCCGGTCGCGAGAGTCCCCTGCTGCGTATCCTCTCGCCTTCCCGCGCATCGCAACTCCCGCATAGGGCCTTAGGGGCCCTGTGCGGCGACTGAAGACCGGCCGCCGGCCTCCCCCATCTACCCCAAGACCCCAGGCCATCCCCCCTGTAGCTCCCTCACCCACCCCCTTCCGCTGCCCTCACGCCGTCCATCGGTGTCCTTCGGTGGATTCGGGCTTAGGCGTGGCGGAGAGTCCTACTTCTTCCGCCGCCCGGGGCTTTGCACCAAAAGTCGCGTTGCGGGGCCGGGTTCGTTCCTACTTCGCGCCGCCCACTGGTCCGATCTTATTCTTCGGCACCAGTGGGCCGAGTAGACTCCATCCGGCCTCGAGGTCCCCCGTAGGCGTCACCGGCGACCTGACCTCGATCGGCTCGTTCAGATCGAAGTACTTGACCAGACCTCTGATTACGAACTGCTCGGTCTTCTCGTAGTTTGGGTCCTCGACCAGCAAATATATCTGGACCTCCGCCAGTCGAATCGTGTAGTCCTCTTTGTCGATCCACAACTCGACATAGGACGGCGATCCGGGGTCGCCCTTCTTTCCCTTCGTCCCCCAACCCAGCTTGCCCCAGTCGATCGTTCCCCGGTAACGCAGGGTGGGGATTCCGTCGATCTCCTTGTCGGGCAACTGCTCCAGGTCAACTAGAGAGTCGAGGATTTCGAGGGCGCTTTCCTTGCTTGTGGCAAGCCCCGCGGTGTCGACCGTGTCCGGGCCGGTGACCAGGTCCAGGAAGCCACCGATCTTCGTCGTGACATCACCGAGGTACGCTACGTCCTTGCTCGTTCCGCGAGCGTACCGGTTGTCACCAAGCCCGATGACCTCGACTATGCCACCGCTCTTATCGGCGGTCTTGGCTCGGAAGGCGTCCGGAGAAGCTACCTCGACCTCCGTTCGTGTTTCGAAGGTCTCGCCACGTTTGGTGATCGATACGGACTCAACTGCACGATAGGATCGTAGCGCGGCGGTTGCCGCCTCGGCCCTCGCGATCGGTCCAGCAGGCCCGGTGCCCAAGAGCTGCACGATTCCAAAGACGATCGCCACGACGATTGCGGTGGCTACGACTACCGCCGTGCGGCCTAAGACCGGCCACGTGGCAAGGAACCCCCGGCTCACCTCGATCCTCGTCATGGTGGCCGACTTGAGGCCCGACGGCGCCGGCGCCGCCCTGAGCGAGGTGAGCGCGTGCCGCTCCCACGTATGGTCGGCCACGGTTGCGCGACAGTCCGCGCAGCCCGCCAGATGCCTCTCCATGAACTCGCGCTGAATTCTAGCCAGCTCACCGTCGGCGTACGCCGAAAGCAGATCTTCGAAATCCGAGTGGTTCATCCCACGTCACCTCCCGACCTGTGCCCGTACGCCTTCCGGAACTCCTTGCGTCCCTTCGCCACGCGTTTGCGGACCGCGTCTTCGTTGGCCCCGACGATCTCGGCGATCTCCCTGTACCTGAGCCCTTCTACGAAGTGGAGCACGAGGCAGGCCCTCCGCTCTGGGGGCACTTGAAGCAGCGCCTCCTCGATGGCCATCCTGTCGTCGATACTCGATGCGTCTCGCGTCGTAGGGCCCTCCGTTTCGAGAAAGGGGACGAAAGATAGCAGACGTCTGCGACGGTGGAACTTCAGCGCGTTGTTGGTCGCGATGCGGTAGAGCCACGCCCTGAGAGAGAGATCGGAGTTGGTCTTGAGGATGCTCTGATAGGCGTTGAGAAAAGTGTCCTGGGCCAGGTCATGGGCGACTTCGCGGTCTCCCGTCATTCGCAGCAGGTGCCGGAAGATCGGCGCTTGGTACTCCTCTACGATCTCTGCGAACGCATCGGTCCTGCCCGTGCGGACCTGGTCTATGACCCACGTTTCGTCCAACGACCACGCTCCTTGGGCCGGTCTCTACTAGGTACAATCCTCAACGAAGCCTAAACCGGAACGGTAGTTGACGATTAGTAACGTAGAGAAGTGTCACCGATTTCTCGGCGGACGGCCAGTCCCCTGCCCGTTTCGCCATCAGATGGCGAATTAACGGCGGCTTGGCGTGACCAACGGGAAGGTCAAAGCAACAAAGATCGCTCCCATGAATACTAGTACAAGGGCTGATGCGCCAGGAACGCTTGGAAGAGGGGCGGGAGTAGGCGTTGGCGTAGGAGAGGCCATGACCGTCGGGAGCGGAGTGTGACTGGGCGTCGGAGTGTGGGTCGGTGTCGGCGTCGGTGTAGAACTTGGAGTCATGCTCGGAGTTGGTGTCTGGGTAGCCGTCGGTGTAGGAGTGTGACTGGGTGTGGCGGTCGGCGTTGGGGTCTGGGTGGCCGTCGGCGTGGGAGTGTGACTGGGCGTCGGAGTTGGCGTGGAGGTGGGTGTTGCGGTCGAGGTTGGAGTGTGAGTAGCCGTCGGGGTAGGAGTGTGACTGGGCGTCGCTGACGGCGTGGGAGTGTGGCTGGCTGTCGGCGTTGGTGTTGGCGTTGGCGTCGGTGTCTGGACCTGAACGTCGAAGTCGTCTACGGTCACGCCATCGATGTCCTTGAAGTAGCAATTCGCTAGATTCTCGACGCCGCCCTGGTTGAACGTACAAAACAGTGCACCGTAGTTTGCGCTCTGTTCCGAGGTGTAGACAGACGCCCACCAGGGGTTAGCGGCAAGTGCATCGTCCTGGTCTCGAATGCTCCGCCCGCCCAGGCCGGAAACGAATACGAAGGTCTTGCCCTCCTCGACGGTAAGTGTAGTAGAGGTCGACGCGATAGTCTGGTTCTCAAAACTGTTCATGAGGTGGGTCCGCGAATACGAGTGCTCATGCGCGGTTGCGATTATGGCCCCCTGTCTCCGGCACTCGTCATAAGGTCCCCAGCCGACCTGCATCAGCCGCTGGTTCCTATGCCAAGAGCAGATCCTCCATATGGAATCATCAGCCGAAAGCTCGTTCGCAAGGTAGGTCTCGTGACCTGAGCCTAGCGTGCCCACTCCGGACAGTATGAAGAACAAGCCCTGATACGTGCAGGCTGAGTTGACGCCCAGGTCGCCAGTACACGTCGCGCCGGCAATTCCAGCCAGCCTGTCGACCAGCTTCTGCTGGTACTGTGGCCACTCGCCGGGTCCGGTGCAGCCCGACGTACCGATACAATCGTGGTTGCCGATCGAGGCGAAGTACGGAAAATCCGAACCGAGTACGTCAGTGATCATCTGGTCCCATGCGTCCGCATCAACTGTGTACCCGAAATCGCCCTGGTGCAGCACCATGTCGGCACCTTCAGCGCTGATCAGGTTGAGTACGGCAACGGCGTTCGAGTTTGTGCCCTGATCGCCGATGAAGGCGACCTTGAAGTCCGCCGGAGTGGTCTGCGTGGTCTGAGCGGTCTGTGCGAGTCCGCCCGAGACAGCGGCCCAGACCGATGCTGTTATGACTATGATCAATAACCAGCGACGGTTCACACAGGCACCAGATGGTCAAAGATGGAGGGCGAGGTGGCGCGAATTATACGCGGCCCATTCGGTAGATGAGCAAAGAACAAAGGCACCTCAGTTCAGGTGCCCCGTACTCGTCGAAAGGTTGTGGTGCCGAAGGAGGGACTCGAACCCACACGCCCTTGCGGGCACTACGTCCTGAACGTAGCGCGTCTACCATTCCGCCACTTCGGCCCGTTAACCGTCTCGCGAGTGGGCGATCGAGGATTTGAACCTCGGACCTCTTGCGTGTGAAGCAAGCGCTCTAACCGCTGAGCTAACCGCCCAAGCCAAGTTCGTCTTCCCTACGACGCCGTGACCCCGCTCGGTTGCCGCGCCCCTGCCTCGCCGGAGCGGTGTGGCAACGACAGGGTTCGAACCTGTGACCTAGCGCTTATGAAGCGCCCGCTCTACCACTGAGCTACGTTGCCGCTTGTCGGGGCGTCGTAGAATTATCATAGTCTCATCCCACTTGGAGTGTCAATTTGAACAAGCCGGGGCGAGATAGCCCGCGACCTCGATAGGGCATGGTCCGACGCCGCATCGGACCATGCCCTGGGATGTCAGGCCAGCTGGTCCGCCAGCCACTCACGGACGTACGCTCCGTCCTTGTAGACGGAGTGCGCCGTTTCGTAGAAGGTGACCTCGCCGGCAAGGCCGGACATCAGAGGCTGGAGCGTCGGGCGGTCCAGGGCCTCGCCAGGCGCCCCTCCTATCAGCAAGGTAGTCGCTTTCACCGACGGCGCGAAGCCGCGCAAGTCGAAATACGAGAGGGTCTTGCCCACCTTACGGGCCTTCTTCGGGTACAGCCTGAGGTAGTCGTTCAATTCTTCGAGGGGATAGGCCGTCGTCGACCGGGCGGTCTTCAGGCTGTCGAAGAAGAGCTGAGGCGTACAGATCAGGTGGGTGATGGCGTCGGTAAGAGACGCCGCCATCAGCGCATAGTCGCCGCCTACCGCCGCGATTCGCGTCCCGTCGACCTCCGGCCGTCCCGCGAGATACTCGACCCCGCGCACGCAGTCGGCGACGATGCCGCGAAACACGTACGTGGCCGGGTCGTCGATGCCCTCGGTCAGAAGCCCAGGGAACTGCGCGACGAACGGCCGGTCCGCGTTCCGCAGCCCTCGAGCACCCAGCGAGAATACGACCGAATCTCCTCGCGTGGCGTTCGACTCGCCTTGAGGGAACGGGTTAACGACGCTCGCGTATTTGGGAAGGTGGAACACCGCCGGGAAAGGCGGCTCGCCGTTGGGCACGCTCAGGTAAGCGAACAGACGATAAGGCCCGACGCTGGTCAGATGTACGCCGTAGACGGTGGAGGCGTCGGATGAGCGCGAGGGTATCGGCTCGACCTCAGTCGCGGGCGCCGTGCCCGCCAACTCGGCCAGCGTCCCTTGCCAGTAGGCGTCGAAGTCAGCAGCAATCATCCCTGCTTGACTCCATGGGGCGACAGGTGCTTCTCGAAGAACTCCTGGATGATCCCGCCGTGCAGGTAGACCCCCGCGTCGTGGCCGTAGCCATCGTAGGGGTAGAGCACCTTGTCCTCGCTGCCGATCGCCTCGAAAACGGTATAGCCGGTCTCCGGAGGGCAGGTGGTGTCCTGAAGCCCGATATTGACGATGATCGGGCATCGAATCTTCCCCGCGAAATTGATGCCGTCGAAGTACGCCAGTGTCCGCTCAACCTCGTCCGTTTGCTCCGGGTGCAGGAGAAGGTACTCGACGATCTCGTAGTAAGGGTATGTGTCCGTGAGGGCGATGGAGTCCAAGAACCCGCAAAGAAACGGCGCGCCGGCCGCCGCCGCCTTGACCTCCTGCCGCATTGCGGCCGTGGTGATCGTTAGCCCGCCGCCCTGGCTGCTGCCGGTCAGTCCGATACGCGACGGATCGATCTCGGGTCGCGTGAGCAGGAAATCGACACTCCGCCACGCGTCCACGTAGAACCCTCGGTACGAGTAGGTGTTGCGGTCGACGATGTTGTGTGTGAGGAGGCCGGGATATCCGGGGTTGAACTGGCTGCTGCTTCTTCGCTTTCCGCGCGGGGACACGGACAGGGACGCGTAGCCCAGGCGGGCCCACTCCTTGGCGATCGGTGGCTCGCTCTGGTAGCCCGGCAGGACCAGCACGACCGCCAACGGCTCTTCGCGTCGCCTTGGTAGGCAGTACCACGCCGAGATGCGAACGCCGTTGAGGCTGTCGTAGAAGACCTCAAACACCTCGACGTCGTCTGAGGAGCGCAGAGGCACCTCGACCAGCTCCGGCTCCAACGGCGTCGCGGCTGCCTGGTCCACAACCCCGCTCCAGAACTCATCGAAGTCGTCGGGCCTGGAGACCTTCGAGGTGTACCTGTGCGGCGCCCTGTTCGTCATAGCCCCGTGATGGTATCACGGCACGATCTCACGTGGTGCCCCGATGCGTCTCTTCAGCTTGGCTGAATCCCGCCCACCCGCCCTATAGGGATTTGGGGAATGTCCCCAAACCCCTGCCAGAGGAGAAGCTCCCTTCGGCGGACTCAGGGCAGGCACTCTGGACCCCTCAGTTCAGATTCGGCGGGGCGGCGAGCTACTTGTCAGATAGGAGTTTTTTGCTCAGCCGCTCCACTCTGTTCCATATGTTCCATTTCCTATCTGGTCGGCGGAACATCGGGCCCGGAAACTGTTCCACTCTCCCTATCTGGCGGTGGAACATGGATGTTTCGAAATGTCTCGTTTTGTTTCATTCTGTCCATCTCCAAATCTCTTCTCCAAAGACGAAGGGACAGACCGTGGGGTCAGCCCCTCGGAACCATAATAGTACATAAGTTCTGGTGTTGTCAAGTCGTGGTTCGACAATCTCACCATGAGTGGCGGCTCAAGGGACTCTTTTTGTTCGGCTTCGCCGAATCCCACCCACCCGCCCTCCAGGTTCTTTGGGGAGTTTCCCAAACGCCTGCCAGAGGAGAAGCTCCCCCTTCGGCAGGTTCACGTGAGTAGGCGCTGCCTTCAGCCAAGGTCGTCTCTGGGTTCCGGCTTTCGCCGGAACGACGGAATGGGGATAGGCGCAAAGGTGCGGATGGCGGGTGTTGGTGCCCATGAGCGGACAGGTCCCCATGGACGGGGTACACTAGCCGCATGCCGGCCAACCAAGACATAGCGCTGATGGCCCATCTGATGCGGCGGGCCGGGTTCGGTGCGACGCGCGATGAGCTGGAGCGGCGCGTCGAAGAGGGGTACGAGGCCACTGTCGAGTGGCTGCTCCACCCGGAGGACGAGCCTCCGGTCGACGACGGCCTGCTCTACCGCTACCTCCCGATGAGCGAGGTGGCGACCACGGAGTTCCACGGCCAGCTCCGGTGGCTCTACCACATGCGCAACACCCGGCGCCCGCTCGAAGAGAAGATGGCCCTCTTCTGGCATCAGGTCTTCGCGACGGCTTTCTCGAAGCTGATGCACGTCTACCTCGTCCTCGATCAGGTCGAGATGTTGAAGCGTCAGGGGATGGGCAACTTCCGCGACCTGCTCGTCGAACTGGCCCGCGATCCGGCGATGATCTTCTGGCTGGACAACAGCGACAACCACAAGCGGGCGCCCAACGAGAACTGGGGACGCGAGCTTCTCGAGCTCTTCTCGATGGGCATCGGCAACTACACGGAGGAGGACGTCTACGAGGCCGCCCGCGCCTTCACCGGCTGGACCATCGAGCCCAAGATCCCGGCCCAGCCGTGGGGTGGCTTTCCCTGGGCTTTCGAGTACCGAGCGGAGGACCACGACGACGGCTCGAAGTCGTTCCTTGGGCACACGGGCGACCTGAACGGCGAGGACGTCGTCGACATCATCGTCAGGCAGCCGGCGTGCGCGACCTTCATCGCGCGGCACCTATACAGCTTCTTCGTCGCCGACGAGCCCCAGGTGCCGGCGTGGCCTATCGAGCCTCCCCGCGACCCCGACGCCATCGAGATGCTGTCGCGGGCTTTCATCGAGTCGGGATACGAGATCAGGCCCGTACTGCGAACCCTCTTCAACGCCGACTTCTTCAGGGAAGCGACCTACAGCAAGGTAAAGAGCCCCGTGGAAGTCGTGGTCGGCACGCTGAAGCTGACCGGCGACCTCGAAGGGCCGGACCCCGAGTGGGCCGCCATCGGCTCCACGCCCGGCTTGATGGGGCAGGACATCCTCAACCCGCCGAGCGTCGAGGGCTGGCACACCGGCAAGGAGTGGCTTAGCAGCGGCTCGCTGATCACCCGCGTCAACTTCGTCGCCGAGCGCGTCGGAGACCCTGAGATGCCCGGCGTGCGCGACATCGTGGGCCGCATCGCCGCGTCCAACGGCACGGCCCTGACGCCCAAGCGCCTCGTCGAAGCCTGCCTCGACCAGATGGGCCCCCTCGACGTCGCCGCCGAAACTCAAGACGAGCTCGTCGCCCACACCGCAGCCGAAGGCAACGCGAACAGCACAGACCCCGACTTCGATCGCCGCGTCGCCGACGTGCTGGCCCTCATCGCCGCGACCCGCGAGTATCAGTTCGGGTAGCCGTGCTTACCACCAGTGCCGCCGGGCGCCATTGGCACTTCGACCGCGCCCTCGGTCGCCGGACCGGCGAGGAGGGCGGGTTCAACTGTCCCGTCGCCGTCGCCGCGGCTTCGGACGGCGTCCTCTTCGTCCTCAGTCGCGGCCGCGAGGTGCCGAACACCGTCCCCGACGACGACTGCCCCAACCGTCGCATCGGCAAGCTCACCATCGACGAGGAGTTCATCGGCGACTACGCCCGCCGCGAGTTCACGTGGCCCGCGGGCATCGCTGTCGCCCACGACGGCAATATCTACTGCTCAGACGAGTACCAGAACGCCATCATGACATTCAGCCCCGACGGGCCCTTCTACCCGCACAAGAAGTTCAACCCCGACGGCGAGCGCCTGGCGACGTGGGGCGAGACGGGCTCCCGCGAGGGACAGCTCGACGGCCCGGCGGGGATCGCCTTCGACGCCGACGACAACCTCTACGTCGCCGACAGCCGCAACCACCGCGTCCAGAGGTTCACGAAGGACGGACGCTTCCTGACGGCGTGGGGCTCGCACGGTAGCGGCGACGGCGAGTTCAACCTGCCCTGGGGCATCGCGGTCGACGCTAGGGGTGACGTCTACGTCGCCGACTGGGGCAACGACCGCGTCCAGAAGCACGGGCCGGACGGAGCCTTCATCATGAGCTTCGGAGGAAATGGCACTCTAAGGCAGCCCGCCGACGTCGCCGTCGCCGTCGACAGCGATGGCGACGTATACGTCAGCGACTGGGGCAACAAGCGCGTCCAGGTCTTCGACCCCGACGGCGAGGTCCTGACGGCCCTCTACGGCGACGCCACCGAGCTCTCCAAGTGGGGCAAGTGGAAGGTCGACGGAGACCCGGAGATGGTCAAGGCCTACCGGCGCGTCCGCGACATCACTCCGCTGGGCCGGTTCAACCGCCCCGTCGGCATCGCCATCGACGACCACGACCGCCTGATCGTAACCGACAGCAACCGCGGCCGCCTCCAGGTCTACGCGAAGGACAGGGCGTACGAGGACGCGCCGCTTAATGTGTGATGGGCGGATTACCGCCGATTCTGCGCTGCCCCGAGGCAGCGCACTTGTAGAACATACTTCCAGAACATTGTCACTTGTCGCAGCACGGCACTTCCGCTTGGGTTACCCCAATCCGACATCTCGGAGGTGCGCGAATATGGCAACCCTGATGATGAGGCCTGTGCTCCGCGGCTGGCGAGCGGGAATGGTGTTCGCTTTGCTGGCGTCCATTCTGGTTTTCGGCGAATTCTCCTCTCATAGAATCGCTTCGGCACAGGGGCCGGTCTTGGACCCCACAAGTGGGCATTGGTACAAGGCGGTCGCCGTACCGGCCGGAATCGAATGGTTCGAGGCCGACGCGGCAGCACGTGGCAGTACGTTCATGGAAATGCCAGGCCATCTGGTCACGATTACTTCGGCTGCTGAGAACGACTTCATAGCAACCAACTTCCCAGGAGCCATCTCTCCGGTCGGCTACTGGCTAGGCGCGTTCCAGCCTGCAGGTAGTGCGGAGCCCGGTGGAGGATGGCGGTGGGTCACCGGGGAACCATTTGTCTTTCAGAATTGGGGGCTTGGCGAGCCAAATAATTCCGAAGGGCATGAAGACGGTCTGCAGTTTTCCAAGAGCGATGCTGGTCGATGGAACGACGCTCCCCGATCCGCAGGAGTTCCCGGACACTTTCCTATTACTGGATACGTCGTTGAATACGAACCCGCACAGTCAGTGCTCTTCAGGTGGACTGAACTGGCACCGATAGGCGGTCCGCCTCAGGCAGTCGCAGACTCGTCAGGAGCTTTCGACCCTTCCACCCGAAACTGGTACGTTTTCGGAGGCCACAACGGAAGCACCGAGATAGCGGACTTCTGGAAGTATTCTGTCGCGGACAACGCTTGGACCCGGCTCACGCCAACGGGTGGACCTCCCCCACGCAGAGGTGCCCATGCCGCGGTGTGGGACGACTTGAAGGACCGCATGCTTGTGTTCGGGGGGAACCCATGCTTCGGTGCAAGCGGCTGCCGAAGTGACCTATGGGCCTACTACCCCACCACAGATAGCTGGACTCTGCTAACTTCGCCACCTCCAACGCCCGGGGGAAGAGCCGGTGCAACGGCAATATGGGACCCAGTCCGCAAACGTATGATGCTCTATGGCGGTGGAGACGGAGTGGTTTGCTGCACCGGCGATCTATGGGCCTTCGATTCTGCCGCGGAGCTTTGGCACGAACTTGCCCCTGGGCCTGGCAGAGGCAACCACCATCACGCTGCTGTCTGGGACGACGACAACGACAAGATGGTTACATTTGGAGGTAACGACAGCACCGATTTCAACAATGACCTATGGACGTATGATCCCGTAAGCGACACTTGGGACGAAGTAGAGTCATCCAGTGACGGCTTAGGACGCCCCAGCCGCCGGGGAGATGCGACAGCAGTTTGGGATGCTCCGCGAAATCGGATCTTGTTCTTCGCCGGATACGGTGGGTTAGAGATAGGTAATTTCAACGACACCTGGTCGTACTCCCCAACATCCGGGCTGTGGGAGAAACTCATTCCAATCGGGGGCCCTCCTGGTACCCGCCGACACCACATAGCCGCGTGGGACTCGGCCGGCGATCAAATGCTCGTGTTCGGGGGAGAAGGTAGCCGCCTAAACGATTTGTGGTCACTCTCGGCGGAGTTGGTTTCATGCGGCGGCTTCGTTGCCACCATTGTAGGAACACCGGGTGATGACCAGTTGTACGGAACCCCCGGCCCCGACGTGATCGTTGGCCTCGGTGGGGACGACGAGATCGACGGCAAAGGCGGCAACGATATTATCTGCGGTGGTGAAGGCGATGACATGCTCAAAGGCCGAGACGGTGACGACAAACTGCTGGGCCAGGAGGGCAACGACAGGCACTACGGCGGAGATGGCAACGACACCATTATTGGCGGTCCTGGCGTGGATGTCGTCTATGGAGGGAACGGCGACGACTGGATCGCTGGTGGCGAAGGCGACGACCGATTAAGGGGCCAGGCAGGGAACGACATCTTAGTCGGAGGACCCGGCGACGACATGCTCAAGGGGAGCGGAGGCAACGACATAGGAGATGGTGGACCTGGGAAGGACCGCTTCTACGGAGGCAGCGGCAACGACACTTTCGACGGCGGCCCGGACAGGGATGTCGCGTACGGAGACGATGGTGACGACCATCTCGTTGGCGGCACTGGACCGGATAAGCTCAAGGGCTACGGCGGGAACGACATATGTGACGGAAGCGTCGACGGAGATGTGGATGTCGCGAGTTCGAGCTGCGAGACCAAGCTCAACATACCGTAGGCTAGACTTGGCCGCCAGCAGATTCGTCGATAGGGGACGCCCCCTGAGTATCGTGGGATTACCCCCTCAAGCGTTTGGGCAACCTCCCTTCAACGACGCGTCCCCGTACTCCGGGGAGCTTCACAGTGACATGGGCTCGACGTAGACCCAGCTCACGAAGCTGTCGCCGCCGCCTCGCGTTACGCAGGTGACGTTGCAGAGTAGGGGACCTATGGATAGTATCTTCAACACGACGAATTGAGAGAACGCACACCGGAGCCTGGCCCTGCCAACCGACGATCCATCACAACACACGAGGTTGAGCGATGCAAACCCGACGCTTAGGGAAAACCGGAGAAGAGCTCTCGGTAGTCGGGTTCGGCGCTATCGTCTTTGTCGGGGAAGACGACGATTTCGCTCGTAACACCGTGGCCCGAGCTGTCGACGCGGGAGTCAGCTACTTCGACATGGGCCCGGCGTATGGCCGAGGTCAAGCCGAGGAGAGGGGCGGTCCTGCCATCGAGCCGTATCGAGACAAGATCTTCCTGGCCGAGAAAACGGGAAAGCGAACGAAGGAAGAAGCGGCTTCGGAGCTCAGGGAGTCGCTGGCCAGGATGCGGACCGACCACTTCGACCTGTACCAGTTCCATGCCGTCTCCAGCATGGAAGACGTGCAGACGATCGTCGGGCCGGGTGGGGCCCTCGAGGCCTTCGTCGAGGCACGCGAGCTAGGACTGGTAAGGTACCTCGGCTTCTCCGCTCACACGGAGGAGGCCGCGCTGGCTCTCATGGACCACTACGACTTCGACTCGATCCTGTTTCCCATCAACTACGTCACGTGGCACCAGTCGCACTTCGGACCGGCGGTCATCGCCAGGGCGCAGTCGAAGGAGATGGGCATTCTGGCGTTGAAGACGCTGGCGAAGAAGCCCTGGCCGGACGGGAAGAAGGAGAAGTGGACGAAGGCGTGGTACTCGCCGGTGGACACGTTCGAAGAAGCGAAGACAGCGTTGCGCTGGACTCTATCGCGACCGGTCACGGCCAGCGTCAGTCCCAGCCACGCTGAGTTCCTATGGTGGATGATCAGGGCGGAAAAGGAGCTCGAGCCGCTGACGCAAGAAGACGAGAACGCCGTTGCCGCCGCAACTGCGGGGATTACGCCGATCTTCCCGCGCTGATGACATTCGGCATCCGACGGCTCGCCCAGATTCCAAGGACCGCCAGAATCGTCGCGATAGTGGCGGCCGCCCTCGCTCTCCTGGTCCCGATACGCGAGGCCGAGGCGTTGGCTATGCCGGTGGTAGTCAACGATGTCGATTTCGCCGCCGACGTATACGAGTTCCGCTACTATCCGAAGACGGCCACCGACCACAACGTCACCCTCACGAACACGGGTTGGGCGGGGCCGTTTGCCCAAGCGGGCGTCGACTACTGGCAGTCCACCGGGCTGATCGCCGGTGAGCTGACGATGGGCTGGGACTTCACGGGCGTCACGAAGCCTATCGCGAAGGTGGAGCTTGGGACCAGAAATCATCTATTCCAGTTCGCGCCCTGGATACAACACGCATTCGAGGACAGGATCTTCGGCGACGTTGCCACGCCGTCCGCCTTCGGCGCCGGACCCTACACCAACATGTACACGTTCACGGGCGACGGGATCGGCGCAGTAAGCGCTCTGGGCTACGGGCAGATTTCGGAGATCACGTCCTTTATCGCTACGGGTTGGCTGAACGACCCGGGCCTGTTGGAGCTGAGGTTCAGCTACGAACAACACCCTATCGACGGGACTCACCCTGACATCCCGGTGAACCACTTCCAGGTTTTCCGGGACAACACCGGCACCGGCAACGTCGACGGATTCACGCTGCGAGTAACGCTCGCCCCGGAGCCGTCGTCCGTGCCGAGCCTTTCTGGGTGGGGGTTGGCGCTTACCGGCGTGATTCTGGTCCTGCTGTTGGCCGCGAGGGCGGCGCGTACTCGACGGGTCGCTTGACACACCCTTTAGCTCAAAGCCTTTAGCTGGTAATCTCACGGGGGATGCTACTCCCGGAGGTCTGGAACCATGTCTGACCAGGCGAACCTGCTGACCGACGACCAGATGCGCGCCTACGTCCGAGATGGATACGTGACCGTCAAGGCGGACTATCCGGCTGAGACTCACGCGTCGATATACGACCAGCTCGAGTTCGCGCTTCAGAACGAATGGAACCCCGGCAGCAACATTCTCCCGAGGGTCCCCGATCTCCAGGACATCCTGGACCATCCAAACGTAGCCGGCGCGCTGACGAGTATCTCGGGCCCTGGCTACTTCCTGCACCCGGTCCGCCACTGCCACTACAACCCGCCGGGCTCCGAGGGCCAGCGACTCCACAAGGACGGGTACACCCGCCGTCAGCACCGGACCCGCTGGACGATGGTCATGTACTACCCCCAGGACGTAACCCCCGAGATGGGACCAACCGGTGTCGTCCCTGGGAGTCACTACAACAACACGGCCCCCGACCTCGACGAGGAGTCGCCTATGGCGGGAGAGGCCGGCACGGTGACTATCGTCCACTACGACATATTCCACCGTGGGACCCCCAACCTGAGCAGCAAGAACCGCTACATGGTCAAGTTTCTCGTGGTACGGATGGAAGAGCCCGATACGCCAAGCTGGGACGACATCGGCGCCGGCTGGCAGTTTACCGGCGACATTCGCGACGGCATGTGGGCGACGATGTGGGACTGGCACCGGGGGGCTAACGGCTCGACGTCCCAGACGCCCACCGAGGACCCGGAACGGCTCCTTGAAACGATCCACAGCACCTCGGAACCGGAGGCGCTCCGGGCCGCGTACTCACTGGGACACGCTGGAGAGGGCGTGGTCGGCCCGTTGATCGACACGTTCCGAGACGGCGCCGACCGGTTGGCCGAAGAGCTTGATCAGTACTCCGGGGTCAGCTCCGGTAGCCAGAACGCCATATATGCACTGACCGCGATGGGCGCTCCGGCCGTCCCCGCGCTGGCTGACGCCACCAGGGACGACAGCCCTGCGGTGCGAGCGCTCGCAGCGGCGGCGATCGGCGAAATAGGACACGCGGGCCAGGAAGGGGTGCCGGCTCTGGAGCGCGCGCTCGACGACGAGTCGCCCGAGGTGAGGAGGCAGGCGGCGGAGGCTCTTGGCACCGCGGACGGCGATGGCGTCTCGGTGACGTCGCTGATCGACGCTTTGGGCGACGAAGAAGGCAATGTCCGCAGGGCCACGGCCCTTTCGCTGGCCCGTCTCGGACCGAAGGCCGAAGAAGCGACTCCGAGCCTGGTGGAAGCGCTGCACGATTCAAGCCATTTCGTCCGAGGTAAAGCGGTGCACGCCCTCCAGCGCGTTGGCACTCCGGAAGCACGCGATGCTCTCCTCAAGTTCCTCCTCACGGCACGCTGGGAGAACCTCTTGGGCAAGAAGGGGTAGTCGCGCCTGGGGCTGTATCGATGCTCGGCAGGGGTGAGCCCCCTCGCTCGTCGCGAATGTAGTATCGTACCGGCAGGTCGACGACTATGGAGCAGAGACTACACGACAAAGTCGCCATTGTGACCGGTGCCGGCCAGGGCATCGGCAGAGGGATCGCGACTCGCCTGGCCCACGAAGGCGCCGACGTCGTGGTGGCTGAGAGGGACGCGACCAGGGCCGCGGCGACGGCCGAGGAGATCGAGGCGGCCGGTCGGACCGCCGTGGCGTACCCGGTCGACATAGCCGATGTATCGTCCGTGAGCCAGATGGTCGACGACGTCGTTTCCCAGTTCGGACGCATTGATGTTCTGGTCAACAACGCCGGTGTCATCGAGACCCAGCCGATGCTGGAGATCACCGAGTCCGACTGGGACCGCGTCATCAGCGTCAACCAACGCGGGCTCTTCTTTTGCTTGCAGCTCGTCGCACAGCAGATGGTCCGCCAGTTGCCCGACGAGCTGAAAGCCTCTCAACCGGCCGACGTTCTCAATCTCGGCAAGTCGCCTGCCCAGCAGATGCCAGAGGGGGAGGCAGAAGGCGCCGTCCAAAGCTTCGGCAAGATCGTGAACGTGTCCTCGGTTTCCGGACGACGGGGGCGTCCGCTGCAGACCCATTACGCCGCCAGCAAAGCAGCGGTCATCAGCATCACGCAGTCGGCCGCCCTGGCGCTGGCCCCCTTCAACATCAACGTCAACGCCATTTGCCCAGGCATCGTGCCGACCCCCATGTGGGAGGGCATCGACGAGGACCGCGCTCGCCTGTTCGGCGCAGAACCGGGTCAGGCCATGGCGGCGTTCATAAACTCTGTGCCGCTCAAGCGGGCTTCCACGCCGGAGGATATTGCGGGGGCCGTCACGTTCCTCTGCTCGCCGGACTCCGACTACATCACCGGCCAGACGCTGAACGTGGATGGCGGCTACGAGATGGACTAGAAGGCCCAATCATCGACGAGGGGATCGAACAAATGCTGACGTCCACAGATCTACCCAGGCTACCCACTCAGGACGTCCAGCTACGGAATCGAGCCAAAGCCGCGAATCGGACAATCAGGTTGGCCGTGAGTTGCCGCGGGTCAGAGAGGCTGATCTAATCAACGCCGCTCGCCGCCCTTAGGGCCCCTTAACCGAAGCGTCCCGCAGCCGGGGGAGCTCCTCGGTGTCCTGGGACTCGATGTAGACCCAGCTCACAGGCCCGTCGCGGCCGCCGAGCGTCACCCGGTCGAGGTTGCGCAGCGGTCGGCCTTCTCCCCCGATGCGCTCGCCGTTCACCCACGTGCCCTTACGGCTCTGGAAGTCCTGAAGCCAATACCCGTTGCGATCGCCTCGGATAAACGCGTGGAGGTACGAGATACCGGGGCTGTCGGCGACGACGTCCATGGCCGGGCCGCTCCCGATGTTCGTGATTCCCAGCAGGAGCGGTATGCGATCGCCCTCGTCTGCGCCGTCGATGGGCACCAGCATGCCGCGCGAGTTGCCGTTAGCTAGAGCGCTCATCGAAGACACCGATGGGGACGGATGAAATGCCACGCGTAGAGCTGAGATGGCTCACGACCTGGACGACCCGGCGGTCCGGCGACGGGACGGCCTCTCGACGCGCTCGATCTCGGCTGTCCGCGGCATCACCTTTATTATCCAGCCGGCCTCTTCAATGCCTCCCAGCTCGACGAAGTCCTCGTCGTCGAGCCGCGTCGGTTCGCTCCCAATCCGCTCGTCGTTTACGTAGGTACCGTTCCGGCTGCCCAGGTCCGCGATCCATACGCCCTCGCTGTCTACCATGATCCCGGCATGCTTCCGCGATACACCCGGGCGGTCGATCACGATGTCGTTGAGCAGCCCGCGACCGAATGTAATCATGCCCTCATTGAGCTCGACTACCACCCCGTCGTCGGGGCCCCCGTGTACTACAAGGGCCGCGCTATAGCGAGTTTCCATTGACGAACACCCCTGCCCGGTGCTGGCCTAATAATGCTATGGTGGTACCACCATATAAACTTAACTGTGCACAGTCAATCAGAGAAAACCCCTAGTTAAGGTGAATATCTCCGGGCAGGTGACCACCAAAGGGGGTCGGATACCCGCGCAGCGGTCTCGGAAGTCCCGTCTCCCTCAGGAAGGCCAGGCCTGTCCTGAGTTCGATCGAAGGGGTAAGGGGATGGTCGGCAAGGCGGCGGTTGCCGGACGGACAACGGCGGGCGATGTCATGTGACGGCCGACGACACCCTCACACTTCGACAGACTCAGTGCAGGCTCTCAATCCTCTCCCAGAGGGAGAGGAAGTGGGACAGCCGGACTCAGCGAACCCTTACTCCAACTTAACCGCCCTGACGCGGTGGTTGAAATGGTCGCTGATTAGCAGGATGTCGTCGCCGTAGAGCGTCAGGCCGTGGGGTTGGTTGAGGCTGGCCTCGGTGGCGGGCCCACCGTCACCGGCGTAGCCCGGTATGTCGCCACCGGCCACCGTCTCCAGCGTCCCGTCCGCTGTGACCCGGCGCACGCGGTTGTTGTGCGTGTCCGACACGTACAGCACGCCATCGGCGCCGACCGCCAGGCCGTACGGATATTCGATCCGTGCTTTCGTCGCCGGCGTCCCATCGGGCGAGAAACCTGCCTCACCCGTGCCCACGACGGTGGTGATTACGCCATCCGTATCTACTTTTCGGACAACGTGCTGGTCGCAGTCCGAAAAGTAGAGGTTGCCGCCGCCGTCGAACCGTATCGCCGTCGGGTTCCCTATGCGAGCCGAGGTGGCCGGACCGCCGTCGCCCGAGAAGCCGTTCACTCCGATGCCGGCCACCGTGTCGATGACGCCCGTCACGGCGTCTATCTTGCGTATGCGGCCGACGCCGTCCCCGATGTAGACGTCGCCATCGGGCCCGTGGGCCACGGCCTCAACGCGCATCAAGTTGGCGTTGAGGGCCGGGCCGCCGTCGCCCTTGTCCCAAGTGAACGCAGCCCCGGCCACGCCTCTGATCACGCCGTCTATGTCGACCGTGCGCACGTGTCCGTGTCTGGTGTCGGCGATCAGCGCGCGTCCCATCGAGTCCACTGACACGTCGTAGGGGTTACCCAGGTACGCCTCGGTGGCCGGGCCGCCGTCGCCGCCGTAGGCCCTCGCGCCATTCCCGGCCACGGTACGGATGGCGCCGGTCTCTGCGTCGATAGCCCGGATGCGCTGGCTCCAGACGTCGGCGAAATAGACGTCGCCGTCGGGCGCGACGCAGATGCCGCCCGGGCCCGTCAGGAACCCCTGCGTCGCGTGCTCGCCGTCGTGGACCGTCGTGCCGCCGAGCACGGTGGTCACGATGCCTGTCTTGCCGTCGATACGCCGGACCCGCCCGCCGCAGTCGCTGTAGAAGACCGAGCCGTCGGGGTCGGCCCACATGCCGACCTCGCACGAGTTGCACTCTGTCTCGGTGCCAAGCACGCCCTCGCCGCCCATGCCCGGCACCCCCGTCCCGGCCAGCGTCGACACGATTCCAGTCTTCGCGTCGACCTTGCGGACCCGGAAGCCGTACTTCTCGCCCACGTACATGTTGTCGTGCACGTCGAAATTGAGGGCGTCGGGCATTAGGACGCTCGCCTCGACGGCCGGCCCGCCGTCGCCGTTGGACGCCCGTTGCCCGTTGCCCAGCACCGTCGTGACGATGCCGGTCTTCATGTCGATCTTGCGGATGCGGTCATTAGAGTTGTCGCACACGTACAGGTCGCCCTTCGAATCGAAGGCCAGGTGCTCAGGATGGTTGAAGGCGGCCTGCTCCTTCGGCCCGCCATCGCCCGAGTAGCCGCCCAGGCTCAGGTCCTGCCCGGTGTACGGCCGGCTATCGCCGCGCTCCCACGGGTGGTGTCGCGCCTCGTGGCCTGCGAAGAGCTCGACGATGCCGGTACTGGCGTCGATGCGACGGATGTTGTTCGTCCACTCGCTCGAAAGGTAGATGTCGCCGTTCTCGGCGACGGCGATGCCGCAATGCGTGTCCATCTCCGCGTCGACGGCCGGTCCGCCGTCGCCGCCGCGTCCCCTCTTGCCTGACCCAGCGATCCGGGTGATGATGCCCGTTTCTCCGTCGATTTTGCGATAGGTGTCGTTGTGCAGGTCGTTACCAACTTGGGTCATCTGTCCGGTGCGCCCGACGAACCTTGGCGGGGACAATGGAACGAAAGGCCTGACCATCGGAGGAGGCGTCGAGATGAAAACTCAGCTGCAGACGGAGACCAGCGGCGCGGGACGTTCCGCAGTGCAGTTAACAATCGACAGCCGAACGGCCGGTCAACCGGTCTTCTTCTTCGACGGCGCCTTCAGGACCTGGCTCGAGGTGGAGCAGCGGGCCCGTTTTGAACAGCGCCATCGCTGCGACGGCAGAAGCTAGGCAGACGTGGTTTTAGGAGGCCAGCGATGGTCACGTTCAAGTCTTGCCCAAGGTGCCGAGGCGACCGAGTCCTCGACCACGACAAGCACGGCTGGTACCTGATGTGCGGCTACGTTACCGACCCGTTGGAAGACAGGTCTCTCTATGTCAAGCGCCAACAGAAAAGCGCGTGAAAGGGCAAGGGAGGAGGGCGGGTCTGTCCCGCTCCCCGTTGGAGAGGGTTAGGGTGAGGGCGATCTTCTCAGGCGTAGGGTACTAGACCCGAACCGCTACGATGTCGAGCCAGTTCCGAGGGATGAAGTCGACCTTCATCTCCTCGAAGGCCTCCTTGGCCCCGGCCTTGAGCGAGGCACTGGCCTTGTCGAACGGTACCCCGGGCATCGTGCCCTCGATGAAGTCCTCGAAAGTGCTGATGTCCATGAACCCTTCGAGAGTGAACTCCACGGTGTCGATTTTCTGCTCGGCGATTCGAAAACCGTTGTCCTCGAGCAGGGTCTTGTACTCGTCGGGCGTGAGCTGTTTCCGGGCTTCGACCTTATCCGATCTCGACGGCGACAGGCCGTACTCGCGACGCAGGTACCGCGTCGCCTTAAACATCCACTTTCGGTAGAAGGTCAGCGTCTCGAGGGGATGCGCGCCCTCGAAGAAGGTCGTGTTGAAGGCCAATTTGCCCCCGGGCTTCAAGGCTTTCGAGATGTCGGCCAGCAGGGCATCTTTGTCGGGGACGTAGTGGATGGCGTTGCAGAAGATCACGGTGTCGACCGACTCTTTGACCGCTTCCGAGAACTGCTCCATCTGGCTCTGAACGAACTGGATGGCCGAGTCGCGCACGTCCTTCAGGTCTTCCATCGCCTGTTTCAGAGCGCTGGCCGAGTGGTCGATGCCGATGACTGCCGTGTCCCGGGCGTTTCGCAGCCGTTCCGCAATCAGCCGCGTAACCGCCCCGGTCCCGCAGGCGAGGTCAACGATCCGCTGGCCCGGTCCCACCCCGGCCATGTCGACCAGCCGCGCGTTCTGCTCGCTGTAGAAGGGATTGCCGGCGAACTTCTTAAAGCCGAAATTCTCAGGACTCATTGCGCACGCTCACTTGTCTATGTCGCTTCTCGTCGAGTCGCCGCCAACGTCCATTTTACCAGACACTCACGCGGCACGTCTATTTCGGGCTCCGACGGTAGGCCCCAATACGTCCCAGACCGGGTGCCTACGATCTGTCAGGAACCTGTCAGGGTTTCAAAGGCGTCTAGTCAGGTGATCCGTGACTCGAATCCATACACTCGGGCCAGGCGACACGTATCAGGCCGGAGGTCAGATTAGTCATGATGGAACTTAATGGCTGCCCAAGATGCAACGGGGCCGTGATAATATCGGGTCCTTCCACCGAAGGTACCGTCTGCGTCAATTGCGGCTGGCGTCGATCTGACGTTGCCCCAGAGGTAATGGCCCAGGTCCGCGCACATCTCGGCAAGCCCTACATGGAAGACCGGTACACGCACTCTCGCATCGGGACGGGAAAGCCGCCTTTGAGCGGCTGGGACCGGCTAAAGCGTCGGAGAGAGCGAGAAGAGCGCAGCCAGGCGGTCTAACCTCACGGCGAAGTTCCGCTAGCTCCTCTTCGAAGCTCGCTCGCGCCGGGGCCCCGTCGAGTCGCACGCCGATCAGTAGCCCGGCGCTCTGATGCACGCCACCCAGTGGCCCTCACTCACCTCTCGCAGCTCAGGCATTCCCCGCGTACACTCCTCGATGGCGATCGGGCACCTCGTGTGGAACACGCACCCCTCGGGAGGATTCATCGGACTGGGAAGCTCCCCGGTCAGGATCAGGCGCTCGCGCTCGGCCTCGAGCACCGGGTCCGGGATGGGGATCGCCGAGAGCAGCGCCTTCGTGTAAGGGTGTAGGGGGTTCTCGTATAGCTCGGTGCGGTCGGCGAGCTCGACGATGTGCCCGAGATACATAACCGCGACGCGATCGCTGATGTGCCGTACTACCGACAGGTCGTGCGCGATGAAGAGATACGTGAGGCCGAACTGCTCCTGCAGCTCGGCCAGCAGGTTGATTACCTGGGCCTGAATCGAGACGTCCAGCGCCGAGACCGGCTCGTCGCAAACGATAAAGGTCGGGTTGACCGCAAGGGCCCGCGCGATGCCAATACGCTGCCGCTGGCCGCCGCTGAACTCGTGCGGATACCGTTCGGCCATATACGGATTCAGTCCCACAAGCTGAAGCAGCTCGGCGATCCTCTCCCGGTATTCGGCCTTGGACGCCGTGAGCTTGTGAATGATCAACGGCTCGCCGATGATGTCGCCGCAAGTCATCCGGGGATTCAGAGAGCCATAGGGGTCCTGGAATATGACCTGCATCTTGCGACGCACCGGCTTCAGCTCCTTCGAGCTGAGCTCGTTGAGCCGCTGGCCATCGAAGATCACATCACCGTTGGTCGGCCGGTAGAGTTGAAGAATGCAGCGCCCCAGCGTGGTCTTACCGCTACCGCTCTCGCCTACGAGCCCCAGCGTCTCGCCGCGTTTTATCGAAAAGCTGACGTCGTTGACCGCCTTGACGTCGGCGACTTTGCGCTGAAAGATGATCCCGGACGTCACCGGAAAGAACATCTCGACGTTGCGGACTTCCAGAAGGAGGTCTTCGGCAGTCTGGGTCGCCGTCAAGAAGCCTCCTCCTGACTCGCTGCCGCCGCGATCTCAGGCAGCTCTTCGAGGCGCCAGCAAGCGGACCGGTGCTCACCGTCCACCTCCATAAGCTCCGGCGTTTCGGTAGTGCAGCGGTCGATGGCGAATTTGCAGCGCGGCGCGAAGCTGCAGCCCTCCGGCATCTCGATAAGGTCGGGCGGCATCCCCTCGATAACTTCGAGTTGGCTGCCTGCGCGTCCGTCCAGGCGCGGGACGGAGTTGAGCAGGCCCAGGGTGTAGGGATGTCTGGGGTCTCCGTAGATCGCGCGGGATACCCCCGATTCGACAATCTTCCCTGCGTACATCACGAGAACGCGGTCGGCATACCGCGCCACCACCCCCAGGTTGTGAGTGATGATTACGAGCGCTGTGCCGAGTTCTCGCGATAGCGACTGCATCAGCTCGAGTATCTGTGCCTGGATCGTCACGTCGAGGGCAGTCGTCGGCTCGTCGGCGACTATCAGCCGCGGCTCGCAGCTGATGGCCATGGCGATCATCACCCGTTGTCGCATGCCGCCGCTGAGCTGATGAGGATAGTCCTTGAGCCGGCTCTCCGCGTCCGGCATTCCCACCATGGACAGTAGCTCGGCCGCGCGTTCGCGGGCCGCTCCAGGGCTCATCTTCAGGTGCAACTCCAGCGTCTCGGTGAGTTGCCGGCCAATGCTGAGCACCGGGTTCAGCGAAGACATCGGTTCCTGAAAGACCATCCCGATACGGTTGCCGCGAATCTGGCGCATCTCCGATTCGGAAAGGGCTAGCAAGTCGCGGCCATCGAAGACGACCTGGCCACCCACGATCTTGCCAGGGGGATCGGCAATCAGCCGCATGATGGAGAGGGCACTGACGCTTTTGCCACAACCGCTCTCACCGACGATGCCCAGTATCTCGCCTTCCTCGACGTCGTAGCTGACGCCGTCGACAGCCTTGACCACGCCTCTATCCGTTGTGAACTGAGTCTGGAGGTCTCGTATTTCTAACAGCTTCGCCATTGCTATGCCCAAAGGTCCGTGCTGAGATACTTGAGACCTGAATCGCAGATCACGACGCCGACCGTCTGTCCCTCGCAGGGGCCGCGGAGAAGGTCGATGGCCGCCGCCACGTTGGCCCCGGAAGAAAACCCTGCGAAAATGCCTTCTTCCCTGGCCAGCTGCCGGGCGACCTCGATGGCGCGGGAGTCGCTGACCCGCAAATAGCCGTCAACAAGCTCCGGGCTGAGGAACTCGAGCTCAGGGATCGAGTAGCCGCCCCCTTGGATACGGTGGCCTGGGTCCGCCAGTTTCTTGCCTGCCAGGACGGCGGCGCCCTCAGGCTCTACAACGTAGCACCGGATCGAGCGGTCGTGCTCCTTCAACGCCGCGGCGCAGCCCGCGAACGTACCGGCGGTCCCGACGAAGTCGCAAAACGCCTGTATCGCATAACCCGACTGCTCTAGAAACTCCGGGCCCGTAGTCAGGTAGTGAGCGCGAAAGTTGCCTTGGAGCCGGAACTGGTCGGCGCGAAAGGCTCCACGCTCTTCGACGATCCGCCGGGTCTCTCTCTCCACCATCTCAAGGTCCTCGCCGGATACCTGTCCCGCGACGGAGCCAGGCGCCTGGTCCACCAGCACGACCTCGGCTCCCAGAGCCGACATCATTCTCGCCCGCTCCATTGAGTTGCCTTTGGACATCACCGCGACGAACGGGTAACCCTTGATGGCGCACACGATGGAGAGGCCGGTGCCTGTGTTACCGCTGGTCAGCTCTACTACCGTCATACCCGGCTTGAGCGAGCCATCGGCCTCCGCATCCTCGATGATCTGCCGGGCGATGCGGTCCTTCTTCGAGAAGCCGGGATTGAGGTGGTCCAGCTTGGCCAGAATCCGGCCGTTCAGGTCCTTGGTGATTCGCGATAGCTCGACGAGCGGTGTATCGCCGATGGCCTCGACCACCGACGAAAGCAGTCCGGCGCTACGCTTGGTCTCCACGTTCATACGAGAACTCATTCTAGCACGAGGGGTATGCTCGACCGGTAGCTGAAAGTCACCCTTACCTCCCGCTCTTTACCCCTAACCCCTCACGCTGTACCCTTTATTTAACGCACGTAAGGACTATCTGGATGGCTGGCTTGCCGGACGACAAACTCTTCCAAACTATGCCCGTGGGCAGTCTCCCACGCCCTCAATGGGTCCGCGACCTGATCGAGGACCGGAAGGCCGGCCGGGTGCGCGAGCTCGACGCCGAAGCGCTCCTCGATGCCGCTATCCCGTCGGCTATCCGCATGCAGGAACGGGCTGGACTGGACTTCGTCTCCGACGGCGAGTGGCGACGCGAAAGCTACGTCAAGGTCTTCGCCGATTCGGTCGAGGGTTTCGAGCCAGACCTCATTCCGACGGGCGGCTCCGGCATCTCAGGGCTGTTCTATCCGGCTGTGGTGTCACGACTCGTCCAACGAAGGTCTTTCTCCGCCGTCGAGGCGGCGTTCCTACGCGGCCAGACCAATACCAAGGTCTCAGTGGCGATCCCGTCGCCGTATACCATTGGCAGACGTATGTGGAGCGCCGAACACTCGAAGTCGGCGTACGGCACGGCTGAGGATTTCATGGAGGCGTGCGTTCCGATCATACGTGAAGAAGTGAAGGCGCTGACCGACCTCGGCGTAAATGCCATCCAGCTGGACGACCCTTGGCTCGTGCTGCTGGTCGACCCCGAATATCGCAAGCGCGAGGGGATCACCGACATCGAAGGCGAAATCGAGTCGTCGGTGAAGTACGTTAACGCAGCTCTCGACGGTGTCGACCCGCCGTGGGTGAGCGTCCATCTCTGTCATGCCCACTGGGACCGGAGTCACGGCTCTCGGGGGCCGTACGACACGATCATCGGCGCTCTGGGCCGTATGAACGTCGACAGGTTCGCCATGGAGTTCGCGACCCCTGACGCTGGCGGAGTCGAAGTCCTGAAGCACTTCCCGGAGGACAAGGTGCTCGGGCTCGGCGTTATCGATCACACCGACCCGCACATCGAAACGCCCGAGGAGGTCGTGGAACGGGTCGAGCGCGTTATGGAATACGTGCCGAAGGAGCGCATCACGCTGAATCCCGACTGCGGCTTCGCGCCGTCCAGCGCCAACCCCATGGACTTCGACGAAGCGTACATGAAGCTGCGTGCGATGTGCGAAGGCGCCGATCTGCTGCGTGAGAAGTACGGGTAAGGGACTCTGGACGCTTGCATCAGGAGATCTACGATTCAAGAGCTAGACACGGTCGTGATAACCCACGACATCGAGGAGCACAAGCTGCGGAAGGGCGATATAGGGACTGTCGTCAATTGTTACAGCTCCGGGGGAGCCTACGAAGTGGAGTTCGTAATAGCGGGAGGCGAAACAGTGGCGCTTCTGACCCTTTCCGAGGACGACGTGAGGCCTCGTAACAATCGAGAGATTCTGCACGTGCGCGAGCTCACCCCGGCGTAGGAAGGCTGTACGACGGCGGCAGTCACTCGCTACTGGCACACGGCTCCTTATCATCGTTCATCACTTCGTCTGGAATGACTAGAATGGATATTGCAGAAACGGTCGAAGCGACTATAGAGAGAATCCTTAAGTGGCTGATAGCTGACTATGAACCTCAAAAGGTCATCCTCTTTGGCTCGCACGCCTATGGCAAGCCACGGCCGGACAGCGACATCGACCTTTTAATCATTAAGAACACAGCCGACCGATCGATAGACCGCAGGGTCGAAGTCCGCCGGATCGTTTCCGACCCCAAACGGACCATCCCGTTAGAGATACTGGTGTTGACCCCGTAGGAGGTCTCAGAGCGGATCGAAGTTGGCGACCAGTTTATCAAGGAAATCGTCGAAAGGGGGACGACTCTGTATGCGGCGTGAGGAGGACGACGTGAACCTGATCGATAGAATAACGGTAGATCCCGAAGTATGCCACGGTAAAGCCTGCATCAAGGGGACTCGTATCATGGTAGCCGTGATCCTCGACAACCTGGCCGCCGGGGCGAGCGTTCAGGATGTCCTCGCCAGTTATCCAGCGCTGGTCGGTGACGACGTCAGGGCCGCAATCACCTACGCGGCTGAGTTGGCCGTGACGGGCCGAGACTGAATGGCCAGCGCTGAAATAGTAGCCATCGGGTCCGAGCTGCTGCTGGGCCAGATCGTCGACACCAACTCAGCTTGGATCGCACAGCGCTTGACCGATCTAGGCGTCGACCTTTTCTACAAGTCGACCGTCGGCGACAATCCTTCGCGCATGAAAGAAGTCATCGGCAGAGCGGCGGAACGCTCCGACGTCGTTATCACGAGCGGCGGGCTTGGCCCCACCCAGGACGACCTGACCCGCGAGGTCGTGGCCAAGGTAGCCGGCCGCGAGCTGGTACTGGTCCCCGAGCTACTCGAAGAGATAGAGCAGCGGTTTCGCAGTCGCGGCTTCATCATGACGGAGAACAACGAGCGGCAGGCGTACATCCCGGAAGGCGCGGTCACCGTTCACAACCCCAATGGCACCGCGCCTGCGTTCGTCGTCGAGTTCGGCGACAGCGCCATCTTCGCGCTGCCGGGCGTCCCCCACGAGATGAAGTGGCTTTTCGACAACGAGGTCGCGCCCTACCTGCGCAAGAGGTTCGACCTGAAGCAGCGGATCTCGTATCGCATACTGAAGGTGGCCGACATCGGCGAGAGCGCCGTCGATGACAAGATCGGGCATCTGATCACCGGCTCGACCAACCCGACAGTCGGCGTTCTGGCCCACCCGGGCCAGGTCGACGTTCGAATCGCCGCCAAAGCGGGCGATGAAAACGAAGCCACAAGGCTGATCGCTCCCGTCGAGGCCGAGGTGCGCGAGCTTCTCGGGCGCCACGTTTTCGCGGCGGATGAGGAAACGATGGAAGACGCCGTTGGCGCGTTGCTGAGACAGAAGAACGCGACTGTGGCGGTTTATGAGGGCCTGACGAGCGGACAGGTTGCGGAGCGGCTACAGCGAGCTAGCGCCGATCACTTCATCGAGGGCGTGATCTCCAACGGCCCTCGGTCCATCGAGCGTCTTCTGGGTTTCTCGCGAAAGCCCAACGACGTCGATTCGCTGATGGACGAGGCAGAGAGTCTCGTCGATGAGCTTGCGTGGGCCGTCAGGTCCTTCGCAGATGCCGACCTTGGCCTCGCGGTGCATGCGGTGCCAGAGGCGGGAGATACTGCTCAGAACCTCGGTCGAGGGCAGACCAACGTGTCGATTACCGACGGTACCGGCTTCCGCCGGCGGACCTACAACTTCGCTGGTGGTGGCACGCCCGACCGGATACGGACTGGTCTGAACGCTCTGGCTCTTGTGAGGCTGGCCCTCACCGAGGGCTTCGAGTAGGCGGAAGGGCGCGGGAATGAAGGCCCAGAAACTCTGTCGTAGAGCCTTCTTTGACCTCTTTCAGCCCGTTTTATCCGAGCAGTTCCCTGATGTCCTGTTTCGGTTGAGCGCCGGCGTGGTCGGAGGCGGGTCGGACTCGCTCGGCGCGGATGACGAGCTGTCTCGGGACCACGACTGGGGCCTCGGCCATTGTCGTTTGCTCCTGCCAGACCCTGACGTCTCTGAGTACGGGAAGGCGATCGAGACTGCGTTGGCGGCAGCGGTACCCGACGAGTACCTGGGCTTTCCTAGAGAGATCCTGCGTCCCGAGGCTATCCGTGTGACTACGATCGATGATGTCTACCGGGGGACCTGCAACCTAGCTCACCCTCCAGACACGCTACGGGGATGGGCCGAAGTGGATGGGAGCGCTCTTGGTATGGCCGGCTACGGGCTCGTGATCTACGATCCAACGGGAGCTTTGTCTGAGAGGAAGCGTGAGTTCGAGACGGCCTACTTCCCCGAGGATGTGTGGAAGTGGAAGATGGCGCACATGCTCTGGGAAATCTGGCAGTTCGGCGAATACAATGGAATATCCAGGCTAGCTCGACGTGGCGACGGCGTCGGACTGCTAGTCGCACAAGGACATTTTGTTGAATCCGTGATGCGGCTCGTCTGCGTGCTGAATAAGCGATTCTCTCTCTACTACAAGTGGCTTCATTGGCAGTTCGTTCAGATGCCACGATGGAGCGATGTGTTCGAGCCTCTCCTTCAGGAGCTAGAGGCCTCCAGAGACCATAGCCAAAGAGCGCGACACATGAACGACATCTGCGGGAAGATACGGGAGGCGTTGCAAGCCGGCGGCCTCCTGCCGGACGCTGAACCGCGTCCGCGCATGGGGGCCTGGGACCTCTTGCGAACGATCAGGTCCGAAGAAGTGCGGCGACTGATCGTGGAGTTGGACCCGACACTCGCGGGTGAACGGCGTCGATGGTGGCCTGACAGGTCTCGAGGCTGAGGGAGCGATCGGTCTGCCGGAGGGCAAGAAATGGGCGTGGCCGCTAGCACGAAAGATAGGTGCTGAAAAGACGACTGAGGCTTAGAAAAGTAATAGGGCCCCGCCGGAGCGAGGCCCTATGGGGAGGCGTTCCGGGGAACACCTACCAGGAACACCCCCTACTACTACTGTCCAACACAGCACCTCCTTTCCAAAGACCCCCACTTTAGACTTTCATCCACCCCACCGGGTCTCTATCACCAGTATAGCCGTGACCACAAAGTTATTCAAACAGCAAACCGGCGAGCTTCTGACCAATGCGTAGCACGTGGGGAGCGGAAAGGGCGAGGACAAGTCATGATAACCGGCGTTGTTGGAGTCATCATCTGGACCGAAGACCTGGAGCGGATGCTGGCCTTCTATCGCGACACTGTGGGCCTGGAGCCGCATTCGGTCCGGCCGAACTTTGTCTCGTTCAAGTGGGGCGACGTGCGGTTGGGCATTGGAACCCACGATCATGTCTCGGGCGACGCGATAGACCCCTATCGGGTCATGGTGAACCTTGGAGTCGACGAGATCGACAAGGAGTACGAGAGGCTCCGCGGAAACGGAGTCTCTTTCATCAGACCGCCCGAGCAGGAGCACTGGGGTGGTTGGGTCGCCACGTTCTCCGACCCCGACGGCAACGTCCTGCAGCTGTTGCAGCTGACTGAGGAACCGACAGCCTCATAGCAATCTCCCATGTCCCGTTGCACGGGACACCATGAATGATGAAAAAGGACGGCGTCTTACCTCTTCTCCCGGCCTCTGGGAGAAGACTGAGATGAGGGCTCCTTGGCTAGCCACGGACACCCTATTTTCAGAGGAACGTCGCTCGGTGATTGAGTCACCTAGATTCCTCGCTGCGCTCGGAATGACACAAGCAGGCTGGCACGACGCTAAGCCTCTTCGCTTCGGTTCGCCCTGAGGAACGCCCCTGCGCCTTCGAGAATCATGTCGGCGGCACGGGCTTCGACCACGACGTCCACGACTGTCTTCCTGCCCGCAGCGTGGACGGCGTCTCGCACAGTCGCCTCGAACTCTTTGACTCTTGAGTGGTCCTTCTGGCCTGGGAGGCCCATCGACTGGGCGATGTCCTGGGGACCGGAGGCGTAGAGGTCGATGCCATCGACGGCCAGTATCTCGTCGATGTTGTCGAGAACTTCGACGTCCTCCAGTTGCGCGATGACCAGGACCTGGGAGTTCGTGTGCTCCATGTACTCCGTCGTCGACGCGAGACGTCCGAAGTTGGCGCCTCGGCCCGAGCCGAAGCTCCGCTTACCACGAGGGGCGTAGCGGCACGCGTCGGCCAGCTGTTGGGCCCGCTCCCGGGTCGTGATGTGGGGGCCCATTATGCCGAGAATACCGCGGTCCAGGTGGCGCAAGATGGTCGACGAGTCGATACTCGGGACCCGGGCGATCGGCGTGAGTCCGGCCATGTCGGCGACGCGGCAGAGGTCGTCGATGGTTTCCGGGGTGAAGGGGCCGTGCTCGTTGTCGAAGTGGACGAAGTCGAAGCCGGCGATGCCCAGTAGCTCCACGACCGCCGTTGAAGGGAAGTTGACGAAACAGCCGTATGCCATCTCGCCCGCGTTCATCTTGGTGACTATGTTGTTGGTGCGCACGACCGCCTCCTGATAGATACCGCGTCAGCGATGCCGGGGCGGTATTGTATTCTCCGTAGCCGGGTGCAACAAGAAGCCACTTTGTCGCGCAGGCGGCACGTGTCAGGCGCCATGCCGGCGCGAAACGAAAGAACCTCAGATAGTGCGCCGCGACAAGCGGAAAGGGTGCAACTGAGGCGACCCACAGTGTGCAAAGCTTGAGGTCCACGGGGTTGTCATTCCGAACGCAGTGAGGAATCTAAGAGACTCATCGGTAGTTGCGGCTTCCACCGAACCAGTGACCTTAGATTCCTCAATCGCTGCACTCAATCGGAATGACATGCAATCAATGTCCTTGATGAGCACAGGTCAGGGAGCTCGATTTGGTGCGCATCAACGTCGTTCCTGAGAAACAAAAAAGCCCCGTTCGGTGGGGCTCAGAGAGTGCCACTTGAAAACAGCACGTCTTATTATACTAGAGCGATAGAGGTGATGTGAATGCTGATATCGGCGCTGTTGGCTTCCACGGTAGCTGGTACAGTTCATTTACGGCCACCAAATTATATGATACAGCCATCGGAATGTCAATATTGTACGAAATCATAGTCCGTGATACGGTTTTGACTGTCACTCCTCACATCGGTGGCTCTGCCGCCGAAGACCGCTGTTAGAGAACCTACTTGCAGACACCCAAGACAAAGATAACCATCCGCCATTACCGGGAGCTACTGGGACAGTACGTGCTGCCTCAGTGGCGACGGGTCGTGGTGCTTGGGATCTTGCTTTTGGGCACCACCGGCCTCCAGCACGGGCCCGTTCACGTTCGTGGCGCGCTGCCCCAGGTCTCGCGTGCTCCGAAGACCGAGGCGGATCGTTTAAGGAACCTGACCATGACCGGGCTTACCTACCGATACCCCGACTCGGGGCGCGGCATAGAGAGCGTCGACTTGAGCATCGAGCGCGGCTCGTTCACGGTCGTTACGGGGCGTATCGGCTCCGGCAAGACCACGCTGCTACGTGTCTTGCTGGGGCTGCACCCTCGCGACGCGGGCGAGGTCCGCTGGAACGGGGAGGTCGTTGACGACCCGGCGTCCTTCTTCGTGCCGCCACGGTGCGCCTACACCTCCCAGGTGCCGCGGCTGTTCAGCGAGCCCCTGCGGGACAACATCCTGATGGGCCTGCCCGAGGAAGAGGTCGACCTGGAAGCGGCGGTCAAGGCGGCCGTCTTGGAGAAAGACATAAGCGAGCTGCCCGACGGGCTGGACACGCTGGTCGGGACACGCGGCGTGAAGCTGTCGGGCGGCCAGGTCCAGCGGACAGCCGCGGCGCGCATGTTCGTCCGCGACCCCGAGCTGTTGGTGTTCGACGACCTTTCAAGTGCCATCGACGTTGAGACCGAAGAGGTCCTCTGGGAGCGGGTTTTCCAGCGCCGCGACAGCACCTGCCTCGTCGTGTCCCACCGCAGAGCGGCTCTGCAACACGCGGACAACATCGTCGTGCTTAGGGATGGGAAGATGGAGGTCGAAGGGAAGCTCGAAGACCTGCTCGCGACCTCGGACGAGATGAAGCGTCTCTGGCAGGGCGACGTGGGGAACGAAGAGGTTGCGCGCACGGATGCGGGACCGAGTTAGGCCGACGCCGTTTCATTGTCACGGCAGGCCTGCTCAGATTGTGGTTCGACGAGGTCACCACGAGCGGCCCTAGATCCGCACAACTCAAGTGGCCCCTAAATCCGCTCACCCTGAGCCCTGTCGAAGGGTCGTCCTGAGCGAGCCGAAGAACTGCTCCAACGCGCCGTTGCGACGTCCCTGCAGCTAAACCCCTGTTACCATGCATCCCGGGTGCCGTGATGTAACCTCTTGGTCGGTTTTGACCACTACTTACCACAGACCCAAGGTCGCTGCGGCAGGTCAGAGATGGTGTTAGGCCCCCAAACATCGCTGGATCGAGGAACGGTCGATCACCCGTCCGGCGAGGGACCGGTGCCTGATGCCGGGCTCGTTGCGAGGGCGAGCTCGGGAGACCGCGACGCCTTCGGAGATCTGGTCGAGCGCCACCAGCCTATGGCGGTGCGGGTGGCGTTCCGCATGGTCTCCAACGAAGATACGGCGCGAGAGCTAGCCCAGGAGGCCATCCTTCAGGCGTACCTGTCTCTCGACCGGCTAAGGGACCGAGAGCGTTTCCAGAGCTGGCTATTCGGCATCGTTCTCAACATCTGCCGAAGCCACATCTGAGAGCAGAAGGACAACCCGTATTCGTTGGAAGCGCTGACCGGAGGACGGTGGCTCGACGTCTCCTCGCTGAGCAGCTTCGAGCCCGAGCCTCAGAATGTCGTCGAGGCGCAAGAGCTTCAGCGGCGCGTTCTCGAGTCTGTGGATGGACTCTCGCCGAAGAATAAGGCGGCGACGCTGCTCTTCTACTACGAGCAACTAAGCGTTCGGGAAGTGGCCGCGACCCTGGGGATTTCGGTGTCGGCCGCCAAGGTACGGCTACATCGGTCGAGGAGCGAGCTGCGGGACGCGCTGGCAGACTTGCTAGGAATCAGCGACGAATGCGATGGTGAAGGAGGTCGTCACATGGTTGAAGTGAAGATTGCGGATGTCGCGGGCGGGAAGCGAAACGGGGCGGAGCTTTTCGTGATCCTTCTCTCCGATGAAGTTGGAGGTAGGCTACTGCCGATATGGGTCCGACCTCCGGAGGGCGAGGCGATAGCTACTGCCGCCAGGCGCTACGAATATCCAAGGCCGATGACTCACAATCTGATGCATGACCTCTTGGGAGCTATGGGTGCTACCCTCGAAGAGGTGCGCATAGAAGAGCTCAAAGACGACATGTTCCTGGCCGTGGTCAAGCTCAGCGTCGGGGACAAGGTCTCGGAGATCGACGCCAGACCGAGTGACGCCATGGCTCTGGCATCCCTTGCGGGCGCCCCCATATACGCCGCCACCGACGTGATCGAGAGGGCGGGTCTCAAGCTTTCCGAGGAGCAGATTGAGCGGATTAAGTCCGGTGCCGGCCTCGATGTGCTCATTGAGATGATTGAGCTGGGTACGAAGGCCGAACCGGAGGAACGTGAGGAACGAATCAAGGAGCTGCGGGAAGAATGGTTCTCAGTTAGCGAAGGCATCCTCGATCTGCGAGGTAGGCGAAAGGCGAGTGAGCCAGCGAATGAGTAATCCGGAGCTCCCCAAACCGGGCGGCATCGGCGACCTTATACTGATCGGCAGCGGCAAGGGCGGCGTTGGCAAGACCACCGTCAGCATCAACCTGGCGCTCGCGCTGTCGCAAAAGGGCCGCAAGGTCGCTTTGCTGGACGCCGACATTTATGGGCCGGACGTACCTCTGCTGTTAGGGGTCAGACGTACTCAAGAGGCCGGCCGTTGGGCGGCTAGTCTGCCGGTCCTGACTTCCCGGCCCGAGAACGCCAAACCCGAGATACCCTCCTTCGAGCGGTTCGGCCTCCGGACCATGTCCATTGGGTTCCTGATCGCGGAGAGCCAGACGGCCCAGATCGGAAGCGACCTCGCCGTCGGGCAGCTGGCCAAGTCCCTGCTCTATCTCGTGGACTGGGGCGACGCCGACACGATGATCGTCGACCTGCCTCCGGGCTCCGACGAGCCGATGGGGACGATCGTCAAATCGACTGACGTGACCGGCGGTATTCTGGTCACGACTCCGCAAGACGTGGCCCGGCTCGACGCCACCCGAGAGCTGAAGCGTTTCGAGAGCGTGTCGCTGCCGGTAATCGGAGTCGTCGAGAACATGAGCTACTTCGAGTGCGGCCACTGCGGCGAGCGCCAAGAGGTGTTCAGCCGTGGCTCGCGGTACACCGACCTGGGCGCCCCGATCATCGGCGAGGTCCCGCTGGATGCCGAGGCCAGCGCCCTCGCGAACTCTGGCGTACCCGTGATGGCCAGTGAGACGGAGAGCCCCGCGAAGGCCGCGTTCGGGAGCCTCGCGGACGAGGTCGTCCGGCGGCTTTGACCGCCTTTACCTGTGCAGAGACGCCTCGCCAGGGCATCTCTACGTAGCCGGCCTGATTACGGCACGACCCTTTGGATCCCCGCGATACGGTCGAAGTCTCTGTCGTAGCTCACGATCTCGTTTACTCCGCGATGCTCCATGTGAGCCACAGCCAAAGCGTCTTCAAAGTCGAGATATGGTGCCGAGGCGTATAAGTCCAATGCCTCAAGGTACACGCGCTTCTGTGGGAGCCTCAATCCTCGCAGCGTTAGAATCGGCAGCAGGCGAGCTTTGATCTCCTCGTGGCTCAGACGATAGGGTAAACGGGGGGAAGAGAGCACGTAGACGACCTCCGCGACGATTGCCTCGCAGGTGAAGAGTTCCTCATTTCCCTGCGCCACGCGTTGGAAGAGTTGATAGCAATCCTCGGCCATCATTTCGTTATCCCGGGTAAGATATCGCAGTATGACGTTCGTATCCAAAAACCTCACGTCCGGCTCAACTCCCGCACGGTCTTTTCAGCTTTGGCTTCCTTGGCGATCCGGGAGAGCTCGTCGAAGTCTTCCGGCTTCCCGGAAGGCTTCACGGAACCATAGGCCGACTCCAGGCTGAATGTAACCGGCGCGAGGCGTACCTTACCGTCTTCGATCGAGAAGGTGACTTTGTCCCGGGGCTTCACTCCGAGCACCCTTCGCACCTCGACTGGGATGGTAACTTGACCGCGCTGTGTGATGGTCGTCGTGATCTCTTTCATGGCTCCTCTCAATGGTCTCACTCATAATCATTGTTATCATAACATAACATTGATACGTGCCATGAACATTACCCACCGTAGTGGATTCACTACCACACTATCCTGTGGACTCAAAGCAACGAGGTCGCGCGCTACATAGACACACAACTGTCGGTCTGCGGGACGACCCTTAGGAGATAGTGCCCCCGGTGCGTCCGCTGCGCCTCTAGGCGGCGCTCACTCCATGTCGCCCCAGGTGTCGCCGGACTTCAGCTCGATATCGAGGGGGACCACCAGGTCCATCGCGGACGGCATCAGCTCGAGCACGACGGTCTTCAGCGTGTCGAGCTCGTCTTGCGGCGCCTCGAAAATCAGCTCGTCGTGGACCTGAACGACCATCATTGTCCGTAGCTTGAGCTCGTCGAGGCGTACTTGGATGTGGGCCATGGCGATCTTCAGGATGTCGGCGGCGGTGCCCTGGATAGGCATGTTGATGGCCATCCGCTCGCCGGAAGACCTGACCTGGAAGTTGCTGGAGCCGATTTCCGGGATGTACCGGCGGCGGCCGTTGAGGGTCTCGACGTACCCGGTCTCCCGGACCCGCGTCTTGATCGAGTCGATATAGTCTCGAATGCCTGGGTACTTGCCAAAGTAGGCCTCGGTGAACTCCTTGCCCTCCTCGGCGGTCAGACCGGTCTGCCGGCTGATCCCAAAGGGGCTGAGTCCGTACACGACTCCGAAGTTCATGATCTTGGCGACGCGACGCATGTCGGCGGTCACTTCGCCAAGGTGCACTCCGTAAACCGACGACGCGGTGGCGTCGTGGATGTCCTGGCCGCTGCGGAACGCCTCGACGAGGCCGGTATCCTCGGAGAGGTGGGCCAGCACGCGTAGCTCGATCTGCGAATAGTCCGCCGCCAGGAGCGTCCAGTCGGGGGCGTCCTCCGCAATGAAAGCCCTGCGCACGTCCCTTCCGCGGTCGGTCCGGATGGGAATGTTCTGCACGTTTGGGTCGTTGCTCGAGACCCGGCCGGTGGCCGAGCCGGTCTGGTTATAGATCGTGTGGATGCGGCCCGTGCGGGGGTTCACCAACGACGGCAGGGCGTCGACGTACGTGGACCTGATCTTGGTCAGCTGCCGGTACTCGAGTACCTGGTCGAGGACCTCTAGAGCCTTCGGGTCGATGCCTTCGGTCTCACCCTGGCCGATCACGTGCTTCAGACCCTCGAGGGACGAAGCATCGGTCGAAAAGCCCTTCTGGGTGCGCTTCGTGGGCGGGAGACCGAGCTCCTTGAACAGCACGTCTCCGAGCTGCTGCGATGAGCCGATGTTGAACTCGTGGCCGACCAGCTCGTACATGCCCAACTTGATGCGGTCGACCTGCTCGGCCAGCTCAACCGACATCTTCTCTAGCAGACCGACGTTTAGGGCGATGCCGTTGGCCTGCATGCGCACGAGGGCGGGGACCAGGGGCATCTCGACCGTGTCGAGGTCGTTCTTTACACCCTTCTGCTCTACTTCCCGGTCCAGGATGTCGTATAGCTGGTACGCAAGGTCGGCGTTGCCGGCGACGTACTCCGTCGCTCGGTCGATCGCCACCTGTGCCATCGTGACCTGCTTGCGACCGCTGCCGATGAGGTCGGAGACCGGAGGCACCTCCACCTGCAGGAGCTCCAGGGCCAGGGACTTCAGCACCGTCGCCTTTCTTCCACCGGCGTGGGCGGCGAGCATGGTGTCGAAGGCCAGCGGCTTGACGCTGATCCCGTGCCTGGAAAGCATCGTCATGTCGTGGTTCGCATCATGGGCGATCTTGGGGACCGAGTCGTCCTCCAGGACCGGCCGCAGCCTGGCCAGTGTCTCGTCCAGGGGAAGCTGGCGGCCGTCGTCGTGCCGGAGGGGGACGTACCAGCCTTGATCGGCGGCGTTGGAGAAGGCGACGCCGACGAGGTCGGCGGCCATGGCGTTGGCGGCTGTAGTCTCGGCGTCGAAGGCAAAGCCGTCGGAAGAAGCGAGCTCTTTCACGAGCGAATCGAGGGCTTCGGGCGTATCAACGACTGTGTAGTGGGTGTCGCGCGGCGCCATGTCCATCGGGAGAGCCGCCTGTGTGGCGGTGGCGATGTCGCCGTCCGGGCTCGGGATCCGATCGACCATGCTGAAAAACTCGAACTCCCTCAGCGCCTCCACTATCTTGGCACGGTCGTATGTCCAGAAACGGGTGGCGTCCAGGTCGAGCTCGACTGGCACGTCGCGAACGATCGTCGTCAGAAACTTGCCGCGCAGCGCCAGCTCGCGATTCTCAGCGAGGTTCTTCTGGACTCGCGGCGGGCTCACCTCGTCGAGGTTCTCGAGTATCCCCTCGACCGAGCCGAACTGGGTCAGGAGCTTGATGGCCGTCTTCTTTCCGACCCCAGGCACCCCTGGGATGTTGTCCGAAGTGTCGCCTTCGAGCGCCTTGATGTCGGGTACAGCCTCCGGGCCCAGGCCGTCGTAGCGCTCCCTCACCTTGTCCACGTCGTAGACCGTGCGACCTTGTACTCCGGTCGTGAGCAACAGCTTCACGTTTGGCGACACGAGCTGCAGCTCGTCGGTATCGCCGGTGAGGACCAGGGCGTCGATTCCGTGCTCCTCGGCCTGGCGGCACAGTGTACCCAGGACGTCGTCGGCTTCGTAGCCCTGCTGCTCGTACGTGGGGACGCCGAAGACCTCCATGAACCTGCGAACGTGGGGGAACTGGGCGCGAAGCTCGTCTGGCGCCCTGGGGCGCTGGGCCTTGTACTCATCGTACACGAGGTGTCGGAACGTCGGCCCGGAAAGGTCGAAGGAAATGGCACAGTGGGTCGGGTGGAAGTCGGCCAGCGTGCGCAGGAACGTGTTAAGGAAGCCGTAGACCCCGTGGACCTCTTCGCCTGTGCGGTTGATGGTCAGGGGCTGCTGGATGGCGTGCCAGGACCGATGGACCATGGCGTGGCCGTCCATCAGGAGGAGTAGGGGCTTCTCGGGGGAAGTGGTCTTTGCGCTTGCCAACGGTGAGTTCTCGACGTGGCGACGTTCGCCGAGATTATACACGTCGGAGGCTCACCGCCGAGCTCGCGGAGACCGCGGTGGTCAGGCGGACTGGTAGATGGCGGGGCGGTAGCGGGGTGGCGGTATCGGCTTGCCCTCGGCCTTGGCGGCGTCGATCCAAGCCGTCATCGCTGTCCTGACTTCCGCGAGTGCTTGCTCTGGGGTGTCCCCAAAGGCAGAGCAGTACTGAAGGTCGGGGATGTCCGCTACGTAGCATTCATCCTCTTCGCTGTAAAAGACGTTGATGTGATAGTCCTTCAAGTCCTAGTGGTCCAACATCCTAGTATTGAAGGGTTCTGAGGTTACGGCTTGGTAGGGGCGGGTTTGAAACCCGCCCTGTCGTCGTAGCACGCCAATCTCGGCTACCCCTCATTTCAAAGATTTCGGTCTACTAGTCCTCTACTCGGGGAGCAAAGTCGCCGAGATTATACACCGCGGTGTAGGCTCACTGCGGGACGCGCGGAGGCCGCAAAGCGTTTGGATGCACGCCCTGCGGCCCGACCGCCGCATCCTCATTACGAAGCTGTTAGGTTGGCCGGGGTGGTGCGTGTCACTACCAGCGGCGATTCATTGGCTACCTTGATCTCAATTGTGAATTCCGTATCAGGGCCCAGTCGCCTTTCCAGCCCTCTCAGATTGAGAGTAACTGAGACGCGTTCACCTGGGTCTAATGAAGGCCCGGTCCCGGAAAGCCAGGTGACCCCCCACACCGTTTCGTTGACTACATTAGGTACGTTCGAGAACCCAATCGCGTCTGCTGATTGGTGCGCGTCAGCGTATGAGACCATCACTACCGTCTGAGCCAGGTCGACAGCTTCTCCCGTTTGGGAGGCGTTGGACAATTGGAAACTGACGTAGTCGACGCTTGTGCCGTCCGTTCGCGCCGTCACCGAGCCCCTGAGAGCGATTGGTAGACCTTCTGGCGCGGCCTTCGTGGTCGGTGTCTCGAGCAACAATACTGTTGAAGCCCGCGCCTCGGGTTCGTCGGGCACCGTCGCGCGAGGGGCCGTTGGGGCTAGACGAGGACGGGGAACTTGAGCCTCTGCGTATGTCCGCGCTGCTGGCCGTTCAGCGGCCGGTGCTGTTTGCTCCTCTAACAGACTAGTCGGCTCAGCGCCCGCGATATACGTCCATGTTTCTGTCTCTGGGTCGTACATCTCGGCCGAACCAAGTTTGTCGCTATAGTCACCCTGTCCACCGATGACGATTACACGGCCGTCTTCAAGTACAGTCGCGGTGTGGCTGCTCCGCCTTTCGGTGAGGTCTGCGGCGGTCGACCATTTGTCTGCGGCTGGATCGTAAATCTCTGCTGAGCTCAAAGGGTTCCCAAAGCTCTGGTCCCCACCTGCCACGAATACTCTGCCATCGGGCAGTACGGAAGCAGTGAAAAAGATGCCTCTTGGCTGATTCATGGAGCTAACATTGCTCCAGGTGCCATCGGCCGGGTCGTATACTTCCGCGGATGACAGCGGAATCGGATCGTAAGTCCCCACTAAGCCCCCGGCCACGAGAACCCGCCCGTCGGGAAGCACTGCTGCGACGTGTCCGGCCCTTTCCTGAGACATTGAGCCGGTCTGGGTCCAGACTCCCGTTCTTGGATCGAATATCTCCGCAGCCCCAGAGGACCGTTCTTGTGTTGTGAGTCCTCCGGCAACGAGCAGGTTCCCGTCCGGAAGCACCGCTGCCGAGTGTAATGCTCGCGGTTCGGTCATGCTGCCGGCGTTCGCCCACGAGCCATCGGCCGGATCGTAGACCTCCGCAGTCCGGTGAATGCTGCCGAACTCGCCTTCGAAGCCACCAGCTACCATCACCATTCCATCTGGCAGTCTCACTGCGCTATGGAACGTGCGGGAAGCAGACATGCCCCCAGCCAGGGACCAACCGCCTGTGCTGGGATCGTAGAGTTCGGTCGCATGCATCAACTTGTCGTCACTGTCCGGAACGGTTGTTTCGAAAAATGCTTGCATCCCTCCGGCGATCAGCACTTGCCCGTCGTCCAGGACCGTCGCCGTATGGTTCGCCCGCGGTGACCCCATCCCTGTCGCCGAAATCCATTTCCCTGTCTGCGGATTGAAGATCTCAACGGAGTCGCTTTGTCTATACCGGTCGTCCTCACCGCCGACTATCAGCACGGTTCCGTCAGGAAGTCGCGTGGACGTGTGGCCGGCGCGTGGCTGTTGCATACCGTCAAACGGTGTTCCGGGCGGTAGAGGTGGCGGGGGACAGACCACATAGACCGAGAACTGATAGGTGATCGTGCCTTCGGAGTCCCAACAATAGAAGAACTCAGTAGTCCTATTGGTGAGGTACGACGGATACAGCGGCTCCGCGCCATTCGTTTGGGGATAGTACACCCAAGACTTGACGGAGTTGGTGCTTGCCGTCACGTTCTTGACAGCTGCTTCAGCCATCATCTCGACCATCGCGAGCTGAACTACCTCTCTCTCGGAACGACTCACATTGTTCGGCTGGACTGGCTCGAATCCCCTGTATGGTAGGATCGTGACCGCCTGGACATCGGGCGAGGCGGTGGCTACCGAGAGCACGTAGCCCCCGATCGACGAGGGTCTTTCGGTGTTCCAGACCGCGATGACGTACTCGCTGTGGAAAGGAGCGCGGTACGTAATCTTGGAGTTGTTAGCAAGCGTTGAACCCACGTTGATCGTGCCTCTTCTCGCGTCGGACGAACCCAGCGACCTCACGTTGAACGAAGGGCTGAAGCTCGCTGACTCCACCAATACTTCAATCACTTCTCCTTCCGTCAGTTCGATGACGAAATGGTCCATGTCGGACGAATAGTCGATCGCCCCAACGACCGTGTCGCCGGGGACAATATGGCGGCCTTCCTCGAGGTCCGGGTACGGGACCAGCGCCCGGTTGCTGGTCAGTTGGACCTGCGCCGGCATATCTGAGTTCCTAGACAGCGTAACCATATGCGGTCCGGCCGATATGATAGTCCCTGACCCAACGTTGGACGTATTGAGGACCGTTCCTCCCCTGGTGTCCGTAATAGCGAGGCTCACGGGAGCCTCTGCCACAGCAGCTATATCGACGCCGCTTCCGATAGGTGCGTCCAGGAGAAACGTAGCTTGTCCCGTGTAGTCATCAAGGTCGACTTCATGCGAAAGATGTCCTCTACCGCTGGGCGGCCTACGCCAATTCGCCGGGAGAGGATCATCGCCGGACACTAGCGCTGACACCCGCTCGACGATTTCTCGAGCTGAGGAGGCGAACGCGGCGTCGTTGTGAGACATGACGTGACCAGTGATGCCAAGCAAGCTGCCATTGGCGGTTATGAGAGGACTTCCACTCTGCCCCGCCTCAACGGGGATATCTGTCTCGAAGTAGGTCATTCCGACGGCGGCCCATTCACGAATACGCGAGATCAGTCCCCGCCTGACCGCCGGCTGGAGCGTTCCCTCTTGTAGCGCCGGATGGCCGATCAGGTACACATCGCTGGCCATTGCCACATCTTCCGACGCCACGACGATCGGGTCTATGGTCGTCTCGATGGGCCCAAGGACCGCCAGGTCTGTGTTCAGGTCCCATGCGACCACCGGGACCGAGGAATAATCGGACCCATCCGGAAACAACACTCTGACTTCATTTGACGGCCACACAATGTTGGCAGCGGTCACAACGTATCGGCCTTCGATCAGCACTCCGGTTCCCTGCCGCACTGGAGTCCGTACAAGCGCTACCGCGGGCGAAACCATCGCATATATCTCAGCCGCCGAAAGAGGGCCGAGTGAAGGCGTCGCGGTCGGAGCGGCTGTTGGCTCCGGTTTCGGAGATGGAACTGGTACGACGGTTGGCTCTGGGGTCGGAATCACGGGTGGAGCAATAGTCGGCTGCGGCGTTGGCGATCGTGTCGGCTTGACGTCGGGCTCCGAGGTCGGGACCACGACGGAAGCCGGCGTCGCCGTAGGCGAAGTTTCGATAGAACGGGCCACGCTCGACAGTTCGACTGTAGGTGACGGGGTCGGTGAATCATCGGCCTTCGACGTGGGCGAAGCTATAGGAGAGGTTCTACTCTGGGCCTCAGGTTCCGGAGTGCGGGTAATCGGCGCGGTCTTGGAAGCAGCGGTATCGGCCGTGGGTAGGACCGTAGCAAGAAGGTCAGGTTCAACAGTTCCAGTGGTTGTGGTGGTTGGCTCTGTGGAATCAGCGGCTGGGGATGGTGGCGCCGGAGTGTCGACCGTGGGTCCCCCACAGGCGATGAAAGAAAGCGCGACTCCGACGAGTATGACGCGAAGAACGGCTCGGATGACCATCGTACGTACTCCTGCTCGACTGTGTTATGTCCGGACTACGCTAGGTCATCTGACGAACCTCCAACACCTGCATATGAAACAATAATCCCCAGTCAAGCTACCAACGAAAAGGGGTGCTATCGGCGTGCCCAGCCACATGGGAGGAAAAACCGCTCATGCTGAGCCCGTCGAAGCACTCGCACCCCGCTCATGCTGACCCCGTCGAAGCACCCACACCCCGCTCATGCTGAGCAACCTTACGTCCCCAGGGCGGACTGAACATAGGAAAGTAACTGGTTCGGTTTCATCCGTAGGGGCGCATTGCAATGCGCCCGTCCGCCTGCACATTGTGGCCCAACCCGTTGATGGTCAGCAGTTACTCGATAGCTTGTCGAAGCACCCACACCCCGCTCATGCTGAGCCAGTCGAAGCATGCCGCTGTACGTCGCTCCAGCCCAGGGTGGCCCTTGATAGACCAGCACATCCGTGCTACTATATCTTCAGAGGGACAGACCCGCGGGCTGTCCCTTTGTCTTTGGAAGTGAAATCAACTGGTGAAACATGATGGAGCAAACCGGAAAGATCTGGAACGCCCGTGTGTCGGCGCTACATAGGACAGTAGAACAGTTTCCCAGCCCGATGCACCGGCCCACCAGATAGGAAAGGAGCGATATGGAGCAGAACGGAGCAGAAAAACAGCCCCCCCTATCTGACAAGCAGCTCACGGCCCTGCCTTACCTGGTCTCCACCAAGTCGCTGTCGGAGGCGGCTCGGCTGGCCAACGTCGGGCGCACCACCCTCTACCGGTGGATTAACGACCCCGATTTCCGTGAGGAGCTCGAACGCCGGCGCCAGGAGGCCGCCGAGCTTGCCGACACCGAGTTAAAAGGGCTGAAGCTCAAGGCGTTGATTGTGTTCGCCGAGTCCATGGAGGACCCCGATCCGTACGTTCGCCTGCGTGCTGCCCAGGTAGCCTACGGCTTCGGAATCAAGTCCGGTGACCTTGCGGAGGTAGGCAAGAGGGTCGAACGCCTCGACGACTCCTACCACCTCTGGTACTCCAAGAACCCACCTAGCCCGTGACCAGCGTTTCCGACGTGGGCTACCGTTGGACGGGCCCGGATGTATTCGCCACATCTGGGTTTCGGTCGGCGGAGTCAGTTCCCAACGCTTCCGAAGGCCGAATGACACCAACCGGACTGTTTACAAAGGGCCGATCTCAGCCAGGGGCTGCACCAAGGCACGGACGCGAGGGTTCTCGCTGGTCAGGAGCGATTCGTGGGGTGTGAAGGCTTTCGCGCTATTGCGGCGGAGGGCGTCGATGTGCTGGTCGGTGGTGGGCTTTCCGGCGAACTTCAACGCGATATATCGTCGTCCCGAGCTGGCGTGGTAGGCCGCATGAAATAGGCACTGGTTGAAGAACAGCACATCTCCCGGATTGGACTCCACGACGTAGCAGGGCATCCGGTCGCCAGCGACGCCGAAGGGCATGTCGGCTTCGTTGTCGGCCTCCGGGATGGGCTCCCAGGCGGCGGAGTCGAGCATGGTATAGAGACCGTCATGCAAAGGGCTGCGGTGCGAGCCGGGAATCACTCGGAGGGCGCCGCTGTCGGCGTGTACCTCGTCCAGGTAGAGCATGACCTTCAGGCGCGGGTAGTCGAGGTCGCCGGGCGCATGATTCCTGCGGTCAGGATGCCAACGCGCCGCGCCGTAGCCGGTGATGTTGCCTTCGGAGCCGGTCCAGACCATGTCAGGGCCGATTAGCCGGTCGACGGCGGGGTAGATGCGCTCGTCGTCCACTAGCCGGAATAGCTTTGAGCTCAGCTCTACGAACGGCCCGGTGTGCTGGCTGCCGTCGTCCGACAGATTGAAATCGGGACGGCTGCGTTCCTGCTCCCACAGGAACTCGGCTTCCTCGACAATCTCGGAAACCTCGCCCTGCGAGAAGAGACCCTTGATGAAGAGGAACCCAAACGTATCGAAGAGGGCCTTTTGGCCTGTAGTTAGCATAGCTGGGTATCAGTTCTCCTTTGACGTGCTACCTACTCGCCCTGATGGAACTCAGGGGACTATGGCTCCCAGCCTGTCTCGAAGGTTGCCTCCGTGCGGGACGAACCGTTTGGTCATCATCTTCTGGCTCTACACCTACTATAGCCAATCACACGATGTCCATCCGATCAAGAGCATTGAGCACGAGCTTGGTGACCTGCAGAGGATGGGTAATTGGATGCAGATGCTTTGCGTCGATTTCATTCACATGCCACCCTTCGATCGCAGCTTCTCGAGCCTGGGGCTCGTAGAATCCGCTGAAACGGAGATAGCCAACTGGAGCATCTGGCCATTGTGCATTGAACGTTATCTCCTCGTGAAATAGAGCTAAGGGGATACGACGGAGCTCTTCTACGAACCGTTTCCGACGTTTCTCTCGGGGAATGAGTTCTTCCACAACACCGTCACGGAACCACTCCGACCAAGGCGGAAGCAACCCATCCGCGGCCATCAGCCGACGGTGTTGTTCTTCCTCAGGCGAGTCCTGGTCGGCAAGGCTGGCGCCGCTCTTCGGAAGCCGAGCGTCGACGAAAAGGTAAGCAGAGACGGTCCGGTCAAGACGTGATCCAATTGCCGGCAGGTAGGCGCCGGCAGCACTGTGCCCGACAAGTACGAGAGGGTCTCGTAGCACCGATTCCGCTACTGCCTCTCGAACGTAGTCAGCGATGGAATCGGCAAAGCCGGACGATCTATCGAGCGCCGGCAACACAGATGGGATGACTACTCGATGGCCCAGCCTCGTAAGTTCATTGCCGACCAACGACCACGAGTAGGGTCCTACGAGAGGGCTGTGTACAAGGACGAAGCTGTATGGCAATCGCGTCGGAAGCTAGCCCAATTAGGCGTCAGACTAGTAGACCGAAATCTTTGAAATGAGGGGTAGCCGAGATTGGCGTGCTACGACGACAGGGCGGGTTTCAAACCCGCCCCTACCAAGCCGTAACCTCAGAACCCTTCAATACTAGGATGTTGGACCACTAGCAAGTAGCCGAATTCGCCCGCTGTGATGAGCTTCCGGGGCTTGCGCGGGTCGTCATGGAGGTGGGCTCGTACGCGCAGAACTGCTTTGTCTATCAGCTGGTTCGACAGGACTTCCTCAAGGTCGGTTTCGGGCCAGACATGCTTTGCGATGTCCTCGCGACTGACGGCTTCGCCCTTCTTGGACTCCAGTAGCTCCATCAGCTTCGACTCCCCGTCCCCCAGCTCCTCGGGATGCTCCGGCTGGATGGGCGGCTCCTCCATGTGCATTCTGACGGTGCCCATCGCCTTCTGACGAAACGTGAAGGTCGCGTCGCTTCCGGCGAGGCGGATCCTATCGCCGTGTCGTAGGACGTGCCCCTCCTGGCCGATCTCGTCGCGGTTGACGTAGGTGCCGTTGCCGGAGCCCAGGTCTCGCAGGACGTAACCGGAAGGTGATATAGAGACGACGGCGTGCCTTCGAGAAACCGTTTCGTCGTCGACGTCCAGATCGTTGTCCGGCCCTCTCCCCATTATCAAAGCACCGGACGACATGGGTATCGTCATGCCGCTATTGGGGCCGCCTCGGACGTTCAAGGACGCCGCTGGTTCTTCCGTCATGGAACTTCACCTCGATGTGGGTGGGGACATGTTACCGCACACGAGGCTGGGTCGTCATCAGGGTGCCTCGACTGGGCTCGGCACGAGCGGGGTGTGGATGCTTCGACCAGGCTTGGCACGAACGAGATTTGGGTACTCGACTGGACTCAGCGCGGACGGTCCAACGGGCTGACTTGTCGTGAAGTGCGCAGCCGACCCCTTTAGTCCCCTGCCGGTACCAGCCGGACGCGACTTCGATCCAGCTCTTGGCGAATCAACGCCGATGCTATACTGGATTCCGCTATGCCTGCGAATGGAAAGAACGACAACCCACTGATAGAAAAGCTAGCCTCGGTCGAGCAGCGCTCGGCGGAGGTCGAGCGTCTTCTGTCCGATCCGGAAGTCTCGAAGGACTACACGCGGGTCCAGGTCCTGGCGAAGGAACATGCCTCGTTCAAACGGCTGGTCTCGCTATCCCGGGACTACTCTGCAGTCACCAAAGACATGGACGAGGCAACCGCTATCTCACGAGACGATTCGGACCGTGAGATCGCGGCATTGGCCCGCCAGGAGCTCGAGGAGTTGGAAGAGCGGAAACGAGAGATAGAAGAGGAGCTGCGCGTCGAGCTCCTGCCCAGGGACCCCAACGACGAGAAGAACGTCATCATGGAGATACGGGCCGGGACCGGGGGCGACGAGGCCGGCCTGTTCGCCAACGACCTCTTTCGTATGTACACCCGGTACGCCCAGCGGAGCGGATGGAAGACGGAGGTCATCGATAGCAACGAGACGGGGATCGGCGGCATCAAGGAGATGGTCTTTCAGGTCAAGGGCGACGGCTCCTACAGTCGGCTGAAGCACGAGAGCGGCGGCCATCGGGTACAGCGGATACCCGTGACCGAGTCGGGCGGCCGGATACACACGTCCTCCGCGACGGTTGCCGTGCTACCGGAGGCCGAAGAGGTCGACGTGGAAATCGATTCGAACGACCTGAACATCGATATCTTCCATTCGAGTGGCCACGGTGGGCAGAACGTCCAAAAAGTCGCGACGGCTGTGCGCATTACACACACGCCGACGGGCATCGTAGCTGTCTGCCAGGACGAGCGGTCGCAGCTGAAGAACAAAGAGAAGGCGATGGCAGTGCTCCGATCTCGCATTCTAGCGCGGGAGATCGAGCGCCAGCAGCAAGAGATTACCGAGGAGCGGCGCACCCAGGTGGGGACCGGAGACCGCTCCGACCGCGTGCGGACCTACAACTTTCCGCAAGACCGCGTCACGGACCACAGGGCTAACTTCACGAAACATAATATGAGCGAGATCCTCGACGGCGACCTGGACGACTTCGTGGAGGCGCTCCTTGCACGGGAGCAGGCCCTCAAGCTCGAACAGGCCGGGCTGTGAAGGTACGTGAGTCGTGGGTACGGGTCCGGAACGACCTGGCCGACCGGGGTGTGGCCGACGCGAGTATCGAGGCTGAGACGCTAATTCGACATGGCCTCTGCCACGATCGAACCCGGTTCTTCGCCGAGCTAGACCGCCAACTCGGTACCCGTGAGCTCGCGTCCATCGACGGCCTCGCCTCGCGGCGCGCGGCAGGGGAACCGCTGGCCTACATACTTGGAACTCGCGAGTTCTACGGCCTTGAGATGTACGTCAATGAGCACGTGCTCGTTCCCAGGCAAGAGACGGAGCTACTGGTCGACAAGGTCCTGGAGTTCGCGGAGAGTCGTTCAGGACAGTCGATGACCATAGCCGACGTGGGCACCGGCAGCGGCGCGATCGCCGTGGCGCTGGCGAGCAGACTTCCGGAGGCCACTGTCTACGCAATGGACCTGAGCGAGGCGGCTCTGGAGGTCGCGGACGTAAACCGGCGGCGTCACGGTGTCGCTGAGCGAGTTCATCTATGTCGGGGTGACCTTCTTGCAGCGGTCTACCCTCACCTCAATCCTCTCCCAAAGGGAGAGGAGGTAAGAATCGACGTCATCGTGTCGAACCCACCGTATATAGCGGCGGGCGACCTCGCGGACCTGCCGCCAGACGTCAGACGCGAGCCGCGATCAGCGCTCGACGGCGGCCCCGATGGGCTTCGGGTCACCGAGAGGCTACTTAGGGAAGCGCCGGCCTACCTGAACCAACCGGGCCAGGTGCTGGTCGAGATCGCGCCTGAGCAGCTCGATGTGGCGATGGGCATCGCTCGGCAGGCCTTTCCGTCCGCAGCGGTGGACTTCGACCGGGACCTGCTCGGCCTACCGCGGGTGGTCGTCGTAGAGACGTAGTTGCACATTCGGCAGGTGTCTTTGTCCGTCGCGGCGCGGGCAATCACGCAGAGCCTGTCTCAAAAGGTTTTCTGTGTCCTTGATTTGACTACCGCTGTTGGTAGAGTATTGTGCGAGAACGAATTGAGGAGCAAGTGTGATGCCTCTGCGACCACTGAACAGAGAGCAGAGTTGGTTGTTCCCGCCGACTCTGGACGAGTTGTTGCCTGAGAACCATCCTGCCCGGTTTGTAGCGGCGTTGGTGGATGGGTTGGACCGAGCCAACTGGTCTGAGCTGGGGGTCGATATAGACGGGGAGCCTTTGGGGTCCCCTGCCTACCACCCACGAGGGCTTCTGAGCGTGTGGGTGTATGGATTTACGACCGGAGTACGCTCCAGCCGTAAACTGGAGGCGGCGTGCCGAGACCAGATACCTTACCTGTGGCTCACCGGGTGGCAGCACCCGGACCACAACACCTTGTGGCGGTTCTATCGCGAGCACCGTGGGGCCATGCGAGCACTGTTGAAGCGAACAGTGCGCACGGCGGTGACGATGGGATTGGTCGATTTGGCGGTGCAGGCGGTGGATGGGACGAAGATCATGGCCAACGCGACTAAGAATCGGACATATGCCCTGCTGTACGTAAGCGTCCAGGACTCCACCAACGTCGATCCGGTTACCGACAGCGGCGAGTCCCATTGGAAGCCACTGAATACGTCGCCCCCCAATGCCTCCGCCACGGAGCGCGGGGTTGTCAGGCTAGCCACGGATGCAGGGGACGAGACCGATGCCACCGGGGTGATCACACCTGCTGTCCTGGCCTCGTTGGGGTATAGGCGGGTTACGGTGAGCGACTCGGCCCCCACCAGCTCGGACGGTGGCGACGGCGACGTGTGGCTGGAGTATTAGCGATGCCGATCAAGGTCAAGGCAGCGGGGGCATGGCAGACGGCGGCCGCCAAGGTGAAGGTGGCGGGGACATGGAAGGCAGCCCGTTCTTGGACCAAGGTCAGTGGGACGTGGCGAAGGGACGCTCGCGACTTCGACCTCGCCCCCGGCAACAACAACCCCGGGGGCATAGCCTGGGATGGAGCATACTTCTACGTGGCGGGCACCCCCGACAAAGAGGTGTACGTCTACGACGCCGATGGGAACTACCAGCCAGACCGCAACATCTGGCTCGGCCCCGGCAACGACTACCCCTGGGGCATAGCCTGGGATGGAGCATACTTCTACGTGGCGGGCACCCCCGACAAAGAGGTGTACGTCTACGACGCCGATGGGAACTACCAGCCAGACCGCAACATCTGGCTCGGCCCCGGCAACGACTACCCCTGGGGCATAGCCTGGGATGGAGCATACTTCTACGTGGCGGACCCCGTCGACGATAAACTGTACGTCTACGACGCCGATGGGAACTACCAGTCAGGCCGCGACTTCGACCTCGCCCTCGGCAACGACTACCCCGGGGGCATAGCCTGGGATGGAGCATACCTCTACGTGGTGGACCTCACCGACACTAAGGCGTACGTCTACGACGCTGATGGGAACTACCAGTCAGACCGCGACTTCGACTTCGCCCCCGGCAACAACTACCCCGGGGGCATAGCCTGGGATGGAGCATACTTCTACGTGGTGGACTTCATCGGCGATAAGGTGTACGTCTACGATGCCGATGGGACGCACGTGGGATAGGCTGCGCCTATCTCTGGTCGGCCAGTCGGGAAGGCGGCTGAAGTGTCAAGATGAATACACTACTAGGTGGCTTTCGATCTGCAGTCATGTTGTTACTCCTGATTGAGAACTTTCGCCTTTCATACACCTACTCAGCCAGGTACTCCGCCCACTGATCCATGAGCGTCCTCCGCCTCTCGAACAGGTCAGAGCGGAAGTACGCGGCTTCGGTAGAGTCCCCAACTACGTGTGCTAGCGCCGCCTCCATGACTGCGTGCGGTGCGGGTCTGTCTTCTCAGCCGCCCAGTCTCGAAAGCTCGACCGGAAACCGTGCGGAACACAGTCTATGTCCAGCGTCCTCAGCAGCTTGCGGTGGGTCATGTCGCTCAGTGGTCTGCCCGACCGCGACGGAAAAACGAGACCACTCCCATCATCGAGACGCCTCGCATCGGCCAGTATCGCCATAGCCCGCTCCGACAGCGGAACGCGATGCTCGCGGTCGGCCTTCATGCGCGTGGACGGGATAGTCCATGTCCTGGCGCCTATATCTACCTCTGACCACCGAGCATGTCGAGCTTCGCCTGGTCTGCTGGCTGTCAACACCTGGAACGCCAGGCACAGTTTTGAGGATTCTGTGACTTTGGCGGCCTGCACAGCCCTCATCGCCGCGGGTACAGCCGCATAGTGTAGAGCCTTGTGGTGCGCCTGGGTCCGCGAAGTCTTGGGAAGCACGGCCTCGATGGCGTCGCCAGCTGGATTATCCAGCCTGTAGTTGTTGGCGATGGCCCACTTCATCACCGCGCTTATGCGCTGGCGCACTCGCCGCGCTGTCTCTGGCTTGGCGGTCCATATCAGGGTTAGAGCCTTCATAACATCCGAACCCGACACCTCGGTTACCAATCTGGAGCCAAAGTGTGGAAAGACGTATGTCCTGAGAGTAGAACCCCACTGGGCCGCATGCTTGGTGTTCTTCCATGTGGGGAGGTTGAGCTTGATAACCTCAGCGGCAGCCTCAGCAAAGGTCGGTACATCTCGCTTCTCTGTCCGAGGGTCGCCACCCACACGAGCGATTCTGCGGTTCTCCATCGCCTTCTCACGCGCAGCGCTCAGGGACACAAGAGGCCACCCGCCAAGTCCGAGATCAGTCCGCTTGCCGCGTATCACAACACGCTGAAGCCACCTGCGAGCGCCGGACGGGTCCACCTGAAGGTAAAGCCCCTGACCGTCCTGGTATCGGCCAGGCCGCTTCTCCGTTCTCACTCGCGCCGCAGTCAACGGACGAGCCTTGCGATTCTCGGTCATTCCACCCCCCATTTTGCCCCACATTATAGTCGGGATTGTATGGGACGGCAAGATAATCTATGAGCAACTATGAGAATCTTGGTTGTAGCTCGATCAGGTATGAAATCGGCAAAAGGCAGCGTTTTCAAAGCTAAGACGAAGGATGTGTCTGGCGGAGGGGGTGGGATTCGAACCCACGTTCCCTTTCGGGATTCCTGTTTTCAAGACAGGCGCCTTAAGCCGCTCGGCCACCCCTCCATACGGCCTCAGTTTGAGCGTCTCGCCTAACGCGGCAATTATTGTACCTCATAGTTAGCGACCGCACTGTGGCTCGGACGTCCCGGGCCGTCGTCGAGGCATCGGCGTTGTGGGAACGACATCTTGTTGAGTAAGAGGAGCTCGCGTTGGGCGAGTTTGGTGCAGATCCGGGTCGGACCCGCCCCGGTCAATGCCGCCAGGCAAGCGAGGTGCCTAACGCAGCATCTTCGTGATTCCACCAAGACCCTTGCCAGACGCGACCTGGCGCATCATTTTCTGCATCTGGCGGAACTGGTTTAGCAACTGGTTGATGTCCTGAGGGGCGGTGCCGCTGCCACGGGCGATCCGACGACGTCTACTACCCCCGATGAGCTCGGGATGGCGCCGCTCGTCCGGCGTCATCGAATAGATGATTGCCTCCGTCTTTTTTAGCTGCGCCTCCGACAGCTCTTCCGACGGCAGGCGGCCTTTGAGCGAGGACATTCCAGGAATCATCTCCATGATCTGGCCGAGGGGCCCCATGCTCTTGAGCTGCTGGAGCTGTTGTAGGAAATCGTCGAGATCGAAGGTGGCCTCGAGTATCTTCTTCTCGAGCTTCGCCGCCTGGTCCTCGTCGATGCCCGCCTCGGTCTTCTCGATGAGGGTGAGCATGTCCCCCATGCCGAGGATCCTCGAAGCGAGGCGGTCGGGGTAAAACTGTTCCAGCGCGTCGACTCTCTCTCCGGTGCCGATGAACTTGATCGGCACGCCCGTGACCGAGACGATAGAAAGAGCGGCGCCGCCTCTCGCATCCCCGTCTAGCTTGGTCAGTACGAGGCCCGTCAGTCCTACACGGGAGTGAAACTCAGTCGCGGCGGTGACCGCGTCCTGGCCGGTCATCGAGTCGACGACCAGCAGGGTTTCGGCGGGCGAAAGCGCGGCTTTCACGTCCACTAGCTCTTGCATGAGCTCGTCGTCGATCTGGAAACGACCTCCTGTGTCCACTATGGTCCATGCGGCGTTCAGGGCGCCGGCCCGTTTTATTCCATCCCTGGCAACCTCAACCATCGACTTCGATGTCCCGTCCTGGTAGACCTCTACGTCGATCTGTTTGCCGAGCGTCTCAAGTTGCTGGATCGCAGCAGGGCGACGAAGGTCACCGGCGACGAGGATAGGCAGCTGGCCCGACTGCTTGAGATGCCTGGCGAGCTTCGCCGACGTGGTGGTCTTGCCTGAGCCGTTCAGACCGACCATCATGACAACCGACGGCGGGCTGTCGGCCGGCTGGAGACGCTGGACGCCGCCGCCGAGGACGCCGGTGATCTCCTCGTTGGTGATCTTGACGACCTGCTGGCCAGGGCTGAGGCTCTTGAGGACCTCGCCCTCCAGAGTCCGTTCACGTATTCGTGCGACGAGGTCCCGGGCGACACGGAAGTTGACGTCGGCCTCGAGTAGTGCGAGACGCACCTCGCGGAGCGCCTCGTCGACATCCTTTTCGGTGAGCCGTCCCTTGCTGCCTAGCCTTGCAAGGACGCCGTTCAATTTTTCTGATAGGACTTCAAACATTTATTGCTCCGAGCTCCGCGAACAGGGTCCGCACGTCCGGGGATGTGCGTCTCAGCCGCTGACGGCCAACTCACGCACGATTGTAGGTAGAGAGCGAATCACCGGTCAAGGTCGGTCGGCCGAGAGGAAGCGACGACAGCTCAGTCGAGGTAGCGGAGTGGCCGCAGTCGGGAGGCGCCTGTACCGTTCGCCCTACCCTTCCGACAGCACGTCCAGGAGTCCTAAAGCAAGGGCCGCCGAGCTACCCATAAGCTCGCGTTGGACGAACTCGAGCTTGTCGTCGATGGTGTGGATACGGGAGAAGTCGTCGGCGAGAAAGAACACCACAGGGATGTCGACAGCCGCGAAGGACGCATGATCGCTGCTGCCACCATCGAGGCCGAGTGAGGCTCGCCTCTGGACGACGATGTCGTTCTTTCTTCCGTAATCCAGAATCTTATCCGTGAGGTTGAAGCTTCCGAGAACGCCGGTGACCGGCCCGGTGGACAGAGCGTCGAAATTCAGCATCGCCAGTATGTTTCGCTGTTCCTCTTCGGTCAACGATGCGACGTAATGCTTGCTCCCCAGCAGGCCGACCTCCTCGGAGCCGAAGGGCACGAAGCGGAGAGTGAAGGGAAACGAGCGATCGGAGACCTCGCTGGCTATGGCAAGCAGGGTGGCGATGCCTGAGCCGTTGTCGTTGGCCCCGGGAACGTTCGGGACCGTGTCGTAGTGCCCACCAAGGACGATGACGCCGTCGCCATCACCGGCGGCCAGCTTCTCCGCAACGACATTCCAGGTGTTATGTGTCTCGTACACCACTGCAACTTCCGCGGCTGATTGTCCCGCACTGACCAGCGCTTTCACAGCGACACCGTCCTGCCGAGAGATTGCTACTGCAGGTATGCTCGCGGTACTGGCGAGTCGACCGCTGAAACCGCCGATCACGTTGTTGTAAACAACCGCAGCTACGGCGCCGGCGTCGGCTACGCGGGTTACTTTCTCCTCGAAGGTTATGTCGCCACGCTCGATCAGGGCGATCTTGCCTTCTAGAGCGGCACTCTCGACGTCGGACTCGAATGCTCTGCCCACGTCGACCAGAGTTCCGGAGGCGCGTCCTCTACCCGAGTTCGTCATCGGGAACCCGACGACCTGGTGCGGCGTCTGTGATTTGACCGTGAGTACGGGGGCCTCAGGCGAAAGGAGCTCAACCGTGAACGGCTGGAGCCTCGCGTCGTAGCCCATCGACCTGAACTCCTCAACCAGGTAGTCAGCAGCGGCCTTCTCCTGATCGGTGGCACTGGCACGCGGACTGTAATCCCCGGTCAAGGTGACGAGTTCGTCCCAGGCCCGATCCCCGAGGTGCGCGACCCACGCTGTGACCGTACCAGCTTGTGCTTCTTCGGTGGGAACGGCGGCGACCGAGGCGGTTGCTTCGGCCGCCGGAGGACTTGTGGTCGCAACCGTCCCCATCGAAGAAACCGAGCGTTCGGCTGTCGTCGTGACGGCGGCGGACGACCCGCCTGACGTTAAGACTGCTGCAGCGGGGGGCTCGGGCGAAACGACCGCCTCAGGCATGGCCTCGCCCGAGGATGCCTCGGCCGCGACCTGAGCCACCCCGGTCGTACCGGCCGGGGTGTCGGTTGAGCCGCAGGCGACGAACCAGACGAAACTGGTCAGGAGCAGGCCAGCGAGCAGCCAGTTTTTTCTACTCAAGTCGTTCTCCGGCGAAGTGTCTAGGACCTGGTCGATCGTTCACCAATGATAACGCTGAGTGAAGCTGCTCGTTAGGCCATAACCACCTGCGCCAAGCACGCAAAAAGGGGGAGTCCGCGGGTGGACTCCCCCTTTGTAGAGCTACAGGCCTAGCTAGTCCAGCGCTTTAGGCGGCACCTTCCCGTTGCCCTTGCCATTGGTCTGCGAGAAGGGAGGCATCTTGACCTCTTCGGGGACTTCGAAGTCGCCGACGCACGCCATGGACGCTACCGAGTCGCCCGGCTCAGGCTTGAATATGGTGACACCCTGGGTGGCTCGTCCCGTGTTGCGTATCTCGGATATGCTGGTCCGGATGACCTGGGCCTTCCGCGAGACGACGTATACCTCGTCGCTGTCGGCGATGACCTGGGCGGCGGCGAGCTTGCCGGTCTTCCGGGTGATGTTCAGCGTCTTGATGCCAGACCCAGCCCTCCCCTGCCGGCGATACCGGTTCAGGTCGGTGAGCTTGCCGAAACCGTTCTTGCTAATGACCAGCAGCTTGCTGTCGGGAACGGCGATGTCCGCTGCGACTACCCTGTCCTTATCGGCGAGGACCATCCCTTTGACTCCACCGGCCGCCCTGTGTCTAGCCTTGATTTCGGCGATAGGGAACCGGATCGACATGCCGCCCTCGGTCACCATTATGAGGTCGTCCTCATCGGTGACGAGGCGTGCGGTAACCAGCTCGTCGTCCGGTTTAAGGATCATGATGTTGAGGCCGCGTCTCGTGATGTTTGCGAGTTCTCCAAGCGCTACCCGCTTGACGATGCCCTTGCGCGTTGCCATTACGAGGAAAAGGTCATGCTCTTCAAGACTCGGTACCCCGAGGACCGCGTTAACCTGTTCGCCTTCGGTCAGCGCCACTACGTTGACGACAGGCACACCTCTAGTGTTCCTTGAGGTGTCGGCCCTTAGCTCGTAAGAGGTTAGTCTCAGAACCCTGCCCCGGTCCGTGAAGAACAGTAAGGTGTCGTGCGTGTCTCCGACGAGGATGTGACCCACCGGGTCATCTTCCCTGGTCCTCATGCTCGAGACGCCCTTACCGCCGCGGTGCTGACTACGGTACGTGCTCGCCGGGATGCGCTTGATGTAGCCGCCCTTGCTGAGCGTCACTACGACCTGCTCGTGGGGCTCGAGCTCTTCGCGCCGGAAGTCCTCGACCGATCCTCTTATCTCAGTGCGCCTGGCGCCGCGCATCTTCTTCTTGAGCTCTTCGGTCTCTTCTCTAACTTCGGCAAGAATCTTGGTCGGATCAGCCAGCAGCTCCTCGAGCTCTCGTATCCTCTCCCGCAGCTGTTGGAACTCGCTCTCGATCTTCTCTCGCTCCAGCGCCGCGATACGGCGGAGTTGCATGTCCAGAATCGCCTGGGCCTGAAGTTCGTCGAGGTCGTACCATTCCATGAGCCCATTTCGTGCGGTCTCTACGTCCCTGGCGTTCCGGATGAGGGCTATGATGGCGTCGAGGTTCGAGAGGGCTATCCGCAGGCCCTCGAGAATGTGGGCCCGCTGCTGGGCCTTATTGAGCTCGAACTTCGCGCGGCGGGAGACTACCTCTCGCCGGAAGTCGACGTAGTACTGCAAGGCCTGTTTGAGGTTGATGACCCGCGGGGTGCCATCCACGATGGCCAGCATATTCACGGAGAAGGTGCTCTGCATCGCCGTGAACTTGTACAGATTGTTGAGGATCACGAGGCCCTGGGCTCCCGGGCGCATCTCCATGACGATCCGCATGCCCTTGCGGTTGGACTCGTCCCGTATGTCGGAGATCCCCTCAAGGCGCTTGCTCTTGACCAGCATCGCGATCTTCTCGATCAGGTTCGCTTTGTTGACCATGTAAGGAAGCTCGGTGACCACGATCCTCATCCGGCCAGCGTGTTTGGGAGTTTCTATCTCGGCGGTGGCGCGGACAATTATCTGGCCCCGCCCAGTCGCATACGCGCTTCTGATGCCTTCACGCCCCATGATCGTCGAGCCGGTAGGGAAGTCCGGGCCTTTGACGTGCCGGTTCAGGTCCTCGACCGTAGCCTCGGGGTTGTCCATAAGATGGATGGCCCCGTTGCAGACTTCGGTCGCATTTTGGGGAGGGATGTTCGTCGCCATACCAACTGCGATGCCGGTAGCGCCGTTGACCAGCATATTGGGAAGTCTGGCCGGAAGGACGACCGGCTCCTTGAGGGTGCCGTCGAAATTGTCGTCGAAGTCGACGGTGTCCTGGTCGAGATTGACGAGCATCTCTTCGGCGGCGGTCGTGAGCTTGGCCTCGGTGTACCGCATGGCCGCAGGCGGATCGCCGTCTACGCTACCGTAGTTGCCCTGCCCGTCGACGAGAGGCACACGCATCGAGAAAGGCTGCGCCAGCCGGACCATCGCGTCGTAGACCGCCTGGTCGCCATGAGGGTGGTACTTACCAAGGACTTCACCAACGAGCCGAGCGCTCTTTTTGAACGACGAGTTGGGCCGCATGCCCAGGTCGTTCATGGCGTAGAGGATCCGGCGCTGCACCGGCTTGAGGCCATCGCGCACGTCGGGCAGGGCCCGAGAGACGATGACACTCATTGCGTACTCCATGTAGGAGGTACGCATCTCCTCTTCTATCTCGGTCGGCCTGATAAAGCCGAATTCGGTCTTGGTAACCATCTACGACTCCTAAGTCAGCTAGTGTGCCGTGATGCTGGCGAGTGCGCCTGAGCCAGCTACCGTACCTTATCCCAATACCCTCGACGTGATGCAACCGCGGCTACCGGCATCCGCAGACGACGACGTTGCCACACGTCAAGTCATGTGCAGTTTTGGGGATGAATAACGCCGGTCTCGACACCGCCCATTATTACTATAGCACCTCGTTTTTGTCCACTATATATTGGGCCGTTTTTTTGTCATACAACCTTCTGTGGCGCAAATCTGAGAAGAGGACGACGTCTTTGAAAAAGGCCCGAGTTGGTCTCCGGAGGGGCCGCGGCCCCTCCGGAGTGCTTTGGGGGACCCTCCCATGCACCTCGGGGCGTGTGGGAAGGTCGGTATTGGCCCACCGGCCAACACGGGGTATTGGCACACGGGCCAACACGCAACACAAAGTCTAGGGATGCCACAGACCACATTCAACCTTTGTCCGGACAAATGCCATTACGTTGTGGCATTTGGTAAGCAGAGCGGCTAGAATGGTAGGGAAGTTCCGTTGGGACCGGTGTTAATGCCACAAACTCGCGACCGTTCGGCGATCGGTAATGTCTCTGAGGACGGCCAACGGGCCGCTTCACCTCCTTACGTGAGCTTCAGTACCTTCAGGACGCTGCTGGAATGGCTCAAAGACGAAGGCGTACCGCTGAGGTTCGACCGTTCCTTCTGGCAAATAAAGTTCAGCGGCAGCAACGGCACCCAGCTTGTAACAGCCTTGAGATTCCTCGGTCTGCTGGAGGGGGTCCGACCACGTCCCGACCTGGAACGGCTGGTCAACGCCTCCCCCGACGAGCGCCGGTTCGTTCTGGCCGGGCTGCTGATCGACGCGTACGAGGCAGTGCCCTTCGACGAGCTGTCGCGGGCCACGCCCGCGATGGTAAGGACGTGGTTCCGGGCGTACCCTATCGACGGCAACACCGCGCGCAAGGCGGTCTCGTTTTTCGTCAACGCCGCGAAGGATGCCGACATCCCGTTATCGAACGCCGTCCGCAAGATGGCCAGAAGCAAGTCTAGCGGCCATTTCGGCGATCGGCACGCTACTCGCCGAAGCGCCGCGTCGCAGTCCATCGGGGATACCGTCGCGTCCGGCGGGGTCTCCGCACTACCATCGCTCCACCTGGGGCAGTCGCACAACCAGTCCGTCATCGCTCTGGAGAGCGGCGGCGTGATTACCGTGGACGTGGACGTCGATCTCTTCAGTCTTTCAGACCGCGACCGGGAATTCGTCATGAAGCTCGTCGGGCTTACCCGGGCATACCCTTCGGGCGAAGAGAGCTGACTAAGTCCTGTTTTCCTGCGACGAACGCCTCGCTCGCTCCACGAGGCCATCGAAGAGACGGTCGAAGTGAGGTGGGACCTCCAGCCGGCGCTCCGGGTGGAACTGCACTCCGATTACCCAGTCGTGCTCCGGGCTCTCCAGCGCCTCGATTACGCCGTCTTCGAGGGAATAGGCCGACGCCATAAGGCTGGCCGACTTCCGCACCTCGGTTATCCCCAGATGGTGCCGGCTGTTTACTCTAACGAACCCGCCCGACCCGACAACGGCAGCCATCTTGCTTCCCGGGGAGATATAGATTCGGTGATACGAGGAGGTTTCTTCCCCGCCATCCCCACTCGGAGCGTGCTCCGGCACCTCCGCGACGCCACCGCCCGTCGCCAGATTCAGTGCCTGCATTCCACCCCCGACGGCCAGGAGGGCCATGCCGCGATCCATAGCGGCCCGGACGAGGTCTGTCGTCCATAGGTCGAAAGGCCCGCTCGACTCGCCGTCTTCACCGCAGACAAGAACCCCATCCAGTGACCGAAGCGTCTCTTGCACCGACTCTGATTGGCCCGACAGCACCAACTGGGCCTCGCCGCCGGCGCGGTTGACCGCGCCGGCGCAACGCTCTACCGATGCGTCGGAATCCGCGGCTATCCCGATCTTTGGTCGTTGGGGCATGTCAAACGTTCGCTACCGGATGCGGTGTTGGCTCAGGAGTTTTCGACGGTCCACTGCTCGTATAGTTTATCGATCGCGCGCTGCGCCCGTTCCAGCTGGCGCTCGGCTCGGCGCCCGCCCCGGTGGTCTCGCGTGGCAAAAGCGTCGGCGACTGGGCGCTCCAACGACAGTTTCTCCGCCTCTGCCTCTCTGATCCGCTGCTCTAAGGCGGCGACCGAAGCCCTGCTTGCCGCCCTTTCCGCTCTGGCGCCGGCCCGGGTCTTCCCCCTGGTTGCGACCCGTCCGATAACCGGCGGCGCCGCTGTCTGCCTCGCGTTCCAGAAGTCGCTGAAGTTTCCACTGTACGACACCAGCCGACGCTCGCGCACCTCGACCACCCGGTCCACTACCTTGTCCAAAAAGTAGCGGTCATGCGAGACGACGAAGATCGTGCCTTTGAAGTCGTCCAGCGCTTCCTCGACGGCCTCGCGGCTCGGGATATCGAGGTGATTGGTCGGCTCATCGAGAATCAGGAGGTTCGGCTGCATTGCGATGAGACGGGCTAGCTGCAGACGGTTCCTCTCCCCACCTGACAAATCGGCGACCCTTTTTTGCAGGTCTTCCCAGCCGAATAGAAACTTCCTCAAGAGCGCGAACGCTGCGTTGGAGGACATCGGCGCCGCCGATCTGATCTCGTCCACGATGGTCCGGTCCTTGCGCAGGACTTCCTGCTCCTGCGATGCGTAGCCGACCTGCATGCTGGGGCCAACACGTATGACCGAGCTGTCCCATGAGCCTTCTTCCACAACGTCGCGCAAAAGCGTGGTCTTGCCGCTGCCGTTGGGCCCGACCAGCGCCACGCGCTCGCCGGCTGCGATATCGAGGTCCGCGCCCTCGAAGAGAGTCAACTCGTCGAAGCTTTTCTTGTAGCCGCGGACCTGGAGAGCGACGTTAGCGTGAGTTTCCTCCGTCAAGAATTCGGCTTTGAAGGCCGACTCGTCCAGGACCGGCTTCTCGACCGCCTGCTTCTTCTCCCGAGCAAGCTGCGATTTTCGGGCCCTGAGCCGTTTGCCCCAGGCGGGGTCGGGATTGGAACGGGCGATCTGCTCGAACCGCTTGACCAGCGCCTCCAGTTGCGCCAGCCTCTTCTGGTTCGCAATGTAATCGGACTGCTGAGCAATAAGCTCGCGGAGCTTCGTTCCCCTGTACGCCGAGTACCCGCCTTTGTACTGGCGCACGCGTCCGTTTTCCAACTCCAGGACGCCGTCGACCACCCGGTCGAGCAGGTGGCGGTTGTGCGAGACCATCAGTACCGTGCCTTTGAACCGCGCCAGAAAGTCCTCTAGCCACGCGATTCCCATGTAATCGAGGTGGTTCGCCGGCTCGTCGAGCAGGAGGAAGTCGGGCTGGGCCAGTAAGGCGTGGGCTAGGGAAAGCACGTTCTTTTCGCCGCCCGACAGGGACTCGACCCGCTGGTCCTCCCTCCCGGGCAGACCAAGGGAGTCGAGCATCGTGCGCGCTCTCTGCCGCAACGTGTCGCCATCGATGCGGTCGTAGTCGTCGCGGGCCTTTTGATAGGCACGCAACGCCTTGTCCATCTCGGCTCCAGCAGACGTGGCGAGCCGCTCTTCCTGTTGTCGCAGCGACCCGATGAGCACCCGGTGGTCGGCGAGCAGCCAGTCTATAGCGGTGTGGTCCTCACCGCCCTCGACGTGTTGAGCTACGTAGCCCACCTTGATGCCGGGCGCAAGGAAGACAGAGCCTTGTGTCGGGCTAGCTTGACTCTGAAGGACGCGCAGGACCGTCGTTTTACCCGAGCCGTTGGCTCCGATAAGCCCCAGCTTTTCTCTGGAGCTGATCTTGAATGAAAGCCCGTTTAGGACAATCTCACTGCCGTAGTGAGTGGTGACTTTTTGAAGGCTGGCGATCAACATGTGCGGGAAACCTCCTGGAAATCAGGTTCGTTCGGTTCCCCGCAAATCCGGCGCGGCTGTCGAGATATGAAAGAAGCCACGGTGTCCCGTGGCTTCTTGGATCAGTCTTTTAGATACCGCGGGAGAAAACGGGGAGACCTGAACAAATGTTCGGGTCGATAGGCGCACCTAGTCTAGGCGCCTCAGCTCAGCTGGCTACCCTTACCTGCCAGACCCAGAGTCTGGTCCCCTCGATTTCTCTCATTTAATCGTCCTTGCTTGTCCGCTGCGCTTGAAGGTCTCAAGGAATTATACGGTGCGGACCGCTCCCGTACAAGTGCGGTGGTTGGAAGATGAAGCGGCCGTCCCCGGACCTTGGGGGGACGGCCCTCCTGTTCACCAGTTCCGTTAGCCAGTTCCCGCTCGTGGCGAGCCCTTCGGTAAGACTCAGGACAGGCCTGTCGAACCACATCCGCTTACCATTTGGGCCTTTCGACCAGGCTCAGGGTGAGCGGATCTAGGGATTTACGCTTCGCCCTGGTAGATCACCGTGTCCGGCTTAAAGGCGCCCCACGCGAACCAGAAGTGGTCGCCGTGAACGATGCCGGTCAGCTTCTCCCCTGCAAGCGGACCCGAGATGGCGTGGCCCAGGATGTTCCACTCGCTTCCGGTCTCGTTATCGACGATTGCGAACTCATCCACGCTGAAGGTGAGCTTCTGGCCGTTCAGGTTGGGGTCGTACACCGCCGCAGCCCCGACGTCGCGTGAGTCCCTGATGGCTGCGCTATCCAAAGCTGACACGGTCCCAGGCTTGAAGAACACGACCACGTCCTGGTCACCGACCATGTAGTTGACCGCTCGTTCCTCTTCCAGGACTGCGAATGGGAACGCCGCGTCAGTATCGCCGGCGGTCACGGAGACGACCCGGTCCATCGCGGACAGCCTTCCGTCGACTTTGCCGTTGAAGAGGAACGGAGAGCTGTTGATATCGTCGTAACCGGCGTAGGGGTTCTGGCCGTAAGGTCGCCTGAAGCCGGTGTCTTGCGACAGGATCTCGCCGTCCGGGTTCGCGACTCTGTAGTCGGCGAAAGAGACAATGGAAGCCGCAAGAAAGTCGAGCTTCGTCCCCGCCAGCTTACCAACGATACCCTCACCGGTCAGCTGCTGCCACCACGACTCGGTCTGCCGGTCCCACATTATCAGGTCGCTGTGACGAAGTTTGCCGGAGGTCCCGAAATCGTATGTTACACCGTCCAAGCGCCGGTCGAATACGAGCGCCGAATTGCAGAGAGGGCAGAACGTCACTACCACGGGCACGTCGCCGATTACGTCGTTGACGATTTCGTGCCAGGTCAAGATCTGCAGTGGATATGCCTTGGAGTGGCCATCAACCTCAAGCGCGATGACCGGCTCCAGCTCGCCGAGCCAACTTCCGGCTTCTTGAGGAGTTGTGAATCTAGGGTGGTCGATCGGAGCGATTCCATCGCGTGGCGGCCCACCTGAGATGATCTCGTCGTAAGGAACGGTATGCAGGCTGAAGTCGGTCTCCCAGCCACGCGTCGATATACGTGCGTTCTCCAAAGCCACCTCGAAACCAGGGTCGGGCTCTACGAGCGGTTCGATTTCGACCCGAGGGTCGTCTTCGACTTGAGGATCGGCCTGCGATGTTTGGGCACGCTCGGAGGCGACTCGACCTGCTTCGACCTCGTCCGAACCGGGAGCAGTTGAATTCGTGACAGCAGGCGCCTGCGTCTCCGGAGCTGCCTGTGCGACTTCGCCCTGCGACTCCGAGGCAGGCGTTTCGGTCTTTGCCGCCGCAGTTTCGTCGCTGTCTCCGCTGGTGCCGATGATTCCCACGAGCGCTATCAGCGCGACGATAACCGCGATTACCACCAGGACCAACGACGCCGAGAACATACCTTGCTTCTCCATTCCACCACCCCACATTCAGAAGTCCATCGTGTAATTCGATGAAGTCTCTCTCGGAATCGGTGCGGATTGCCCACAGACGCAGGTGCAGTGACTACTCGCAACGAACGACCCGCGGCTGTCATCCTCTGTGGCGACTTGCGACACCATTTGATAATCTCCTGGACGGCTATCCAAGCGGAGGACGACATGAGGCTGGCGGACAAGGTGGCGCTTATTACGGGAGCCGGGTCTGGGATCGGACGGGCTTCGGCTACGCTGTTCGCCTCCGAGGGGGCAAAGGTCGTGGTTGCCGGCCACAGCGAGGACTCCGCGCTGCAGACGGTGGAAGAGATCAGGAAGACCGGCGGGAAGGCAACCTCAGCGTCAGGCGATGTGGCCGACAACGCCGATGCGAAGGGACTGGTCGATGTCGCCGTGGCCACTTACGGGGGCTTGGATATTCTGATGAACGCCGCGGGCGTGACCTCGCGCAACGCCCTGCCAGAGGGGGCTTCGCCCGAGGAGGTTTGGGACCGCGTCGTCGAGGTGAACTTGAAGGGCACGTTTCTGACCTGCTTCCACGCCGTCTCGGAGATGGAGCGTGCCGGTGGCGGCTCTGTCGTGAACGTGTCTTCGATTCTTGGACTAGTGGCCTTCGCGGCCTCCAGAAACGCGGGCTTCGACCCCTACCCTTCCTCGAAGGGCGGCGTGGTCCAGCTCACCCGCAATCTGGCCGTCGACTGCGCCGAGAAGAACGTTCGCGTCAACTGCATCTGCCCCGGCTACATCGAGACGCCGCTAATCGAACCCTTGATACGCGACTCGAAGAAGCGCGAGGAACTGGAGCGACTTCATCCGATCGGTCGCCTGGGCCGCCCGGAGGAGGTCGCCTACGCAGCGCTCTACCTGGCCTCGGACGAGGCGGCATTCGTGACCGGCGCAATACTGCCCGTCGATGGAGGATACACGGCGCAGTAAAGGGCGAGCCGGCTAGAAGAAACCCACTGCACACGATCACCCCCAGGTACCGGGGTGTAACATGGCTCCGCCGGCTGGTGCTAAGAGCGGGAGGCCTCCGATGACCCAAGAGCAGATTCAGATCATCGTCGCAGTTATTGCGGCCCTGACGTTGGTCAGCGGTGGACTGAAGTACTACTTGGACAGGCGTCGAGCCGGTCGAGAACGCTACGACGAGCTTCTCAAGGACTTCCTCGAGCCGCTCAAGGGCACGCTGAGAGAAACGGACGACATCCACAAACAGCTCACGGGTGTCGTAGAGCTGCAGCAGATCGAATTTGACCCACGTGAACTCAAGAGGCTCTATGGGAGCCTACCCGATAGTGAACCCCTGAAGATTTCTTGGAAGAACAGATTCGAACGCTTGCAGGACCTAAATGGCAAAGCCGTGGAGCTGATCGACAGGTTCTACGGCCATATCATGCTGGATGAGTTCCAGTCCGCCTGTGATGACTACAAAAGGCATGTTCATGAGTGGGAGGATGTCTGGAATGCGGTAATGGGCTCAGAAGACATTCCGGAGACGCCGGACGCACAGGGGGCGTTGATGGCCCCGATGTTTCCGGACCATTTCGATCAGGCATTGGAAGCTGAGGTAGCGGAGGTCAGTCGGCGGGCCCACTAGGATCAGTGCTGACGGCTATTGTGGCGGTCGTGGGGCAAAAGCAGGGCGCACACCCAGGTGCGCCACTACGTCGGAACCCGCTCAAGCTCGATGACGCGGCTCTTCCACACTTCGTTGTGAATGCGCTCCAGCGCCGCCTGGCCCGGCCGCACCACGTCCAGTGTGCGACTCAGCGTAATCGTTGAGTGGCGCTGCATCAGGTCGCACCGCTTGATGAAGGCATCTAGGGTGTGGCGTTCGCCACCAGCCAGCAAGTAGTCGAGCTTTCCGTCGACCTGACCGAAGACGTCGCCGGCGATCTTGCACGCAGCATCGAAAAGCTCTCGGACCAGGCGTTCGCGGCTACGCTCGAACCGGTGTTGGGACGACCCGCCCGCCCGATGCCTGTTCTTGACGTACCGAGAGCCGGTCTTGGAGGCCACCAGCTTGTCACCGTTCACAACGCCGACCGCGTAGCGCCCAAGCCTTAGCAACACTACTCCCACGACGAGCCTACGGTCGAGGACAGCCGTTAAGGCGCTTGCGTCGGTCCCCTGGGACACATGATCGACGTCGACCGGAAACGGCGGCACGACGGCCAGCGCGCGGTCTTCTCCAACGAAAAGAACGACGCCGGTGTCGGGCCGCCCCACTTTGCGCACGACTTCCTGCACAGCACTACGGACAACATGAGATTCGCCACCATCGGCCTTCGGGAGGCGGTCTTCCGCCAGTGACTTCGGGGCTATGGAGACCGTGTGGTCGTACGTCTCGAAGCTCGGGTCGTCCAAGAGCGCGAGGAGCTTGCGTTTGCTCGCGGCGTAGCGCCTAGTGACCTCGAAGGTAGGCGGAGCGTTGGGTGAGGACTCGTACATCGGGCGATTCTATCACTCGGCAGGGTGAATCCGGCTATGGTAATCTGGCGTGGATACCTTTACGCATAGGAATGGAAGCTTGCGCATCGCAATCGGCGCCGACCACGCCGGATACGATCTGAAGGGGCCTTTGATCGGGCCGCTGGAGGCTCTCGGCCACGACGTCGTTGATGCCGGCGCGCATACTCTTGACCCCGCTGACGACTACCCCGATTTCGCTCGGGCCGTGGCGGACCTGGTCGCATCTGGGGAGGCGGAACGCGGGGTCGTTGTATGCGGGAGCGGGGTCGGGGCCTCCATCGCTGCGAACAAGGTGAAGGGCGTGCGGGCCGCTGTCTGCCACGACACTTACTCGGCGCGGCAGGGCGTCGAGCACGACGACATGAACGTCCTCTGTCTGGGCGCGCGCATCGTCGGCGAGGAGCTGGCGAAGGAGGTCGTCCGAGCCTTCGCCTCCGCCGAGTTCAGCGGCGAAGAACGACATAAACGCCGGCTGGCGAAGGTGTTAGCTATCGAGGCAGAGTCCGCCGGAGTCCCGACCGACCCGCGCTGAGCGGGGCGGCGTCGAAAGCAGGCTAGCTATACTCGGCGCCGATCAGGCAGGCGACCGGCCGCTGCCCCGCCTCGGCCTCCTCGAAGGCGATGGAAACCCTGTCGACGTCCTGGTCGGACTCGATCAGGTAGTAGTTGAGGCCCCAGGCGTGGAGCGTCGGCTCGGTGATCCGTGCGGCCGAGTCGCGGGTGACACCGCGACGAGTCCAACCTCTGTAGCCGACCATCATGACGAGGGGGAAGTTGATGTCGACGGCCAGCCCCCTGACCGAATCACCGGACTCGAAGAACCCGGTATTCTGGATCATGACGAGTGGGCGTTTGCCTCCGACCCAGAGGCCGGCGGCGATCGCCATACTCTCGGCCTCTCTGCAAATGGGCACTATGTCGATGGTGGGGTCCGACGACAGCAGCTGGTACATGAAGTTGCTCTCCGTGTCCGGGAGCCATATCACGTGAGTCACGCCGTTCTTGCGAAGCTGTGCTTGGACCGCTGTCGGCGTCAGATGAAGCTCGGCCATGGGCTCGTCCTTGTCTCCTGCCCCTTCTCCGGCGGCGGCCGACATTGTAGGTGGACAGGTTGAGCCGGTCAACGTCGGAAGAGACCTTAGTCGAGTGCTACCGGTGCATGACCGAGAACCCGCCGGACGCCCGCCAGTGCATACGGTGCGGCATGTATCTCGGTGGCCTCGCCACGTACGTTCCTGGGGGAGGGATGCGCCCAGCCAGTCGTTTGTCTCGCTTGCTGGCTCGGGTGGTCGACTTCCCATTTTCCATCTACAGTATCGTGGCGGCCATGAGTCTCGCCCCGAGGATACCTGGAGGCGACGTCGTTCCCACGGTTATCATCATGTTCGCGGGCTTCACGATACCCTTTCAGCTCTGGCTCCTGGCAACGCGGGGACAGACCATCGGCAAGCGGCTCTTCAAGCTCCGGATCGTCCGGGATGACGACGACAAGAATGGAGGCGTGACGACGAATGTCCTGCTACGGACGTTGGTAGCCGAGTTCTTGTGGGTCATTCCGGGCTACATTGCCGTCGACAACCTGTTCATCTTCGCGAGAAACCGGAGGTGCGTCCACGATTACATCGCCAGCACCAAGGTGATCCGCGACCAGCTTTCCGTAGCGCCGGACTGGAGAGCTCTATTACGAGACCTCCCAGACCGCATCAAGGAACTGGCCCAGCCGGGCCGGTATCAGAAATGACATACTGCAGCTATATAATGCGGCCATCAAGTCAGAGGTAATGATCGTTAACCGAGGAGAGTAGCCATGTACAAGCTCGAAGTGCTGAATCCTGTCGCCGCCGTACTGGGAGAGGTGAATGCCAGCCCGATGGCGCCCCGCCCGGAGAGTCTCGAGGGCAAGACCATCGGCCTCGTCTGGAACGGCAAGGCCAACGGAGACGTAGCGCTGAAGCGGGCCGGAGAGCTGATCCAGAGCAAGGTCCCCGGTGTCGAGCTCAAGTTCTACAGCGGCGCGCTTCCTACCCCGGCTCCAGTGCTGGACCGCGCGAAAGCGGAGGTCGAGGTCGCCATCGGCTGCACGGCGGATTGAGGGTCGTGCACGTCGTGGATGGTCCACGACATGGTCGAGTTGGAGAAGGTCGGCATCCCCACCGCTACGATCCTCTCCGACGGGTTCCAAAACGACGCCGCAGCCAGCGCAAAGGCGTTCGGCATGGCGTCGGTCCCCTACACGGTCGTACCTCGTGTATACAACAACATCACGCCTGAGCAGGCCGTCGAGCAGACCGATCCGGCAGTAGACGAGGTTATCAGGCTCCTGACTACTCAAGGCGACGGCTACGCGCTCGAATCGGCGAAGCCATCGAAAAACGGATCGGGCGTCGAGACCTTCGAAGGCGAAGACCAGTTCTCGGCTCTGGACGCGTTCAACGAAGAGTTCCTTGACCGCGACTGGGGCGACGGCTTCCCGCTGATCCCACCCACCCGGGAGCGCGTCGAGGCGATGCTCAGGGGTACGACCCTCGACGCCGATGACGTCGTGTGCATGCTGCCGCCGGGCACCGGCTATGCCTCGGTCAGGAAGATCGCGGCCAACGCCGTGATGGCCGGATGCCGCCCCGAGCACCTCCCGGTCATCATTGCCGGCGCCAAGGCTATCTCGCAGCTCGACCCTTTCGACGCGCGTGGTTTCCTTATGTCGACGAGCGCCAACGGCCCGCTATTCGTCGTCAACGGGCCCATCGCCGGCGAGCTGGGAATCAACTCCAAGCGCGCCGCTCTCGGCCCCGGGCGGCAGTCGCGTGTGAACATCGTGATCGGTAGAGGCTTGATACTCACCCTCAAGAACGTGGGCCACTGGTACCCAGGCCACCTGGACATGGACACGATCGGCACCACCCGGAAATTCCCGCAGCTAGTGGCCGAGAACGAGGAGGACAGCCCCTGGGAGCCCTTCCACGTGGAGCAGGGTTTCCCTAAGGACTCCAGTACGATAACCATATTCAGCTCGTCGTACGAGACCGACGTCGGCGACCAGGGCAACAACACCGGCGAGGCGCTGCTGCGCACGATCGCGTACTCGACGATGACGGCCGGCGGCAGCTACATCGGCAACCTGGCCGGAGAGCTGGACGACAAGCCGCGTGAGGCGACGCTAATCATGGCTGCCCCGGCCCACGCAAGGCCCATCGCGGCGGACGGGTTCTCCAAGAGCGCGGCGAAGGCCTTCATTCACGCCCATGCCAAAAAGCCGGCGCGCCAGCTCGTCAACAAGTTCAACGTTCCGGACAAGGTGCGTGTGGCTTGAAAGTGGCTCTACGACCTCTCGCCGATGGAGCAGGAGCAGGTCATCCTGCCGGTCCAGGAGAGCGCGGACCGTTACTACATCGTCTGCGTCGGGGCCGACGACCGGGCCAAGGACCTGGTCTTCGGCACGAACACGCCTGCGACAGTGGAGATCACGGACCGGGCGGAGGTGTAGACGAGCTGTCGCGTTTTGTTTCCTCGGCCTGCGGTAGGGGCAGGCCTGTGTGCCTGCCTGCGGTGGTGTCGCGGGCGCACACATAGGTGCGTCCTTACCGAAATTGGTCGATGGGGTTCTCCAGGAACTGCATCTCAGTCCGCGCGTTTTTTCCTCGTGTTGCATCCTGTTGCATTTCGTAGCGCAGCAGCTATGCAGTTCCCGGTGGACGCTTGCGTCTGTAACATGTGGCCGGCGTATCGGGTCTTCTGGATTCCGGCTTGCGCCGGAATGACGGGGTGATCGGCCAGGCCTGGATGTAGCATCTTGGCTTCATTATAGCACATTCGTTCTGGCGTTGCGCGCGATTATTGATCCACCGGGTGGACCTTGAGATTTGCACGCGTCGTGATTCCCGCCAGGATGCGGGCGCATTGCAATGCGCCCCTACGAGACGAAGCCCCTTCGACACGCCTGTTTTCTACCATTCACATCCGACGTAGTGGTCTGCGACCCCGCGTGTCGCAGATGAGGGCAGGTCTGAGACCTGCCCCTACGCCGAACACTGCGTCGTCCTCTGGTAGGGGCGGGTCTGAGACCCGCCTTCGTATAGTGGGAACGAGATCCCCACGGGAACACGTCGCGCGGCTGCCGTCGATCATTGACCGAAGACGGCGAAGGTGGTATTCTAAACCCATACCCCCTGGGTGGGGGTTTGCCAAACAAAAGGTGAAAGCATGGCGACTGTAGCCCACGACCACAAAGAGCACGAGCACGGCGAGCTTCCCGAGGCGAAGCAGGACGCTCTGAAGCGCCTCGCCTACATCGAGGGGCACTTGTCAGGGATCAAACGCATGGTTGAGGAAGACCAGTACTGCGTCGACGTCCTAAAGCAGACGTTTGCCGTAAAGAGGGCCATCCAGAAGCTCGAGGCCAGGCTGCTGGAGGGGCACCTGCACTCCTGCGTAATCGACGGCGTGAAGGAAGGGCGCGAGGACCAGGTACTGGGTGAGCTGGTGGAGCTCTACGCGCTGTCTGACAAGAGGTAGCGATCAAGAGGTAACGACATGGCGACCGCGACGAAAGAAGCCCCCACCGAGGCCGCACAAGAGCCTCAGCGGCTCACGCTGACTATCGGCGGGATGACGTGCGCGTCGTGTGTTGGCCATGTCGGCAAGGCGCTCGACGGCGTTGAAGGCGTGGTGAGCGCCAACGTCAACCTGGCCACCGAGCGGGCGACCGTCGAGATCGGGTCGGGCGTCGCCATGGCCGACCTACGCCACGCCGTGGAGGACGCAGGCTACTCCGTCGTCGGCGCGGCGAGCGACGAGGCCAACGAGCAGGCCACCGCGCGACAGTTGACCACACTGAAGCGCAAGTTTGTGTTCAGCCTTGCAGTCGCCGCGGCGATCATGGCAGGCATGGCTGTGTCGTCGTTCAGAACGGCCCTCCCGTTCAGGGCCGATTTCCTCTTCCTAGCCCTCGCGGCACCGGTCCAGTTCTGGGCCGGCAGGCAGTTCTACATCGCGGCCTGGGGCGCTCTCAAGCACGGCACCAGCAACATGAACACGCTGATCGCGGTGGGTACGTCCGTGGCGTTCGCCTATAGCGTGGCGGTGACGTTATTCCGCGATACGTCGCTCTTCGCCGGCTACGAAGTCGAGACCTACTTCGACACGTCGACGGCCATCATCGGCCTGGTGTTGCTCGGCCGGTACCTGGAGGCCCGCGCCAAGAGACGGGCGGCCGGGGCGATCAAGGCGCTGATGGCGCTACAGCCACCGACGGCTCGGGTCGTGCGGGAAGACAGCGAGGTGGACGTGCCCATCGACGACGTGGCCGTCGGGGACTTGATAATGACTCGACCCGGCGAGAAGGTCGCCCTAGACGGCGAGGTGGTGGACGGCACGTCGTGGATCGACGAGTCCATGCTGACAGGGGAGTCGTCGCCGGTTGCGAAGGCGAGGGGGGACGACGTGTTCGGGGGCACGGTCAACGGGAGCGGCAGCATCACCTTCCGCGCCACCAAGGTTGGACAGGACACGGCGTTACAGCAGATCATACGGCTGGTCGAGCAGGCGCAGGGATCCAAAGCCCCGATCCAGCGCCTGGCGGACGTCGTCGCCAGCTATTTCGTCCCGACGGTCATCGGCGTCGCTGCTGTCGTGTTCGTTATCTGGCTCTTCCTGGGTCCGACGCCCTCATACGTCTACGCGATGCTGACATCGGTGGCTGTGCTGATCATTGCTTGCCCTTGCGCCATGGGCTTGGCGACTCCAACAGCGATAATGGTCGGGACCGGTAAGGGCGCAGAGAACGGTATTCTGATCCGGAGCGCCGAGGCCCTGGAGGGAGCGCACCGCATCCAGACCGTCGTGCTGGACAAGACGGGGACGCTCACGGCCGGCCGGCCAGCCGTCACGGACGTCGTGGCGCCCAGCATGCCGGAAGACGAGCTATTACGTATCGCCGCCTCGGCGGAGCGCCCGTCCGAGCACCCGCTGGGTGAAGCCGTCGTGACATCAGCGCGGGAGCGAGGCCTGAACCTCGACGTGGCCCGCGACTTCAATGCCGTCCCCGGCCACGGCATCGAGGCCACCGTCGACGGCGCCGACGTGGTCGTCGGAAACCTAGCGTTCATGCGGCTGCGTAGCGTTCATGTCAACGGTCTGGACCGCCGGGCCTCCGAGCTTGCGGAGCGAGGGAGGACGACCGCGTTCGTGGCGGTGGACGGAGATGTCAAAGGCGTTATCGCGGTCGCCGACGCCGTCAAACCTGGCGCGAAAGAGGCCGTCGACGCGCTGCACCGACAGGGGCTCGAGGTTGTGATGCTCACGGGCGACGACCACGCTACCGCCCAGGCTGTCGCCGACGAGCTTGGTATCGAGCGACTAGTCGCCAACGTACTGCCCGGCGACAAGGCCGCTCAGGTGAAGGCCATCCAGAAAGAAGGCCGGGCCGTAGCGATGGTCGGCGACGGGATCAACGACTCGCCGGCCCTCGCCCAGGCCGACGTCGGCATCGCGATGGGGACAGGGACCGACGTCGCGATGGAAGCTGCCGACGTCACGCTGGTCAAAGGCGACGTCCGCGCCGTCTCGACGGCCATCGAGCTGAGCAAGGCCACGATGCGGACGATAAGGCAAAACCTGTTCTGGGCCTTCGCTTACAACGTCGCGCTGATTCCGGTGGCGGCAGGAGTGCTGTATCCGGTGTTCTCCGGCGGAGGCGTGCCCGGATGGGCGGAGCCGGTCTTCGGAGAGTTCGGTTTTCTGAACCCGATCCTGGCGGCCGGAGCAATGGCCGTCAGTTCGGTGACCGTCATCAGTAACTCGTTGCGGCTCAAGAAGTTCAAAGCCAAAACGTAAAACGTGAAACGTAAAAAGGCACTCGGTTCACGTTTTACGCGTTACGTTTTACGGACTACGTCTCAGGAGGCGACCATGCGAATACCGTTGTTTAGCAAGAGCGGCCCGAAGGCGACGGACCCCGTGTGCCACATGGAAGTCGACATGGAGAAGCCGCCGGGCGGCACGTTTGACCACGATGGGGCGACGTACTACTTCTGCGGGCCCGGTTGCCGGACCGCCTTTTCGAAGGAGCCGGGGGCGTACCTGTCCGGCGAGAAGCGGATGGAGATGTAGGAGAGAGGGTACGGGGTACAGGGTTTGGGGTACGGTCAGACCGCCCGCGTCGCTGTGTTGACCAGTGCGGGCGGGTTTCGGGATAATGGCTGGAGGTGGCCTCGTTCCGGCTCCCGCTGGACGCGGCCGGACATGCGCCGAAGTGGCGGAATGGTAGACGCGGCGGTCTCAAAAACCGTTGGGGATTAAACCCCGTGTCGGTTCGAATCCGACCTTCGGCACTTACCCCCTATATTCGTAGCTAAAGCCGCACCTATCCATGCGGAATGCCGACAGGTTGCCGACATTTGTCGGCAACGACGACGCGGCTTACAGCTTCACCTCCACCGCGTCCTGTAGGACGTTCTGCATCACCATGAACGACACGGTGTCGTTGAACTGCTGCAGGCTTGGCAAGGGGAAGCCTTGATAGGTTGCTTCCCACCACGATTTGACGGCCTCCTTGATCCGAGTGGGGGCGGCGTGTTCAACAGCCAAACGCGGGTCTCTAGGTGAGGCCGCCATCGAAGCCCAGGGCGTCCAAGACCATGCAACTACTCCTCTCCCTGAGGCGGCCTCGGGCATCGCGATATTCGTTTCCGCCTAATGCCCGTTTTGCATTTCTACAGCTCTTGAGAATGGGTGTTAGGTGTCAGCATAAGGAGAAAAGCCCTGTTTGCCCCTTTGTAGACTGCTTTAGGCCGCTGACACCTACCTGACACCTACCTGACACTAAAGCTTAGCCAGGTGTCAGGCAGGTGTCAGCAAACGCGGGCCAGGTGTCACCCCGTCTCCCTTCCGGCCCTTCGTAGACGGGTGGGTGAGAAGGTGACGCCGGTACTACCACGACGGCAAGCAGGTTTCGAGACGTGGCTTCCGGACCACTTAGCTATGTCCCCTCGCCCTCAAGGGACTTACCTCAGAGCCTGCCTCTAATCCAGTCTAGGATGTCGCCCAGCATCATGCCCAGGAAGGCGATGCCAATGAGGCCGATCGCCGTTGCGGCCAGGCGGCTGTGATCGACGATCTGGTCGTAGACGTGGATGGCTGTGAAGAACACGGCCAGGTCGACGGCTATGGTCAGCAGCGAGGGGAAGGAGCTCATTCGGTCAGGTCCTGTATGGGCTGGCTGGTGCGAATGAGGAAGGTGCCTGCCGGTGTCTTGGGAAACCCTGCGGCGGCGAGCAGCCTGACGACCTGGGCGGGTGAGACAGGGATCTGCCTCTGCTCGAGTTCGCGGGCGAGCTGGTCGGGGTCGAGCTCGTGCACGCCCTGGGCGGCCTTGTCGAACACTATCATGTCGACGAGCTCGCTAATCCTGTAGAGGTTGAGCTCGCCGGTCTGGTCGGGGATGAGGATGGTAGACTCCTTCATGGCGGCTCTGACCTCGTCCCTGGCATCGATTCGCTCGTAGGTGTTGTAGTAGCGCCTCGATGCCGAGGTGTCCCAACGCATGGTCTTCGAGGGCCGGCGGGCCCGTTCCCATGGGGGCAGGTGTCCGGTCGAGATGAGGCTGACGGCCGCGTAGACGGTACGTCCGCGGTTGGGAGTCCAGCAGTTGTAGACCTGTCGAACCTGGGCGCGGATCCTCTTGTCGAGCCAATCGAAGGAGACACCGGTAATGAGGGTCAATACCCTGGCCTTGCGGCTCTGGGTGATCTCGTCGGTGATCTCGATAGCGGCGTTGGTCGTCGAGCGTCTGGCGTCGGCGTACTGGTACCCCTCGTCGAGCAGCAGGACGACGTGGGATTCGCCCGGCTGGTCCAGGACCTGTGTTGCGACGTCGATTGGGTCGGCCCAGCCATCCTTGAAGTCGCGGGCCTTAGGGTGGCCCTTCCAGGTGCTCTCGAGGTTGGTGTAGACCTTCCATTCGGTGTTGGGGCAGTCCTCGCCGCCGCAGACGCAGCCGCCGTCGGGGCGCTTGACCAGGCCCATGGCGTAGCGGCGAGCTCGGTGGACCGCCAGGAGAGTCTTGCCGGAGCCCTTGGGTCCCACGATGGCGTCGACACCGAAGGTATCCAGGGGTTCGGGGCGTCGCCGCTCCCCGAAGCGGTAGTAGGACAGACGCGGCTGAGGCTTCAGCTTGAGGCTGGGTCCCATCAATCGCTGGCCGACGCCAGCCCATAGCCCTTGCGAGCCCCGTCGAGTCCGGCAGACTCATAGTCGTACTGCCCAGGGAAGCGCTCCGCGATCGACTCCAGATCGTCCGCGACGGCAAACAGGGGAAATGCCGCCACCCCGAGGGCTAACCCAAACCACATCCGCTTATGCTGCGCCCTGAGCGGCGTACCGGGCTCCCACATCGTCTCCATAAGGGGCGAGTAGAGGTGTCCGCCGCGGAGCAGCCACGTGCGCCGCGCCGTATCCGCCGCCTCCCGGCTTCCTCCCGCGGCTCCGGCGTGGGCTTCAGCTGGGCTCGATGCCGCACCGCTCGCTTGGGGACTCTCACACGTCATGGTTCTCCTCCCTGCGATCGAGCTTACCGAGTGCCGTTGACCGACGGTGCGGGACCGGCGTCTTTGTCGGCCTTCTTCCTGAGGAGGTTGCGGACGCTTCGGCCGGTCGGCTTGTGGAAGGCGAGCTCGTGGAGCTGTCCGACGGCGGTCGACATGGCGATGTGGTTGGCCTCGCCGTCGGCGCCGCGAGTGGCGAGGAACCACTGGACGGCGTTGGCCACGAGGGTTCTGTTCCGGTACTTGAGTCCGATCTGCAGGGTGCGCTGCCAGTCGAGGATGTCGGCGAGGGTCGCTGAGCTGCCGGTGCGTATGAGGTACTCGGCCAGGACCTCGGGCGCCTCGAGGAAGCGCTTTGCGACGGCTGGCTCGTTGGCGAGCAGCTGTCCCCCGGCGTCGTCGACGTCCAGACCGTCGAGCTTGTTCACGACGCTGAGCCTCCACTGTCGAGTGCGGCGATGAATGCCAGTACCACGGCCAAGAGCACCCCGCCGGTGGCCAGCAGGATGTAGGTCTGGAGCTGACGGACGAGCTCGCCGAGCCTGGGCGGGCGCATCTGCCGGCGGTACTCCTTGAGCTGAAGGTCCCCGCCGAACTCGGGAGGAGACATGGACGACATGTCGAAGGAGCTCCAGTCGAGCGTCATGACGGAGTCGACGAGGTCCTTGGCGCTCGGAAGCTCGGTATCGGCGCCGGCGGCGGCGGCGAAGGCGTGGATCCTGGCCGGAGGAATGAAGACCCAGGAGCCGTCCGGGAGGTCTTCCCACTCCCAGACGGTCTTTCCGCTGTCGTCCCTTCCAGGGAGCTCGATCATGCCGCGGACGTTCGGGCAGTCGTCGAAGCCGTCGAGGCCTTCGATCTGGCCGAGGAGGACGGCCTCGTCGGGTCCGAACGCCATCGACACGTTGTCGACGATGGGCTCGGCCGACGCAAAGTAGGTTTCAACGTCCTTGGCCCATTCCGGGTTGATGGCGATGCACCGGAGCTTTCGAGGCGCCATGGCCGCAGGCCCCGACCCGACCCAATCGAGCATCTCGAGAGGTACTCCGGCGTCGGGGCTCCTGAATCTGAGAGCCCTGAAGAGCCAGGTGACCAAGGGAAGCGCCCACTCGGGCATCCCCACGAGGCCGCGGGCGCGGTACTCGCGAACCGAGTAGCCCACGAAGACGATGGCGAAGATGGCGGCGGAGGCCAGATATATCGTCAGATATGACATCTGGAAGTGAGCCTAGAACCACGAGATGACCGCGTGGCCGACGCGGGGCAGCATGGTCAAGATGACGATCAGACAGAGCAGGGAGACCAGCGCCGCGAGGACCACGGAGAGGAGCAGTACGTTCTCGGCCTTGCTCGCCGGCTGCTTGGCGGTGGCGGCCATGGCGACCTGCTCGTCCATCGCCAGGGAGAGCAGCTGCTCTGTGGGGTCCAGAGCCTCCCTGCCGGGCAGAGCGGGGTGCCCAAGCCTCAGGGACGAGAGTATGACATACGGTCTCGTCTCGGCCCCCTTCGGTGTGCGCCGGACGACCTGGCGGGGGTTTGGGGATATGGGCCACGCGCGGGGCATCCCCTGCTCGTCGGGCTCATCGATCAGCACGCGGCCCTCGGCCCGCAGGGTGCGCTCCTCTAGGGCGCGGTTGCCATGGAGGACGTACCCGAGGAGCGTCTTGGGCGTGGGCATCGGTCTAGCTCTCGGTGCGCTCGATTAGAACGCACCGGCTTCCTGCCTGCTCTGCTTGCCCTGCTTGCGGACTCGACCGACCAGCTTACCGCCGCCGAACATGCCGAAGGTAAGGCCCAACAGCACCAGGACGTAGGCCAGGTCCAGCAGTGGAAGCCCGAGGGTGATGCCGACGAAGTCGGGAGCGTTGGAGTAGGAGGAACGAGTAGCCTCGACGAACGAGCCCTGCACGCTGGTCAGGATGCCGCCGATCACGAGCACGATCACTCCGGTCAGGATCCGCGTGTGGAGGTCGGAGCCGCCAAGGCTGGCGCCGCCCGCGACGGAGAGCCCGATGATGGCGGCTATGACCCCCATCAACATGAAGAAGGGGAGCGCTTTCCACAGAGGGTCGATCGTCCCTCCCTTGTCCTGTAGGCTGCTCACGGTGACGTCCTGGGTCGTGGAGGCGGGAAATTCGGTAATCGAGAGCGTCTTGCGGTTGGCCCCCACGGTCGTATTGGCCGTCACGTCGCCGCTGGTTGCTCCGACGACACTCAGCGACTCGGTGTCGGTGAAGAAATGCCTCTGGGCCAGCGACACCGTTGCGGCCCCATTGGCATCGGAGGTCACGCTCGTCGTCTGCGTATACGGCTCGGTGACGATGTCGACGAATGGGACTCGGATCAGATCCAGCCCCAGCGAGATGAAGACGATCGCCAGGATCGCCCCGAGTATCTTGGACGACGGTCCTTGGATGTTTACCATTTCCGAATGCCTCCGAAGTGTGGGGATTTGGTTGTCGGCCAGGAGAGTGTCCGCTCTAAGCAGCGACATGTCGCCTGGAGAACCCAGCGAGGCTACCTTAGCACCCTGGTAAGATATCGATGTATACCGGACCCGGCATATACCAGATCCGGCATATGCCGGATCTGGTATATACCCAACAAACCGGAGCCCTGTCATACTTAGGGGAGTGAGCCATGAGAGCAGTCCTGGACACCAAGCCGGAGAACTCAGAGCTTCGCCGCCGGATGCCGGACGCCCTCGTCTGGGTCCGCGACTCGCTGGGCTGCAGCTGGAGCGGCCTGGCAAGGGAGCTGGGGATGGAGTACCACCACCTCTGCGAGGTGAGACGTGGAATGAGGACCCTCACGCCCTCCCAGCAGCTGGCTCTGTACATATTGGCCGAGCGGTCCGGAGTGTTCGGCCAGCTATCGGAGTTTCTTCTGGGATGCGACAACGAGCTAGAGAACGAGCTAGGGCCGGCCTCCTCGTCGCTCTCATCGCGGCTACGTGGTGGCTCGCAGATATCGGCAGCGCGGCGGCGTCGCACGGCTGGACGACCGTAGCTGTCCGCGAGGTGCATGCCTACAGGCACGTCCTCGCGCTCAACGACCGGCTGGTCCTGGGCCGCTACGCTCTCACGGAGCAGCCCGGCGACGACGAGAAGGCATACGGTCCCGGCGGGGCCATCTTGAAGGTACAGGACGGCTCAAACGTCCTGGGGCAGTCCCACCCACCGGCCACCGGATACGGCCTCGTCGCCTTCTACTGGGGCCCCAACGCCGCCAACGCCGAAGTCCCCTGGGGAGATTCTGACGTGCAGCTGTGCATCCACGGCAGTCCGACGCTGTTCGACCCGCCCCAGAGCCACTGCGACACGCCCGCGAACGATCCCGACTGGAACGCGACCTCAGATCTGCCGGCGACGGCGGACGAGCTCGCGGACGACATCAAGGACGTCGTGCTCGCCCTCGAGGCCGACGATCCCGACATAGCTTCCCAAGAGTACGTATCGCCGAGCGGCATCACGATCGCCGGCCGCGCCAAGGTGGACGCGGCCTTCCCCCACATCGCCTTCATCGCCTCCGGCGCATTCGAGATCTCCCAAGGCCCGGCAACGGGCGATTTCACTCACACCACCTCGACCATCCCGGACCCAACGGCCCTCACGGTCGACGGCTCCGACTCTGCGTTTTCGATCGACCTGGCGAACCTGGGCAACAGCTTCGGGATCCCGTTCCTGGCGATGGGCATCGGGCTCGTCGCAGCCATGGCCGTCTGCATGTACGCCGCCATCGCCTACAGCCGCGGGGATAGTCAAGCCCTGCTCCTCTACCCGTTCCAGGTCATCTTGATGGGGGGCATGATCGGAGTGCCCCCCTTCATGGCCGCCATCGGCATCCTCGTCCTCGCATGCACGGTCTCGTTCGCAACCATCGTCAACCGGTTCTGGCCGAGCTAGGCGGAGGGAATACCACACCGTGAGGCTGATCGTCGCCGTAACGCTCGTACTCGGAGCCGTCGCAGCCGCGGTGGGTATAGCCACGGCCCAGTCGGCATACGACCCGACCGCATATACGTACAGCCTCACGGTCAACATCGAGAACGAGTCGAGCACCCCCTGGACCGGTCCGGTCCCGGTCGCGATGAACACCAACGCCCTCGTCAGCGGAGGCTACGCGTCCTCCACCGGTCTCGACGTCCTGTTCACCGACTCGGCCCACAACCGCGCCGGCGGATTCGCCCAGGACATGGACAGCTCGGCCGCCTCGACCTGGTTCTGGTTCGCCGACGTGCCCGCCAACACGACGGTCGACGTCAAGGCCTTCATGGACGGACCCGCAGTCCCGGCGCTCTTTCCGCTCGACGGGAGCTCCGACCGGATCGAGGTCTCGGACGACTCGAGTCTCGACATCACCGACGACCTGACCCTCGAGGCGACGGTGATGCTCCATTCCCTCCCGGATACGGCCTCTACGGCCACCATCGTCGGCAAGTACAGGGCCTACGAGCTGTTCGTTCGAAACGGCGACGAGGCCGTGGGTGCAGTCTATAAGTGCTGTGCGACGGCGACGCTGAGACCGAACAGCGCGACTCAGACTACCAATCTGTGGACGAGCGGGTGCACTACCAACTACCAGTGTGTGGACGAGGCCGTTCACGACAGCGACACCACCTACATAACCAACTTTGTTTATTCCCCAGTCTCTGACCGCTACGCTCTGAGAAACCGCGTACCGGCCGCAGTTCCGATAGTGGCCGTTCGAGCGTTTCACGTTACGAAGGGAGGCTCCAACGCCCTTGCAGGGGTGGGCCTCGTGCTCGGCACCAACCTGGCCCAAGGAACCCTCATTACTCCAGCAAGCTCTTACACCAGATACAACTCCACCTTTTCGACGAGCCGTCCCGGCGGCGGAAGCTGGACGGCGGCGGACTTCCGGAACCTCCAGATAGAACTAACGCTTGATTCTCATCCTCGCACGACACAGGTCTACGTCGAGGTCGACTACGCGGCTAGGACGGAGGCTACCTACTCGCCCATGTCGGCCGGCCAACCATACGACCTCAAGCTCACCTACGACAGCCCGGACCTCAAGCTCTACGTCGATGGAGTGGAGCGGGATTCCGCTTCACAGTCGGGGACGCTCGACAACAGCAACTACCCGGTCAAGATAGGCAACGGCGTCACCGGCGGCGTCGGGGGGGTACGCATCGGCCACACCTCGAGCACCGCACCCACCTACGCCCTCGACCTGAAGCTCGCGGGCGGCGACATAGAGCCTACCCAGGTAGGCTCCGCCTCCAACAGCTGGGAGTGGCGCGGCACCGTCGACGACCGGTCTGCGGCCGACAATGACGGGACCTACTACATCACCTCGGACCCCGGCGATCTGACTATCACGGTCAACGGGCTCGAGGTCCAGCCAGAGGCCCTGCCGTCCCTGCCCGACCAGCCGGTCGCCGCCGTCGCCCCCAATCCACCGCTCGCGGTATTCGTGACGCCGCAGGCGGGCGGCATCATCTCATCGCCCTTCATGGACCCGTACAGGGAGCTGGTCAACAGCAGCGCCCTGCCGGCCCACGCCTTCTGGATGATCCTGTCGACGGTCGTCGCCGCCGTCGTCTCGGGCAAGGTCCTGCAGAGCAGACTCCGCTCGATGCTGTGGGCGGCCGTCGCAGGCGGCCTCGTCTACTTCGTTCTGGCCTACATCCTCGGCGTACCGCTCGCCTTCGTCGTCTTCGTAGGCCTCGGCTACTTCGCGGCGATCGGACCCGTCAAGTTCATGAGGTGATGTCGTGACCGTCAAGTTCGTCTCCGTCCTGATGTTCGGCTGGCTCCTCATGTCCTTCGTCCAGGGACTCTTGAACCTCGCCATAGGCAACCAGTCGGACCTGTCGACGGTGCTGACGCTCTCGGTCATCGAGATGAAGACGGTCATCTTCATCCCGATCCCCGTGCCCAATCTCGGGTACATAGGCGCCGTCGGACGTCTGCTGACCTGGGACTACGAGTGGTTCTCCGGAAACATGCAAGTCGTCCGCTGGCTCACCGTCCTCGTCTTCACCGGCGCCGCGACCTACGGATTCTTCACCGGTGTGCTCCCGGTGCTGCTCAATGCCGTCAGTCAGTTCATCAACGCCGCCAGAGCGCTCAACCCGCTCAGATTGATCGGGCTGGGTTCATGAGCTGCGCACCATCAACCAAGTGTTCTCAAATGAGAGGAGCTGAGCCATGGCACAGAAGCGATCCAAGAAGAGGTGCAAGATATGCGGGCAGTTCGGGCACACGGCGTCGAGCCACGACGCCATAGGGCTCCACGAGCACGAGGAGGGGCCGCCGGAGCAGTTCGCTCCGGAGCAGCCGGAGCCGAAGCCTGAACCGGCATCCACGAAGCATGTCGTCGTCTCGCAGGCGAAGACCACTACTTCGAAGCCTACCTCCGTCTCGCAGCCGAAGCCTACGCCTACTCCCACGCCTACGCCTACTCCCACGCCTACGCCTACGCCTACAGACACGCCTACGCCTACGCCTACTCCCACGCCTACGCCCACGCCTACAGACACGCCTACAGACACGCCTACGCCTACAGACACGCCTACGCCTACGCCTACTCCCACGCCTACGCCCACGCCTACGCCCACGCCTACAGACACGCCTACAGACACGCCTACGCCTACGCCTACGCCTACCTCCGTCTCGCAGCCTACGCCTACGCCTACAGACACGCCTACAGACACGCCTACGCCTACAGACACGCCCACGCCTACGCCTACGCCTACAGACACGCCCACGCCTACGCCTACAGACACGCCTACAGACACGCCCACGCCTACGCCCACAGACACGCCTACAGACACGCCCACGCCTACGCCCACGCCTACGCCTACGCCTACGCCTACGCCTACAGACACGCCTACGCCTACAGACACGCCTACGCCCACCTCCGTCTCGCAGCCGAAGCCTACGCCTACGCCTACAGACACGCCTACGCCCACCTCCGTCTCGCAGCCGAAGCCTACGCCTACGCCTACAGACACGCCTACGCCTACAGACACGCCCACGCCTACTCCCACGCCTACGCCTACGCCTACCTCCGTCTCGCAGCCAAAGACTGAACCGGTACCTACGAAGCCTACCTCCGTCTCGCAGCCGAAGCCTGAACCGGCACCGGGAGAGGAGACCGCGACGGCGCCCAAACCTTGGCCGGAGGATAAGCCAGAGCAATCCGTAGGGCTCCACGAGCGCGAGGAGGGGCCGCCGGAGCAGTTCGCTCCGGCGCAGCCGAAGCCTGAACCGGTACCTACGAAGCATGTCCCGGGTGGCCCGCCCGACCCGCGCAGCTCCATCCAGTTGGCCGAGGGCTTCGACGCGCTTCCAGCAGGGCCCCTCAGCCAGCGCCACATCGTCGATCCCACGCAGTCGAGGATGCCGGCCGGCCCACCCGCCGACCCGCGACTCGACGTGCCTGGGGTCGCGGGCTACATAGCCGGTACGGCTGTTGGCAAGCAGGTAGGCGAGTTCCTTGGGGAGCATATGCTGATATCAAAGGAAAAACCCGAGACGACCCTGGACAAGGTTCTTCTCTCCATAACCCCCATCGCCGCAACAGTCCATCGCTGGGGCGAGATGTCTCCGACGGAGAGGTTCATCTCAGTCGCCGCCGACTCGCTCTTCTTTGCCCCCTTGGGCCTAGTCCGCGGAGCCGCCAAGTTCCTTCCGACCATCCCCAAAGTCAGAACTGCGAGGGCCGAGAATGCCGTCGTTGCAGCCAAGTCCAACCTAGACTCGCAGTTGGCAAGCGCAGCCGAGAATGCCGTCGTTGCAGTCAAGTCCAACCTAAAGCAGGTCGACCCGCAGTTGGCAAGCGCAGCCGACGACGTGTTCAAGAAGATGAGAAAGCTAGGCAAGGCCGTTGGCGAGCAGGACGTGGCGGAACACGCCGAGGACGCCTTCAAAGCCAAATACGGGACCTCCACCCTGCGACCCGACCTCACCCAGGCGCAACGCAAGGTGCTTACGGCTCAGGAAGAGTTGCGCGTACAGGCCAAACAGTACGCCGAAGAAGTAAAGAACTTCCTCCAAAGACACGGTGGGGCGTTCGACGACCCCAGATTGATCGACGAGTTCAAGGCCCTGCCGGACGATCTGGTCTCCACCACCCGCCGAATGGCCCATGGCGCTCTCGACGCTACGCAACGCTTGGCCCAAGCGGAGAAGACGGCAGCCGGGGCCATAGAAAAGCTGAACCGCACCGGCAACTTCAAGGTGGCTACAGACCAGGCTGTAGCTGCCATGAAGCACATCGACAGGGTGGGCGATGAGGTGAGCAAGCTTCTCAAGCGCCTTAAGAGAAGGGCTAAGAAGGTAGAAGATGAGATCGCAGCGGGCAACGTCGACCGGGTGGTAGCCCGCGAGCTCAGAGATCTCCAGACCGAGACTGCGGCCCTCAATACCGGCAGTTTCAGGCTTCTCTACGATGGCCGACTCGCATTCGAAAAGGCGCTGGCCAAGTTCCCGCCGGACAAGGACGCCTGGTCCCCCAGGATGGTCGAGATCGAGAGGTACCTCCAATCGCTCCGCGAGATGCAGGGCAAGGCCATGCGCAATCTCAAGTCGATCGTCGAGGGACCGCAGTCTATGCTGAAGTCCGTCGGCCGTTTCGAAGGCACGACGCCCAAATCCCCTGGCGCCGGAGGAGGTAGCGCCAAGCCCGTGATCGCGCCCAGAGCTCCCGGCGCCAGCGGAGGTAGCGCGCTGAGCTCCTCGCTACTGGATGCTAGGCCCCCGACCGCACCCAGTGTTCCGAGTGCGAGTGCCAACATCACTGCAGCAACCACGGTCGCCCAGCTCCCACGGGTTGTCGTAGCCAATCCGTTCTCAGGCTCGGAGGATGAGCCAGTCATGCCCCAAGTGGCGCCCACAACGGCCGTAGGGCTCCACGAGCGCGAGGAGGGGCCGCCGGAGCAGTTCGCTCCGGCGCAGCCGAAACATGGACCGGCATCCACGGAACCCCCAACGGCGCCCAAACCTTGGCCGGCGTCGAGCCACGACGCCATAGGGCTCCACGAGCGCGAGGAGGGGCCGCCGGAGCAGTTCGCTCCGGCGCAGCCGAAACATGGACCGGCATCCACGGAACCCCCAACGGCGCCCAAACCTTGGCCGGCGTCGAGCCACGACGCCATAGGGCTCCACGAGCGCGAGGAGGGGCCGCCGGAGCCTGAACCGGCATCGGGAGAGAAGATCGCGACGGGAGGGGATCCCGAGACGGGAGTGGATCCCGAGACGGGAGAGAAGACCGCGACGGGAGTGGAGATCGCGACGGGAGGGGACCCCGCAACGGGAGGGGATCCCGAGACGGGAGTGGATCCCGAGACGGGAGAGAAGACCGCGACGAAAGCGGCGCCCGCAACGGGAGGGGACCCCGCGACGGGAGGGGATCCCGAGACCGTAGTGGAGACCGCGACGAAAGCGGCGCCCGCAACGGGAGGGGACCCCGCGACGGGAGGGGATCCCGAGACGGGAGGGGACGCGACGGGAGGGGATCCCGAGACGGGGGAGAAGACCGCGACGAAAGCGGCGCCCGCAACGGGAGGGGATCCCGAGACGGGAGTGGATCCCGAGACGGGAGGGGATCCCGAGACCGTAGTGGAGACCGCGACGAAAGCGGCGCCCGCAACGGGAGGGGACCCCGCGACGGGAGGGGATCCCGAGACGGGAGGGGATCCCGAGACGGGAGTGGATCCCGAGACGGGGGAGAAGACCGCGACGAAAGCGGCGCCCGCAACGGGAGGGGACCCCGAGACGGGAGGGGATCCCGAGACGGGAGGGGATCCCGAGACGGGAGAGAAGACCGCGACGAAAGCGGCGCCCGCAACGGGAGGGGATCCCGAGACCGTAGTGGAGACCGCGACGAAAGCGGCGCCCGCAACGGGAGGGGATCCCGAGACAGAGAAGACCGCGACGAAAGCGGCGCCCGCAACGGGAGGGGACCCCATCGACCGTACCGGATCCCGAGACCGTAGTGGAACCCGAGATCATATCGTATCCACCCCCCCCCCCTCCCCCCCCAAAGGAGACCCACGTACCGGATCCCGTAGTGGAGACCTATCTGAAAGAGCAGACCGTACCGGAGACCGTAAAGGAGACCGAGCCCTCACCTTCGCCGGCGGAGGTTCCGAAGAAGGGTTTGCAAGAATTGCCGCCAGAGACGGTGCCGCCAAGGAGCGCGCCGCCGACGAGGGCGCCAAGGAAGCCGCCGCCGAAAGCGCCGAGGCCTGCCCGCGCCGTCTCAGACATGCAGAGGGCCAGGAAACTCGCATCAACACGCCGAAGGTACCCTCATCTCGTAACGTGGAAGCAGGGCATGAGCTGGGTCGTTCTGAACATGGACACGGGAAGAACCCGCACCCAAAGGACCAGGCCGCGAGGCGCCAGGCAGGTCGCGCCAGGCCCCGGCCTCGCACAGCGATCGTTCAAGGTCCTTGCCTACGACAACGATCCACCGAGCCAGGTGGAGCTTGATCGCGGGGCGATGCGAATCCTGGTCGACGAGAGCGGAGTCTCATTCAAGCGCCGTCGCCGGCGGCGATAGGAGGGCCGGTACTAACACTCACACGTGGAAGGAGAGAGTCGATGTTTCATGAGCTCAGGCCCAGAACGTTGATCGGGGTCGCCATCTTCCTGGTCCTCGTCGCGTACTTCGTGGCCCCGTTGGTCACCCAGGGCTGACGCGTTCGCCAAGCACGTCAGGGTCGGGGCGTGACCTCGTACTCCACCTCCGCCACCTTGCGCTCGCCTGCGTACACGTACACGAAGTAACGCCCGGGCCGCCACTTCCGCGGTGGCGACGGACCCACGCTAAACCACGACGTCCCACCGCGGTACTGCGCTTCTGCGGTCAATGTCCCGCTCCGACGACGAAAATCGAACCCGTCCTCGTAGTACTCCGCGATCTCCAGCGGGACCTCATGCGGTCCCCCAGACACGTTGTATGAGTACTTCAGCGTGAGGTACACACCATCAATGACATCCTGCGCCGAGAAGGCGGACACGGCAGGACCGCCTGTTCCCATGGCGATGTAGGCGTCGATGCGCCCGTCGATACTGGGTAGGCCGGGGCTCACCGGACCTGTGTCGAGGCGGGAGAGGTCGTAGGGCTCAGTTCCGTCGTACCAACGGGAGATGACGGCGCTCGCGGCTCCGCCGCCCGAGCGAAACGCCTCCCTGACATACTCGATGCCTAGGTCGTCGACGTCGTCTTCAATCTCCGACGCCAGATAGAGCTCGCGGATCCCTTGGCGGAATCTCTCTTCGCCTAGAGTGCGGTACAGGTCCAGGAAGATCCGCTCGCCCAGCGAGTAGTTGCAACCGAACTCAATGTCGTCGCTGGCGACGCTGAGACTCTCCAGCTCGGCGATGTTTCCGGCGTGGGCGCAGGGAAGCCTGTCAACGCCTACCGGATGGCCGGTTCGCGCATTTTCGACTATGGAAGCCATGAGTTCGGCCATGCCCTCGTCGATCCAGTCTGCGTTGCCGCTCCAGTAGAAGTGGGCCACTTCGTGAGCAATGCTAAGGGCTGCGAACTCCGCTTCATCACTGCCGTCGTCGATGTCGTATTTGGGAAGGATGGCGATGTGAGTTCCGAAATTTGCCCCCGCGGAGAGGGGGGGAGCGGCGTCTTCATAGAGCAGGCCGACATAGTTGGCCGGCAGCGGTGAACCCATGTACTCTTCGACCCTGCGCACGGAGTGTTCCAGCAGGTCCATCGATCTCGCTGCGCCTGGGCTCGTGCGGATGATGGAGAGAACGACGTCACCCGACAACGGCAACGTCAAAGTGCGCCGTTCCAGGGAAACCCTGGCGGGGTCGAGCAGAACGTCGATGAGACCGGGATTCGTTTTTGCCACGCCACGCAGCGTGGCGACCATCGGGGCTAGGTCGTTCGATATGCCATTTCGCAGCGCCGCGTGGGACATGACGTACTCGAACGTCTCTGGCTCGAAGGCCGCAAGCCGCTTCAGCGACGTCATGGCAGATACATCGGGAGGCTCGATGGTTTCGACGAATGGCATTCCCACAATCCGCAATGCCGCCCCCGCGTCCTTCTTCGCTATCCGGGCGAGACTTCGGATAAGGTCAATCTCTACGTTGTCAATGCCGTCCTGCACCCAGCCCAGGGAGAGCACCGACGAGGCAACCTCAGCGTCCGTGTTGGCGATATAGGACACGTACTCGATCGTCCTTACCTCCTCGTCGTCAACGCCGTCCTGCATCCAGCCCAGGGAGACGACCGACGATGCAACCTCCGCATTCCTTATATTGCCCATCCAACGAAGCGCTGTAGCTTCCACGTCGTCGACGCTATCCTGCACCCAGCCCAGAGAGAGCACCGACGAGGCAAGCTCTACGCCCACGTTGGCGATGTAGTACAGGTATTTGACCGCCTCAACCTCCACGTCGTCGACGCCGTCCTGCATCCAGGCCATAGAGACGATGGTGGAAGCAAGCTCCGCGTGGCTATCCGCGATAGCGTACAGGTCCCCGACCGCCTCAGCCTCCACGTTGGCGATGTAGTACAGGTATTTGACTGCTTCAGCTTCCAGGTCGTCGACGCCGTCCTGCATCCAGCCCAGGGAGAGCACCGACGAGGCAAGCTCTACGCCCACGTTATTCTCGATAGAGTACAGGTATTTGACTGCTTTAGCTTCCAGGTCGTCGACGCCGTCCTGCACCCAGCCCATAGAGACGATGGTGGAAGCAAGCTCCGCGTGGCTATCCGCGATAGAGTACAGGTCCCCGACCGCCTCAGCCTCCAGGTCGTCGACACCGTCCTGCATCCAGCCCAGGGAGAGCACCGACGAGGCAAACTCTACGTCCGTGTTGGCGATATAGGACACGTACTCGATCGTCCTTACCTCCTCGTCGTCAACGCCGTCCTGCATCCAGCCCAGGGAGACGACCGACGATGCAACCTCCGCATTCCTTATATTGCCCATCCAACGAAGCGCTGTAGCTTCCACGTCGTCGACGCTATCCTGCACCCAGCCCAGAGAGAGCACCGACGAGGCAAGCTCTACGCCCACGTTGGCGATGTAGTACAGGTATTTGACCGCTTCAACCTCCACGTCGTCGACGCCGTCCTGCATCCAGGCCATAGAGACGATGGTGGAAGCAAGCTCCGCGTGGCTATTCGCGATAGCGTACAGGTCCCCGAGCGCCTCAGCCTCCACGGCGTCGACGCCAGCTTCCTGCACCCAGCCCATCCAGAGAGAGCACCGACGAGGCAAGCTCTACGCCCACGTTATTCGCGATAGAGTACAGGTATTTGACCGCTTCAGCTTCCAGGTCGTCGACGCCGTCCTGCATCCAGCCCATAGAGACGATGGTGGAAGCAAGCTCCGCGTGGCTTCCGCGATAGAGTACAGGTACTCGATCGCCTCAGCCTCCACGTCGTCAACGCCGTCCTGTACCCAGACCAGGGAGACGACCGACGATGCAACCTCAGCGTCCGTGTTGGCGATATAGGACACGTACTCGATCGTCCTTACCTCCTCGTCGTCAACGCCGTCCTGCATCCAGCCCAGGGAGACGACCGACGATGCAACCTCCGCATTCCTTATATTGCCCATCCAACGAAGCGCTGTAGCTTCCACGTCGTCGACGCTATCCTGCACCCAGCCCAGAGAGAGCACCGACGAGGCAAGCTCTACGCCCACGTTGGCGATGTAGTACAGGTATTTGACCGCTTCAGCTTCCACGTCGTCGACGCCGTCCTGCATCCAGGCCATAGAGACGATGGTGGAAGCAAGCTCCGCGTGGCTTTTCGCGATAGAGTGCAGGTACTCGAGCGCCTCAGCCTCCACGGCGTCGACGCCGTCCTGCACCCAGCCCATAGAGACGATGGTGGAAGCAAGCTCCGCGTGGCTATCCGCGATAGAGCGCAGGTATTTGACCGCCTCAGCCTCCAGGTCGTCGACGCCGTCCTGCATCCAGCCCAGGGAGACGACCGACGATGCAACCTCAGCGTCCGTGTTGGCGACGTACTCGATCGTCCTTACCTCCACGTCGTCAACGCCGTCCTGTACCCAGACCAGGGAGACGACCGACGATGCAACCTCAGCGTCCGTGTTGGCGATATAGGACACGTACTCGATCGTCCTTACCTCCACGTCGTCAACGCCGTCCTGTACCCAGACCAGGGAGACGACCGACGATGCAACCTCAGCGTCCGTGTTGGCGATATAGGACACGTACTCGATCGTCCTTACCTCCTCGTCGTCAACGCCGTCCTGCATCCAGCCCAGGGAGACGACCGACGATGCAACCTCCGCATTCCTTATATTGCCCATCCAACGAAGCGCTGTAGCTTCCACGTCGTCGACGCCGTCCTGCACCCAGCCCAGAGAGAGCACCGACGAGGCAACTTCAGCGTCCGCGTTGGCGATGTAGTACAGGTATTTGACCGCTTCAGCTTCCACGTCGTCGACGCCGTCCTGCATCCAGGCCATAGAGACGATGGTGGAAGCAAGCTCCGCGTGGCTTTTCGCGATAGAGTGCAGGTACTCGAGCGCCTCAGCCTCCACGGCGTCGACGCCGTCCTGCACCCAGCCCATAGAGACGATGGTGGAAGCAAGCTCCGCGTGGCTATCCGCGATAGAGCGCAGGTATTTGACCGCCTCAACCTCCACGTCGTCGACGCCGTCCTGCACCCAGCCCATAGAGACGATGGTGGAAGCAAGCTCCGCGTGGCTATCCGCGATAGAGTACAGGTACCCGACCGCCTCAGCCTCCACGGCGTCGACGCTATCCTGCACCCAGGCCATAGAGACGATGGTGGAAGCAAGCTCCGCGTCCACCTCCGCTGCTATAAAGGTGAGATCGTCGACCGCCTCAGCCTCTATGTCATCAATGCCATCCTGCACCCAGCTCAGGGAGACGATGGACGAGGCGACAGGGAGGTTTGCCGCCGCGGCGTAGAGCACCTTTTGAATCGCCTTGGACTCTGTGCCGTCGATGCCGTCTTGAATCCAGCCAAGTTCCTTGATTGCTGACGCCAACTTGGGGTCTTCTTGTTCCAGCCAAAGGCCGTTCACGAAGTCGAGAAGGGGGGACGAAGCAGCCGTCGAAGTGGGAGTGGCTATCACAGTTGGCGTGGGAGACGGGGTTGCCGTTGCAGCCGACATGCCGGTAGCCGTTGGCATAGCTGTAGCCGTGGGTGTCGGGGGCAACTTCGGCGTGGCCGTGGGAACAGGTGATGAAGTACTGGCCAGTCCCGGTTGAGATTCCGGCGTTGAGACCGATACCGGCGCAGCGGTCCGAGCGGCTCGCTCCGTAACATCAGGTTGAAGCCCGTCGCCACATGACAATGACAATGTCACGGCCAGGAGTGCCAGCAGGCCAACCCAGACGACCTGATGAGCTCTTCTCCGCAAACCTCGAATGAGAGGCCGACCCCCATGTGTAGACATCGTTCAACCTTCCCCAGCTTTGAACCTCAGTGTGCCTGTTCAGCAACCGTCAACGTGGTAGTTTAACTCCAACGCGGCAAAAGGGGGGTGCAGAAAACCGGGGCAGTTCAGCTACGGAATCTCGTCGGAATCTGCCTGCGGCAAAAGGAAGTCCTTTTGCCGCACCGACGAGGGCTCGAACCCAGGACCCGGTCCACTGCACGGTGCTTCATCTGGCCCACAACGAGGGGATCATAGAGGTCGACGCCGTCTTACAGGGCGGGTACCTCACTCTACCTCGCCTCCTTCAGCAGGCGGCGGAAGCTCCGGTCGCTGATCCCAATCTCGGCGGCGGCCTTACGTGCGCTGATCTCTCCAGCAGAAACTAGCGGCAAAATAGCGGCAAAACCCTCTGCAACACCGCCCTCCTCCACCAGCAAGGGCCTGCCGATCCGGGCCCCCTGTTGACGCGCCCGGTCCATGCCTGCTCTCACCCTCTCGCCGATCATCTCCAGCTCGAACTCAGCGACTGAGGCGAGCAGGTTCATCAGGAGACGGCCGACCGCCGTCGACGTGTCGAAGGACTCCCGGACACTCAGGAAGGAGACCCCCACCTTATCCCAGGCGTCGAGGGTGTCGTGCATGTCCTTGACCGACCTGAACGCCCGGTCGAGCTTGAACACCACCACCGCATTGAACTGGCGCCGGAAGCTCAGGTCCAGGAGCTTGCGCCACGAGGTCCGCCGGCGCAGGTCCCTGGCCGGCGCTTCGTCCACGAACTCTTCAACGATGTCCCAGTCCTGAGACTCGCAGTAGTCCCGGAGAGCCAGCAACTGAGTCTCAGGGTCCTGGTCTCGGTCTGACGTGCTGACCCGGGCGTATAGGGCTACCTTCACGAGCTACTCCTGCGTCTCGTCGCCGTGCTCGGCCTCCCACTCCTCCTCGAGCTTCTGGATGTTGGCGCAAAAATCTTCTTCGTCGGAGGCTGACGGCGGGTAACCGGCCTCCGCCCACCACACGATTGCTACACCATCCGGGCAGTCGAACCACACTTCCAGGTAATCGGACTGGGAGGTTGTGACAGCAAACCGCCACACCCCGGCCAGCAGGACCAGGAGCAGCAGGAGCACGGTTATGAGGAAGGCTACCTTGGCCATCGACGTCTCCCCGCTACATCCGCGACTCGGGCGGCACGTAGCGCCACCCCAGCAGCTCGAACACCTTGGCCTCGGACGGACACTCGATCTCGGTGCCATCCTGGTCCGTTACGCCACCGTAGGCGTGACCCCTCATGCCCATCTCTTTGAAGCGGGCCATCATGCGGATGTTCATCTCCTTCGGCCCCGTGCGGACCACGAGCGCCATGCCCCAATTCGTGGCCGGGACACTGAAGATGTCGACGGGGATCCCGCTGGGGACGTGCGTGAGCAGCTTGTTCTTCTCGCCGTAGCTGTAGCGCCCAGCCTTGTTCGGTCGCTTCTTCAGAACTGAGCCGTCGGCAACCAGCTCGTCGAGCTTCAGGTCGAGCTCGTAGCCGTTCGTGGCAAGGCCGCCGAACAGGTCCTGCGTGCTCCACGCCTTCGAGACGCAGAGCAGCTCGATGTCCTTGACCTGGGGACGCTTTCGCCGGATCGAGCCGGCGATCTGGATGCGCTCGCAGCGAGGAGCTAGCAGGCGCACCAAGTCCTCGCCCACGGACCTAGCCACCGATAGTTCGGTTGTCACAGCGCCTTGCTCCGTGCCAAAAGACGTATACAGTTTTTGCAGTAATCACTCGGATCGTCGCTAGGCACATCCATAGTGCCATCCCGCATTCCGCACAGTGATCGCTCTAGGTCAGGCCACCAATGGGCCTTGGCGCGAATACTCGGACAACGCCCTACGCATCCGCTCCAAGTCGTCAGCCAATTCCTTCAGTGTCTCGCCTAGCGGACTCACCGGCCATCAATGGTCCCTACTACTAGCCGGGAAGAGGCGCTGCTGCCCCTCGGAGGCCTCCGGCTCTACCTGTGGGGTGTGTCGTCCTCCAACGCTCCCGCAGTACCTGCACCTCGCCGGCGTCTCGTCTGGACATCCTTCGGGACCGATCGGACATCCCTCGAAGCCCATGCCCCGAACCTCCTCGTCCATCCTGTCCCATCTGTCCAAGACCTCGACGAACCGGTCCGCCGCTTCGTCGGGGCCGTCCAGGTCCGCCTCGTGGCGGATCATCCAATCCTGGCCGGACCGAAGGCGCTTGACGAGCTCGTCTCGAGGTGGGCCACCATCGAAGCCAAGAGCGTCCAATACCATGCAACTACTCCTCTCCCTTGAGCCGGTCCTGAGATTACGATATCCGTTTTCGACTAATACCTGTTTTGTATTTCTAAAACTCTTGAGAATAGGTATTAGGTGTCAGCATAAGGAGAATAGCCCTGTTTGCCCCTTTGTAGACGTGCTTAGGGTACTGACACCTGCCTGACACCTACCTGACACTAAAGCTAGCCAGGTGTCAGTAAGTGTCAGCGCCCTACCGTCAGGTGTCAGTAAGTGTCAGCGCTCCATCACCCCTTCCAAGGCTTAATAGACGTGTGAATGACACCTGACACCACTGACACTGTCCAGTTAGCTCTCGTTTTCTGGCTGTTTTTCGCTCCTGAAGGTCCACCATGTACCCCTTTCCCCATGCCCCTTCTCGATCTCGAAAAGGACGGAAAGGGCCTCCTGCATGGCCGAAAGATGAGTGCCGAGGGTCTGAGGGCTCGAAAAGTGCCATTTCATACCGAGATGGTCTGCGACCGCCTTGAGTTCATTGTTGAGATCCTTGGTGCGGATCTTTCGACCCTCGTTAGTGCCCACGCCGGCCATCTGCCCTTCGGGGGTCTGCTCAAGCCACTCCTCGAGCAGGACCGTGATGTCCGCTTCCTCGGTTGCAAACGCGGACTGTGACAAAGGCAGCTTGTTGAGGGCTGACGCAATCTGTGCACCCGCGCCCAGCGCAGAGCCGATCCAGTTGGCGAGACCGGCGAAGTCCGCAAGCCGTATAGAAAGATCGACTCCCTCCGGCTCCTTGTAGGGGGTCGCTATGACACGGCTGATGAGTCGGACGTAGTCGCTCATTAGCTGGTCCCGGAGGGAGTCGATCTCGGCCAGCACGTCGACCTCCCTGCGTTTGACCTCTAGCTTGTTGAGCCGAAATATCACCATCCGGTTGGCCACGTCCTCACGGCGGAACCTGGGCGTTCGAGCAGTGACCGCCAGGAAGCACTTGGGTACGTATGACGCCAACTCGTTGGTCGTGTGGAGCTTGCGCTTCGAGTCCTCGACGCCCGTCGCGGTGGCCGCCAAGGCGTCCTCGATCCAGGGGACGTAGGAGTCCACGTTGTCGAAGCAGGCAAAAGGCTTGTTGGTGACGATGGCCCAGAAGTCCTGCTCTCCCTTCTCCCCACGCCTGGCCACGTTGTTCTCGTGCTGGGGGCCGAACAGCAGCCGCCCCACGCGCCGAAAGAAGTTTGACTTGCCTGAGCCGGTGGGGCCGAGGGCAAGAGCGATCGGCTTGGTCGGTTGCAGTGTCTCGAAGGCCAGCGAAAGCAACCAGGCGAGCATGAGCAGCCGTTGCTCGGGCTCCGTATGCGCCTGCGTGTCGTCGAAGGAGAGCGAGCGCATGAGCGTCTCGATGAGGATGTCCTCGGGCGCGTCGGCGATGTACTTCCACGGCCTAAAGCGCCTGCCGTGAGTGAACAGGACGCCGTCGACGCCGTTGTCCCTGTACTCGATGGACTTGCCGTCGACTCGCAGGAGACGCCCTTCCCCCATGTCGAGATAGACCACCCCGGTGTCCCTGTCGTAGTAGCTGAATGTCGCAACTGTGGCTTCCTGGCCCCTCAGCAGAGCCTCGACCACCATCTGCTCCACCAGGTAGAGATAGAGGATATCCTGGCGGTTGACCGAGTAGCGGTCGTTCAGAAACACCCTGAGCAGCGGCTCGTCCCTCTCTATCAAGATCAACGACCTGGTCGGCCGGTGGAAGTAGTAGTGCCAGTCCAGGACGGTCTTTACGAAGAAGCCCTCGGTCTTCATGTGGGCGATGACGGCAAGCGCCGGCTCTCGGTGCTTGGTCGCGTTCTCGCCGTTGGGCTCCCCCGCGGGTGGGCCGTCCAACGGCGTCTCATAGTCCGGCACCAGGTCGACGAACTCCCGCAACACGTCGGCCGTCCTGTCCTCCGATGCGTCGAGCCAATCCGACACGTCGCCGTCCTCGGGGAGACCGCTCAGCTCGACCAGACGGACGGTCTTCGCGACGCCTTCGAGGCTTGCAGCTACGGCCTGGGCGTGGTCCATACCCGCTCGGTCGTTGTCCGGGATGATCGCGACGCGGCGCCCCTTTAGGTCCGGGTTGTACTGCTTGTACCACTTGCCCGCCCCCTGGGGATTCGTCGTCGCAGTCAGCCCTAGCCCCGCCAGGCGGTCGGCGTCCTTCTCCCCTTCCACTACGAACACCCATGCGTCGTCCGGTGCAGCCAGCAGCTCGGGCAGCCGGTACAGGACCCGTTTGGTCCCCTTGATGCTCCACTCCCACTCACCCGGCTTTGTCGAGCTGGGGCGCCGCTGGGCGATCTCCTTCGCATCGCCGGGGCTCGTCCTGAACCTCACGACCTGGTACGCAAGCTTGCCCGCCGTGTCCCGGTAGTCGTAGGTGGCCTCGAACTCCCTCTTCCAGGTCGGCGGGTCGTCGTCGATGGGAATCTCCCAGGCCTTGGCGAGCCGCTTCACACCACCGACCCCGCAGCTCCAGCACTTGACGAGCTCCTTGGAGACGTTGATGCCCAGGCTCGGCTTGCCACCCTCTTTGTCGGGGTGCCACGGGCACCACGCCTGGGCCTCGCCCCGGCTGTTCGGCTGCTTGGTGACGTCGGGATGGGCGACGATACGGTTCAGCAGTGGGTTCATCTTGTGGAGGCCTCCACCATGGCGTAGGTCAATACTCCGCGTGCTCACGACCGTCCCAGCCCACATAGGCCGGAAACTCCTGGCCTTCCCGATCCGATCCTCTCTCTATCGCGTCGGCCTGGACTGACCTTCGCTCGCCGCATCGCTGGGCGCGGATAGTGGTTCGAGGCGGTACAAGAGCCGAAGCGACACCCAAAGACCTACAACCATGCCGGGAAGGCCCATACCTAGAGTCACGGCATACGGCAACCACTCGAGATAGCCCGGAAGTCGCACTGGAAACGGTAACAGGAAGATCAAAGCCGCTATCGTCATTCCTGCCCCGAAGACGAAGAGCGACCAGGCTATGATGAACCTGGCCAGCGCGGATCTGGGCAGGATGCCGTGTAGGAGGTCAGCCATTGTCATCTCGTCCTCCTCGATGCGCTACCCCGTGGCCCGGGCCACGGTCCACGAACCCGGACTCGGTGCACCCCCCCCATGACTCTGCCAGTAGGTGAGGAGACCGTGGTATTCGTCGGGGTGGGATTCGTACATGTGGTCCCGTGCGAGGCGCTCCCATCCGAACCGGAACAGCCTGAAATGAGCTTCGGTGGCGTCGGGGTGGCAGAGCTGGAGTGCGTCGCAGCCCGCGCACGGATCGAAGCCGCGGACGGCAGTGGCCCAGGTCTTGGTCACGATAGCAATCGCGGCGTATTCATCGGAGGTCATACTCATCTCTCCTGCTCGTCTTGTAACGTGGGACTGTGACGATCCGCACCTCGTCGAACCCACTCGTCATCGGCGTGGGGCTTGAACCAGGGGCCCACTCGTTCACCAGCTCTGTGTTCTCCGGCCTCAGCCGCTCCTCTAGAGACCACCGCGGTATCACCACCCGCGACCCCGATCCCTTGATGTACCTGATGCGCCCCTGGTACATCTCCTGCTTGAGCTTCCAGACGCCGATGCTCAGGCAGGCGGCAGCCTCCTTGACTCTGTAGCCCAGCTTGCTATCGTTCATATCAGTACTCCGCGTGCTCTCGGCCGTCCCAGCCGATGTAGGCGGGGAACTCGGGGCCTTCTCGTTTTTCTTCCTCCCGCTCCATGCAGCAATCAATGCACTCAAGGACCTTGTCACCAAACGCTGGACGCCGCCGGTACGGTAGTGCGTAGGCATCTGGGAACGCCTTCTTGCAGGTGAAGCATCTACGCATGGTCAGCCCTATCATTGAGCAGTTGCCTGCCTATGTACTCCGTGAATACCGGCGGTATGGCCTGGGTTAGCTCGTCACGCTTCATCCAGTCGATGCCCATCGCCTCGGCTGCCAGCCGCCACCCCTTCGCGTGGCCGATTCCAACGCCGTTGCCCTGAGCACCGTTCTGCCAATTCGCGAGCGTTGGCATAGCAAACTCAACGTGCTCATAACCCTCACGCAGCTTCAGGCCACCACCGCTGGGGGGTTGCTCAACCAGGGTGGGCAACCCGATATGACGGGCATTCTCTTTCCGATAGTTTGGGTTGAAGTTGCCGGACCGGGTTGGGATGGTGACGATCTTGCTTGCACGGTCCTTCAGTTCCCGCCCAGCCCTGATACGCTGAATGTGCTTCGGATGCCCCGGTGCCAGCCAGAACCAGTTGGTCGCGAACAGCCTGTGCCGGTAGAACGGCAGCCCGAACATGGTCCCGCAGAGCCAACCTGCCTTGAGCCCGTGCGACTCAAGCCCGCGCTTCTGGAGCGTCTTCGACCCCCCCCATGACGTTCTCAACGACGTAGGGCTTGCCGAGGGCTTCCAGCATTTCGATAGTAGGCAAGATCAGCAGTGGGTAGTCTCGCCCGCGCAGCCACGGCAGGTTGTGCATGATGCTGTAGCCCTGGCACGGCGGCGAGGCGTGGATGGCGTCGAACTCGCGCCCGTGCTCAGCTAGGTACTCCAGCGCGTCGGCTTGGACGAACTCGAACGGATAGCGTGGCTGCGGCTTGATGTCCACGCCGATGATCTCGTCGAAGCCTGCATTGTGATAGCCCACGGCTGCGCCGCCAGCGCCACAGAAAAGGTCAAGGAGTCTGATGTCCTCTGCCGTGCCGTGCTCCTTGACAGCCGCGAGGAGTTGCTTCAGCGTCATGCCCTCAATGCGCTTCTCGCCGCCGAAGAGTTCGATGTCTTCCCCGCGAGTGAGCAGGTAACGTCGGGCGGATTCCTCGCCGAATAGACCGCCTTCGTCCGTCAACTGTCGTGCTGTGCTCACCATTTCTCCCTCGCTGCGAATTCAGCCTCACTCCGAGCTTCGTTTCGATGAGCCCTCGCTGGGCTAGCCCGCGCTCCATTGGCGGCGGGCCGATCTCTTTCATTTCGCGCCCAGTTCCGGAACGTCTGGAAGAGTTCGCTGTACCGCTTTGCCTCGTACGACCAGGGCTTGGACTTCGACGGGTCGTACTGAAGTCGGTTGAGCATCGAATCGGCGGCGGCCAGCGCAACATCTCCATCAAGTTTGGATTCAACGAACGCCACGAGCTGAGGGCACTTGACCTCGTCGTGGTCGGTATTGCCGGGAATGGCGTGGAACACCGAATGCCAGTCAGTCAAGGGGGGACCTACAGGGGGGATAATGTCTTTGTTGTCTCTCTTGTTGTCCTTAAGAGGTTGGGTAGAATCCTTGCCAACGCTTTGGCTTGAATCCTTGCCAACGGTCTCGCGGGTCGGTTGGGTAGAATCCTTACCAATGGGTAGAATCCTTGCCAATGGTTGCCCTTCTGCGTTGGGTAGAATCCTACCCAACGCCAAGGCGTACCTGTTTCCCTTGGTCGACCGGACGCGTGAGAGATAGCCCGCGTCCTCGAGTGAGTCCAGGGCTGAGAGCACAGCGCCTTTACTGAACCTCGTCTTCTCGAACGCGTCGAGAGTCAGGGGCCCGGTAGTCCCGTCGTCATAAGCCTTTCGTGCGAGGAACAAAAGGATCGAGAACTGAGTCGAGGTCAGGTCCTCGTTCACAGTCGCCCAGACGGCTTCCGTGTACAGCCCACTCAACCCTGCGTCCTCCAGAGCCACCGAACGGCCCACCACACCAGCGGCAGGCAGAGCACCACGACCAGGGCGCAGACTCGCAGGACGACTAGGGTGTCGTGGCCCACAGCTTCACCAGATCGCCGTAGGCCTTCGCTACGTCCCTGATCGCTAGAGGCGATTCGACGCCGAGAGCGCCAAGCGCCTCGTCTCGAGACTTGCCGTGGGCATCAAGCGCCCACTGGAAAAGTTCGCCAGCCGTAGTCGGCTCCCTTGCAGGCTCAGCGCCGTTGGTGATGCTCTCTGGCTCCGGCGGGTCCGGGTAAAGGTCCGCAGCCGGGTCCTCTTCGGTCACCTGCGGGTCGTCTGGCAACGGTTCGGTCAAGGCGTCTAGTTGGGCTTCCGGTGGCGGCAGCGCTTCGGGGATCTCCTCGTCCTCCACGACCTCGACACGCAGGCTGCCGGCTTCCTTCTGTAGGAAATCAGCGTCTGCGAACCCCCGTCGACACCCTTGGGAGACCGCCGTCTTCTCGATCATCGTGCCCTTCATGGTGTTCCAGGTGGCCCGCTTCTTGTCGTATTCCGAAAGATTGACGGTGACTTTGATCGGTTCCCAGCCTTCGCGCCGGAACTTTGCCCAGCCGCCAACCAAGGTTTCGTCCATCGTCTCGGCGACCTTCCGGTCGACGTACTCGATCAGGGACGAGACCACAACCAGGCGCATCATGGTCTCGCCTATCCCGAGCATCCCCGCTGCGTCGTTGATCGACACCGACAGCGGTTTCGGCTTGTTGAGCCCGGTCAGCACTGCGATCTTCGCGACGATCTGGTTGGCGACGTCGCGCGAGATGCGGTCCCGTTCGTCGTCGGAGAGGTGGAGTTCCATCAGGAGCCTTCGGTCTCTAGCGCCTTCAATAACGTGTCGTTGATCCAGCCTCTGTATTTCTTTTCTGCGGCGTCCCACGCGGCGGCCCTCGCGGCGGCCCTCGCGGCGTCCAGTTCCTGGTCTGTAGCCTTCCCGTCGAGCCAAAGCTGCTTAGTCTCGATGGCCTTGCGAGGGCGTTCGTCTTCTGGATAAAGTGTTTCGTAGACCGGCAGCACATCTAGCGCAATCCGTATCGCCGCCTCGTGTAGCTGTCTCGACACGTCAACGGCAGCCACGAGGGTGCGCCGCCGACTTACCTGTTTGTCAGTGTCGGTCTCGACAGGCTTCGAGATGTCGACAAGGGCACAGGAGGGGTCCTTGTGCGTAGCCGAGGGCATCAAAAGACGTCGGGCTGGAGTATGGATGGTGCCACCGCTATTGGGACTCACCGGCGCCGGCATCCTGGTGGACTCCCGCGCTCACCAGAGCCTCGTCTATCAGGTCGTGAAGCCGGTCTCTGTGCTGTTCCATCACGACCGAGTCCAGCTGCGGCATGTAGTCCATCGGGTCGTCTGTCAGAGGCCAGCCCAACTTCTGCGCAATCACAAACCCGCTGTAGCGACGGTGCCCGGCTTCGTCTACCGGAAGTATCCAGCCCCGACGCACCCGCTCGTTGAAGGTGCGCAGGGTCATCCCCAGGAACCGCGCGGCTTCCTCTGCCGGGTAGGCTCGGTCCAAACGTAGCACCGGGGGTGAAAGTTTCTGGCCAGAGCCCTCGTATGGGTCCTGGGTCTCACTCATGTTCGTCCGTTTCCGCCAGTACCCGAGCCCGGGCCTCCGCGGCCGCCTTCTCCGCGTCTGGTGCCGGCCGTCTATATTCGTCGATGTCAACGCCAAGGTCCTCGCACCAGTTGTAAACGGTGGCGCCAGTTACGCCGAGATCAAGAGCAACGCGGGCGACAACCATCCGCTGGCCCGCGTATTGCACCAAAGCCTCGCGGACGATCTCTTTGATCGGCTTCGACCGCTGTAGCTCAAGGACGGTCTGTTTGTCTGTCTTCATAAATATCTCCGTTTGGCTTAACTCTAAGTAACACTAGTTATGCCATACGGTTATACCGTTTGTCAAGCGCCTAATTTACCATTTGGTCTAGGGAGTAGAAATACTTGATGGACGATATCACTAGGCGACTGCCCGCAAGACTCAAGCAGGCTAGGCTCTATCGGGGCATGACGCTCGAAGCTGTAGCAGAGGCTTTAGACAGTTCGTTTACAACAATCTGGCGATACGAGGCTGGACAGAGGCGTCCGTCCGGTCCAACCCTCTATACCTTAGCTGAGCTGTATGGTAAGACCGTAGAGTGGTTCTTCGGCGACAGTGAGGAAGACTCCGAACAGTCTTTTATCGAAGCTGATCGCGAGCTGGTGATGAACGAGGCGTCGTTGGCACTGAGGTCCACAGGTAAAGAACTATCGGATGAGGCAATCAGGAGTATCGCCGATTTCATCCGCTTCGTGCATGAGAAAGAGCGCCGTGAAAGCCAATCTGGAAAGCTGAGAGGCTACGCCGCAAATGCGGTCTCTCGGGACAGGCGAATGTGATCGAGGTAGCTCATATGCTTGGGCTTGAAGTGTACGAGCGGGCGATGCCACCTGATGAACTCCATGAGGTCATCGTTGAGAATAACATCGCAGTAGCGGAACAGCTGGATAGGCCAGCGCAACGCTGGGCGGTCGCTCATGGCATTGGGCATTTCATCATGCACTCCCACTTGAATAACATATGGCTGCGAGCAAACAGCGGCTTGGCGGACATGCTCGAACGCGAGGCCGAAGACTTTGCCCTTCATCTCCTGGTGGACAAGGATGAAGCCTGGGACGAAGGGCTAGCAACTGTCCAGGAGATCGCTGCGTATTTCGCCGTTCCGGCTGACTTTGTGGCAGGACAGGGACGGTTTGATGAGGGTGTAGAGAGGAGAACATATGGGGGGGATTTCATCGATGAAGTACGCAATGCGGACCGAGGGCGATGGCTGGTGAGCGATCACCCAGCTTGGCCGCCCATACCCTGGGCCAACGGCACCGAGATCATCGGCGAGGTGCGGTGGTGTGGGGTGACGTTTTGAAAGAGGTTGCCCTGCGAGAGGAAATGAAAGTTGGCCCCACAGCCATAGGGCAACAGGGTTGTGGCGCTGGTCACCAAGATGAAGGAGGTGACGTCATGAAGACAACAAATCCTGTTATGCTGAGTCAAAATCGCCATGACGCCTGATCCATGAGAGGCTACATCCGCAAGCGTGACGATCGCAAATGGCAGCTGACCTACGACGTGCCCCGCGGTCCCGACGGCAAGCGCCAACAGCGCTACGAGACCGTCAACGGCATCAAGAAGCAGGCCGAGGCGCGGCTCACCGAGATTCTCCGCAGCGTCAATCGCGGTCGGTACTTCGAGCCCACCACCCTCACAGTGGCCCAGTACCTCGACCAGTGGTTGAGGGACTACGCTGAGGTCTCGGTGCGCCCGCGTACCCTCCAGGGATACCGGAGCATCATAGAGACGCACCTCAAGCCCTCGTTCGGACACATGAGGCTTACGGAGATGAGCGCCCAGGACGTCCAGACATTCTATGCGAGCCAGGTCCGGAGCGGACTATCTCCCCAAACGGTGACACACCAGCACCGCGTTCTGCGTCAGGCGATCAACCAGGCCGCCCGCTGGGACATGCTACAGCGCAACATCATGGACAGAGTGACTCCCCCGACCAGGCGCAAGCCTGAGCTCCGTTCCCTTGAGGTGGACGAGGCCCGGAGTCTGCTCAAGGCCGCCGAAGGCACCGACTACCATTTGCCCATCCACTTAGCTATTTACACTGGTCTGAGGCGCTCCGAGATCCTGGGGCTGCGCTGGTCTGACGTGGACCTGGACGGTCGCACTTTGACCGTCACGCGGACGATGGTTGACTTGGTCGGTAAAGCGGCCCACGTCGATGAGCCGAAGTCGCGTCGATCCCGCCGGGCAGTCTCCATTGACGAGACCACCTCAATGATGCTGAGGGCACAACGGGAGCGCAGGGAAGCCCAACTGGAGGCGAGAGGGCTGCACCTGTCGACGGACGACCAGCTTTGCATCAGACCTAACGGCTCGCTCATGCGGCCTTCCACCCTGTCTCACAGCTACAGTCGAATAGCGATCCGGTGCGGTATCAAGGGTGTGCGGTTCCACGACCTGCGACACACCCACGCAACGATGCTGTTGGAGTCCGGCGTCCCGGTCCACGTCGTTCAGGCCCGACTCGGGCACGAGAGCATCCAGACGACTGTGGACACCTACGGCCACGTTCTGCCGGCATCCGACGCCGAGGCTGGCGCAGCGTTGGCGCGGAAACTTGATGTGGGCAGAATGTGGGCAGAGCGGGGACCGTCCCGAAACGAGTGATGTGGCATCCGCCCGTCTACACAGCCGCCGACAGCCCTCATACCCCTGTAGCTCAGGCGGATAGAGCAACGGTTTCCTAAACCGTGTGTCGCCGGTTCGAGTCCGGCCAGGGGTACCACCTAACCATCTCGTGACGAAAGAGCCTCTGCCTGTTCAAAGCAAGGGCCTCGGTGCCGTTCAGCCTCGGACTGGCCAGGGACTAAACGTCGACTGAGCTAGCCGCGACCCTGCCCGCTTTCGTCAGGCTGCGGACCGTCATTACCATGGGGAGTAGCTCTTTCAACGTCGACTCACCTTTGGACGTGAGTTGGAATCGACCAGTGTCGTTTTGTCGGATGAGTTCTTGAACTGAGAGAGCCCGCAGATATCGGCTTAGCTGGCTGTAGCTCAGGTTGCAGCGGTACATGATGGCTGTTTTTTTCGCACCGCCGTTGTCGCAGGTCGAGAGGATTTCCTGAATTATCTCAATCGCTGTTCGGCGACGTTTTGACGTTGAGGTTGTCATTAACACCCTTCCGGTCCATCTTGAAACACGAACTGGCCCGTACCCGCTCGGCTGCGGGCTGTACTCTCTTCCACAGTAACAGCGGCGTGGTGACGGTGGGGTGAACAAGTGGATAAAACACGGTTGCAGTCCGAGCGGGCGCCTGTGAAGTTATTGTTAGTTCGCGCGCTTGGCGTGCCGGCGAGTTCGGTGTGGTGTCGATACCACCAAGTGCGGACTGAGGCCCTGAGATGGCTCCAGCTAGCAGCGCGATTCGCAGGCGTGCGGCGGGAGATAGGACTCGGCTCGAGACACTCCAATTGCCACGAAGCGAAAGCCGTAACGTTAGCCGTAACCAACCAGGGACGATGTTGCGTTAGACTGCGTCACGAAAGAGTCTAGTTCCAGGCGAGCGAGTTATTCGTGAGTCAGTCCACTCAAGAGCCGATGACACCACAGCCCTTGGCTAAAGACGCAGCCGGCGCGATCTTGCATTGGGGTTGGCTGCCTTTCGGCCAACCGATCCGGTCCGTGGTCGTGCCCCTTGCGATCTTTATCTCAGCCGCCGCCTCGCGATCTGATGAGCTTCACTTGTTTCCTTACGAAGAATGAAGAACAGGGCCGCCAAATTCCTTGCCTGGCTCCTCTGGGCCGCGTTCTGGGCCCAGGCAGCGTTTATCATTCTCGTCGAGCACTTCCTGGTTCCTTCCATCGGACAAGAAGTGCTGGTAGTGGATCTGTTGTTTGTCCTAGCCGCCGCTGCCATGGCTACCACGGGGACTATTGTCGTTTCGAGGCTTCCAGGTAACCCCGTCGGCTGGCTGCTGCTGGCAGCTGCTCTTGCACCCTTTCTTGCTGAGACCGCCCTCGTCTACGCTCAGTACACCCTCCGTATCAGGCCGGACGCCCTGCCTGGCGGTTTGGTCGCGGGATTAATCTCCCAAAATCTTTGGATGGTGTTCCTCGGTTCGATCATTTTTCTTGCGCTCCTCTTTCCCGACGGAAAGTTGCTGTCGGCGCGCTGGCGATGGGTTTTGTGGGGTTCGGTTGGTGCTCTCATAGCACTCGCTGCCTCGTCGTCTCTGGGGCCTGAACTAGCTTTTTTGGAAGTACAGCCGCCTCTTAAGAGCCCAATCGCCATTGCCGGCGCCGAGGGGATCCTGGCTGCCGTTGAAATAGCGGCCCTTCTCGGTATTGCCGTATCGTTGATCGCGGTGACGTTGTCCATGGCTCTCCGCTTCACCGGGAGCGCTGGTGAAGAACGTCAGCAGATCAAGTGGTTCGCTTACACGGCCGGCTTGTTCACCACATACTTCGTTGTGACCCTACTCTTGGAAATCACCGGCAACCCTCTCCCCAAGGCTTGGGACTCAGCCTTGCTCGCCGGCTTTCTCTCGCTCTTGCCCGCGGGCGTGGCATTGGCCATCCTCAAATACCGCCTGTATGACATCGACTTCCTCATTAACCGCACGCTGGTCTATGGTGTGCTGACCGCAGTTCTGGCAGTCACGTATTTTGGCAGTGTTGTGGTGCTCCAAACGGCCTTCCGCACGATCACGGGGCAGGGAAGTACTGTGGCGCTCGTCGTTTCGACTCTGGCGATAGTGGCGCTGTTCTCACCGCTGCGCAACCGCGTCCAGGTAATCATCGACAGGCGTTTCTACCGTCGCAAGTACGACGCGGCAAGGACAGTGGCCGGCTTCAGCGCAACGGCGCGGGATGAAGTTGACCTGGAGAGACTCACCCGCAACCTGGTAACTGTGGTTCAGGACGCCCTACAGCCTGCCCATGTGTCATTGCAGTTGCGTGGGTCTGACGATGAGTGACCTGGCGACAAGTGCGAGCGTTCAAAAGGAGGCCACGGCCCGACCTATCTACCTTGTGAACGGCGAGCGGCCCTGCTGATCCGATCTGAAGGTGAGATACGAGGCGTTTGTTAACAGAAGTGCTGACAACGACACAGAGGTTCCGGCGGGGCGATACAACGCGATGAGGGTAGGGATGGTGGGCGGTACTGGATTTGAACCAATGACCTCTGCGATGTCAACGCAGCGCTCTAAACCGCTGAGCTAACCGCCCGAAACCCGCTGTCCGCGGTCGACCGGTGGACGAGTGAGTCAAGTCTAGCAAGGGCCGCTGATTCAGGTCAAGAAAGAAACCTGACCCTAACGCGGCACGTCCAACGGCTGGGCAGAACGCAGAAGGGGCCCGCGTCTGCGGGCCCCTTCTGCTTATCGCTTCATGGCGGGGACGTTAGCGCCTACAGGGAAGGTATCTCTTTCATGGTGGTCGTGTCTTCTATTGGACCATCGACCTCGAACGGCCGAGGCCGTTCATCGTCGAAACCACCGGGCCTCTCCCCGAAGCCGTCGTCTTCGAACAGGCCAACCGGCACCTGGCTCTCTACCTCATGGAGCGCTAGCCGTTCTTTGCCCTCTTCGGACATGTCGAACCGGGCAGGGATTAGCCTTCCGATGATTACGTTTTCCTTCAGGCCCTTCAGGTAGTCTACTTTTCCGTTCAGCGCCGCCTCGGTGAGGACACGGGTCGTCTCCTGGAATGACGCGGCCGCGAGGAAGCTGTCGACGTCCAACGAAGCTCTCGTGATGCCCAGCAGTGTTGGGCTGGCGGTTGCCGGCTCGCCGCCCTCTGCGAGAATCGCCGCGTTGATGTCCTCGTACTGGTGACGAGCTACCAGCTCACCTGGAAGCAGGTCCGTGTCACCTGGACCGTCGATGCTCACCTTCCGCAGCATCTGGCCGATTACCACCTCGATGTGCTTGTTGTGGATCGGCACTCCCTGGGACCTGTAGACCCTCTGGACCTCCCCGATCAAGTACTGTTGGACGGCCTCTCGCCCTTGGATCCCGAGTACCTGCTGAGGGCTCTTCGGGCCTGCCGTCAAAGACTGTCCGGCCGAGACGGTCTCACCGCTATCGACGATGACGTGGGCGGCGGCCGGAATCGGATACTCGCGCTGCTCCTCGTCCGTCCACGTAATGCTCAATGAGCCCTTGTGGACGTGGACGGTTCCGGACACTCTTGCCACGACTTCTGCAGCCTGCAGCGACTTTGCCTCGTCTTTTGCGTCCTTCTTTGTCTTCTTGGTCGCCTTCGACTTGGACGGTGGAGGCTGGGCCAGTGTGGCGCCTATAGCCACGTCGGTACCGCTTTTCACCGCGGCCTTATAGCCCTTCGACAATGGGTACTCGTCGACGTACTCCTCGTAGCTGACGACTTTGATGCTTCGACCTTCCGCGGTCTCCGACACCTCCGCGACGCCGTCGATCTCCGATAGCACGGCTTCACCTTTAGGCGACCTGGCCTCGAACAGCTCCTCGACCCTTGGGAGGCCGCTGGTAATGTCCGCCCCGGCGATGCCGCCTGTGTGGAACGTCCGCATGGTCAACTGAGTGCCGGGTTCGCCGATGCTCTGGGCCGCGATTATCCCGACGGCTTCGCCCATCATGACGGGACGCCATGTCGCAAGGGAAGCGCCGTAGCATTTGACGCAGACGCCGCGAGAGGACTCGCAGGTTAGCGGCGAGTGAACAAAGATCTGCCCCACGCCAGTTTCCGCGATTCTCCGTGCCGTGTCTTCGAAGATCAGCTCTCCGGCGTCGACGATCACTTCACCGGTCTCGGGGTCGGCGATGGGCGCCGCCGCGAACCGGCTTTTTATTCGCTCCTCGAATGAGGTGATTAGAGGCTCGTTTGGCGTGTTCTCAACGAGTACACCGTTCTCAGAACCGCAGTCGTCCGAGGTTATGGTGACCTCCTGGGCGACGTCTATCAGCCTTCGCGTCAGATAGCCACTATCCGCCGTTCTCAGTGCGGTGTCAGCGAGGCCCTTCCTGGCCCCGTGAGTGGAGATGAAGTACTCCAACACGCTGAGACCTTCGCGGAAGTTCGACTTGATGGGCCTATCGATGACCCGTCCTTTCGGATCGGACATCAGGCCTCTCATGCCGGCCATCTGCTTTATCTGGGCGATGTTACCTTTGGCGCCCGACGTGGCCATCAGGTAGATGCCCCGATAGTTGCGAAGGTTGTCTTCGATGACTTTGGTAAGGGTATCGTTGGCATCTGTCCAGATCTGGACCGCGTTCGCGTACCGCTCATCCTCCGTGATCAAGCCGTCGAGGAATTGCTGTTCGAGCAGGTCGGCCTTACGCTCGGCCTCGCCGACGATCGATTCCTTTTCCTGAGACACTTCGATGTCGTTGATCGCGATCGTTACTCCCGACTTGGAGGCGTACTTGAAGCCCAAGTCCTTGATCGCGTCCAGTAGATCGAGCGTTTTGTCGTTCCCAAACCGCTGGTAGCACTCTCCGGTGATGTCTTTGAGGGCGCCCTTCTCGAGCTCTTGATTGCGGAAGCCGAGCTCAGGCGGCAAGGCGTCATTGAATAGGATCCGCCCGACGGTGGTCTCTATCCACTCTCCGGTTCCGTTGGAGCCCACCCTAACGTTGATTAGAGCTCGTAGATCGACCTGCTTTAGTTCGTAGGCCAAGCGGGCTTCTTCGAAGTTACTGAACCGGAGTCCGGTGCCGAGGGCTTCTTCCCGTACCATCGTCATGTAGTAGCAACCGAGGACCATGTCGAGCGTTGGGGCCACAATCGGCTCGCCCGAACTAGGCGAGAGCATGTTGTAAACACTCAACATAACCTTGTTGGCTTCTTGCACGGCTCCCTTGGAGAGCGGCACGTGCACCGCCATCTGGTCGCCGTCGAAGTCGGCGCCGAAGGCGTTACAGACCAGCGGGTGCACCTGTATGGCCCCGCCCTCGACTAGTATCGGCTTGAAAGCCTGGATCCCGAGACGGTGCAGAGTCGGTGCTCTGTTCAGAAGCACCGGCCGTTGCTTGACCACCTCTTCGAGAATGTCCCACACCTCAGGTCGCGCCCGCTCGGCAAGGCGCTTCGCGCTCTTGATGTTGTGCGCATAGCCATTGATCACCAGGCGGTTCATCACGAACGGCTTGAACAGCTCAAGCGCCATCCTCCGCGGCAGGCCGCACTCGTGGAGCTTGAGATTCGGGCCGACCACAATCACCGACCGGCCGCTGTAGTCGACCCTCTTCCCAAGCAAGTTCTGGCGGAAGCGCCCCTGCTTTCCGCGAAGTAGGTCGGACAGCGACTTGAGTTTGTGATTGTGGCTCCCCGAGACAGCGCGTCCTCGCCGCCCATTGTCTATCAGCGCGTCGACGGCCTCCTGAAGCATCCGCTTCTCGTTGCGAACGATGATCTCAGGGGCCTGCAGCTCCATCAGCCTCTTGAGCCGGTTGTTCCGGTTGATTACCCGACGATAGAGATCGTTCAAGTCGCTTGTCGCGAACCGGCCGCCGTCCAACTGGACCATAGGTCTCAGTTCCGGCGGCAGGACCGGTAAGACCGAGAGGACCATCCACTCGGGCTTGTTCCCGCTCTTCCGCAACGCCTCCACGATCCTTAGCATCTTGATGGCCTTCTTGCGGCGCTGTCCTGACGTCGACCGGACGTCCTCCTGGAGCCGCTCCCTGGTACCCTCCAGGTCGAGCTCCTGCAGTACATTCAGGATAGCCTCGGCTCCCATGCCGGCTTCGAAGACATCGAGATAACGGTCCTTCAGCTCCCTGTACCGGGATTCGGTAAGCAACTGGCCGATTCGAAGGTCCTCCAGTTCGTCGGTCTGGCTCTCGATACTGCTCTCTAGCTCGTCCTTATCCTTCTCCAGCTGAAGCCGGACCTTCTGGACTTCAGCAGCCGGGTCGTCTTCGCTTTTGGCTTCGGACGATCCGGACTCATCGGGGGACGCGTCACCGTCCTCCTGTTCAGTGGGTTCGTCGGTCTCGGATTCATCCGACTCGGATTCATCAGACTCGGACTCGTCAGATTCGGACTCGTCGGTGTCGCTCTCCGAAGACGTCCCGGTTAGCTGTGCGATCTTCTCCTGGGCCTCGGACTCCAGCCGCTGGATCTCATCTTCACGCCTTTGCTCCAAGGCCTCGATGGAAGCCTTCCGGAGCTCCTCGTTGACGCTCGTAACCAGATACTGGGCGAAATACAGTACCCTCTCGAGGTTCCGAGGGGAGAGTTCAAGAAGCAGCCCCAGCCTGCTGGGTATGCCCTTGGAAAACCAGATATGAGCGACGGGTGCGGCGAGACTGATGTGGCCCATTCGCTCGCGCCGTACCTTGGAGCGGGCGACCTCGACCCCGCACCGGTCGCAGATCACGCCCTTGTAGCGGATCTTCTTGTACTTGCCGCAGTAGCACTCCCAGTCCTTCGTCGGACCGAAAATGCGCTCGCAGAACAGCCCGTCCTTTTCAGGGCGTAGGGTCCGATAGTTGATGGTCTCAGGCTTCGTTACCTCGCCATAAGACCATGTTTTGATCTGCTCCGGAGAGGCAAGGGAGATTCGAATAGCGTTGAAGTCGTTGGCGCTTTGGGCCATATTTTACGCTCCTGGTCGCTTCGGTCTGGTTCCTAAATGGTCGCTTGAGGTCTGCGCATGCAGGCCCTGGGTCTTGTGCAGCAGGACCGCCGTTACTGGCTTCCCGAGCTCTCGGTCTCTTCGGCCGAAGACTCGGATACGGACGATTCGTCGCTCTGCTCTGCCGACGCCACTACCGCGGGTTGCTCGACCGTTTCCGGCTCGGCCGGCGGGGCCGCCTCGGCGGGGTCATCCACAGGCTCATCGGCCTCTGCGGTATCTTCGTGGCCATTGGCGGACGCTTCTGTTGCCGGTTGTTCGATCATCTCTGGGTCGCTCTCCGACGCTCCATCCGCTTCCGCCGTCGATTGACTGGCCTCGGCAGTGTCTTCATCGCCGTCCGCTGACACCGCTAACGCAGGACCGTCCACCGCCTCCGATTCCGTCGATGAGGCCGTGTCGTCGGTGTCATCAGAAGACTGCTCGGCTTCGACTACCGCCTCTGTAGCGACAGTTCCTTCGGCTTCGTCTCCGGCGGCGGCGCCTTCGATTCCTTCAAGAATCGTCGCCGGCGCGCCTTCCATCACCTCCAGACTAGGAGCGCCATCCGTGGCCGCCAGGGAGAGTTCTTTTTCCATTTCCTCGATCGTTGAGCCGTCCTCAAGGGCAGGTTCTTCGGGCGCTTCGTACATCAGCTCCACCGATAGACCCAGACTCTGAAGCTCTTTGAGGAGAACGTGGAATGACTCGGGGATCCCCGGCCGAACTACGTCTTCTCCTTTGACGATGGCCTCGTAGGTCTTCACCCGACCCACGACGTCGTCGGACTTGACCGTCAACATTTCCTGGAGATTGTATGCGGCGCTATATGCCTCGAGTGCCCATACCTCCATCTCGCCGAACCGCTGTCCACCGAACTGGGCCTTGCCGCCCAGGGGCTGCTGAGTTATCAGCGAGTAGGGTCCCGTGGACCGGGCATGGATCTTGTCTTCGACCAGATGGCTGAGCTTCATCATGTAAATGTAGCCCACCGTAATCGGCTGGTCGAACGGCTCGCCGGACCGGCCGTCGTACAGAATGGACTTGCCCAGGACTGGGGCCGAGATCTGCTTCTCCCGGTCGAGGCGGAGAGCCTCTCGTTTCAGGTCGTCGGCGGACATCTCGGCGACGTCCTGCCCCATGTCCTCTTTGAACCAGATTCTGAGGCAGGCTTCGCGTGCGGCGCCCGGAGTACCGTTGAATACGGTTTCGTAGTCGAAGCCGTGCGCCGACAACCACCTGCGTGCCACGCCAAGGTCGATCACCGAGTGACCGTTCTTGTCGAGTGGCCTCGGGTCGACCGCGCCAGCCTTTTCTAGGAGCCACGACTGGGCCAGCGCATCCTCGATTCCGACGTCGGTAGCCCCGTCGAATACGGGCGTTATGGCCCTGAATCCCAGGGTGTTCGCGGCCATACCCAGGTGGGTCTCCAGTACCTGTCCGAGGTTCATACGAGACGGCACACCGATCGGGTTCAAGATAATGTCGACGGGAGTGCCGTCGGGAAGGAACGGCAGGTCTTCCTGTGGAAGAATCTTGGAAATGACTCCCTTGTTGCCGTGTCGTCCGGCCATCTTGTCGCCCTCGGCGACCTTCCTTGTCTGTGCGATCCACAGACGGACCAGCTTGTTGACGCCCGGAGGCAGCTCGTCATCGTTGGCCTTACTGAGGACACGTACCTCGATGACCTTGCCACGCTCCCCGTGAGGGACCCGCAGCGATGTGTCCTTGACGTCTCTAGCCTTCTCGCCGAAGATCGCCCGTAAGAGCTTCTCCTCGGCACTGAGCTCGGTCTCGCCCTTCGGGGTGATTTTGCCGACAAGAACGTCGCCGGGCCCGATCTCTGCACCGACCCGAATGATCCCTTCTTCGTCGAGATTGCGTAGACTCTCCTCGCCGACGTTGGGAATGTCCCGCGTTATCTCCTCGGGACCGAGTTTCGTGTCGCGCGCCTCCACTTCGTGTTTCTCGATGTGGATGGAGGTGAAGCGGTCGTCTTGGACCATCTTCTCGCTGACGATGATGGCGTCCTCGAAGTTGTAGCCTTCCCAGCTCATGAAAGCCACCAGCGTGTTCTGGCCGAGCGCCAGTTCGCCGCCGTCGGTCGAGGAGCTGTCAGCCAGTAGGCCTCCAACAGCCACTCTATCGCCCTTGCGGACGACCGGCCGTTGGTTGATGCAGGTCCCCTGGTTGCTCCTCACGAACTTCCGCAATCGGTACTCGGCGTCTTCGCCGCTCGAATCGGTGACAACGATCCTTGCGCCGCTCGCCTCGGTGACGACCCCGTCGGTCCTGGACAGCAGCACCTGACCGCTATCGCGGGCGACACGACCCTCCATGCCGGTCCCGACGAGCGGTGACTCCGGCTTCACCAGAGGGACGGCTTGCCGCTGCATGTTGGACCCCATCAGCGCACGGTTGGCATCGTCGTGCTCGAGGAAGGGGATCAGGGACGTCGAGACGCTCACCAGCTGCATCGGAGTGACGTCCATCAAGTCGACGCTCTCCGGTAGCTCCATGACTACGGCTTCGCCCCGACGGGTCTCGATCCGGTTCTCCAGGAACTGGCCTTTTTCGTCCACGGGCGAGTTGGCCTGGGCGATGTGCACCTCTTCCTCTCCGTCCGCAGCCAGATAAACGACGTCATTGGGGTCCGAAGATACGTACGGTTTGACCGACAGGCGCCTCTCCGGAAGCTTCGTGATCCTAGTCCTGATGCCTTTGGAGACGACTCCTTTGGCGTTGAGCACGGTCTTGCCATCCTCGTCGGCGACCGTCTCCATGACGGTGCGTCCGACAAGGTCTGGGTCGGTGCTAAGAATCTCTTTGTGGACGTTGCGATAAGGCGTTTCGATGAACCCGTAGTCGTTAGTCCTGGCGTATGTCGCCAGCGACCCGAGCAGGCCGATGTTTGGACCTTCAGGCGTCTCGATCGGACAGATGCGGCCATAGTGAGAGTGGTGTACGTCTCGCACGTCGAATCCGGCGCGCTCCCGCGAGAGACCTCCCGGACCGAGGGCCGACAGCCTCCGCTTGTGGGTGAGCTCCGCCAGAGGGTTGGTCTGGTCCATGAACTGGGACAGCTGGGACCCTCCGAAGAACTCCCTTATCGCGGCCACAACAGGCCTGATGTTGATCAACGCCGCCGGCGTCGTCGTTGCGGGGTCCAACTGGGTCGTCATCCGTTCCTTGATCACCCGTTCCATCCGCAGCAGCCCCAGTCTGACCTGCTGCTGGATCAGCTCTCCGACCGCCTTGACCCGTCGATTGCCGAGGTGGTCTATGTCGTCCGGACCTTTCTCGCCGTTGTTGATCTGGATCATCATCCGCAGCAGGCTGATGATGTCGTTTGGCTGCAGCGTCCGGTTGTCCAGGTCGGTGTCCAGGCCCAACCGGCGGTTGAGCTTGTACCGACCGACAGCGCCCAGGTTGTACCTCCTGGGGTTGTAGAACAGGTTCTCTAGAAGGGTCTTAGCGTTTTCGAGACTCGGAGGCTCGCCGGGACGAAGCCTGCGATAGAACTCCAGAAGCGCCTCTTCGTGGCTAGTAACTCCGGTATCCTTCTCGATAGTTGTCTTGACGAATTGATGTTCGGCGTCTGTGTCTACGTCTTCGAACAGCTCCACTATCTCTTCGTCGGTCGAGTAGCCCATTGTCCTGAGTAGCATGCTCACCGGGCTCTTCCGCTTTCGATCGACCTTTACGGAGATCACGTCGCGGTTGCTGGTCTCGAACTCCATCCAGGCTCCCCTATAAGGGATAAGCTTGGCGGATGCCAGTCGCCGTCCTGTGGAGGAATCTGAGTTGGTAGTGAAGTACACGCCCGGCGACCGCACCAGCTGGCTGACGACAACCCGCTCGGCGCCGTTGATGATGAAGGTCCCCGTCGTGGTCATCATCGGGATGTCGCCGATGAAAAGCTCCTGGAGTTTGCGCTCGCCCTCCGCAGGGCCCTGCGCCTTCGTCAAGAGCTCGACCGTTACGTACAGTGGCGCGGAGTAGGTGGACTCGTTGTCCCGGCACTCCTGCTCGGAGAGTTTAGGCTCGCCGAACTTGTGGGCGAGAAAGCTAAGCTCGAACCTCCCGCCAGGAAAGTCCTCGATAGGGGAGATTTCCTCGAGCAGTTCCTTTAAGCCCTGGGTCGTGAACCATTCGAAGGCATCCGTCTGCACTTTGATCAGGTTGGGTACGTCGAGTCCACCGGAAATCGTTGCGTAGGACCGCTGGTTGACTTTGGCTCCGTTGACCACCGACGAAACGGGTGAGGCCATGTGTTATCACACTCCTGAGGCTATGCCGCTTTGGGCGGCCGACCGGCGAGGCGTTTAGACGCAAAAAAGGCGTGGCTTGACCACGGCCTGGTATCTTCGGGAGACGCAACGATGCGACTGAAGACATATTGGGACACCCCACACTACCACGGCAACCCCCGTATGTCAAGGCACAGTTTGTTGACGCTATATGATTCCGTCAGTGCTACCGTGAAGTTGAACTCCTCCCCCATCCGCTGGATATGGCATCGGCCTTACTCCCCGGACGGGTGTTTCATTATGCCCCCATTGCCTTCGTTGACGACAGACCTCTATGCCAGCCATCGGGTGGTGTGAATACGAGATGGACTTGACACCTTGCTCCAATGGACTATAAAGAAAGAAGGTAGAGTCAAGGTACTATCTCTCAGAGGAGGGACAGCAATGCCTAAGCCCGAATCCACCGAAGGACGTCCTTGGGGACAGCCCTTGAAGAAGCCAGCGGGTGCTCCTCTGAATCTGGGATAATGGTTTTGGAACAGAAACCCGCCCGGAAACAAGGAGCACCCAATAGATGCTGCCACAGAACAAACCCGACCGTATCCGCATCGTCTTTGACGACCATCGCCTGGTGGCCAATGCCGGCCTGCTCCTGCCGGCCACCCTAGCCCGGCACCTGGGCCTGCGGGAACTCGTCGACCATCACCTTGACCTCGGCGGAGCGCCGGGACGGGCGAACACTGGGGACAAGATGCTGACGCTGGTCGCTTCCGCGCTGGCAGGCGGCGACTGCATCGACGACGCCGATGCGCTGCGCGCTGGTGGGACGGTCGGTGTTCTAGGCTGCGTGGTCAAGGCGCCATCCACCCTGGGGACCTTCCTGCGCAGCTTCCGGTGGGGGCATGTCCGTCAACTCGACCGCGTGAGCCGCCAGTTGTTGGCCCGGGCCTGGGCCGCTGGGGCCGGACCCGGCGACTCGCCCCTGACCATCGACCTGGACTCGACCATCTGCGAGACCTATGGACTGGCCAAGGAGGGAGCGCGCCACCACGGCTATACCGGCGCCCGCGGCTATCACCCGCTGCTGGCCATTGCCGCCGGCACCGGCGAGGTGCTGATGTCCCGGCTGCGCGAGGGCCGGGCCAACACCGCCCGTGGCGCCGCCCACTTCCTGCGTGAGACGGTGGGGCGGGTGCGCTACGGCGGGGCCAGGGGACAACTCACGGTGCGGGCCGACAGCGGCTTCTACGCCCACACTGTCGTTGCCGCCTGCCGGGAAATGGATGTCCGCTTCTCTATCACCATCCGCCAGCGCGCCAGCCTGCGGGACCTGATCGAGGCGATACCAGAGGAGGACTGGACTCCCATTCCCTACTGGACGGACGGCGCCGCCGATGTCGCCGAGACGACTTACACCCCGTTCCAGACCAAGCCGGACGCCGCGCCGGTGCGGCTCATTGTCCGGCGGGTGAAGCCGACGCCCGGTTCCCAGCTCGCCCTCTTCGCCAGATACAGCTATCACGCCTTCATCACCGACCGCGATGGGGAGACGCTGGAACTGGAGGCCGATCATCGCCGCCACGCCGAGGTCGAGAACGCCATACGCGACCTCAAGTACGGCGTCGGGCTGAACCACATGCCGTCGGCGCGCTTCGCCGCCAACGGCGCCTGGCTGGCGGTCCAGGTGATGGCGCATAACCTGGCCCGCTGGACGGCGCGGATTGGTCTGGGCGAGCGGACCGTGATCACCAAGACCCTCAGGCGGCGGGTCTTCGCTCTGGTGGGACGGATCACCCGCTCGGCGCGCCGCCTCACTTTGCATCTCCCCCGGCGCTGGCCTTGGGAAACCCAGTTCAGTCGCGCCTTGGCCCGGCTGCAAGCCATTCCGTTCCCGGCCTGACAGCCAGCCTGCAACTGACCCAACGTCCCCGCAATCTCGCGCCACCCCGGTCGCGAGAGTCCCCTGCTGCGTATCCTCTCGCCTTCCCGCGCATCGCAACTCCCGCATAGGGCCTTAGGGGCCCTGTGCGGCGACTGAAGACCGGCCGCCGGCCTCCCATCTACCCCAAGACCCCAGGCCATCCCCCCTGTAGCTCCCTCACCCACCCCCTTCCGCTGCCCTCACGCCGTCCATCGGTGTCCTTCGGTGGATTCGGGCTAAGTCAAACAGCGAGCTTATGGATCAATCAGAAAAACTCTACGATCAATACGGCAAGCCCTTGGAGCGAGAGCATTGGGGGGAGTACGTTGCCGTCTTCCCAGATGGCAGGACCCTGGTAGGATCAGACCTCATGGCCGTGTCTGACCAGGCCCTTGATCAGTTTGGCCAGGGGAGCTTTGTCTTTAAGATAGGCGAGAAGTCTGTCGGCAAGTGGCGATGAACGAGAAGCTGACAAGCTCTCGATTCCCGTATGTGCCTATTCGATGGCAGGTGGGTCAGTAAACCCACGAGGCAGAAGCCCTACTGGATACCGGTTTTGACGGAGGCATTGCAGTGCCTCCGAGTTTTCTTGACGGACAAGAGCCCGACTGGTATCAGCGTTGGACACTTGCCGATGGCGGCCAAGTTCAGCGGCAGTATTTCGAGGTACTGTTCAGGTGGGTACTTTTCAGCCCACATCCGCTCTTATCGTTGCCCTCGGCGATGAACATGTCATCGGCCTTGGCGTCCTCAATAACTTCACGGTCATTTTCGATCATGGAGAAAAGATAATCGTCAACCCGTAACTGTGACCTCCAACTGTCCGCCAACGCCAACATAACGCAAGGTTCTGCCTGTCCCCTGGAAACTATACGGCAGGTAAAGATGACCTTGCTACAGAAGCATCAAATCTCCGCCCGCATCCCGACGGCGATTTTCATACTATGGTCAATAGTTATGTCAGTGGCTAACTACCCAGTGAAAATGTTCATGAGTGTTCAGGCCATGGAGTGACATTTTCACTGGGCAACTGGGATAAGCTCCGATCGAAATTCCTCTCTCCGCATGAATTGAAACCGCCAGCCGGTTCGTAAGGAAGTCTTAGGAACCGCTTCTTGACCCATTTCGATGAATACTCCTATTGACAGTCCGTGGTGTTGATGCCGCGCGGCGGGCGGTGGCTAGTCTCCATACGCTCCGTGCTACAATCGTGACCGTAACAGGGAAGGCGAAATGGCCCGAGCGATAGAGCACAGTACGAACCCGCATCAGACCACCGTGACCGTCCGGCTTCGGCTCTTCGCCAGCTACAGGGAAAAGGCCGGCGCGGCTGAGTCGGATATCGAACTGCCCGGCGATGCGACGGTTGGCGACCTCGCCGCGGAGGTCGGGAAGCGCTTTCCGGCCCTAACCCCGGCGCCGGAGCGGCTGGTGGTCGCCGTGAACTACGAGTACCGAGACCACGATCACCCGCTGGCGGACGGAGACGAGGTAGCGTTGATTCCACCTGTCAGCGGAGGCGATGTGGTCACGTCTCAGGGACCCTGGGTAACCATCACCGATGAGCCGCTCGACCCCGACGCGATAACCGACTCCGTTCGACGGGACACGAACGGGGCCGTAGTGACGTTCCTCGGTACTACGCGAAACGTCACCGGCGACCGCGAAGTGCTCTATCTGGAGTACGAGGCCTACCGGCCGATGGCGGAGAAGAAGCTAGAGCAAGTCGCCTTAGAGATGTGCGACCAGTGGGACGTCGACGTGGCCATCGCCCACCGCCTCGGCCGCCTAGAGATAGGGGAGACGAGTCTCGTCGTCGCCGTGGCCTCCAAGCACCGCCGCGACGCCTTCGCGGCGTGCCAGTACAGCGTCGACCGGATCAAGACGACGGTGCCCATCTGGAAGAAGGAGCTGTTTGTGGGTGGTGAGGTGTGGGTCGAAAGCCCTGAAGACCTGGCGGCACGTGAAGCCGCGGAGGCCGCAAGGTCGGTCTAAGAATCTCTATCAGAACCGTTCATCCCGAGCATCGGTCCTCGTTGCAGACCGCGCACAGGGAGATGAACCGGCTGGAATCGGCCCCCCCTACGCACTTCATTAGGAAGGGGGATTGCCCTGACAACTGCTGACCCAGAAGGGCCACCCAGAACATGGCAAGCGGGCGGCACTTTGCAGGCATTTGCTAATGGTTGAACTCCCGTCGACAGGGCCAGAGGGGAACGGCATTCGCACTGCTGACCTACTTGGGGCCTTCTCCCTGGCGAGCGACCTCGCGATGGGATTGCATTCGGAGCACGGGGCACGCGCCTGCTACATTGGCATGCACATCGCCCAAGAGATGGAACTTCCTCTAGAGCAGCGCACCCACCTGTACTATGCCGAATTGTTGAAGGACGCCGGCTGCACTACCTGGACCAGCCAGCTAGCCAGTTCTTGGCTTGTCGACGAACTCGCTGCCAAGCGGGACCTCCAATTCTTTCGCGATGCCCGGAACCCCTTGGATATCGCCTCATGGCTTTTCAAGTATATAGGGGCGGGAGAAGCCTTCCCAACCCGGGCCACTCATATTCTGGGCTTCCTGGCAAACGGGCGGAGTTTCATGAAAGAAGGCTTTGAGAGCACCTGCCACGTGGCCACACGCATCGCCCAGCGATTGGGTATGCCTCAAGCAGTCCAGGACGCATTGATGCAAGTTTTTGAGCAATGGGACGGTCGCGGGATGCCATATGGTGCCAAGACCAACGCTATCTCTATCATCTCTCGTATCGTGCTGGTGACGAGCTTCCTGGAGGTCTTCCATCGAGTGGAAGGTCGTGATGCCACAAACCACGTGGCCTTGGCACGGCGCGGCAAGGCCTTCGATCCTTCGGTGGTCGATGCCTTCCTATCTGTGGCTCAGAAGGAAAGCTTCTGGACGGGATTGGAGCAGGATAGAGTGTGGGACAGCGTGCTTTCCATGGAGCCACAGCAGTCCCCTCTTCGGTACATGGGAAAAGAGAAGCTGATTGATGTGGCGCTGGCCCTGGCCGACTACGCCGACCTGAAATCGCCTTTTCAGGCCGGCCGTTCGCGCAGAGTAGCCGATTTAGCAGAGCGCATGGCTCTGAGGATGGGGCTTTCAGAGCCAGAGGCGACCAACATATATCGTGCTGCGTTGGTTCACGATATCGGCATTGTCGCAGTCCCGTCCTTTGTATTGAACAAGCCCCAGGACACACTCACTGAAGCCGAGCGAGAGCAAGTAAGGCTCCACCCTTACCACTCGGAGCGAGTCCTGTCCAAAGTCCCTGCTCTGGAGCCGATCCTTCCCATCGTGGCGGCGCATCACGAAAGGATGGATGGACGTGGCTACTACCGAGGGCTTCGGGGCTCTCAAATTCCGCTGGGGGCACAGATTATCGCCGTGGCTGACCGCTTCGATGAACTTACTCACGATGCCCCCGACAGCCCGGGCCGCGAGTCGGATCAGGCGGTCGACATGATGCGCCAAGAGGTGGCGGGTAGGCTCTCACCTGAAGCTTTCCAGGCTCTCATGGGGGACCTGAGTGGGGAAGATCGCTCCCACAGACAGAAGACTCGTCAACAAAAATGGCCTGCCCGGCTCACCGATCGAGAGGTTGACGTGCTCCGTCTGATAGCTAAAGGCCTCAATAGGCGGCAAGTGGGCAAGGCTCTCTTCATCGCCGAAGGAACCGTGCGGTCTCATTTGGAACATATCTACAGCAAGATCGGTGTGTCCAGTCGGGCCGCCGCGACCCTTTTTGCTGTGGAACACGACCTGCTCCCCTGAGAAAGCTTCTCGTTCAAGAAGCGCTTCTCCTGCTAGAGCCATTCCCTTCACAGATTCTCGGCCGAGCCGTGTACCACTGACGGGCCTGTGGTTCTTCATAAGAAGGGTCGGCTTTTGGAGACTTCTGCCCACTAATATCCGACGTTTGTCAGATGAACAGGACCTATATCCCTTGGACAATGGAGATAATCTAAGAGGAGGTGTTGTAATGGCAACGTCAACGGTCGTTAATGGACTGAACGTCCAGGGGATTCGAGACTTGGTGGAGATGGTGAAGGCAGAGCCCCAGGTCGCGAAGGCTGCTTTCTATGCGACCACAGTATGGGGAGGCGGCTTCCATAACGAGGCTGTGGTCAAGTCGTTTTCCATGGGTGGGGCTAGGAACGACACGTCCCGCGAAAAGGCCTTCACAATCGTAGGAGACCATCCCCAGGAGCTTCTTGGGACCGATAAGGGTCCGTCCTCGGTAGAGGTGCTGCTCTCTGCCTTGGGCCACTGCCTGGCTTCAGGCTGGGCGACCTACGGGGCGCACATGGATATTCCGATCGAAGGGCTGAGGATTGAGGTCGAAGGCGACATTGACCTACAGGGTATGCTGGCCCTGCCCGAGCCGGGGGTCGTGCCCCCAGGCTTTCAGGAGATCCGCGCCACTTACTACGTCAAGAGCAGCGCACCGAGAGAGCAACTGGAGCAGCTTGCCAAGATGTCGGAAGATCTCTCCCCCACCCGACATTCTCTGAGGGCCGTCAATTTCTCCTCCCATCTGGCAGTCCAAGAGTAACTGACAGTACCAGGTGGGAACTCCTGGTACCTCGCTCCAAGTTTGGGTGAGGTCAGATCGGCCAGATGCCGGTTGAGAAGGGGCCTATGGCAATGCAGGCGCTGCCATAGGTCCCTAGGTCATCTGGTTCAGGGGCTGATCAGGCCTCTGTCACCGGGACGGCCGGCTCGCCGAGCCTCACCACCCCTTCGTCGCTGAGGGCCTCAACCTCGTCTTCCGAGTACCCCAGGACTTCCCTCAGTACCTCTCGCGTGTGTTCGCCGACCTCCGGCGTAGACTCGACCACCATCGGCGTGCGGCTGAACTTGATCATCTTGCCGGCCACGTGGATGGACCCGGCAACCGGGTCGGGCACCTCGACCATGATCTCCCGCTCACGCAGGTGCGGGTCCTCCGCGGCGTGCTCTACGTCATTCACGGGCGCGGCGGGGATGTCGTAGCTCGAAAGTAGGTCGACGGCCTCCTGAGTGCTCCTCTTCGAGAACCACTCGGTCAGGGCCGGTTCCAACTCCTCCGCATGGTCGCGGCGTCCTTCTCGAGTGGAGAGACGGGAGTCCTGCGTCCAGGACGTCATCTCCAGGGCTTCACACACCCTGGGCCAGATGTTGTCGCTGATGGCCGCGATGAAGACCCACCCGTCGGCCGTTGGGTAGGCGTTCGAGAGCCCGCTGCCGTTTCCTTCGCGAGGTGTGACCGTTCCGTTACCCAGGTACGCGGCGATGGGGATCTCGTTCGCGGTGAACCCGGTGTCCGCGAGGCTAACGTCGATCGACTGGCCCTCGCCGGAGAACTGGCGCTCCCAGAGCGCGGCCAGAGCCCCGACGGTCGCGTGCAGCGCGGTTATGCGGTCGATCAGCGGGAAAAAGGTCTTTGTCGGGGGGCCATCGGGCAACCCGGTAAGGGACATGAGCCCGCCGATTGCCTGACCAATGGGGTCGAAGCCCACGCGATCGCGATAGGGGCCATACTGGCCGTAGGCCGACACGTTGACCATCACCATCCCTGGGTTCAGTGCTTTGAGGCTCTCATACCCGAACCCCATTCGCTCGATCGTGCCGGGCCGGAAGTTCTGGACAAGGACGTCGGAGACCTTGACGAGGTCTCGAAGGACGGCCTTGCCGCGATCGGCCCGAAGGTTAAGCGCCAGGCTCTTCTTGCCGCTGTTGTACTGGACCCAGTAGGCGCTCTGGCCCCTGACCTTCGGCCCGTTCTCCCGGCTCTCGTCCCCGTTCAGCGCTTCGATCTTGATGACCTCGGCGCCCATGCGCGCGAACATCAATGCGCATCTGGGCCCGGCCTGATAGCGTCCCAGGTCCAGGACGCGTACACCTTCAAGAGCGGCTTTCGTGGAGCGCGGCACCGGCTATTTGCGCCCCTTACGGTCGAGGAACTCTCGGAACCCTTCCTCGACTGGCGTAGGCTTCAGGTCCCCGGTAAGTGCGTCTCGCTCGCGTCGGTACATCCCCTCCCACGCGGACCCCACATTTTCGATCATGATCTGCTTGATGCCTTGGACCATCCGCCGGTCGTTGGCCGCGATAGTCTTTGCGACCCCAAGCGCCTTCAGCATCAGATGGTCGGACGCGACAAGGTGATTGAGCAGGCCCATCTGGTGGGCCTCTCTTGCGTCGACGACACGACCGGTGAACAGCAAGTCCTTAGCCGCCGGCCAGCCCACCTGTTGCGGCAGGTTCCAGGTCGAGTTTACCCGTCCATAAGACGCGGCGAGAAACCGGAAGCTCGACTTCTCGCTCCCGACACGGATATCGAGGCTGGCCGCGATAACCGCGCCTCCGCCGTAGGCGAGACCGTTAATCGCACCGACCGTCGGCTTCGCACACGACGCTATGTGCCAAACGAACCCGGCCCGCTCTTCGTCATAGGCGGCCCCCGACTCCTCGGCGTCCCTGGCCATCTCGTGTATGTCGGCGCCGGCTGAGAACGCGCGGTCGCCCTGTCCCGTGACAATGATCGCGCCGACCTCGGGGTCTTCCTCGAGATCAGTCATCGCCTGGTCGAGCTCGCGCCATAGCGCGATGTTCAACGCATTCAGCACATCGGGACGGTTGAGCGTCACGATGCCGACGCCTTCGTCCGTCTCCGCTGTTATGTTCTCGTAGGCCAACCGCGATACCCTCAAAGCCCAAATGGAGGTTCAATTATAGGAGTCGTCTTCGAAGCGGGTCAAGGAACACTGAATGCCCCGACCGGCCTTCGCAGGGGTCGGTTCCATCGTAGTTGCAACCTCTTGTGGTCGCGCATTCGCGTAGAGACTACCACCTAGTGGTGATAAAGTATTAGTACTTATATCAAGTGAGCACTGATACTTACTTCTGCTTGGTGCCAGGTGTCACTCTGTTCTAGACGCTGGACTCTCTCTTGGGATGTGACCGACCCCCTAATTTCGAACCCATGGGAGCACTTGTCGGTTGTGGGTACTAGTAGACCGAAATCTTTGAAATGAGGGGTAGCCGAGATTGGCGTGCTACGACGACAGGGCGGGTTTCAAACCCGCCCCTACCAAGCCGTAACCTCAGAACCCTTCAATACTAGGATGTTGGACCACTAGCTCACTGGAAGGAACGCGTACGCGGGAATAAGCTCTACGCTAACTTGCATCCAACTGCCTCATCCCGTTTAGGAGAGCCGCCGTGCTGGACATGAACAATCTCAGCCAGACCCACCGAGCAGAGCTTCAGGCTCTTGCCAAGGAAGTCCGGATTCTGAAGGGCTTGCCGAAGCACCAATCGCTCCGTCTTACTTCGGACGGCAAGCTGAAGCAGTTCCCCGGACAGAGCGTCGTCCTGACTGAAGGCTCCCCCGTAGACGAGGTTTACCTCACGTTGAGGGGAACGGTCGCGGTAGGTCTGTATCCGGAGGCGAATCCGGCCTTGTGGCTCTACGTTTCAGGACCGGGGGCTCTAGTCGATACTTCAGCGCTGCTGGACCCACCGGTGTCGCCTGTCACAGTCCGTGCACTCTCAGACCTGACCGTTCTCGCCATATCGAGGGAAGCGTTCGTGGAAGTCATCGAGGAAGAGCCGGCGGTCGGCTATCGGATACTGCAGGACTACAGCAGTCGGCTCGCTCTCATCAACCGGGTGACGTTGAAGGAAATATCCGAAGAGTTCCCAGGTCCTGCGCTGAACTAGCCCACCTCAAAATAGGAGCCCAACACGGTCGACCAGAGGTACCGGTGTTCACTCTGTCCGCAGACGCCTCAGACGACACTCCTATTCGACGACTACTGCTGGACGACTCTGTGCGGGCGACACGACTTGCCGATCGTGGTCCTCAAGCGCCATACAGATAGTCCAACAGCAGGCGAGTGGCACCATATCGAGTCACTCGCCAGACGCCAATTCCCGGACTATCGCTGGAAGGTGTCAAGGGCGGTGTGAAAACGTACCAGCGGGGCGGAGCAAAACTGTACCACTGAACGCCGTAGAATGGGCATCAAGGTTCGTGGGGCGTTGGAGATCAGGCTCAGTCAGATAGCTGGCGGCCAGAAGTCTTCTTGCTGTGCTTGAGTCGGTAGCTGTCCCCGTTCATCTCCAGGATGTCGACATGGTGGGTGAGGCGGTCGAGGAGAGCTCCGGTCAGCCGTTCAGAGCCGAACACCTCGGTCCACTCGACGAAGGGCAGGTTGGAGGTCACCAGGACCGATCCACGCTCGTAACGCTGGCTGAACACCTCGAAGAGGAGCTCGGCGCCAGTCTTGGACAAGGGCACGAAGCCCAGTTCGTCGATGATCAGAAGCTTGAGTCGTGCGAGCCTTCTCTGCAGGTTGAGCAGACGCCGTTCGTCCCTGGCCTCGATCAGCTCGTGAACCAGAGCAGCGGCGGTGGTGAAGCCCACGGACAGTCCCCTCTGACACGCAGCCAGACCGAGACCGAGGGCGATATGGGTCTTGCCGGTGCCACTGTTGCCGAGAGCGATGACGTTGTGGGGGCGCTCGATGTACTCGCATCGTGCCAGCTCCAGAACCAGAGCCTTGTTCAGGGACGGCATAGACAGGAAGTCGAAGGTGTCGAGACTCTTGGTCGTCGGGAAGCGGGCTGCTTTGATCCGACGTTCCACCATGCGATGGTGACGGTCGATCAGCTCCAACTCCGATAGTCGCAGCAGGTAGTCCGGATGGTCAGCTCCCTCACTGGCACACTGGGATGCCAGCTTGTCGTACTCCCTCAGGAACGTGGGGAGCTTGAGTTGCTTGAGGTTGTGTTCGAGCAACATCGTGGACTTGTTGGTCATGACCGGCTCCCCGCCAGGAGAGCCATGTAGTCCCTGGTCGAGGTTGTTGCAACGTTGGTCCTGGGCAGATACGGGTACAACTCCATGTCGAGTCTAGGCGGTCGACCCTCGATCCTGCACAGCACCAGGTGCTTGACAGCATCGAAGCTCACAGCCCCGAGTCGAATGGCGTCTCGTACGGCGTCGTGGACTTCTTCCGGCTGGAAGTTCTCCATCAGTCTGAGCACCTGCACGAACTCCCTCTTTCCTCGCTTGCCCATCCGAGACTCCAGCAGCCGCCGCAACACTCCGAACTCCTCGGGCAACTCCCATCCAACCAGCGGCGCCGCCTGATCCAATGCCCTCGTCTTCTTCTCAAGGAGCGGCAGGTAATGGAGAGGGTCGAAGACGAAGTCGTCTCGATCGTAGGACCGCCGATGGCGGGCGATGACTTCAGCGCCACAGCTGATCACAACCTCATGTACATATCCGCGGACCACAACGTCCCGATGACCGTAGGCCACCGGGACCGAATAGTCATTGGTCCGGTATCTGACCAGGGACAGAGAACTGACCCTCGTCGCGTGCTTGTCGCTGGCGTCGTACGGTACGGCCGGCAGAGGCAGCAACTTCTCCAGGTCCCGCTCCAGCCGTTCTCCTATCGTCTCGTTGTGGCCGCGGAGTCGATCTTCGAACCGTCTGAGGCAGTGTTGCTCCAGATGAGCATTGAGGGCATCGAAGCTCTCGAACGATGGAATGGGCACCAGGAAATTCCGGCGGACATAGCCGACCAGACCTTCTACTTTGCCCTTATCGTTCCCTTTGCCTGGACGGCCGAACCGGTCCTCGAACAGGTAGTGGGACTGAAGCTCGGAGAACACCCTGGTCCGCTGCCGGCGACCATCTCCCAGGATTCTGGCTACCGCGAGCGTGGTGTTGTCGTAGAGGATGCTCTGAGGCACTCCGCCCAGGAACGCGAAGGCGGAGACGTGTCCGTCGCAGAATGACTCCGTCGTCTCGGCGGGATACGCCTTCACATAGCACCCGTCGCTGTGAGGGAGGTCCAGGGCGAAGTAGTGGGCTTTGCGTTCCACTCCGCCGATGATCACTCGAGCTTCGCCGTAGTCGCACTGGGCATGTCCCGGAGGGTGGGACAGAGGTAAGAACATCTCGCGGGTATGACGACGGCGTTCTCGAACGTAGTCTTTGACTATCGTGTACTTGCCGGGGAAGCCGTGTTCGTCTCTGAGCCGTTCGTAGATACGCTTGGCGGTGTGACGCTGCTTCTTCGGTGAGCTCAGATCCTGCTCCAGGATCTGGTCCATCACACCCTTATATGGATCGAGCTTCGGTCTGCGAGCCGGTCGTTGCCGTCGATACCCTGGGGGCACGGAGTACTCGAGCATCTTGCGCACCGTGTCCCGGTGTAGCCCGAACACTCGGGCCGCCTCTCGGACGCTCATCCCTTCGACGAAACAAGCCCTGCGAACTCGCAGGTACATCTCCACCTTGTACATCCAATCCACCTTCAATCAGGTTCGGTCGTTCCTGATTGAAGGCGACAGGCGGTACAGTTTTCAAGCGCCACATCTCAGCGCTCGACCGCCCAGGTGGTACATTATCTCTCCGCCCTTCACAAGTATCGACGGCGCATAGAAGACGCCGTAAGTACCTGTGACAATACCGTATGCTAGAAAAAGCAGACCTGCGAGCCATAGATACGTCTTACTCTTGTAAGCAATGACTTCGTTCGTGAGAACGTGGTATAAGATCAGCCCGGTAAATGCTATCGGGGGAGTCATGAACAGAAGGCTCAGCAGTCCGTTCACTTGGACGAACGTTCCGGATACGCTCTCTGTGCCATATGTAGGTACCGCAGCCAACAACGTCGTCATAAAGACCGACAGCGTGAAGGCGGTCCCGCAGCACACCTGCACTGTTCGCAGGCTTCGGAGCCCAAACTCTCGATCACGGTAAAGCATTTCTACAACTAGAATAGCTTCCGACGTTACGGTAGAAGAGGCCCACCTGGAATTGCCCGACTCCGCCTCGAGCGTCTAATAGTTCCTCGATTGGCAGGGGTCCTGGTCTCTGTTGGAACCCGACGGTTCCATCACCTTCGTCGCTGCCTTGCTCTCCGGTCCGGCCCGGCGCGCGGCGTCGGCGACGTAGAAGGGCTCGAATACGGCTCTGGACTATAGGTGCGTCGATGGGGAAGCGCAGATACTCATCCGCACCCTGCAACAGGGCGCTCGCGATCGCGGTTTCGTCACCGGCTCCCACTACAACTACCGAGGCATGGGTCAGCCTGCGAATCAGAGGTAACAGGTCTTCTCCGTCAAACGGTTCGGGGAGCTCCGGTATCATGACCACGTCGAGCTGTCCCTGAATGACCAGCCTGACCGCCTCGCTGGCGTCGTAGGCCTCGGTGACCCGGTGGCCGGCGTCCGCCAGGATTGGAACGAGCGCTTCTATGTCACCGGTCGAGTAGACCAGTACTCGTGCCATGTTGATTTCCCCTCTACACGTAGGAACGTAGCACAGCGAGAATTACTCTTATCTTACTTAGCCCTAATCCACCGAAGGACGGCGTGTAGGAGGCCTGCTGAAGAAACAAAAGGGTGCGCCTCTGAATCTGGGATAATGGTTTTGAAACAGAAAACCGGTCCCAGAAAAGGAGCACCCGATAGATGCTACCACGTAACCACCCCGACCGCATCCAAATCGCCTTCGACGACCACCGCCTGGTGGCCAATGCCGGGCTGATCCTTCCCGCCACCCTCGCCCTGCGCCTTGGCCTGCCCCAACTCCTCCGGAAGCACCTCGACCTCGGCGGCGCGCCGGGCCGGGCGAACACCGGCGACAAGATGATGACCCTGGTGGCCTCCGCCCTAGCCGGCGGAGATTGCATCGACGACGCCGATGTGCTGCGCGCCGGCGGGACCGCCCGCGTGCTCGGTTTCACGGCTAAGGCTCCCTCCACCCTGGGCACCTTCCTGCGCAGCTTCAGGTGGGGCCATGTCCGCCAACTGGACCGGGTGAGCCGCGAGTTGCTGGCCCGGGTCTGGAAGGCCGGTGCCGGACCCGGCGACGCACCATTCACCATCGACCTTGATTCGACGATCTGCGAGACCTACGGACTGGCCAAGGAGGGCGCCCGCCACCACGGCTACACCGGTGCGCGGGGCTATCACCCGCTGCTGGCCGTCGCCGCCGGCACCGGCGACGTGCTGATGGCCCGCCTGCGCGAGGGCCGGGCTAACACCGCCCGCGGCGCTGCCCACTTCCTGCGTGAAACGGTGGGGCGGGTGCGCTACTGCGGAGCCAGGGGCCAACTCACGGTGCGGGCCGACAGCGGCTTCTATACCCACGCCGTGGTCGCCGTCTGCCGCCGGATGGATGTCCGCTTCTCCATCGCCATCCGCCAGCGCGCCCGCCTGCGGAATCTCATCGAGGCGATACCCGAAGATGGCTGGACGCCGATTCCTTACTGGCTGGACGGCGCCGCCGATGTGGCCGAGACCACCTACACCCCGTTCCAGGCCGAGGCGGACGCCGCGCCGGTACGGCTCATCGTCCGGCGGGTGAAGCCGGCGCCCTGTTCTCAACTGGCTCTCTTCGCCACCTACAGCTATCACGGCTTCATCACCGACCGGGACGGGGAGACGCTGGAACTGGAGGCCGATCATCGCCGTCACGCCGAGATCGAGAATGCGATACGCGACCTCAAGTACGGCGTGGGGCTGAACCATCTCCCCTCGGGCCGTTTCGCCGCCAACGGCGCCTGGCTGGCGGTACAGGTGATGGCGCACAACCTGGCCCGCTGGACAGCCCGCATCGGCCTGGGTCAGCAGATCGTGACCACCAAGACCCTCAGACGACGGGTCTTTGCCTTGGCCGGACGGATCACCCGCTCGGCACGCCCATTGACCCTGCAGCTTCCCCGGCGCTGGCCCTGGGAGGAGCAGTTCAGCCGCGCCCTGGCCCGACTGCGAGCCATTCCACTCCCAGCCTGACGGAGCCCGTCCGCCACTGACCCACCAGCCAACCCAACGTCCCCGCAAACTCGCGCCAGCCCAGTCCGCGAGCGCCTCTTGCCGTGTCCTATCCCGCCATCTGGCTCGCCACAGCCACTGTAGGCCGCCATCGGTGCCCCCAAAAGCGCCTGCAGACCGCCCGCCAACCTCCCGTCTACCCAAATTCGAGCCCGGATCATCACGCCTGTAACTCCCTCACCCCCTTCCGCTGTCCTCACGTCGTCCATCCCTGTCCGTCGGTGGATTCGGGCTAAGGCAAAGAAACACTGGAAAAACCTGATAACAATCTTCAGTATTACGCCCCATCTCCCCTTTGGCAATACTTTCGGGGCCTTACCACCCACATCACTTGCACTCATGCAGCAAACATGGTGCGGAGATGACGCAGCGCCTACTTCCACCACAGTCCCACGGTGAAGAACCGCCGCACCCACCTGAGCCGCTCCCTCCTGGTCCGCGCCCACCGGGTGTCTCCCAGGGCCGCCTCTATCGAGCGTCGCTGCCCGTTCCTCCACACCCCCGCGAGCGGCTGGGTCTCGGGCGGCAGGGTCAGCCCGTGCTCCTCGGCCATAGCCAGCTCCAGATTCAGGATGCGCTCCTCCGTCACCAGCCACGACAGGCTCCTACCGTCGTTGGGATGGCCATCCCTGAGCCTTCGCCACTCCTCAACCAGCGGCCACGCCGCGCCATAGACCTCCTCGTCGTCTGGCGCAGGCTCACGGGTTACCAGCTCGGGATACTTCCGCCGGGACTGGACACGGACCACAGGCTTTCTGACCCCACTGGCCGCTGACGCTCCGCCGTATCCCGCCTCCACCTGGGCCAGACGCCGCTCCCACTGCCGCAGCGCCCCCGCGTGTTCGTCTTTGAACGCCTTGATCGCGCCCTCCATGGTGGTCCGCATCTCTCCGAGGCCGCTGGTGATCTGCTGCTCCAACGCCTCCATGCGCTGCTCCAGGGCTTCGATGCGCTCCTGCTGGGCCGCCATCGCCGCTCTCCCTGGACAGCAGCTGCGCTTCCAATGCGGTCCGCATCCACTTGGAGAGCGCTCCTTGCTCCAGACACGCCTTCACCGTCCGGGGATCGACGCCCAGCATCTCCCCCGCCCCTTTGCGCTGATGCTTCCTGACCAGGTCGTGAAGCAGCGCCATGAGCCTTAGCCCGAATCCACCGAAGGACACCGATGGACGGCGTGAGGGCAGCGGAAGGGGGTGGGTGAGGGAGCTACAGGGGGGATGGCCTGGGGTCTTGGGGTAGATGGGAGGCCGGCGGCCGGTCTTCAGTCGCCGCACAGGGCCCCTAAGGCCCTATGCGGGAGTTGCGATGCGCGGGAAGGCGAGAGGATACGCAGCAGGGGACTCTCGCGACCGGGGTGGCGCGAGATTGCGGGGACGTTGGGTCAGTTGCAGGCTGGCTGTCAGGCCGGGAACGGAATGGCTTGCAGCCGGGCCAAGGCGCGACTGAACTGGGTTTCCCAAGGCCAGCGCCGGGGGAGATGCAAAGTGAGGCGGCGCGCCGAGCGGGTGATCCGTCCCACCAGAGCGAAGACCCGCCGCCTGAGGGTCTTGGTGATCACGGTCCGCTCGCCCAGACCAATCCGCGCCGTCCAGCGGGCCAGGTTATGCGCCATCACCTGGACCGCCAGCCAGGCGCCGTTGGCGGCGAAGCGCGCCGACGGCATGTGGTTCAGCCCGACGTCGTACTTGAGGTCGCGTATGGCGTTCTCGACCTCGGCGTGGCGGCGATGATCGGCCTCCAGTTCCAGCGTCTCCCCATCGCGGTCGGTGATGAAGGCGTGATAGCTGTATCTGGCGAAGAGGGCGAGCTGGGAACCGGGCGTCGGCTTCACCCGCCGGACAATGAGCCGCACCGGCGCGGCGTCCGGCTTGGTCTGGAACGGGGTGTAAGTCGTCTCGGCGACATCGGCGGCGCCGTCCATCCAGTAGGGAATGGGAGTCCAGTCCTCCTGTGGTATCGCCTCGATCAGGTCCCGCAGGCTGGCGCGCTGGCGGATGGTGATAGAGAAGCGGACATCCATTTCCCGGCAGGCGGCAACGACAGTGTGGGCGTAGAAGCCGCTGTCGGCCCGCACCGTGAGTTGTCCCCTGGCCCCGCCGTAGCGCACCCGCCCCACCGTCTCACGCAGGAAGTGGGCGGCGCCACGGGCGGTGTTGGCCCGGCCCTCGCGCAGCCGGGACATCAGCACCTCGCCGGTGCCGGCGGCAATGGCCAGCAGCGGGTGATAGCCGCGGGCGCCGGTATAGCCGTGGTGGCGCGCTCCCTCCTTGGCCAGTCCATAGGTCTCGCAGATGGTCGAGTCCAGGTCGATGGTCAGGGGCGAGTCGCCGGGTCCGGCCCCAGCGGCCCAGGCCCGGGCCAACAACTGGCGGCTCACGCGGTCGAGTTGACGGACATGCCCCCACCGGAAGCTGCGCAGGAAGGTCCCCAGGGTGGATGGCGCCTTGACCACGCAGCCTAGAACACCGACCGTCCCACCAGCGCGCAGCGCATCGGCGTCGTCGATGCAGTCGCCGCCTGCCAGCGCGGAAGCGACCAGCGTCAGCATCTTGTCCCCAGTGTTCGCCCGTCCCGGCGCTCCGCCGAGGTCAAGGTGATGGTCGACGAGTTCCCGCAGGCCCAGGTGCCGGGCTAGGGTGGCCGGCAGGAGCAGGCCGGCATTGGCCACCAGGCGATGGTCGTCAAAGACGATGCGGATACGGTCGGGTTTGTTCTGTGGCAGCATCTATTGGGTGCTCCTTGTTTCCGGGCAGGTTTCTGTTCCAAAACCATTATCCCAGATTCAGAGGAGCACCCGCTGGCTTCTTCAAGGGCTGTCCCCAAGGACGTCCTTCGGTGGATTCGGGCTTAGCTCGTGCAGGTCCTCGATGCTCCTCGTTCTTTCCAACGGCCTTCCTCTCGAACTCATGACCTATCCCTCCTTCCCTGCAACGATGTCGTTTTGGCCGCTTTTCCTGCAATGAGGCCCGTTTCCACGCCTCGCAGCGGTGTCGGTCCCCACTGCGGACTCTGCTGCCACCCCCTGGAACACGCTCTGGACACAAAGTGCTTGCTGAGATGGTCCTGTAGGGGGTGGTTTACCCCCGAATTAGCTTGCTCAGGACCCCGACTTCCCTTTTTGGAACAAACTCAAATCTCTGTACACGTCCATAACACCACGAAGGCCCCTGAGAACGTCAGGGCTTGAAAGGGAGGGTGAGCTCACCCCCCCTTTCAAGGGATTATGTCCAGATCGCTGGCAGCCCACACTTGAATGGGAGGGGCGTACGACGCCGCAAGTCCAACACTCAGAGCCGAAGGAAAGGACAGTTGCTCCCGCACCATCCCTAGAGAGCCCGACCACCGGAATAGCGATATGGAAGATACCAAGAACCAGCACAAACCCAAAGGCACCAGGAAAGACCCCGGTGAGCTGCGGGTCGTGAGCATCGACTCCAACCCCGGCCCCGACGCTCAGGACCGGCTGCGCCGCCTCTTCACCCTGCTCGTCAAGTACGCAACCGAAGACAAGCTCCCTGCACCGGACGCGGACTCTTCATCAGAGGACGGCTGCGAGGTAGAAGCCTGATGCAGCCCACCCATTCCCTGACGGTCATCAGCCTGGGCGGAGGCGTCCAGTCCTCCGTCATGGCCCTCATGGCAAGCCAGGGAGCATTCGACGCCATCCCCGACTGCGCCATCTTCGCCGACACCCACTGGGAGCCTCCCGGTCTCTACACTCACCTCGATTGGCTCGCCGAGCGTCTCGGCTTCCCCGTGTACGTCGTGGACAACGGGCGCAGCCTCCGCAAGGACGCCAAAGCCCTCACCAACCACTCCGGCAACCGGAACTTCCTGGACCTCCCCGTCTATCTGAAGGGACGACATGGGGAGGGTGACGGGATGGGGCGGCGGCAGTGTATTGAGCACTACAAGATCGCGCCCGTGCGCCGGAAGATGCGCGAGTTACTAGGACTCAGCAAGGGACAGAGCGTCCCCACCGGTACAGCCGTCGAGCTGTGGCTGGGTATCTCCACCGACGAGGCTATTCGCATGAGGCCGTCTCGCGACGGGTGGATACGCAACCGCTACCCCCTCATCGAGGCCGGGATGTCCAGGAGGGACTGCATGGAGTGGTGGAAGGCACGATACAACAGGCCCCTGGAGAGATCTGCCTGCATTGGCTGCCCATACCAGTCACGGCAGCGGTGGGTCGAGACCAAGCGCAGGTGGCTGGAGCTGTTCGCCGAGGCCGTGGACATCGACGCCAACATGCGGGGGAAGCTGGCCTTCGCCAAGGAGCCCTACCTGCATCCTCGACGGGTGCCCCTCGCACTCGTTGCCGAACCCGTCCGGGTGCCGGTCGGTTCCGACATCCGCCTCATCGAGGCTGACCGCCTGCGCGAGGGGCACTGCGGCGCCTGACGGGGCAGCATTCACGACGAGACGGCGGGGAGTCTATTTTCGAGTTGCCAAGGCGCTTCACTGCTGCGGAGAGGAGGGCGCTATGGCAGAAAGAGCGGAGGAACGGGTCATGAAAAAGACGGTCGCAGTTGGCGAGCTTGATGCTCCGTATCAAGTGGTCTTCGGAGATGTGTCGAAGATTGTCGATGCCGCCAGGGACTCGGCAACCCGTTCGGTGAATGCCGCCATGACTGCCGCGTATTGGTTGATCGGGCATCGCATCGTTGAGTTCGAGCAGTCAGGAGAAGAGCGGGCTAGGTACGGAACGGCGCTCATGGAAAGACTGGCGGCGGACTTGACCCAGCGGTTTGGACGCGGCTTCTCCCGTCAGAACATCCAATACATGCGTCTCTTCTACGTCTCATCTCCATCCGATCAGATTCGCCAGATGCTGTCTGGCAAATTGGCTCGATCCCCTAGGCGTCGGATTCGCCAGAGGGCGTCGGGCGAATCCGACACCACTTTCCTTGAAATACGCCTGGGAGAGCTTCTCGCGGCCTTTCCACTGCCCTGGTCCGCCTACGTGCGGCTGCTATCGGTCAAGAACACAAGCACCCGTGAATTCTATGGAGCAGAGGCGCTCCGAGGAGGGTGGTCGGTTCGCCAGCTCGACCGGCAGATCAACTCCCAGTTCTACGAGCGCACGGCTCTATCGAAGAACAAGGCCGCCATGCTGACGGAGGGACAGAAGCCCCGTCACGAAGATCGCGTGGAGATTAAAGATCCGTTCGTCCTCGAATTTCTCGACCTCAAGGACGAGTACTCGGAAAGCGATCTGGAAGAGGCGCTCATCCGCCACCTGGAGACCTTCCTCCTGGAACTGGGCGGTGACTTCTGCTTCATGGGCCGCCAAAGGCGTCTGCGCATCGGTGACAAATGGTACCGGGTCGACTTGCTGTTCTTTCACCGGCGGCTGCGATGTCTGGTAGTCATCACCTGATAATATCACTCTCGCGGCTGAGACTGGCCTTCCGTTAGAAGGTGTCGACCGAGCCATAGCGTTCCAAGAAGCATTCGGGAAGTACGCCGAGGACCTTATCGGCAGGTTCTCCGAGCAGATCTCGGGTGTATGGATAGATTCACCCCCCGGTGCCGAAGGCCCAAGGAAGAGAGGTCACATTCGGTTTGTTGGACAGGTGCCGGCCAATCTACCAACTCCGGAAAATGTCACCCTCACGGGAGGGGGCGAAATCTCAATGGGAGACCAGAGGCGTCGAGCAAAGATTGCAGCTAAGGCACTATCGGATGCTGGATACCGCGAGTTTGCCACGTTTTTCTCTTCGGAGGAGAATGTGATACATGTGGAGCTTCTTCTCGAGGAGGACGCGGTGGCGCCTATGAAGTCCGATATCGTTGCCATAGTGCGCGACCTCGTAGAAAGCTCCGAGGACTTGCAAGGCAGGGCAAGCCAGGTTGTGGTCTTGGACATCACATTGACCGTTCTCAGAGGCTCAGGGCCATTCATCACCCTCGAATAGCAGAGGCGGCAACTGGCTCCTAGCTGACGGGGATTACACGTGCACAAGCGGGTGGTCGGTCGAAAGCGATGATGGTGATGGAATCATCACGGCCGGTCACTGCGATGATATGGATGAATTCGAGGGACCGGGTGTTGATCCTTACTGGAGGTAACATCATGAGACTCCTGATGTTCATTGCGCTTGGCTTGGTGGCCCTTGCCTTGGCTGCCTGCGCCACGACCACAACAACGATGCCTAGTGGGGCTCTAGGGGAAAGTGGGTCGGAGTCTCAGTCGAGCACGCGAACATCCGGTCCGAACGAAGCGGGAGATGAGGGTCCGTCCCTGCCGGGAGTGACTCCGCGGGAAGCGGCGTCACCGGAAGTCGACGCTCCTCCGAGTGACAATGGCGGCGAGATTCCAGATCCCGCGACCAGGGAGGCCGAAGGGTATGCGGCCCACGTCGGAGTCAGTCTTGAAGAAGCCCAGCACCGCTTGAAGCTGCAACGCCTTGCAGGAGATCTCGAAGCCGAATTGACTGAACACGAAGGCCAGACCTTTCGGGGATTGTGGATAGAGCACACTCCTCAATTTCGAGTCATCGTTCAGTTCACCCAGGATGCCCAAGAGACGGTCGCTCGGTACATTCAAGGCGATGAACTAGCTGAGGTCTTAGAGGTCCGTACGGCGGACGTGTCTCTCGCTGAGTTGCGCGAAGCCCAGTCCGAGGCCATGGAAGCCATCAGGAGCGCGAGTATACCTGTTGAATCAGGAATCGACATAAAGGCGGGTAGAGTCAAGATTTACGTAGCCGAACGGGATCGTCTGGATGACGCGATACAAAGAGGTGACGTTACATTACCTGACAAGGTTGATTTGGTTACCGTTCCGGCAATGGGTCAGCTAGACGGGGAGTTGTTGACTAATCCTCACTCAGGGTTAGACGAATCCCCCCTTGCCAGCTGGGACCCCAGCTCTTACGACGTCTTCACCGACAGGGGAGGTCCTGAAGGTACTATTGACATCTCGACCGGTTGCGTGCGGCTGATACGGGAGGACGGTCAGTCCGTGCTACTTGTGTGGCCAGAGCCTACTTCGTGGGATGCGTCCTCACAGGTGATCGAGTTCGAAGACGTCCGGGGCGAACCACTACAGCTGAGCCACGGTGATCGGATCAGGACAGGCGGCGGATTTCCTAGTAACCCTCGATACGTGATACCACCCGATCCCTCTTGCCAAGCTGATAGAGTGTTCCGGGTCAATTCCGCAAGATTGGTCGAGGACTGACTTCCGTCACTTTGGACCGTTGCGCGCATTATTGAGGCCGTCCATCTTTGCTTGCAGTCGCCTCCCGTGGTTGAGATCCAATAAAAGACTGCTATTCTCCCTGCCGGTGTACGATTTGCACCCACAGCGCGCGCTGGCGGCTCCAGTGCGGGACCCGAGCGATGGAACGGAGGTCCCGTTCACGTATGGGGTCGCGTCCCTCGAGCGTGCTTGGAAGGAAGAGCAGCTCCTCCTGAATGTCGGGAGCAAGGTTTAACAGGTTCATGATCTGGGTGATTCGGGCGCGGGTCACGTAGCCGAGACGCGCCAGGTCCGCGTAGTCCTGCACCTCGCCGCGCTGGATAAGTCCGTCGAAGCGGATGGCCAGCGCCATGAGCCTGGAGATGCGCGGCACGGTCCCCTGTTCGCAGCTTCGCTCCGGAACCTCTTCGTCGTTTCGGCGGTTGCCGGGCTGGAAGGTGAAGGTGACCTCCAGCGGGCTCGGTCTTGCGTCCTCTTGGACGGATGCGACGTCTCTCATCTAGTCTCCTCCTCGCCGGCGATAGCCGCCTCGTTGCAGAGAGCCTTGATGCCCAGGGATCGGAAAGCTACGGTTACCGTTCCGTCCCGCCCGTCGTATCCGATCCGCTCAACCAGCACTCGAATGATGCGCGACTGCTCGCGAGGCGATAGCGATTCCCAGACCGGATCGAAGTGTGCCAGAGCCTGGGACAACTCCTCTTCCCCGACCGCTTCCCGCTTCAGGGCGATCACCTCCTCGCGGATGGCCGTGGTCCGCTGCTCTGCCCTGCGAATCTGGTACTGGAGGTCCGCCAGCTGATCGGTCGTCGACCGGTCGTTAGGGTGGTCCGGACCGGATGAGCGAACGAGCGTCTCGACGCTGGCGTAGAGCTGTCGGAGCTCTCGACCAAGGCCCAGACGCTCGACTTCGAGGTCGGCCATGCGCTGGTCGCTCTGCTCACGCACCTTCTCCACCGTCGCCTGGACAACCGCTTCGTTGCGCCCGATGCCTCGGATGTGTCCCACCACGGCGGTTTCAATATCGTGGGCGCCTAGCGACTTGCTCGGACAGTTGGACCAGCCCCGCTGTTGTGCGTTGTGACAGACGTAGTAGCGGTAGCGCTTTCTTCCCTTGCGGGTATAGGTGTGAGTCATGCCCGACCCGCAGGGCGCGCAGTAGAGCAGGCCCTTGAGCAGCGCTCCATACTTGTTGCGTATCCTGCTGCCGCCCGCGAGACCGTTGCGGCGGAGCGTCTCCTGGACCCGTTGCCACACCTCGGCGTCGATGATGGCGTCGTGTTCGCCCTCGTAGAGCGTTCCCTCATAGCGCACCTTTCCGGAGTAGAGGACGTTCGTCAGGACCCGGTACAGAGCGTCCTTGGTGAAGGGCTTGCCTCCAAGCTCACGGCCTTTCTTGCTGGTCCAGTGTTTGGTGACCCATCCCCGGCGGTCGAGCTCCTGGACAACGGGCATCGCCGCCTGATGTTCGAGGTACAGGTTGTAGATCGCCTGCACCTGAGCCGCCTCATCGGGGTTGATGACCAGGCGAGGGAGCTTCGGGTCGATGTCGTAGCCCAGCACCGGTTGACCGCCTACCCACTTGCCCCTGCGCCGGGCCGCCGACATCTTGTCTTTGGTTCGCTCTGAGATGATCTCCCTTTCGAACTGAGCGAAGGAGAGCAGGATGTTCAAGGTGAGACGCCCCATCGAGCTGGTGGTGTTGAACTGCTGCGTGACCGACACGAAGCTCACCTGGCGGCGGTCAAAGAGCTCCATGATGCGGGCGAAGTCCAGAAGTGAACGACTGAGGCGGTCCACCTTGTAGACGACGACGCAGTCGACGAGCCTGGCGTCGATGTCTGCGCACAGGCGCTCGAGGGCTGGTCGGTGCATGTTGCCTCCGGTAAAGCCGCCATCGTCGTACCGGTCGGGCAGGCAGGTCCAGCCCTCGTGCCGCTGACTGAGAATGAAGGCCTCCGCCGACTCGCGCTGGGCGTCCAGGCTGTTGAAGTCCTGGTCCAGCCCTTCGTCGGTGGACTTACGCGTGTAGATGGCGCAGCGGACGGCTTCCGGTGATGATGTTCGGTTCATTCACTCACCTCCTCGAGCGAGCGCCCGTTGGCTGATGTACCACCACCGGCGATGCCAAAGAACAGGAACCCGTTCCACTTGCTGCCGGTGACCTCTTTGGCGATGGCGGACAGTGACCCGTAGCGCCTGTCCTCGAATTCGAAGTCCTCGTCGAGGACCTTGACCACGACGTCCCGGCCCCGAAACTCCCGGGCCAGCAGTGTGCCGGGCGGCGGCAGTCTGGGATCGCGCGAGGGTGGAAGGTGAACCCTCGTCGTTCGTGCTCTGGCGTCGGCCGAGCCAGGCCTGATCGGATCACGGGGAGCGCGCAGTCTCAAATCCGCATCGTCGGCCAGCTCCTCGGCCCGTCGTCGGGCCCGCTCAGTGAGGTCGCCCTCGGCTCTGGCCTGTAGGCGCCAGGCGATGCGCTTTCGTAGGAACTCCTTGTGCCGGGCTCGCGTCTCCTCACCGAAGATCTCCAGGTACCTCTCACGCAGCTGGCCGACGGTCAGCCGCGACAGCTCCTGGATCTCTTGATATGTGCTTGCTTTCACTCATGTCCTCCTTTCATTGGACTCGGCCCCTGGCTAGCGGTCCATCCACCTCGCCGTCTCCGGGGCGTTAACTCGTGTCATGAATGAATGCTTCCCTGGGCCGAAACATCAAGTCCTTTCTCCGAATTGACTTGAGATTGCTATACTCTTGCGGTTTCGGCCCCTGGTTCAGGCGAGATGCGGTGCTTCTTCCGGTGGCGCAAGTAGCCCTGCGCCAGGATTGAGGCGATCTCAGCTACTACGTCATCGAGAGCATGTGGCATTGGTGGGCTGATCGGCATCCGGTCCTCCTACGCGGCGGGTCGCGGGAGGGCTGAAGGGAGGAAGTGGATGCCGTGGTCCCAACGGTCGTGAGCAGCCGTTGAAGTCCCCTCAACACCGCTCTATGGCGGTGTCGCCGGCACCCACAACGGGCTCCGTCCTCACGGCCGCGGCCGCTGTCTGGTGTTCAGCCGGACTCCCGTAGCCCGGCTTCCGGTGGATACCTACCAGCGGGAGTTAGGAAATGTCGAAACAAGGGGGCCCTTGGCGAAATGGGCTGTTAACCAACTCGGAGCGAAAAACGGAGAATGGGAGAATTAGGAAATAAGAACACGGGGTGGGCGCGTCCAACCCCCAGGGTTGCACACGGCACCCCTGGCGAGTTTTCCTAACCGGAGAATCCGGGAGCATGTGCCAGGAGGCGCAGCTAGCTACGAAAAGGGCCAGAAATGACTAGACCCCGAGGAGATCACCCTCCGGGGTCTGGCGTTAACTAGTGGGTCGCCTGAGTTCGTGGTAGAAAACTTGGCTCCGCAGGTAGGATTCGAACCTACGACCCGCCGGTTAACAGCCGGCTGCTCTACCACTGAGCTACTGCGGAGCGATTCAGAGGAGTCGCCGAAGCCTGAACGTAGCTATTCTAGCATCGGCACGATAACGCTTGCTAGCTCAATCGAGCTTCCCCAGCATCACGCGCGCCAGCCGATCTGACAGGAAAGCCGCCCCGTGCTTTATCCTGCTAGTACTGCCCTCCCATCTTTCACGCGAGCCGCAATCTGAGTAGCCGTTGCAAGCAGTCGATTCTGAGAGTGGTGCCTACTAAGGACACTCCACATATCCGTCAATCGCCGCCCGTAAAATGAGTCGCCCTGTCTGGCCGCGTTTCAAGGTCCCTGCCGCTCGGGCCGCTACTCGGCTTGAACGACGTCGCTCGTCCACAATCGCCGCATGTCCTCCGAGGTTTGCAGCAGCTCGTCAAGTTTACCTTTCGCCGCGATGCGGCCATCCCTGAGCACGACGATCTGGTCGGCTCGTCTAAACGCGACCCGTCGGTGGGACACAACTAACGACGTCACCTCCTTGGTCTCGAAAACGCGTTCCCAGAGCTGCTCCTCGGTCTCAACGTCCAGGGCGCTCGACAGGTCGTCGATCACCAGCAATTCGGCATCGCGCACGAACGCGCGAGCAGCAGCCGTACGCTGTATCTGGCCGCCTGACAGCTTGACGCCTCGGGGACCGACCAGGGTCGCGAGACCGCTTTCCAGTTGTTCAACGTCCTCCTCGAGAACCGCCTGCACGATCGCGCCATTGAGATCGACCCGGTCCTTTGACATGCCCAACAGGATGTTGTCTTCCAGCGACTCGCTCAGCAGTCGAGGGACTTGAGGGATATAGGCAATCCTCGGTGAGACGAAGAACGCTCCAGGATCGACGACGACGCGGCCGTTCCACCGGATCTCCCCGTTGCTAGCCGGGGCCAGCCCGAGAAGCGCCTTCAGTAGCGTGGTCTTGCCCGATCCCACCAGACCCGCGACAACGGTGAAGCTGCCTCGCTCCAATCTTAGGTCGATCTCCTCAATACCTCGATCTGAGTCCCGATACCGGTGGCTGATCCCTAACAGCTCCAGCGTTCCGAGCCTGTCATCGTCCGACTTCGCAACATGCGGGACTTCAGGAAAAGGCCCCTGCAGGTAAGTCGGACCGTGTCGTGCTAGCGCTACGGCCGAACCCGGCGGCATTAGCGGGACCATTCGTTCAAGGGCGACCTGGGTGTGCCTGTACTTCCGCATTACATCCCCAACCGAGAACGGCACGCCTTGGATCCAACCGAGGTAATAGGCAAAGAGCGCGAAGTCGCCTACGGTGAAGTCCCCAATCCTCATCGACTGAGCGGCCAGAATGAGGACCAGACCAGTGGAGAGATGGACCATGTTCCAGGACAGGGTACCGAGGATCTCTTCCAGCATTCGATCTGCGAGGCTCGCTTTGCGGCGGGCTTCGTTGAAGCCGTTGAACCGCCCGATGGCTCTCGATTCGGCCGCGGAGACCTTCAAGGCGAGCACTGAGCTGAACGCTTCACGCAAGAACCCGGTGACGTTGGCTTCCGTACGACGCCTCGCCCGCCGGTATCTCTGCACTCTGGATTGAGCGAGGTAGTTGGCGGCCATCACGCCCGCCAGGGGCAGCAATGCGACGAGCGTAATGAGAGGATCGATTCGCAACATGATAATGATAGCTACAATCGCGAACACCACGACACCGGTGGCCTCGGTCGCTTGCATGATCCCGCTGGTTCGGAGACAGGAAGGTGCTATGACGGTCCGTGTACACACCCACGGGAATGCCGTGCTGAGTGATGATGCCCAGCAGCAACATGAAGTAGCCGTGCGTATCCTCCCGCTCACGGAAAACGGCATGAGGTGCCGTCCCTGTTGCATCGTCAACAGCCAGCAATAGGGTAAGCCAGGGTCCACGGTCCTCCAGCCAGGCATGCCGACTTCCGTCGAGTTGAAGGAGCACCCCCTCCTGTGGCATCCGCTGTCGCCGTTGCCGGTGGCGCGGCGGTCGCCGGTATCGTGGGCTTGGCAGCCCCGCACTCACGAGGATGTTACGTACGGTGGATCGGGGCAGGACCACACCCTCCCGCTCCGCCAGGAGTTCTGTTAGATGTGTGTGGTTCAGGCCCGCGTACCGGGTACGGGCCAGGGCGATCACCAGATGCCGAGTTTCACTTGCGACGGTGTTTGGAGGGACGCCCTCGGTTCCCGTGGGCCAGCGCAGCAGCGCCCTCCTTACGATACGCTGCCAGCATGCGCCAGGTGTGGCGCTCGCTCACCCCCAGGATGGCTGCCGCTTCATGTGTCGCCATCTGATGTGCCACCAGCCGGTTCAACACCTGCAATCGTGTCTGCTCTAGTTCGGTCAATGTCAGTCCTTTCATGAACTGACATTTTCCCTTGACGCTTAGCTACTGACACAATCGTATGGCAACAACAACGCCGCTCCGTGGCTATCGAGCAACTGGGCGGGTTTTTGGAGATATGTGATCTAGGGCGTACCAGAGCACAGATCAGCCATCAAGAATCCTTGGTCACAATAGACACAAAGAGGCCACCGTGACCGGTGGCCTCTTTGCTCGGTTGCGTGTGGGCTAACTAAACGAATGGCTACGGAATGTTAGCCGTCGTTTCGCAACTTGAAGAGGCGGTGTCGCTCTCGGGGATGGTACCGCCGGTACCGCCGTCGCAGTGGTCCACGCCACCCTCGCCTTTCAGGCGGTCCTTGTCCTCGTCACCGTATAGCGTATCGTTGCCGTCTCCGCCGTAGAAGACGTCCCGCCCAAGGCCTCCTCTAAGTTCGTCGTTGCCCCTACCTCCGTACAGGCGGTCTTCACCCTCATCACCGTAGCCGGTGTCGTCACCGTCAGAGCCCGTTAGCGTGTCGTCTCCGGCACCGCCGTGCATCTCGTCGTTTCCGGCTTCGCCCTTCAGCCGGTCATTGCCAGCCTCGCCCCACATTTCGTCGGCGTCGTTGCCGCCGTACAGCACATCGTCCCCTTCGCCGCCGTGCAACTCGTCTTTGCCATCTTTGCCGTATAGGCGGTCGGGGCCTTCGTCACCGGAGATCCAGTCATCCCCGTCGCCGCCAGATATCTGGTCGAAGCCTGGGCCGCCACAGATCGTGTCGCTGCCGCCGCCGCCTTTGATTACGTCTCCGCCGGCCAGACCGACGATCACGTCGTCTGCACTTGTGCCGATGAGCAGGTCATCGCCAGATGTGCCGACGATGGTGGCCGTCAGGCCGTTGCAAGTAGGTCCCTCAGGCGGCTCTGGCTCAACAACGGCACGCGTATCTGAGTAGGAGGCGAAGTTGTTACTCGGGTCTCTTTCCGTCACCTCAGGATCGGTAGGGACGACTCTAGCCGTGAAGTCGAACGTGTGGTCGGTTGAAAGTGAGCAGGTTATCGGCACACTGAGCAAAACAGTCTCCACCACGCCAAGGCCGTTCAGCGTATGTGTCTGAGTGGCGGGATAGGTTGCCGTACAATATTCCTGGCGTCACGGCCAACGTACTCTGCTCTCTATCATTTACGCCGGATCACTGGCATTCCGTCCAGGCGATGCTCAAAAGGGGGAGGGCTTGCCCCCCAGCTGACTTGCCTCTAGAATCGGCGGCACCGGAAGGAGATATGCCAACGCACCTCCATAGATACGAGAAGCCTTGAGGGCCGTCGCCGCGCGGACTTGCCCGACATGCGGCTCAGACGCGATGTAGGAGAGGCGATTGCTCACACGCCGACCACGCCCGCCGCTATGAAATGACCAGTCTGGCAGTCAAGTTGCGACGACTCAAGCCAGCCCTTCGCGTCGCGACTCTTATGTTGCTGATGGGCTGCCTGCAGCTAGTCCCGCTGATCCCAAGCGTCTCTGCCGACCACCCGCCGGCCCGTCAAGCTGCCGGCCAGGCGCGTGCTACCGGGCTGGAAGTCCTTTTGCCAGATGGACCGCCGCATCTCACCGCCAACGTTCGCGCGGGCGACCTCCTCGGCGACGGCAGCCCCCAGGTGTTGGTCACGGAGCCGTTGCGAGGGCAGGTGGCCTGGCTCGTGGGACGAGGCGCGCCCACATACCTGACCGAAGGCCTGGTCCAGCCGGTGCGCACCCATGCGGTCGACATAGACGACGATGGCGACCGGGACCTCCTGGTCGCGGACATCGGCCAGATGATGCCCACCGACGATAAAGTCGGCCGCGTCGTATTGCTGCGAAACAGGGGCGCATCCGATTTCGAGCCACTCGTGCTTTTGGCTGGCGTCGGCCGGGTGGCATGTGCGGAGGCGGCCGACCTGGATGGCGACGGTGATCTTGACATCGCCGTGTGTGTCTTCGGTGACACTACCGGTAAGGTGCTATGGCTTGAGCAAAAGGACGACTTCACATTTGAGGAGCATGTGTTAGACCCTCGCCCCGGGTCGATACACGCGTTTCCTTTCGACGCGGACCTCGACGGCGACCTGGACCTGGCGGTCTCGCTATCCCAAGACTTCGAGCAGATTCTCCTGTTCCGTAATGACGGTGCAGGCGGCTTCGTCAGCGAGGTCCTCTTCGACGCGGGAGTGCATTACTACGGGATGTCCGGGATTGAGCCGGCCGACCTGGACCTGGACGGCGACATAGACATTCTGTTCACGAACGGCGACGAGGGTGACGGTACGCTTCCGGACGGGCTCGACCCTTACGAGGTGCATGGGCTGGCATGGCTAGAGAACGACGGCTCGGGCCGCTTTGCGGTGCACGATATCATCCGCCACTGGGGGGCCTACTCGGTCCGCGCGGTCGACACCGACGGCGACCTGGACGTCGACCTGGTGCTCTCAGCCGTGCAGGTCCCAGGCAGGTACGTGGATGCTATCGTCAGAGATCTGGTCCGCTTCGCCGATCTGGACGAAGGATAGAGTTGATCTGACCGAATATGCGGGCAACTCGGACCTGAGGATCCGGTTCCGTATTGTCGCCGATGGGTCCGGCGTATTCGACGGCTGGTACATCGACGACGTGTCGGTCGCCGAAACGACCAACTTGCCTATCGCCTATCCGTTCTTCGACAACCTCGAGGGTTCGGACAGCAACTGGGTGACGGGGTCCTGGGCGAGGACCGCTCCTGGATACGGTAGCAATATGGCGCTTACTGACAGTCCCGTCCCCGGAAGCAACTATCTCGAGGGTGGCAAAACCCACCACCGGATCATCCTGGGAAGCACCATCGACCTGTCGGCGGCGATCAACCCGCGGTTGAGCTTCTGGCACAAGAGGTTCCTGGTGCCCTTCGGCGGTTGCTCGTGGGACTACGAAAGAGACTCGGCACGGGTGTACGTGTCGACCTTCTTCGGTCAGAGCCAGACCTGGCAGGAAGTGGGAAGGTTCGAGGGCGCCGACAGCGACTGGACTAGGGTCGAGATAGACTTTTCGTTCTACGCCGGGTTTACTAATGTCCGCATCATGTTCGCCGTTGTCGACGACTTCTACTGCGGTGGCGAATCCGCGAGCGAGCGCAACGAAGCCGACGGCTGGTACATTGACAACATCGGTATCGACGAGCTCGACGTGACACCTCCGGCCGCCATCGACGGCCTCTTAGTCGTGGGCAACACGGCGAATAGCGTCGACCTGCGGTGGACGGCCGTCGGGAACGACGGCAACGCGGGCACCGCCCAGAGCTACGACGTCAGGTATCTCATCGACGAGGCCCTGACCGAGGCGAACTGGGGACACAGCGACTCAAGCAGTCGGGGAACCGGCGCCCGGCGCGGCGGGGACCACCGAGGACTTCACCGTGACCGGACTCGACCCCAATGCTGACTACGAGCTGGGAATCAAGGTATCGGACGAGGTCGGCAACACCTCGCCGCTTTCCAACGTGGTCGGCGCGACGACGTTCGCGCCGGGGACCGTCTCGGTATCGATCGACGCCCCGAGGGAGATGCTCCCGAGCAGCACGTCGACGACGTCGACAATCGACGTGAGGCTCGACGTTGACGAGATCGCCAACTTCAACGCCGCCAGCTACGGGATTACCTTCGACCCGGCCGTGCTTCAAATCGAATCGGTAGGCCCCGGACTGATCGGGGGCACGCCCATTCCCGTGGACCTTTGGAACGAGGCGCCTGCCGGGACAGTGAACATAGTCCAGGACCTTCCCGGGGTCGATACCGCCGGCGGCGTCGGGTACCTTGCGACGCTCACGTTCAACGTTGTCGGGCCGCTCAGCTCGACCAGCGCCATCGGCTCTTCCAACGAGCTTCTCAGCGATCATCTAGGTACGCCAATCCCGTCCTTCTGGACCGGCGCTTCGGCGACGGTGGTCGACGTGCTTTCCGGGGACGCCAACGGCGACGGGGTTGTGAACGCGCTGGACCTTACGAAGATCAAACGAATCATAGTGCAGCTCGACCCGCCGACACCGGGCGCCGACGCAAACCACGACGGCGACGTCAACGCCCTGGACCTAGTCAGGACCAAGCGAATAATTGTAGGGCTTTACTAGTCGGTCGAGACAGCTACGAGCCAAGGATGTGCGCATGGGTGTAGCCAGGCCTCGACCGCGTGTAAGCGCGAGACTCGCGTTAGCGGCGCTGTCGGTGGTGGCGTTCGGGCTGCTGAGCAGCGTGGCCACCACGGCCGAGAGCGCCGAAACACGACAGGCCGGCCTTTCCCCAGAGGGCCCGGCGGACCCCGGCTTGCCCAACGCTCAGGTCGCTGGGGCCACGACCATGATCTCCGACGCCCCAGGCGTCGAATCCAACGCCGGTCCACTCAGCGTCGCCGGCCAGCCCCAGTTCGTAACCTCCACCACGTACTACTCGCACGACTTCGAAACGGGGCCGGGCGACGAATGGGACGACCGGACCACTTCCACCGGTGCGACGACTACCGGCTTCCTCGGGCGGTTCGGAAACCAGAACATCACGCTGACACTTACCGACCTACCGGGCCACTTCGGCGTAAATCTGACCTGGGACCTGCTGATAATCGATAGCTGGGACGGGACCAGCGGGCAAGATTTCTGGGGCTTCGATATTCCAGGGGTCGGCACTCCGGCGTTCGAGCATACCTTCTCGGTTTTCTCCACCGCAGACCAGAGCTTCCCACGCCCACCAACGGCAGTGGGCCAGTTCTTTGGCTCACCGAGCTGGAACGAGAACATCTACCGGAGTCTCAGCTACACCGCCGCGCACACCTCCAGCACCCTCCAGGTTGCCTTCTACGGACAGGGCCTCGAGAGCATCGACAACGAAAGCTGGGGCATAGACAACGTCAGGGTCAGCCTGGTCCAACTGCCTCCTACGCCCGTGTCGATCGAAGTGCAGCCCGGGGTTTCGGCTGGGGGAGTCCTGTCTGTCACCGTCGACGCAGGGACCGTGAGCGGCCTGCACGGGGCGGACTACGTAGTCACCTTCGACCCGGAGGTTCTGGCCCCCGCCGCCGTCACGGGAGGGCACATCGGACCGCAGGCCTTCCCCGTAGACGACTGGAACGTCACCTCGCCGGGAACGGTCCGTGTGGTCCAGACGTTCGCGACGGGCACCTCTGCCAGCGGGTCGGGCCCTCTGGCGCGTCTGTTCTTCAATGTCACGACGACGGTCGGCGCGACGACCACGATCGAGCTTGAGCCTAGCCAGAGCGCCCTGTTCGATCAGGGCGGGCAGGACATACCGGCGGTGTGGAGCGGCACCGCGGTCACCGTCGTCGACCCCGCTACGGCGCGGGCCCAGGTAATGGCCAACGCGCCACCTCTCGTGCAGGTGGACAGCGTGTTTCAGGCGTCGGTCGAGATCGCCGACGTGACCGACCTCAACGCCGCCAGCTACTACGTGACGTTCGATCCGACCGTACTGGAGATCGTCGACGTCACCGACGGGGATGTCGCCGGCACGGTCGTGCCGGTGGGCCCGGGGGAGTGGAGTGAGGGGCCGCCCGGCGTCGTCAGCATCGTTCAGACCCTGCCCGGGCTGATCGGCGCGACCGGGTCTGGCTCCCTTTCCGAGCTGACGTTCCACGCCATCGGCGCACAGGGCTCGCGCTGACCATTGAATCGAATTCAAGAGAATTAGCCTGAATGCACTTAGGCGAGTCCTGAGCACGTCACCCATACAGCTTGTTCTACTCCTAGCGTTATTGGCACTTTTTTCGGCGGGTTGTAACCGGGAGCCGCAGACAGAAGCTCCCATCGCGACGGCGCAGCCGGTTGGGCCGGAGCCAGGGCGGTCCCCAACACCTACGTCGCCCGCGGCCTCGGATCCTCTTGCAGCGGTCACGGAACCGGCCTCAAGCACAGCCCCGAGGCGAACAGCGACGCCGGAACTCACGCCGGTCCCGTCTCCTCCGCCAGCAGCAACGCCCGGCCCAAGTCAGGATGCCACGGTAACGCCGTCTGTAACGGCCTCGTCGTCGCCTGGACCCATTAAGGGCAGCACGACCGCCACTCCGGAGCACACTCCGACTGCCCTTGTGCAGGTTGTGGCTGCGACGGCCACGCCACGACCGACAGCGACTCCCACACCCACGCCTTTGGCTACCGCTACCGCGCCACCTCCGGCGGCGAATGATCCGGCCGCGACCCCCATTGTGACGGCCACACCCTCGCCCACAACGCAGCCTACCCCAACGGTTGCACCGTCACCCACGCCCACGCCGAGCCCGACCGCTGAGCCGCCTCCCACAGCCACGCCGACACCGGTTGGGAGCTCAGCCGTAGCGCCGCCTCAGACCCAAACACCCACCGCAACCCCTTCCGCGACGGCGACAGCAGTCCCAACCGCTACTCCGGACGGCCTCGCCCATGTGAGTATCGGCACTACCACAACAGCACCGCTGAAGGGGACGACCTTTGTCGCTACGATCGTTGTCAGCAACGTAACGGACCTGAACGCGGCCAGCTACCACATAGTGTTCGACCCGGCCGTCCTCAGGCTCGTCGCGCTAACGGCCGGCGCCATCGGGGGAACCGAAGTGCCGATAACGGAGCATAACGAGGTGTTGCCGGGCGTGGTCTCGGTGCTCCAAAGCTTGCCGGGGCTGGACTCGGCCGGCGGGTCGGGTCAACTTGCGGGACTGGTCTTCCAGGTAATCGGGTCCCCGGGAAGGTCAAGCTCGATCGGCTTCGAACACCTCACAGACAATCGGGTCCTTGGAGACACCCAGGCACAGGCAATTCCGGTATCGAGCTGGGACGGCATCATCATCAGCGTTGCGGACCAATAGCCGGCTTCCGCGTGGCTAGCCGGAGCCAATTGTCGACGCCGATCAGCTTGACCCCTGATGGCAAGAGGGGTAAGTAATCGATGGCGTGACTGGAGTCACGCCATCGACCCCCGCGACGCATCCAAAGGAACGGGACGCCAATTTGACCTTGCCCATAAAAGCCTAATACTGGCTTTGCGCACTTAGACGGGAACGACCTTTAATCAGGGGACTGCAAAACGGAGAGGCCGCCTAGTAGGCGGCCTCTCTCAGAATCGCATGGTCGGGGTGACTGGACTCGAACCAGCGACCTCGTCGCCCCGAACGACGCGCGCTACCGACTGCGCCACACCCCGAGCGCATCAATTGTAGCGGCCAGGGGCTTGCTCAGCAACTCGGCTGACCCGTGGATGCGGCCACCGGTCAATTCGTATATAACGGAATCGCCGGAAGGGCCGTCGTCAACGAGAACCAAAACGTCGTTCTGGAGGGCACCGGCTCCAACCGCGCTCCCTCCATCGCTCCGGAGACCGCGACGCCTCCGTCGCTCCAAATCGTCCCGGTCTCGACGTCTTCCAGTCCGACGCCGTTCAGCCTGAACGTCAGGTCCTGCCCGTCCACGGTGCTGAAGTACGCCGACGCCGTCGGCCCGCTAGCCCTGCCCACAACGATAACCGCTCGACTACCAACCTCGTCGTTTACGGCCCAGTCCGCAGACTCCGATATGGGGTAGGCCACGTGGCTGTCATCGACTTGCACGGCGATGACCCGGTCCCCCGGACGCAGTCGTTCGTCCAGCTGCCCACGGTCTTCCAGGTACGACCTGATCGATCCGCTTTGGTTCGGGTCATACCCGCCGAAGGCGTCCTGGGCGTACATCGCAGGGTTCAGGTCCTCGAAGCCCAGCTCTCGACTGAGGACCTGCGTGTCCGGATGGCGTCGCTTCCACTCGGCCCACGTCACGGTAACGGACGGAAGCATCGTGAGTCGCTTGCCGGTCATTGCTCCAACGATGGCCTCTCCCGCTACTTGAAACCAGTACGATCCGGTCTGGTGGTCGTACATCACCATGTCGAAGTGGTAGAGAGCGCTGGTATTGCCGAAGACCAGGAACTCGTCGTCAAGCTCACGGTCGTAGACCACCGAGCTGGCGCACAGCGGACAGTACGTCACGAGGATAGGGACACCGTCGACGACGTCATGGACGATCTCATGAAAGTTCAGAATCTTGACCGGGTACGCAAAAGCACCTGGTGGTGATTCATACCCGACGACCAGGTCCGCATCGTCGAGCCAGTCCCCGCCGCCAATCGTATCGTAGACAGGCTCGTAGATCGGCTGGATAGCGTCTCTGAGCCTTTCGATCGTGGCGTCCTGAGCGGTCGCCAGCGGAATGTAGGAACCCAAAAACGTATCGAACAACACGTCGGCGAGGTCGACGCTCGCCTGACTCGTGTCCAGTTTGGGAGGCGGTCCTGTCGGAGTATAGACGGGCGGCGGAGGCGTCCGACGCAATCCGGCCGACTCGACCACTTCGGGGCTCGCTGCTCGCTCATCCCTCTCTGAAACATCTGTCGGCGGCGCGGCGCTCTCCAAGGTCGAGGCGGCCTCGGGCAGCGTTTCGACCGAGGCGTCGTCTGGTTGCGAGCAGGCTGCCGCAACTGCGACAACCACAGACAACACAACCGCCCACTTGAGGCGCGCGGATGATATACACGCGGCGTTTCGAAAACGTCCCGGCATGCCGGTTAGATGCGGTGGTAACGACTCGGGATGTCCCCGACGGCGTCGACTAGCCCGAGTGGTCTAGGGACCGCGTCAGACCTTTGAGTATTCGGGGGTCGCTATCCGCGTTCCGTCGGGGAGTTCCTCGACCTTGAAATCGCCGAAGAGAAGAGGTGCCTCTTCCTGAAGGATCTCGAGGACTTTGAGCGCCAGGCTCCTGATCTCCCAGTCGGCGAACGAGGCGCCGCGCATCTCGATGAAGTGTCTCCAGGCCCTCACGTTCGCCGTAACGAAAATTTTCGTCTCAGTGGCGTTGGGGAGGACGGCCCTCGCGGCCTGTCGTATCGCCTTCCGCCGGTCCCGCCACTCGGGAAAGAGGTCTTTTGGTAGGGCCTTTTCGAGAGCGACGACGAGAGTCTTGTAAGTGGCGGAAGCCGACTCAAGAGCCTCTTTCAAAATCGCCCGCGCATCTTCGGTGCCTTCTCTGTCCTCCACCAGTGCCGGAGGCAGCACGAACGGAGCCTCCGCCTCGTCGACGAAACGCTGCGACCTCTGGCTGTACGCGAATCCGGCCCTGTGCCTGACGAGCTCGTGAGTAAGAGCGCGGGATACGCCCGTGACGACAAAGCCATAGTTCACGTGCTCGAAAACGCTTCCGTCCCCCTTGGAGAGGAGGTTGTTGATGAAGTCGGTGATGTCCCGCCGGCCCTTCCCGTAGCTCATGTAGCAGAGCCGTGCTGAAATCTCCACCACCGCGGACGACTCGTCATCTCCGGCACGGATGCTCTCGGGGATCGGAGGGACCCCTTCCTCATCCAGGAACTCAGCGACCTGGTCCCAGTCGATGGTCGTCTTGGTCACCAGGCGGACCCTGGGCTCGGAGATGTATTCCATGCAGCTGTCCTTAGCACCCGATTCGGTGGGAGTCCGGCTCAGAAGAGGGGCATCCTACCTCCTCTCCCTTAGGGAGAGGATTGTCGAAGATCCCGAGGCTCTCGGGAGGTGAGGGTTTTCTCGGTGCGCCAAAAGGTTATCACGCGACGCCCACCCTCAACCACCGCTCAACACGCTTGAAACGCCAGCGTCTCGGATTGACAGCCCCATTGCGCACCTGTAGGCTCCCAGGCGCAAAACGAAGGCAAGATGGAGGACTGAAATGGACCTTGGAATCCAAGGGAGAGTCGCTCTCGTCACCGGAGGCAGCAGAGGACTCGGACGTCACGCGGCGCTGTCCCTGGCCCGCGAGGGTGCCGACGTAGCGATATGCGGCCGGACGCAGGCAACTCTCGACAGCACGGTGGCCGAGCTTGAGGCGCTGGGCGCGACCGCGATCGGCGTCGTTGCGGATGTTTCAGAGACGGAGGCCGCCGGACCGCTGCACGACAGTGTGGTAGGAACCCTTGGCCCCATCGACATACTGGTCAACAACGTAGGGGGAAGCATCATCCGGACCGACATAACCGGGACGTCACTCGAGGACTTCGAGGCCACCTTCAACCTGAATGTTTTCGGTAGCTACGCGCTGATGAAGCTGGTTGTCCCGCATATGAGGGACCAGAAGTGGGGACGGATCATTAACATCGCGTCGATCTGGGGCCGAGAATACGGCGGCAATATCTCGTACATGGCTGCCAAGGCGGCGCTAATCGGCGCTACCAAGCACGCCGGGGTGACTTTAGCCAAAGACGGCGTTCTCGTCAACAGCATCGCGCCCGGCTCGACCTTTATCGAGGGCGGCGGTTGGGACAAATACCAGCAGGAGAACTCGCCGGAGGTCGTTCGAGACTTCATCGACCAGAACATGCCGATGGGCCGGTTCGGATGGCCAGAGCCCCTCGGTGACCTGGTGGCGTTCCTCGCCTCCGACCGTGCAGGAATGATCACAGGTGCCTGCATCCCTGTCGACGGCGGCCAGGGCTATTCGCTGACCTAGCCTCGCGGCCCAGCTCCATCGGCAGCAGGGGGTCCGACCTCATCTTCCTCAAGGAGAGGATTGTCGAAGATCCCGAGCCTCTCGGGGAGGTGAGGGCAGGTCCTATCGATGAATAACAGAATTGACGTAGTCGAGGGCGACATCACACGCCAGAACGTCGACGCCATCGTCAATGCCGCCAATACGTCGCTCCTCGGCGGCGGAGGCGTCGACGGCGCGATTCATCGAGCCGCGGGGCCCGATCTGCTCGCCGAGTGCCGCACCCTCGGCGGGTGCCCGACCGGCGAAGCGAAGATCACCCAGGGGTACCGGCTGCCGGCGAAATGGGTCGTCCACACCGTCGGTCCACGCTGGCGCGGCGGCGATGATGGCGAAGGCGAGCTCCTGGCGAGTTGCTATCGCAACAGCCTCACGCTAGCTGCGAAACATGGAGTCCGCACCGTCACGTTCCCCGCGATTAGCACGGGGGTCTACGGCTTTCCGTTTGAGCCTGCGACGCGAATCGCAGTTGCAGAGACACGCCGCTTCCTGGAGACCGACGAGTTGATTGAAAAGGTCGTGTTCGTCTGCTTCGGTGCGAGGGATTTCGAGACGTACCAGGCTATCCTAAGTGAGTAGCACTGGGACCGGTGGTCGTGGTTAGTTCCTAAAAGCAGCGTTAGGTGAGGGGCGTCCCGTTACCTTCCGAACACGCGTAATGTGCTGTCTTACTCTGCGAAGTCACGGAGCTTCTGCGAGCGGCTGGGGTGCCTCAGCTTTCTCAGCGCCTTGGCCTCAATCTGCCGGATCCGCTCTCGGGTCACTCCGAAAACGCGACCCACTTCCTCGAGCGTACGACTCTGTCCGTCTTCCAGGCCGAACCGCAGCTGGAGGATCCTTGCCTCTCTGTCGTCCAGTGTGTAGAGAACGTGAGCGATCTGCTCCTTCAGCAGGTGGTGCGAGGCCTCTTCCGACGGCGCTAACGTCTCGCGGTCTTCGATAAAGTCCCCGAGTTTGCTGTCCCCTTCTTCGCCGATCGGCGTCTCGAGGGAAAGAGGCCGCTGCGATATCTTCGCGATCTCCTGGACTTGCTGAGGCGACACCTCCATGGCAATCGCGATCTCCTCGCTTGTCGGCTCGCGGCCATACTCCTGGACGAGCCGGCGGCTTATCCGAAGGAGCTTGTTGATTCTCTCGACCATGTGGACCGGGACTCGGATGGTACGGGCGTGGTCCGCTATCGACCTTGTAACCCCCTGCCGGATCCACCAGGTAGCGTACGTACTGAACTTGTACCCTCTTCGGTAGTCGAATTTCTCTACCGCGCGAATCAGCCCGATGTTTCCTTCTTGTATCAGGTCCTGAAGCGACATTCCCCTTCCAATGTATTTCTTCGCGACGCTCACGACCAGCCTCAGGTTCGTCTCTGCGAGATGCGTCCGGGCAGCGGCACCCTCGTACTTGATCCGGGAGAGGTGACCGCGAAGGACGAACTCGTACGGATCGATCATCCTTGCGAGGTCGGGCCCCGTTTTTTTCGCCACGTCTGAGAGCTTCGTGTCTTCACCCAGTGCCTCCATGACCTCCGGAGGAAGCAACCGGCTGTTCAGAGAAAGTTGCTGGATTTCGTCGCGTACTTGCTCAGGATCCTTGTTGAGCACGTCTGCAACGAAATTGAGCAGCTCTTCCGGAAGCAGTCCATCCAAAGGCGCCCTGATCTCGTCGTTCGAGTTGATCGCCTTGAGGGTTCGATCGGTCTGGAGCCCGTGGAATCGGCAGAGAGCATCCACCAGGGCGGCGGCGTTGCAAACTCGCTGGAGCATCCAGAGGACGACCCCAGAGGCCTTCGGCGGACCACCGGCGCCGTCCTCCAGGCTCTCTTCGACTCCGATTACGTGCTTACATGCCTCCAACCTGCGGGCAAGCAAGCGCTCCTCAGCGGCCGTCAAAAGACTGACCCTGGCTATCTCCCCTAGGTACATGCGTACCGGGTCGTCGATAACGTCGGCGGCGTTGAAACTTTGCTCTGGCGTCGTCTCGAGACCTCTACGGTCCTCTTCACCCGCGGTCGTTGCGGGCCCGCCTTCGCGTAACAACGAGAGGCCGTCGGTGTAACGGTCCCTGGTACTCGTGGCCCTTTGATCGCGCATCAGTCGTTCTGCCTATCCGTTCGGATGGTTGTCTGAATTGTTATCGCGAGAATGCAAGGACAAGACCGTCTACCCGGGGCCTTGCTCTGTCCGCTTTTGTGGGTCTGTCGGATGCCCGTTGTTCTTCCGAGTGACACGAGGATACACTGTTCTTGGAGTCGCGGAGGAAGGACCAGATTCGCGATTGGCGCTGTTTTTCAAACCCTGATCTGTTCCACAGAGCAAGACGATGAACGAGATTACCTCGGAACAAGCAAGCGATTCCAGCCCACCCCGGCGGGGTGATCCGTTGCGAGCCCATAACGCATCGGAAGCGCTCGACGCAGAATTGAATACAGCTCAGACCCGGTACCGGATCCTACATCGCGCCGAAATGGACGGGGTCCGGAACCTCAACTTCGCCAAGGACAAGCTTAGACAGACAATATCGGCGCATGAGGCGGCCAAGTCGCGGCTAGACGCCGCGGATAATCGAGGGCAACGGGCTGACCGGGGAGCATACGAAGCTAAACGCGATGTCCGGGACGCACGTCAAAGGGGTGAAGTGGTCACACGCTTTATGGCAGCCGTAAGACGGACGGATCTGGAGGCCAAGCGAGAGGGCCATGTAACCAGGCGGATTCAAGACGAGGCGCGCCGGAAGGGGGAGGAGCTCCGGTTGGCCGAGGACGACCTCAAGCGTTGGAGCGCGGAGGTGGATCGGCGAGTCGCAAGCGCCAGCCGTCAGAGGGCCCGTTTGAAGGAACTAGTAGACCGAAATCTTTGAAATGAGGGGTAGCCGAGATTGGCGTGCTACGACGACAGGGCGGGTTTCAAACCCGCCCCTACCAAGCCGTAACCTCAGAACCCTTCAATACTAGGATGTTGGACCACTAGCGATGTTGCTCGAAACCGCGCGGTCAAGAGAGGTTGAGGCCGACGAAGCGGGTCCCGATAGACTAGAGTTGACCGCCCGAGCGCTTACCGCCCTCGAGGTCCTGCTAGCCCGCACGCCGCATGACAGCGATCAGGCCCTCCGGCTTACCGTCGAGTTGGCTGGAGGCCCCACCCTGGCCGTGGACACGATAAAGGAAAAGGACTACGTCGTAACCCAAGACGACCAGCCAGTCCTTCTAATCGAGAACCCAACGCCCGACGGTCTCCAAGGCATGACGCTTGATATCGACGAGCAAGGGGACCAGCCGGGTTTCATTCTGCGCTCGACGAAAGGTTCCGAGGATGTGGAGCCTGTAGCAGAAACGAACGGATAGAGTCCCTACCCAAAAGCCGCAATCGCACTGTTAGAACCGGATAGGCAAGTGGTAGGGATGTTCCGTATTTGTAGGGGCGTCCCGATGCCACATCGGGACATGCGCCCGAAGCATTCCGTCCAAGCGGGTCCCTTGTTCTGACACGGTAGTTCCGCCTGCTTTTGATCACACCCGTTAAAAGCTCACGACGCGGCCAGGTCTGCCCTCAGGTTTGGCCTACCGAGCACGTCCCGATTCACGAGGTTCTCTGGCATCGCTCCCCGGAACACTCGTACGACCTCACCGGCCGCTCGTTGCTCCAGCTCCAGTGTCGACTCCTGAGAGTAAAAGGCCGTATGCGGCGTGACTATCACATTGTCGAGCTGGACCAGGCGATGGTCGAGAGCAGGCTCGATCTCCACAAGAACGTCCAGACCCGCCCCGGCGATCTGGCCTGACGTCAGGGCGTCGTATAGAGCGTCCTCGTCGATAAGGGGACCGCGGGCCGCGTTTATCAGGAACGCGTCCGGTTTCATCCGCGCCAGCTCTTCCCGCCCGATCAAGTTGGTCGTCTCCGGAGTCAGCGGCGAATGGACAGTAACGAAATCGGACTCGCTCAGCAGCTCGGCCATGTCAACGAGCTTCGCGCCGAACTCGGCGGCCCGCTCCGACGAGACGAAGGGGTCGCTAGTTAGCACCTCGAAGCCGAAGGCCTGCGCCTTGGCGGCGACTGCTTGCCCGATCCTGCCAAGACCGATAACCCCAAGCTTCTTGCCTCCGAGGCGCATGATCCGCATGCCCAACCCCGCGCTGCCCCACCCCTTGGTCTTCGTCGCACGGTCGAAGAAGACGATGCGGCGGTTCCACGCCAGAAGCAGAGCGAAGACGTGGTCCGAGACCTCCGGGACGCAGTAGTCAGGCACGTACGTCACCGCGATGCCCAGCTCCGTCGCCGTGTCGAGATCGATGTTGTCCACTCCGACCCCGTAACGGCTGGCCACCATACACTTCTCCGCTGCCCGCAACACGTTTGGCGTGACCTGCGCGAAGCAGAACAGGATGCCGTCGACGTCTCGGGCCATTTCGGACAGCGTCTCTTCGCTCACGTCGGGCGCCACGACCAGCTCTGCGTCGGCCGCCGCCAGTACCTCTCGTTCGGGCTCGACCGACGGCCACACGTAGTCGGTGACAAGAACTTTTTTGGTCATGACCGATCTCCTAGGCTAGGTAGTGGAATCTTACCCGCGCGAAGCGTGCTAGGTCTACCGAAGGTGGGTCTCAGACACCCCGCCACGGATGTATTCATCGCTCCCATGTCCTTGCACGGGATACCATGAATGATGAAAGAGGGCGGAGTCTTACCTCTTCTCCCGCCTCTGGGAGAAGATTGAGATGAGGGCTCCTTCTGTTCGCCTCGTACACCCTATTTTCAGAGCAATGACATTGCCGCGCTCACTTCTGTCGCCCTGAGGAGTCCCGATGCCGCGTCGGGAAGAACTTGGGGACGGGGTTGTCTTCTCATTCGCCTAACATCACGGCAGAGACCGCTGAGGGCGTGGAGAGATCAGATCAACTTGTTCCACCTCTGCGATCTCAGCGTGCTCCGCGGTGAAAGGCTCTACGGACTGGCGGGCTCGTGCGCTAGCGGCAAGAACGGGTTGTCCGCGGGTTCTTTGCCTCCGTAGAACCACGTCAACGTGGACCGCCAGCACCCTGAAGGATGAAACGCCCCAGTCCTACCTCTTCTCCCGCTTCTGGGAGAAGAATGAGATGAGGGCTCCTTCGTGGTGCCGAAGATAGTTACGCAGAGACGGGACCACGGCTAGTTACTTCCAGTCCACCACGACCACGTCGTAAATCTCCAGACGCTGAACCGTGAAGCTCACGCTCGTCGTGTCTTCCGATGCCTCAATCTTCTTGGTGCCGTCGAAGTCCGGCGACAGCATCGTGACCTTGTCCAGCGAGCTCTCTTGCGGCTTGCGGAGAGTGACCTCGATCCCCTCTACGCGCCTCATCGTCTCGAAGTTGACGAGGTGAACGATAGTCGCCCCGCTCTTCTGCGTGACATTCAAGACCACCGTCGAAGGCGCGTCGACCTGTATCTGCCAATCGTCCCGAAGGGTGTAGGCGAGGGCCTCCCGGATCGCGTGCAAAGGCCCCGGCAGACCGCTCCGGTAGAAGTCGTCGTCGGGCGACCCGGGCAGGTACGCTGAGAGACCTCTACCGCGGGCTCCTTTGACGATGTCCGGAGGCTCCCCACCATGATGCGCTCCAAAGATGTCGGCCAGGGCGTAGTCGCCTCGGGTCCGGTAATTGTCGTCGTAGAGCGACGTGACCCCCGTGGCAATCAGGCCGCCCCCTCCCTCGACAAACCTGGTAATCGCGTCGACCTGACCGTCGCTCATGCACGCCACGTTTGGCGTGACCAAAACGCGATAGTCGATGCCTTGGAGCACGTCATCGTCTAGCACGACGTCGAACGGAACGTGGAGCTCGGCCAGCGCCTGCCCGATGCCGCGCATGTTCTGCGGCATGTCGAAGCCCTTATGTACTCGGTCCGGCAGGTACCAGTGCGCCGTCGGCTCCGACATCAAGACGGCTACGTCCGCCACCGACTCGACACCCGTGTAGTACTGCTCGTTGTTCTCGACGAAGTCGTAGGTATCCCGAATGCCTTTCGCCTTGACCTTGTCCACTACCTGCGCGGACGCCATGGCGTGGTGGTTAGCTCCGTTGAAAGCAGACGCTTCGGCGAAACCCAGCCGTACTCTGTCAGCGGAGTACCAGCCGGCTGGGTTGTTCAGGCGGAACCAGATCGGCCCACGTTTGAGCGCCGCGCCGTACTTCCAGTCGATCGCCGACGTTACGGGCCGTGGCAGCCCGCCTTCGGGAGGGCTGTCGGGCCTGGGCGGGTCGCCCTTCTCGAACAGCACCAGGTCAACCACCTTCGCGACCTGGTTCGTGGACGACCCCTTTGCGCCTCCTCCTCCCTGGTACGGCGGAGCGACGTTCGGGTACACGATGATGTCCGGGTTCCCTTTGTGGGCCTGACGGGTCGCCATGTCCAGCGAATCGACGACAGCCTTGTCTCTGAACTTGATGAATGCCTGCCAGACGGGGTCGTCCCAATCGGGCGTCGTCGGCAGCGCGCACTCCCATCCAAGGGTCTCCGCGGTATACGTCTTGAACCCCGCACGGCAATGGTCGCAGTAGCAGGCCCACGCCTCGGCGGCGCCCTCCTCCTGAGAGCCACGTAAGGCGCGGGGCACGAAGCAGTTATCGTAGAAGAGGGCGTCCGGGTTGTACTCGACGGCCTTGTCGACCATCTCCCTCAGAAAGGCCAGCCAGCCCTCGTTGTTAAGGCACCCCATGTATCTGTTTGGCGCGCCGCCATAGAGGGCGGGGGTACCGTCTTGATAAACCATGAGCCAGTCCTTCGACTCCGGACGCTCGTGGAACATCGGCGCCCAGTTGATGTTGGTGAGCTTCATGTAGAAGCTGACCCTGATGTCCTCCCGGTGCGCCTTCTCGATGAACTCCGGGATGAGCTTCCAGTTCCACGTCTCTCGCTCGCCCGAGGTGCCCGTAAACCCGAATCCACCGAAGGACACCGATGGACGGCGTGAGGGCAGCGGAAGGGGGTGGGTGAGGGAGCTACAGGGGAGATGGCCTGGGGTCTTGGGGTAGATGGGAGGCCGGCGGCCGGTCTTCAGTCGCCGCACAGGGCCCCTAAGGCCCTATGCGGGAGTTGCGATGCGCGGGAAGGCGAGAGGATACGCAGCAGGGGACTCTCGCGACCGGGGTGGCGCGAGATTGCGGGGACGTTGGGTCAGTTGCAGGCTGGCCGTCAGGCCGGGAACGGAATGGCTTGCAGCCGGGCCAAGGCGCGACTGAACTGGGTTTCCCAAGGCCAGCGCCGGGGGAGATGCAAAGTGAGGCGGCGCGCCGAGCGGGTGATCCGTCCCACCAGAGCGAAGACCCGCCGCCTGAGGGTCTTGGTGATCACGGTCCGCTCGCCCAGACCAATCCGCGCCGTCCAGCGGGCCAGGTTATGCGCCATCACCTGGACCGCCAGCCAGGCGCCGTTGGCGGCGAAGCGCGCCGACGGCATGTGGTTCAGCCCGACGCCGTACTTGAGGTCGCGTATGGCGTTCTCGACCTCGGCGTGGCGGCGATGATCGGCCTCCAGTTCCAGCGTCTCCCCATCGCGGTCGGTGATGAAGGCGTGATAGCTGTATCTGGCGAAGAGGGCGAGCTGGGAACCGGGCGTCGGCTTCACCCGCCGGACAATGAGCCGCACCGGCGCGGCGTCCGGCTTGGTCTGGAACGGGGTGTAAGTCGTCTCGGCGACATCGGCGGCGCCGTCCGTCCAGTAGGGAATGGGAGTCCAGTCCTCCTGTGGTATCGCCTCGATCAGGTCCCGCAGGCTGGCGCGCTGGCGGATGGTGATAGAGAAGCGGACATCCATTTCCCGGCAGGCGGCAACGACAGTGTGGGCGTAGAAGCCGCTGTCGGCCCGCACCGTGAGTTGTCCCCTGGCCCCGCCGTAGCGCACCCGCCCCACCGTCTCACGCAGGAAGTGGGCGGCGCCACGGGCGGTGTTGGCCCGGCCCTCGCGCAGCCGGGACATCAGCACCTCGCCGGTGCCGGCGGCAATGGCCAGCAGCGGGTGATAGCCGCGGGCGCCGGTATAGCCGTGGTGGCGCGCTCCCTCCTTGGCCAGTCCATAGGTCTCGCAGATGGTCGAGTCCAGGTCGATGGTCAGGGGCGAGTCGCCGGGTCCGGCCCCAGCGGCCCAGGCCCGGGCCAACAACTGGCGGCTCACGCGGTCGAGTTGACGGACATGCCCCCACCGGAAGCTGCGCAGGAAGGTCCCCAGGGTGGATGGCGCCTTGACCACGCAGCCTAGAACACCGACCGTCCCACCAGCGCGCAGCGCATCGGCGTCGTCGATGCAGTCGCCGCCTGCCAGCGCGGAAGCGACCAGCGTCAGCATCTTGTCCCCAGTGTTCGCCCGTCCCGGCGCTCCGCCGAGGTCAAGGTGATGGTCGACGAGTTCCCGCAGGCCCAGGTGCCGGGCTAGGGTGGCCGGCAGGAGCAGGCCGGCATTGGCCACCAGGCGATGGTCGTCAAAGACGATGCGGATACGGTCGGGTTTGTTCTGTGGCAGCATCTATTGGGTGCTCCTTGTTTCCGGGCGGGTTTCTGTTCCAAAACCATTATCCCAGATTCAGAGGAGCACCCGCTGGCTTCTTCAAGGGCTGTCCCCAAGGACGTCCTTCGGTGGATTCGGGGTAAAGCTAAGCAGAATGAAATTGGCGTTGATCTCTTTGGCGATGTAGATGAGGCTCTCATCGTAGGTGTTGACGTCGTCCTTCATGAATCGGGTCGTCGCGATCTCGACTGCCATTACAGGCCTCCGGGAGTGAGGGTTCCGTGATCGTCGTTAATCTATCACCGCCGTAGTACAATGTCAGCCCTAAACACAACCGCTCATCCTGAGCCATATCGAAGGGTCTCCCTCAGCTATGTCGAAGGATCACCCTGAGCCCGCCACTGTCATTCTGAGCCCCGAAGAATCTAGGGAGGTCGCGTACGGCGATGAGCGTCGAGAACCGGGCCCATCCCCAGGTCCTTCATCGCCCCGATGAGGCATCGGGACTCCTCAGAACGACACATTTGCGGAGTAGCTTAGGTCACACCGAGCTTTGCCAAATTAGCCGTCTCAAAAAGCGATGTCCAAGTTCAGTCCGACAACCGCTCACCCTGAGCCCCGTCGAGAGCCTGTCCTGAGCCTTGTCGAAGGGGCCGCCTTGAGCAACGCCGAGGAGACCTTGAAACGGCCCTGAACCGGCATGTGTAGCCTGAGATGCCGGCTCAGTAATTCTTAGTGGATGGGATCTAGAAAATTGTGGAGGTCGCCCTGCTATGCCAAAGTCAGCACGGGATTCAATAAAGGGGCAGGCGGTAGTCACAAGAAAGCTTTTCTGGCGCGGCACAGTCTTTACCTTTATCGTGCTGACCGCCTTTGTGGCCACGCCCGCGCAGCCGGTATCCGCAGACACGGCCACCGCAGTGTCATCGGGGTCACAGCACACCTGCGCCGTGACCACGTCCGGCGGCCTCAAGTGTTGGGGTAGCAACGACGACGGCCAGCTTGGTGACGGAACGACCACGGACAGGTCCACACCGGTCGACGTGGCAGGACTAACCAGCGGTGTGATCGCCGTCTCGACGGGGAAGTTTCACTCTTGCGCCCTGACGACAACGGGCGGCCTCAGGTGCTGGGGGAGCAATTCCCGGGGCCAGCTTGGGGACAGCACATTTACGAGTCGGAGCACGCCCGTGGACGTAACGGGGCTCAGTAGTGGCGTGGCCGCCGTCTCATCAGGGAACGACTACACCTGCGCGGTGACGACCGCCGGCGGACTCAAGTGCTGGGGCCGTAATTCCTACGGGCAACTTGGTGACGGAACGAATATACCTCGCAGTAGCCCGGTCGATGTGACGGGGCTCACGAGCCAAGTAGCTACTGTCTCGTCAGGAAACGTACATGCCTGCGCCGTGACCACCACTGGAGGGGTCAAATGTTGGGGAAGGAACAGCCACGGCCAGCTCGGGGATGGCACAGTTACAAACCGTGTCATGCCGGTGGATGTGTCTGGGCTCACGGCCGGAGTGGCCGGTGTCTCAGCAGGAGGCAGCCACACCTGCGCCGTCAGTACGTCCGGCGGCCTCAAGTGCTGGGGCAGCTACAGGATCTCGTACCGTACCACTCCAACGGACGTTGACGGGCTCACGACCGGTGTCGCCGCTGTCGCAGGAGGCTGGCAACATATATGCGCTCTAACCCTGTCTGGTGGTCTCGAATGCTGGGGCTCCAACCTCTACGGTCAGCTCGGAGACGGGACGACCACGGACGGTGCTACGCCGACGGAAGTGTTTGGATTGGCAACTGGTGTGGCTGCCGTCTCACTAGGCACCTACCACACCTGCGCCTTGATGGTGTCCGGCGGCGTCAAGTGTTGGGGATGGAATAACGCCGGTCAGCTTGGTGACGGCACGCCGCCCCACTCTGCCACGTCGACCGACGTCGTGGGGCTCACTGACAGCGTAGCGGCTATCTCACTAGGGCACGAACACTCCTGTGCCGTGACGTTGTCCGGCGGTCTCAAATGTTGGGGGAGGAACTCTAACGGTCAGCTCGGAGATGGCACGACCACGGACCGGACCAGACCGGTGGACGTTGCGGGTCTGACCAGCGGAGTCGCTACCGTCTCGTTGGGGCATAACCACACCTGTTCCTCGACGACATCCGGTGGCGCTAGATGTTGGGGTCGAAACAGCGAAGGCCAACTTGGGGACGGTTCGACGGCGAACCAGATCATGCCGGTGGACGTTGCGGGACTCACCAATGGTGTGATCGCCGTCTCATCGGGGGCCGGTCACACCTGCGCTGTGACCAATGAGAGCAGCCTTAAGTGCTGGGGCTTCAACCTCTACGGCCAGCTTGGCGACGGCACAAACGTGGACCGCACCACTCCCGTGGATGTAGCAGGTCTAACTAGCAGACTCGCTTCTGTTTCCCTCGGGGGATCCCACACTTGCTCTGTCTCGATTTCCGGCCGCCTCAAGTGTTGGGGGTTCAACTCCAGTGGACAACTGGGGGACGGAACGAACACCGACCGCAGCACCCCAGTGGACGTGGCAAGGCTGACCACTAGTACCGTCTCTGTCTCAGCAGGAGACTTCAACACCTGCGCTGTCACTAAGACGGGCAGCCTCCGATGCTGGGGGTCTAACCGGAACACACCAGAGGAAGTGGCAGGGTTCACCGGCAACGTGACCTATGTTTCTCCCGTCGCGCAGCACACATGCGCAGTGACCACAACAGGCGGGCTCCGTTGTTGGGGACGAAACAACCTCGGACAACTTGGGGATGGTACGACCACGGACAGCAATACACCCGTCGATGTGGTGGGCCTTACAGGTCGGGTAGCCGCTGTTTCTGCAGGAAGCTGGCACACATGTGCACTTACCACCTCAGGAACCGTCAAATGTTGGGGCGACAACTCCTACGGTCAACTCGGGAACGGCACGCCGACGCACCAAACCACGCCGACGGACGTGGATGGATTTGGGGCGGTCCCCGCTCCGGCAGCCACACAATCGCCAACTCCCACCTCTGCCGCAGGCACCCCAGATGCGTCCGCTCCGGAGGCGACGCCACGGCCTTCGGGTGGTATGTGCGGGTCCGGCGCTAACGGCGCAGCTGGGGCCCGTGGCGATATGCTTTTGCTGCTATCGCCATTGGTCCTCATCGCTGGATACAGAAAGCTAACTTAAACCAAGCATCAACTATCGACATGGTGCCACCAACTGCGGTGTACGTATGCAGCAGCTAACCACAATTGCATGACCTGGGCTAGTCTCAGATAAATAAGGACCGTATGTTCACACCAGGATTCGTCCGGCGGAGTGCAGCCTTTGCCATTCTCGCCCTAGGCGCATTCCTGACTCACTCCGCGCAACCTGTATTCGCGGACGCGGCCACCACCGTCTCATCGGGGGACCTACATGCTTGCGCTGTGACTACGTCCGGCAGCCTCAAATGCTGGGGGCACAACGGACTTGGTCGGCTGGGGGACAGCACCACCACCCACCGCACCACGCCGGTGGACGTGACAGGGCTCACCAGCGGCGTGGCCGCCGTCTCATCGGGGGCCAGTCACACCTGTGCCGTGACCACGTCCGGCGGCCTCAAGTGCTGGGGTCGAAACAGTGAGGGCCAGCTTGGGGACGGCACTATTACGGGCCGCAGCGCGCCGGTGGACGTTGCAGGGCTCACCACCGGCGCGGCCACTGTCTCATCGGGGGCCAGTCACACCTGCGCCGTGACCACACTCGGCGGCCTCAAGTGCTGGGGGCGGAACAACGCCGGCCAGCTCGGGGACGGCACCACCACGGACCGCACCACGCCGGTGGACGTGACAGGGCTCACCAGCGGCTTGGCCGCCGTTTCCGCAGGGGAATTACACACCTGCGCCGTGACTACGTCTGGGGGCCTCAAGTGCTGGGGATGGAACAGCGTCGGTCAGCTTGGGGACGGCACAACCACGGACCGGACCACCCCGGTGGATGTTGCGGGGGCTAACAAGCGGCGTGGCCGCCGTCTCATCTGGGGATTTTCACACCTGCGCCGTGACCACGTCGGGGGGCCTCAAGTGCTGGGGGAGCAACTCCCTAGGTCGGCTTGGGATTGGCACTGCCACGGACCAGAGCACACCAGTGGATGTGACGGGGCTCACTAGCGATGTTACATCCGTCTCATCGGGTGCCATACACACCTGCGCCGTGACCACGCCTGGGGGCCTCAAGTGCTGGGGATGGAACGACTCCGGCCGGCTCGGAGATGGCACGACCACGAACCGCAGCACGCCGGTCGACGTTTCAGGGCTCACCAGCGGCGTAGCCGCCGTCTCATCGGGGGACCGCCATACCTGCGCCGTGACCACGTCGGGGGGCCTCAAGTGCTGGGGACGGAACTTCTTCGGTCTGCTTGGGGATGGCACGACCACGGACCGGAGGACGCCGGACGACGTAGTGGGGCTCACCGGTGGCGTGGCCGCCGTGTCAGCAGGAGGCAGTCACACATGCGCCGTGATCACGTCCGGGGGCCTCAAGTGCTGGGGATGGAACTTCTTCGGCCCGCTTGGGGACGGCACGAACAAGGAACGGGGCACGCCGGTCGACGTGACAGGGTTCACCGGCGGCGTGGCGGCTGCCGTCTCATCGGGTGCCATACACACCTGCGCCGTGACCACGTCGGGGGGCCTCAAGTGTTGGGGGTATAACTCCTCCGGTCAACTCGGAGACGGCACGACAATCGATCGCTTCACGCCGGTGGACGTGACAGGTTTGACCAGCGGCGTGGCCGCCGTCTCATCGGGGGCCAGTCACACCTGCGCCGTGACCACGTCCGGCGGACTCAAGTGCTGGGGTCGAAACAGTGGGGGCCAGCTCGGGGACGGCACGATTACGGGCCGCAGCACGCCGGTGGACGTGGTGGGGCTCACCAGCGGTGTGGCCGCTGTCTCAGCAGGGGGCAATCACACGTGCGCTGTGACCATGGTGGGGGGCCTCAAGTGCTGGGGACAGAACTCCTCCAGCGAACTAGGCGATAGCACCATCGAGGATCGGAGCACGCCTGTCGAGGTGGTAGGGCTCACCAGCGGCGTGGCCGCCGTCTCATCGGGGGCCAGTCACACCTGCGCCGTGACCACGTCCGGCGGCCTCAAGTGCTGGGGTCGAAACAGTGGGGGCCAGCTCGGGGACGGCACGATTACGGGCCGCAGCACGCCGGTGGACGTTGCAGGGCTCACCAGCGGCGTGGCCGCCGTCTCATCGGGGGCCGGTCACACCTGCGCCGTGACCACGCTCGGCGGACTCACGTGCTGGGGATGGAACAGCTACGGCCAGCTAGGGGATAGCACCGCCACGAACCGGACCACACCGGTGGATGTAACAGAGCTCACCAGCGGCTTGGCCGCCATCTCAGCAGGGGGCAATCACACCTGCGCAGTGACCACGTCGGGCGGACTCAAGTGCTGGGGAAGTAACTTCGATGGCCAGCTTGGCGACGGGGCACCCAAGTACCGTGCCACCCCAGCAGATGTGTTTGGGTTCCTACCTAGCGACGTTTCGGTAGAAAAAACCGCTTCTTCCAGCACTGTGGCGGCGGGCGAGCAGACCGCCTTCACGATCATGGTCACCAACAACGGCCCGAGCACGTCCACTGCAATCATGGTAGTAGACGAGCTACCTGCCGAGCTGGTCTTTGTAACGAGCACCCCTGGCTCCCCCACATGCAGCGAGTCGACCGGTACCGTCACCTGCAATCTACCCAGTTTGGCTCCCGGCGCAACGACGACCGTCGAGGTCCAGGTCGTCGTCGACCCATCGGCAAGGGGCATCCTGGCCAACGTTGCCACGGTCGCAGCCAGTGAACCTGACCCTGACGAGACCAACAACACATCTACGGCGACCACCACGGTCACAGCGATGGCCGACCTGTCAATATCAAAGAACGACTCACCAAGTCCCGCGCTGACGGGCGACACTCTTACCTATACGTTGGTCATCACGAATCACGGGCCGTCTTCGGCTACGGACGTCACCGTCCTCGATCCGTTGCCCAGCTCTGTCACTTATGTCTCCAGCACCACTCAGCAGGGTAATTGCACCGGCACGGAGTCGATCTCCTGCTCGCTGGGTACCCTTGCCCCGAATGCGAGCACGACGGTGACGTTGGACGTAACCGTCCTCGAAACGGCGACCGGCACGATAACCAACACGGCCACAGTCAGCGGCGTCGAGCCCGATCCGGACATGGGTAACAACACGGCCACGGCAACGAGCACGGTAAACGTGGAGAGGGATGTACCGCTGCTGCCGGGATACAACCTGGTCGGAATCCCGGTGACGTTGAGCGAGCCTCTACTGGCGCGCGATCTCGCCGAGGCGCTACTGCCCGACAGCGTCAGTATCGAAGACGGTCCGGTCACCGCGGTGTTGTCCTGGACCGGAGCCGGCTACCTGGCGTGGCTCAGCAACAACCCGTCAGCGAACAACTTCGAGCTTGAGCCGGGCGCCGGATACTTCGTGCGACTGCAGACCGCAGTTCCCGGAGACGAACTCACGCTCGTGGGCCTGCCCCTTGCCGTGCCGGTCACACTTGATCTGACAGCCGGATACAATCTGATCGGAGTCCCCTTGGCCACACCTGGGACCCACAACGCCCTGAGCTTCGCCCAGGCGATCGACCAGTACGTCGGCGGAAATGACGTTTCAGTCGGCCCTGTGCTGTCGATTTTAGGATGGACGGGCGTGTATGATTTCTCTCTTAGAGACAACTCCTTCGTGAACAACTTCACTCTGGAGGCTGTCAGAGGATACTTCGTTCGCATGGCCCAAGCTGTGGAAGGCTTCGTTCCTTAACAAGGCCCGGACGCCAGCCTCAGGGCCTTTCGGTTGTCATGGACACGTACGGGATGACCCACTCATAGTGACCTTGTCGAACCATAGAAGTGCCCTTCGACTGGCTCAAAGCTTGCCCCGGACTCGATCCGGGGGTGGGCGGAAACATCTGCCGATAGCAAGAACCGAAAGACCCTGGCTTGGACCACAGAGTGGGGAATATACCGAACGGCTGTGCTATTATGTCTCTGTGGCGACTGACTCGGGTTTCCCCCATTGCCTTTATGCACGCATTGGCCTGCCGGTAGGTGCGATCAACAAGATTCCACGGAATTCTACACATGGGGTGAGATCCTCGAACGCCCTCGTTTGCAAACCTGTGGAACCATCGAGGCGTCCTGTGGAACCATCAAGGCGTCCTGTGGAACCATCGAGGCACTCTGTGGAATCATAAAAGCACCATTCGGCTGGCTTAGAGCTTGCCCCGGACTCGATCCGGGGCTTGCCCCGGACTTGATCCGGGGGTAAGCGGAAAATATCTGCCTTATAGCAAGAATCGAAGAACCCTGGGAGAAAGGTCCGAACCACGACTCCAAGCTAAAATCGTTAGTACCCTGTTCTACTGAGACGTCGTCATTCCGGCGAAAAGCCCGCCCCGGCGAAAGCCGTGGGCCGGAATCCAGAGCAGACCAGGAGGTTCAAGTTTGACAAAAAGGAAAATACTCGTCACCGGCGCCGCTGGCTATGTCTCCGGCAGGATGCTCCCGGAGCTACGTGAGCGCTACGATCTGGTCCTGCTGGACGCCTCGCCCACTTGGAGCCCAGGGCGACCGCACGCCGTCGGTACTCCCGTCGAAGACGTGCAGGTTGCCGACCTGCTCGACCCGGACCGCAGCAAGTACCAGCACCTCTTCGAAGGCGTCGACGCTGTCGTACATCTGGCCTACATCCGCCAGCGCGAGGACGCATCCGTCGACCGCTACCCTAGCCAGCGCGAAAACGTCGACATGGCGTACAACGTCCTACGCGCCGCCTACGACGCAGGCGTGCGGCGGGTCGTTTCGGCAAGCTCAAATCACGCCGCCGACTGGTACGAGACCGCGATGCTCCACGACCGCAAGATGGAGGTCCTGGATCCCTACGACCTGGCCCTATCGGACAACTTCTACGGCTGGTCCAAGGCCACCTACGAGCACCTTGGATTCCTCTTCGCCTGCGGCAGCTTAGGCCGGAAGATGGACGTCGTCATGGTCAGAATCGGCTCGCCCGGAGAGGTGAAGCCCAATGACGACCCGAGAAACTACAAGCGGAACCTCGGCACTTACCTCAGCCAGCGCGACCAGACCCAGCTCTTCGTCAAGTCGATCGAGGTGCCCAACATCGAGAACGAGCACGGGATCCCCTGGCTGGTCATCTACGGGATCAGCAACAACACCCGGGGCTTCTGGTCGCTGTCCAACGCCCGCGAGATCATCGGCTACGAACCGGAAGACGACGCCGAGGTCAAGTTCGCCAACGACATCGAGGGTTTCCTTACCGGCGGCGGCGCCAAGGCCGGTCCCGGCCGCCTGGGAAGATAATTCACCACAGAGAACATAGAGGGCACAGAGGAAAGAGATATATTTTTTTCTATCTCTGTGATCTCCGTGATCTCTGTGGTTAATCTCCTGGAGGGGTGATGGACAAACCGAGGTTGATTTACTACCAGGACGCCCACCACTTCCACGCCAAGCGGCTCGACCCGCCCGTCAGCCGCCACAAGCTGCAGTGGCCCGTCGACGAGCTACTCGGCACCGGCGTGGACGTGCTGGCCTTCGGGCTAGGGTACGGCGACGTCTACTTCCACGACAGCAAGGTTGGGCGGGTCGTCGGGCAGAAACAAGAGGTCTGGGACAGCTTCATCGACTGGCGGATCATGCGCATGGTGCGCGACGCCAACGCGAAGGGGACCGACCAGCTCCGCGAAGTGATCGATCGCGGACACGAGACCGGCCTCCGCGTCTTCCCCAGCCTCAAGCTGCAGAGCTGCGACAGACCTGGGTCCGACCGGTGCGGGCTGCTGAAGTGGGACCAGTGGCAGGAAGTCTGCCTCGGCGAGAACGACGAGCACCACCCACGGTACGACTACTGTTACGACTACGCTCACCCGGACGTCCAGGACGCCAAGCTCGCCGTCGTCCGCGAGGTCCTCGGCGACTACAGCGCCGACGGCATCGAGCTCGACTTCATGTTCGTGCCCAAGTTCTTCAAGACCGGCGACGAGGAGAAAAACGCCGCACTAATGACCAGCTTCGTCTCCAGGGTCCGCGAGATCGCCGACCAGGTCGGAGCGGAGCAGGGACGCGAAGTCGGGGTGATGGTCCGGGTCTTCGACAAGCGCGACTACAACCTGAAGCTCGGACTCGACGTCGAGACCTGGCTCCGTGAGAAGAGCGTCGATGCGGTGGTCGGGCAGGTGTCGGACCAGTTCTTCGATACCGGCCTCGACGCCGGATGGCTCGCCGGCGCGACGAAAGAATCAGGAGCCGCTGCCTACATCCGCCCTCCGCGGAGGGTCTACGACGAGCGCACGGCCGCTCCCAGCGTCGAGATGTACCGGGCGCTGGGCCAGACTCTGCATTCCCAGGGAGTCGACGGAATGTACGTCGGGTACCTGCCGTGGCCCTTCGGCGAGCAGGAGTACCAGGTGCTGCGGGAAGCTGCAGACCCTGACGCGACGGCGAGGCGGAGCAAGCGCTACCTGCTCCAACCGCGCGAGCCGGGGCTTACCTTCGAGGAGATACTCGACTACTCCGGCGACTGGACAGACCCGCCTCGAAGCGAGGTTCCCCCCTTCACCGACCCTCCGAACCGCCAGCTCCCTATCGACCTCGAAGCGGGCAAGACCGCCAGGGTCAGCGTCCGCGTATCCGACGACGTGGAGAGCGCGAGAAACGACGGGGACCTGCGCCGCCCGGTACTGACCATCCGCTTCGCCAACTTCTGCGTCGACGACGAGATCGAAATCCGGTTCAACGGCGTGACCCTGCCAGCAGAAGACGCAGAGATCACCGACGAGCGAGCCTTGACCATGCCGGTCCGGCCGGGCCGGAGCCCCTTCATTGCCCCGACAGGTATGGCTGCTCACTGGTTCCGGTTCCGGCTCGACCCGGAATTGCTGAAGCAGGGCGATAACACCGTCGAAGTAAACGTGCTCAGCATGGCCAAAGAGGCCGGCTTCTCCCGCTCGATCAACGGCGTCGAGGTCCACACCCGCTACAAGGAATTCACCCGCCCCGTCGGGCTCCGCGTGGACAGAGTCTCCCCCCTATCGGGCTGAGCCTGAACCACGCACGCTGGCCCCACGTAGAGACGCGCCGGTGGCGCGTCTCCCGACACTGCAGCGGCGAATGTCGTCAGAATCGCGACCGGTACCACCCTTACTCTCCAGTATCCGGAACTCCCAGCTTATCCGCCAGCATGGAAGTGATCCGCTGAGCGCCGCTCATGGGCTTGAGCAACTCGCCGTCCACCGCAATCAGCGGGCGGCGAATGAGCCTCGGCTCCTCGAGCATCATGGCGATTAGCCGGTCATCGTCCATGCTCTCCCGGTCTAAGTCCAGCTTCCGCCACGACGGACTGACCCACGAGAAGAAGTCTGCAACCGGACCGTCCCCGATCAGCCGACGAAGCTCATCATCGCTGAAGGGGTCGCTGAAGAAGTCCCTCGCCTGCACCTCGACGCCACTCTGTGAAAGCCACGCTTTCACCTGAGCGCACGTGCTTCAACGGCTGTAGAAGTAGTAGTCGACCTTGGTCACGTGTCTGTCCAAAGGAGTTCAGGACCGGCGCCCGAGGTCGCTACGATCAAGGCTGAGGATGCTGGGGCTCGTAGAGCATGCGTCTTCTCCTCCGGGGGTGAACGCGTGAACTACGCGGCGGACGAGATGGGAACATACGGCGTGTGGATGGATAGTCGGCCAGCCTGGATTCGAACCAGGGACCTTCCCGATATCATATCGGGACGCTCTGGCCAACTGAGCTACTAACGCCCCCGCCCAATGACCAGTTCCTCTATCGCCTTTCTGCTCTTGAGACGTTTTAGGTACGCCTCTCTCCTCCGCGCGGCTGCTCGATTCTCAAAAGGCTCGCTGTAGACTAGCTCTAGCGGGCGGATGTGCCTGGTCGACCTGACCTTGCCTGCGTTGTGCTGGGCGACACGAGTCGCAACCGCCTGTGTCGAGCCTATGTAGTAGCGCCCGTTCCTCACACTCTGAAGGATGTAGACCTTGAACATGCCGCGGATGGGTGAGTGGTGGGCCTAAGTTGACGGTAGGCAGTACCATCTTTGAGTTGTGGATTGGGCCGCTATGATCCTAGCTACCCTTTAGCCCGAATCCACCGACGGACAGGGATGGACGACGTGAGGACAGCGGAAGGGGGTGAGGGAGTTACAGGCGTGATGATCCGGGCTCGAATTTGGGTAGACGGGAGGTTGGCGGGCGGTCTGCAGGCGCTTTTGGGGGCACCGATGGCGGCCTACAGTGGCTGTGGCGAGCCAGATGGCGGGATAGGACACGGCAAGAGGCGCTCGCGGACTGGGCTGGCGCGAGTTTGCGGGGACGTTGGGTTGGCTGGTGGGTCAGTGGCGGACGGGCTCCGTCAGGCTGGGAGTGGAATGGCTCGCAGTCGGGCCAGGGCGCGGCTGAACTGCTCCTCCCAGGGCCAGCGCCGGGGAAGCTGCAGGGTCAATGGGCGTGCCGAGCGGGTGATCCGTCCGGCCAAGGCAAAGACCCGTCGTCTGAGGGTCTTGGTGGTCACGATCTGCTGACCCAGGCCGATGCGGGCTGTCCAGCGGGCCAGGTTGTGCGCCATCACCTGTACCGCCAGCCAGGCGCCGTTGGCGGCGACGTTGGGTTGGCTGGTGGGTCAGTGGCGGACGGGCTCCGTCAGGCTGGGAGTGGAATGGCTCGCAGTCGGGCCAGGGCGCGGCTGAACTGCTCCTCCCAGGGCCAGCGCCGGGGAAGCTGCAGGGTCAATGGGCGTGCCGAGCGGGTGATCCGTCCGGCCAAGGCAAAGACCCGTCGTCTGAGGGTCTTGGTGGTCACGATCTGCTGACCCAGGCCGATGCGGGCTGTCCAGCGGGCCAGGTTGTGCGCCATCACCTGTACCGCCAGCCAGGCGCCGTTGGCGGCGAAACGGCCCGAGGGGAGATGGTTCAGCCCCACGCCGTACTTGAGGTCGCGTATCGCATTCTCGATCTCGGCGTGACGGCGATGATCGGCCTCCAGTTCCAGCGTCTCCCCGTCCCGGTCGGTGATGAAGCCGTGATAGCTGTAGGTGGCGAAGAGAGCCAGTTGAGAACAGGGCGCCGGCTTCACCCGCCGGACGATGAGCCGTACCGGCGCGGCGTCCGCCTCGGCCTGGAACGGGGTGTAGGTGGTCTCGGCCACATCGGCGGCGCCGTCCATCCAGTAAGGAATCGGCGTCCAGGCATCTTCGGGTATCGCCTCGATGAGATTCCGCAGGCGGGCGCGCTGGCGGATGGCGATGGAGAAGCGGACATCCATCCGGCGGCAGACGGCGACCACGGCGTGGGTATAGAAGCCGCTGTCGGCCCGCACCGTGAGTTGGCCCCTGGCTCCGCAGTAGCGCACCCGCCCCACCGTTTCACGCAGGAAGTGGGCAGCGCCGCGGGCGGTGTTAGCCCGGCCCTCGCGCAGGCGGGCCATCAGCACGTCGCCGGTGCCGGCGGCGACGGCCAGCAGCGGGTGATAGCCCCGCGCACCGGTGTAGCCGTGGTGGCGGGCGCCCTCCTTGGCCAGTCCGTAGGTCTCGCAGATCGTCGAATCAAGGTCGATGGTGAATGGTGCGTCGCCGGGTCCGGCACCGGCCTTCCAGACCCGGGCCAGCAACTCGCGGCTCACCCGGTCCAGTTGGCGGACATGGCCCCACCTGAAGCTGCGCAGGAAGGTGCCCAGGGTGGAGGGAGCCTTAGCCGTGAAACCGAGCACGCGGGCGGTCCCGCCGGCGCGCAGCGCATCGGCGTCGTCGATGCAGTCGCCGCCTGCCAGCGCGGAAGCGACCAGCGTCAGCATCTTGTCCCCAGTGTTCGCCCGTCCCGGCGCTCCGCCGAGGTCAAGGTGATGGTCGACGAGTTCCCGCAGGCCCAGGTGCCGGGCTAGGGTGGCCGGCAGGAGCAGGCCGGCATTGGCCACCAGGCGATGGTCGTCAAAGACGATGCGGATACGGTCGGGTTTGTTCTGTGGCAGCATCTATTGGGTGCTCCTTGTTTCCGGGCGGGTTTCTGTTCCAAAACCATTATCCCAGATTCAGAGGAGCACCCGCTGGCTTCTTCAAGGGCTGTCCCCAAGGACGTCCTTCGGTGGATTCGGGATAAGAACTACGTCGACATCAAGAACCTCCAGCTCCATCAGGGCATGCTCCGCGTCATCTGATTCACCAACGACCTCTATGTTGGCTTCCATCTCTAGCCTGGCACGTAGGCTCTCTCTCATCAACGAGTGGTCGTCGACTAGATATACACGCGCCTTGGTTTTCTGTCGATCCGACACTAACGTCTCTCCAACGGATGTCAGTCAGGCTATCGCTCTTGGCGAGATTATCCAGGCCCCGTGTACGCCGCGATTCGCACTGTATCATCTTCCGTCGCATCCTTACCGCTGGTTAAGACCTGGTGCCTTGGCGTCTCGCCGATTGTCCCGACCAGACCGTGGCCAGGGCTTCACGTAGGGCGGTCAGAGTGACGGGCTTGCTGACAATCAGATCGATGCCTGGCGGCATTTCGCCGGCGGAATTCATCATCTCCCCAAAGCCCGTCAGCATGATGACGGGAATGTCGGCTTCAACGTTCTTGATGGAAGCCGCCACCTGGTCGCCGCTCATCTCAGGCATGCTCCTATCGGTTAGGACTACGTCGAACTCACCCTCACGAAACTTCTCCAGGGCGTCGCTCCCGTCGGTTGCGGTCTCTACCGTGTGGCCATCACGTGTGAGGTACTCAGTCAAGACCTGGCGCACAAGCGATTCGTCGTCAGCGACCAGGATCCTGAGTCCCGTCGGGAAATCCGGTGTTTCAGATGACGGGCTGCTTGCGTGATATCGCCGCATGACGGGAAAACGTAGTGCAAATGTCGTCCCTTTGCCCAACTGGCTCTGGATATCAATCTTTCCCCGGTGTCGCTCTACGATCCCGTGGACCATTGCCAGGCCCAAACCTGTGCCGCCTCCACCTTTCGTTGTAAAAAACGGTTCCGTAGCACGCTTCAGGACCTCTTCAGTCATACCGGTCCCGGTATCCATTACCTCGACCACCACCACCTCGCCTTCGAGGCGTGTAGACACTGCGATCGTTCCATTTTTGTCCGCTGCATCACATGCGTTAAGTATCAAGTTGGTCAACGCCGTACGTAAACTGGCTTCGTCGCCGCCGATGATCGGGAGACCTGGGGCAAGTTCGGTCTTAAGTTTGATCTCGATGCCTCTCGCCATCGTCATGTCCATCCACTTGGGTTGAGTCATCGAGACAGCTTGCTCGACAAGCAGGTTCATATCCACCGGTTCGAGCACGTCGGTGTTGTCGCGGTGCCGGTAGAAGTCTCGCATACGGCTAACAACTTGTCCGGCGTCCTGGCGGCGGTGTTTACCCCTTCCAGGTAACGGGTCGTTTTCTCCTTATCTTCCAGGATATCGGGGTACATGAGCAGCATATCGGTGAAGCCGGTAATGGGCACTAGTAGACCGAAATCTTTGAAATGAGGGGTAGCCGAGATTGGCGTGCTACGACGACAGGGCGGGTTTCAAACCCGCCCCTACCAAGCCGTAACCTCAGAACCCTTCAATACTAGGATGTTGGACCACTAGGGCATTGTTGAAGTCATGCGCGACGCCGCTCGCCATCGTGCCCAGGGCCCGCAAGCGTTCCTGTCGTATGAGTTGGTCCTGCGTCTCTCGCAGCTCTGTGAGGGTTTTCTCTAGCTCATCATTGCTCTTCTCCAGCGCTTGCGCGACCAGCTCGCGCGCCGTGACGTCCCTCAACATAGCGGTGTATATTGTCTCCTCTCCCACATCGAGCTTCGATATCGAGCCCTCGGCATGGAACTTTGTGCCGTCTTTGCGACGGCCGAAGATGGTGGGCCGTTGGCCCATGCCGCGCGATGACTCTGGGCTCTCGCCGAATTCGACTACGTGACTCCGATGCTCTTTGATGGAAACCTCGGGGATAAGGGTGTCGAGCGGCTGGCCGATGGCCTCTTCTGCCGCATATCCGAAGATGCGTTCTGCCCCCTTGTTAAACATCGTAATATGCTGCGATTCGTCGATCGAAACGATCGCGTCGTCGGCGATTGCCAGGATGCCTGCATACCGCTCGTGCGACGACGCCACCTCTCGCTCTGCCTGCCGGCGCTCGGTGATGTCGTGGCCGTAGAGGTTTACGTACCCGCTTGTTTCCACCGGCGCGAGCGTGCACCCAAACACCCTCCCTCCGGAATCGAGCTCAACTTCCTTAACGCTTTTCGATGCTAGAGAGTCGTCAATCCAGCGAAGACAGAATTCTGGTACTACTCCTCCGACGTCACAACCAAATCGATTCAGCAGCAGCCCACTTTGGGAATTCGCGTATTGGACCACGCCATCCCTGGTAATCCGCATAACCGGGTTTGGGTTTTCCTCGGGAAACCTTGACAGCATACCGATTTCTGCCTCAGCCAGTTTGCGTTCAGCCAGCTGGTTCTCAACGACCGATATTTCCCGTCTTGCCGATCGTTGGATGCTAACGTCGGCCACGATGATGAAGCCAGACAGCACAAGGAAAACCGCGCCCATGGTCGCCAACATTCTGGGGAGAACTGCGGACCTGGTTTGGTCAATTAGAAACTCGGCGTCATGGGTTACATCTCCATAGATCTCAATCACACCGATGATTTGGCCGGAGGAATCCCGTAATGGCATGTAGGTTTCCAGGATATCGATTTCTCGTCTCACTCCGTCAAGATCGACCACCTCCTCGCCGCGTTCAAACTTGGACCTCACACTGCCGCTCAAGGACTCCTTAAAAAGCCAAGAATTGTGGTTGGATGCTCCGATCGAGGCCGAATCACTACTCCACACGATCAGGCCGTTCAGGTCGTACAGGTTCAGCTTTACGATATTCGAACCTTCAACCAGCATCCGATAGCGATCTGGCAACCCCCCGGGGCCTACTAGAGACCCCAAGGTCAGCGGCATGGGCTGGTCCATCTTCGGCGTTGCACTGCCGCCGACAGCGTTCCCCGATTCTGGCAGGCCTTCTGTCCATTGCGGGCCTCCCATTAACCCCAGTCTGATCATAGACTGGATATGCGCGGCATCGTGGATTGCGTCCTCTTCGGCAAGCGCCACCAGGTCGTCTGTTGTAGATTTACCCAGATAGGCGTTTACCGCGAGGGCGACAATCGTCGAGATCACCAGCGCGGTGCCCATAAAGAAAAAAGTCAGACGGTATCTCTTGATCATCACTCAGCCTCCTCGGCCTCGACGGTTGCGTTACACGGAAGAACTTACTCTTGGTGTTGGACTCCCACAATCACCTGCTCTACCATCTTGATGACAGGCACCTGTCATGTTGGTGGAAGAAAGCTGCCAAGACTGACTGCAATTCACGATTAACGGCAGTCGGGGCGGAAGCCGGAGGTAAAACGAGTGCGAGGTTCCCTCGTCTCCGGCAAACCTCTACGAAGCAACACGAAGGCGTTCCCGTGATCCCGGAGGAACCGGTTGCATGCTAAGGGGTCGCGCATCTCCAAGTTGTACCGATCACATGCGTACACTAGAATGTGCGAACGACCCACCGACCGGAGGTTGCGATGTCGAAGGAAGACCTGGCTCTGACAGCGCACCTGCTGCGCCGCGCCGGATTCGGCGCCACGCGGGACGAGATCGAGCGCTACACGGCGATGGGCTACGAGGCGGCGGTCGAAGACCTGTTGAATCCCGAGCAGTACCCCGACGTCGAGGACGACCTGCTCCGGCGCTTCGGCAGCCCACACGGCCTCGACCGGGTCTGCGCGCCGTGGGTATTCCGCATGGCCGTCAGCAAACGGACCCTGACCGAGAAGATGACGCTCTTTCTTCACCACCTCTTCCCGACGGCATCGGAGAAGTCGGGCCCCTTCGTTGCGGACCAGATTGAGATGTTCAGGGAGGTCTGCCTCGAAGACCTGCGCACGGTTCTGACCAGGCTGTCCGCCGACCCGGCGATGATCATGTGGCTCGACAACCAGGAGAACCACCGGACCGAGATCAACGAGAACTACGGCAGGGAGCTTCTAGAGCTGTTCTCGATGGGCGTGGGCAACTACACCGAGGAAGACGTCAAGTCGTCGGCACACGCCTTTACGGGTTGGTCGTTCGAAACGCCGGTACCAGGTGGCTCTACGCGAGAGGGCGGATTCCCCACGGAGTTCATATACCGCTCTGACGACCACGACCCTGAAAAGAAGTCCTTCCTCGGCGAGACGGGCCGCTTCAACGGCGAGGACGTCATAGAGATCATCATCAAGCAGCCCGCTACGGCGAGGTTCGTCTGCCGGCACCTCTACAATTTCTTCGTCGCCGACGAGCCGGCCGTGGCGTCGTGGAACGAGACGCCACCTCAGGACCCGGAGGCGATAGACACTCTACTGCAGGCCTATTACGATTCAGACGCCAATTTCAGATCGATCCTCAGAGTGCTCTTCAACTCCGACTTCTTCAAAGCCGCACGCTACAAGAGGGTCAAAAGCCCAGTCGAGCTCATCATGGGCGTTGTCAAGCTTGTTGACGAGGACCTTCGCCCGTTCCCGGAGCAGGCCTTCGGCCGCCACGGCAAAGAAGGACTCATGGGCCAGGCCCTGATGAACCCGCTAACCGTCGAGGGGTGGCACACCGGCAAGGAGTGGATCGACGGCGGTACCTTGAACGAGCGGGTCAACTACGCCGCCGAGCAGGTTGCTGATACGTCCATGCCCGGGATTCAAAGCATTATCCGCCGGCTGGGTGACGGTGGCCGTCCTCGATCTCCCTCTGAGTTCGTCGACCAGTGCCTTGAGCTGGCCGGCCCGGTCGTCGTAGACGAGGACACCCGCGATGGCCTGCTACGCCACGCCGAGTCTGAAGGCGAGTTGAGGTTCGACACCGACCAGCAGACCGAGACCGAGTCGCGAGTCGCCCGCATGCTCCAGCTCATCGTCGCAACCCGCGAATACCAGTTCAATTAGGAAGGGTTTTAGGGTTTGGGGATTAGGGGCTCGGGGCCCAACCCCTAAACCCTAACCCCTAACCCCTTCTTCTGGAGGTTCCATGAGTCGGCCCTACGCACTGCTTCGAGCGGGCTTCCCCTACCTCAAGACCCTCGGCGAGTTCATCCGAACGAGCATGATCGACGATATCGCCCTCGGCAAGGAAGGGCGCATCTACTGCCTGTGCGAGGGCAACTCCGGGCCCATCTCTATCACCAACCTGGACGACGAGGACCTCGGTGCGCTCGGCGCCCCTGGTCATGGGTTCCGCCGTCCCAACTACAAGTGCCCGCCACGGAGCGGCGCCTGGCCCGTCGAAGACGGCGGCTTCCTGCGACCCGTTCAGCTCGTGGTCGATCAGGACGAGCTGCTCTACATCTCGGACGAAGCCACCGATCGAATCACTATTTACGACCGCCACGGCGAATACCAGGACAAATGGGGCGAGCGCGGCTCCGGCGACGGCCAGATCGACCATCCTGCCGGCATGGCCTTCGACGCCGACGATAACATCCACGTCGTCGACTCCTTGAATCACCGTGTCCAGAAGTTCACCAAGGACGGCCGGTTCCTGAGCAACTTCGGCTCCTACGGCAAGGGCGATGGCGAGTTCGACACCCCGTGGGGCATCCATGTCGACGAGATGACTGACATCTACGTCTCGGACTGGCGGAATGATCGGGTCCAGAAGTTCGACTCGGAGGGCCGGTTCATCTCCAAGTTCGGGAAATCCGGTAGCGGAGATGGCGAGCTGAGTAGGCCCGCCGGTGTGGCGGTTGACAAGGACGGCGACATCTACGTCGCCGACTGGGGCAACGACCGCATCCAGCTATACGACCCCGAGGGGCGCTTCGTGCAGAAGTTCCTGGGCGACGGCACGCTCTCGAAGTCCACGCTGGCCCGGATGCACACGAGAAACGCCCTGTATCGTCGGCAGCGGGAGAGCGGTAGCCTGGAGCTGGAGAAGCGCTTCGGCCAGCCCAAGTCGGTCCGCGTCGACCATGAGGGCCATATGTACGTCGCCGACTACGAGGGCCATCGCGTCCAGGTATACAAGAAAGAGGCCTACCCCCTCACCGAGGAGCAGATCGTGCCGCCGCTACGCTCGCCGGTCCTTACGGTGTAAAAGCGACGACTCGGAACAGGAGCTGGAGTGACTAGACCGTACGCGCTACTCAGAGCCGGTTTTCCGTACCTCAAGACCATCGGCGAGTTCACCACCACCAGCTGGCCTCTCGACATCGCCTTCGGCAAGGAAGGCAGGCTCTACGTGCTGGTCTCCGGCGGCTCCGGCCCCGTCTCGATCCTCAACATGGAAGACGAAGACCTCGGCAGCTTCGGAGCGCCCGGCTTTGGCCTCAGGCAACCCTCCTACAAATGCAAGATGGGCAACGACTGGCCTGTCCAGGAGGGAGCCCTCCTGAGACAGGCGCATATCGCCGTTGACCAAGACGAGCTTGTCTACGTCTCCGATGAGGCTACCGATCGCATCACGGTATACAACCGGCACGGCGAGTATATAAGTAGCTGGGGTGAACGCGGCGCCGGCGACGGCCAGATGGACCACCCGACGGGGCTGGCCTTCGACGCCGACGACAACCTGTACGTCGTCGATTCCATGAACCACCGGGTCCAGAAGTTCGCGAAGGACGGCACGTTCCTGGGCAAGTGGGGCTCATATGGAAGAGACCCAGGCCGGTTCGACACACCGTGGGGTATCCACGTCGACGAGATCGGGCTTGTATACGTCGCCGACTGGCGGAACGACCGGATTCAGAAGCTCACATCCGATGGAGACTTCGTCTGGGAGTTCGGCGTATCCGGAAGCCGGGACGGCGAGCTGGACCGGCCGTCCGGCGTTGCAGTAGACGCCGACGGCGACATCTACGTGTGCGACTGGGGCAACAACCGGGTCCAGCTCTTCGACCCCAGCGGACGCTTCATACAGAAGTTCACCGGCGACGCGACCCTATCGAAATCCACGCTCCGGCGAATGTTTACGAGAAACGCTCTCTATCGGCGCCACCGGGAGAGTGGCAGCCTCGACATGGAGAAAATGTTCGGTAGGCCGAGGTCCGTCCGGGTGGACCGCGAGGGCCACATGTTCGTGCCCGACTACGAGTGCATGCGCATCCAGGTCTACAAGAAGGAAGCGTACCCGCTTACCGCGGAAGATATCGCACCCCCCTTGAGGTCGCCGGTGTTAACAGTCTGAACTACGTCGGGCCCTGATCGGAGCTAGCCACGAGGAGGTGCCTTGATGCTCTACATCGTTCATCGGATCGATCGGCTGCCGTGGACCCGACGTCTCGGGGCAGGAGCGTTCTCGATAATACTGGTGGCCCTGCTGGTCGCATGCGGCAGCGCGGAGGATGATGAGGCTCCTGACGCAGACCAGCGGGCGGCGGTGGAGCCAGCGGCCGCGGCCACGGGCGGGGACAGCGCCGACCCGACCGTTCCCGAGGGGAGCGGGGCCGCCCAGGGAGTATCGATATACGCTGGGACCGGCGGGCCCGGCTTCGGGGGCGACGGCGAAGCGGCCACTGCCGCCGAGCTGTACGGTCCGGCAGGCCTGGCCGTCGACGACGAAGGCAATCTTTACATCGCGACGGACAACCGCGTCCGCAGGGTCGACGCCAAGACTGGTATTATCGAGACCATCGCCGGCACCGGGACCCCCGGCTACAAAGGCGATGGGGAGTCCGCCACCGATGCGAATCTGAAGGTGCCCGCAGGCCTTGTAATCGACAAGTCCGGGAACCTGCTTATAGCTGACAGCGACAATGGCCGGATCAGAAAGGTGGACGTTGCCGCCGGGGTTATTACTACGTTGGCTGGAGGCGGAATTCCCAAGCGCGTTGGTGGTGTCCTGGACACCGGGGACGGGGGCGCGGCTACGGACGCCTGGTTCAAGAAGGCGGCCGATGTCGATGTCGACGACCAGGGCAACGTCTATTTCATCGCCGACAACCGCGTCCGGAAGATCGACACCTCCGGCATCATCTCGACCATCGCGGGTACGGGAAAGAAGGGAAATGAAGGCGACGGTGGTCCCGCCATCGAAGGCGAAATGGCCGACCCGCATGGAGTAGCCGTAGACCCCGAAGGCAAGTTCGTCTACGTCGCCGACACCGGCAATCACCGCGTTCGACAGATAGACCTGACGACCGGGGTGATCACGACCCTCGCCGGCAAGGGCACGGTGGCGTTGGGCGCCGCGATAGACCCCATGAGGGCCGCCGCTGGGACCCGAGAGGGCGGCGGCGGCGCTGGTTTCGAGGGCGACGGAGGACCCTCTGTGGACGCGCTGTTGGCCCAGCCGAAGGGCGTCTCTATCGCCGCTGGCAAGCTGTATATCGCGGACACCGGCAACGACCGGATACGCGTTATAGACCTCGCCACGGGTATCATCAACACGGCCGTCGACGGCGGTGCCGTCCTCGGCGAAAAGATGCAAGTCGAGGTCTTCTTCGATGGCCAGAGCGGCGGCGGCGGTACCGACACGATGGTCACGTTCGCCAACTTCGCTCCGCCGAGGGATGTCGTTGCAACCGCGGGCGGCACGTTATTCATAGCCGACGTTCGGGAGAATAAAGTCGTACGATTCGAGCCGTAGCGCGACCGGATAGAATGCCTGACGACAAGATAGCTCTGATCGCCCACCTTCTACGCCGCGCCGGTTTCGGCTCGACGCCGTCCGAGCTTGAGAATTACGCGTCCCAGAGCTACGAAGACGTAGTCGAGGACCTTCTCCACCCCGAGAGGGCGCCCGAAATCGACGAAGACGTCGTCCGGCGCTACTACCCGGAGCTCAACTACCCGGACGCTCTTCCTCTCGCGTCAGCCTACTGGGTATACCGAATGGTCAACTCCAAACGGCCCCTCGAAGAGAAGATCGCCCTTTTCTGGCACCATGTGTTCGCGACGGCCTGGTACAAGAGCGAACACCCGGGGACTTTGGTCCGACAGATCGACATATTTCGTCGTCTCGGCCTCGAAGACATGCGGACGATCCTCCTCGCGCTGTCGAAGGACCCGGGGATGCTCCACTGGCTCGACAACTGCGAGAACCACGGCGACGAACCCAACGAGAACTACGGCCGTGAGCTCCTCGAGCTCTTCTCGATGGGCGTCGGGAACTACACTGAGCAGGACATCAAGTCCGTCGCGCGGGCCTTTACCGGCTGGACCTTCGACCAGCCCATACCTCTGTACCCTCACGGCAACTACCCGTCGCGCTTCCTCTACCGCGACGAGGACCACGACGACGACGTGAAGACGTTCCTCGGTCTGACGGGCCGTTTCAACGGCGAAGACATCGTCGACATCATCGTGCGTCAGCCGGCTACGGCCCGGTTCGTCTCCAGGCACCTGTACAACTTCTTCGTGGCCGACGAGGCCCAGGTCCCTGCATGGGAGCGGGTGCCGCCGCAGGACATCCGGGCCATCGCCACGCTGGAGCAGGCATACGAAGAAAGCGGCGGCGAGATTCGAGCGATCCTCAGAGTGCTGTTCAACGCTGACTTCTTCAAGGAAGCTCGCTTCAAGAGGGTGAAGAGCCCAGCGGAACTGGTCGCGGGCACGATAAAGCTGGTCGGCACCTTCCAAGAGCCGGAGCCCGGCATGGAGAAACTGAACACCGCCACGACCAACATGGGCCAGCAGCTCATGAACCCGCCGACCGTAGAAGGGTGGCACACCGGTCGTGAGTGGATCGACGGAGCGACCTTGAACGAGCGGGTAAACTTCGGGGTCGACCAGATGAGCGATCTCAACAAACCCGGCATTCGTGAAATCGCGCGACGTTTGGGCTCCAGCAACCGCTCGTTGGAGCCCGAGGAGCTAGTCGACCGCTGCCTGGAGTTGCTGGGCCCCCTCGAGGTGGACCCTCAGACCAGAGACGGTCTATTGGAACACGCATCGGCGGCGGGTATCTTGGATCTGTCAAACGGATCGAACGCCGACGAAAATACCGCGCGGGTCGCAGCTATGCTCCAGCTCATCGTCTCATCGGTCGAGTACCAGTTCGGTTAAAACGATGGAGTCACTGATGACGGACCAAAAGAGCTCTGTGCGCAACGGAAAGAAACCGGTACTTGTCGTTGTCCAGCTCACCGGCGGAAATGATTTCATGAATACGGTCATTCCGTACACGAGCTCGGTCTACTACGACAGTCGGCCGACGGTGGGCGTCCCGCAGGAAGACGTCCTCCCCATCGACGACACTCTGGCCTTCCACCCAGTGATGGGCCCGTTCAAGGAGCTCTACGACGAGGGCTCGGTTGCCATTGTGCAGGGCATCGGGTACCCGAACTCGAGCCGGTCCCACTTCAGAGGCATGGACATCTGGCACACCTGCGAGCCGAACGACGTCGTGACCGATGGGTGGCTCGGCAACGCCATCCATGACCTCGACCCTGGCCATGAGAACGTCCTCACCGGCGTGAACTTCAGCGCTGGTTTGCCCAGGGCAATGGTCGCGCCCGGTGTGCCAGTCAGCTCAGTCGCCGATCTCGACAGCTACGGCGTCATGACCGGGCTCGAAGAGGACCGCCGTCGAAGCGAAGCGCTGGAGACTTTCGAAAAGATGTACGCGCCGGCGATCGGAGCCGGGCCGGTGAAGGACTACCTTCGACAAACGGGCATCAACGTCCTCAGAGGCGCCGACCGCCTGAGAGAGGCACCGGCCAAGTACAAGTCCGACGTCGAGTACGCCGACAACCCCATCGCGAAAAGCCTCCGGGACATTGCCCGTGTCCACCTAGCCGACCTGGGCACCCGCGTCTTCTACGCGAGCCAGGGCGGCTACGATGTCCACGCTCTGGAGAACCCTGCACAGCCAAAGCTGCTGGGCAACCTCTCCGAGGCGATCTCCGACTTCTTCCAAGACATCAGAGGCCACCACGCCTCCGACGAGGTGGTGATGCTCGTCTTCACCGAGTTCGGACGCCGGATCAAGGACAACGGCAGTGGGACCGACCATGGGTCTGGTGGCGGCGCTTTCATCATCGGCGACCGGGTGAACGGCGGGCTGTACGCGGAGTACCCGCCGCTGGCCCACGATCAGTGGCTCAACGGCGAAGACATGCGCCACACCATCGACTTCCGCGGTATCTACGCCACGGTCCTGCAACAATGGCTCGGTCTCGACCCGGTGCCGATTGTGCGCGGCAACTACGAGCAGATCAAGCCGTTCGAAGAAACGTCAAGAGTAAAACGTAAAACGTAAACCAGAAAGGGACACGCCGTTACGTTTTACGCATCACCCTTTATCCTGTTCCTTATCAGCCAGCCCCAGGCCTGTTAGGGACCGAGGTGGGTGTCTATAGCCTTCTTAGCTTGCAAAAGGTATTCCGGGGCAAGTGACCCCCTTAAGCTGACCAGTCGAATCTTGTCCACAGTGCGAATCTGGTTCGCCTTAATTCGAGAGTCTGCGGTGAGTCCTGCGACGCCTTCAGGCACAAGAACCTCAAATGGGTATAGTCTCTTAGCAGGTTGACCCGTAATGGGCAGCACGATCACGGTGTCGGAGTACTGGTTGCCGATGTCGTTAGAAACGATTAGCGCAGGCCGACGTTTTCCAGTTTCAGAGCCTACAACTGGATCAAGATTGACGTCATAGATTTCTCCGTACCTAGGAAAGGCTGTCTCAACCACAATTTTTAATTCGGCCTGACCCGTAAAGACGTTCTTCTGACTTCATCATCCTAACCCCTCCAGAGTAGGCGCCTCCCACTCCTTGCTGACTTCCGCATCCTCGTCTCGTCTGGCCGAGTAGCCCTCTTTTAGAGTCTGCTTGAGTTCCTCTTGTTCCAAGTCATGCAGCCTCTCACGAACAGCTGCCGTCACGAATGCGCTGCGGCTGCGTTCGCTTACCCGACCCTTCAATGTCGCAACTACGTCTTCGGGTATCGTAAAATTGACCTTCACTGTCTTCATTATCGTTGCCTCTCGGATGGTCTCCCTATGCCTCTCTCCACAAGATAAGTACGCACGAAAACGACCCCCATGCTATCTCTATTTATGGTAAGTATATCGGATGGGTATATTTTTTCAAGAGGCTTGTGTAACCGGAGCTTTCTATTTAGACTCGGCTAACTATGACCAGACCTTACGCCCTTCTTCGAGCCGGCTTCCCCTACCTCAAGACCCTCGGCATGCGCCGCGTGACCTCGAACCCCGTCGACCTCACTTTAGGCGGCGAGGGTCGGCTCTACGTCCTCTGCCGGGGCATGCAGACCGAGATACGGCGCTACACCGACGACGACGAAGACCTGGGCGCCATCGGCGGAGCCGGGACGGCCGACGGCAAGTTCGTTTGGCCTGCCTCGATCATCGCCGACTCCGACGAGAACCTCTACGTCTCCGACGAAGCGAGCCATCGCATTTCCGCGTTCACGGGGGAAGGCGAGTTCCTCGGGAGTTGGGGGAAGCACGGCAGCGACCCCGGCGAGCTCGACCGCCCGTCGGGGATGGCTTTCGATTCCGACGGCAACATCTACGTCGCCGACACGATGAACCATCGGGTACAGAGGTTCACTGCCGACGGCCGCTTCCTCGCTGCTTGGGGCGAACACGGCATAGGCAATGGGCAGTTCGACATGCCCTGGGGCCTTGCGGTCGATGAGCTCGGCGACGTCTATGTCGCCGACTGGCGCAACGACCGAGTCCAGAAGTTCGGCCCTGACGGCGGCTTCAATATGGCCTTCGGCACCTCGGGCGGTGCGGACGGTCAGTTCAATCGCCCGACGAACGTGACCGTCGACCGGGACGGGGACATCTACGTGGCCGATTGGGGAAACGACCGTGTCCAGCTCTTCAACCAACATGGCCAGTACGTCGACAAATTCGTCGGCGACGCGACCCTGTCTCCGTCGGGGCGCCAGTACGTGCTGGCTAACGCCGTCACCCTGCGGCTCCGCGACATGGCCCAGATGGAGCCGCAGAAGCGGTTCCGCGGCCCCTTGGCCGTCAAAGTCGACGACGAGCGCCGGATGTACGTCACCGACTACGGCTCTCATCGGATCCAGGTCTACCAGAAAGACTGTGATGTTTTAAACGAAAACGACATCGCGCCCGTCCCCAAGGCCCCGACGCTCTTTACGACTTAATGTAGCAAGCTCCGTTTCTTAACCGCCCTTGTGCAACCGGGCAGCTAGGTAACACTTTCATAGGCGTATGCAAGATTGTACAAGTGTGATCATTCAGGAGTCCACCTGTCAGGTGGAATCATCTTAGTTTGATGGCGTTGCATGAGATAGAATGGTGTAGAGCACTCAAAGAAACGAGAAGCTTGGGGGCGTTCTATATGCTAGACGAACTGTGGAAGTCAATAAGAACTGTTGCGGAGGGTGTAGTCGCCGGTCTAATCGTCTTGGTTATTGTCTATATTCGTTTCGCGCTGACCACCGTGAAGGTCAAGGTACGGGAAAGGATGACTGTTGCGGAGGGTGTAGTCGCCGGTCTAATCGTCTTGGCTATTGCCTATGTTCGTTTCGCGCTAACGACCGTGAAGGCCGAGGTACGGGAAAGGATGACTGTTGCGGAGGGTGTAGTCGCCGGTCTAATCGTCTTGGTTATTGTCTATATTCGTTTCGTGTTGACGACCGTGAAGGCCAAGGTACGGGAAGGGATAACTCGTGCTCAGCATAGGATTCGCAGTCGGGAGCCAAGATTACAAGCCGTAGAGCATTCAAGCCGAGTCGGATTACTCTGGCTTGTTTCAATGCAGTCCGTTGCCCTCGTCTTAGCTGGATTTGGTGGTGGGATAGCCATCACAACTAGCAGTGGCGTAGAATTGATAACGACGAGCACTTTCGTGTTCCTTGGCATTCTAGGACTGATAGTTGGGCTTTTGGTGATGGTCCGCCAGTCCCTTGACCTTCCCACACCGTCGGCCGGGGATGCTCTAGAGCCTACATAGAGGAAGAATATCTGAGCGCGAACGTTCCATCAGCTGCCATGTTTGTAGGATATCTTGATGAACGGGACGCGTCTGGAGTTTCGAAACGGTTCGATATAGACCGGGAGCCTGTTCCGTCGGGGAGGGGTTTTTACGGCCTTTTGAATCCTCATTGACCACCCTTCGGGCTCCTTCACCCTTGAACTCCAAGGTAGTTCGACTGGGAATCTGTAGAGCCAACGACTTGCCATGGGTACCGCGTAACATCAATCCCGATAGTCTTTGTAAGGGCAGCCTGAAACACCACTTCAGTGGTCTTCAAACGAGACCACTCGTTTCCTCGAACACTACTCGCTGGTTGGTGAGCACGTTTGTCAAGAAATCCGCCCCCCCCCTCTGTATTTGACCAACAGCGTTCCATCACCGTCCGTCAGCTGACTTGAGGAAGGTGATAGCGGTGGCAGGACCACCGCAGCAGCAAGGCGTCGCGACCTAACCGAAAGGAAAACTCATGGCCCTAGACCTTGGCGATAAGGCACCCGAATTCTCGCTGCCGGCCACCACGGGCGAGACCATCTCCCTAAAGGACCAGGCCGGCAAGAAGGTCGTATTGTATTTCTACCCAGCGGACGACACCCCCGGCTGCACCACGGAAGCCTGCGGGTTCCGCGATTCGATAGACAAGTTCACCGACGCCGGCGCCGTCGTGCTGGGTGTAAGCGCCGACAGCATGGAGTCCCACGACAGATTCCTCACCAAGTTTGACCTGAACTTCCCGCTGCTCTCCGACGAGGACAAAACGGTCGCCAACGCCTACGGCGCCTGGGGCGAGAAGCAGCGCTTCGGCAAAACGGTCATAGGTATGAGACGCCAGACCTTCCTGATCGACGAGCAGGGCGATATCGAGAAGATTTGGCGCCAGGTCAAGCCCGAAGGCCACCCCGACCAGGTGCTCGAGGCAATTCGCGGGTAAAGGGGCCGCCTGTATGCCGACCAAGGCCGTGGCTCTCCAGCGTCGGCGTAGCCGGCAGATCGCTCGTGCTGAGCCTGTCGAGGCACGCCCCCAGCTCGAAAACGATAATGGAAAAGGCCGGACTAGTGGTTCAACGTTTTTGTATTGATGGGTAGAGTGACTTTAGCTTGATGCGCGCATCCTCGGTAGTGAAGCGCCAATCCACTCGTATCACATCCCGGTTGCGTTGATTCTGCCAAGCATTGACCTCGCCGCGCAGGATGTCTTGATTGGCAATCCGTCGGTCCAGGCACTGTCGAGCCAGCACACCGATCTCTATCTCCGCCATATTCAACCAACTCCCGTGTTTGGGAGTGTAGTGTATCTCCAGTCGCTCAGCTATACGCCTCGCCTCAGCAGGCTCGAATGCCTCGTATAGCGAGGACAGCTTGTGAGTGTTGAGATTGTCCATTACCAGCACGATCCGGTCTCTGTCAGGGTAGTCCTCGTCGACCAGTTTCTTTATCACATGCGCCCAGTCCACCTTCGTGCGACGCTCTCTGACCTCGACTCGGCGCCATCCGTCCAACGGTGCAAACAGCATGAACAGGCTGCTCACTCCATTGCGCTCGTATTCGTAGTCGTATGCCGCCGATAAGCCGGGCGCTGCGGGACGCGGCACTCGCGTCTCCTTGACTTGCTGTTTGCTCGTCTCATCCATGCACACCAGAACCTCATTCCCATCGTACGGCCGTTGGTAGACCTCCAGTACGTCTTCCATCGCGCACACAAACTCCGCGCTCTGACCGGGCGGGATGCACCAACTCTGCTTCAGCCACGGCTTCAGTTCGTTTTTTTTTGAGCGCCTGGCGAACCGTCTCGGTGCTAATGGTCCCGACTATCTCACACTCGACCAACTGGTCAGCCAACAGCTTCAGGGTCCAACTGGCACGCCCCTCCGGCGGTTCCCCGCAGGCCATCGCTATCAACCGTGCTTCACCTTCGCCGTCCAGTCTCTTTTGACGCCGACGCAGTTGCTTTTTGCGATTCAGCGCAGACTCGACCCCCTCCTCCACACAGCGCTTGCGTATTCGCTCGACCGTTGACTGTCCCACACCGAGCGCGCTGGTGATGTCCGCGTCCTTCATTCCCCCGTCCGAGCGTGACTCATCGCTCATCAGCAGAATGCGCGCATGGGTCTGTTTGTACGCCGCAGCCCGACCGCGTGAGACCAAGGCGTTGAGTTCCTGTTGTTCGTCGGTAGTCAGTCTGATACGGTACTTCTTGGTAGACATCATGGTTCCTCCTCGGTTCAACGTTACGATTGAACCCCCAAGAGGAACAATGACTATCATGGTATTCATTTCAATGATGTTGGACCACTAGTCTTCCGCCTCAGACCCGCTCGTGACAAAGCGAGGGTCGCAGCCGTCGCCGAGGCCCTTTCACTCTATGATGATCTAGATGCAACCGCGCCCTCCGGCGGTCCCCTGTCCGAAGAGGGAGGCCTTTTCTGGATCAGCTTGCCAAACGAAGCCCTTGAATCAGCGTATGACCGAATGCCGAGGCTCGGCTACACCTGCGCTGTCGACCTCATGGAACCGGTGCCCACTGCCAAGTCTAGGTCGGGCGCACTTCGATGGCGCGGCACGTCCTATCGCCTCCATCGCGTCTACGAGGAGGACGCCGAAGCACTCCGTGAAAGTGCTCCCGACCGCAGGACCTTTCTCCTTGAGATGGGCTCCGAACGGGTCGTGCCCGTCCGGGGCTACCGGGGCGATGGAGCGCCTTTGAGCCGGCGTGGGCTACCGGTCTGCGACGCCCGCCTGCTGGTCAATCTGGTCTACGCCGGTGGCCGGCCGGCGTTCCTGGACCCCTTCGCCGGCGCGGGAGGCATAGTCGTCGAGGCGGCTGCGAGTGGTTTTTCCGTGATGAGCAGCGACTCGGACCCTGTGCTCCGTCACGGTCTCGTTGATCTTGCTGACAAGCATGTCATGGCCGATGCAAGCCGGCTCCCCTTCGGCAGCGCCAGTTTCGACGCTGTCGCTACTGAGCCGCCGTACGACAGGAGTGCCACGCCTGTCGTAGTCGATGCGCTTCGGGAAATGAACCGAGTGCTCAGGTCCACAGGGCGGCTGGCAATTCTCTGCGCGCTGTGGCAAGCTGATTCCTTGCGAAGTGCGGCGGCTGAACTCGGTCTGAAACCGCTGCTCGATACGCAGATCAATCGCAAAGGACTCGACGTAGTCGCCCTGTCATGGGCCAAATACGATGCGCCGTCGTAAATGTTGACGGGGTGGAGTCCTACCTCTTCTCCCGCCTCCGGGAGAAGACTGAGATGAGGGCTCCTGTTTCTTAGCTTGAAAACTTGATTCTTGAAGGAGAAATGTAATAGATGTCTGACGCAAGTCAAGTAGCCATTCCCGGACTGAAGACGGTGACCGCGACCGAGATCGACGCGCCCCCAGCCTGGGCGCTGATGGAGCGCCAGCTCATCGGGCTCATGGAGCAGTCCGCCGAGCTGTTTACCGAGAAGTACTGCCGCCCTTCGGGCAACGTTTACTACGTCCAGGACGTCGACGACGTCTACGAGATCTTCAGCAACTGGGGCCTCTTCTACTCCATGGGGGCCGACTCGAAGCTCCTCGATTGGGCGCTGCGCGCTTGGAACGCTACCACGCGCTATTTCGACGACGCGACGAAGTTTCAGGAGGGTGATCCCGTTCACCCGAACTATCGGCCGCAGCTTCACAACGAGTACTACAACGCCGACGGTCCCGCCGACTGGTTCCACATGGGGGAGGGGAACCAGGCTTTCTACGACTTCGGTCTTGCGGACCCCACGCTCCCCGAGATGGTCGTGCGCGCTCGCCGCTTCGCCGGCCTCTACACCGGCGACGACCCCGACGTCCGGAACTACGACCCTGTGCACAAGATCATTCGCTCTCCCTATCACGGAAGCGAGGGGCCTATGTTCCACGCCCCTCTGGAGCGAGTCAAGGCGCTACTCGATCCTCTCTATCGAGTCGCCGGACAGACAATGGGGCATGCCAATCGGTCCAGCCTCCACCCGATAGTGAAGGACCTCGAGGAGAATTGGTACGAGAGTCCCCAGAGACGAGAGGAGATCGTCAAGCTCTTCGACGAGATCGTCCTCAACGGGGATGTCGCCGACAACCTGGCCGCCACCGGTCTGGCCACCCACGCCTACCTGTACACCGGCGACGACAAATACAAGCGCTGGGTGCTCGAATACGTCGACGCATGGATGGACCGCATGCGGGCCAACGGCGGTATCGTGCCTGACAACGTCGGTCCGACGGGCAAGGTCGGGGAGCAGCGCCAGGGCCAGTGGTGGGGCGGCCTTTACGGCTGGAACAGCCGCTGGTCCGGAGACCATCTGTTCATAGCGATTACCATAGCGGCCGAGTGTGCTCTCTTGCTCACCGGCGACTACGGCTACCTCGACCTGCTGCGTTCCCAGATCGAACTACAGATTGACAATGCCAGGACCCGTGAGGACGGCCAGCTCCTCGTCCCGACCCGCATGACGCCGGAAGGCTGGTCAGAGTACCAGCCGATGAAAGTGCTGGAGCTTGCTCATCTCTACCACGCATCCATGGACCAACGTGACTACGACCTCTTGGCAAGGCTAAGGGCAGGGGACGTCGAGCGAGATTGGAGCGACGTCAAGGCCGAAGGAGGACGTAGGGGAGGGGACCTCGAGTTCCAGCGATTCCAATACTATGACGGAAAGTACCCCGACTGGCCGACTGATGTGCTTCGGGCGGAGCACAAATACGCCTTGGCCCAACACGAGGCAATGCGCCAGGACTCCCGCGACTTCGAACAGATCGTCGCCGATAATCGGTGGCCGCCCTTCTACCCGAGCAACCCCGACCGGACCGACTACGGCGGCGAGAACGCCGACCCGATACGGACCAACGGGCTGACCCACGTGATGCTGGGCGCGCCCCGAACGATGTACAACGGCGGTCTGCTGCGTGCGGCCGTCCGCTACTTCGACGCGGAGAATGCCCGTCCAGGTCTGCCCTCCGACGTGGCCGCGCTGGTCGACGAGCTCAAGGCCGATCGAGCAGGTATCAATCTCGTCAATCTCAGCAGCGATAAGACCCGCAAAGTGGTCGTTCAGGCGGGCGCCTTCGGCGAGCACCAGTTCACCGAGTTGAGAACGCTTGAGAATACAAAAGATCAGCCGATCCTGTATCCAGGGGCATGGATAAACAGTGCCGAGATCCTAACGGAGCAGGTTGTCCCGATCAACGCTAAGTACTTCGCGGTCGAGCTGCCCCCGGCCACCACGATTCGTGTCGAGGCTGGCATGAAGAGGTTCGCGAACCGGCCGAGCTACGCATTCCCCTGGCACGGCGACAGCGTTCCCATCACGTAGGCTTGGGCGGCTCGCTGAACATCGTACGGATCAGAGACCGCGACCGTATCTTGGCGTTTCTGCAAAGAGAAACGCCGATCAACATCTACGCAATCGGCGACTTGGACGATCCGTACTGGCCTCACACTTCTTGGTACGCTGCTGAAAAAGGAGGCGAGATGCGGGCGGTCTGCTTTTCATACACCCAGTTCTTGCCACATTTGTTGATCGCACTCTGCGAGTCGAACGAACCTCAGATGCGGACGCTGCTCAGGGAAGTCCTGCCGCAGCTTTCCGACCGGCTGTACGGTCACCTCAGTCCAGATCTAGAGAATACGGTCGAGGACTTCTACAAGATCGAAACAAAAAGCGCCCAATACAAGATGTACCTGACTAATCGATCCCGACTGACCGAGGTGGATGTTTCCCGTGTCGTCGGCCTGGGCGAGGATATGGGAACTGAACTGGAATCTCTCTACGCTCACGCATACGGAGATACGGTGGAAGGAGACCAGGTCTTCGATCGTTCAATGTTGGCTACGGGACAGTATTTCGGCGTCCGGGAAGGAGAGCGGTTGGTGAGCGCCGCGGGAGTGCACGTGTTCTCGCCCCGGCGTGGCGTTGCCGCCCTCGGCAACATTGCCACATTACCCGCCTTCAGGGGACGAGGTCTCGCGACGGCGACAACGGCGCGACTCTCCAAATCGCTCCTGGAGCGCGTCGAGCACCTGGGCTTGAACGTGAAGGCGGACAACGTCCCGGCTATCCGCTGCTACCAGAGGTTGGGCTACGAAATCGTTGCCAGCTACAACGAGTACAGTCTTAGGAAGCGGTCCGAATAGTCGAGCAGATCGGCCTACCCCGTCCATTTCCGGACATGGTAAACCTGAATCGGTCGCTATAGGGTGCTGCCCGAAGCGGCCTCCTCAGACTCTGGCTGCGTTCAGGCCTTCGACCGCAGCCATCTTCTGACCCTCGAGCTCAGGGCAAGCGGCGCAAGGATAAGCAGGAAGTCCGCAAGGCCGGCCGTCAGTGGCCCTCCCTCCGAGTTCGTCCCGCACGTTAATCCTGTTGGCTCGGGCGTCGATGTAGTCTCTTGACCGGACCCCTCTGCCTCAGTCGTCTCTCCCGGAGCCGCCGGCGTGACTGCGTCCACCGGACCGGTGGTTTCCTGCGGCGTGACCTGAGCTGATGGCGTAGAAGGCGTCGGGGAGGTCGATGCAGCCGGCGTTGCAGCCTCGGTCGCCTCGCTGACCTGCGTCTGCACCGGGGCCGGTGTCTGGGTGGCGCCTGAAACGGCCGTCGCTGCAACCTGCGCAACCTGGGTAGATGCCGCTGTCGGAACTGCCGCCCCGGTTGCCGTAGGAGCCGGAGTGTTAGTAGGAATCGGCATCGGGGTTTCAGTCGGCATCGGCGACGGCGTGTGGGTGGGTGTCGGCGTTGGCGTAGCCGTCGGTATTGGCGTCTCCGTGGCGGTGGCTGTCGGCGTGGGTGTCGGGGTAGCAGTCGGGGTTGGGGTATCGGTGGGCGTCGGAGTTGGCGTGGGCGTAGCGGTGGCCGTAGGCGTCGGGGTGTTGGTGGGCGTCGGGGTTGGCGTAGGTGTTGGGGTAATGGTTGGAGTGGGAGTCGGAGTATTTGTCGGGGTGGGCGTCGGAGTTGGCACCGCACTCAGAATGAAAGGCGAGGAGACCTCGGAGGTGTTGTTGCCGCCGTCCGTCGCGGTCGCAACGATCACCCCACCTTCAGCGGCGCCCAGGCCCGTCGCGTTCGTGATCACGATGGTCTTCTCTGCTTGAGCTTCACCGGACGCGTAGGAGTCGCTGCTCCAGAGGACATTGCCTTCCCGAGAATCGGAGTCCGCACCGAAGAACTCGACCCTGAGAGGGTACAGAGAGTTACCGGTCGTAGAGTCAACCCAATAAACGACCTCGAGGTCTCCGCTTAGCTGTATCTCGGCCCGGATGATCTGCGGAGAGTTCTGCAGCTTGTTGCCGCCGATGTCTCCCGTGTCTGCGTCGTTCGGGTCGTTGAGAGTCGGTCCGTCGTCGCCGAGGTCTATTCCTAGCCCGGCGTTGGCAAACATCGAGTTGGACAGGATTGCGTTGCCGGACTGGCCGAAGAGGTCCAGCGCTACCCCGGCGCCGCCGTTGAACGCGATCGTGTTTCCCGCCCGGGACCCAGTCCCGCCGATCGTAGTGTCGTTGGACTCGATCAAAAGGATGCCGTGGTCTCCATTGCCAAGGCGGGGTGTGTCAAGAGGCCCTGTGCCGATCAGGTTGCCCTGAATGACCGTTCCAACTGACGAGTCGCCGACGAAGATACCGCTGCCTTCATTGCTTGAGATGACGTTGCCGGCGCCCACTGCCGTACCTCCGATTGTCACGCTCGTACCGCAGCAGAAGATCTCGATGCCATGGCTCCCGTTGCCAAGGGCCAGCGAGCCGGTGACGTCGGTGCCTATATAGTTGCCTTCGACGATGTGATCGGCGGGGAAGTCCCCAAGATTGATTCCGTCGAGCTCGTTCGCCGAAATAATGTTGCGTGCGCCTTCGGACCTGCCGCCGATGATGATGCGAGTCACGTCGGAGGCGGAGATACCATCTCCGGCGTTACCGAGGCGCGCTGTCCCGGTCGAGTCTGTCCCGATCAGGTTACCGATAACTGTGTTGCGGTCGGCCGAACAAGTCATGCTGATCCCGTGATTTCGGTTACCGGAGATCACGTTTCGTGTGTCAGGGTCAATACCACCGATGACGTTGTCGGTGGCCGAGCAAGAAAGCTCGACCCCGACGTCGTTGCCCAAGGCGGACTGCCCGGTGACATCCGTCCCGATGAAATTGCCAGCGATCTGGCTACCAATTCCCACTGGATCTTCAAAGATGATTCCGGCGCCTCCGAACCGGTTGATCGCCAGGCCCCGTATTGTCGTGATCCCGGCGCTGATATTCAGCCCGTTGGCGGAAGCTCCGGCATTGCTCCCATTCAGCTCGATCATCAGGACCGCATTGCTGCCCTGTACCGGAGGGTTCGAATTGACGCTGGCGTTTGGCTGGGTATAACCGTCTATGATCAGTGGGTCGGTGATCGTTGGAAGCTCGGACGTAGGGGCAATCGAATGCGGCCCGTCGCCAGCGATAGTGAACGAAATCGTGTCGAGTCCTGCGCTGGCATTCGCGGCATTGATAGCTTCGCGAAGGCTGCAGTGAGCCGCGTCACACGTGCCATCGTCGGAGTCGTCTGTAGCAGTAACCGTGAACCCCCGCTGCGTTCACCGGGCTGAAACAGGCGGCGCCAAGCAGCACCAGCAAAGAGGCGCCCATCAACGACTTCAACGTCGTGGACACTACGGTGAGAGGACGAGTTCAGAGACCAGCTTGGTCGAGACGATGTGCTTGTTGAGGCGCATCGCCTTCGGATCGACGCCCATGGCGAGGCCGAGCATCTGAGGCAGGTGGAGTATTGGCAGGTCGATGGGCTGTTTGGCGGCCGCCGACGCCTGGGGCTGGTATCCGTCGAGGTTCAGGTGGCATAGCGGACACGGGGTGACCATTGCGTCGGCGCCCCTCCCTTTGGCGTCGAGTGTATGGTTGGCGACCATCTTCACAGAGTTAGCCTCGTTGATCGTGAGGATTGGGAACCCGCAGCAAAGAGTCTTGCCGGGGAAGTCCACGACTTCGGCGCCGACGGCTTCGATGACCCGCTCGAGGGAGTCTTCGCGTTCGGGCCGCTCGTCGAACCCAAGCGCCGATGACGGACGCACGATGTAGCAGCCGTAGAAAGGCGCTGCTTTGAAACCCGTCAGCGGTTGCACCACCAGCGATTTGAGCTTTTCGAGTCCGATGTCTTCTACCAGGATCCACAACAGGTGTCTGGGGTCGGCGGTCCCTTTATATTCCAGGCCCTCTTCGGCCAGGTCCTTGTTTATCTCTGACAGGTAGTCTGGGTCCGCCTTCAGCCTGTCGTTGGTTTGGGACATCACGCCCTGGCACGTGCTGCAGATGGTCAGCAGCGGGAGGCCGCTCTTTTCGGCCAACGCGAAGTTGCGGGCGTTCAGCGTATCGGCCAGCCTGAGGTTCTTTTCTTGCAGTATGCCCGCGCCGGTGCAGGACGCGCTCCTCATCGCCTCGTGGTCGAGCTCTATACCGAGAAGGTCGCACACGCTCACCGTAGCCTCGTACAGCTCGGGGCAGCCTCCTCGGGCGACACAGCCCGCATAGAAGGCGTACTTCATTGGCGATTCTCGACTTTCTTGAATATCCGGCGAATGTGCTCGATCCCGGGAACGGGTTTGTGGTAGACACCCGGCCGCTTTCCGTTGAGCTGCGTGCGAATCCCTATCGGGATGAGCCCGATCATCTTCTTGATGTTGAACATCCCGAACGTATGTATGGTGAGCCAGAGCTCGTTGATCCGGCCGCCGTGCTCGACCGAGTTGGCGAAGGCCGTGGCGTGCTTCGCCCCGTACTGGGCCGTGTACCCAGCCTCCATAGCCTCGTCTCTGAGCGACATGATCCGGCCCATGGGATCGACGCCCTTTGGGCAGACCTCGACGCACTGCATGCACCGCGTGCAGTCCCACACGCCGCCGTACTCGTTGAGCTCGCTGAGCCGCGACGTCGCCGCGTCGTCGCGAGGATCGTCGACGAACCTGAACGCCTTGGCCAACGCCGCCGGGCCCAGGAAGTTCGAGTCTACCTCCAGCACCGTGCAGTCCGAGACGCACGCGCCGCACATGATGCACGCCATAACGCCGGCCAGCTTGAGCATGTCTTCGTTGGGCGCGAGGTATTCGGCTGTTGGCGGCTCGCCTTCAGGCTGCAGCCACGGCTCGACGGCCCTTACCTTGTCCCAGAAAGGGGCGAAATCGACGATGAGGTCTTTGACGACGTCCATGTTGCCGGCCGGCTCGACCACGACGGCGCCGTTGGCGGCCCTGGCAGCGGCGTCGACCATCTTTGTGTTGCAGGCGAGCATAGCGCGGCCGTTGACGCGCATGGCACAGGAGCCGCAGATGGCGCTCCGGCACGAGCAGCGGAGCGCCAGGGTGCCGTCGATTTCTTCGCGAATCTTGATTAGCCCGTCAAGTACCGTGGCCGAATCGTCGACCTCCAGCGGGTACTCCTGGAAGTAGGGGGCCGGTCGGTCGGAGTCGGGGTCGAAGCGCTTTACGCTTAGGGTTACATCCATTGTTTCCTTGCCGTTTCGGAGACGATGTCCTTGCCTCGCAGTGTAGGCCTACCGGGTCCCCTTTCCTTCGACGAGCTCAGGACAGACCTAACCTTCCTCCGGCGGAGAAGGGACAAGAATTCGTCAATACGCCCTTACCTGTGGGGTCCATTCGGTGATCACCACGTCCTGGTACTCGATAGCCGGGCCTTCGGGGCCACGCGCGACCAGCACGTGCTTCAGCCAATTCTCGTCGTCGCGCTCGGGCATGTCGGTCCTGTAGTGAGCACCTCTGCTCTCCGGACGTTCCAGGGCGCTGAGCACGATTGCTTCTGCGCAGTCGAGCATGAAGCCCAACTCCAGAGTGAAGAGGAGGTTGGTGTTGAACGTCTTGCCCTTGTCGGGGACGTTGACCCGACCGAAGCGGTCTGCCAGCCCCTTCACGCTCTCGCGGGCCTCCTCCATACCGGATTGGTCACGGAATACCGCCAAGCGTTCGTTCATCGTCTTGCCCAGGTCCAAGCGTACCCTGCCGAACATCTCGCCATTTCCGTCGCGGTCGAGCATGTTCTGGATCTCCGAGCGGTCCCCGTCGGCTTGGGCGTCCGTGACCGGCGCATGGTCAGTCGTCTTGGCGCGCTCGGAAGCGTGTTCTCCGCTGCGGCGCCCAAACACAAGGGTGTCGAGCAGTGAGTTGGCGCCCAGACGATTGCCGCCATGTACGCTGACGCACGCGGTCTCGCCGGCCGCGTACAGTCCAGGCACGGGTGTAACTCCGTTCATGTCTGTCTTGATACCGCCCATCTGATAGTGCATGCCCGGCCGTATGGGAACGGGTTCTTCTGCCATATTCACGTTGGCGAAGTCGCGGGCCAGATCTCTGATCTGCGAAAGCTTCTCATTGATGAGCTTCTCTCCGAGATGCCGGCAGTCCAATAGGACGCAGCCGTCTATGCCCCTGCCTTCGTTGATCTCGGTCTGCTCGGACCGCGACACCACGTCTCGAGAGGCCAGCTCCATCATGTTGGGGGCGTACCGCTCCATGAAACGGTCGCCCTCCGAGTTGATCAGATACGCGCCCTCGCCTCTTGCACCCTCTGACATCAGGGCGCCGTTGGACTTCAGCGTAGTAGGGTGGTACTGGACCATCTCCATGTCCATCAGCGGCGCGCCTACGCGGTAGGCCAGTGCCATCCCGTCACCCGTACAGATGAGGGCGTTGGTGCTGGGCTCGAAAACCCTGCCGAGCCCGCCGGTTGCCATTATCACGGCCTTAGCGCGGACAACGTGGATTTCGCCGGACCGCATCTCCATAAGCACAGCGCCGTGGCACTCGCCGTCTTCGACGATCAGCGACAGAGCGAACCACTCTTCGTAGACCCTTACGTCGGCCTTGACAAGCTGTTCGTACAAGACGTGTAGTAGCGCCTGGCCGGTGAAGTCGGCAACGAAGAAGGTCCGGTCCCGACGCTGGCCGCCGAAGGCCCTCGTACCGAGCTTCCCCTCATCGTCGCGGCTAAAGATAACCCCCATGTGCTCCACGGCGATGACTTCTTGGCCCGCCTCCCGGCACATGATCTCGACGGCGTCCTGGTCCGCGAGGTAGTCGCTCCCCTTGATCGTGTCGAAGGCGTGGTCCTCCCACGCGTCGCCGCGATCGGTGAGGGCTGCGTTGATCCCGCCCTGAGCAGCGTTGGAGTGGCTGCGGACCGGGTGGACCTTGCTAACGACAGCTACGTCAACGCCCTGATCGCGGGCCGCGAGGGCCGCCCTCATTCCGGCGAGGCCGGCGCCGATTACGAGAACGTCATGGTCGAACAAAGAGTCAGTCCCTATCAAGCAATCGGGTAGGACTATAGCAAATGGACGGTGGTAGCTACAACCATCTGCGTCGGCCCGTTTCCCGTGGAAACGTCTAGCTCTTCGGGTGGAAGCTAACGGCCTCATGGCCCTGGAAGTCGGCATCTTGAGTCCACAGAGTCGCCCCATGAGCCCGCGCCGTGGCAAGGATTATGCTATCCGCCATAGGTAACTTAGTTGCGACACTCAACTCGGCGGCGTCCAATGCAATGCTGTCGTCCAGTTCCACGACCGTGCCAAGGTGCATGGCGCCGACCACTCTGAGGGCTTCCTCCCTGTTCAGGTGCCGAAGCACATGCCGGTAGACTTCGAACAAACAGAGCGTCGGGACCAGGAGCTCGGATTGGTCTTGAATAGCCGGCTGGAAGGCCGCGGCATTCTCACCTCCTGAGAGGTACTCGATCCAACCGCTAGAGTCGACGACGTTCACAGTCGATCGGCTTCGCGTTCGAAGGGAGGCAGCTTCGGGTAGCGTCCGAGGAAACCTTCGATCGGTTCGACCGGAACCAATTCGATACGGGCTCCAATCGCGAACGCCTCAACCTTCTGGCCCGGGCGAATCCCGAGCTTGTCGCGAATGTCCTTGGGAATGACGACTTGGTACTTCGGAGATACGGTAACGACGGTCATATGTCGTATTCTTTATCGATAGGATATCTGTAATACTAGCAAGAACCGCGCTGCCGTTCAAGCGTCAGTGGCGCGTTTTCTGTGAACGGGCCTTCCCGCCGGACTTCACGTATGAGGGAAAGCAGATCGATCACTTTGAAGAACATACTATCGGCGTTGCCAATCGGACCTCTCCGAATCAAGAGCTTTCGCGCAGCTTCATCCCGCGCGCTAGACCACGGGTCTCCGTTCTTCCATCCCCCTTCGCTGCCAAGAACGATCTCTCGCGGGTATCGGTTTCGCACCCCATCCTTGATTGATGCGGGCGACTTCGGACTCCATCGCTCATCCATGAGAGCACGGGCTTTCTCGGTGATCTTGGTTGATTCTGCGAGGTGCATGCTTGAGCATCTGTCGATGTCGACTCCAATTAGCAGGGCATGCCCGTCCGAGTCCGCGAGGTGTTTGTAGCCTGATGCATGGACCTGGGCATCTCGACCCCAAGCGCAAACCCTGTGAATCCCAGTACCAAGTACGACGTCCGGTCTGTTTCGAAACCTATCTGAGACTGCACCCATTCCGGTACGCTCTATCGAGTCATCCGGGAGCCGGCGGACCTCCCAGTCGATGCCAGCATCTCGTTCTTCATCGGTGACGGGAATCGGCGGGCTTAGGGGGTACGCCGACATAGCCAGCGTGCCGTGCGGGCCAAGGAGGCCGATGAGCGCCTCGACAACAGTTGTAGCTCCACCTTCGACGGGACCGATGCTTCGTAAGGAACTATGCACCTCCAGGCATTGCCCTTCCCGGACTCCGATCGCCTTGAGATCTTCCTGGAGGCCCTTGAGTCCCGCACTAGCTGCCATCTAACGTAACGCTATCCACGGCCTCGAGGGGACGTTCCGTGGACAACGGTCTCGAGCGCTCATCCCTTAATGAGCATCCCCGGCTGGCAGTTCCGGCAGTAACTCGTGATCCGCTGGTTTGCAGTGATCTCGGTTATGGTCGAGCCGCACCTGGGGCACGGTTCGCCTCCCTTGCGATGCACCTTGAGGAAGTCCCTTATCTTCACATGAATGTCGCTTCCCATCCGCCCGCGAACGACTTCGATGGCGTCGAGGATGACCTTGCGCGACTGTTCGTGAATCTGTCGCAGTTCGTCGTCGCTGAGGTCCTTGATCTTCTTGTACGGGTAGACCTTCGCCGCGTAGAGAATCTCGTCTCCATAGGCGTTTCCGATACCGGAGATCACGCGGCCGCGGGTCAAGACGCCTTTGATTTCCCCTCGGAAGCTCGATATCCGCTGGCGGAACTCCTCGAAGGGGACCTCTTCCAGGACGTCGGGTCCAAGGTCGTTGAGCTGCGGGACCTGGGCCAGCTGTTGCTGGTTCACGTAGTGGACCCGTCCCATCTGGCGCAGGTCGAGGTAACGGAGGTCGTGATCGTTAGAGAGCGCGAGCTTCAGGCAGGTCCGCTTCATGACCTTTTCCGACTGAGCGCAGTACTGGAACACACCGGTTAGCATCGGGTTCACCACGAGCAGGCGGTCGTCTGACAGCTGGAACACGATGAATTTGGCTTGCCGGTGGACCTGCTCGATCCGCCGCCCGGCGATGTCCGTCGTGAAGTCGCCGGCCAGTGGACGCAGGACGCTGGGCTTGAGGATAGTCGCCGACTCGATGTTAACTCCCCGAACGTGTTCGTTCAGAAAGTCCTTGACTACCTCTTGCTCGGGGGCTTCTGGCATCTAGCTATGTCGGGCGGGTCGCACTGGAGGAGGGCTGGCCACGGCGGAAGTCGTGCTCATTCCGGTAGGTGAGAGTCGCCCGCGGGGGCCTCGGCTAGCCAGCCTCCGCCGGTTCGACAGCCCGGCCGCTACCGAAGAAGCGGCCGAGTTTCCGAGTCTCCCATACGATGAGCACCTGAGTCGCGACCCCGATGGAGCTATACGTCCCGGCGACCACGCCGATGGCCAGCACCCATAGGAAGACGCGTATCGTCGAGCCGCCAAAAAGCAGCAGTGCGAGAAGGGTGAACATAAGCGTAAGGCTGGTGTTCAGGGACCGGCCAAGAGTTTCGGAGATGCTCAGGTTCGCGATCTCCTCGAGGCCGCGGTTTGGGTAGAGCAGCACGTTTTCTCTGAGACGGTCGAACACTACGATGGTGTCGTTCACGCTGTATCCGATCACGGTCAACAGCGCGATGAGGAACATAGTATTGACCTCGACGTCGAACAGCTCGCCAAGGATCGCGAAAATGCCCAGCACTATCATCGCATCGTGGACCAGGGCGACGATGGCCGCCGTGCCATATCGGAAGGGGCTCGGCACGTTTCTGAACGCCCACCAGACGTAGATGAATATTCCGACCGCCGCCGCCAGTACTGCCCAGAACGCGTTCCGTACCGTTTCGAAAGCGACGACGGGCGACACCAGGTCGAAGGCGCGGCTTTCGACCGTGATCGGAGCCAACGCCTCCCCTAGAGGTTCGGTTATGACGCTAGCTCCGGACAGCTCCTTCGTGCGAACGAAGAAAGTCGTTTCGTCGACCCGCTGGACCACGGCATCCGGATGGCCAATGGCCGCCAGCTCGACTCGCAAGTCCTGTTGCTCGATAGGCGCCGAGAATTCCATAGTGGTCGCCGACCCACCGGTGAAGTCGATGCCCGGCTTTACCCCGGGAGCGATGGCCAGGAAAAGAATTCCAGGAACGAGCACGACTAGCGAAATCAAGAAGAACCACGGTCTTTTGGCTACGAAGTCCAATTCATGCCTCTTTTTGTTAAGCTCCGGCCGCGGCTTCCGCCGTAGGAAGTCGCCCCGGTAGGTCTGCCTCACCGGCGGGAACGAAAAGCTCGAGCCGCTTGCCGGCAGGGGTCAGCGCCGCAAGTCGGAGGAAGGTCCGGCTTATGGTGATCGCCGAGAACATGCTCACACCGACGCCGATGGCCAGCGTTATCGCGAAGCCCTGCACTACTGTTGCTCCAAGCTGATCGGAGAACCAGAACAGGATTACACAAGTGATCAATGTCGACACGTTACTGTCTCGTATGGCCGGCCATGCGCGATTGAAGCCGATATTGATCGCTGACAACAATGTTCGGCCGGCTCGAAGCTCCTCTTTCATGCGTTCGAAGATCAGGATGTTGGCGTCCACCGCCATGCCGACGGAGAGGATGGCGGCTGCCACGCCGGAAAGGGTCAAGGTTACGGGCAGGACTTTGAAAATCGCTAGAAGCAGTCCCGCGTATATCAACAGCGCGAGAGCCGCCACAAGGCCGGGTACCCGGTAGTACAACACCATGAACAGCAGTACGAGTCCAAGGCCCACCAGCCCAGCCCGGACACTCTGTGCGAGAGAGTCGGCCCCGAGGATAGCGTCGACGTCCCGCTCCTGGATCAGCTCGATAGGCACCGGGAGACGGCCGGACTCCAGGAGCAGTGAGATGTCGCGGACTCGATCGAAGGTGAAGTCCCGACCCTCGATGAACGCTACTCCTCCGGTGATTGCCTGACGCACGGTAGGTGAGATCAGCTCTTCATCGTCGAGAATGATCGCAAGCAGGTCCTGGCCACCGGCCGTGGCGATGTCCGATGTTACCCTGGCGAATTTCTCCGTCCCTTCCGCGTTGAACTCGATGTTGATGATCGGCAGGTTGGACGCATGGTGTTGACCGGGGTATGCCCGGGCAAGGTCTTCACCGGTCAGGCCCCCAGGCACGTCCTCGTCCACCTTCCCCAGGATCTCTCCAAGACTTACGCCCGTCGTCGTCGCGAATCTCTCGAAAGCCTCGTTGAAGTTGTTGAAGGAGAGGCCGACGTTGATGGCGAAACGGTTGCCGTCTCCGATGCGGCGGATGAGGGGCTCGATGTCCAACAGTGGTATAAGGCCGCCGTCCGGTGCGGTAAACGTTGGGTAGTAGAACAGCGATAGGGGCGAGGCGGTCCCGCCTGTAGTCGCGAGCTGGAGTGAGTTCGGATAGAACCTGCCGGTGCCCTCAACTGGGTTCATACTGTCGCGCATGCGGTCGAGAGCGGCCTGGAATTCGTCGGCTGCTCCGTCTTCCAGCCGCAGCACCAAAGCGGGAGTGCCGGTCTCATTCTCGAGATCGAACCCGTGGACGACACCGGTCGTCGTGGCGGCTGAGGTCTCCGCAATAGGCAGGACCAGACCAGTAGTAGTGGCGCTCGATTCAGGTAAGGTCACGTCAGTCGAGGTGGCCGCCGTAGAGGTCGTCGGGCCCGGCGTGGCGTCGGTCGTGGTTGCCGTTTCCTGCGCGGCCCGCTCGGCCTCCTCCAGTGCCTCGGTGATCGCGGCTTCCGTCTCCGGTGAGCGAGGCTGGGTCGTCGTGGCTGCGAGCTGTCCGGCGAGGCGCTCCATTGTCGTCAGCTCTATCTCGAGGACGTCCTCAGCCGCGACTCCAGGGAGCTCACGGGAGACGTTGAGCTGCCGCCGCTTGAATACCAACTGGGCGGTCTCGCCGATCAGCTCTTTCGCCCGATCGAGGTTACGGATGCCGGGAAGCTGGATCAGCAGCCGGTTGTCGCCGAGGAGCTGTATGTTGGGCTCTCCGAGCCCCGACGCGTTTACTCTTCGCTCGATGGAGCGCTTTAGGGCCGCCATCTCGTCTGCGGTTGGGACTACGGGCTCGCCCGTTTCGCCATCTATAGCGCGGTAGACCAGGTCACTTCCACCCTGGAGATCGAGACCGAGTTTCAGCCCAAGCACCGTATCCTCGGAACCCCGCTCGAAGTTCCCCACTTTGACAACGTTGAAGGAAAGGATCAGGACGGCGAGAACAACGAGCACGCCTATGACTGCAATGGTGCGAGCGTACCTACGCATCGGCTAACCGGCCCTTCGATAGTGTGTCTACCAACTCTATTGCTTCCTCTCTGGATTCAATCTCTCCGCTGGCCTGGGCTTCGCTCACCAGTTCCAGATAGCGACCGACGTTGGGCCCAGGGGGCATCGACAGGAACTTCATCACGTCGTCGCCATCGATCAGCTTCGAAGGCGCCCTGGTCGTTCCGTTCCCAAAGGACGCGTGAAGAATGTGGCTCGCCACCTTGCAATGCTCAGCCCACTCCTCGCGACCCAGCATCGGGCCGCGAGCGGCGAGATAGTCGGCCAGATTCAGGTAGATCGTATCGATCGCGGCGTCCCCGACGTCTCGGTAGTACCGATATTCGGCTCGGGCAGTAGGCATCTCGCTCTTCTGGGCCATCTGGCCTGGACGGAGGTGGTGTTCGATCGTTTTGCTCACAAGCTCGATCCCGCGGCGGCCAAACCTGAGACGCTTCATGATGGCCGTCGCCATCTCCGCCCCGAGGTCGGCGTGGCCAAAGAAGCGCGTGCGTCCGTCTGGCTCGATGGACTTGGTCGCGGGTTTGGCAATGTCGTGTAATAGACCGGCCAGCTTCAGCAGCGTCGACCGAGTGTGGCCGTCGCTCACTTCCTGAGCGAAATACTCTCTCTCCGACGCGAAGGTGGGCGTCAGCTCGGCAACGTGGCCGTCGTCATCGAACCGTCTATGGAGTAGCCAATCGGCGCGGTCGGCGGTCTCTATCAAATGGTCGAAGACATTCCAATAGTGTTCCTTCGGTTGCGTCACCCCTTTGGCATCCGATAGCTCTGGAATTATCTCGCACAAGAGGTCCAGGTCGTCCAGAAGCCTAAGGAAGCGTGACGGCGAAGGTGTGGCCAGGAGCTTCAGCAGCTCATCCCTGACCCGCTCTGGCGCCACGCTGCGGATCGAATGGGCCAGTGTGCTGATCCACTGCGCGGTCTGCTCTTCAATCTCGAACCCTAGCTGCGCCGCCAGACGCGGCCCGCGAATGAGGCGCGCGGCGTCGGCGTCCAGGGACTTGCGGGACACCGCTCTGACAAGCCCCGCCCGGAGGTCCGCCTGCCCGTTGAGAGGGTCGATGATCTCTGAAGGCGAAGCATCCGAAGCGGCTCCCAGTGGGACCGCCATCGCGTCGATGGTGAAGTCCCTCCGGCGCAGGTCTTCGTCGATTGTGCTCTCGATCGACGTCAGGTCCACGAAACCGCCGCCATTGTCTGCGGGAACTGTGACTCTGGCAATGTCACGGTCGGCATCTAGAACAATGGCACGGCCACCGAGGAACTCGGCGACGTGTTCGCGGACCTCACGGACGGGGCCAGACACTGCGACGTCGACGTCAGATGTGGGGCGCCCGAGAACAGCGTCCCTGACGACCCCTCCCACCAGATAGGCGGTGCTCTCTCGGGACGCAAAGAAGCCCGCCAGTACTGCGACTAGCGGAGGGAAACTAAGAAGGCTTCGCGGTTCGGACACCTTCAGAGGAGCCATCAACGGTTAGGCACCGGCGTCACCCGACGGCGACTTCGGCAGCCGCCTCCTCTGACTCGGCGTCGACCTTTTCGAGCGTCTGATGCTCTTTGAGGTGGTCGATGTACAGTATGCCGTTAAGGTGGTCGATTTCATGTTCCAGCGCCTGCGCAAGTAGCCCGTCGGACTTGAGGCGCACCAGTTTCGAGCTTCGATCTAGCGCTTTCGCTTTCACCCAGATCGCTCTGGTGATTATCGCCTGATATCCAGGCACGCTCAGACAACCCTCCACGACGTCGCGTTCGCCTTCCTTGTGCACAATCTCGGGATTGACGTACACGCGCGGCTCCTCCTCTTCCGGGAGCTGGATCACGATCACGCGTTGAAGCGCGCCGACCTGGTTGGCTGCGAGCCCAATACCGCTAACGTCATGAAGCGTCTCGATCATGTCCTCGGCAAGGCGATGGATCGACTGATCGATCTTTCGGACTTTCTTGGCTCGCTTCCGCAGGACGATATTGGGGAATTCGAGTATGGGCAAGACCGCCAACAGCCATCTCCCGTCGTAGGCAGGACGCGAAGTTTCGCATATTTGCATCGAGATTATAGCTAGCGTCGCGTTCGGCTGTAAAGGGAGATACGTGCGTCATGATGTCGGATGGACCAGTTTTTGCCTCCAACTTCAAGTACGTCGGTGCGACCTCGGGAGATGCCGCCTAGGCCCGACGATCCAAAGATTCGCCTAAAACACATGTTCGCAACGCTTGACAGGAGTACAAATGTTCGTTTATAAAGTGTTGTGACAAGGCGCCATCGGCCCGCCAAGTCGTCCGGAACACCCGTCGACGCGACCCCCAAAGCCCCCGCAGAAATACACCCCAGCGCGTCGATGGGAGGTCTCTCAAGGGAGCTATGTAACGGAGCGACTGGCGGGCCGTGTCATGTCTGGCGGTGCCGGTGTTTGCTTTAAGTCCGCCCGAACTCCCTCTCGAGCCGAGCGGAGCTGAGGTGGACCATCGTGGGCCTCCCGTGAGGACAGGTGTGAGGCTGCTGGCAGGCCTCGAGCTGCCGGGCCAGCTCAGACATCTCCTCCTCGGTCAAACTCTTGCCCGCCCGGATCGCGCCATGGCACGCGATCGAGTAGGCAGCTCGTTCCTCCCATGACTCGAATCCGCCTCCGTCGGCCATCAGGTCCAGCACCTCGACGAATCCCCGGCCCGGATCGCCGCTCGACATCAGTCGGGGCACCGCCCGAAGCACATAAGAGCCGGCTCCGAAGACCTCCGCCCGGAATCCCACCTTGGTAAACAACTCCAGGTTCGACTCCATAACCTCTGTCTGGCTGGGCTCCAAGTCGACGGTGACAGGCTCCATAAGGGCTTGGGCCTCCGAGCCGTGGGACCGGCTTTCCTCCCGTACTCGTTCGAACAGCACTCGCTCGTGGGCGGCATGCTGGTCTATCAAATAGACTCCGTCAGGCCCTTCGGCGGCGATATAGGTCGTTTGCACCTGACCGAGGACACGGAGCACGGGAAGAGCGTCCATCGGCAAGACCGGCGGTCGAGGCGGACCGGTCTCGGCCGCATCCACAATGTCGTGGCTAGACGCGGCTTGGAATGAAGGAAGCATTCGGGGACCAGCGGAGCCTTTGGTTGGCGAAGTAGCTGCCAACGGCCTCGCTGGCGCGACGGACGACGCGAACGCCGATCGGCCTAGCTCCGGCACGGGCGAGACCGCAGTCAGGGTGCGCCGCACCGCCTCCTGCAGGGTCGAGAACACACGGCCCTGATGCCGGAATCGGACCTCGGTCTTTGCCGGATGGACGTTGACGTCAACCGACTCGTGGGGCACGCCGAGGTTGATAACGGCGATCGGAAACCGGCGCTCCATCATGAATCCCCGGTACGCTTCTTCCAGGGCGTAGGCCAACATTCGGTCCTGGACCCACCGCCCGTTGACGAAGATATTGATGCGGCTGCGGTTCGCCCAGTGCAGCGAAGGAGAGCCGATCATCCCAGACACCGTCACACGTTCCTCATCATCGCTGGGCTCCTGGGTCAACTCCAGCATTGCCTCGGCGGTCTCTACTCCGTAGACAGCGGAGATGGCCTCTTGGAGGTCGCCGGAGCCTGGGCTGGACAGCGGCGTTCGACCGTCCGACTCCATCTCGAAGCCGACCTCGGGAGAAGCCAGGATGTATCGAGTCAATACAGCCTGGACGCGAGATGCCTCTGTCGCTGGAGTGCGCAGGAACTTCCGCCTTGCCGGGAAACCTCGAAACAGGTGACGCACCGTGACCGACGTTCCCGGCGGCGCTCCTTGAGGCTTCGCCGACGGGTGCTTGCCGTCGGTAACCTCTACGAGCATCCCGTTTTCCGAATCTTCGGTTCTGGTCACGAACGATACGCTGGACACCGCCGCAATGCTGGGCAGCGCCTCTCCCCGGAAGCCCAGCGTCGAAACCGACTCCAGCTCCTCGATGCTCGACAGCTTGCTGGTCGCGAACCGGCTGAACGCCAGCTTCACTTCGTCCGCGGGGACGCCGGTCCCGTTATCGGAAACTCGTATGTACTCGATGCCGCCTGACCGAATCTCCAGCGAGACCTTGGTCGTCTTTGCATCGAGCGAATTTTCGACCAGCTCTTTCACTACCGAAGCCGGGCGTTCGATGATCTCGCCCGCGGCGATCTTGGACGATACTTCGCGAGGCAATTGGATGATGGGCATATGGAGATAGCCGTGATGCGGCGTCGCTGGAACGTTATGCAGCAGTAGGGGAGACCTGCGTGTCTGCCCAGGCACCTTGAGCTACGAGGCTAATAGTACCAGCGGTCGGTCGGGTCGAGCCACCGCGGTCGGACGGACCTCCGCCAATGCACCAGTCTTCCTCTGGCTTTTCCAGAAGGTTCTTCGTGACGTATCCTTGTCGCTCGCAACGAACACGGACCAGGAGGTCATCTTGGCGGACCGACCGACTCTTCTCGACGTCATCGAGGCGAAGCGACGGATCGAACCGTACGTCGCGCGCACGCCTCTCCATCACTACCTTTCGCTGGACCAGCTCGTCGGCGCCGAGGTGCATGTGAAGCATGAGAACCACCAGCTTCTAGGCGCGTTCAAAATGCGCGGTGCGCTCAACGTCGTCGCCCAGCTGAGCGACGAAGAAAAGCAGTCAGGCGTAATCGTCGCCACGTCTGGGAATTTCGGCCAGGGCATCGCCTACGCCGGTGGGGTCTTCGGCGTCGAAGCAAACGTGGTCGTGCCCGTCGACGCGAACCCAGGCAAGGTCGAGTCGATACGTCGGCTGGGTGCCAACCTGATCTTCCACGGCAACAACTTCGACGACTCCAGGGAGCATGCTGAGCGGCTGGCCCAAGAAGAGGGCTACCGCTATGTCCATTCGGCCAACGAGCCGGGACTCGTTCCCGGCACTGGAACGACCGCGCTGGAGATCTTCGAGGACCTCCCCGACGTCGACGTCATCATCGTGCCCGTCGGGGGAGGAAGCGGTGTCTGTGGGGCGTGTATCGTGGCTAACGCGATTAATCCGGAGGTGGAAGTGATCGGCGTCGAGTCGGACGCCGCTCCCGCAGCGTACCTTTCCTGGAAGGAGGGCCGGATCGTCGAATCGAAGATGGAGACGGTCGCGGAAGGATTGGCCACAAGTCTTGGCTTCGAATGGACACAGGAGATAATGCGGGACCTGCTCGACGACTTCATTCTCGTCTCGGAAGAGGAGTTGAAACGGGCGATCGTCTTGCACATCGAGCACACCCACAATCTTACGGAGCACGCCGGCGCAGCTTCCCTGGCGGCGGCGATCAAGATAGGGGACCGGCTTCAGGGCAAGAAGGTAGCGCTAGTCGTGAGCGGCGGAAACATCACTGTGGAGCAGCTGAAAGCCGCTCTGGGGTCAGCCTAGCGTAGCCGCGCCTTCCCTGTCCATTATTCCGAGAAGCTCGCGCTTGATTCGCTTGGCGACGCTCGGTCCGCGGTATATGAGACTGGTATACAGCTGCACGGTCGCCGCGCCTGCCTTCAACGCCCTCCACGCGTCGTCGCCCGAGAAGATGCCGCCACACGCGTTGATCGAAGGCTTGTCCCCGACCTCGGACCTGAGTTCGGCCACCATCCGCAGCGTATCGTCGAAGACGGCCTTTCCGCTGAGGCCTCCGGTCCCGGTCGACAGACGCGAGTCTTTCGTGGGCTTCGAGTTCGCCACCGTCAGCGCGTCGACGCCGGTGGCCCTGCATATCTTCGCGAGAGCCAGCGCCATGTCGCGCCCTTCGCCGGGCGCCGGCCTCACCGTTGGATATGGCGGCATTTTCACCATCAGAGGTTTCGTTCGACTCTCGTTGATTCGCTCCATCAGCTCTCCAAGCACGGCCCGCTCATGGAATGCTCTTAGACCGGCGGTGTTTGGCGAGCTTATGTTCACCTCGACAGCGTCGGCCAGCGGCTCCAGCCGCCGGTGACACCGCACGATCTCGTCGGCGACGGTGCCGGATATGCTAACGATGAGCGGCGTCTCGTTGCCACTGCTCCTGAACTCCTCAAGTTGACGAGCACACCAGTCCACCCCTTTGTTCGGGAAGCCCAACGCGTTGATGAGAGACTGTTCTCGGGCGAGTCGCAGCATTCGAGGCTTCGGGTTGCCGGGCCGAGCCGACTCGGTGACGGTGCCGCACGTCAGGTAGCCGAAGCCCAGCATGGCCAGGGCCGACAGCATCTCGCAATTCTTGTCGAAGCCCGCGGCGAGTCCGATAGGGTTCTCTAGCGGGATACCGCACAGCTGGGTGCTCAGGTGGAGGTCGTCGATGCGAAAGGCAGGAGCCAGGGCGCCCCAGACGGGGCGCCGCTTCAAGGCGAACTCGGCGACCTTCTGAGCTTGCTCTGCCGGCAGACGGAAAAGGAGCGGCCTAAGCAGGTTCCTATAGAGGTCCAGGTCAACGGCCGCCATTTGAGGCGATTATAGCAGCAGCCGACGGGGGTCGGGCGTCTGGAGTACCCCCCTCACAAGAGCACAGTAGGCAAGACCCCAAAGCGCCCAGAAGAGGATGACTCGCGCCGGCGGCTAAATCAGGAGCGCCCCGTTCGTCGCTCTCGCGCTGTTGGATCGTAGACCTCTTCAGAGAAACGGCTGCTCTGAAGCTTAAGGTACTGTTTTTTCGTCATTAGAGGCTTGCTTTTGGCGGTGACCTCTTTCGCCTTCGCAGCGCCATCCACCAGAAGATCGATCACGGTCATCGCCAACGCCTTGGCGGGGTTGATCACGGCCTGCTCGTAGTCCTTTACCATATAGTCCGACCCGTGTCCGGTCCCGGTCGCTCCACCGGTGTAAGGATGGATGGCGGGAATAATGTGGCTGACGTCTCCGAGATCGGTTGAGCCACCACGTGTTCGGGTCTGTGGGTAGACCTTGCATGCTCCGTTGCCTAGAATCCGTTCGCAGTTGGCCTTGAACCCCTTCGTCATCGGCTCGTTGTTGACCATCGGCAGGTAGCCGGGGACCGTCAGGATCTCCACTTTAGCGCCCAGAGCCAGAGCCCCGGCACGCAGACACCGGTCCATTTTCGTCGCCGCGTCGGCGATGGCCTCCGGTCTGATTCCACGGACGCGCCCTTCGTACTCGACTTCAGCGGGTATCGAATTGGCGGCCGACCCGCCGGATGTGAGGATGCCGTGGAGCCGGACGGCGTCGGCGTCCCTGAAAGTCTCACGTTGGGTGTTGATCGCATTTAGCGCTACCATGGCCGCCTGAAGCGCGTTGATCCCACGATGCGGCGAGCTCCCGGCATGGGCGGCGCTGCCGATGAATCGAACGTGCTTGGCCAGGTGACCGTTACTCGTTCCGCCGACAGAGAACTTCGACTCGGCGGGGCTGGCGGAGGTGTGGGCCATCATCACCATGTCGACGTCGTCGAAGGCGCCCAGGCGGATGAACTCCTGCTTGCCCGAGAGCAGCCCCAGCTTGCCTTCCTGCCGCAGACCCCAGCGGTACTGGACTTCAATGAACTCCTCGGCTGGGACGGCCATCAGGGCGATCTTGCCTGACAGCTCGGCTAGCACGTCCGGAGCCATCAGGCCCACAGCCGCGCCGAGCATCATGCCCAACTGGGCGTGGTGGCCGCACGCGTGAGCCGCCGCGGTCACTGAATCGGCGTGGGGGTGGCCTTGCACCTTGAGGGAGTCGAGCTCGCCGATGAGCGCGACGGTCGGTCCGGAGCTGCCGCCCTTCAGATAGCCTTTGATTCCTGTCAGCGCTATCCCGTTCTCGTGCGGAATGCCGAGCTCGGCCAGGCTCTCGTGGACAAGCCTGGAGGTCTTGACTTCCCTGAAGCCCGTCTCCGGGTGGCGAAGGGCGCTCTCGGTGACCTCGACAAGCCAGTTGCGCCTGGCGTCGATCGCGGCTGCGGCGAAGTCTTTCAGCGTTTCGAGGTTTGGCATAGCCTATCGGAAGGTGGCCGGCTTGACCTCCTCCCCTTTATTCCTTATAGGTCTCTTCGCTGGCCATTCCGCGCAGTAGCGAAAGGTACTGTCCTTTGGTTAGCGAGGGACGGAACTTGCTCTTGACCTCAAGGGCCCCGCGGGCCCCGTCGGCCAGGAGGTCGACCACGGTAGTCGCCATCGCCTTCGCGGCGGCAACGACGGCGGTGTCGTAGTCTTCGACGATATAGTCGGCTCCATGAGGTTTCCCGGTAGCCGAGGCGGCATAGGGATGAACGGCGGGCATGATCTGGGACACGTCACCCATGTCCGTAGACCCACTCCGATGTCCCATCCGAACGACCTGGTCTTGGCCGACTAGCCGTGAGGCGTTGGCTACGTAGATCTCTTCGAGTGCTTGGTCCTGCTTGATCGGCAAATAGCCCGGCAGAGTCGTCACAGATACGGAGCCGCCGACGGCCATCGCACCCGCCCTGAGAGCGCGATCGACCTTTCCGGCGGCCGATTTGATGGCCTCGATCGAGCTGCCGCGCACGAAGGTCTCCATTCGCACGTCGGCGGGCACGGAGCTGACAGCGATTCCCCCCTGCGTGATTATCGGGTGGACGCGGATGGAGTCCTCGTCTCGGAATGTTTCGCGCTGGGCGTGGATAGCGGTCAGGGCGATGTTGGCGGCGTTCAGGGCATTGATCCCATCGTAAGGGTAGGCGCCCGCGTGGGCCGCAACGCCGGCGAACCTGATCCACTTGGCGACCATGCCATTGTTCGTCGCTCCGACGCCGAGCTTCCCCGGCATGTCGCGCTGCTCCGTATGCGTCATCATGGCCATATCGACGTCGTCGAGCGCGCCCAAGCGTATCAACTCCGCCTTGCCGCCGAGAAACTCGAGCTTGCCCTCTAAGCGCAGGCCGTTCCTATACTCGATCTCGATGTACTCCTCCGCCGGCACCGCAATCAAGGCGACCCTCCCGGCCAGGCTCTCCATCACGCCGGGCGCCTGCAGGCCCAGAGCCACTCCGAGCATGGATCCGATCTGTGCGTGATGGCCGCAGGCGTGGGCGGCGTTGGTCTCTGGGTCGTTGTGAGGGTGTCCAAGGACGATAAGCGAATCGAGCTCGCCCATGACGGCCACTGTCGGACCCGAGCTGCCGCCGCTTAGCATCCCCTTAAGGCCGGTGAGGGCGATGCCGTCGTCAAATGGCACACCGAACTCTCTGAACTTGTCGCCGACCAGTCGCGAGGTCTTTTGCTCTCTAAAGCCCGGCTCCGGTTGGTCGAGGATTTGCTTTGCGACGCCGACGACCTCGTTGGCGCGGCGGTCGATCTCGGCGACGACGGCTGATTTCAAGTCTTCTTTGCTCTTGGCTTCCACGATCGTTCCTTTGGTAACCCTGCTGAGACGAAATTGGTCTACGCGAACCAACACCGGATTCTAGCAGAGGTGCCCCGATCGAGCCAAAATCCACGGATTGTGGATTAGGCTCTTCTCAAAGTCCCGGAATTTCCACGCACTTCGCCATGCTGAGGCGCCGCGAAGCATCCGGGGGTTGGGAGGGACCTCTACCCCAGCCCCTTCGGCCCAAAGAGGCCTCAGGGTGACAATGAAAAGACCCCACCCAGCGGGGGCCGCCGGAGGATTTCCTGCAAAGTGTGGAATTCTGTGCAATTCCGTTGAATCGCACCTAGGGCAGGCAATGCCTGGATAGAGGCAATTCCACAAACAATTCCACAAAACGATTCTACTAAAACGGGTCCACAAAAACGATTCCAAAAAACGAGTCAGTCCGTAGAGATATACTAGCACATTCGTTCGGCAGATTCAACACTCATGCGTCTCCACCTAGTAGACCGAAATCTTTGAAATGAGGGGTAGCCGAGATTGGCGTGCTACGACGACAGGGCGGGTTTCAAACCCGCCCCTACCAAGCCGTAACCTCAGAACCCTTCAATACTAGGATGTTGGGCCACTAGGGTCTTTTCGAAGTCCCGGAATTCACGCACTTCGTTGTGCTGAGGCCCCGCGAAGCATCTGGGTGGGGGAGGGACCCTTGCCCCAGACCTTCGGCCCAAGAGACCTCAGGGTGACAATGAAAGACCCTAATTGTGGATGGTATATAATCGCGCCGCCCACAACATGATCTCTGGTACGCCTCACTTTTCACGTTTCACGTTTTTCACGTCCTAGTCCATTAGTACACACCGTATGAAAGTCGTCATAGCTCCTCAAGCATTCAAAGGAAGCATCTCGGCCCTCGAGGTCGCCCGCGCTATGAGTGAGGGCGTTGGTCGTGTCGTTGGCGACGCGGAAACGGTGCTGGTGCCGGTCGCCGACGGCGGCGATGGGACCCTCGAGACGCTCGTCGAGGCCACGGACGGCCAGCTACGCGCCTCCGAGGTGACGGGCCCGCTCGGCGAAAAGGTCACGGCCGAGTGGGGAGCACTCGGTGACGGCAACACCGCTGTCATAGAGATGGCGCGGACCTCAGGGCTGGCGCTCGTCCCGTTGGACCGGCGTGACCCTCGTCGAGCGACGACGTACGGGCTTGGCGAGGCCATTAGGGACGCCCTCGACGCGGGCTACCGGAGCTTTATCGTGGGAATCGGAGGCAGTGCGACCAACGACGCCGGCGCGGGAATGGCCCAGGCACTGGGGGCCCGCCTGTACGATGCCAAGGGAGACGACTTGCCGGTCGGTGGCGCGGCGCTGGCCGACCTGGACCGGATCGAAATGTCCGCTCTGGACCCACGGGCCCGAGAGTCGAGCTTTGCCGTCGCCTGCGACGTGAGCAACCCGCTCTGCGGTCCTGAGGGCGCGTCGGCCGTGTACGGACCCCAGAAAGGGGCGACCCCCGAGATCGTGCACGAGCTCGATGCGGCCCTCGCCCATTTCGCCGACGTCGTCGAGCGCGATGTCGGTGTCGAGATCAAAGACGTATCAGGAGCCGGCGCGGCAGGCGGGCTAGGCGGCGGAATGATCGCTTTCTTGAAGGGTAGTCTGCGAGCCGGAGTCGACATTGTGCTCGATGCTGTCGGCCTCGACGACCAACTAGAAGGGGCGGACCTCGTGATTACCGGGGAAGGTCAGCTCGACTTCCAGACGGTCTACAACAAGGCCCCCGTCGGCGTCGCCAGACTCGCGAAAAGACGTGGCATTCCGGTCGTCGCTATTTCTGGCTCGCTGGGCAAGGGCTTTACGGACGTCCACGAGCATGGCATCGACGCCGTCGCGGCCATCACAACGGCCCCCATGACCCTCGATGAAGCGACCGAGCGCGCCGCCGAGCTCGCCGCGTCGGCCACCGAACAAGCGTTGCGGTTCATGCAGGTCGGAAGCAAGGTATTCCTACCTCCTCCCCCCTTAGGGGAGGACTGAGGAGGGGGCGGACACGCTGTGCAGACCAACGATCAAGGAATCAAAAACCTGGTAGCCGACCTTGCGGAGTCGGTCGAGGCGTTTCACCAGCGGTTCGGCCAAGTCGGCCCGGCCACCGCCAAGGAGCTGCTAAGCCGCATACCGATCCAGGACGAGGAAGTCCGAGAGCTTCACCAGGCGGTCTTGCACGAGACTCCCGACCGTGTCGCCAGCGAGGCCGCCGACGTGCTCTTCGTCGCCATCGGCACGCTGTTGCGTCTCGACCCCGACCTGGTCGCTGCGGCCGTGCGCGAGGTCATCACGAAAAACGACGCGAAGACCCACGCTACTCACCACGCCAACTCGGCCGGCAAGTTGGTCCGCCGGGAGTAGACCACTCGGGTCTTCCGAAAAACACGGTGTGACCCTGAATTGCCCAGGACGTAGTTGAACTAGAGGCTCGGGTCCAGCACGCGTCCCATGAAAAGAATGGTACCAGTTTCGATATCTCGGATCAGGAAGACGAACGGGCGATCAACCTTGACCTCAATCCGCTCCCTCACCGGCTCCACCGAGGTGACCGCCATCATCACCGCAGTAGCGGCTGCGGCCTCTGTTCCCTCCTCGTCTACCGAGACGAACGCCTTATGTACGACTTCCTTGATGAATAGCGGCTCCTTCTCATTCATGCCGGAGAAGTCGGCGAGGCCCTCGGCGAAGGCGATAGGCATTCCCATGTCAGCCAACGTCTTGGCCAGGCTGAAGTCGGACTCAAACTCGAACTTCGGCATCGTTAGCGCAACGTAGAACCTGTAAGCCAACGCGTCGGTGACTGCAAGCAAGACATCCGCGTCCAGAGACGCCTCGAATTCCTCGAAACGGCCGGAATCTGGGAGCAAGACCACCATCGACAGCTCTCGCCCATCGTACGGCAGCTCCACGGCCTGATATCCGTCACCCTCCGCGTAGCCGAAGGCGTTAGTTTGCCGGCTCATCATCGGCGCCCGGACCTCACCGCCATCGAGTAGATGGAAGGGATGGTCTACAGTGCCCTCGGGAAAGGGGTTGATCCAAGCGGCGTTGAAGTAGATCGCGTTGGTGAGAACGAGTCGGGTGAGATCGTTGATCAATCCTTTTGGGATCAGGTCCTTGATCCGGCCCTCGGTCTCATTCTCTACCCAGTCGTTGATGATGACGCGGGACTCCTCCGGTTGGCTCACGTAGTCGACCAATCTCATCCCAGCTCCGTAGTTCTCGGCCAGCGCGTCCAGGAATTCGTCCAGGAACTCGAAGCCCTCCTGGCCCCAGATCGCGTTAGCGATATTCAACCGGAAGCTCTTGTCGTCCTTACCAGCCACACCCTCACCGCGGCTAGCTAACTCGAGGTCGAGCTGGTTAAAGGCTGGGTGCAGGCTTTTCTGCGAAAGAACGAAGTTGAGGGTGCTCGCCATCTGGCTTTCAGTCTCGCCTCGGGCTCCAGCGTAGGTCATCGCCAAAGCGAGGGAGATGCTATAGGGAGAGTAGAACAGGTTCCCTGGCTCCTCTCTGAGCGCCTGATAAAGGTCGAAGGCAAAGTCGCGGTTTCCGGCAACCAAGTCCGCCGCGTCGGGCGCCGACACTTCGGGCGAGACAGATCGCAGTTTGGAAGACGACTGTGTGCCGGTTGAGGGTATCGGCGTAGGAGCGGGATCCTCGACTTCGAGACCTTGGCGTTGCGGTGGGCTCTTCGACCCGAGCCTTTGGCGTAGCAGTGGGGTCTTCGACCCGAACCTCTGGCGTAACGGTGGGGTCCTCAACCCGAGTCTCTGGCGTAACAGTGGAAGCACCTGGAGCCAGTGCGACCTCCTCGCCGCAGGCCAGGGCGGCCGCTAGCACCACGATTACCAGAGTTCCGAGTAATATCTTCTTCACGACGGATGCCCCTCTCTTGGCCTTCACAGAAAGTGGGTCGCCGCGGCCCACATCGAGATAGAGACGAACCAACGGGCAAAAAGGTTCCCACTTATAAATCCGCGCACCAAAGGGTGTCTTTTCGCGGCAGGGCGCGAACGCTCGTTTCGTTGACGACTACTGAAATGGAGAGCTAGCAAAAAGAGTTGGCATTTTCGCCTTCCCGACCCACGCTCCAGAGGGCGCCGGTCACAACCAGCACGAGATTTAGTTACGAAAAGAAAAAGCCCCCGGCGACCGGGGGCTTTCTTCGTTGGTTGGTTCCGTTACATGTCCATTGGGGGAGCGCCGGGATCGGGCGGCAACGCGCTCTTCTCGATGATCTCAGTCATCATCGACTCGGTCGTCAGAGCCATCGTCGCGACGCTCGCCGCGTTCTCGATAGCCAGGCGCGTGACTTTGGTGGGGTCGATGATTCCGCGCTCCAGGAGGTTCGTGAACTCGCCTGCCTCAGCATCGTAGCCCCAGTCTCCTTCGGCTTTGACGCTGCCCGCGAGGGTCACGTCACCAGACGTGCCCGCGTTCTCGGAGATCAGCTTGAGGGGCCTTTCCAGAGCACGCTTCAGAATAGCGACGCCGGTCTTCTCGTCGCCTGAGACTTCCATCGAATCGAGTACCGAGCCTGCCCGCAGTAGCGCCAGGCCACCTCCGGGGACGATCCCTTCTTCCAAGGCCGCCCGTGTCGCGGATAACGCGTCTTCGACCCGGCCCTTTTTCTCTTTTAGCTCCACCTCGGTAGACGCGCCGACCTTCAGTATGGCCACTCCACCAGATAGCTTTGCCGCCCGCTCTTCCAGTTTCTCGCGGTCGTAGTCGGACGTGGTCTCTTCGGCCTGGGCCTTGATCTGGGCGATTCTTCCCTTGATTGCGTCGTCGGAGCCTCCGCCGCCTACGAAGGTCGTGTCTTCCTTGTTGGCGACCACCCGACGGGCCTGCCCCAAATCGGCCTGAGTTACCGAGTCGAGCTTGCGTCCGGTCTCCTCGCTGATCACCTGCGCACCGGTCAGAACGGCCATGTCTTCGAGCAGGGCCCTCCGTCTGTCGCCGAACCCCGGCGCCTTGACGGCGAGGACGTTCATCGTGCCTCGCATCTTGTTGACTACCAACGTCGCCAGCGCCTCGCCTTCGATGTCTTCCGCGATGATAACGAGGTCCTTCCCAATCTGGAGTACTTTTTCGATAGCCGGAAGGAAGTCGCTCATCGCAGAGATCTTCTTGTCAGTGATCAGAATGTGGGGATTCTCGATGTCGGCTTCCATTCGGTCCTGATTAGTCACCAGGTATGGGGAGATGTAGCCGCGGTCGATCTCCATCCCCTCCACGAACTCCTGCTCGTATCCGATTCCTCTGGACTCCTCGACCGTGATGACGCCGTCTTTGCCGACCTTTTCGATGATCTCCGCTATCTGCCCGCCCATGTCGTCGTCGTGGGCCGAGAGCGACGCGATCTGCGTGATCTGTCCCTGACCGGCTACGGGTGTCGACAGCTTCCGGATAGACTCTTTGAGGGCGATCACCCCTTTGTCTATGCCGCGCTTCAGAGCCATCGGGTCCGCACCGGCCGCGACGTTCTTGAAGCCCTCTCGAATGATCGCCTGAGCGAGTACCGTGGCTGTGGTCGTGCCGTCGCCGGCGGTGTCGTTGGTTTTGCTGGCAGCCTCTTTGAGAAGCTGAGCCCCCATGTTCTCGAAGGGGTCTTCCAGCGAGATCTCCTTGGCAATGGTAACGCCGTCGCTGCATACCTTCGGCGGACCGAAGTCGTCGTCGAGGACGACGTTGCGGCCGAGGGGACCGAGCGTGATGCCCACGGTGTTGGCCATGATATCGACGCCCCGCATCAACGCGGCCCGCGCTTCGTCCTTATGGGTTAGCTTTTTCGCCATCGTGTACTCCTCGTTAGTCGTCGTGAGCGGCTGAGGTTAGCAGTCTCGCTGTGAGATTGCTAACCAATTGTACGGAGGCGGGAACTCATCGTCAACAAATGCGAGCGTAAGAGTGTACAGGCAGTCGCACACCTTCATCAGGTACGAGACTTACGGGTCTGTTAGTTCCCTCGCGAGGCTGGAAGGTCAAGCGCCGGGTTGCGCTGGAAGAAGTCGAATGGCCTCAGTTCGAATTCGCTCCATTCCGTCGAAAGTACCGGCCAATCTTCCGCCCGCACCACGTGGCGAAGCCCGAGCGTGTACCAGAGCACAAGGTCTGTATTCTCGATGGCGCGATCAGCGCTAGTCCAGGCAGGAAGGCCATCCCCGCCCTTGCTCTGGTTGGGGTAAGTCCCGGCCGCATATCGCTCCCGTGGCTCGTATGGAGTCACCCAAAGGTGATAGGCCGTGTAGCCGGCGCGCCGCTGCGGAAAGTCGTCCGGACTCAGCAGAGTGGCTACGTTTGTCTTGGGCTCTAGTTGGTAGCTGGGCGGGTATCCGAGCGGCCCGATGACTTCGGGATTGACAACCCGCCACAGTCCATCATCGATTTGCAGTTTCGCTGCTTCTTCGTTAGACACCGTCTGCGACTCGACGACCCAGACGCTCTTCCTGGGACTGTCCTCGCCTAATCGTTTGGGCGTCAAGCGCTCGAAGACGAAGCTGTTCCGTGGCCCATCCACATCCAGGTCGATACGGAATGAGAAGAAGTGGTCATGGTTGATCGCTACCGTATGCTCTGCGACCCTACGCCCATACGCCGCGTCACGACCGTCTTTGTCGCCAGTGGCGGTGCGGCTGCTGACCGCCTTGACCTGGGGAACGCCGGTCGCGCCAACCGCGACCTTAATGGTTCCATCCTGGCGAAACACCCAGTCGAAGATATAGTCATAGTTCCCGATCGCAGAGATGCTACGCAGTACGAGATCTGTCTGTCTGCGGACTTCGTTCTGTCCGTTTACGGCTTCATAGTGCCGCCAGGCGATATCCCCGGCGTAGCGTTCGAACAGACAGGCGGCGTTACTTTGGGTATAGGGCTCACCCATATCGTCGCTGAACACCGCGTTGAAGAACAGGGCATTGGTCGGGCAGTCCAAGCCCCGTTGCAACGGTACGGCAAGCCTGCCAACACCGTTCTCACCACCATCTAGATAGGTCCTGAAATACCACCCGACGTCAGGGTCCATGTATGGGATGAATATCTCGGACAACGACCCTTGGTAGAGGACTGAGCGCATGTCACCATCGTCGTCATAACGGACCAATGAAACCACAGGACCGAGACGGGGATCGATGCGGAAATGGAATTGCCACCTTTGCCAGCTAACTACCTGATCGTCAACCCTGAAGCTGGGTCCCTGTGGCTGGACGATCGAGATCGGGTTAGGCGGTTCTCGCAGACCGCCGACCGAGTCCTCATCTAGATCTACTGGGCCGTCGGGGATAGGAACGACCCCGGTGTCTACGATTCTAACGAGCTCGCGTTCGTTGAGGTCTACCACGGCGATCAGACCCTCAATTGGCCGACCCCAATAGTTCTTCGTGCCGGCAGCCGCATAGCAGACGACCTTGACCAGACGACGGTCCTCCTCCTCGGCGACGCCGTAGTAGCCGATAGGATTGGGGACGCAGACCGCGTCGTTAGGATTATCGATACCCCGTTTCAAGGCGGCCGTCCGCCACTCTTCATTGCCCTTGACGATGAGCTGAACGAAAGACCATTCGGCCGAAGGAAGTAGACCGGGTTGTACACCTTCGACCTCATCCCAGGAGAGCACGGTTCCTTCGGCGGCATCGACGACGGCCTCAAAGGTCTGAGGACCCTTCTTGACAATAACGAATGCCCGCCTCGATACCGGATCGCCCGGTTTCCACCGCAAGACCTCGTCCTTGGCCGGCTCCTCGAGGGTGATCAGGGGGTAGAAGGCGGCCCCTTCAACGTAGTTCTCCGCTCTTAAAGCCGCAATCGCCGCAGAGGTCTCCTCCGCCGTGAGCGGGTCCATCGGATGCATGATGGACTTAGCTGCGGACCCCTCGCCGCAAGAGGCCATGCTATATATTGCTATGAGGGTAGCGGCGGCCGTCGCCAGCAGTACGCCAGCCACCTTCGTTGGTAGAAGTAATCCACGCATCTGGTTGACTCACTCTCGTTCAAGTCTCGCGACATATGTGAGTTTACCCCACGTTGACGGTGTGGCTCGACATTGAGACCACGACTCTATGAGATTCAGGCCGACGCCAAAACAAAAGACCTCCCCGGTTTGACTCGAAACCGGGGAGGTCCTCGACTTACTCCCATCGTCCGCCTGCGGTCTCATTTGACCGCTGGGATCGGACTAGACGCTAAACCCGAATCCACCGACGGACAGGGATGGACGACGTGAGGACAGCGGAAGGGGGTGAGGGAGTTACAGGCGTGATGATCCGGGCTCGAATTTGGGTAGACGGGAGGTTGGCGGGCGGTCTGCAGGCGCTTTTGGGGGCACCGATGGCGGCCTACAGTGGCTGTGGCGAGCCAGATGGCGGGATAGGACACGGCAAGAGGCGCTCGCGGACTGGGCTGGCGCGAGTTTGCGGGGACGTTGGGTTGGCTGGTGGGTCAGTGGCGGACGGGCTCCGTCAGGCTGGGAGTGGAATGGCTCGCAGTCGGGCCAGGGCGCGGCTGAACTGCTCCTCCCAGGGCCAGCGCCGGGGAAGCTGCAGGGTCAATCGGCGTGCCGAGCGGGTGATCCGTCCGGCCAAGGCAAAGACCCGTCGTCTGAGGGTCTTGGTGGTCACGATCTGCTGACCCAGGCCGATGCGGGCTGTCCAGCGGGCCAGGTTGTGCGCCATCACCTGTACCGCCAGCCAGGCGCCGTTGGCGGCGAAACGGCCCGAGGGGAGATGGTTCAGCCCCACGCCGTACTTGAGGTCGCGTATCGCATTCTCGATCTCGGCGTGACGGCGATGATCGGCCTCCAGTTCCAGCGTCTCCCCGTCCCGGTCGGTGATGAAGTCGTGATAGCTGTAGGTGGCGAAGAGAGCCAGTTGAGAACAGGGCGCCGGCTTCACCCGCCGGACGATGAGCCGTACCGGCGCGGCGTCCGCCTCGGCCTGGAACGGGGTGTAGGTGGTCTCGGCCACATCGGCGGCGCCGTCCATCCAGTAAGGAATCGGCGTCCAGGCATCTTCGGGTATCGCCTCGATGAGATTCCGCAGGCGGGCGCGCTGGCGGATGGCGATGGAGAAGCGGACATCCATCCGGCGGCAGACGGCGACCACGGCGTGGGTATAGAAGCCGCTGTCGGCCCGCACCGTGAGTTGGCCCCTGGCTCCGCAGTAGCGCACCCGCCCCACCGTTTCACGCAGGAAGTGGGCAGCGCCGCGGGCGGTGTTAGCCCGGCCCTCGCGCAGGCGGGCCATCAGCACGTCGCCGGTGCCGGCGGCGACGGCCAGCAGCGGGTGATAGCCCCGCGCACCGGTGTAGCCGTGGTGGCGGGCGCCCTCCTTGGCCAGTCCGTAGGTCTCGCAGATCGTCGAATCAAGGTCGATGGTGAATGGTGCGTCGCCGGGTCCGGCACCGGCCTTCCAGACCCGGGCCAGCAACTCGCGGCTCACCCGGTCCAGTTGGCGGACATGGCCCCACCTGAAGCTGCGCAGGAAGGTGCCCAGGGTGGAGGGAGCCTTAGCCGTGAAACCGAGCACGCGGGCGGTCCCGCCGGCGCGCAGCACATCGGCGTCGTCGATGCAATCTCCGCCGGCTAGGGCGGAGGCCACCAGGGTCATCATCTTGTCGCCGGTGTTCGCCCGGCCCGGCGCGCCGCCGAGGTCGAGGTGCTTCCGGAGGAGTTGGGGCAGGCCAAGGCGCAGGGCGAGGGTGGCGGGAAGGATCAGCCCGGCATTGGCCACCAGGCGGTGGTCGTCGAAGGCGATTTGGATGCGGTCGGGGTGGTTACGTGGTAGCATCTATCGGGTGCTCCTTTTCTGGGACCGGTTTTCTGTTTCAAAACCATTATCCCAGATTCAGAGGCGCACCCTTTTGTTTCTTCAGCAGGCCTCCTACACGCCGTCCTTCGGTGGATTAGGGCTAAACTCTAGGTGACGCGTTCCGATCAGAAAGTTCCAGGCGGGCACGCCGGCGTGATTCCGCCTGCATCGGCCCGAGGGGCGAGCGGGCCGCCACAACTGTCCCCTTTGTGGAAGACGTTATTGAAATCACAGGCCGGCAACGCGGTGTCGCCGTGGGCCACATGATCCGCCACGGAAGCCGCGCCTATCTCTAGCACGACCGAGTTCTTATGACAAACTTGTGCTTTTCCGGCGGGCACATGTCCCTTGCCAAACACGATCCCTGACGTCACAGCCCCCAGCGCAACAACCCCAGCAAGAAGCGGAATCAGTACTAGATATTTTTTCACGATCGCCCTCCTTAGACTACCCGACAGACTACCCGACCTAATCCTAGACTTGGGCGGACGTTAGCACCCGCGTCATCGCAAAGTCAATAACCCATAGAAAGCCGAGGTAAGCGGAAGAAAAGCTGGACATTCTACTGCTCCGCGAACGTGGAACGTTTCCGAGTGCCGCTCGACTATGTGAGATGATAAGCTTTGGCGGTGATAGCGCAAATTCGCAGGCCAAACCGTAGCTGATGGACGAAAGTCGGGAGTTGGAGTCTGCCAGGCAACTGGCTGAGGCCGAAGCAAAACGCGCTCGAGAAGCGGAGGCAGAACTAACCGAGCTGACCCGGACAGCCGATCGCCTGCGCCGACGGACGAGGTGGCTCGCGGGCGTCGTCGTTCTGGCCCTCCTTCTGGCGATTGCGGCCGGAGCGTTCGCGGTGAGGTCGAGTCCGGAGGCGCTCAGTGCCGAACGGCAAGCCCGTCTGGCCCTCGCCCGCCAACTGGCGGCCCAATCGCTGAACCAACTCGATGTAAACAACGACGTCGCCTGGCTCCTGGCGATCGAAGCCGGGCGCAGGGCCGAGAACATCGAGACGTTCGCTGCTCTACGCCAGGCCTTCGCCCATCCAGGACGCACAGTTGCCATCCTCTCCGGTCACACGGACAGGGTCAATCAAGCGATTTGGAATATCGACGGAAGCCGCATTCTGACCGCGAGCAACGATGGCACGGTCCGAGCTTGGAATGCCGTCACCGGGACCGAGCTGATTGTCCTCAACGGACACACGGACTGGGTCAATCAGGCGCGCTGGAACTCCAACGAAAGCAGAATCTTGAGCGCGAGCGACGATAGCAGCGCGCGCGTTTGGGACGCGACCACCGGAGGTCAGCTGCTCACCCTTGCCGGTCACTCGTCCTGGGTCTGGCAGGCGGTCTGGAACAAGGATGAAAGCCTCATCTTGACCGCGAGCGGCGATGGCACCGCTAGGGTATGGGATGCCACCAATGGAGCCCAACTGGTCACTCTATTAGGCCACAGCAAAGGGGTCCGGCAGGCGGTGTGGAACAAGGACGAGAGCCGCATCCTCACCTCCGGTCGGGACGGCACAGCGCGGGTGTGGGACGCCGCCACCGGAAACGAACTCGTTGCGCTACTCGGTCACACGGATTCGGTCTTGATGGCCGACTGGAACGGGGATGAAAGCCGCATCCTAACGGCGAGCGACGACGGCACCGTCCGGCTTTGGGATGCGGCGAGTGGCACTGAACAGGTTGCTCTGTCCGGTCGCGCGGGTTCAGTCGCAGAGGCAATCTGGAACGGTGACGGAAGCCGCGTGATGACCCCAGGTTGCGATCAAGAGGTTTTTGGCGAGTGCGTTATCGGCACCGCCAGGGTGTCGGATGCCCGAAGTGGGCGGACACTGCTGACCCTCTTCGGTCATAAGGACCGCGTCTTGCAGGCGGCCTGGAACAAGGACGAAAGCCGCATCCTCACCTCTAGCAGAGACGGTACGATTCGCGTGTGGGATGCCGAAAGCGGGCGCGAACTGCTCACGCTGTCAGGTCACGCGAGTCCGGTCAGGCAGGCGGCATGGAACGGGCAAGAGAGCCGAATCCTGACCGCAGACGACGACGGCAATGTCCGCCTATGGGATACCAACGGCGGGGCAGAGTTGCCCATATTGGTTGGTCACTCGGGTCCCGTCGCTCAAGCGTTCCAGAGTGCCGACAAGAGCCGCATCCTCACCTCTAGCTCAGACGGCACGGTTCGGGTGTGGGATGCCGCAACCGGGGACATACTACTCACACTGGTCGGCCACAATGGCCGGGTGTTTCAGGCAGTCTGGAACGTGGATGAGAGCCGTATCCTTACCTCTGGCGATGACGGCACGGCCCGCGTGTGGGATGCTGAGAAAGGCACCGAGTTGGCTAGACTTTCGGGTCATAACGGACCGGTGTATCAGGCCATCTGGAACAGCGATGAGAGTCGGATCCTGACTGCCGGCGACGACGGGACCGGCCGGGTATTTGACACCAGGACTGGTGCGACGTTGTTGACCCTGGTAGGACACATCGATTGGGTTTTGCGGGCGGACTGGAATAGCGACGAAAGCCGCATTCTGACTGCCAGCGGGGACAACTCGGCGCGGGTGTGGGATGCCACGAGCGGGGTCGAACTGGCGAACCTCGTCGGTCACGCGGATCGGGTTTTACAGGCGGTCTGGAACGGTGACGAAAGCCGCATTTTGACCGCCAGCTCTGACCGGACCGCTAAGGTGTGGGACACTGAAAGCGGCACTGAAACCGTCACTCTCGTCGGTCACACCGAGGGGCTGCTGTACGCGGCCTGGAACAGAGACGGGACCCGCATCCTGACCGCCAGCGACGACCGCACTGCACGTGTGTGGAACGCCGAAACCGGGCGGGAACTTATAACCCTCGCCGGTCACACGCAGGCAGTAGTGCGGGCGGTGTGGAACGCCGACGAAAGCCGTATCCTGACCACCGGCGGAGACGATACGGCCCGGGTCTGGGACGCCGAAACAGGAGCCCTGTTGACGGTCCTTGAAGGTCACTCCGAGGCCGTCTTGCAAGCGGTCTGGAACGCCGACGAAAGCCGTATCCTGACCGCCAGCGGCGATCATACCGCGAGGCAGTACTATGCCCGGATGGGGGACCTGTTGGCCGCCGCCTGCCGGCAGGTCCCACGCAATATGACCCAGCAAGAGTGGCGGCATTTCATCGGAGATGAGCCCTATCGACCCACTTGCCCTAACCTTCCTTCGGATACAGAAGCATAGGATACTCGGCCAGCCGCTTCGGCGGAGGATAAGGCAACCCTGCATCGGGTTCCGGGTTCGAATACGTAACTGTAGGGAGGCAGACCGCAATCAGATGATCGAGCCGCAGAAGAAAGACACCATCACTGTCACGATAAAGAAGAGCTATCTGTACGCGGCTCTGGCAGTGGTCCTTGCATTCGGAAGTGGGCTCGGAGTTTCCTGGTTGTCTTCGCGCTCAACGACACCCGTCCCTGAGGACTCAAACCAAAGCGCCCTTGCTGGTGGACAACGGTCGGTCGTGCAGATCGGCCTAGAAGGCCGACCATCCCTTGGGCCGCCGGACGCCCGAGTCACGATTGTTGAATTCACCGATTACGAGTGCCCTTTCTGCAGTCGTCATTTTCAGGACACTATGCCCCAACTCCTCCGCAAGTACGAAGACACCATCCGATATGTGATTCTCAACTTTCCAATTTCCAGGATTCATCCCAGTGCTCAGCACGCAGCCGAGGCGGCCGAATGTGCTCACGATCAAGGAAAATTCTGGGAGTACCATGACACACTATTCCAGAACCAGGAGGCACTAGACGTAGGTAGTCTGAAGATATATGCCGAGAACATTGGTCTAGACGCTGAAGCCTTCAGTGGGTGTCTAGATACCGGTGCCAAAACCCAGCTTGTACTTGGTCATATTCAAGATGGTCTTGGCTACGGAGTGAGCGGCACACCTACTTTCTTCATAAACGGTCGGATCCTGGTCGGGGCTCGGCAGTTCGGTATCTTCCAGTCCATGATCGATGAGGCTCTCAGCGAATAATTGGCACCTTCTGGTCCCTATGCTGCACCATGAGCCCTCCGGCTGTTGGCCTCTGCCCTCAAAAACTCTACATCTGGTGTCGGACGGGGATGCCAGACCTACATGCAGTATAGCGTTTGGGTCGAGAATCTCTATAAAAACGCCCACGCGTAGCTTGACATGAAAAACAACTAATGATATACGTTGGTATATACTGGGGTTGGTTTTGCCCGCTACCACGAAGGCGGAGGTTTCGCAGCTTGCTCCGCCACGCTGGGGTTCTAGGCGACCGGACTACTAGTCCGGTCAGAGCCCGGGGCCGGTCGGTCCGGTGTAGGTGGTAAAAGGGGGCACACCAGCTTCAGACGTCCGAAGTAGACCGTATCGGCATACCTTAGGAGGCTACCCGACATGGCGACCAACGGAAACGGCAAAGACCCAATTCTTGTCGTCGTTCAGTTGAGCGGCGGAAACGACTTTATGAACACTGTCGTCCCATATAACGACAGTCACTATCGAGACTGGCGGCCAACCCTCGGCGTGCCGGAAGACGACATCCTGCCGATAGACGGCGGGCTTGGCATCTTCAACGCGGCAGCACCGCTGAAGGAGTTCTACGACCAGGGCAAGATGGCCATCATCCAGGGCGTAGGATATCCGAACGGCAGCCGGTCCCACTTCCGAAGCATGTACATTTGGCACACCTGCGAGCCGGTGAAGCTCGTGACAGAGGGCTGGCTCGGTATGACCATCGGCGAGATGGACCCTAGCCACGAGAACGTATTGCTGGGCGTCAACTTTGGGCGCGGCCTTCCTCAGGCCATGGTGTCCAAGGGCGTCCCGGTTACGTCGGTTGGTGATCTGGACAACTACGGACTGATGTCCGGCATCTCCGAAGAAGACGGCCGAATGGAGGCGCTCGAGCGCTTTAAAGAGATGTACGCGCCCGCTATGGGTAGCGGCCCGGTCATGGAGTACCTGTCCCAGACGGGCCTCGGCGTCATTTCCGGCGGCGACATCCTCAAGACCGTCCCGGGTCAGTACGAGTCCAACGTCGAGTACGCCGGCAACGAGATCGCCCGCAGCCTGCGCGACGTGGCTAGAGTGCTAACGGCTGACGTTGGCACCCGCATCTTCTACACGCAGCATGGCGGCTACGACACGCACGCGAACCAGGGTCCGACCCATCCGCAGCTCATAAGCGACGTGTCCCGTGCCATCATGGACTTCTACCAGGACCTCGAGGACCACGACGCTGCCGACAACGTCGTCACCCTCGTGTTCACCGAGTTCGGACGTCGTGTTGCCGACAACGGCAGCGGTACCGACCACGGTGCTGGCGGTGGCGCGTTCCTGATCGGCAACCCCGTCAAGGGCGGGTTGTACGCCGAGTACCCGTCGCTAGACCCGAAGAAGCTCGAAAACGGCGAAGACCTGGCCCACACCTACGACTTCAGGGGACTCTACTCGACCATTCTGGAGCAGCACATGGGCATGGAAGCGGCCCCCATCGTTGGCGGGACGTTCGAGCAGGTCCCGGCGTTCAAAAACTAGCCGGAGCTTCTTACTTAAACACTCCTAAGGTATTGTGGACGGGCGGGGCCGAAGCCCCGCCCGTCCACGAGTCGGATACATTCGTTAGCCCGAATATCACCCAGCGTCGGATGACAGTCCGCGGAATGCACCCAGTCCCGCTCCCCGTTACTAAAGAGCCTCGGCCCATATACTCCCCCAGCCGGACATCGATAGACGGACCCGACTCTCCCCAACCATCCACGCACCACACTCGCTCTCGCTGAGCTCGTCGAAGCACCGGAGGCCCTAATGTCACGAGTCGACGTTAGCCTGCACGCGCATCTAATGCGCCGGGCCGGATTCGGCGCCGGCCCTGAAGAGCTCGAACAGCTTGCATCTCGCCCTTATGAAGAAGTCGTCGAGGACCTTCTGAGCCCCGAGAAGTTCCACGAGGACGACCTCGACGTAGACGACCGCTACCACGGCCGGACCAAGATAGGGTCACCGTGGTTCTACACGATGGTGAAAACACGTCGCCCCCTTGTCGAAAAGATGGCGCTGTTCTGTCACCACGTGTTCGCGACCGGCGCCGAAAAGTCCGGCTGGCAGATGGAGCGTCAAATCGACATGTTCCGCAGGCTAGGCCTTGGCGGTCTGCGGAACATCCTCGTGGAACTGTCGCACGACCCGGCCATGATCATGTGGTTGGACAATAACGAGAATTTCAAGCAGGCGCCGAACGAAAACTATGGACGCGAGTTGCTCGAGCTGTTCTCCATGGGTGTTGGTAACTACACCGAGGAGGACGTAAAGGCCGCAACTCGCGCCTTCACGGGCTGGTCGTTCAAGACGCCCATTTTTCCTCCCAACTATGTTCACTGGTCCGATTTCGTCTACAAGGCCGGCGATCACGACGACGGACCGAAGACGTTCCTGGGGGAGTCCGGCCGCTTCAACGGTGAGGACATCGTAGACTTGATCGTGAGGCAGCCGGCTACCGCCAGGTTTATCTCGAGGCACCTCTACACGTTTTTCGTGGCCGACGAACCAGCCGTCGCGTCGTGGAACGAGACACCTCCTCGGGACCCTGGGGCGATCGACATTCTCGGGAATGCCTACGTCGAGTCGGACGGAGAGTTCAGACATATCCTCAGGGTCCTGTTCAACTCCGATTTCTTCAAAGAGTCGCAGTTCAAACGGGTAAAGAGCCCGACTGAGGTCGTGGCCGGCGTCGTAAAGCTGGTAGGTTTGAGCCGATACCCGGATCCCCGCTTCGGCAGGTTTCCATCGGCCATCGGCGCCATGGGACAGAACCTGATGAACCCTTTCACGGTTGAAGGCTGGCACACAGGTCCGGAGTGGATCGACGGGGGAACGCTCAACACCCGAGTCAACTTCGCTGTCGACGAGCTCACCGACGCCTCCCAGCCTGGCATCCAGGAAATCGTCGCCCGCCTACGCGACTCCGGCGCTCCGCTGCCGCCATCGGAGTTCGTCGACAGGTGCATCCAGCTGGCCGGGCCCGTGGCGGTTGAGGAAGATACCCGCGATGACCTTCTCGATTACGCGGAGTCCGGAGGGAGCCTGACATTCGACACAGAGGCCGAACGGGCAGACAGCGATACGCGCATACTTAGGATGCTGCAGCTGATCGTTTCGACTCGTGAATACCAATTTGGATAGGACGCGTTCAGGTCTTTGGGGGTTGGCCCCCAACCCCTGAGCCCCAGTCCCCAACCCCCAACCCCTTTCTTGCCGGAGGTGACACATTGGCCAGGCCTTATGGACTGCTGAGAGCGGGCTTCCCGTATTTCAAGACGATTGGACAGTTCACCAACACGAGCTCCGCCTTTGACGTGGCTTTTGGCCAGGAAGGCCGGATCTTTGTGCTCTGCGGCGGAAATTCAGGTCCGATCTCGATCGTGGACATCGATGACGAAGACCTGGGCAGCTTCGGCGCGCCTGGCTTCGGCTTCCGACGTCCCTCTCACAAATGCAACCAGGGCATCCAGGACTGGCCGATACAGGATGGGGCTCTCATGTGGCCGGTGCAGATACTCGTCGACCAAGAGGAGCTGATTTACGTCTCCGATGAGGCCACCGACCGCGTATCCATATTCAACAGAGCGGGTGAGTTCCTGGGCAAGTGGGGGGAGCACGGCTCTGAGCCCGGCCAGTTCGATAGGCCATCCGGGATCGCATTCGACGCTGACGAGAACATGCTCGTCGTAGATACGATGAACCACCGGGTGCAGAAGTTCACGAAGGACGGCAGGTTCATTAATGCCTGGGGGGCTTTCGGTGACGGACCGGGACAGTTCAACATGCCGTGGGGCATCCACGTCGACGAGCTCGGAGACGTCTACATCGCCGACTGGCGAAACAACCGGGTCCAGAAGCTGACGGCGGAGGGAGAGTTCATCTTCCAGCTGGGGCACGTTGGTAACGGAGACGGCGAATTCGACCGGCCGGCCGGCGTCGCTGTCGATCGGGACGGCGACATCTACGTGGCGGACTATGGCAACGACCGGGTCCAGCTCTTCGACCACGAGGGGACGTACATCGACAAGTTCATCGGCGACGCTACGCTCTCCAAGTCGACTCTCGCTCGTGCGATGACTCGCAACGCTCGCTATCAGCGCATCCACTCGATGGCCAACCACGAACTCGAGAAGCGTTTCCGTCATCCCAGGTCTGTGAGGGTGGATGACGAAGGCCACATGTTTGTTCCGGACGATCGCGATTGCCGGATCCAGGTCTACAAGAAAGAAGCCTACCCGCTCACGGAAGAGGAGATGGCCCCTCCACTGCGAGCCCCGACGTTGACCCTGGCCTGACGCGATAGGCAAGCTGGCGCCAGACGTTCAGTGAATCCAAAGTGGTGCATATCGCGTAGACGTGTAAAAGAGGTTCCAACGACCACTTTGACGATCTCGATAGCTTGCGGATCTGCTTGTGCCGTTCGGCGGCCTTGTGTTAGTCTTTGACAACTATCAGCGGCGCCAGGATTCCTCTTCCTCCGACCGGCGGGCGCGTCAGAACAAGTAGCCAAGAATCCAGTGAGGTAAGAACCCGATGACTGCATATCTGGCAAGGCGCATGATGCTGGCCGCTTTCACAGTGATCATCATGTCACTGCTGTCGTTCACGGTCATCCAGTTGCCCGAGGGCGATTACGTGGACAGGTACATCGAGGAGCTGGAGGCGCAGGGCGACTTCCTCAGCATGGAGGAGGCGAACGCCCTTCGTGAGTACTACGGGCTCGACCGGCCGATGCTGTACCAGTACTGGAAATGGATCTCCAGGATTGTCTTCCAGCTCGACTTCGGTTATTCCTACCGCTACTACGGCAAGATCAGAGACCTTATCGCCGACCGTCTTCAGTTCACGATCGCCTTATCCGCATTCACGACTGTTCTTATTTGGATATTTGCATTTCCTGTTGGCATATACTCCGCCGTGCGCCAGCACACGATAGGAGACTATACCTTCACCTTCCTTGGATTTGCTGGCCTTGCTGTGCCCGATTTCTTATTGGGTTTGGTGATGATGTACTTCTTCTTTGCCTATTTCGGCTGGAGTGTGGGAGGGCTCTTCTCCGGTAGATATCAGAACGCCGACTGGAGCATCGGCAAGTTCATCGACATGCTCCAGCACCTGATCATTCCGGGCGTGGTGCTCGGAACGGCAGGCACCGCGGGCCTGATCCGTGTCATGCGCAACAACCTCCTGGACGAGCTGAATAAACCGTACGTGGTAACAGCCCGGTCCAAAGGACTGCCCGCGTGGCGGCTGATCCTCAAGTACCCGGTACGGATCGCTCTGAACCCCTTCATCAGCGGCATCGGCGGCATGATGGCTGGTCTGCTGGGCAGCAGCGTGATTGTCTCGGTGATCCTGAGCCTGCCGACGCTGGGCCCGCTGATGCTGGACGCCCTCATGTCCCAGGATATGTACCTTGCAGGCACGATCATTCTGATGCTGGGGGTGCTCTCAGTGCTCGGCGTCCTGATATCGGACTTGCTGCTGATCATGGTCGATCCACGCATCAAACTAAGCGGACAGTCCGGGGCCCAGAGCTACTAGCGAGCAAACGCCGCGCCGTCACAATGCCGACCATCCGGCCCCCGACTGATTCGAGTCGGGGGCCGGTGCTATTCTAGGACGGTTTTCCGCCGGACTTGAGACGGATCGCCTAAAGGACCGAGTATGTCTCTCCGAATCGGACAGATCGGAGTCGCCCACACTCACGCCACCAAAGCCGTCACCCCGCCGTCGAGGGCACTACTCAAACGCCTCGATGTAGAGTTCGTCGGCATCCACGAGCCCGACCCAAAAATGTGGGAGGCTCGCCACGACAACGAAGCCTACCAGGACGTGCGTTGGATAGAGTCGGTCGACCAGCTACTCGAGGACCCGACCATCGAGGCAGTGTTCATCGAGACGTGGCCGTGGGAGTGCCTGGAGTGGGCGGGTAGGGCGATGCAGGCAGGGAAGCACGTCCACTTGGACAAGCCTCCGGGGACTTCATTGCCGGGCCTGAGGTCTCTTTACGAGCTAGCCGAGCAGAAAGGCCTGTTCATCCAGATGGGGTACCAATGGCGCTTCAACACCGGCTTCGAGTTTCTCCAGGAATCGGTCCGCGACGGCCTGCTGGGGCGAGTCACGTTCGGCCGCTTTCGAGCCGGCAGCACCCCCGAGTACTACCATCGCAACCACGTCGACCGGTTTCCGGGCGGCATCCTTCAGGAAGAATCGTCCCACTTGTTCGATCAGATGGTATGGATGTTCGGCAAACCGGACAAGATCACACCGTTTCTACGGTGCGACGCGCGGGGTTCTGACGGCTTACCGGAAGGCGTCGACAACGCTATAGTGGTGTTCGAATTCGACGAGCGGGGAGCCATCGCCGTAATCGAGGCGACCTCCCTGGAGACGGACCCAGGCCCCCACAGGCGGGTCGAGGTCCACGGCCTGGAGGGCAGCATCGTGCTCGAACCCATCGAGCCCCCGACGGTCGACTTGAGCCTGCGCGAACCTACGGGATCATATAGGGCGGGCTGGCAGAGGGTGCCGGTCGAAGACCGTCCCCGCTACGTGGGCGACCTCCGAGAGTTCGTCGAGGTCATTCGTGGGGAGCGCGAGCCCCGGTTCTCATCGGAGCACGACCTGCTCGTCCAGGAAACGATGATCAAGGCCTGCGGAGGTGAGCTCTAGGCTTCGCCAACCCGCTGCCACCCTGGAAGAAAAAGGGCGTCCAACCTCCTCTCCCTTTGGGAGAGGATTGAGGTGAGGGCGTCTTTTCCAGCAAGAAAAGAACGCCCGCGCCTAGCCCGTCAACTCCTACCCCTTGTACGTGACGTGGACCTCCACGTTTTCGACCACAAGCGGTGTGCTGATCCGAGCGTCGCGCTCAGCCAAACGGACCCCGATCTCGTGTACACCTAACGCCACCTGTTGAGGCGTCAGGCCCCACACGAGCCACGAGCTCTCTGCTACGTCGGTCGGGACGTTCCCGTCCAATGCCGCCGTATTCTTGACTTCCGGCTCGCCTAGACTCGTCCCGTCCAGCGTGACCTCGAGAACGTCAGCCGGTGACATGTGGTTGATCTCGATCTGCAACTCCACGCTTTCGAGTCGGCCTGCTTCGTTTTCCGCGACCAAGTCATCCTGAACGTCGACGTGGAAGAGGGGCCCTTCCCCCGTGAGGGTATCGTATAGGTTGACGGGCACCTCGCCCAGCAACCTGTCGTCCCGCTCGGCGCCATACCTGATCTCACTGCGCGGCCTCATGATTCTCTTGACGGCCGTGTAGACCTTGTCGGTCCGCTCCAACGTGTCGAGCGATCCGATGGTCGTGAAAAGAGACCGGTGCGTGTCGGCTGTCGCCTTCCAGTTGAAAATGTGAATACCGGCGGCTCCCCTCCGATAGTAGCCTTGAGCGAGCCCCCGGTACCAGGCCTCCATCCAGGTACTTGTCGGCACGAGTCTTCCCTGGCCGCCCTCTCCATGGCTGTCGAAGCCTGGGTAGAGGGTCACTCCAGTGTCCCGCATGAGTTCGAGGTACGCCTCGATCTCAACGCCCGGGTCGGTCCCGGAGTTGGCGTTGGTCGCGACGATGTCGCAGAGCCGCTCGTAGGTCCACGTCTCGACGTCGTACCCGATTCGGCGGCACGTCTCCATGGACGCGCCAACGCGAGTCGCTACGTAGAAGGGCGCTCCGCGCTCCTCGGCTATTCCGTCGGTCATCCGCCGTACCGCTCTCATCAGATCGGTCAGGGTGTAGCGTAGCCTGTACGCGTCGTGCTCGGGCAAGTGGAACGCGTGGCGCTGCCAGTCCAGCTCGACGCCGTCCCAGTCGGCCTGGGCGCAAGCCTCTGAGATGTACTGCAACATATGCTCTCTGACTTCAGGGACCGCGAAGTTCCACGACGTCGCGGCCCAGCGCGGTGCATCGTCGGCCCCGAGCGTCCACTCCGGATGGTCCTTGCGCAGTTGCGTGAGACCCGGCCTGGTGACGCCCGCCATCTCCTCAGGCTTCAAGGGCTGCGCTCGCCTGGCCGAGTCGGACCAGAAATGGTTGTCGTTCATGCGGATCGATGCGTAAACATCGATGCCCAACTCGTGGCCCCGGGCGACCATCTTCCCGTAGAAGTCCTCACCCCGATCGAAGAGATCTCGGATCCCCTCGGCCCGCCGCATCCCCTTCACCGAAGAATAGAGGCGGCCTTCTGAATCACCGACCATTGAGAGGGCGTCCGAAGGCCACGCGGCCTCGTGGGTGCCGACGCACCAGGACATGGCGCCGACCTGGGTGTCTTCGAGAGGAGCGTAGATGATGTCAAGCAGGTCGTCGGCAGAGTAGGGCGGCTCGAGATATCCGAGGGGCGTGCCGTCCCAGTTGAAGATGATGCCGTAACGCGGCGGCTGTTGTCGTTGCGGTTGATTCATTTGGCGATACCCCAAACGTACCGGTAGCCTTGATTGGCCCGGCAATCATACTCGTGGTGGCGTGTGGCATCAACGGCGTTGGTGCGTTCTGCAAGGGCCGTTGGTACGTTTGTCACTCCGTAAAGTCGGTCCGGACCGCTATGATCGCGTTATGAAATCTGGGAATTCGAGAGGTACGCGGAAATGACCAAAGGAGACGAAGCAGAGAACATCATTACAACCCACGTCGTGTGGTCGTTGGGCGCGGGGCTGATGCCGGTGCCACTTTTCGACATAGCCGCCGTCACCGCGGTCCAGATGGACATGCTCAAGCAGCTTGCCGAGTTGTACGAGGCCGACTTCTCGAAGGCCACCGGCAAGACCTTCGTCTCGGCCCTCACCGGCGGCACCTTCGCGCGAATCGGCGCGTCGCTGGTCAAGGCCGTCCCAGGCGTAGGCACGGTGGTTGGCGGCGTCTCGATGTCGGTCATGTCTGGTGCCTCGACCTACGCCGTCGGACAGGTGGCCCGCAGCCACTTCCAATCGAAGGGCAATCTGGTCGACGTCGATATGGACTGGGCGAAGGATGCCTATGCCGACCTTGTAGAGAAGGGCAAGAAGATCGTCGCCGACATGGAGAAGGATAAGAAGCCTTCGCAGGACGCCTACGAGTCTCTCGAAAAGCTGGGCAAGTTGAGAGAGCAGGGCGTCGTTAACGACGAGGAGTTCGAGGCGAAGAAGCGCAAGCTCCTCGAACAGCTATAAATACTACGTTGTCATTCTGAGTGAGCAGAGCGATTGAAGGATCTAAAGTGGTGTCTCATTAGCGAAACCGTAGTCGGCGGCTAGGTCTCTTAGATTCCTCGCTGCGCTCGGAATGACAGTACGATAGGTCGGGTGTGGTCGAAACCTACACGCAAGGCTAACTACTCCCCGCGTAGAACCACTCGACGGGCAGCGCACGTAGCTTCACTGCGTCGTGCTCCCGCAACCGTTCGCCGCCGACGTACCGGTATCTCCGGTGGGTATACCCGACGTAGACGTCGTTCCCGATGAAGCTGACCCGCGGTGCTCTATTCATGTGGAACTCGTCTCCGACCATATGCTCTTCGGGCGGTACGGGCGCAGGGGTTTGGAGGTAGCTCGGACCGGCGTCCTCGATACGTCCAACCTGAGCCTGGCCGGGTGAGTCAGCCAGTGTGCGAAAGTGCGCCCACGTAGCTCCGCTGTCCGTGGATATCGCCGACGTAAGCCTGGCGCGATAGAAGCCCGTCTCGATCTCCTGAGTGCTCGCCTGGTTCCAGACGCACAGAAGGTCGCCCGTCGACGGGATGCGCGCCAGGTACATCTCGGCGTTGCTGCAGACGAGGTCGTTCAGCCGCACCGGCGACCACGTCTGCCCACCGTCCTCGCTCGTAGTCTCGGCGATCCGCTGGTACTTGGTCCGCATGAACATGATAAGCCGCCCATCAACCGTCTCCGCCACGACCGGTACTTCGCAGAGGCCCTTGACCTTCCCCTTGTTGTCGTCCAGCCACAGGCCGTCCTGCGACTCTTGCCACGACTGACCGCCATCGGCGGACGTGAAAACGGTACAGATACTCATCTTGGTGCGCCGGCCTTCTCCCGGCTGTGAGTAGGCGTACTCGTTCGGGAGCACTAGGTTGCCTACGCTGGTTTCGACGAGCCACGTCGCGTTTGAAGGCGTTTCGAGGGGCGTGATGCGCACCGGGTCAGACCAGGTCGCTCCCTCGTCCGTGCTCTTGGTGAAATAGGCGACGATCCGTGGCGACGCGGAGCTGCTCGGGCCTTCCTGCTGGACTTCGAACTTCAGCGCGATCTCGCCCGACTTGAGCCTGAGCAGGTTCACGATGTAGGCCCTCGTGAACTCCTCACCAACAACTGGACGCCCCCGACCGTCGAGCAGCGGTCCCCCGGGGTCCCAGGTCCGACCTCCATCGTGTGAGAGCAGGGCACTCATGTCTTCGCGATCGAGGGCAAGGAGCCTGCCGTCTTCCAGCGCGACCGGCTCTACGAATGTCCGGACGACGTCGACTTCGAAAGAGTGGGGCTCCACAGAGAAGCTCATATCTTGTCCTTAGCGTGAGGTCGCCAGCACGCCCACAGGAGAGCAGGCTGTGTCTCACTTGCCATAGAATTTCAATTCCCGCTTGTGGGCCGGACTCGCGTCCTGAGTTTGTCGATGCCGAGGGGTGCATCGTAGACTGAGGACAGGAGCCTGAGCTTGTCTACATCGAGCAGAAGATCGTAGTTTCCGACCCACTGGTCCACAGCCCCCAGCAACGAGACCCCCTTTAGTTCTCCGGTGATTGTCGTCCTAATCTGTTCCGCGAGGTTATGGGAGTCGATGTCTGGATAAGGTCGGTCAGTCTTGCGGGGCCTGATTTTCATTCTTGGAAGCTCACCGATTTGGTCCTGGTGTTTGATGAGCAGCTCACATGCCGTTCTGAGCATGTCCGGGACTAAGGTAAGATCTTCTTCGGCATAACAGCGCTCCAGTATCGGCCCAATTTCCCTGGACAGATAGGGAAGTTTGTAGAACTCCACGTGTAGCCACTTCCCATAGGGGCTGTACCGCTTGTTGAGAAGGAATGTCAGTTTCAGGATGCGAAACAAGCTTTCCGCAAGTGAATATCTGGCCGACAGGGTATCGCCCCTATCCGCACACAGCTGCACGATGTCGATGTCCCACCCCAACTCTTCCCAAGCATAGGCCAGCCGGTATTTCCAAACATCGACAGGGTAGTACTCGTAGTGGCTACGTATGCGTGTCAGCTCTCCGACCCCATCGAAGAACACCTCCCCTCGCGTCAACTCTAGCAACCGGTTCTCAGGTATGGTCAGCCATTGCAGACCGTTCGCTGGGGCCATGAGACCGAGTGTTGTTTCGAGATACTGGTCGCAGGTCGTAATCTCGACGTGGACTCTCCCTGAAGGCTCTGCGGTGGGAACGCGAACGGTCGGATCATGAGGGTCGATTACAAATCTCGTCGGAAACCCTTGGAAGTGCCAGGGTGCCTGACTATTGAGATTTGTATGGATTATCTCGGTGTACTCTTGCAAAGAGTTTGGAAGGAATAAATAGCATCTGGGGCCCCACTCATGGTCTCGCGACAGCACATCATCGTTGCCGAGCACATCCGAGCCCCATCCCAAGAGCGCGGCGGCATAGTTCTCGCCGATCTCCGGCACACCTGTAGCTAGGATTGGCCGCAACACGTCGGCGAAATAAGCCCTGGATAGATCTAAGCCCTTCACTTCGTGCATCATACCGCGCCGCTGTCCGTACAACCACAGGCTGGCATGTTATGTTAGTAGACTGGCGCGTTTCGCTAGTGACATGGCGTCTTCGCCGTCCTACCCTCTTTAGCCAGATCCCAACACAACACGACGATAACCGAAGGAGTAACTATGACTTCGACCAGACCTTCGCTTCTATTTGACCGTTGGCCGCGGTTCGCAGCACGCCATCCTTGGCGGGTCCTCGCCGGCGCGGCAATCGTCGTCGCCGGTCTAATAACGGCGAATGTGGCGGCGGGCGGATCGTTCGTCGACGAGTTTAGCATCCCCGGCACCGAGTCCCAGCAAGCCTTTGACGTCTTGTTGGAGCGATTTCCGCAACAGTCCGGGGACGTCGCCACGGCCGTTGTTCATTCGAACACCGACATTAACTCTCCCGCTAGGCAAGAGCAGGTCCAGGAGTTGATCACGGGATTTGGTGAGCTTCCCGGAGTCGCGTCGGTCGCATCACCATACGACGTCCCAGGGTCGATCTCGCAGGATGGCACGATTGCCCGGTTCGACGTGAGGTACGCCGAACCGGCGTTCCAAGTTGAAGTCAAGCACATCGAAGAGCTATTCGATTTCCGTGCCGAAGTCTCAACCGACGATCTGACGGTGGAGTTGGGCGGACCAGTCGCCGTTGTAGGAGAAATCGAACCGCCTGGAGAGTCCGAGCTAATCGGTTTTGCAGCTGCTATCGTCATCTTGTTGGTAGCATTCGGCTCCGTAGTCGCGATGGGCCTTCCAATTCTCACCGCGTTGATGGGCCTTATTCCGGGCTTCATGATCATTGGAGTGGCCTCGGCGTTCGTGAATATGGCCTCGTTCACTCCTCAATTTGCGTCGATGATCGGCATAGGTGTGGGCATCGACTACGCTCTGTTGATAACGACCAGGTTCCGTGAGGGGACTGCGGCCGGACTTTCGTTAGAAGACGCCATCGCCAGGGCTATGACAACGGCCGGTAGGGCGGTTCTTTTCGCAGGCACGGTCGTCGTTATCGCACTTATGGGGCTATGGGCCAGTGGCATACCTTTCCTCGGATGGGTGGCGACAGCCGCAGCCACCTTAGTGGCCGCCCTCGTGATCGTTGCGGTACTCGTTCTCCCGGCCATCCTGAGACTCGTCGGTCGACACATCAACAGGCTGTCCATCAGCTTCATCGCTGGGAGCCGTACTTCTGCCGAGGCGGGGGCTGGGGCGCGGTGGAGTCGCATGTTGCGCCGGTCGCCACTACTCTTCCTGATTTTGTCTCTGGCGCTTCTCCTCACACTGGCTAGCCCTATACTCTCCATGCGGCTGGGATCGGCGGACGCGGGCAGCAATCCTGAGTCATCTACGACCCGCCGGGCCTACGACCTGCTCTCTGAAGGCTTCGGGCCGGGATTCAACGGGCCGATACTCGTTGCGCTGGAGATAGACGATCCAAACGCCAAATCATTGGTTGAGGCACTGCCAGGGCAGATTGACCAGATCGAAGGTGTCGCGTTCTCCTCACCCCCGCTGTTCAACGAAGCCGAAGATGCCGCGATAATCAGCATCATCCCCGAGACGTCACCGCAAGATGAGAAGACAGGTGAGCTGGTGGACCGACTTCGGACGTTCTTGCCCCAGGAAACGGCCGGCAGCGGGGCTCGAGCGTTCGTCGGCGGTCAGACTGCGGCGTTCATCGACATAGCACAAAAACTCTCCGATGGGATGCCTGTTTTCTTTGTCGCGGTCATCGGTGTGAGCGTACTGCTGCTGGCAATTGTGAAGGGCGGAGAGATAATGTACCACCTGGGCGGTCGAGCGCTGAGATGTGGCGCTTGAAAACTGTACCGCCTGTCGCCTTCAATCAGGAACGACCGAACCTGATTGAAGGTGGATTGGATGTACAAGGTGGAGATGTACCTGCGAGTTCGCAGGGCTTGTTTCGTCGAAGGGATGAGCGTCCGAGAGGCGGCCCGAGTGTTCGGGCTACACCGGGACACGGTGCGCAAGATGCTCGAGTACTCCGTGCCCCCAGGGTATCGACGGCAACGACCGGCTCGCAGACCGAAGCTCGATCCATATAAGGGTGTGATGGACCAGATCCTGGAGCAGGATCTGAGCTCACCGAAGAAGCAGCGTCACACCGCCAAGCGTATCTACGAACGGCTCAGAGACGAACACGGCTTCCCCGGCAAGTACACGATAGTCAAAGACTACGTTCGAGAACGCCGTCGTCATACCCGCGAGATGTTCGTACCACTGTCCCATTCCCCGGGACATGCCCAGTGCGACTACGGCGAAGCTCGAGTGATCATCGGCGGAGTGGAACGCAAAGCCCACTACTTCGCCCTGGACCTCCCTCACAGCGACGGGTGCTATGTGAAGGCGTATCCCGCCGAGACGACGGAGTCATTCTGCGACGGACACGTCTCCGCCTTCGCGTTCCTGGGCGGAGTGCCTCAGAGCATCCTCTACGACAACACCACGCTCGCGGTAGCCAGAATCCTGGGAGATGGTCGCCGGCAGCGGACCAGGGTGTTCTCCGAGCTTCAGTCCCACTACCTGTTCGAGGACCGGTTCGGCCGTCCAGGCAAAGGGAACGATAAGGGCAAAGTAGAAGGTCTGGTCGGCTATGTCCGCCGGAACTTCCTGGTGCCCATTCCATCGTTCGAGAGCTTCGATGCCCTCAATGCTCATCTGGAGCAACACTGCCTCAGACGGTTCGAAGATCGACTCCGCGGCCACAACGAGACGATAGGAGAACGGCTGGAGCGGGACCTGGAGAAGTTGCTGCCTCTGCCGGCCGTACCGTACGACGCCAGCGACAAGCACGCGACGAGGGTCAGTTCTCTGTCCCTGGTCAGATACCGGACCAATGACTATTCGGTCCCGGTGGCCTACGGTCATCGGGACGTTGTGGTCCGCGGATATGTACACGAGGTTGTGATCAGCTGTGGCGCTGAAGTCATCGCCCGCCATCGGCGGTCCTACGATCGAGACGACTTCGTCTTCGACCCTCTCCATTACCTGCCGCTCCTTGAGAAGAAGACGAGGGCATTGGATCAGGCGGCGCCGCTGGTTGGATGGGAGTTGCCCGAGGAGTTCGGAGTGTTGCGGCGGCTGCTGGAGTCTCGGATGGGCAAGCGAGGAAAGAGGGAGTTCGTGCAGGTGCTCAGACTGATGGAGAACTTCCAGCCGGAAGAAGTCCACGACGCCGTACGAGACGCCATTCGACTCGGGGCTGTGAGCTTCGATGCTGTCAAGCACCTGGTGCTGTGCAGGATCGAGGGTCGACCGCCTAGACTCGACATGGAGTTGTACCCGTATCTGCCCAGGACCAACGTTGCAACAACCTCGACCAGGGACTACATGGCTCTCCTGGCGGGGAGCCGGTCATGACCAACAAGTCCACGATGTTGCTCGAACACAACCTCAAGCAACTCAAGCTCCCCACGTTCCTGAGGGAGTACGACAAGCTGGCATCCCAGTGTGCCAGTGAGGGAGCTGACCATCCGGACTACCTGCTGCGACTATCGGAGTTGGAGCTGATCGACCGTCACCATCGCATGGTGGAACGTCGGATCAAAGCAGCCCGCTTCCCGACGACCAAGAGCCTCGACACCTTCGACTTCCTGTCTATGCCGTCCCTGAACAAGGCTCTGGTTCTGGAGCTGGCACGATGCGAGTACATCGAGCGCCCCCACAACGTCATCGCTCTCGGCAACAGTGGCACCGGCAAGACCCATATCGCCCTCGGTCTCGGTCTGGCTGCGTGTCAGAGGGGACTGTCCGTGGGCTTCACCACCGCCGCTGCTCTGGTTCACGAGCTGATCGAGGCCAGGGACGAACGGCGTCTGCTCAACCTGCAGAGAAGGCTCGCACGACTCAAGCTTCTGATCATCGACGAACTGGGCTTCGTGCCCTTGTCCAAGACTGGCGCCGAGCTCCTCTTCGAGGTGTTCAGCCAGCGTTACGAGCGTGGATCGGTCCTGGTGACCTCCAACCTGCCCTTCGTCGAGTGGACCGAGGTGTTCGGCTCTGAACGGCTGACCGGAGCTCTCCTCGACCGCCTCACCCACCATGTCGACATCCTGGAGATGAACGGGGACAGCTACCGACTCAAGCACAGCAAGAAGACTTCTGGCCGCCAGCTATCTGACTGAGCCTGATCTCCAACGCCCCACGAACCTTGATGCCCATTCTACGGCGTTCAGTGGTACAGTTTTGCTCCGCCCCGCTGGTACGTTTTCTCTCCGCCCTTGACACCCCGCAGTGCTGGGGCATAGACAGCCCATCCAGCAAGGTCCGCTCCAGGTCCGTGATGGACACGCGGGCTTCGCCGACCCACACCTTCTCTTCGCCGAAGAAGCGGCCGGGTTTGACCTGAATGAACCGGTACGTCGTGTCGCCGACGGGGAAGCCGCCCCCTCCCTAGCCAGAGAGTTTACCCGCCTTGAAGAGGCCGTGGTGCACGGCCTGCAGGTCAAGGACCTCCTTACTCCCTACTTCACTCCCTACTTCCTCGGGAGCGCCTGCGCTGGTCCGTCAACGAGCAGCGATTGTCCCGCGCCATCGAAGGTATGTGTTGTCAATCAGCAAAAGTGGGACACTTTGAGACCCGAGAAGGTTATTGTTATGAGGAGTGTCGGGCGAGCTCCTTGAGGGTCCTGTTGTAGCGTCTTCTCCGTTCGATCGTCTGGACCTGCACCTCCTCCGTTGTAGGATCTGCTCCCGCCTCCCGTTGAGCACGTCAGCAGGCGTGACGTTGCCCAGGGCCATGTGATAGCGCTTGTGGTTGTAGGAGCCCACAAAAGCGGCGATTGCCTCCTCGAGGTCGGACGGCACCTCGTAGGGGACCTGGTTAACGTCCTGCTTGATAGTCTGGTGATAGCGCTCCAGCTTGCCGTTGGTCTGAGGGTGGAAGGGTGCTGCCAGGATGTGCCTGATGCCCACCAGGTGCAGGTAGTCCCTGAAGGCACGGGAGACGTAGCCAGAGCCGTTGTCGCTCAGTAGCCTGGTCCTGTCTTGCACCGGGATCTCAGTCATGCCGGTCTTGTCCACGGCATCCTGGACCACCTCGATGAAAGAGTCTGAGGTCATGTCGCGTTGGAGCTTATGGGCCAGGATGAAGCGGGAGAAGTCATCCATCACCGTCACCAAGTAGTAGTAGCCCTACCCGATGACCTTGAAGTAGGAGGCGTCGGTTGCCCACATCTGGTTGGGACCGGTGGTCTTGCGGTGGTACTCCTTGCCGGCCTTGAGCTGCATCTCGGGTGACTTGACCAGACCCTCGCGGTAGACCGTGGACTCGGAGACAGAGAAGCCCTGGTTGTCGGTGATCCAGGCAGCAAGTTTACGACAGCTCAGTTCAGGCGCTCGACGTGCCACCGTCAGGACCGCTTGCTCCTCAGGTTGACTCAGGCGGTTCCAGGGTGCCAGGCCGCCTCCCGGTTGATTCTCAAGCCCTTGGCACCGTTGCTCGCGCGTCAGCCACCGATAGTAGGTGCTCTTGGGGACACCCAGGTCCTTGAGTACCTGACGCTTTGGAAGCGTGGACGAAGCTACCTTGGCCAGGACCGTCGTCTTCTCGGACGCGCTCATGCGTTGGTACCAACGTCGTCGGCAGGCACTGGGATAGCCGTTTTTTTGATACGGTAGACCTCCAGGGACAGGTCGGCCACCAGTTGCTCGAGCTCGTCGTTGTCACGCCTGAGTTGCTGGATCTCCTGGCCCGTGGCATCCCGCACCGTCTCACGGGTAAGCCTCTCCTTGCCAGCCTCCATGAACTCCTTGGTCCACGCGTGGTAGGAGTGGGGCTTGATCCCCTCTCGCCTGCACAGGTCATTGACAGTGACCTCCCGGCGAAAGCCCTCCAGGACGACAAGGATCTTCTCTTCGGGGGTGTATCTACGTCGGGTTGCCGCCTTCACCGTGCGGACGAAAGACCTGGTCTCCTCGCTCCGCTGCTGGGCAGCATCTGCCTTGCTCTCTTGTGACTGGGACACGGTCTGCTCCTTTCATGAGGTACTTTACCCTCGCTTCAGGAGCTCACACCACTCTCAGACTCTCGGGTTTTCCACCCCTCTCAGGTGTCCCATTTTCGCTGACCGTTTACAGTCCATGTCTGAACGACTTCAAGCGGGAGCCAACTCCACGAATGTTGCCCCGTCTGGGGAGTTATGCAAGGGCTACGGCTAGTCGACGATCTCTACCTTGAATCCGAAGGAAACGTCCCCTAGTTGGGACTCATAGAAGGTGCTGACAAAGTAAACGCCTGCTGGGAGGTCGAGCCTTAGCCCTTCCAGGGAATCGCTGCTGAAAAGCTCCTCGCCGGGCTTGACCGCTAGCCTGGTCTCCTGGGGGATGGATGCCCGAACACGGAACTCGTCTGAGGCAGGGTCGCTACCGGAGATTCTGATCGAGAACGCATCCCCTCGTTTCATCAATACAGCCGATACCTTGTCGAATCCTTGCCATCCTACGCTATCTGCGCAGACGCGGCTGTTCGCACTCACCGGCCAACAGTAGCTGCCTCTCCATCCTTGATATGAGCGGCCACCGTGCTCAAGGGACACTTGAGGAAGTGGCGGGGGCTGAGCTACGCTGGCGATGGTTGGGGTGGCAACTCCAACGTTCGGAACCGGAGTGAAGGTCGGCAAGGCTCGTGTCGTTGTGGGGGACCAGATCGGGTCAGGCATCGCCTCTCCGATTTCAAGCAGTTGCTCCATAAACCAGGTCGGATGGTACAGTCCGATGTCCACCTGATTCACCCACCAACTGAGATTCGCAGGAGTATTGACTTGGCCGCCGGTGCTTAGAGTTTTGACGGCAGGGTCTTTGCCTGACGCCGGAATCCCTCGAACGTTCGCTGCTCGGAAGGGATCGTCCGCAAGCGCACTGTAGTCTATGGCATCGGGTCGCCCACCTATCGATATCTTCAGGCCGTTGGCGTAGATGAGATAGACTTGCCTGAACTCGGTTGGAGCTCCTTCCTCCGAGGCCCAGACCTCTTGGATGTCGGCACCAACCACACCGTCCGGGGGAATAGGTATGGTGTACGGCGTCCGTCGCCGCGCCTCGTCCAGCGATACCTTTTCTCCAAGAATGGGGGGAGATGGTGGGGGTGCTGGGATAGGGCCGACGCCTGGACTTTGCCGGTCGTTCGCGGTCAGTTGGCTTGATGTGGTCGGCTCCTGAGTAGGCTGCATCCCAACCGCAGCCTCAGTACGGGCCGGTGTAGGAGACGGAGCCGTCTCCGCACACGCGATGATCGCCAACAGCAAAAGGCTTACGACCAGCGAGGTGGTTATCCCCATTCTCGTATTCATTTCCGTTGCTCCTCGTCCAATTATTCTCTGATCTTCAGTAGTAGTGACGAAAAGCGTGGTCGGCTTGTTCCATTCCGCAGCCTACCCTAGGGCATGGCCAGGACCGGTTGTGATGAGTCCTCTTCCTTCACGTCGAGGACTCGGCCCCTGTACAGGTAGATGATCGCGAACAAGAACAGAATCCGCTCGATCAACTCGAGAATGTATAGCCCGCCAGCAACGAATTCGCCCGGGCTAAGGGAGAAAGGCACCGACTCTGAACTCAGCCGGTCCATCCCAAACACTACTCCGGCGCTAACGAGCGGCCACACGACGATCGCGGCGCTGAACCAGAGGAAGCTGGCGTCTCGAGTGAGGCGGTACTTCCAGAAGAGTGCAACGGCGATCGCAATAAACACGATCACGTTGAGTGACAAAACTATAAGCATGTCGACACCTCGCTGACTCGGGTCACCTCGAACTTGCTAACCCACATCTCTAGAGCCACCTACTGATCGCCCTGAGACTCATGAGCGTCGGTGGGGCCAGCGGACGTGCTACGCCGCCGGCCCTTGTACCTGCGTATCAGCCAGTAGCCTCCACCTCCAACGACCAGCCACGCAGGACTGAGTATGGCCACCCAGATGACTCCGATCAGTGCCCCCTGACCAACCGCGGACAGGGTCCTCACAGCGGTCTTGCCCTGGTCGCTGAAGCTCAAACCCGTGATGACCCAGCCCGGCATCTCTCTAACCCTTACGTCGAGCGAGCTGGAGTCCTCCACAGTACCCGCCTCACTCTCGGCCGTTATCGTAAACGTCGCCTGATACGAGAAAGGCCGGTGGTGCTCATAGACGTGAGTCGCTACGGCGGTGGTGATCCCCACTCCCAGCATTCCCGTGGCAGGCTCGGAGCCGTCGCCGAAGTCCCACCTGTACTCTACCTCGTTCAGACCCGGCGGCCGAGTGAAGGACCCACTGAACTCGACCTCCTCGCCCTCGTCCACAGCGATACTCTCGCCGGCGAAGACAACGATGTCGGGAATCCTGGTGACCTTGACCATCAGGGTCGTATCGCCTTCGGCGGCACCCGCTTCGCCGCTGCCCTGTATCTCGAACTGAACGATGTATGGCGAGTCCTCTTCGTCTCTGTACCTATGGGTCACAGTCGCCGTGACCCGGGTATCTTCTTTCTCCGTTGGCGCCGTCTGATGGCCGCGAACGCTCTCACCGTCACCGAAGTCCCACGTGTAGCTGAAGTCCTCGATCCCCTCGGGCGGCTTGAAAAAGGCACGGAACCTGACCCTCTCGCCGACACCGGTCGTCTTGTCTGCTATCTCCTCCACCGCCATGTCAACTGGCTCAAGCTCTAAGTTGACGCTCACCAGCGAAAACGCCGAAGTCTCCTCAAGAAGCTTGATCTTACCCTGCAGGCGCTCAACCTCTTCCTGGACTCCGGTCAAGGTCTGCTGGACCTTCAAAGCGGCCTCGACGGTCTCGGCGCGCCCCAATAGCTTGAGCAGCGCCTCTTCCGTGGCCTTCTGATTGTCAAGCCGCGCCCTCAGGTCGAAGTACTCATCGGTCACGTCTCGGCTGTCAGAGACCTCCGCTTTGACCTCGACGGCCATCTCCCTCAGACGCGCGGTCGCCTTATCCAGGGCTTCAGCCGGAACACGGAAGGAGATGAACCCACGGTGCTTCTCGAATCGATTGGTGGATACGACCCAACCGCCCAGCTCTCTGGCCATAGCCGTGATCAGGTCCATGGAGCCCTGTACGTCCGTCACCACGATCGTAGCCTCGACAGTGCGGACGATGATTCGTTCCAGATTGACCAGCCGGGTGAGCGTCTTCGATGAGGCCGCGATATCGGCCGCCGCAGCTTGTTCTGAAACTCTCACCAACCTAGGAGCGGGGGCCGGAGCTGGCGCGGGGGCCGCCGGTGCAGCGGCAGGTGCCGCCATCGCCGCTATGGCCTCATCCACGACGAATCCCCTAAGTGCCGGAGCCGCTGCTGCTGCGGGGGCTGCTGGCGCCCCCGGCACACCTGGCGCCCCCGGCACACCCGGCGCACCCGGATGCCCAGCGGAATCGTCCGAGCCACCGCACGCGGTCACAGCCAGCAGTGCGACGAGCATAATTGGGATTGGGAATCGGCTAATTCTCAAAAGCATGGTCCAGCGACCTCCCTCTAGCAATGACTGTTTCAGATGCGTTCCATAGTGTATGACGAAAGAATCACGCGATTTGTTCCCTGACCAATCGCGGATAGGGTCCTCACAGCGGCATCCGCCCGCAGCAGGGAGGGGGCCATGTCGGAATGACTTCAGGCGAGAGAATTAGCCAACTCCACGATGTTGCCCGGTCTGGGGAGCTACGCAAGGGCCTACGGCTAGTAGGCGATCTCCAGACCTATCCGCCGGTCTTCACCGGCCGTACGTCGAGCAACACGCCCGGCGCAAACGGCGGCCGTAGCTCCTCGCACTCAAGGACGACGGCCCGCGGTATCGGCAGGTGTGCCTCGTATAGTCGGGTTGGGACAACGAATGGAAGATCGTCCCACCGAACCTCCAGAGTCCCCTGCCTTCCCTCCGGAGTGACACACGCATCACCAGCTCGTTTCTCGCCGAGAAAGTCGTGCACGATACCTGCAAATGGGAATGTCGAGACAGTCCGAAACGAGCCCGCATAGCGCCCTCTGGGGGCCACATCGATGCCATGGGGGATGCTGAGATCTACTGTATGAACGATCCGTGAGGCCTTTAGCGAGGTTTCCCCATCGCTTACATTGGCAACGATTTCGCATTTGGCGGGTTCGGTTCCGGTTGAGAAGTGCCCGTCCCTGGTAATCTGGCCATCCTTCGATGACCATGAAACCCTGATATTGGGAATGGCGTTGTCATATGCGTCGTACGCTTCAATCCGGAAGTCGAATGAACCGTTGGTGTAGAAGAGCTGCTGATCGGGAATAATCATGACCCGGTACATGGGACCGGGCTCTACAGCGACCGTAGCTGCGGTCTCGACGAAGACACCTGCGGTTCCAGCAATAGCAACAACCCCCTCAGAAAAGACACCAACTCGCGTGCCGGCAGTAAGCAGTCCAGAGGGGCTTATGGCGCCGCCGTCGACTGAGGTCGTCCATTCCGGTTCCAGGTTGGTGATGGCTTTGCCATTAGCATCGACAGCTTCGAATGTGAATTGGCGGCTCTCCCCGGGCTTCAGTACCACGTAATCGGGCAGGATCGAGGCTTTCGTCAGAGGCGCCGGAGTCGCTGGGATGGACGGACTCTCTACGCCAGTCGGATCAGCGGTCTGCGTTCCTTGACGGGGTGTTCGGTCGCACGCACCTACGACCGCGCCCAGCACAATGCCGCCAACGATGATTCGAGCTATTGGGACCCTTATCATGACTTACGGCTCAGCTGGTGACCCTGGCAATAGCGGTCGAACACAAAGGTGGATTCAACTCCCTGAGCAGTATCCAGCAGTTCCCGCAAGATGCTGGCTGCGGTGTTCCCAGGAATCTGCTCCAGGATGTCCTTGGCGATGGCGAAGATGGGCCAGTAGTTTATCTTCAGGATTGCGGCCCATACCGATAGCGTCTCACCCTGAGGGTTTGTTACATCGGGACCGCACACCAAATGCAGGGATTTCACCCCCTCGTGCATCCCTGCGATGCGCTGGTGGAAGACCATCGCGTTTGCGATGATAGCGCAGGCCATGCGGCGGGTCTGCGGAACGTCGCCCATTCCCAGCAACCGGGCAATTACAGGGGTGACATTCGGCCGCAGCTTCGCCATCTCTTCCAATCTATTGGCGGCTTGTCCAATGCCCCGCTCAAGTGTCTCAGCCGCCTGTTCAACCGCCTTCTGCGGCACGGATACCAGGCGGATAAGGTCTGCCAGGTCGCTGGCGGTGCCGTCCAGCCATCCCGATTCGGGGAAGCGGCTGCCGTCTTCGTGCCGGACGAAGTAGGCAAGGCGGGCCACGGCTACGCCCTCGTGCACGTCGTAGGCTTCCTCCAGGGCTTGGGGGTAGCGCAGGGCGATGGCGGCCTCGATGGTGCGCGGCTCGCCGTCGACGGCGAGACCCAACCGGTCGAAGGCGTCCTTTTCCGCTTCGGGGGCCGGTTCGTACTCAGCTTCGACGACCACCGGGGAACGGCCAGGCGCGGTAATCAGTACGTCGGCATGGCGGCCCAGGTGGTTGGGGAAGGTCTGGGTATTCTCGGAGCGCACCTGGCAGCCGGGCAACATGCTGCGGAGCAGGTCTCCCAGGGCATTATTGGCGTTGGGTTCAGTCTGGTGAGGCATGTCATTCAACAAACAAAGCGGTCGATTCCAGGGCAATTGTCGAATCCAACATCGAAGCTCAGGATACGGTTCGTACCCGCCTTTCGCATCACGGCCACATGCAGGGCGTCCCTCGCAGAGAGGCCGTCTACAGAGCCGATCAGCGCTCTGGCAGCGCGTATCTCGGACATGCCAAAGGTCAAAACGTCATCGGCAATGGCGTCAAGGCTCTCGAAGGCGGCGTCGATGGCGTCGGGCCTCCGGATAGCCGTGTAGCGGTGGAGTATCTCCTGGTAGACCTCCACGTCGGTGACGAAATGCTCTCCGTCCCGCGCCAACTGCGTCAAGACCGCTACGCTGCGGTCCTTGTTCGGATGCGGAGCTCCCACCAAGTACATCGGCACGTTGGAGTCGATGAAAATCACGGGAGACGTTGCCCCGCTTCGATCTCCTGTAGCATGACCTCGATGTCGGCGGTTGGGAATTCGTGCCGCGACGCATCGGCGATGGCGCGCAGCTTGGCTTCTACAGCACCAGGGTGGTCGCCTCTCGCCTTGCGCAGCGCCTGACGCACCCATTCCGCGAGGGTCACCCGCTGCCTTCGGGCAACGGCTTGAATCTCAAGGTACTCTTCTTCTTCTATGAGAACTTGAAGGCGTTTAGTCATATTGATAGTGTAGTTGCCTCATACGAGATTAGTCAATACTAGCCAAGCGCCGTGCCCCAAGCTTGCTCCCAGGAGGGCGCAACCATATGCCCATGTCGGCGGACTACGCTCGAACAGGCGGAGGCTTTGGCAGAGACCCCGTCGAGGTCCCCGGACTGCCGCAGCCGCCTCGCGTCGTGAACGGTCCGCGCCACGGTCGGAGGCGGGGCTGTCTCTTCCTGGGGGAAGATCGCGTCGATCAGCCGGTCCACCAGCTCCTCAAGGCTCGTGCGTTGGACCGGACGGTCATGTGTCGTCAATACTCGGGTTGTCATCGTTTCTCTCCTTGTTTGAGTTGGGTCTTGTACTTGATCTCAGATCAGCAGCGGGGCCAGGGTGAGCAGCAGCACCAGTGCGGTCCTGGCGATGGTGTGTCTGTTCCGCCACAGGACCGCCACGGCTTCGATCACCAGCCGCACCGCAGGCATGGTTTCCATACGCCCTCCTTTCTTCGTGCTCTCTTCCTGGCGGACAGCCTCCGAACCACCAGCGCCGCGAGACCGAGCCCCACCGTGTTCATGACGGCGGCTCCGGCCCCGGCTCCGAGCAGCAGCGGCGCCACCAGGAGCAGCGCCACCGCAGCGACGACAATCCGCCTTCGGTTCCAAACCTTCGACCCTCGACTATGAACGTGCATCGACAAACTCCTTTCCGTTGCCTGGCCCTCGCGTTGGCATCCGTAGCGCGGAGGACTCTTGTGATCGGTTGGCTTGAAATGGGCACGGGGCCGCGCACGACGGGATGCCGTACGTCGAACGCGGTATTTGGGAGAGGCACGCCGGTCCGCACGAGGTGATCGCGGGGACGACGTGTGGGAAGAAAAAGGGCGCAGCTAGGCCAGGGTATGTAGAAGACCTTCTGGAAGCCGCGACGAAGGGGTAAGGCAGGCGCAGCTCGACCAGGGCGGTGAGATTGCATCCTGGGAGCCGCGACTAAGGGGTGAAGAAGACGCAGCTCGACCAGGGGACAGAAGCGGTCAGGGAGCTGCGACTACGCGGGGAGAAGCGGCCTGGTCGTCTGGACTACGCCGCGCGTGGGGAAACGGTCGAAGCACGTGTGAGCGCTCCGCCGGGGAATGAAGGAAGATGCGTCTGAAAGACCGCTTCGGAGGGCTACGAGCTATCCGTCACGGTCTTTTTCGGGCACAGGAAGACCGGCCGAAGCGCAATGCACTCAGCCGGTCATTTGCTATCGAGAAGGCCGGAGCGCGAGACGCACCCCAACCCTCCTTCAGAAAATCCCTCTTGGACGACCGCCGGAGAGCGAGGCTCGATCCGTCACGGTCCATCCGGGCTCAGGGAAAGGACCCCCAGGTTTCTAGGGCGGGAAACGCTGGAAAAGCCTGACAGTGATTCAAGTATTACCGAACAACCGTGCGAATGCAAGGGTTTGAGCCCCTGAGCCGCCAGATCGTTTGCTCAGTTTGCTGAACGCTAGCGCCGCCACATGCCGAGAGTGAGAATTCGCCGCACCCACCGTCTGACAGTCAGCCTTCGCCTCTCCCGTCTCCGGTCGGCCAGCGCGCTCCACCGCCAGCTCACCTGCTGGTACCTGACGCCCAGGCCCCATCGCTCCCCCGGCGGTATGCCCATCTCGTGCTCGCGTATGAGCTCTATCTCCAGCTCCAGCCTGGCCTCCGCCGCCGTCACGCGATCCAGACGGGTCCTCGCCTGCGCCTGCTCAGTCTTCAGCCTCCGCCACTCGGTCACGAGGGCCTCGGTCTTCTCGTCGTAGCCATCTCCGTTACGGCTGGGCACGGCACCAACGGCGGAGCCAGGGGCCTGCACAGCGGTCTCCCTCACCGGCTGAGGGGCCACCCTCACCTGAGACCGCTTCTCCACCTGGTCCAGCCGCCGTCGAATCTCCTGCTGAGCCGACAATGACTCCGCGAGGGCCTTACGGACTTCCTGATCCCTGACACCGGCCTTCTGCACGAGCTCGCTGATGGCCCCACGGGCGCTCTGAAGCTCGCCGGCCACGGAAATCAGTTGCTGTGTTTGCTCAGTTTGCCGCCGCTCCAGCACTTCGAGTCCCTCCGCCAGCTCCCTCCGCCCCTGCTCCAAATCGTCCAGCCTCCCGGCCCACGGCGACTCCGGCACCTCGGCTCCCTCTCGCAGGAGCAGGTGCTTCTCCAGGGCCATCCGCAGGCCCCGGGACAGCTTCCCGGCGGCCAGGGAGCGGAGCACCGTCCTGTACCCGACGCCAAGCTTGACGGCTGCGCCAGCCTTCCCGTGCTCGCTAATCAGCTCGCCCAGCAGGCCAACCAGCTGCTGGAGGTGACGGCTCTCCGCCTCAGTCAGCTCTGATCTCTGCTCCATCTCAGCACATCTCCTCTCCTGCCCTCAAGTGCTGTTGCCAGGTGGCATTTCCGGTCACCGTTTGCTGATTTTCGATGTACAAGTGGCACTTCTGTCACGCCCTCTCGTATCTGAGCGGTCCGGTCTGCGGCTGGACTGGCTCTATCCACCAATTACTTGGATTACCTACGGAATTCACAGCCAGGTCAATACCGTTACACGGCCCTGAGCTGCAAACAGGACGTGTAAGGGGGACCTCTGCAGAGGCCCCCCCTGCGCGACATTCCATTTAGAACAACTGTACGGCATGCTTGATTACGACGCAAATCCGATAGGGAGGAAGCACATGAGGCACATGAGGACACCGAGACGACGATCACTCATCACGGCACTGGCGCTGGGGGCTCTGCTCCTGGTCGTGGGCGGCTCGCCCGTCGTCCCCCACGCATTCGCACAGGAGAGCGGGCTGACGCTGGTCAACCAGGACGAAAGATTCATACAGCGCCACGACCACGGGGGATTCACCGCGCGGCCGGTCCTGAGCGCAGAGGCCGCTGCGGTGGCCTACGGGGTCAAGGACCCCATCGACGGCACGTGGCTGACCGCCTTCTACTTCGTGGAGGACGGCCCCAGGAAGGTCAACCGGGGCTGGGAGTACACGTTCGACTATCCCTCCGACGACTCACAGCCCGAGCTCGACCCGGAGCGGGCCTACATCCTGGGCATCCTCGCCTGGCTCGACGACGAGTCGTACCTATTCGAGGCGGTCATCCCCATGCATGAGTCGACCGGGCCGTGGGACAGGGTGCTGAACGCCCTCAACCCGGCGCGGTGGGCGAGGGCCGCCGCCGGCTGGACCATCGAGGGGACTCACGGGCTGATGTGCAGCGTCCTGGGCAGGATCGCAGGCGGCGACCTGGAGGACTGCTAGATGAGCGACATCCTCACGGGCACGCCGCCCAGCCTCACCTATCTTCACTCCGCCGTCCAGGACGCCTGGGCGGTCGTCTGGGTCATAGTGGCCTCCGGTCTCGGAGTGCTGCTGGCCTGGGCGGGCATCTCGATCATCTTCCGGGAGCACCTGGGGAGCCAGAGCGGCTGGCGGGAGCTGGCGCCCCGCCTCATGCTCGGCGTCAACCAGGACGAAAGATTCATACAGCGCCACGACCACGGGGGATTCACCGCGCGGCCGGTCCTGAGCGCAGAGGCCGCTGCGGTGGCCTACGGGGTCAAGGACCCCATCGACGGCACGTGGCTGACCGCCTTCTACTTCGTGGAGGACGGCCCCAGGAAGGTCAACCGGGGCTGGGAGTACACGTTCGACTATCCCTCCGACGACTCACAGCCCGAGCTCGACCCGGAGCGGGCCTACATCCTGGGCATCCTCGCCTGGCTCGACGACGAGTCGTACCTATTCGAGGCGGTCATCCCCATGCATGAGTCGACCGGGCCGTGGGACAGGGTGCTGAACGCCCTCAACCCGGCGCGGTGGGCGAGGGCCGCCGCCGGCTGGACCATCGAGGGGACTCACGGGCTGATGTGCAGCGTCCTGGGCAGGATCGCAGGCGGCGACCTGGAGGACTGCTAGATGAGCGACATCCTCACGGGCACGCCGCCCAGCCTCACCTATCTTCACTCCGCCGTCCAGGACGCCTGGGCGGTCGTCTGGGTCATAGTGGCCTCCGGTCTCGGAGTGCTGCTGGCCTGGGCGGGCATCTCGATCATCTTCCGGGAGCACCTGGGGAGCCAGAGCGGCTGGCGGGAGCTGGCGCCCCGCCTCATGCTCGGCGTGGTCGCCGCCTCCACCTCCCTGTGGTGGGGCAGCTTCGTCATCGACCTGGCCGACAGCATCTCCCGGTTCGTCGCCGCGTCCCTGGGGGTCACCATCAACGACCTGCTGCGGGCTCCCCTGGACGTTCTGCTCAACGCCACCGTGCTGGGGAACGTGGGGATGGCGACGTCCCTTGCGGTGCTGTACCTGGTCTACGGCCTGTTCGTCCTCTACGTCGTCGTCCAGCTCATCATCCGGCTGGCGCTGATCGACCTGCTGCTGGTGCTGGCTCCTGCGGCACTGGGGCTGTGGATACTGCCCGCCACGGCGGGCTGGGGCCGCCACTGGCTGCGGATGTTCCTGGTGACGGTCTTCCAGCAGTCGGTGCAGCTGATCGCGATGGCTCTGGCCTTCGCCTTCCTGGAGGACTACGCCTCCATCTCGGCAGGGCAGCCGCTCAACGACTTCCTGTGGAAGTTTCTCATATCCATCGCCTTCGTCTATCTGACGACCCGCGTGCCGTCGATGCTGGGCAGCACGGGAACCTTCGACAGCTGGCTTCGGACGATCACCTACGCGGCCTTCATGGTGTCCCGCGTGGCGGCGTTCGCCACGGGAGCGGGGGCTGGCGCCGCGGCGCTTGCAGGCGCGGGTGGGGCAGCCGCGGGCGGAGCAGGAGCGGCCAGGGCCGGAGCGGTATCCGGGACGGCGAGCTGGATATCTCCGGTGGCGGGCGTCGTGGGCGGCGGCATGTCCTCCGGCGACACCCCGGCGCTGTCCGGTAGAGAGCAGCTTGCCCTGCCCGCAGGCAACAGCACCCCGGCGCTGCCCCCTCGAAGCATGAGCGAGTAACGCAACCAGACCAAACGAACAAGGAGGACTCTCATGACAGACCTCGTACAGACCGTATCGAACATCGTCGGGATATTGATGGCCCTGGTGGGAGTGCTGGGCGTCGGCTTCTTCATCTACGGCTCGTTCCTCTACATGACGGCGGGGGGAGCCCCGCACCAGATGGAGCGGGCCAAGTCGGCCATGTTCACCGCCCTGGCCGGAGTCGTGCTGGCGATGGTGGCCTACGGCGTGGTGCAGCTCATCATCAATGCGACCATCGGCGGCCCGGTGACCCCGGACCTGCCCGACCCGTCCGGCTAGGAAGGAGGCCAAGCATGCAAGCACACGACGTACCTACACATCTACAGGCCGAGGACAGGGTGCTGCTGGGGCTGACGTTCCCTCAGATCGTTGCGGGGATGGCCGTCCTCGGCCTGGCCTACGGCGTGTGGCAGCGCGCCGCGTTCCTGCCGGAGGGACACTGGCGGATCGCCGCAGCTATCACCTTCGCCATCCTGGGGCTGGCGGGGATAGTCGTCCGCCCAGGAGGGCGAGCCCTGCCCGCGCTGGTCCTCGACCTGCTCAGGTTCGCCCTCACCCCGAAGCGGTACGGCGGCGAGATTTCCGTGGTCCTGCACCCCCCGGTAGTGGAGACGGCCAATGTCGCCCAGGGCCAGACCAGGGCCAAGTCCAAGAGCAAGAGAAGACGCGGCCTTCGGAGGCTGCGGGTCGGGCTGCCCTTCCGGCTCCTGAGCTTCACGCTCGCGGTCTCGGTCGTGCTGGCCTCCGTTGCGCCCTCAGCAGCCGTCGTCATGGCTGCGGCCCCGCCCGAGGACGCGCAGCGGTTCTACATAGAGTCGTGGACCGTCACCGGCAACCGCGCGGATCTCAGCGTCCGCGCGGCGACCTCCCTGACGGTGCAGCTCATCGCCCAGACCGAAGACGGCGGGGAGTCGTTCCGGGCAAGGGACGTGCTCTACAGGGGGGAGCGGCAGACGTACTCCGTCCCTCTGAGGGACTCCCACAGGGCCATAGCGATCTCGTGGAACGACGCCCTGGGCAACGCCGGCCTGCGCGTCCTCGACCGCCGCAGCTTCCCCTTCCCGGTGGAACCCCTTCAGACATCCGACTGCGCGATCGTCCTGGAGGAGATCGGCTGGAAGGAGGGGGAGGTCGCCGGCCGCATCTCCGGCGCGTGCGAGAGCGAGGCGGAGGAGGTCGTCGAGGCCGTCGTCCTGACAGACCCCGACGATCCCACGAAGTCAGTGGAGCAGCGGCTGCTGCTGGACGCCACCGTCGAGGAGGTGACGGGGTCGGTCCGTCTGGCCGCCTCGGGTCCGGAGACCAACGCCGCTCGCACGCTCGACTTCGTGCGCGACGGCGAGATGGACTTCACTCTCTCCGTGCCGCTTCGGAGCGGAGTATACGACGCCTCTCTGAGAGCGGACCTCATATCGACTCACGTGATCCCTCTGCCCGCGAGGGTGGACCTGACCCACCACGAGGAGGGTACATGGCTCGCCAACGTGCCCGTCATCGGGCGCTTCGCCGGCTTCTTCCACACGGTCACCTCGACCCTGAGCGCGGTGTGGGACCCCGTGTACCACACGGTGTCGACGCACCTGAGCGCTTTCTTCGGGCCGGTCACACGCACCCTGTCGGCGACCCTTCAGGCCGCCTGGGACCCGGTCACCGAGACGGTGGGCGGCTGGGTGTCCGCGACAGTGGGGACCTGGCTCACCGGCACGGTCGGGTCCTGGCTCTCGGCGACGGTTGGGACCATGCTGTCGGCCACGGTGGGCTCATGGCTCTCCACGACGGTGGGCTCGTGGCTCTCCGCCACGGTGGGCTCATGGCTGTCCACGACCGTGGGAGCGTGGCTCTCCACCACGGTCGGCTCATGGCTCTCGACAACGGTCGGGACGTGGCTGTCGGCCACCGTCGGGACGTGGCTGTCGGCAACGGTCGGGACATGGCTCTCTGGGACAGTGGGTACATGGGTCACCGGAACGGTGGGGACCTGGGTGTCGACCGCGGTCGGGGCCGTCCTCTCGGCGACGGTGGGGACGGTCGTGTCCGCCGTCGTGGGAGGCTTCTTCACCACGGTCAGCCACTGGGTGAACATCATCCTCGGCTGGCTGAACCTGAACGTGTGGGTGCCCTCGGAGGAGGCCAGCGGCTACGCCTCCGACACGGCGTCCGAGTACGCCAGCGATACGGCATCGGGGTACGCCTCGGGCAGCGCGACGGGCTATGCGTCGGGGTCGGCCACCGGCTACGCCAGCGGGAGCGCCACGGGATACGCATCGGGCAGCGCCACCGGCTATGCGTCGGGGTCGGCCACCGGCTATGCCAGCGGAAGCGCCACCGGCTACGCGTCGGGGTCGGCCACCGGCTATGCGTCGGGGTCGGCCACCGGCTACGCCAGCGGGAGCGCCACGGGGTACGCCGAGGACACCGCGACAGGGTACGCGAGCGATACGGCCACCGGATATGCATCTGGCGAGGCAACAGGCTACGCATCCGACACAGCCACCGGGTATGCCTCTGGCGAGGCAACAGGCTACGCCAGCGACACCGCAACGGGCTACGCCAGTGGGAGTGCTACCGGCTACGCCTCCACGCAGGTGACGCTGCCCGGACGCACCGAGCAGACCACCGTCAGCGAGACGGTGACGCAGCCCGGCCAGACGGTGGAGCAAACGGTCAGCGAGACCGTCGAGATACCGGGTCGCACCGCAGAGCGGGAGGTGAGCGAGGACGTCTGGATCGAGGGGATCGAGGTGGAGCAGTAGGTCGAGGTTGAGGTGGTCATACCCGCCTACACCTCGGCCGAGGTGACGGAGACCCAGCCACTGGTGCGGGAGTACCGGGAGTCGGCCTACGGGAAATTCGCGTTCCTGTCCGACGCACCGTATGAGCCGCTCCCCGATCCCCCGGAGGGCTCGGAGGTCCCGTCGCAGGCGGCGCAGTACGTCCTGTTGCTGGAGGAGGAGGACGACGAGGACGATGGCGGCGGGAGAGACGCCAACCCGTACAGGGAGGTGCTCGACCGCTTCTCCGGCTTCGACCTGCACCCCGACGAGGCGCTGACGCTCTACTCCGCGCTCTACGTCGCCTGGCTCGACAGCCTGACCATCTCCCTGGAGGCGAGAGAGGTGATGGAGGAGAGGGCGGGAGGGGTCGTGTCGGAGACGGAATACAGCATGGAGGACATCCCCGGAGAGGCCGTCGACACCCAGGAGCTCTTCCGCGAGCTGGTCGGAGAGGAGCTGAGGTGATGCGAATAGCCGTCAAACGCCCGTTGGCCGTCGCGCTGTTGATCGCCTGCGCCCTGGTCACCATCGGCGCAGGGGAGGAGGGGACGGAGATGCTGGAGGAGTTCAACCGGCTCCTGAACATCCTCATCTTCCTGGCGGGGGTGCTGGCGGTCTTCAGCCTGGTGTGGGGCGCCTTCACGGCCATGTGGGACACCGACCCGCACAACAGGGGCCGGTCCAGGAGCGCCGTGGTCGGCGCGCTCACCGGCCTGCTGCTGGTCATCATGGCCAAGGGCCTGATGGTGCTCCTGGTGGACAGCACGACCGTGCTGCTCCCGACGCGATAGCGACTACAGACGAAGAGCGAACTATAGCGACACAAGACAAGGAGGAACGACATGACGATCGCAGACACGATTCTCTTCTTCGGATTGGTAGCCCTGGCCCACTGGCTCGAGGACCTGCGGCTCCACATGATGGCCGGACTCGTCGGCCTGGCCGCCGGCCTGGCCGCAATGGAGCTGGCTCCGGCCCCCTGGGTCGGGCTGGTGGTGTTCGGCATAGGCGTTCAGCAGGTGGTGTTCGTGGTCCGCACGATGTGGACGGCCCGGCGCCACTGGGAGGACGAGCGATGAAACGCCGCAGGACGAGGAACGGTAACGCGGGGAACGGGGCGCAACCCGGCAGGCGCCGCCGCAGGCGGTCGACGCGCAGGGCGCAGCGACGGTTCCTGCGCCAGGACAGGCAGCAGCAGAAGGCGGCCCTCCGCGTCCTTCTGAGGCGACAGGAGGAGCGCTCATGATACGCACTCGCAGGGGACGTACAGGTAGACGGGGCAGGCAGAGGACGGGGCGCGGGCTTCACCCGTCCATCGCGAAGCCACGCCGGTCGGAGGAGCCGGTCGAGACGGTCTTGACCACCGGCGCAGAGGCCGATAGGGCCGAGTCAGGCCCAGGGCCGCTCCCGAGCACGGAGCAACAGCGGCCCACTGACGTGCCGGAAGGGACAGCCACGTCCCCCGGCACAGAGGCCGATAGAGCCGAGTCAGGCATTGAGATGCACCCTCCGACCAACGAGGAGCGGCGGTCCACGGACGAGCCGGAAGGGACGGCCACAGAGCGGTCCACGGGTATGGACGTGGAGGCGGAGGCCGGTGGGGGGCTGAACCCGTTCAAGAGGCAGGGCCGCAAACGGCCAAAGCAGCCGAAGGCCCTGGGCCGCTACTTCTCCATAGCCTGTGTGGACGACGAGACCGTCGTTCGCCTGGGCGGCGTGGAGGTCTCCGTGATGGAGGTGCGGGGCGTCGAGGCCGAGCAGCCCCTTATCGCCGCCTTCGCGGGCGTTCTGAACGCCCTCGACTTCACCGTGCAGCTCCTGGTGCGGCAGCACCCTCCCAGGCTGAAGAGCCTCCGGGAGGCCATCGCGGGGCAGAGACCGGACGGTCTCGCCGCAGGAGTCGCGGCGGCCTCCGACTCTTTGGAAAACTTCCTGGTGAGACTGGAGGGGCAGACCGGAGTCGTGGACAGGCGATTCTACGCGGTGTGCGAGAGGTCGCGTGCCGACGAGCTGCACGGCCTCATATCCAGGGCGGGGTTCTCCGTCTTCCCGCTGAGAGACAAGGCGCTGAGCTCCTTCGTACGGGCCGCGCTGTCGGGCTGTGCGCCGCCTGTGCCCGACGAGGAGGGGCCGCTGTCCATCACCCTCCGACGCAACCGCATCGAGATAGGAGGACGTGTTTTGAAGACCCTTCATTTGACCAGCTGGCCCCGCTCCCTGCCGCCGGGGTATTTGCAGACGGTCCTGTCTCTGGGCATCCCGATGGACGTGTCCCTTCACGTCTCGTCCATCGCCACGGCCCAGGCGGCAAGGACTCTTGAGTGGCAGAAGGTGAAGATGGAGTCGGCGGCCTCCCTGTCGCTGCGTCGCGGGAGAACAGCCCCGCCGGAGGCGGAGATAGCCCTCCAGGACGTGGCCCGCCTCAGAGACCAGGTGCACCGGGGCAGAGAGCGGCTCTTCCACGCATCGGTCTCCATCACCATATACGCCGATGGCGCGGACCAGCTGCGCGAGCGCGAGCTGGCGCTGCGGGGCCTCTTCGCGGGTGCGCTTGCCTCCCTCGACCGGCTGGCCTTCCGCCAGCACGAGGGGCATCTCTCGACGCTGCCCCTGGCCATGAACGCCATAGCCGCCTGGCGCACGCTGGACACGACCTCCGTTGCGATGCTGATGCCCTTCGCGCCTCCCGATCTCGACACCAGGAAAGGCACCCTGTTCGGCCTCGACCTGCGCTCAGGGTCTCCCGTGACCTTCGACGCCTTCGACGGGGCCTTCCTCAACGCCAACACCGTGGTGATGGCGCGGTCGGGCGCGGGCAAGTCCTTCTCGATGAAGTTGGGCCTGCTGAGGGGCATATCGCGCGGGATCGTCTACTACGTCATCGACCCGGAGGGCGAGTACGCCTCCATAGCGGAGGCGGCAGGGGGAAGGGTGCTGACGCCAGGAGTTCCCGGACACGGCCTGAACCCCTTCGTCCTGGAGCAGGGGGACGAGGGCGAGGTGCTGCAACGGGTCGGCGGCCTGCGGAGGCTGATCGAGGTGATGGTGGGCGAGCGTCTCAGCCCGGAGCAGAGGACCACTCTCGACCAGGCCCTCACCGCCTACTACATGGCCGAGAGGTCGAGCACCGGCTTCCACGACTTCTTCAGGTTCCTGGAGACAGGGGAGCACCAGGGCTTCGCGCAGATGGCGTCGCTGCTCCGACCCTTCTCCACCGGCAGCCTTCGTCACCTGCTCACAGACGAGGGGGCGGACCTGCTCGGGAGGGAGCTCCCCATCACCGTATTCAACCTGCGCCTGCTGGAACCGGAGCTGAGGCCCGCCGCGACCCTGGTGTGCGCCGAGGCGGTCTGGGGCATGGCTTCACGCGACCCCAGGCCCAGAGTGCTGGTGGTGGACGAGGTCTGGTCCATCATGCAGCACCCGGAGGGAGCCAGCTTCCTCGTCTCCCTGGCCAAGCGTGCTCGCAAGCACAAGCTGGGGCTGGTCTCGATCACCCAGGACGTGCAGGACTTCCTGGGCGAGGACACGAGCCGCGCCATCGTGGGCCACTCGGGCCGCGTGCTCCTTCAGAACAGCGCATTCAAGCTGCTCTTGCAGCAGGACGCCGCCGCGCTGGCGGCTGTGGCGGAGTCCTTCGACCTCTCTGCCTCAGACGTACAGTGGCTCCTGTCCGCTCCGAGAGGGGACGGGATGCTCATCGCCAGAGGCGGAAGGTTTCCCGTGCGCGTCCTCGCGACGCCCGAGGAGCACCGGCTGATCGACGCTGTGCGAGGGACAGGCAGCTCGACGACGGAGACAGAGCAGGCAGGCACGAGCAACAGCCAACAGTGAGGCCATCGACCACGGGACCAGAACAGCTAAGCACGGGCCGCGGCCGCCGCTGAGGCCGTCGCCGACAGACACGTAACACCCCAAGTGACAAGGAGGTCACCATGAAACTCTGGAACAGAAACAAACAGGAGAAGAAGATGGAGCTACTGACGATAACGCCTCCCAGGACGGGCGAGCGCACACTGCTGGGCGTCGAGAACCTCCTGCAGGCCCTGGCGGTCGATGAGGCGTTCTCACTGGAGATATCGGGGACCGCAGACGGGGCGTCCTTCCTGGTCCGCACCAGGTCTCCCGGAATCTTCCAGCAGCAGCTGGCCATCCACTACCCGCAGGCACGCATCCGCCCCGTGCCGCCGGAGGAGGACCCGCTGCGTCCCAGAGAGGGCGAGCAGGCGTTCACGAAGGTGCTCACCCTGGCCCGGCAGGAGTTCCTGCCCCTGCGGACCTTCCGCGACGACGACCTGCTGGACGCCGGGTCCGACCCGCTGCTGGCGGTGCTCGGAGCCCTGAGCAACCTGAGCGGCGACCAGCGGCTGGGGGCGCGGCTGGTGCTGCGCTCCCTCGGGCCGTCATGGTCGGAGCAGCACCAGCGAAAGTCGCTGGTGCCGCCCATGTCGCCGGTCATGAACCCGTCGTACCAGTACCAGACCAGGCCCCTCAAGGTCGAGGGGATCGGCATGATTATCCTGCTGGGGCTGATCGGCCTGGGGCTCCAGAACCAGATATGGCTGCGGGACGGGATGCTCATCAAGGCGATACTGCTGGATACCGCCGTCGCCGCAGCGGTCATCGCCGCCGTGCCGCTGCTGTGGAGGTGGCACCGCAGCGCCTCGCGCATCTACGACCAGAAGCTGATGCAGGAGAAGATATCCCGCCCGGCATACCTGGCCGAGCTGCACCTGACGGCCATACTACCGGAGGATGAGGCCGAGAGGACGGCGCAGGATCTTCTGGGCGCTCTGGCGACGGCATTCCACCACTACGACCACGCCTCCGGCAACGCCTTCAAGGACGGCAAGCTGCGGGCAGGAACGCATGAGGACCCGCTGGCGATGGTGACATACAGGCCCTGGCGGGGTCGCAGCGTCCTGAACACCCGCGAGGTGGCCACCCTGTGGCACATGCCCCGGGGAGGCGACGAGGTGCCCCTGCTCGAACGCTCCGGCGCACGCTCCATCCACCCCCTGGCGAGGGGCATCAGGGAGGGCGCGCCCGTCGGCGAGGCTGTCACCGGCAGCAGCCAGCGGACCGTCCACTTCACCGGCGACCTGCTCAGACAGCACCACCTCTACGTCGCCAAGACCCGCATGGGAAAGTCCACACTCATGCAGCACGTGGTCGCCCACAAGCTGAAGGCGAAGGCAATGGGGCAGGACGACGACGCCATAGTCGTCGATCCCCACAGCGACCTGGTGCGGTCGCTCCTCAACCTTGTCCCGAAGGAGATCGTCGATCAGGTCTACCTCATCGACCTCTCGGACGACGAGCGTGTGGCCGGAATCAACCTGCTGGACACGCACCTGTTCCCCGACAGGGACCGGGCCACCGACAACGTCGTGCAGGTGGTCAAGAACCTGTGGGAGCAGTGGGGGCCGAGGATGCAGAGCATCCTTGAGCACACCCTAAAGAGCCTGTACGAGGCCAACCGCCATCCCAGCGTGCGGCGCGACCGGCAGTACACCATCCTGGACGGCCTCCACATGCTCTCAGACAACAGCTTCCGCAAGCGGGCGCTCTCGAAGGTGTCAGACCCCTACCTGCTGCGCTGGTGGGCGAGGGACTTTCGGGAATGGCACCGCCAGTACCGGGCCGACGCCGTCGCCCCCGTGCAGACCCGGCTCGCCTACTACGCCTCGTCGAAGCGGGCGAGGGCCATCCTGGGACAGCCCGCCTCGACACTTGACCTGTACGACATAGTGCGCGGAGGCAGGGTGCTCTTCGTCAACACCGCCCAGGGGCAGGTTGGCCGAGACGTGGCAGCCCTCGTGGGAGGCACTCTCCTGAACCTCGTGGACGGCGTGATCCGCTCCCAGGAGGCGCTGCCGGCTCAAGAGCGCAGAAAGGTGACGGTCGTGGTCGACGAGATGCAGGCCATCCCCGGAGCCGACTACGAGGCGATGCTCTCCGAGCTGGGCAAGTTTGGGGCGAGCTTCGTCATGGCGACCCAGTCCCTGACACGCCTGGAGGACCTGAGCCGCACCCTGCGGGAGACGCTCTTCTCCAACATCGGCTGCCTCGTCTCCTTCCAGGTCAGCGCCTCCGACGCGCGATACCTCACGTGGGAGCTGGACCGCGACCAGGTGACCGAGGAGGACCTCACGTCGCTGCCGGTGCACCACTGCTACGTGCGGCCCACGGTGGGCGGCGACAAGCTCCCCACCTTCTCTATGGCCCTGAGACCGCCCGATGCCGGGGACGCAGATGCGGCCGAGGCCGTGCTGCAACGGGTGTCGGAGTACACCCTGAGCAGGAGCGTGGTGACGACCCGCCTGGAGGAGGAGGCCGAGAAGTACGTTAGGGCCTTCCGCAGGGACGTGCAGGGCGTCGAGACCGTTCCGATAGACGAGGGGGATGTAGAGGACGCATCGACGAACGGTAACGGGAGGGGCCGGAGGCAGCGGAGGAGCAGGCGGTCTCACGAGCCCGATGCGGCGGCACAAGACGAGGAGGTGCGGGAGTGACGGCCGCCGCCGCGCCTACCGTGAACGCCCGCTCCAGGGGACGGGACGCGTCGGAGGTCGAGTCCGACGTTCTCAGGTGGCTCGCGGTCATGCCCTTCCTGTCGTACCGGGAGCTGGAGACCCTGGCCGAGTGGTCCGATACCGCCGTCTACGACGCCCTGAGCACTCTTGAGCGCGGGCGGCTCGTGGCCGGTGTAAACGTGTCCGCGCCGGGAGCATCCACCACGCGGCGCTGGTTCCTCGCCCCCTCCGGGGTGGAGGCCGTCGCAGCCATAACCGGGGTGGGCTTGCAGAAGACCCTCCGCACTCGCCCCGTCTCCGCACACTGGGTAAGGCTGCTCGCAGAGCGCATGGACGCTGTGACGCCCATCTACCGGCTCGTGTCCGAGCTGGCCGGTGTGACCGGCATCAGGGGCTTTCGCTGGTATCGCGGCCACCCGCTGGACGCCCTGGTCGCGGTGCAGGGAGGCAGGCTGCTTGGAGTCATGCGCGAGGGGAGATCGGCGCTGCCATCCCACCTGGGCCAGCGCCTCCGGTCCCTCATGCACGGGCGTCGCCCCGACGCCATCGCCGTCCTGGCTCCCGACTCCCTGCGCCTCCTCGACTGGACCGCCATGATGGAGCGCTCGCCCATAACGGCCATCCTCGCCCTTGAGCGGGATGTCATGGCGGGCGACCATCGTGCGGCCGTATGGCACGTCCCCTCGGACCCGGACCCGTGGCCCCTGCGCAGGGCCGTACGGCTCGCAAGGGGAGGCTCCGTGCCCGTCGAGCAGCCCCTCTCCCGCGTCTCTCCGCCGCCGGTGGATATCCAGGGCGAGGTGCGAGAAGTGGCGGCGGGAAGGACGCAGCTCAGGAACGAGGACCACCTGCTGTCTCTGGCCCTCGACGCAGGTAGCAAGCGCGTCCTCGACCTGATAGCCCTCTGGCCCTGGACCGGACTGGCCGATCTCAAGGACCTGCTGGGGGTGTCCAGGACCAGGACGTATCAGCTGCTGGACAGGCCCCTGCGCCTGGGGCTGGTCGTCCGGACCAGGCACGACGGGCGCGCCAGGTACGCGCTGGCAGACAGGGGCATCGCATTCCACGCACGCAGGGACCGTGTGGCGACTTCGATGGCCCTGCGCCGCTGGAGTCCCTCCCGCAGTGGGCCGGAGTCGCCGCTCTCATGGCAGAGCGTCAGGGGCTCCAGGACCCGCCAGCTGGCAAGGCACATCGACCACACCGCCGCCGTACACTCCTTCATGGCGGCCATCTCACGCCAGGCACGCGAGACGGGCGGCTCCCTCGTCGAGGCGGAGCCGCCGCACCGGGCCGGGCGCACGTATCCCGCCTATGGCGGCGCGTACGGCTCGGTCAACCCCGACGCATACGGGCGCATCGAGACGGGGCGCGGCGTGCTCCACCTCTTCCTGGAGGTGGAGCGCAGGGCCGGGTGGAGAGGGCGTTTCCTCGACAAGCTCCGGCCATACCTTCGCTACTACGCCAGCGGGCAGCCCCTGCACACCTTCGGGGCATGGCCTTCGGTGCTATTCGTCCTCCGCGACGAGATCGCCGGGACGGGCCTGTTGCGGATGAGCGAAGGCGAGACCGAGCGCTACGAGGTTGGCGACGTGCTGTCCATACTCACGACCACCGAGGGCCTCGTGGAGGAGCACGGCCCCCTGGCTCCGATCTGGCGTAGTGAACTGGGCGGGCCGAGAACCTCGCCCTGGCCGGTGGAACGAGGGAGTGCGTGACCGCGATGCCGGACCTGAGCGGTTACTCCGCTTCCAGGTCCGAGGGGTCCAGCTGGTGCCAGAACACCTCGCCTGACTCGATGCTCTCGTCTATCCGGTCATCCCGGCGAAGGCCGGCCACCGCGGCGACGGACCGCTTGCCGGTGAAGGCGGTCAGGAACCCGGCGTTGCGGACGGCCCTTGAGGTGTCCCTGCCGTTGGCGGTGAAGGAGATCTCCACGGCCACGTAGCACGTATCGCCCTCACCGTCCGTGACCTCCATAATCAGGTCGGCCCTGCGAAAGCTCCTCAGATCGCCTGCGGGAATGTCCGCCGTGCTCTCGGACCGGCTGAGTATCCTGACCTGCTCCGAGGTGAGGGTCCGCACCAGCGCAAACCCCATGTCCTCGGCGATCAGACCGGCCTCTCTGATAGCGGCGCTCCTGACGTGGGCTCCCTTGAGAGGCGCGATGTCGTCCCTGAGCCCGCTGATATCGGATTCAACCTTGTCGAAGCGTTCTTTCATTTCGTCTTCGACCTTGTCGAACCGCTGGTCGACCTTGTCGAACCGCTGGTCTATCTTGTCGAGGTGCTGGTCGACCTCCGCGAAGTGCTCGTTGGTGCCGGCTGCGAACCTTGCGAGGGTCTGGGGCAGCTCGATCAGCTCGCGCGTAAGCACACGGGCGCGCACGGCGTCCAGCCACCTGGGATGCTTGTCCAGCAGCTCTACCAGGTCCTCTATGTTGTTGATGGTCGTCATGTGTCTCCGCCTATGGAGATTATACCACTTAGGACGGCCGGTCGGGGTCCGGTGGAGTGTCCGTTCCATGCAGCAGGATATCGCGGCCGCCTGGAACCGTGTCGGCGAACATGAATAGGGCGTACAGATAGACGGGGCTGGGACGCTTGTTGCCCGAGCGCCACTCCCTCATCACGCTGGGGGTGGTCCCCAGCGCGAGGGCGATCTGATGCCACGAAAGCCCGCTCGCCTCCTTCAGCCGCTCCAGCCGCTCTGGGAAGTCCTCCGGGAAGACGTGATTCACTCGAACGTATGTTGGCCTGGGTCTGACCATCCGCCCCTACCTCCGGCCATCCTGGGGAGCATCGCCAAGGAGCATCTGCTGTCCGTTGGGAATGATCTGAACCAGCCGGAACAGGGAGAGCATCGCCCCTCCGCCAGGCTTCGCGCCTTCTTTTCTCCAGCGGTACATCTGCCTTTGACTGACCCCCACCACATAGGCAAACTGGGTCCACGGCAGACGGGTGGCCTCCTTGATGGCCACCAGCCTCCTGGGGAAGTCTTTGGGCATCTCCGTCGACCCGGGCGGCAGTATCGCAGCCAGAGACACCTGCGTCCCATCCGCGATGGAATCCGCCTCTCGCTTTATCCTGACCGCCAGGTCCGGGCCTTGAGCGTCCGGCCCGACCACGATGAACAGCTCGTCTGGGCCTACGTCGCCGAAGAACCTCTGGATACGCCGCTGGGTCCTCGGCGAGAGGGACCGCGTTCCGTTCAACAGCTGGGACATGAACCCCGTCGACAGTCCGAGAAGCCGCGCCAGCTCGTTCTGGGACACCTTGAGCCTGTCCTGGAGGTCCCATACGGGTTGGGGGTTCAACCGTACCCTCGATTGTAAAGGTGTACCGGCCATGTGGATCACGCTGTCTGGGGTGCATCTCTAGCTGCTGCCGTCCCGCCGGTTGTATGAGGCTGTGTACGGGTGTATACTGGGGCCGTCAGAACGTACGTTCTGAAGGCATCGACCAAGACTACCGCATTCAGACGCAGGATGCAATGCCCTGAGCGACATGTTGGCCCAATTGCTTGCAGAGCATCAAAATGAAGGAGGGACCGATGGCTACGACCGAAGCTGTGATCGAGCACGACGCCGAGTGGGACGAGCTCGAGATAGGGCCGCTGCTCAGGAGGCTGCGAGGCAGGATGGGGCTGAGAGAGGCCCACCGCATCTCAGGCGTCTCCGCCTCGATGCTCTCCCAGATCGAGAGCGGCAGCAGGCGCCCCGGCCGCCGCACCTTGAGGAAGCTGGCCACACTCTACGGTGTGGCGGTACGCGACCTGCTGGCCAGAGCGGGCCATGTCGACGACGGGCAGCGGGACCCGGACAACGGACCGCTGGCGACCGGGGATGTCGAGAGGGCCTACCAGTTCATGCTGGCCGACCCCAGGCTGAGGACCGGCGTGAGGCCGAAGGAGCCTGTCTCGGTGGGGGCCAAGCGCTTCTTCGTCCACATGTACGAGCGCTTCACCGGCAGGAGCCTCCTGGAGTGAATTGACGTTCGATTTGCGGGACCGCCCAAAATCGTTAGCTCAGTTTGCTGACGGCGGCGGGTCTCTACTTTGAGCACCGGCCTTCACTGAGAGGGCTGCCCGGCACGACCGTCTGGCGAAGATAGTTCCTACCGCCATGCCCCATCCGGCCCGTCCGTACCGCCACCACGCCAGGCAGGGACGCTCCCTGAGTCCAGCGAGGACCTCCGGTAGGCGGCGCTCCGTCTCAGTCCCCCCGCATCCCGGCACCCGCCTTCGCTCCCCTGCTCCCCCTCCATGTGATTGGCCACCTGTCCGTTCTGTCATCGTTTGCTGGCTCTTCGGGCGGATAGGTCTCCCTATCGCCTATCTGGACGTCGGGTCCGCGACGGGTTCTGCTCTTGCGCCAGCAGCTCGTCTCCCAGTACGGAGGTTCGTGACGCTCCCCTACGCCTGGTGGCCAATGCCGGCCTGCTCCTGCCGGCCACCCTAGCCCGGCACCTGGGCCTGCGGGAACTCGTCGACCATCACCTTGACCTCGGCGGAGCGCCGGGACGGGCGAACACTGGGGACAAGATGCTGACGCTGGTCGCTTCCGCGCTGGCAGGCGGCGACTGCATCGACGACGCCGATGCGCTGCGCGCTGGTGGGACGGTCGGTGTTCTAGGCTGCGTGGTCAAGGCGCCATCCACCCTGGGGACCTTCCTGCGCAGCTTCCGGTGGGGGCATGTCCGTCAACTCGACCGCGTGAGCCGCCAGTTGTTGGCCCGGGCCTGGGCCGCTGGGGCCGGACCCGGCGACTCGCCCCTGACCATCGACCTGGACTCGACCATCTGCGAGACCTATGGACTGGCCAAGGAGGGAGCGCGCCACCACGGCTATACCGGCGCCCGCGGCTATCACCCGCTGCTGGCCATTGCCGCCGGCACCGGCGAGGTGCTGATGTCCCGGCTGCGCGAGGGCCGGGCCAACACCGCCCGTGGCGCCGCCCACTTCCTGCGTGAGACGGTGGGGCGGGTGCGCTACGGCGGGGCCAGGGGACAACTCACGGTGCGGGCCGACAGCGGCTTCTACGCCCACACTGTCGTTGCCGCCTGCCGGGAAATGGATGTCCGCTTCTCTATCACCATCCGCCAGCGCGCCAGCCTGCGGGACCTGATCGAGGCGATACCACAGGAGGACTGGACTCCCATTCCCTACTGGACGGACGGCGCCGCCGATGTCGCCGAGACGACTTACACCCCGTTCCAGACCAAGCCGGACGCCGCGCCGGTGCGGCTCATTGTCCGGCGGGTGAAGCCGACGCCCGGTTCCCAGCTCGCCCTCTTCGCCAGATACAGCTATCACGCCTTCATCACCGACCGCGATGGGGAGACGCTGGAACTGGAGGCCGATCATCGCCGCCACGCCGAGGTCGAGAACGCCATACGCGACCTCAAGTACGGCGTCGGGCTGAACCACATGCCGTCGGCGCGCTTCGCCGCCAACGGCGCCTGGCTGGCGGTCCAGGTGATGGCGCATAACCTGGCCCGCTGGACGGCGCGGATTGGTCTGGGCGAGCGGACCGTGATCACCAAGACCCTCAGGCGGCGGGTCTTCGCTCTGGTGGGACGGATCACCCGCTCGGCGCGCCGCCTCACTTTGCATCTCCCCCGGCGCTGGCCTTGGGAAACCCAGTTCAGTCGCGCCTTGGCCCGGCTGCAAGCCATTCCGTTCCCGGCCTGACAGCCAGCCTGCAACTGACCCAACGTCCCCGCAATCTCGCGCCACCCCGGTCGCGAGAGTCCCCTGCTGCGTATCCTCTCGCCTTCCCGCGCATCGCAACTCCCGCATAGGGCCTTAGGGGCCCTGTGCGGCGACTGAAGACCGGCCGCCGGCCTCCCATCTACCCCAAGACCCCAGGCCATCCCCCCTGTAGCTCCCTCACCCACCCCCTTCCGCTGCCCTCACGCCGTCCATCGGTGTCCTTCGGTGGATTCGGGCTTAAGCCAACCACCGTAGGCACGGCCTAATGTGACCCGGTCCTTAAGCAAACCGCCGTTGGAGAAAGGAGTGAGGCCGGCCTCCCGGTAACATTTTCATTTGAGTGAACTGTCGAAAAATCTGCCCCTTCGGTAACATTCTTATTTGAGTTGACACGCCTCCAAGGGAGACCGATGCCACGAGAGACGGCAGGTGCAGTGTCCAGATAGCCTTCTAGCTATATCCGCCTATGTTATACTTCGCGAACGCTTCACGCCCGACGTGATGCGGTGGAGAAGGCGAAAATGGCGGCGATGATCGAGATGATCCAAGGGGGAGGCGTGACTTCCCCGAACGGGTACACGGCGGGGGCGACCTACGCCGGAATAAAGACGGCCGGCGACGGAACATTCGACATCGGGATCCTGGTGTCGGACGTGCCCGCTACCGTTGCTGGCACATTTTCGACCAACAAAGTGGTCTCGCCGTCGGTAGTCCTCTCCCGGGAACGAGTTGCCCGCGGACAGGCCCGCGCGGTCGTCGCGAACAGCGGATGCGCCAACTGCTGTGTCGGAGCGATCGGGCTCACGGACGCGGAGGAGATGACGGCCTTGGCGGCCGGACACATCGGCGTGGCTGCCGAGGACATGCTGGTCTGCAGCACCGGCATGATCGGCGTCGAGCTGCCGATGGCCCTCGTGCGGCAGAACCTGGGCAACGTCCAGCTCGGCGACGAGGGCGGCAACGACTTCGCTCGGGCGATACTGACGACAGATACGCGTCCCAAAGAGATCGCGGTGTCCATCGAGGTCTCGGGGTCTAAGATCACGATCGGAGGCTCCGCGAAGGGCGCCGGCATGATTCACCCGAATATGGCTACACTGCTGGCTTTCGTAACGACTGACGCCCCCGTCGAGAAGCCGTTCTTGGACCGTGCGTTGCACAAGGCAGTCGACGCGTCGTTCAACATGATCGACGTCGACGGCGATCAGAGTACGAACGATACGGTCCTGTTGTTTGCCAACGGACAAGCCGGTGGCGAAGCGATAACGGATGGTTCTTCTGGTGGTGACGCGTTCCAAGAAGCGCTAACGTACGTCTGCACCGAGCTGGCCAAAGAGCTCGTGAGGGACGCGGAGGGCGCACAGAGGCTGATAGAAGTCGAGGTCGCGGGTGCTCGGACTTTGGACGATGCTCGTGCCGCTGCACGGGAGATAGCTTCGTCTCTACTTGTGAAGGCCATGGTCCACGGTCGCGACCCGAACTGGGGACGGATCATGATGGCGCTGGGCAAAAGCGGTATCGAGTTCGACGAATCGAAAGTCGACATCTTCATCAACGACATTCACATCGCGCACGAGGGTATTGCCATTCCTTATCTCAAGGACGCGGTGATCAGCGCGATGAGTGTTCCCGAGGTGCGATTCCGAGTCAGCGTCAACGCAGGCGATGCCAACGCCACCGCGTGGGGCTGTGACCTGACTGAGGAGTACGTGACCCTCAACTCGGCCTACAGCACCTAGCAAGTAGGCCCTCCACCTCACCGGTACGCGTGGCTCGCTCTCATGGTGCCACCCCTGGGCCGACGCGCAATTCACCAAGCAAATACCTGTTGACGTATGATTGAAGCTCATATGCCGGATGAAGGATACCCAGCTGGGGAAGGAGAAGTCCGCGGCTTGAAAATGGGTCTCGGCGCTGAAACCGACCCGAAAAGGATGCCGGGAAGGGAACCCAATGGAATTGGGACGATTGTAATTAAGCTCGGTGGCAGCACGTTGGGGAGCCACGATACGACGTTGGAGGATGTCGTCGCTCTGCAGACGGCAGGCGCCCGGCCCGTGCTGGTGCACGGCGGTGGCAAGGCCATAACCGAATGGATGCAGAAACAGGGCGTTCGCCCCAAGTTCGTACGAGGACTGAGAGTTACTGACAGAACGAATATCGACATAGTTGTTGCCGTGCTGTCAGGAGTCGTGAACAAGGACCTGGTGTCGTCGATCAACCGCCTGGGCGGTAGGGCTGTTGGACTCTCCGGCGTCGACGGTGATATCCTGCGCGCCGAGCCTTTGGACCCTGATCTCGGACTCGTCGGCCGTGTCGTTGCCGTCGACCCGTCACCGCTGCGAACACTTATGGAAGCGGGGTTTGTTCCAATTGTCTCCCCGGTTGCCGCCGCGTCAGCAGAGACGGCCAGTGAGACAGGACCTCTTCTGAACGTGAACGCGGACACTGCCGCCGGAGAGATCGCGGCGGCCCTTGGCTCGGACCGGCTGGTCATCATGACGGATATCGAGGGCGTAATGGACTCGTCAAACCGGCTGATTTCGAGACTCACCGAGCGGCAGGCCGAAGGCCTGGTGCGCTCTAACGTCGTCGCAGGTGGGATGGTGCCCAAAATCGGGGCGTGCCTAACAGCGCTGCAAGAAGTCAAGTCGGCGCACATCGTAGATGGACGCCGGCCCCATGCGCTGGAAGACACCCTGGCGGGCAAGCAGCTTGGAACGCGCGTCGGGTAGGGCGTTCGAAACTACACTTTGGTCATTGAGCAAGGTAGGGCGTAAGTATGGCTGAAAACCTCCCAAGGGAGTCTGGGCTCCCGTTCGATCTCAGTAGTATCGTCCCTTCCCAACTGCGCACGAGGATCAGGTGGGGCCTGATTATCGGCGGGGTCGTCCTTGCCTTCGTGGTGCTGTCATTCTTACGGTCCGTCTTCACCGACTGGCTCTGGTTCGGCCAGCTTGGCCTCCGCAGTGTTTTCTTCAAGGTGCTGGTCACGCGAATCGTGCTGTTCGCTGTCGGCTCGGCTATTCTTGCAATACCTCTGTCCGTGAGCCTGATCGTGGCCTATCGACGGTCTCAGGGGCCCGAAAGCATACCGCTCCCGGAGGCGATACGCGACCTATTGAAACGGCTCATAGTCTGGGGATCGATGCTTGCGGTGGTCCTCATAAGCGCGATTTTTGGAGCCCTGCTGGCCTCGCAGTGGGAGCTGTTCCTGAGGTTTAGCAACGCCGTATCCTTCAACACGATAGACCCTGTGTACGGCCTCGATGTCTCGTTCTACATGTTTACCCTGCCTCTATATGAGTTCGCTCAGGGTTGGTTGCTGGGGGCAGTCGTGGTCACGCTCGTGGCAACTCTAGTCCTCTATTTCGTCAACTTCAGCTACCGCGGCGTCGGCTTCCAGATCACGACAGGTATGAGGGTCCAGGTCTCGATAATCGCCGCGCTGATCATGTTCGTGATCGGCGCAGGTCACTGGCTGGACCGGTGGGGCTTGCTCCTCTCGGAAAACGGCGCGGTGTTCGGAGCCTCGTACACGGACGTCAACGCTCGCATGACGGCGCTCACGATCATGACGATCATAGCCCTTGCCGCCGGCGTTCTGATTCTCGTAAACGGCTATATGCGCGGCATCCGGCTTCTTGTCGGTGGCGTTGCGTTGTGGGCCGTCATGGCTATCGTGCTGCAGGTCCTATGGCCCAACGCGATGCAACGATTTACGGTCAACCCCAATGAGTTCGCGCGCGAGCAACCGTACATAGACCGCAGCATCGAGTTCACCAGGAAAGCGTTCGGGCTTGACGGAATCACATCCCGGCAGTATCCGGTCGGTCCGACTTTGTCCGCCGAACTTGTCGAGGAGAATCTCGAGACTATCAACAACATCCGCTTGTGGGACCGGTCGCCGATCTCCAGTGTGTACAGATTCGAGCAGATCATTCGACCCTACTACGAGTTCGGGGAAGTCGATGTCGACCGTTACACGGTGGATGGCAAGTACCGGCAGGTGATGCTCTCGGCACGCGAGGTCGCGGCTCAGAACCTCCCGGAAGCCCAATCGTGGGTAAACCTCAAACTCCGCTACACACACGGCTTCGGACTGGCGATGAGTCCCGTCACAGATTTCACGTCCCTCGGCAGGCCCGAATTCTTCGCCGCCGACATACCTACGGACGGCGTCATCTCGGTGCAATCGAAAGGTGCGACCGGAGAGCCGGCCGCTGTGATAACCAACCCCCGAATCTATTACGGCGAGCAGACTAACGATTACGTAATCGTTAACACCAACCAGATGGAGCTCGACTACTACCAGGCCGAAGTCGACGCCGTGTTCGATAACCAATACGACGGTACGGGCGGCGTCTCGGTAGGGTCGTTCGTCAACAAACTTGCATACGCCTGGCAGATGGGCGACATCAACATCTTTATTACCGGCGAGATCACAGGCGAGAGCAAGATCATGTACCGGCGGAATGTTCAAGAGCGCATCCACGCAGTGGCGCCGTTCCTTCGCCTCGATTCTGACCCTTACATTGTGGCCGCCGAGGGTAGGCTGATCTGGGTCCAAGACGCTTACACGGTTTCAAATCGGTATCCATATTCGGCCCCTAACACCGCCGAGGGATTCAACTACATACGCAACAGTGTCAAAGTGACCGTGGACGCCTACGACGGCAGCCTTCGTTTTTATATCGCGGATGCGCAAGACCCTCTCGTCAGGACCTATCAAGCGATCTTCCCAGACCTCTTCGTATCGCTCGACGAGATGTCCGAGTCGCTCAGGTCCCACATTCGTTACCCTCAGGACCTGTTCGGTTTCCAGGCAGGCCGGTATCTCAAGTACCACATGGAAGATGCCGAGGACTTCTACAACCTGGAGGACATCTGGAGTCTTCCAAACGAAAAGTTCGGGCAGAGCGGAGACCTCCAGCCGGTCGACCCTTACTACGCCATCATGCGGATCCCCGGCGAAGAGCGGGAAGAGTTCGTGCTACTGATACCCTTCACCAGAAACGAACCTAACCCGATTATGGCCGGATGGATCGCCGCAAGGATGGACGGTGCCAACTACGGTGAGCTGGTTGCCTTTGTGTTTCCAAAAGAACGCAGGGTCAAAAGCCCTGAGCAGATCGAGGCCGATATCGACACGGACCTGGAGATTTCGCGCCAGTTCACTTTGCTTTGTCAGGAAGGGTCGTTCTGCATCCGTGGCAATCTTCTGGTCATTCCAATGGTCGACCTCAGGGACGAAGACAACCAGGAGTTCGGACTGCTCTACGCGGAGCCTATTTATCTTCAAGCCGAAGACGTAGAGTTCCCTGCTCTGAAGAAGGTAATACTCGCCACGGATGAGAAGGTCGTGATGGAAGACTCCATTCCGGAGGCGATCGAAGCCCTAACGGGATACGTTATCGGATCGCCCAGCACGCCCGCCGATAGTGGGTCACCGGCTACCGATCAAATACCCGCCCCGACTGACTCTATCAGTGAACAAGTAAACGCACTAGAAGACTCAATAGAGGCTCTTAAGAAGGCCCTAGACGCTCTCGAACAGGCCCTCGAAGACCTCAAGAAAGCGACAGGAGCGGAGTAGCATGGCGGTTGATTGGAAAGAGCAGGAAAGCCGCTACTATATGGACCTTGTTCGGCGCCAGCCAGTCGTCCTCGTGCGAGGGGAAGGGACGAAGGTCTGGGACGATCAGGGAAGGGAGTACCTCGACCTGACTGCAGGCTGGGCAGTGAACAACATCGGCCACGCCAATCCAGCGGTGGCCGAGGCGGTCTCAAAGCAGGCTCGTACGCTACTGCAGACGTCGAATCAGTTCTACACGGTGCCCCAGCTACAGCTGGCTGAGATTCTGGTCGAAAACAGCTGCCTCGACAAAGTCTTCATCGCGAACAGTGGGGCCGAGGCCAACGAAGGAGCGGTCAAGCTCGCTCGGAAGTACGGGAAGCTCCACCGCGACGGCGCCTACGAAGTTATCACTGCCTGGAACTCGTTCCACGGCCGGACTCTCGCGATGACGGCCGCCACCGGGAAACCCCATGACGACGACCCTTCGCAGCCTTTGCCGGTCGGCTTTGTCACGGTCGATTACGATAGCATCGACGCTATCAAAGAAGCCACAACCGAGAAGACAGTCGCCGTGATGCTTGAACCGGTGCAGGGTGAGGGCGGCGTCAACGTACCTTCGCCAGACTATTTCAAACAGGTCCGGCAATGGTGCGACGACAATGGCCTACTGCTGATACTGGACGAAGTCCAGACCGGCATGGGACGGTTGGGCACACTATTCGGCTACGAGTCCTTCGACGTGGAGCCGGATGTCATGACTCTGGCGAAGGCGCTGGGTGGAGGCGTGCCCATAGGCGCGTTCCTCGCGAAAGACTCCGCTTCGGTCTTCGAACCGAAAGGCGAGCACGGCTCTACGTTCGGGGGCAACGCTTTGACCTGCGCGGCGGCATACGCCTCAACCAAGTACATCATCGACAACAACATCCCGGATCGCGCTAAGAAAATGGGAGAGCGTCTGGGAAAGGCCCTTGAGGCCCTCAAGTCCAGGCACTCCTTCATTACAGACGTCAGGGGCATGGGGCTCCTCTGGGCCGTCCAGTTCGACGACGATATTGCGGCGTCGGTCCATTCGGCCTGCAACGGTGCTGGTCTGCTGCTTGGTCTGCTTGGGACCAACGGGGTACGGCTGATGCCGCCGTTGACTATAAGCGAGGCCGAGTTGGACGAGGCACTCAGCCGCCTGGACGCGGGCATCGCCGATGTAGGCAAAGGGTCCTTGCCGTGAACTGGCGTGAACTCAAGGACCAGGGCGTCACCGTTCTCGGCGGTGCCGTCTCTGGGGGCCTTGACAGCTGTACGGCCACTCACTGGCTGACCAGCAAGGGTTTCTCGGTAGAGGGCTTCACAGTCGATCTGGGCCAACCTGACGAGGAGAGCCTCGACGGCGTCGCGGACCGCATGCGGGCGTGCGGCGCTACCGCCACCACGGTGGTCCCGGGACAGGCGGCCCTCGCCGACGCCGGCCTGGCGGTTATCCAGGCCCAGGCCCGCTATGAAGGCGGCTACTGGAATACCACGGGAATCGCCCGTCCAATCACGATCGAAAGGCTCCTTCCCGCGCTCCGAGCACGCGAGATCAGCGTGTTGTTCCACGGCGCGACGGGGCGGGGTAACGATCAGGTCCGATTCCAGCTCGCTACGAACGTACTCGCCCCGGACATCGAGGTCTACGCTCCGTGGAGGGACCCCGAATTCGTCTCCGAATTCCCCGGTCGGAAACAGATGCTCGACTACTGCGAAGCGAACAGCCTTCCCATCAAGCCACCCAGCGAGGCGACCTACTCCACCGACGCCAACTTTCTGGGCCTGACCCACGAGGCAGGCGCCCTGGAGGACGTGAAGGTCGCGCCCTACTTCGTCGAGCCCGGGATGGGGGTCTGGCCATGGGACGCCCCCGATAGGGCCGAGTCCGTTACCGTCCGATGGGAAGAGGGAGTACCGGTCGCGTTGAACGGGCGGAAGTACGATCTACTAGAAGTATTCGCCGCTGCCAACCGCTTCGCCGGGGCCCATGGCGTAGGCGTCGGAGAGCATGTTGTTGAGAACCGGTTTGTCGGCACCAAGTCCCGAGGCATGTACGAGGCGCCGGGGATGGAGTTGCTCGGCCGGAGCTACGAATACCTGCTTCAGTTTGTACTGGACCGCCGCGCTAGAATGTTGTACGAGCGCATCTCCACGGTCGTCAGTGAGCAAATATACCAGGGGTATTGGTTCGACGTGGCGACTACGTCCGCTCTGGCCGCCCTGGGACCCATCGCCCGGCTTGCTACCGGCACGATCACCTTGCGAATGTACAAGGGCGGGGTGTATTTCGAGACGGCTGAGGACACGCCTGCCTCCATGCCTCACTCGCTATACTCCGACGACTCGTCGATGGAAGCGTTGGGCTCATACGATCATGCCGACTCCGAAGGCCTGCTCAAGGTGCTCGGTGTCTCCGCCAAGCAGTTCGGCGCGAAGCAGTTCCCAAAGCTAGGTCGGTAGCGATATCGTCTGCCGCCATCTGGAATAGCGATGGGACCACCAACGACTTTTGACGGCAGAGAAGCCTTCGGGCGGTACCTCGACGACTTCGAGCCGGGCCAAGTATTCAAACACTGGCCGGGAAAGACGATCACCGAGGCGGACAACCACGTGTTCGCGCTGCTCACGATGAACACGAACCCGCTGCACATAGACGAGAACTATATGGAGGAGCATCAGCATGGCAAGATTCTCGTGGTTGGCACGCTGGTACTCAGCCTTGTCGTGGGCATGAGTATTTCGGACACGTCCGGCAAAGCTATCGCGAATCTCGAATACGAGCGCGTCACCCACGATGCACCCGTATTCCAGGGCGATACGATCTACGCGGAGAGCAAGGTACTCGAAGTCAGGGAGTCTCGCACTCGGCCGGACCGGGGCGTCGTGTACATCGAAAGCCGCGCCTTCAATCAGCGCGGCGAGCGCGTGCTGACCATGCGCCGCAAATTCCTGACGCCGAAGAAGAGCAGCTGAGCTAAGGCCACGGCGGCGCATCTGGCTGTATCTGCGACACTCAAGACAACCCAATGGACTCCGAACCTCACAGCTACACCTCATCCATCCACTACGACCGTAGGCTTTACAGGCAAGACATTGCCGGTTCGGTCGCTCACGCCCGTATGCTGGCGCGCCAGGGCATTGTCTCCGAAGGCGACGCAGAGTCTATTGTCGGAGGCCTGGAAGCGATTCGCCAAGAGATAGAGCACGGGACTTTCCCGTGGCGGGAAGAGTTGGAAGACATCCACATGAACGTGGAGAGCCGACTTTTTGACAAGATCGGTGACACGGCCGGCCGGCTGCATACCGCGCGGTCGCGGAACGACCAGGTGGCCCTCGACATGCGCCTCTATGCCAAGGAGGCCATCAGGGACGTTCTGGACCATATCCAAGGGCTCCGTGCTGCTCTAGTGCGGCAGGCCGACGCAAATGTGGAAGTCGTGTTGCCGGGCTACACCCACCTTCAACGGGCGCAGCCGGTGCTATTCGCGCACCACATGCTCGCTTACTTCGAGATGTTGGGCCGGGATGCCGAGCGGTTCGAGCAGGCCTTTGCCCGAGCGGATGTCATGCCTCTAGGGAGTGGTGCGCTCGCCGGGGCGCCGTACCCGATAGACCGGGAGTCGGTGGCCCGCGAGCTGGGCTTTACCGCCGTAACCGCCAACAGTATGGACGCCGTCTCTGACCGCGACTTCCTGCTCGACTCTCACTCGGCCGCAGCGATCTGTGCCGTTCATCTGTCCCGTCTTGCTGAGGAGTTGGTCGTCTGGTCCTCCGAGGAATTCGGCTTCGTCCAGCTTTCCGACGACTACACCACGGGCAGCAGCATGATGCCTCAGAAGCGCAACCCTGACTACGCCGAGCTCGCCCGGGGCCGGACCGGTCGGGTATTCGGCAACCTGCTAGCGCTTCTAACGATGCTCAAGGGCTTGCCCCTCACGTACAACCGGGACCTCCAGGAAGACAAACAGGGACTCTTCGATACAGTAGACACTCTTACGACAACGCTGGACGTGGCGGGTCGAATGGTCTCGACCATGCGGGTCGATGCCGCCCGCATGCGCCAGGCGACGGAGGCCGGCCACGTTCTCGCAACCGACGTCGCCGATTACCTGGTCGCCAAGGGGACCCCGTTCAGGGAGGCCTACTCAATTGTGGCCGAGCTCGTGGCGCACGCGACGGCTGAGGGCAAGAAGCTGAATCAGCTTTCGCTTGAAGATTACCGACGGCTCTCGCCCGCGTTCGACGAAGACGTGCTTTCGATAACCGTGGACTCTTCGATCGCGTCTAGGGACATCCCAGGTGGAACGGCTCCCTCACGGGTGACGGGCGCTATCAAGGACGCGAAAGCGAGGCTGGAGGCCGACAGTGCCGGTTGAAGCCAAGGTCAAGATCGCGCCGTCGATCCTCTCCGCGGATTTCAGCCGGCTAGGCGAGCAGGTCGCGGAAGCGGAGGCCGGAGGCGCCGACTATATCCACGTCGACGTGATGGACGGGCATTTCGTGCCCAATCTCACTATCGGTCCTCCTGTAGTTCAGGCGATCAAGCGGCGGACCGATCTCCCACTAGACGTCCACATGATGGTCTCGAACCCACAGGACCTGATCTCCGACGTTGCGGCGGCGGGCGCCGACATCATCACAGTCCATGTCGAGGCTGCCACGCACCTGCACAGGCTGGTCCAGCAAGTTAAGGGTCTCGGGGTGAGGGCAGGAGTGGCTGTGAATCCGGCGACACCCGTGTCTGATATCGAGGAGATCCTGCCCGATGCCGACCTCGTGCTCGTCATGACCGTCAACCCGGGATTCGGCGGACAAGATTTCATCGGTGGCATGGTCGACAAGGTTGCCAAGGTCCGAGCGATGCTTGACGAGCAAGGACTTACAGCCGAGCTAGAGGTCGACGGCGGTATTGGGCCCGACAGCGCTCTAACCGTCGTGGAGGCCGGCGCCACGGTGCTGGTGGCGGGCTCTGCGGTGTATGCTTCAGAAACGAATGTCGCCGATGCGATAGCCCGGATACGTCGCGCTGCAGCTCAGTAGGAGAGGGGACTTGTCGAACGCCCGCGTCGATATTCCGGAAGCCGAGGTGGCCGACTTCTGCCGGCGGCATCATATCCGGAAGCCGGCCCTTTTCGGCTCGGTTATCCGCGACGACTTCACAGCGGACAGCGACATTGATGTCTTAGTGGAGTTTGAATCGGGTCACACGCCGGGACTGATCACTTTGGCCGGCATGGAGTCCGAACTCTCTGGAGTGATGGGTCGTCGGAAGGTCGATATGGTCACGCCACGAATGCTGAGCAAGTACTTTCGTGACGAGGTGTTGGAGGAAGCCGAGGTCGTTTATGACGAGGCGTGATCCGAGCGTGCCGCTGCGCCACATGCTTGACTACGCGAGAGAGGCGTCCGAGTTCACGACAAACCGCACCAAGCACGAAATTGAGAGCGACCGTACTCAATATCTAGCATTGACTCGGCTGATCGAGATTGTCGGCGAAGCCGCGAATAGAGTTGCCCCAGAGCTAAAAGCTCAGAATCCCGATGTGCAGTGGTCGGACATTATAGCCATGGGGAATCGTTTGATCCATGCCTACGATCTGGTTGACTTCGATGCGATTTGGGACACCGTCACCAACGATCTCGTCCCGCTCATCGCCGCCTTGGAACGCATGGTGGCCGAAACGCCGTGACGCTCGCCTCCGACAAACCCTTCTAGATGAGCGCGCGTTCAGCCGCGGCGATCGTTTCGTCGATATCCTCTTCCGTGTGCGCCGTCGACAGGAACATCGCCTCGAATGGTGACGGCGGCAGGTAGACACCCTCGTTCAGCATCCGGTGGAAGAACCGAGCGAACCCGTCTTTGTCGGTTGTCCCCACGGCGTCCCATCCATTGACTTGGTCTTCCGTGAAAAACAACGTCATCATCGACCCGACTCGATTGATAGCCACCGGAGTCTCTGCTTTCTTGAAAACCTCGCGGAAGCCATGCTCCAGCTGCCTCCCTTTCGACTCAAGAGCGTCGTACACTTCCGAACGTTGCAATATCTGTAGCGTCTTGGCGCCGGCCGCCATAGCGACGGGATTGCCGGAGAGAGTGCCCGCCTGGTACATGGGTCCGAGTGGCGAGACGGTCTCCATGATGCCTCGTCTGCCTCCATAGGCCCCGACAGGCAGACCTCCTCCGATGATCTTGCCCAAACAAGTGATGTCCGGTTCGACGTCGTAGATTTTCTGAGCACCGCCGTACCCGACCCGGAAGCCCGTCACCACTTCGTCGAAAATGAGCAACGCGCCGGCGTCGGCCGTCGATTGACGCAGTCCTTCGAGAAAACCCCGTCGTGGCGGTACGACACCCATGTTGGCCGCTACGGGCTCGACGATCACCGCCGCGATCTCGTTGGGGTACTCGCCAAAAAGCGCCTCGACGGAGCGCAGGTCGTTGTATTGGGCCACCAGAGTGTCGTTGGCGACTGAGCGCGCAACGCCTGCGCTAGTCGGCACTCCGTGGGCGGCGGCCCCAGAGCCGGCTTCCACCAGGAGAGCGTCGGCATGGCCGTGGTAGCCCCCCTGGAACTTCACGATCTTGTCGCGCCCAGTGAAGGCTCTTGCCAGCCGCAGTGCGCTCATCCCGGCTTCGGTGCCCGAGTTGACGAAGCGGACCATATCGACCGACGGAAGGGCGCCAATGATCATTCGCGCTAAGTCGTTCTCTTGCTCGGTCGGGGCTCCAAAGCTCGTGCCCCTGTCGGCGGCCATCCTGACGGCCGCGACGACCTCCGGGTGGGCATGACCGAGGATCATCGGGCCCCACGAACCGACATAGTCGATGTACTGATTGCCGTCTACGTCTCTGACCCGTGAACCCTGACCCCGTGCCAATACGATGGGATCACCCCCAACCGCCGTCCATGCTCGTGCAGGACTGTTGACGCCTCCAGGGAATAGCTTCTTGGCAGCACGGTAAAGCTCTTGTGAACGTCCTCGGCGCATTTGGTCACCCCGAATGCCGTGGGCTAGCTGTTGAATGGTATCACCGGCGAATTGTCCTTCTCGGCGCGAGTATCGCCCTCGCGTTGCAGCTTTCTAGCTTGCGACGGTGCCTCGAAGGACTTACAGTATAACTTGAGCAGCGGCCCAAGCAGCTTGCTATCAGGAGTTTTGTCGTGGACCCGACTCTCGGTCACTGGGATGAGGAGCTCGAGGAAGCGCGGGCACAGCTGAAGCTTGCCAAACGGGAAGAGGAGAAGGCCCGAGCAGCCCACACCGAAGTCAAGCTCCACCAAGAGCGTGAGGAACGGCTGTCGAACGCGGCTCGGAAGAAAGCCCAGAATGCCAAGAGCCTCGAAGCTCAATCTCGTCAGCGAAGCAACGAAGCAAAGCGTAAGGCCGAAGATGCCGGAAGGAAGGGCCTTGCCAGGCATCGTTGGGAAGGCGAGCTTCAGCGGTGGTCGGGTGAGCAGCAGCGGGCCTCCGGCGACGCAAGACGCTTCGAAGATGAAGCGCGGAGAAAAGAGAGGGACGCAACCGCCCTAGCCAAGGAAGTAAAGGTCAAGCAGGAGATAGTGGGGGAGAAGCTCAAGTCTACGCACGGCTGGAGCCAGAAGTTCAACTACCTCCTCAAGACGAGCGGGACAAGAACGGACGCGAAGATGGCGGACCAGGCAACAGTGGCGTCTGATGGTGCCGAGACTGCCGACGAATCCCAGATCGAACCCACACTTACGCCTGAATTGGAGCCTTTTGAGGAGAGTTCCGCTTCGGTAGTGGCGGAGGCGGCCGAGATTGAGACCCAAGCGCCGCCCGACGGCTCAACCGAGGGTGAGCAACCGATTGCTCGCCCACCAACAGACGGCAATGGAGCTTCTGGGGCCCTCCAATCACAACAGAAGACCACGACCGCCGAGCCCGTGTCCTCAGACCTTCCGTCGGCGAACTCTCTGACCATCACCAACCGCGCCACGGCCGCGCTTAGAGACATATTGCTAGGAATGGGCCACCGTCGGGAGGAGCTGCTACGGTTGTCCACGGGCCCGGACGGCGGCATCGTAGTTGCGCTAGATAGCCATCGGGTTGGCGACCACGTGGTGGACCACGATGGGGACGCCGTTCTACTCATCGACCGAACCCTACCGGAGGAGTTGGTGGGAAAGACTCTGGATACCAACGAAACGCGCGATGGTAAGCAGCTCGTCCTCCTCTAGAGCCGGTCAAGCCGCCGCCAACACACCCGGGCAGCGCCAGCTCCGCAAAAGGCAGAGGCCCAGCGCGATTCCGCCTTGGAAGCGCAAATCGGGCATTGTCATGCCGTGGGACCAGGCCCACGAAGACACTCGTGTCAAGCTGGCCTCCGCGCATCTCGCCGACAAGCGGGCCCGTGCGACTTTGCGGAAGACTCAGATGGAGCACGACCGCCAGGATCGTTTCCATTTAACAGCTATGAAGAAGGCAGACGATGCGCGAGTCGCTGAGAGCATCGCTCAGCGTCTGCTCGACGATGCCAGCCGGAAGTCCGAGGAAGCCCGTCGAAAAAACCTCGCCCGCCACCGCTGGGAGGCCGACATTCATCGACGGAAGGCCCAGCTGGAAACAGCGACTCGCGACCGCAGGCGCTGGGAGGCCGATGCCAGGCGGAACGAAAACTCGATCAAAGAACTCTCCCAGGAGATTGATGACCAGAAGGAGGCCATTACAGAGCGCTCGGGAGATGTGCGGCGGTTGAACCGTAAATTTCAGCGTCTGCGGCGGAGCGGCCGTGGTCTGAAGGCTTCAGCGCGTTCCTCCACCGAGCTCAACCCGACCCAACAAGTCGCTTCGGCGTTCTCGGTGACCGACGGTGCGATCAGTGCCCTGGGGGACGTCTTGAAAAGCATCGAGGCGGAACCCGGTCATAGCCTGCGCCTGGTTGTCGGTGAAGAAGGCAATCTTGTACTGGTGTTAGACACCCAGGCCGAGGGTGACAGTGTCCTGAGTCACCAGCGGGTCCCGGTCCTGCTCGTCGGGGATCCTGTCCCTCCCAGCCTGCTCGGCAAGACGCTAGACGTTAGCCCTTCGTTCGAGGGGACTCAGATCATCCTCACGGACTAGCTGCTGGGAGCGAATACTCTGTAGCAAACCGTCGCAAACTGTCGAATCCGTATCTGCGGGGAATGCGACAGGAGGGTACAGGGTACAGGGTACAGGGTACAGGGTGCAGGGTACGGTGGGTAGTCGATTTCGGTTGTCGTCTGGTGGATTGTCGTTCTCTTTGTGCTGTGCAGGCTGGGCAAACTCCCCCTTCCTCCCGAGAGGCTCGGGATCTTCGACAACCTTCCCCCGAGGGGGGAAGGGGTAAGACAAACGGAAGGACAAGACCCGTGGGGTCAGTCCCTCAGAAGATAATGTAGCACAAATGTGCTAGTATGTCAAGTTTTGGTTTTGGTGCGGGTGTGAACCGAGGATAGTACCGGGAACCCAATCATCGCTCAAAAAACAGAGGGTCCGGATGTCCGGACCCTCTGTTGCTTGCTCAGTCGTTTTCGCCTAGTAGTCCATCGGCGGGGCCGCCGGCATCGGAGGTGCGTCCTCCTTGATGTCGGTGATTAGCGACTCTGTCGTCAGGATCATTCCCGCCACGCTGGCAGCGTTCTCGATAGCGGCTCGGGTGACCTTCGCCGGGTCCATGATCCCCCGTGGAAGCAGGTTGGTGAACTCCCCAACATCGGCATCGTATCCCCAGTCACCTTCTGCTTTGAGGCTATCGGTAAGAATCACCTCACCGGATACACCCGTGTTTTCCGAGATGAGCTTCAAGGGCTTCTCCAGCGCCTTACTCAGGACGTTTGCGCCTGTGAGCTCGTCGCCTGACAGGTCCAGCTTCTCAAGAGCCCCCCTCGATCGGATGAGTGCGAGGCCACCTCCGGGGACGATCCCCTCCTCAACGGCAGCCCGCGTCGCCGAAAGGGCGTCCTCCATTCGCTGCTTCTTCTCTTTGAGCTCTACCTCGGTGGCGGCTCCGACCTTGATAATGGCCACCCCTCCGGAGAGCTTGGCCAGACGCTCCTGGAGCTTCTCACGGTCGTAGTCAGAGGTCGTATCCTCGACCTGTGCCTTGATCTGCTTGATGCGTCCCTGTATCGCGTCCTCAGAGCCCTTACCTTCGACGAAGGTCGTGTCGTCTTTGGTTGACACTACCCGGCGGGCCCGTCCCAGGTCCTCCACCGTCACCGAGTCGAGCTTGCGGCCGACTTCCTCGCTGATGACCTGGCCGCCCGTGACGATGGCCATGTCCTGCAGCATCTCCTTGCGCCGGTCGCCGAAGCCAGGGGCCTTCACGGCCAGAACGGATAGAGTGCCTCGGAGCTTATTGACGACGAGAGTGGCCAGCGCCTCACCCTCGATGTCCTCACCGACGATCACGACGTTCTTGCCGACCTGAAGAATCTTCTCGAGGGCGGGCAGAAGGTCCGCCACCGCCGACAGCTTCTTGTCCGTTATCAGGATGTACGGGTCCTCGATGTCGGTCTCCATCCTGTCCTGGTTGGTGATGAAGTACGGTGAGATGTATCCTCTGTCGATCTGCATCCCCTCCACGAACTCTTGCTCGTAGCTGATGCCCTTGGACTCTTCTACCGTGATCACCCCGTCCTTGCCGACCTTCTCCATGACCTCGGCGATAAGAGAACCCATCTCCTCGTCGTGGGCCGAGAGGGAGGCAATCTGTGCGATTTGGGTCTTGCCCTCGACAGGGGTGGACATCTCGCCGATCGCGTCTCTGAGAGCCGCGACGCCCTTCTCTATCCCTCGTTTGAGTGCCATCGGGTTGGTCCCCGCGGCGATGTTTTTGAACCCTTCGTGAACGATGGCCTGCGCGAGAACGGCGGCCGTCGTAGTACCGTCTCCTGCAACGTCGTTGGTCTTGCTGGAGGCTTCCTTCACGAGCTGAGCGCCCATGTTCTCGAAGGGCTCCTCAAGCTCGATCTCCTTCGCGATCGTTACGCCGTCGCTACACACCTGGGGCGGGCCGAACTTCTTGTCTAGCACCACGTTGCGTCCCTTGGGACCAAGGGTCACGCCCATCGTATCAACCATCGTGTCGATGCCGCGTTTCATCGCGGAACGAGCATCCTCGCTAAACGTCAACTGCTTTGGCACTGTGCTACTCCTTGGGTTGGGCTTGTATCGATACTTACTTTGTGAAGAGGATGTCGTCTTCGCGGAGCACCACGTATTCGGTGTCACCGACCCGATACTCGGTCCCGCTGTATTTGCCGTAAATCACCGTATCCCCGACCGCGACTTCCATGGGTATCCTCTTGCCGTCGTCGGTCAGCTTTCCGGGACCTGCAGCTACGACCTTGCCTTCCTGAGGTTTCTCTTTTGCCGTGTCCGGAATATAGATGCCTCCCGGGCTTACCTGCTGCTCGTCATCCAGCGGCTCAATCACTATCCGGTTACCTAAAGGTTTGAACGTGACCGCCGTCTCCTTCTTCGTTTTCGTGGTCAACTGTGACGACCTCCTCGAAGTGTAATTAGCAGTCTCTTGGTGAGACTGCTAATTAGTGTAGACGGAACGGCGCCGAAGGTCAATCCCGCTGAAAAGATGCGGGCCCAGTCCTGGGACCCGATAGAGCTAGCGCGAAGCCTGGATTCGAATCCGGGTACCAATTGAGCAGCTTGAGACCGCCTCCGAGCAACGTCTCTTCTGTCGATCGCCGGGTGAATTTGTAGGAGCTCTCGGTCCAGATTGTTTCACCGTGTTCGAAGCGAATCACCAGCGCCAAGTCTCGAAGCTTGACCGTCTGAGACTCCGTCGAGACGAGATGCATCTCCATGCGATCAGTGTCGCTGTCGTAGAAAGCGCGATGATCGAAGGCGTCGGGGTCGAAGTCGGCGCCCGCCGCTTCATTGACCACGTTCAGAACGTTGCGGTTGAATGCTGCGGTCACGCCCTCGGAATCATTGTAGGCCGCTTCGACGATCGACGTGTCCTTGACGAGGTCTACCCCAAGCAGCAGGTGATCGCCCGGCGAGAGGAGCCGGCGTACTTCGGCGAGGAACGCCAGCCTCTGCTCGGCGTGGAGGTTGCCGATGGTGCTGCCGAGAAACGCGATCATCCTCCGGCCATGGACAAGTGGCAACCGGTCGAGGTGCCGTTCCATATCGCCGATGACGCCGTCACTACGGATGTCAGGAAACGCGTCACTCATGGTTTCAACAGCCTGCTCGACGACGCCTGGGTCGAAGTCGAAGGGCACGTATCTGCTGACTCGACGGCGGCCGTTCGACGTTTCGAGCAAGGACTGCACCTTCGCGGTCGATCCGGCACCCAGCTCAACGATTTCGTCGGGCTGAGTCAGCGCCAATGATTTCGGCGCCCGCCGATGCGATGAGTCGACGCTCGGCGCGCGTGAGGTAGTATTCCGGGAGCCCGGTTATCCGGTCGAAGAGCGCCGATCCCGCGCGATCGTAAAAGAGCTTCGGAGGGAGCGATTTGGGATAACTCGTCAGCCCATTTCGGATCTCCTCGCGGAGAGTGGCACGGGCCGAATCGGTGCCGAGATAGGAGTCGATTGTCGAGTGTTGAATTGCCGCCATGGATTGCTTAGCCGGCACCTACGCGTCGTCGGCTAGTAGACCGAAATCTTTGAAATGAGGGGTAGCCGAGATTGGCGTGCTACGACGACAGGGCGGGTTTCAAACCCGCCCCTACCAAGCCGTAACCTCAGAACCCTTCAATACTAGGATGTTGGACCACTAGTCTGATGCCGCTGAACTGCCATCGGGTTTCCGGCGGGAAGAAGTTCCTATACGTTGGGCGGATATGGGACTGGGGCGTTGCGCAGGAGCCTCCGCGAAGCACCATCTGACTGACCATGAATTTGCCATTGTATTCGCCCAGTCCACCCTCTAGGGGTCGAAAGCCGGGATACGGCACATAAGGGCTCTGCGTCCATTCCCACAGGTTGCCGTGTAGCTGCTGAAAGGCGTCTTTATCGGCAGGTGCCGCCACCGGGCGCAAGAGACCCGATTCGAGGAAATTGCCGCTGATTGGCTCTTGGGTGGCAGCATGTTCCCACTCGTGCTCCGCAGGTAGTCGTCGGCCGCTCCATCGGGCGAAGGCGTCGGCCTCGTAATAACTTACGTGCGCGACTGGAAGCCCAGGGTCGACGGGTCGCATTCCGGACATGGTGTACGAAGACCATCCGTCCTCAAGGTTCTCCCAGTAAAGGGGCGCGTTCCAGCGTCGCTCTTGGACGGTCTTCCACCCATCTGACAACCACAGGTCGGGCAAACGGTAGCCGCCGTCCTCCATGAATTGCACGAACTCGCCATTGGTCACGAGGCGCGAGGCCAGCCGGAAGGGCGCCGTAATGACCTGGTGCCTCGGCCACTCGTTGTCAAACGCGAATCCATCGCGATCGTGTCCGATTAGGTGCTTATCAGGATCCAGGCCTATCCAGTGCACGGGATCGGGTTCGGCCGATTCCGGTTCGTCGATTGGCTGGAAGACGGGGCGCAAGGGATTGACCGAGAGGTTGTACTTGATGTCGGTAACCAGGAGCTCCTGGTGTTGCTGTTCGTGATTGAGACCTAGTAGACCGAAATCTTTGAAATGAGGGGTAGCCGAGATTGGCGTGCTACGACGACAGGGCGGGTTTCAAACCCGCCCCTACCAAGCCGTAACCTCAGAACCCTTCAATACTAGGATGTTGGACCACTAGTTCGAGGAGCGATCCCAGGGTTGGAAGCTCGTCTGGCCCCGTCGTCTCGATTAGCGCGATTACCGATTCATCGACAAGGTCTCGATACTCATAGACTTCTTTTACGGTCGGCCGGGAGAGGTGTCCCCGGGCCGGCCGGGAGAACTGCGGGCCAACGCTGTTGTAGTAGGAGTTGAAGATGTAGCGGTAATTGGCGTCGACAGGCTGGTAGCTCTTCAGATGAGGGCCGAGAACGAAAGACTCGAAGAACCACGATACGTGCCCGAGGTGCCACTTGGCGGGGCTCGCCTCCGGTGCGGCCTGGATAACGTAGTCTTCAGTGGCTAGCGGAGTGCAGATGTCTTCGGTAACACGCCTTACGCTCTGATAGCGTTCGACGAGGGTTGCCGGATCGTGTGGCAACCCCTTGAAAAGCGGCTCGGCACTCAAGGCCACGTGATCCCCCAGGGTCATGCGTTAGGTATGGCTTCAGTCGAACCAATACTAGCAGAGAGAATCGGCGTGCGGTAAAAAGTGGTAGGCCTTGGGGCATCTCGTAGGGGCAGGTCTCAGACCTGCCCTCTTTTCGTTACGTCGCCCGTGGAATGTTGACACATGGACGCCCATTGCCCGTGCGTTCGGCCAGCGCCGCTAGGGCGGGTCACAGACCCGCCCCTACCAGAGGTGACGCGGCTCGGCAGAGGGTAGGGGCAGGTCTCAGACCTGCCCTCTTTTCGTTACTTCGCCCGCGGAACGTTGACACATGGACGCCCATTGCCCGTGCGTTCGGCCAGCGCCGCTAGGGCGGGTCACAGACCCGCCCTCTTTCGTCACGTCGCTCGCGGAACGTTGACTCATGGACGCCCATTGCCCGTGCATTCGGCCAACGCCGCTAGGGCGGGTCACAGACCCGCCCTAGCGGAGGTGACGCGGCTGCCTCGAACGTGCGACCCTTGACTTACAGGACGCGGTGTGGGACAACGTTGTGAAGCGCCCGTGGATAGGCCAGGCGACATGCGCTCACAGCGGCGCCAAGGAGGACCCAAAGATGAACGAGACCGCTGAATGTACTCATCTTGACACGATAACTGACGTGAAGCCGGCCTCCAGAGGTTGCGACCAGTGCATCGCGGCGGGCGACAGTTACCCAGACGCGCGTTATTGCACGGTGTGCGGTTTCGTAGGGTGCTGCGACGGCGCAAAGGGCCACCACATGATAGATCACCACCGCGAAACCGGGCATCCGATCATTAAGGCCATCAATCCGAGGGAGACCTGGGCATGGTGCTACGTCGACGAGGTCTACGTCGCGTCATAGGAAGCAGCTGAAAATGGTCGACTCGGACAGCCAGACAGCGGGTCCGGAGGCAGTCGTCTCCGGCCGGGCCGGGACTCGCCGGGGCGTCGAAGGCGAACGCCGCATCGTCACGGTCCTATTCTGCGACGTCGCTGGCTCCACGGCCATGGCGGAGCAGCTAGACCCCGAAGAGTGGACCGAGGTCATGAACGAGGCCTTCGAGTTCCTCATTGCGCCGGTCCAGAGGTACGAAGGCACAGTGGCGCGCCTGATGGGCGATGCCATTCTCGCGTTCTTCGGAGCCCCGACGGCCCATGAGGAGGACCCTCAGCGCGCTGTGATGGCGGGCCTCGAAATCGTCGAAGGCATCGAGCCTTTCCGCGAGAGCATCAAACAAGACTACGGTCTCGACTTCGACGTGCGCGTTGGCATTAACACGGGTCCGGTCGTAGTAGGGGACGTTGGGACTCAGGCCGCTGGCGAATACACGGCGATGGGCGACGCGGTCAACGTGGCGTCTCGCATGGAGCAGACCGCGGAGCGCGGCACCGTTCAAATATCGGAGAGTACTTACGCTCTTGTCTCACCGCTCTTCGACCTGGACCCGATAGGCTCGATCGAAGTCAAAGGCAAGACCGAGCCGGTGCTCAGCTACCGGGTGACAGGTCGCAAAGCTCAACCCGGTCGCCTGAGGGGCATCGAGGGCCTGTCATCCCCCGTGATCGGCCGATCTGCCGAGACCGAGACGCTCAGGACGATTCTGGACGAAGTGAGAGAAGGCCGGGGGCACGTCGTCTCCCTGATGGGTGAAGCAGGTTTAGGAAAGAGCCGTCTGATCGAAGAAACCCGCCAGAGTTGGCAGGACGCAAGCCCTTCTCTCACGTGGACAGAAACTCGAGGCGTCTCCTACGACAGCAGCCGTCCTTATGGCCTGTTCCTCCAGCAACTGCGACAGATATGCGGAGCAGAGGAAGGCGATTCAGCCGACGTAATCCGGGAAAAGATCGCCACGAACGGCGATCTTCAGCCTGAGGCGCAGTCGCTTCTGGCTCGTGCGTTGGAGCTGCTGTCGACCGCCGGGCCGGGCCCGGACGAGACTCAGCTCGAAGGCCAGGCGGTCAAGAACGAAATTTTCGACGTTGTGCTCCGGTTTTGGCAAGCGGTGCTGAACGAACGCCCTGGTGTCGTGGTTTTCGACGACATCCACTGGGCGGACCCTGCTTCCGTCGAGCTTCTAGTGCACCTCCTCCAGCTATCCGAGGAGGCGCCGGTCCTCTTCCTATGCGCGCTTCGGCCGGAGCGCCAATCGGCGGGCTGGAAGATCAAGCAGGCGGCGGAAGCCGACTATCCCCATCGTTACACGGAGCTGATGCTGAGCCCGCTATCAGACGACGACAGCGATGCTCTTGTAAACAACCTGTTGGCGGTCGCCGACATGCCTGACGAGCTGCGACGTCTGATACTTGGTAAGGCTGATGGCAATCCCTTCTTCGTCGAGGAGATCGTCAGGACGCTTATCGACAGCGGCGCTGTTGTCCAGGATGACACGGGTATGCGTTGGCGGGCCACCACCAGAGTGGACAGCATCGACATACCGAGCAGCCTTCAGGCGCTACTGGTATCACGCTTCGACCGTTTGGAAGAGGAGGCACGCAAGACTCTTCAGCTCGCGTCGGTTATCGGCAGAAGTTTCTACTATCAGGTGCTCGAGCTCGTATCCGACACCGCTACGGCGCTCGATCGGCAGCTTAGTACCCTCCAGCGGGTCGAACTGATCCGCGAGGGCGCGCGTGTCCCGGACTTGGAGTACGCCTTTCGCCACGAGCTTACGCGAGACGCGGCCTACCACTCGATCCTAAGCCCTAATCCACCGAAGGACGGCGTGTAGGAGGCCTGCTGAAGAAACAAAAGGGTGCGCCTCTGAATCTGGGATAATGGTTTTGAAACAGAAACCCGGTCCCAGAAAAGGAGCACCCGATAGATGCTACCACGTAACCACCCCGACCGCATCCAAATCGCCTTCGACGACCACCGCCTGGTGGCCAATGCCGGGCTGATCCTTCCCGCCACCCTCGCCCTGCGCCTTGGCCTGCCCCAACTCCTCCGGAAGCACCTCGACCTCGGCGGCGCGCCGGGCCGGGCGAACACCGGCGACAAGATGTGTGAAGGGCGGAGAGATAATGTACCACCTGGGCGGTCGAGCGCTGAGATGTGGCGCTTGAAAACTGTACCGCCTGTCGCCTTCAATCAGGAACGACCGAACCTGATTGAAGGTGGATTGGATGTACAAGGTGGAGATGTACCTGCGAGTTCGCAGGGCTTGTTTCGTCGAAGGGATGAGCGTCCGAGAGGCGGCCCGAGTGTTCGGGCTACACCGGGACACGGTGCGCAAGATGCTCGAGTACTCCGTGCCCCCAGGGTATCGACGGCAACGACCGGCTCGCAGACCGAAGCTCGATCCATATAAGGGTGTGATGGACCAGATCCTGGAGCAGGATCTGAGCTCACCGAAGAAGCAGCGTCACACCGCCAAGCGTATCTACGAACGGCTCAGAGACGAACACGGCTTCCCCGGCAAGTACACGATAGTCAAAGACTACGTTCGAGAACGCCGTCGTCATACCCGCGAGATGTTCTTACCTCTGTCCCACCCTCCGGGACATGCCCAGTGCGACTACGGCGAAGCTCGAGTGATCATCGGCGGAGTGGAACGCAAAGCCCACTACTTCGCCCTGGACCTCCCTCACAGCGACGGGTGCTATGTGAAGGCGTATCCCGCCGAGACGACGGAGTCATTCTGCGACGGACACGTCTCCGCCTTCGCGTTCCTGGGCGGAGTGCCTCAGAGCATCCTCTACGACAACACCACGCTCGCGGTAGCCAGAATTCTGGGAGATGGTCGCCGGCAGCGGACCAGGGTGTTCTCCGAGCTTCAGTCCCGCTACCTGTTCGAGGACCGGTTCGGCCGTCCAGGCAAAGGGAACGATAAGGGCAAAGTAGAAGGTCTGGTCGGCTATGTCCGCCGGAACTTCCTGGTGCCCATTCCATCGTTCGAGAGCTTCGATGCCCTCAATGCTCATCTGGAGCAACACTGCCTCAGACGGTTCGAAGATCGACTCCGCGGCCACAACGAGACGATAGGAGAACGGCTGGAGCGGGACCTGGAGAAGTTGCTGCCTCTGCCGGCCGTACCGTACGACGCCAGCGACAAGCACGCGACGAGGGTCAGTTCTCTGTCCCTGGTCAGATACCGGACCAATGACTATTCGGTCCCGGTGGCCTACGGTCATCGGGACGTTGTGGTCCGCGGATATGTACATGAGGTTGTGATCAGCTGTGGCGCTGAAGTCATCGCCCGCCATCGGCGGTCCTACGATCGAGACGACTTCGTCTTCGACCCTCTCCATTACCTGCCGCTCCTTGAGAAGAAGACGAGGGCATTGGATCAGGCGGCGCCGCTGGTTGGATGGGAGTTGCCCGAGGAGTTCGGAGTGTTGCGGCGGCTGCTGGAGTCTCGGATGGGCAAGCGAGGAAAGAGGGAGTTCGTGCAGGTGCTCAGACTGATGGAGAACTTCCAGCCGGAAGAAGTCCACGACGCCGTACGAGACGCCATTCGACTCGGGGCTGTGAGCTTCGATGCTGTCAAGCACCTGGTGCTGTGCAGGATCGAGGGTCGACCGCCTAGACTCGACATGGAGTTGTACCCGTATCTGCCCAGGACCAACGTTGCAACAACCTCGACCAGGGACTACATGGCTCTCCTGGCGGGGAGCCGGTCATGACCAACAAGTCCACGATGTTGCTCGAACACAACCTCAAGCAACTCAAGCTCCCCACGTTCCTGAGGGAGTACGACAAGCTGGCATCCCAGTGTGCGAGTGAGGGAGCTGACCATCCGGACTACCTGCTGCGACTATCGGAGTTGGAGCTGATCGACCGTCACCATCGCATGGTGGAACGTCGGATCAAAGCAGCCCGCTTCCCGACGACCAAGAGCCTCGACACCTTCGACTTCCTGTCTATGCCGTCCCTGAACAAGGCTCTGGTTCTGGAGCTGGCACGATGCGAGTACATCGAGCGCCCCCACAACGTCATCGCTCTCGGCAACAGTGGCACCGGCAAGACCCATATCGCCCTCGGTCTCGGTCTGGCTGCGTGTCAGAGGGGACTGTCCGTGGGCTTCACCACCGCCGCTGCTCTGGTTCACGAGCTGATCGAGGCCAGGGACGAACGGCGTCTGCTCAACCTGCAGAGAAGGCTCGCACGACTCAAGCTTCTGATCATCGACGAACTGGGCTTCGTGCCCTTGTCCAAGACTGGCGCCGAGCTCCTCTTCGAGGTGTTCAGCCAGCGTTACGAGCGTGGATCGGTCCTGGTGACCTCCAACCTGCCCTTCGTCGAGTGGACCGAGGTGTTCGGCTCTGAACGGCTGACCGGAGCTCTCCTCGACCGCCTCACCCACCATGTCGACATCCTGGAGATGAACGGGGACAGCTACCGACTCAAGCACAGCAAGAAGACTTCTGGCCGCCAGCTATCTGACTGAGCCTGATCTCCAACGCCCCACGAACCTTGATGCCCATTCTACGGCGTTCAGTGGTACAGTTTTGCTCCGCCCCGCTGGTACGTTTTCACACCGCCCTTGACACCCCTTGGACATGGAGCCGTAGCGCCGTAGCGCCGCCTCGGAGCAGAGCCGTCTCAGGTAGCTCTCGGCGGTGTAGCCCTCGGGCACCGCAGGCTCCGGCAGGGTGTAGCCCAGGTCGGAACTGAGGTCGAAGGCGCACTGCTCGGCGATACGGAGGGTGTTGGCGAGTGCTTCTGGATACTGCCGAAACAGCCGCTCCATCTGGGCCGGGGGCTTCAGGGAGAGATGATGGTTGGGCCTGATGAAGGGGAGCGCCTGTTCGATGGTGGTGTTGCGCCTGGCGGCAACCAGAGCGTGCTGGAGCCGGTAACGCTCCGGGGAGTGGTAGTGGACGTCGTTGGCGGCAACCAGGGGTACGCTCAGGTCCTTGGCTAGACCGGCAAGCGCACGGTTGCGTGCGGTGTCCCCTTTCAGGAAATTCTGCTGGAGCTCCACGTAGACCGAGCCGGGGCCGTACCACTCCAGGTATGACTTCAGCAGGTCACTAGCATTCTCACCTCGGCCCTCCACCGCCAGCCTGGCGAGGTGCCCGTCTCGTCCTCCAGCCAGGACAATCACCCCCTCCGCATGGGCGGGTAGGTGGGCAGGGTCAAGGCGCGGCTCCCTGCGGTCCACGCCGTTGGCCAGGGTGAAGAGCTTCGACAGGTTGGCGTATCCCCGCCGCGTCTTCGCGAGAAGGGTCAATCTCGAACCGTCTTTAAGGGTCAGCTCCCCTCCGGTGATGGGCTTGATGCCCAGGCTGCCCGCCAAACGGGAGAATTCCAGCGCCCCGCACAGGTTGGTGTCGGTCAGGGCCAGTGCAGCGTAGCCGAGCTCCTTAGCCTGGGCCAGGAGCTCGTGGGTGTGGGAGGCCCCCTCTCCAAAGGAGTAGAAGCTCTTGGCGTGCAGCTCGACGTATCCACCCTCCACAGGAGACCAACCCGACCTAGGAGCCCTGCTGATACCAGCAGTTTTCCCTCTGGTCTCGGAACAGGGTGACCTGCCGCCCATCCGCCCAACTCACCCGGAAGTAGGTGCGGCTCATCGGTGTGGGCATCCACCACAGGTCGAAGCTCCACAGGTCGTCGATATGGGACACCTGCTGCCAGCGTCTGCCCAGGCGCACCGCCACGGGCTGCTCATCCGGCCCCTCCTGGACCGCTACAGGTGTTGGCAGGGAGAGGGGCTTCATGCCGTCCCTTGCCGAAGGGTCGATGGGGACCTGCACGGCCTGCATCTCAGGGGCGGGATGCCAGGGGGCGACATCCACCACCTTGTACAGGGCGTGGTTGCCGTTCATGCGGGCCTGGAGCTGCCGGTCCGCTTCGAGAAGCCGCAGATGCCGGTCCCTCTGAACATCGCGAAAGAGTCCGATCTGCACCCCTGATGCACCGGAGGAGAGGTTGGAGAGGGAAAGGGCCATCTCCTCAACGGGGGCCTGGGGACGGTCGGACTCCATCCGGCCCCTGATGATGCGAGAAGCCCTCTCCCAGTCCCCAACGGCCTCCTTGAAGTTGATAGGCCTCTCCCACGAGGGAGCCCGATCGAGGATGCAGGAGAGGACGGCCTTTCCCGCATACCGGCCCCGCATCTGGGGCCGAGAGTAGGCACTCTTCAGGAGAGTGTCCACCGCCGTCTGAAGAAGCTCCATCGAGGTGGAGGAGAAGGGCAGCGAGGTGTGCTCAACGATGGACTCCTCGTACTTCAGGGGAATGAGAGGAGTGTCGTCGATGCCCCGAGAGAGGCTCCACGCCCTCATTCCTACAGGACCGAACAGGTCTACTAGAGAGTCGGCTCTCATGGAAGCTACGTCCCCCATCGTATGGAGCCCGAAGCGGTGCAGCTTGTCCTTCACATGAGAAGCAAGAGGGAGCAGGCCGATGGAGTGGGGGGCAAGAAATGACACCGCATCCGAGGGAACCCTGGTGGCCCCCTGGGTCCTGCTTACCCGGGCTGCGACGAAGGAGGGAAACTTGCCCTCTCCCAATCCTACCCGTGGATGGAGGTACTCGGGTACAGAGTGGAGCAGGGCGCTGACCAGCCGGGCATCGCCGCCGTACATGCCCTCCAGACCGTCAAGGCGCACGTAGGCTGTGCCCAGCTCCGCTCCTTCCACCCGGTCGCTAATGCCCTGGAGAGAAGCGAGCATACGGCGGAACTCCCTCTGATACGAGGGCTCGTCTGCTTCGAGGACGACGGTGCTCAGGTGATGGGATAGGGCCTGCTCCAGGGTCATCCCCGCAGATACACCGGCGGTTGCTGGGAAGGTGTCGACGACCAGGGGCCTGCCCTTGGAGCGGTCCACGATGACGGCGGGCCGGTCCGCAAGGCGGGGCTGTTTTCGCAGTTCGACCTTGGCCCGCAGGTGGGTGACGAGCACACAGGCTACCCTCAAGGTGCCTCCTTGGTACGCTAATTCGGAAAAGAACGTTGGAAGGAGAAATGATAGAGAACGGATGTTCTTTTGTCAATGGGCTGAGGCCACTAACCAGATACAGTCAATAGAATGACCCCATTAGGAATTCATGCGAGTGCCGTCACGCAAGACCTCTTGAAAGCAGGAATTGGAGGCTTACAGGTGGTGCCGGCCGGCTATGCAACCGTGTTTCAGACAACAAGTAAGGTCAACATACATGGGCATCGGAGGAAGGCCCCAGAAGCGCAGAAAAGCACCCATACAGATGAGGGAAGAGGAGGCCACCGCCAAACTTGGCAGCGACCTCCCCCTCAGTTGCTCAGCGGTCAAGGCTCTGCGCCGACCAGCGCCTCCTCGCGGTGGGTGTTTCCAAGTCCGGGCTCGACCGTCGCCCCGGTGTCCCCGTATCCGGTATAGGCAGGCTGAGGGCCTCGTTGCCCCGGTATCCGCACTCAGATCACCGCACGACCACTCCAAGACCAGGCCCCAAACCACGCTTGTCCTCCGTCACAATTCCCCACAACGTCAACGACCCGCAGCCCCAATTGCGGAACCCCGTCCACCGGGACAGGCGCCCAGCTGACCAGGGCACGCTGCTTCATGCCAACGCGGAGCAGCGACGGGCTGAACTCCACGGGCAGGTCCACCTCGAATTTCACCAGACCCCACGTCCTTACCATGCCGTAGCACCTGGCGAAGACCTCTCCGTCCTCTCCGAGCTGAGCCTGCTCGCTGGGCGTAGAGAGCAAGACAAGCTCGACCTCCTGGATGCCAGTAGCCTCCGACCGGTACTCTGCATTAGCCATGATCCACCTCCTTGTATCTGTGTACCGGGCCTGGCCTTCAGGCCCGGTACACCATCATCCCACGAGACTCGACACTGGTGGTCACATCCTTGCAACATTTGACCAAGCACTATTCAAGCTCGGGTTGCGTCAACATGCCCGAATAGCCCCTCTCAACAACGTGGGTCACCGACACCCGACCCCTGCCGTCGTACCCCGCGCGATAGGCGTATTCAGCGACCGCACCCCAGGGCACACGGCCGCCAACCCGTATAGCGTCGCCTCCAACCGTGCCACCACCCCCGCCGGCGCCGCGCACCACCATCCCGGTCCGCACACCCTTCCGCCAGCCCAACACCTTCACCTCGGCAGGCATGACCCGCTCCTCTGCCTTCGACCGCTGGAACAGGACTCCATGCAGCTTCTTCAGAACACCCGCCGACGGGCTGGAATTGCCGTTCATGATCTGGGAGAGGTGAGCGGAGCTGACACCGGCTCGACGGGCAACCTCGTTCTGACTAAGCCCGTGAGAGTCCATCCGGCCCCACAAAACTTCACGATCAACACCAGCACACTTCGCGGGCGCAACCTTCGCCGGGGCCTCCAAGGCCGACTCGACCCGCGCCTGGACCTTCACGCCCATGTTCCCGCGGCCACGGGACACCTGGGACATGTAGCCGTAAGAGACTCCAACACGTTCTGCCAGGTCCCGCATACTCATGCCCAGGGCACGGGCACGCTCCCGGATGTAGCTGCTCTCCCCACTCACCACACCTACCTGCCGACAGACAACCCCCTGCCCGGGAACCTCTCCCAACACCGCCGCAGCCTTGTCCCCCATCTTCGGAGTCCACGGCGTACGCCCCGTGGCAAACACCGACAGGTAACCCGGGCTCACACCCATCTTCGCCGCAAGCTCCCTCATCGTGAGCCCGCGACGCCTCGCAGCAGCCCTGAGCTCAGTCTCAAGGGCCCCCGTCCCCATCGTCCGAGTACCATTCACCAATGTTGCTGTCGTCATCGTTCCGTCCTCCTTTGCGTTGTGTTGTTTTTGACCTGCGCCCGCTTGCGGGCAAAGAAGAAGGGCCGCCTCGAAGAGACGACCCTTCTAAATTGGGACAGGCTGTGGATGGCCCAGAGGCCCCGTTGTCAGCGGCGAAGGAACCTTCCTGCCGAGGTGCGCCCGAAGAACCGCAAGCACGCCAGAGCGCCTATGCCGAGGCCGACGAGACTTGGTGCGAAGACCTCGCCAACGCCGGTCAGCGACAGCGCAATCACGACCGCAGCCTCCAGCCGGTTGCAGCGTCGGATAAGTGCACCGACGCCGACCGCGACACCCTTGACTTGGGTAACCCGTTGCATATCCTGGGTGACCAGGGCGGCGACAGCCTGGATGCCCCGCTGGACAATGACAAGGCGGTCGAAGACCCCAGTCACTACGCACGGAGACAGCGGCCAAGACCGCCAAGCACATGTACCGCTCGGGTCCAACTCCTCGTCCAGGTCCACATGTCCATTGGCTATGACCATGACTCACCTCCCATGGTTCTGAGACCCCGCAGGCTGCGCCTGGACAGCAACTTGCCCGGCTGCCAGCGCATCCCTAGCACCGCCAGGACCTCCAGGGTTCCGTCGTCCCTGGGGGACAGGGCCGCAGCCCTGCCCTTGCCCTGGCTGTAGAGCACCGGCTCGTTCTCGCCGAACCTGCGCTTCACCAGGTCGAGCCACTCGGCGTAGGCCTACCGAGCGTCCCTCGTCTCCGCCTTGCCCGTGTCCACACCGGCGAAGATAGCCAGCGCCCCGTCCAGGTCGCCGGTCTGCCGCAGCCGCCGCGCGTCGTGGACGCTGCGAGCCACGGTCTGTGTCGGCTCCTCCTGCTCCGGGAACAGCGCTGCCATCAGCCGGTCCACCAGCTCTTCCAGGCTGGGCTGCCGGGCTGCTCCCATCCTTCCTACCGTCCCTATGCTCCTTACTTGCGTCGTCATCTCTGATCTCCTTTCAATTTTGAAATGCCTTCGGTCGTCAAAACAAAAGACGGCGCGAGCCCAAACGCCCGCACCGCCATACTTCGTCCTGGGGCAGAGAGCTACCCTGGGTTCTCGGCAGCCTCCCGCTCCCGGCGCTTGAGCCTGCGCTGATGCTCCCACTCATCCCGTTCGGCGCGGCGCTCCAGCCACAGCCGGTGCTCGCGCCCCTGCTTGCGTCTTCGCACCTGGCTGCGAATGAACAGAAACCCGATGCCCAGGCCCAGCAGGTTCAGGACGAACAGCTCCGGGCCCATGCCGAGAAGCAGCGGGGCGACCATTACCAGGGCTATTCCCAGCCGCTTGCGCCGCCGCAGGAACCTCACGGTCCTGACGGCGATCTCCTGAACCCTGCGGCCACCTTCCCTCGTGTGCATACGCACCTCCTTAATGTGTATTGCCCGCGCCGGCATCCGTGGCGCGGGTCTTCGCTACTGGGTTGACTGTCGATGGACACACTCCGCCCACGGTGGGATGCCTCACGTGAACGCAGCGTGACTTGTCCCCGGCCTGGTCCGCGCATCGAACGCAGCTCGGCCAGGGTCTCTTCGTCGCAACGCGAGTTCTGGGGATCTGCTACGACGGGGAAGTGGCCCGCCTACGACTTAAGGTCACAGGACGGCGCATTGAGAGAAGGGCACAGCTCGACCAGGGTCAATATGGAGCGCCGACTCTGGGGAAGCTGCGAAGACGCGAAGCGGCCAGCCTGCGATGCAAATGGCAGACCAGCGCGTGTCGAAGCTGCGACCTAGCTGTCTCAGCTACACCGCAGGCAAAGGGAGACGGTCAGAGCGCGTGGATGTACTCCAAGCGTCACTTGGAAAGGTCGAAGCGCAGACGCACTCCGGCCTTTGTGGAACATCCCTCTTGGGCGACCGTTGGGAGAGCCTAGCTCGATCCCTCTAGTCTGTCCCGGGCTCAGGGAAAGGACCCCCCAGGTTTCTAAGCCCTAATCCACCGAAGGACGGCGTGTAGGAGGCCTGCTGAAGAAACAAAAGGGTGCGCCTCTGAATCTGGGATAATGGTTTTGAAACAGAAAACCGGTCCCAGAAAAGGAGCACCCGATAGATGCTACCACGTAACCACCCCGACCGCATCCAAATCGCCTTCGACGACCACCGCCTGGTGGCCAATGCCGGGCTGATCCTTCCCGCCACCCTCGCCCTGCGCCTTGGCCTGCCCCAACTCCTCCGGAAGCACCTCGACCTCGGCGGCGCGCCGGGCCGGGCGAACACCGGCGACAAGATGATGACCCTGGTGGCCTCCGCCCTAGCCGGCGGAGATTGCATCGACGACGCCGATGTGCTGCGCGCCGGCGGGACCGCCCGCGTGCTCGGTTTCACGGCTAAGGCTCCCTCCACCCTGGGCACCTTCCTGCGCAGCTTCAGGTGGGGCCATGTCCGCCAACTGGACCGGGTGAGCCGCGAGTTGCTGGCCCGGGTCTGGAAGGCCGGTGCCGGACCCGGCGACGCACCATTCACCATCGACCTTGATTCGACGATCTGCGAGACCTACGGACTGGCCAAGGAGGGTGCCCGCCACCACGGCTACACCGGTGCGCGGGGCTATCACCCGCTGCTGGCCGTCGCCGCCGGCACCGGCGACGTGCTGATGGCCCGCCTGCGCGAGGGCCGGGCTAACACCGCCCGCGGCGCTGCCCACTTCCTGCGTGAAACGGTGGGGCGGGTGCGCTACTGCGGAGCCAGGGGCCAACTCACGGTGCGGGCCGACAGCGGCTTCTATACCCACGCCGTGGTCGCCGTCTGCCGCCGGATGGATGTCCGCTTCTCCATCGCCATCCGCCAGCGCGCCCGCCTGCGGAATCTCATCGAGGCGATACCCGAAGATGGCTGGACGCCGATTCCTTACTGGATGGACGGCGCCGCCGATGTGGCCGAGACCACCTACACCCCGTTCCAGGCCGAGGCGGACGCCGCGCCGGTACGGCTCATCGTCCGGCGGGTGAAGCCGGCGCCCTGTTCTCAACTGGCTCTCTTCGCCACCTACAGCTATCACGGCTTCATCACCGACCGGGACGGGGAGACGCTGGAACTGGAGGCCGATCATCGCCGTCACGCCGAGATCGAGAATGCGATACGCGACCTCAAGTACGGCGTGGGGCTGAACCATCTCCCCTCGGGCCGTTTCGCCGCCAACGGCGCCTGGCTGGCGGTACAGGTGATGGCGCACAACCTGGCCCGCTGGACAGCCCGCATCGGCCTGGGTCAGCAGATCGTGACCACCAAGACCCTCAGACGACGGGTCTTTGCCTTGGCCGGACGGATCACCCGCTCGGCACGCCGATTGACCCTGCAGCTTCCCCGGCGCTGGCCCTGGGAGGAGCAGTTCAGCCGCGCCCTGGCCCGACTGCGAGCCATTCCACTCCCAGCCTGACGGAGCCCGTCCGCCACTGACCCACCAGCCAACCCAACGTCCCCGCAAACTCGCGCCAGCCCAGTCCGCGAGCGCCTCTTGCCGTGTCCTATCCCGCCATCTGGCTCGCCACAGCCACTGTAGGCCGCCATCGGTGCCCCCAAAAGCGCCTGCAGACCGCCCGCCAACCTCCCGTCTACCCAAATTCGAGCCCGGATCATCACGCCTGTAACTCCCTCACCCCCTTCCGCTGTCCTCACGTCGTCCATCCCTGTCCGTCGGTGGATTCGGGCTTAAGCAAACCGCCGTTGGAGAAAGGAGTGAGGCCGGCCTCCCGGTAACATTTTCATTTGAGTGAACTGTCGAAAAATCTGCCCCTTCGGTAACATTCTTATTTGAGTTGACACGAGCGCCGCTGCGCCGATTGAGGCTGTCCGCGTCAGAGCCCACAGTGCCCCTCGCACTCGTTGCCGAACCCGTCACGATGCTGGTCGGGTCCCAGCTGCTTCTCATCGAGACTCACAGCCTCGGCAAGGGGTATCCGCCGGGGGTGCAAGTAGGGCTCCTTGGCGAAGGCCAGGCTGCCCCGCATGTTCGAGTCGATCTCGACCGCCTCGTCGAACAGCTCTGGGAACCGCCGTTTCGTCTCGACCCATCTCCGGCGGGACTGGTAGGGGCAGCCGACGCAGGCCGACCTCTCCAGCGGCCTGTCGTAACGTGCCTCCCACCAAGCCAGGCAGTCCTGCCTCGACATCCCCGATTCGATCAGGGGATAGCGATTGCGTATCCACCTGTCGCGGGACGTTCGTATCCGGATGGCCTCGTCGGTCGAGATGCCCAGCCACAGCTCGACGGTGGCGCCGGAGGGTATCCTCCCGAACTGCTCCTGCGGCGTCCGCCGTTGCTGCGGGAGCTGGTCGCGCTGGTCGCCTACGCCGACGACTACAGCTGGTTCGCGGGGCTGGTGCGCCGCCTCTTTCCCCAGGAGGCGGAGGCGGCGCTCGCAGACCGCGACGGACGAAAGAGGGTGGAGCGCTTCGCTGACCTATTCGAGCAGCGCCACTTTCCCCTCTACGCGCCGTTCTTCGACTACTACCTCTCCGAGGAGGACGAGCCCGCCTTCACAGCCCTCCGCAGGGGCATCCCCTACGATCTACAGGGGGTCGGCTACGAGGGGTTGCACGAGATGTGGAACGGCTACCGGGAAGGGCTCTCGGCCCTGGCCCTGCTGGTCAAACCTCCCGAGTCCTTCTACACGGAGCCCGACGAGATCAGGGTGGCCTGGCTTGAGTCGGCCGCCGCCCACATCCCGCAGGACACGCTGCTCAGGATACCCGAAGGCGGCATACCCCTGGAGGCCCTCACGGAGGCGGTCAGGGGGACCAGGTTCGAGGGGGCGGTCCAGGCTGCCTCCTGGGTCTACGCCGAAACCGGCAACTTCTTCCTCGACTGCAATTACGAGGATGGGTATTACGACGGCTTCGCCGACCCTTGGGAGAACGAGATCATCCAGCAGGCCACCGAGGAGTGGCGCAGGGCCAGAGCCGTCCTCGACTCGGCATTCAACCTGGCCGACTGGCTGGAGGAAGACCTGCCCGGCCGCTTCGCCGAGATGCTGGACTTCATCCTGGGGCGGCCAGACCGCCCCAGTCAACACGCGGAGGAAAACGAACATGAGTGAAGATACCAAAACCACCCTGTGGTCCCTGCCGGACGAGATGGAGGCACCCAGGGACGAGCTCAAGATACAGCTGGAGGTGTACCAAGAAACGATCCTGCTGCGCGGCTTCGAGAAGGGCGGCGGCTGGGTACGACCCGTCTCGGCGGACGGGATAGCCAACGCGCTCACCCGGCACCTGGGATTCTCCTCGGGGCTCCTGCCCAAGGAAACGCTCTGGTGGAACCAGGGCGAGGCCGGCCAGGTGGTGGCCCTGTGGCGGCCGCCGAGGGTGTGGCCGGTGGCCCTGCAACGGGAGGCGTTCGCGTCTCCCGCCAGGCTCCGGCTCCCCATGCCCGGCATGGTCTTCGTCTGCTCGCCGGGCCGGGCGCCCTGGGTCTACGCCGCAGAGAGCCGTCCGGCAGACCCGGAGCAGCAGCTGTTCCGGGCCCCGGCCTTCAACGTCTTCGGTGACGGGAGGGCCTGCCCCGGGAGCCACAAATCCCCCGAGGAGGTAGGACTGATACCGGAGTCCTTCTTCCAGTCCTTCTTCTCGCTTACAGGCGACACCCGGAACCGCTCGAAGAGACACGCCGACAACCTGCAATCTCTATGGGAGGAGCTCGATGGAAAGACTGAGTACCCGATTGAGGACCTGGTTCCGCAGTGTACGGTGGCCCAGGCTATGGCGGTCTCCGAAGGGAGACGGGGCTACGGCTAGCGCCGTACCGAGGCCGGTCGGATACCTGGTCAACCACCCCTCCGGCCTCACCGGAGTCCAGAGCATCGGGTACGACTACGTGCTGGGCTCAGGCGGCCTCTACGTCCAGTCCCAGAGCGTCCACCTGACGGCGCGGGTACTGGTCGCCCCCGGCGAGATACGTGGGCTGGCCCCGGTTACGGAGAAGCTGGCGCTGACACACGGCCCCATCCCCGCATATCTGCTGGAGTGGGGGCTGCGGTGGTTTCGAGAGGCCCCGAGCACAGAGCGTTTCTTCGCGGTGCGCTGGACGGGGGACGCCTGCCGCGTCGTCGTCCCGGAACAGAGCGGGACCGCCGCGTCCCTCACCTACCGGCCCCCTGCCGGTAGTGGTCGCTGAGTTCCACTCCCACGGAAGCTCCCGCGCCTTCTTCTCTACAACCGACAACGAGGACGAGCAGGGCTTCCGCTTGTACGGGGTCGCGGGGCGGCTGGATACCCCTTGGCCGGAGCTGAGTCTCCGGGTGGGAGTCTACGGCCACTTCGCCCCGGTGGAGTGGCCGCAGGTGTTCGGCGGCCCAGACTCGGGCGTCCGGTTAATGAGCGAAGAGCCGCGATCAACTCAGAGGACCAATCAATCTATGAGGAGGTAACTGACCCATGCCTTACTACCTGGACAACCGATTCCTGACCGACAATCCCTGGATAACAGTCGTGGGCTGCGGAGGCACCGGGGGTTTCGTGGCCGAGGGCTTGTGCCGACTCTTTGCCGGAAGGGAGGCCACCATCGTCCTGGTGGACCACGACCGGGTGGAGCCTCACAACCTGCTCCGGCAGCACTTCTACAAGGAGGATGTGGGAAGATTCAAGAGCCTGGCCCTGGCCGACCGGCTGGCAGTAGCCTACGACTGGCCCATCGGATACTCGATCTACCCCTTTCGGGAGGCCGCGTCCGACTCTGAGGGAGGAGGCTATCCCGGTCTCCCGGCCCACGGCGGCGGGCTCATCATCGGCTGCGCCGACAACGCCGCCGCACGAAGGGCCATGGCGGATTGCCTCCAAGCAGATCCGTGCCAGTGGCTCATCGACTCAGGTAACGACACCAATTGGGGACAGGTCCTCATAGGAAACGTGGCCGCTCCGGACGCATGGGAAGAACCGGCCTTCGATGGCGAGACCTGCTACCTCGCGCCCGCGCCGACCCTCCAGCGCCCAGACCTGCTGACCACCGTGCCGACAACCCCACCGGATGTCGACTGCGCGGCGGCCCTCGACCTCACCGACCAGGACCCCACCATCAACCAGATGATGGCGTCCCTGGTGCTCCAGGTGGCGCGCCGCATGGTGGCAGGCACCTGTCCCTTCATGGGGCTCTACCTGGATATGGAGCTGGGCACCGTCACCCCGACCTACGTCACCCCGGAAGCGATGAAACGGGTGATGAGATCGAGCCGCCGCCGACGGCGGAGGATAGTTTGACGCCCTGGACGGCAGGATGGCGGCCTAATGATTGGCACTCACGACTTACCCAGAGAACAAATAAGGAGGGAAACCATGCTTGACGAAAAAGGAAGAGCCATGACCACCCCGACCTGGCATGACAAGCACAGCAGGTACCGCAGACACAAGCTCATGACCAAAGAGCTTGGAGCCAAAATCCCCGCCATCGGAGCCAACGAGGATGTCGACGACTACGACGACGTCCTCGCCCAAGCCAAGCTTTTCAGCCCCTGTGCGCCGCGTGACGCGGCATAGGATCCTCGACCCAATCGAGAGGGACTCGGAGGAAGTCCCTGGGCCAACCGACCCACCTTGAAGCGAAAGCCTAGTGGTCCAACATCCTAGTATTGAAGGGTTCTGAGGTTACGGCTTGGTAGGGGCGGGTTTGAAACCCGCCCTGTCGTCGTAGCACGCCAATCTCGGCTACCCCTCATTTCAAAGATTTCGGTCTACTAGTGGTCCAACATCATTGAAATGAATACCATGATAGTCATTGTTCCTCTTGGGGGTTCAATCGTAACGTTGAACCGAGGAGGAACCATGATGTCTACCAAGAAGTACCGTATCAGACTGACTACCGACGAACAACAGGAACTCAACGCCTTGGTCTCACGCGGTCGGGCTGCGGCGTACAAACAGACCCATGCGCGCATTCTGCTGATGAGCGATGAGTCACGCTCGGACGGGGGAATGAAGGACGCGGACATCACCAGCGCGCTCGGTGTGGGACAGTCAACGGTCGAGCGAATACGCAAGCGCTGTGTGGAGGAGGGGGTCGAGTCTGCGCTGAATCGCAAAAAGCAACTGCGTCGGCGTCAAAAGAGACTGGACGGCGAAGGTGAAGCACGGTTGATAGCGATGGCCTGCGGGGAACCGCCGGAGGGGCGTGCCAGTTGGACCCTGAAGCTGTTGGCTGACCAGTTGGTCGAGTGTGAGATAGTCGGGACCATTAGCACCGAGACGGTTCGCCAGGCGCTCAAAAAAAAACGAACTGAAGCCGTGGCTGAAGCAGAGTTGGTGCATCCCGCCCGGTCAGAGCGCGGAGTTTGTGTGCGCGATGGAAGACGTACTGGAGGTCTACCAACGGCCGTACGATGGGAATGAGGTTCTGGTGTGCATGGATGAGACGAGCAAACAGCAAGTCAAGGAGACGCGAGTGCCGCGTCCCGCAGCGCCCGGCTTATCGGCGGCATACGACTACGAATACGAGCGCAATGGAGTGAGCAGCCTGTTCATGCTGTTTGCACCGTTGGACGGATGGCGCCGAGTCGAGGTCAGAGAGCGTCGCACGAAGGTGGACTGGGCGCATGTGATAAAGAAACTGGTCGACGAGGACTACCCTGACAGAGACCGGATCGTGCTGGTAATGGACAATCTCAACACTCACAAGCTGTCCTCGCTATACGAGGCATTCGAGCCTGCTGAGGCGAGGCGTATAGCTGAGCGACTGGAGATACACTACACTCCCAAACACGGGAGTTGGTTGAATATGGCGGAGATAGAGATCGGTGTGCTGGCTCGACAGTGCCTGGACCGACGGATTGCCAATCAAGACATCCTGCGCGGCGAGGTCAATGCTTGGCAGAATCAACGCAACCGGGATGTGATACGAGTGGATTGGCGCTTCACTACCGAGGATGCGCGCATCAAGCTAAAGTCACTCTACCCATCAATACAAAAACGTTGAACCACTAGGGGGACAACAGCATGTCGGTAAAGCGGCTACAGCCCCAAAGCGTTGTAGGGCTGGTTCCGCAAGGCCCGCGCGATACGGTGAAGGCTGGATTGCCTGAACCCCAGTCCCCAGTCGGTGTTTGAAAACGCCCGCCGGTAGAACGCTTGTAACCCGGCGCCACTCCTTGCACTGGAATGTAAGGGCACCAGTGCACCTCCGATGAGTGGACGATGACCGATGCGGTCTATTCAAGGGAACGAACGGGGCACCTACAGTCGCGCTAGAACGTCCTATGTCACCGGAACGCGGGATTGCCTACGGGGGGCGACCCCTATGGCAACGGAGCCCTCGTAGTAGTCCGAGGACGGGAAAGCCGTCCACATGGCGAAGGGGGGCAGGTGGTTTCGACGGAATACAACAGGGAGGTACTCAGGATGAGAAATGCCGAAACTGTACTGAACGTCATACGCGAACGCGGAGAACGAGGATTGCCGCTGGAGAACATCTATCGGCTGGTTTACAACCGGAACCTTTACCTGCGGGCCTACGGTCGCATCTACTCAAACCAGGGGGCTACGACCAAGGGAGTCACCGCAGAGACCATGGACGGTATGTCACTGGCCAAAATCGACCGCATCATCGAAGCCTTGCGCTACGAGCGGTTTCGGTGGACGCCGGTGCGACGGGTCAACATTCCCAAGCCTAACGGCACGACCCGCGCCTTGGGCATACCAACGGGGCCGGACAAGCTGCTGCAAGAGGTCATCCGGGTGATTCTGGAAGCCTACTACGAGCCGCAGTTCTCCGACCGCTCCCACGGCTTTCGGCCCGACCGGGGATGCCACACCGCCCTGAGCGACGTGGTCAACACCTGGAAGGGAACCCGCTGGTTCGTCGAGGGCGACATCAAAGGGTGCTTCGACAACATCGACCACGATGTCCTGTTGTCAGTACTCGGAGAGAAGCTTCACGACAACCGATTCCTACGCCTGCTCAAGTACCTACTGAAAGCGGGCTACGTCGAGGGTTGGAAATATGGCCGCACGCTGAGCGGAACCCCGCAAGGCGGCATCGTCAGCCCCATCCTCGCCAACATCTACCTAGACCGGTTGGACAAGTACGTCGAAACGATGCTGATACCAGCACACACCCGAGGCACAGAGCGAAGACGCAACCGCCCATACGGGTTGTTGATGGATCGGGCCGCCTACCACCGGCGAGCAGGGAATCACGAGTTGGCGCTGCAACTGCGAAAGCAAATGCAGCAACTGCCGTCAAGTGACCCCTACGACCCCGGCTACCGACGGCTGCGATACGTTCGCTACGCGGACGACTTCGTACTGGGCTTCATCGGGCCAAAGGCCGAAGCCGAGCAGATAAAGGAGTCCTTGGAAACATTCCTGCGCGACTCGCTCAAGCTGGAGCTATCCAGGGAGAAAACTCTCATAACCCACGCCACCAGCCAGGCGGCCAAGTTCCTCGGCTATGAACTCGCGAACCAACAGGCCAACGACAAGCTCGACCACCGGGGTCGGCGTAGCGTCAACGGCCAAATCGGGTTGCGAGTTCCCGCCAAAGTCATTGAACAACACTGCCAAGCCTACATGAAAAACGGCGAACCGACTCACCGCAGCGTGCTAATCCACGACGAGGACTACTCCATCGTGGACAGGTATCAGTCGGAGTTCCGGGGAGTCGTCGAGTATTACCGGCTCGCCGTGAACGTCTCCCATTTCGGGAGGCTGCAATGGGTTATGAGCCAGTCGCTCGCCAAGACCCTTGCGGCCAAGCACAAGACCACATGCCGGAAAATCATACGGCGCTACAAGAGCACCGTGCATACCGCGCATGGGGAACGAGTTTGCCTCAAGGTGGTCAAGGAACAGGGCGATGGGAAACGCCCAAAGGTGACGCAGTTCGGTGGCATACCCCTGAAGCGGAATCGGCAGGCTGTCCTAGTAGACCAGCAGCCTCAGCGGTACAGGACTGACCGCAACGAGCTTATCAAACGGCTTGAAGCGGACAAATGCGAGATGTGCGACTCCACGGTGGACGTAGAGGTCCACCACATACGCGCACTTCGCGACCTGAACGTGAAAGGCCAACGGGAAAAGCCCAAATGGGTACAAGTCATGGCGGCGCGGAAGCGCAAGACCCTCGTGGTCTGTCGGACGTGTCACGTGGACATCCACCACGGGCGAATCAAACCGCAATCGCAGACATAAACCACTGGAGAGCCGGATGCGGTGAAAGCCGCACGTCCGGTTCGGGAGGGGGCCGACGGAAAAGTGCTTCGGGCAACCGGAGTAACTCGCCGGCTGCCTACCTTACACACCGGCTGGCGCTGGTACATCACCGAGTGGCAGGCCGAGACCGGCACATGCTTCGGCCTCGTCGAAGGGTTCGAGACCGAACTCGGATACTTTGCCCTCACGGAGCTGGCGGAATCAACCGTGCTCCGCAACGTTCCTGCCGTGGAGCGCGACCTGTACTGGGAGCCGAAGACCATCGGCGAGATCAGGAGACAGTCGCGATGAGAATCGCAGCACAGGCAAGTGTCCTGGTGAGGAGCGATGATAGACGCAGCTAGAGAAGAAACAGATAGAGGAGAAGATGATGCTTGATGAGAAAGAAACGAAAGAACCCCGCGAAGAGGCCCGGACCGCTGCCGAGAGTCTATTCGGCGATGCGGCAGCAGACCCGGCTGTTGCGGTTGCCGAAGAGCAAGAAGCCAAGAACGAGATCGGCCAGGAGAGGCAGAGTACGGACGCAGCTGAGGAGCAGGCCGGTCCGGCGGATGACCTGAAGGTGGTTGTGTCCATAAAGGAGGGTAGGGCCACCATCGGGGTGCAGCGGCCCTCCTCGGACCCGCATATCGAGTCCTTCGATGACCCGGATCTGTCCGGCCTGGCCGGGAGGGTTTCGGAGGTGCTCGAAAGGGCGAGCGCCAGGTGGGAGGACGCACCCAGGTATCCCGCTCACGCGCGACCCGCTCCCCAGGGCAGGCGTCGGACCCGGCGTGAACAGACATCGGCGCAAGACTCAACTGCCGAGGGAGGGGCAGAACAACACCAGCAAGAGACGCTTAGGCTGTTCTAGGAGCTGGGCCTTGAAAGGCTGAGCCCGGTTGGAAGCGATAGGATCAGGTGGCCGTGCTGGGGACGGCCACCTGCCCTTCTCCCTTATATGTAGGGTCTTTTCGCATTTGGGGCTGGGGTCCGGGAAGCCGGAGGTTCGTCGAGGCCGAGGTGAATCCGTTGGTGATTGAGGAGTATCGGAACGGGATCGGAGTTCATGGCTGAAGAATCAGCGAAGCCGACCAGGAGAAAACGAGAAGCCAAAGCCCGCGAGCCTCTCCATGTTCGAGGGGGCGCTAGGCTTGGAAAGGAGAGAGGGGAGGATTTGGTCGGCGGGGGACGCTGACCATCTCGTGAGAGGGGCTTTTGTCATTTATGGGGTACTGTCCCCAGCGTCTCCATGTGTGCGGGCCTTTTTCTGTTGCCCAGATTTCATCACGGCTCCTGCTGGGATGGCGACGGTCAGGCGGCGGGCAGACCCGATGCCCTACGTGCAGGCAGCCTTACTACGGCGCGTTGAATCTACTGTCCGTTGGCCTCCGCCCGTTCGATGGCAAGCCGCCTATCGTGGCGGACGAACGGGTCGTCGGGATTCAGGCGCATGAACTGATCGAAGTCCTCGACCCCCCGGCGGTGCTCGCCCAGCTCGACGCGGGCGACGCACTCTTACAGGAGACCCGCTCTGTCCGGGTGCTGCGGTACGCTAGGTCGGAGGACACCGGTACGGAATCAGGTGGTGAGAAGCTAGAGAAGACCGAGACGCTGGGCTACGAGCACGGCCTCCAGTCTGTTCGGTGTCTCGAGCTTGGTCCGAATGTTGCGGATGTGATTCAGGACGGTGTGGGTACTGAGGTGGAGTTCGTTGGCGATCTCTCTTTCATGAAGCGGATCGGCCATTAGCCGCAACACCTGTAACTCGCGAGCCGTCAAGGTGGAGACCGCGCTGGCCGAGTCGACTATCAGGTGCGTTGTCGCAGATGGGGACGCCTCGCTGGAGGAAAGCATATGCTGTAGGCTCTCCGCGATGTCAGCTCATCGAGTCCGACCCCTTCGGTGGACTGATCGGGGAGGTGTGCGGCACCTTCGTGCCCAACGCTATGATTCAGGTAATGACGGTCGCTGCGATCGTGTACGGCTCCCCCGCCTTCGGCGCCTGCGGGAAGACGGCCTATCCAAAGAGCTGGCTTTACTGGAACAGGCGCCGCGGGTTGTCCTGAATCACGGAGCGGGTCTGGCCCGGACGCAAGTCGCATCGGCGGGTGGGGGAAGGTGGCCCGGGGCCTCGGGCGCCGCTAGTCGAGGCCGAGTTGCTGGTGCGTGAAATTAGGAGCATGGGCAGGACCTGCTTCACCGTACGGCTGGCCCCAGGCTCCTACTTTCCTGCGCCAGTCTTCCGTGTCGGCCACGGCTACGACGAGGGGCGGGAGATCGCTGACAGCATTGACGCGATCGACTCAACGGTAAAATGTCCACCGCAGACGTCCAGGACATCCAGAGGAAGGGTGTCACTGGGGTCCGATGCCGCCACGCCGCCGGCACGCGACAATGCCCGGTCGGCGTAGCCATTTCGGACGTAGCGCTGGCGATCGAGGGAGAGACTCCGGAGCTGCTGACGGCCCTCTTCGGAGAGTACCTTTTCCAGGGGCGGCAGCTCCATGCCCGTAGGCGCTTTGAGCAGAGACAGCTCCTTGTACATGGTCCACACCGGCAGGACCACGTCGTAGGCGAGCGACGCCTCTTCCCACATGTCGCGGAAGGACTGCCGCAGGTTTGGCCCCAGAGAGTCGAGCCTGCGCACCGCCTCGGGCAGAAGAGTCTGCTCGAGAGGCGGCAAGGAGACCCTGATGCGCTCTTGGGGGGCCCACAGCTCTACCAACTCATCCTCGAACTCTTGAGTACCGCCCTCACTCTCGGGTTTCCACACCACCCTGTCGCGCATCGACGCCGCCATTCCATCGAGCGCCTGCTGCTGAGCGGCGGGGTCATCTTCGGTGCTGAGGACGTAGGGATAGACGTACAGCAGGTAGAGGGCCTGTAGGTGCAACCTTGGACCAAGCTCCTGGAAGTCCTGATAGCCGGCCGCTGTCAGGACTTCACTCATCGGGGCGGGGCTGGACGGCCACTGCCGTATCTTCTGGTCGACCACGACGGGCACCAGGTCATGCGCTATGCCCCACGCGGCATACGCCTGCAGCGCCTCCTGAAACTCGGGGGGCAGGTCCCGGTACGCGGCGAGGGTATCAACGGACAGGGCGCTCTCGAAGTCGGCGGGATGGGGCACGGCAAACCCGGGTTCGGAGCCCGGCGCGGGTTGGGCGCATTCAGGCCCCTCACTCGTGACAGGAGTCTCCTGAGGAGGCGCCTCTGCCGGGGACGCTGGAGTGGCCTGGGCGCACGCCAAGCTTAGCAGAAGGACAAACACCGCCAGGGCCGGTAGGACTGTAGCCGAGCCGTCCGATCTAAGGGGTCTCATCGCAGCTATGCCACCTCACTCAATCATAGCATCTGTGCCATGGGCCTGCCGGATTAGGGATGGCGACGGCCGAGGTGCAAGTGTGTTTCTGGTGATTACCCACTCATCTGGAGGCCTTATTCGTATCCCTGGTCGTAGCTGGTAGCCCCCCAAATCGGGAATTGGCCATAGTGATACCCCAATACGGAGTAGTAGCCGCGGGAAGTCGGTTTTGCCAGCCACGCGATGGCACTGTAGCAATTGGAACAGTCGTCCGTAGTGGTCCACCAATGTGGTGCTTGGAATTCCACAGTCGCCTTAAGATAGTCCTTTTGCTCCAAATGCCCGGTCCAGGAGAGCGTGGAGTTCATCGCAAGATTCGTTCCGTACAAGTAGCCGCCGCTAATGGCAAGAACACCATCGGACTGTTGTTCGTGCGTAGTAGCTACGATGGCCTCCAGTGCCGTTCGCTGGCTCTGGGAAGGGATCTTCTTCAGAACCTGAGGAAACATGCTGTCGCGGATTACAGCCTGCACGGCTGGCATCAGTTCCTGGAATTGTTGTCGGCTCTCTTCTGAAAGCATTGAGGAGAGCGGCGGCGAGCTAGCCAAGCTCTGGTATGGAAACAGCAGCAAGGCCATCGTGCAAAGTACGACAACTAGTGGAAGAGGGGTCTTGTATCTGACTATCCGAGGCACCTCCCTAACCCGGAATTACCCATATCAAACCGCCTGGATCCAAGCAAGCCACCATCCTCGACGAGAGCTGTCAAGGGCGGAGGGATACCCAGATTCCCCACCTAGATAAGAGGAAGACCTCGTTGGAGCCCGACGCGATGCGGGGTAAGATGTTTTGTTGTACGGACAAACCATCACCAACGAGGTGCACCTATTATGAAGCAAGGCTTACTGGCGTTCCAGTACGAAGAGGAGAAGAGTACGACGGGTATGACAGCATTGTCGGGGCTGATGACGTACGTGGAGTTGATGCACGTAGCGGGTTTGAGGTCGTCGGTGGAGCGCCGCGTGGGTCTGCGGGGAGGTGGTCAGGGCTGGACGGACAGCCAGATAATCACGTCGCTGATACTGCTGAACCTGGCAGGCGGTGAGTCGGTGATGGACCTGGAGGTCCTGGAGAAGGACGCAGGTTTGTGCAGGGTACTTCGACATGCCGAGACCCATGGGATGCGTCGCAGGGAGCGCAGGGCGCTGAAGGCGAGATGGCGCGGAGAGCGTTGGCGGAGCGTGCCGTCGGACTCGGTGGTGTTCCGGTATCTGGAGAGGTTCCACGACGCAGGTGAGGAGGCCAAACGGGAGGCGCACGGAGCATTCATCCCTTCCCCCAACGACGCTTTGAAGGGGCTGGGGAAGGTGAACGCCGGACTGGTGGACTTCGTACAGAGCCGTTCGCCTCATACCCAGGCCACGCTGGACATGGACGCCTGCCTGGTGGAGAGCCACAAGAAGGAGGCGCTGTACAGCTACAAGAAATACAGGGCGTATCAGCCGCTCACGACCTACTGGGCAGAGGCCGACCTAGTGGTGCACTCGGAGTTTCGAGACGGCAACGTGCCTGCGGGCCATCAGCAGCTTCGAGTGTTGAAGGAGGCTCTGGGACATCTGCCTGTTGGGGTGGCCAAGGTCATGCTGAGGTCTGACACGGCGGGGTATCAGCAGGAGTTGCTGCGGTACTGCGCCGAGGGCAGAGACGAGAGGTTCGGAGTGATCGAGTTTGCGGTAGGGGTTGACGTGACGGCTGAGTTCCGCCGTGCGGTGTCCGAGGTTGCCGAGGAAGACTGGCACGTGCTGCACAAGCCGGGCTCCAACCGGGTCGAGACGGGTCAGGAGTGGGCGGAGGTGAGCTTCGTACCCAACTGGATAGGCCACTCCAAGAACAGCCCTGAAGACGAACCGGACTCTTGCGGGAGATGAGGTGATCTGGTGGTCAAGGCAGAGATGTGGCAAGGGCGAGGAGGTCCATAGCGTTCTCAAGAGTGACCTTGCAGGGGGCAGGCTCCCGTCGAGGCTGTTCGGAGCCAACGCTGCATGGTGGGCCATAGCGGTGCTGGCGTTCAACTTGAGCTCTGCGATGAAGCGTCTGGTGTTGGGTGGACAGTGGGTGAGCAGACGACTCAAGGCAGTGCGCTTCGCGCTGATAGCCCTTCCGGGACGGGGTGATGCGGCACGCCAGGAGGCTGATCATCCGGCTGTCGCGGGACCATCCCTCATACGAGTTGTTGCTCAGGGCTCGGCAGAACATATTGGCGCTGGCTGCCGAGCCGTACCGAGCATAGGCGGTCCTGTCCAGAACATCGGAATGAAGGCGACTCAGCCCAGTCGCCCAGGCCGCGCCATGCTTTCTTCAGCCTGACAACGACCATAATTGGCGGCTAACCGTTGCCAATCCTCTCAGAGACGCCGCGCAAAGCCCTATCAACACCCCGGCCGACACCCCACACCTGCTGTAGGCCCACAAAAGCCATCCCAACAATCTTAGGTGGGGAATCTGGGGATACTAGTACCGTTGCAAGCTGAATGTGATGGATAGATGTGTTGAAGTTTGAGTCGGGCGTCGAAGGTCGAGAATCTCCATTCGATGGTGGCCGGTACTCGGTTGCGCTCATCTTCAAGTGCTGCAGTCTCTCGCTTGAGCTCCTGTTCGTCGCCGATTCGACGGTTGAGACATTGTCGACTGAAAACGCTGAACTCGATCTCCGCCATGTTGAGCCAGCTGCCATGTTTTGGGGTGTGATGAAGCTCCAAGCGCTTGGCGATGCGTCGGGCCTCGGCCGGCGTGTGCGTCTCATACAACGATCCCAGCTTGTGGGTGTTGAGATTATCCAGCACCAACCGAACTACCTGGGCCTCTGGATATGCCTCGTCTACCAGCCACTTCATCTGGTGGGTGAAGTCCTGGGCAGTTCGACGTTCGGTCACTTCCAGGTGTCTCCATCCCCTCAACGGCTCGCAGAACATGAACAGATTGCGAGTCCCATTACGCTTGTACTCGTAGTCATGTCGTTGCGCTTGTCCCGGCTTTGCCGGGATGCCAGGGCTCTTGTCCGCTGTCAACTGCTTGGAGGTCTCGTCGAAGCAGACCACCGGTCGATCGGGATCGTAGGGTTCCTCGTACAAGTCCAGCACATCTTCCATGCGGGCGACGAACTCCCCGCTTACCTTTGGAATACACCATTCTTTTCTGGTCCATGGTTTGAGTTCGTTTTTTTCAGCATCTGCCGGACCGTCTCAAGGGAGATGGCATCGGCGAACTCCATCTCCACCACCTTATTGGCAAGCAACTGCAGGGTCCAGTGGCTGTGCCCTTCGGGCGCTTGGCTACAGGCAATCGCCACTATGTGGGCTTCCTGTTTTCCGTCCAATTTCCGCTTCTGCCCTGGTCGTGCTCGCTCATTGAGGGCGCTCTCCACTCCCTCCTCTACAAACCGTCTGCGTATCCGGCCAACCGTCGAAGTGCTTACCAGCAATCCACTGGCGACCTCATGGTCAGCAAGCCCTTCGTCTGCTTTCAACAAGACCAGCGCTCGCTTTACCTTGCGGGCCGACGATCTGCCCCGACGGGCCACCTCAAGAAGATATGAACGTTGTGAGTCGGCCAACTCAACCTTGTATTTGATGACAGGCATGTCTTTGTATGTCCTCCTTCAAGATCATACGAAAGACTAACCTATTTCTTATACTTTGCCGAATCCATATGGAACAGGTACTAGTAGACCGAAATCTTTGAAATGAGGGGTAGCCGAGATTGGCGTGCTACGACGACAGGGCGGGTTTCAAACCCGCCCCTACCAAGCCGTAACCTCAGAACCCTTCAATACTAGGATGTTGGACCACTAGTGTGATAGGTCTTTGATTGTGACACCCCTTAACTGTTCAGTGAAAATGTCACCATGGAGACAATCACATTGAACAGGAAAGAGCAGCAGCGAGTCATGGTCTTGAATCGGGTGGAGAGGAGAGAGCTGACGGCCGCGCAGGCGGGGGAGCTGATGGGCTTATCGGTGCGCCAGGTGCGTCGGTTGGTGGCGGCGTACCGGCGGGATGGGGTGGGCGCCATCGCCCATGGCAATCGTGGCCGCCGGCCGCCGCACACGGTCAGCGAAGCTATACGTGAGCGGGTAGTTGCTCTTGCCGTTGGCCCCTACGATGGAGCGAACCACACTCACCTGACCGAGTTGATGGCCGAGCGCGAGGGCCTGTACCTGTCCCGGTCCACCGTGCGGCGTGTGCTACTAAAGGCGGGCATCAAGACGCCGCGCCAGCACCGACCGCCGAAGCACCGTCGCCGGCGCGAACGCTATGGGCCTGGCAGATACATTGCAGCAAACAGTTGTCCGGCGCGGTCGAGGTCCCGTCTGAGGCCGTCCGAAACGCCTCCGGGGGCCGGTTTTGATGTTTTACCCGTGTACAGGGATTCGCTCAGTGCCCACAAGGGAAGTTTGTGGGTTGTTTTGAATCTGAAACATAGGGAAGGAAATGGGGGGTCTGAGCCGTTGTTGCGAGCACTTTGAGGTAAGGGCTGGTTCACCCGTAGGCGGCCAGAGTTCCCAAAAGGGAAGTCGGCAAAACCGAGCCATTGGCCCACAGCCCTGCTGCATCGGGGCTACATCGTAGCGAGCAATGCTGAGTCCCGTGAGGCGGTGGTGGCGAGGGCAAAGCCCCCTATCGGATGTGGGGGTGCATGACGTCGAAGGTGGCGGTGGACATTGAGCCGGAGGCCGCGTCTGGTCTCACGGACCGGTGCGGGCTGGGCCAGGTCATGCCGTTGGTTGGGGTCGTCGGCAACAGCGAGGCCCAGGCGCAGACACTGGAGTTGGAGATCCAGCTGATCGAGCAGCGGGAGCTGACGTTGCCCCCGGCCAGGTACTCCTGGGGGCGGGATGAGCTCCGGCGACGGACGCGGTAGCTGAACCGTGTGCGGGTGGAGTGGAACCGGGCGATACTGAGGCTATGGCTACGGAAGATCTTCACCTTCGGATTGTGGCGGAAGTAAGGGGTGGTCAGACTATTGTAACCAGCAACTCGCGTTCTCACCTTGACGTGGACACTCAAATAAGCTAGGCTGTTAGCTAGTCAGGTTAGTTACCGTCGAGGTGAACCATGAGCAGAAAGTGGCCGGTCCAAGATGCCAAGTCGAAGTTCAGCGAGCTTCTCGACACCACGCTGGCCGAGGGGCCGCAGATCGTGACCAAACGAGGGGTGGAAGCCGCCGTGCTCCTACCCATCGAGCAGTGGCGGAGATTGGAACGCATGACTCGCCCGGACTTGAAAGAGTTGCTCCTGGCTACAAAGGCAAGAACCGAGGACCTGACTCCCCCTAGAGTCAAGCGCCAGCATCGAGCACCGCTGGTGGTGGAGTAGCGCTATGTATCTGCTGGATACCAATGTGGTCTCCGAGTTGAGACGGCCGCGGCCCCATGGCGCCGTCCTGGAGTGGATCGCCGATGTGCCTGCCGAGCAGCTCTACATCTCCGCCGTCACGGTGGGCGAGATACAGGCTGGGATAGAGATCACCCGCGAGCAGGACGAAGCCAAGGCAGAGAAACTGGAGTCCTGGTTGGACAAGGTCCAGGCCTCGTACGGCGTGCTCCCCATGGACGCTCCCGAGTTTCGGGAGTGGGCACGGCTCATGCACCGGAGGTCGGACACCATTACCGAGGATGCCATGATCGCTGCGACGGCCATGGTGAACAGGCTGACAGTGGTGACCCGTAACGTCGCTGACTTTGCCCAATTCGGTGTCGACTTTGAAGACCCCTTCGAAGGCAGGGCCCAATGACCACGACACCGAAACGGCAAGCGAAGAGCCAGACCAACACCAACAGCGCAACCACCGGCTACGAGTCCATGCTGCCGCCGAGTACAAGCACGTCGTCCTTGGTCTCATCTTCCTTAAGTACATCTCCGACGCCTTCGAGGAGGCCTACGCTCAGCTGGAGGCGGAGCAGGACCAAGGGGCCGACGCTGAGGACCCCGACGAGTACCGCGCCCAGAGCATATTCTGGGTGCCTCCCGAGGCCCGCTGGCCTCAGCTTCAGGCCCAGGCTCGCCAGCCCGTCATAGGTCAACTGGTGGACAGTGCGATGACCGCCATCGAACGGGACAACCCGGCGCTGAAGGACGTACTGCCCAAGGACTACGCACGCCCCGCCCTCGACAAGACCAGGCTGGGCCAGCTCGTCGATCTCGTCAGCAACATCAAGGTGGGAGATGAGGAAGCCCGCTCCAAGGACGTATTGGGCAGGGTCTACGAGTACTTCCTCTCCCAGTTCGCGAGGTTACGTCAATAGGTGTGTAAACGACATCAGGCGGCGACCTTCTCAGCCGTTGTCACAGAGACGATCCCATCCACGTATTGAGCGCCGAGATAGACGTCTTCGATCAACTCAGGGGCCTTCAGACGCCTGAAGCGCTGTTCGGCGACCATCAACATTTTCCAGATCACCGCTATCGCCCGATCGACCCTCTTGTAGCGCTTGGCGGCATCGGTCCGAAGTCTGAGCGCAGCGAAGGGTGACTCCACCGGGTTCGTCGTGCGAAGGTGCTGCCAGTGCTCCTTGGGGAAGTCATAGAAGGTGATCATGCGGTCCCAGTCCCGCTCAAGGGTCACACAGGCTGCTTCGTAGGAGTGGTCGCGGCACCATCTAGTAAACTCCGTCCTGAGCCGCTCAGCCTCTGTCCGAGTCTGGGCGTAGGGGATGGTACGCAAGCATGAGTTTGGCCTGGTCCTGCTGTCGCTTTGGAAGCCTGTCCAGTACGTTTAGGATCTTGTGGTTCCAGCAGCGTTGCTCGGCCGCCTGAGGATAGACGTTGCGCAAAGCTCCCCAGATGCCCAGATGTCCGTCTCCAATTACCAGTCTTGGGCACTCTAGCCCGCGGCGCCTCATGTCCCTGAGCACATCGGACCAGCTCTCTATGGACTCCCTGTATCCGGGAATCGCGCTCACCACCACCTTCCTTCCGTCGCTCAGGGCCGCCATCACCACCAGGATCGCCGCCTTCTCCCGCTCAAGACCGGCCTTGACGTAGACTCCATCCACCCACATGTACACCACTTCCAGGTCATCCAGGGGCCTAGCGCGCCATTGGGCAAGCTCATCGTTCCACTTATCCTTCAACCGGGCTACCGTGCTCGCCGACATCGGTGCCTCTTCTCCCAGCAGTCCCCGCACCGCCAGGTCGAAGTCACCTTCGGAAAGGCCATGTAGGTACAACTGGGGGATCAGCTCAGCAACCTTCCTGGTCCTGTTGACGAACAGCGTCTGCTCAACCTGCAGAGAAGGCTCGCACGACTCAAGCTTCTGATCATCGACGAACTGGGCTTCGTGCCCTTGTCCAAGACTGGCGCCGAGCTCCTCTTCGAGGTGTTCAGCCAGCGTTACGAGCGTGGATCGGTCCTGGTGACCTCCAACCTGCCCTTCGTCGAGTGGACCGAGGTGTTCGGCTCTGAACGGCTGACCGGAGCTCTCCTCGACCGCCTCACCCACCATGTCGACATCCTGGAGATGAACGGGGACAGCTACCGACTCAAGCACAGCAAGAAGACTTCTGGCCGCCAGCTATCCTGACTGAGCCTGATCTCCAACGCCCCACGAACCTTGATGCCCATTCTACGGCGTTCAGTGGTACAGTTTTGCTCCGCCCCGCTGGTACGTTTTCACACCGCCCTTGACACGTCCAGGATCACCAGATCGGGAGGAGTCGCAAAGAACGTCTTGAGCCCGGCGTTCCCGTCCGCTCCCGTGCCGACCGAGAACCCCGCTGACTCCAAGAGCGACCGAGTCAGCTCGCGATGGTACTCCTGGTCATCCACGACAAGAATCGAGGTCATGAAACCGGTGCTAAGTCAGTCGTCGAGGACAAGTACCAACTCCAGTCGCCTTTTCCATCGGCCGCCTTCTAACGCAGAACTAACACCGTTTTACGCATGATCATTATGCGCGTGCTCTAACGTCCATGCATGACTGAGACGGTGGGCGGCATCGACCGCTTAAGTTCAGAGGAGCACCAGCAATGCCTGATTACCCCGTACTGAGCAACCCTATTCAAGCTGATCTGAAAGCAATTGCACTCGACGCACCGCAACTGAACAAACTGTCGCCGCGCCAGTCGCTGCGTCTGACCGCCGCAGGGACAGTTAAACGACTTCCGGAAGGTACCCAACTCGTCCGACAGGGCTCTCCGATAGAAGAGGTGGGCATCGTTCTGCGAGGAATGGTCGGTACACGGCTTGACGAAGGACTCGCCGCGCCGATCAGCCTGTACGTGTCAGGGTCAGGGACGATCGTGGACGCATCCGCCCTCTTGGATCCCCCGTTGTCGGCGGTAAGCGTCCGCGCTCTGTCCCAGGTCGAGATGTTGGCGCTCCCCAGATCGGCATTCGTAGAGCTGCTGAGCGAGGAACCGGCTGTTGGGTACCGGATCTTCAAGAACCTGTTCAAAAGGCTGTCTCTAATCAACGAGTTGACTTTCGACCAACTTACTCTCGGGGATGTCACGGACCTTCGGAACTAGAGATACTCACAACACACCGCTCATGGTGACCTAGTCAAACCACCGCTCATGGTGAGCAACCATACGTCCGCAGGGCGGACGAAACGTATGAAAGCAACTCGCTTCTGCATACGTAGGGCAGTGCCCCCGTGCCTGCCCTGGCGCTCCCGCAAGGCCCTCAAAAACCAAGCAGTTACTTGAGAGCCCACCGAACCGCTCGTGGGGTCTGGCTCTGTCCCCCCTTTGAAAAGGGGGGTTGGGGGGATTTGACCCACGGTAATTAGATACAACCGCAAGCTGAAAGTGAGCAACCATACATCCACGGGGCGGACGAAACGTATGAACGCAACTTGCCTTGCGGCATGCGTAAGGGCAGTGCCCCCGTGCCTGCCCTAGCGCTCCCGCAAGGCCCTCAAAAACCGAGCAGTTACTCGATAGCTTGTCGAACCACCGGCTGGCCGGCTATCTGTCATATGGCCGCTGCGCCTACCTGAGCGACGTAGCCCTTTTAGGTGACCGCTCATTTATCGGATTCACCCCATAATTCACCAGTTAGGGTGATGTGTCAGCTGCGTCTCAATAGTAGTGTAAACCGTAAGAGCTTCTATTTCAGCACACCACCGATCTAGGGTCGCCCATCTAGGACACAGGCCAGTAAACCAATCGAATTCCTCACCGTAGACTAACCAAACCCAAGCGACGGGTGTTAAATCTAACGCGCAGGCTGATAGTGAGTGAACCAAAGGTGTTCCCGGGACGCAGGCTCAAGACGAGGACGTTAGATTAGGACGGGTTGGAAGGAGCGGACAATGCTGGACCACTACGACTCGATACGCACCACTGGCAGCGACCTGCTCAGCATCGCCCAAAGGGCCGAATACCTTAATAGACTACCGGCCGACCAGCTAAGGCGACTGATCGCGGCTGGTACCGTGAAGGAATTCCCAGGCCACTCGGTCGTCGCCAAGGAGGGTTCACCAAGAGACGAGGTCTACCTCATCCTCCGGGGCTCTGCGACCGTCAGTCTTTACGGCGCGGAAGACCCGGCATTCTGGCTGTACGTATCCGGGCAGGGCAGCATGGTCGACATGTGCGCCCTATTGGACCCGCCCGTCTCGCCCTTGACGATTCTGGCTCTGTCCGATCTAGAGGTTCTTGCCATCCCGCGAGCGGAGTTCGCTCAGGTCATGCAGGAAGAGCCAGCGGTTGGGTATGAGGTTCTTCAAGACCTCTGCGCTCGGATGTCCATGATAAACAAGGTGGTTCTGAAGGAGTATCGTCAGCAGTCGAGTGGTCCGAGCTTGAACTAGCCGCGCTGCTCACATAGACCAAAAACAGGAACCCCGATCGGGGTTCCTGTTATTTTCCCGCATACTTTCCCCACCCGCACGCTTAGAGCGAACTCGTCCCTCCGCTCATGGTGAGCAGACCTACGTTCGCAGGGCGGACTGAACATATGAAAGTAACTGGCTCGCCTTCATACGTAGGGGCAGGCCTTCGTCCCCTTGAACGGCCGTAGGGGCGCATTGCATGCGCCCGTCCGCCTGCCCACTGGCCCCAACCCGTTCAGTTACTTGAGAGCAAATTATGTCCGCAGGGCGGACCGAATCTAGGTGAGTAACTGTTGTGACCAGTTACTCGATAGCCCACCGAACCGCTCGTGGGGTCCGGCTCTGTCCCCCCTTTGAAAAGGGGGGTTGGGGGGATTTGACCCACGGTAATTAGATACAACCGCAAGCTGAAAGTGAGCAATCATATAAGTCCACGGGGCGGACGAAACGTATGAAAGCAACTCGCCTTGCGGCATGCGTAGGGGCAGTGCCCCCGTGCCTGCCCTGGCGCTCCCGCAAGGCCCTCAAAAACCGAGCAGTTACTCGATAGCTTGTCGAATCAAGGCCGGATTCCTAGAGCCTGCCAGCGATCGAGCGGCCAGAAGCTGACCCATGCTCGCCCCACGATGTTGTCAGTGGGAACAGGCCCCCAATCGCGCGAGTCGTTGCTTACCCGGCGGTTGTCTCCGAGTACGTAGTAGGCGTTCTCCGGGACAAGCAACCGCTCCACGTTTCGGGAGTCCGGACTCGTTATGTAAGGCTCATCGATCAGGACGTCGTTCACATACAGTTGGCCCCGTTTCAATTCGACAGTATCGCCCGGAACGCCGACTACTCGCTTGACGAAGTCCCGGGTGATGTCCCTTGGGTACCTGAAGATGATCACCTCTCCTCGACGTGGAGCATGAAACGCGAAGACCGAGTCCTCTTCTTCAACGTCGACAAAGGGCAGTAGACCGATCAGCTCCTTGGGTTGGAATCTCAGGTACACCAGCTTGTTTACGAGAACGTACGCGCCCTCGTTGAGCGTCGGCTGCATGCTCGGGCCCTGCACCTGGAAATTCTGGACGCTTATATGCAGGACCAGAAAGATCAGCAGTGCGAGTATGACGGTCTCGAACAGCTCTCGTATCAGCGCTCTCATAGGCCTCTGGCGGGAGTTCGGACCATCTCGTCCGTAAAAGACGGCCCCTTTCGATTGAAAGCGCCCAATCGGTCACCGGTCGAGCGCGTTTCCTATTCCATTATACCTTGGCTGGCGTTACCGTCCGACGTATGTAGTACGACGGGCCTGCCCTGAGCTGTGTCGAAGGGCTCACTATGAGCCTGGGGCTCCGAGGCGGCGGTCTCTGCTGTATGATTTGAGCCAGACTGTCGATTCTTGTCGAATGCTGTCGATTTCGTAGCTGACGAGATCCGTACCCCACAGGCCATCAGAGCAGAAGGGACCAGACCTAAATGTCCGCGCCGTTTGATCAAACTAGCACAGATGTTCGGACAAAACAAGAGTAGCGTCCGGGCTACTCCAACGGTCCAAGGGTATGCAGCAAGAAGACGCTGAACTGGTATCGCGTGGCCAGCGGGGCGACCTCTCGGCGTTCAACCAGATAGTCGAGCGGTACCAGGCCCGGGTCTACAATCTCTCAGCCCGTATCCTCGGCGATCGCACCGCCGCCGAAGACATAACCCAAGAGACCTTCATCTCCGCTCATCGAGCCCTGGGAAAGTTCCGAGGGGGAAGCCTCCGCGCCTGGCTCCTCCGCATCGGCTCCAACCTGAGCTACGACTTCATACGGAAGTCAAAACGCCGAGCCGAGCAGTCCCTCGATCTGTCTATGGAGAACCCGAGCTTCGCAGTCCGCTCAACCGACCCATCACCGGAGCAGTCGGCAATCAGCAGCGAGCTCCGGGTGGAGCTGCAAAAAGCGATCCTGTCACTCCCGATAGACCAACGGACCGTCTTGGTCCTGATCGACGTGCAAGGCCTTAGCTACGATGAGGCTGCCGAGACCACGGGCGCGTCCCTGGGCACCGTCAAGTCCCGGCTCAGCAGGGCCAGGTCTGCCGCTCGCAAGCTGATGTTGCAGAATCGGGAACTTTTGCCCGCTCAATTTCGTCAAGACGTGTGAGGAGGAAGTGGTGCTAGGGTTGATTGGTATAAGACGGCACGACAGGCTTCGGACTCTGCTGTCGTCATATCTCGACGATCAGCTGACCGAAGCGGAAGCCGCCAGAGTAGAGCGACATCTCTCCGGTTGCGATGAATGCCGTCTCGAGCTCGACGAGCTCAAGGCCACAGTCCAGCTTTTCAGGGACCTCCCGGAGCTGGAGGTACCGCGCTCATTCGCCCTTGGCCGTGCTCCGGAACCCGCGCCCGCTTCGTGGTCGTTCCAGTGGGTGCCTACCCTCGCGACGTCCGTGGCCGGTGTGCTGCTGGCGGCGTTGATCGTCGGAGACGCAGTCGGAATCTTGTCCCAGACTCAGCAGGCCGAGCAGACCTTCGTCAGGACCTTCACGGCCGCGGCTGCCGAGGCCGAAGACGAGGCGGCCGCCGCCTCAGCGACAATGTTCGCTGACGAAGCTGCGCCGGCCGTTCCTCCCGCCGTGCCGGAAAGAGCGATGGCTTCAGCGGACACAGCTGCTGTTGAAGCCCCGGCACCCGCGCCCGCCTCGGCACCGATCACGGCTCAAGCTGCCGCCGCGCCTAAGGCAGCCGCCGAGACCACCGAGGCTCAATCATCCGCTGCCTTGCGGGCCGCGCCAGCGCTTGCTCCAACGGCAGACGCCGCGCCCGCTACCGCCCTAACAGAGGAAGCAGTCGCAGACGGAGCATCAGAGCCAGCCGCCAAAGAGTCTGTAGAGGCGGCCGCTGCGCCTGCACCCATGGCCGATCCTGCGATCGAACGGGAGGCCGCGCTCGCTGACCTCCAGGCCGACGCGGAGGGCGTCGAGCCGAAGGCTGCCCTCGCCGTCGAACCAGCACTGACAGAGGAGCTTGAAACGGCGCCCATCCCGGAGGCATCCGCTCTCGGTGCCGACGACCAGGCAGCGCCACTCTCAGTAGCGCTGGACGACGATAGACCTGAACCCAACGATGGCCTCGCGCTCCCGCTTCATCAGCTGGAATTGGTGCTCAGTGTTCTGTTAGCCGTGATGGCGGCCGTCACGATCTGGACGGCCCGCCGGCCCCACTTTTAAGCCCAGAGCCGCCGCCCGTGCGAGTTCGATGAGTTCTTTACACAATCTTTACGGGCCCATCGGCCCGCAATTCACATGTGCTCAACGCGATTCCCGCTACCCTTTATCAGACTGCTCAGAACGCCGCTGGAACTTTTTGGTGCGACCCATCGTCTATATACATGAAGGACGTTCCACCGACGAGCTACGGCGCGAACGAGCTAACACAAATAGGAGGTAAGGCGATGAACAAGCTCAAAGGGTTGACTGTAGTGATTGGACTGGCCGCCGTCATGGTCTTGGCTGTGGCGTGCGGAAACGGCGAAGCTTCGACGACACCGTCGACAGACGCTGATACGACCGTACCACCGGCGTCGCAGGTAACTGAGCCCGCGGACCAGGAGCTGCCCATGGCCTCCCAGGGCATACCTGAGCCAGCGATCGGTCAAGCTGTCGAAGAGCCAGGCGTTCAGTCGTCGTCGGCTCCGTCCGAGCCGCGGGAGCTTCCGGTCAGCGTGTCGTCTGGGCCGGCCCCCGCACCGGCAGTCGCTCCGGCAATGGAAGTGGCTCCGATCGGCGGCGGATACTCGAGTGCGCCTCTGCTTCAGGTCGGAAGCTCGCAGGCCGGTATATGGGTGACAGGCGAGGGCTCGATCAGCCTCGCACCGGACCTGACGCTTCTGAACATCGGCGTCGAGACCATGGCCGAGACCGTGTCGCAGGCTAGAGACGAAGCCGCCCGGGCGATGGCTGCCATAGTCGCGGCGGTCAAGACTCACGGCCTCGAAGATAAGGACGTACAAACACGGTCTTTCAACATCTGGCCGCGCTACGAGTACCCTGAGGTGGTAGACAGCAGCGGCAACAGGGTCAGGCGGCAGACACTGGTTGGCTACACGGTCAGCAACTCTGCCAGCGTGAAGATCCGGGATATGGACAACGTAGGGACGATCATCGACGACGTAGCCGAAGCTGGCGGAAACACCACGAGGATCGACGGTATCCAGTTCACGATCGAGGACCCGAAGCCGTACATGACGAGCCTGAGAGAGGCGGCGGTACAGGATGCGATGGCCAAAGCCCAGCATCTCGCGGCACTGACGGGAGTGGAGGTCGGGCCTCTGGTGTTCATCACGGAGACCCGAGGCGGCACCCCGGTGGTCCGGGACTTCGCCGAGGACGCCTTCGCAGTGAAGGCCGCTGCGGCGCCAGCCACGTCGGTCAGTGGTGGGGAGTTACAGCTCTCGCTCTCGATACAGGCGGCCTTCGACATCCGGTAAGACCACATGTATCGAGCCTAGCGCGCACGGGCGCCCCGGCGATCGTTGGGGCGCCCGTCTTTTTATTGCGCGTCAATAGCCCGATTGCTACAATCGGGCTCTCTACTTAGAGGTCACTTCTGGACACGTATGGTACTCAGCGACCACACCATTAGAGAAGAGATCGCCAAGGGTCGAATCGTGATCGACCCATTGGGCGACGGGTGCATCCAGCCTGCCAGCGTCGATGTCCATATCGACCGTGAGCTGCTTGTGTTCCGCAATTCGAGGCAGCCCTACATAGACCTGCGCGAAGAAATGGTCGACCTGACCGAGATGGTAGAGATCACCGATGACGCGGCCTTCATGCTCCATCCAGGCGAGTTCGTCTTGGGCAGCACCCTCGAAAACATCGAGCTGCCCGATGACCTCGTAGCACGGCTGGAGGGCAAGAGCTCGCTGGGCCGTATAGGGCTTCTGATTCACTCTACCGCAGGATTCGTCGACCCTGGCTGGCGGGGACACCTAACCCTCGAGCTAAGCAACATCTCCAACCTGCCGATCACACTCTACTATGGGATGAAGATCGGTCAGCTTTCGTACTTGCGCCTGTCGACTCCGGCCGACGTCCTCTACGGCTCTCCATCTCTCGGCAGCAAGTATCAGGGCCAGGTCTCTCCCACTGCGAGCCGCGCGTACCAGGAATTCGAGCAACAAAGTCGATAGGCCCGGTCCGATGACCCCAATGCGACGCGCCGTATCGCTCTCCCGGCGAGCCCTCGGCTCGGTCAGCCCCAATCCGGCCGTGGGCGCCATCGTTGTCAAGGATGGCGAAACTGTCGGAGAGGGCTGGACCCAACCGCCCGGCGGACCTCACGCCGAGCTCGTCGCCCTCGAGCAAGCCGGCGACAAGGCCTCGGGAGCCACCCTCTACACGACTCTCGAGCCCTGTAACCACCACGGCCGGACTCCGCCGTGTACCGACGCCATCATCGAGGCGCGCATCGCCCATGTGCATGCGGCAGTGCCGGACCCCAACCCTAGCGTAGCTGGCGGCGGTCTCCATCGCCTGCGAGAGGCGGGTATACGGACCGACCTTGGCCAGGAAGAGGGCTTGGCGCGCGAAGTCATGGAGGGATACCTCAAATTCGTCGAGACGGGCACGCCGTTCGTCACCGCCAAGTTCGCCATGAGCCTGGACGGCAAGATAGCGACCCGCTCTGGCGACTCTAAGTGGATCAGCGGAGACCGCGCCCGAAGGTTTGCGCACGAGCTTCGGGCCCGTTCGGACGCCATAATGGTCGGGATAGGCACGGTCCTGGCCGACGATCCACAACTCACCAGCCGCGACGGTAAGGGGGTGCCCCTCGAACGCCAGCCCCTTCGCGTCATCGTTGACAGCCAGGGCCGGACCCCAAGCAACGCACGTCTGCTTCGCGAACCCGGCCGTACCCTGCTGGCCGTCGCAGGTAATACCACGCCTACAAGTGCGACCTCGGGTAGCGTCGAAGCGGAAGCCGTACCGGCGGCAGATGGCCGAATCGACCTCGAAGAGCTGATGCGTCGTCTCGGCCGCCGTGAGATCACCAGCTTGCTGGTGGAAGGAGGCGGCACGCTGTTAGGCTCTCTTTTCGACCTTGGCCTCGTCGACAAGGTTGTCGCGTGCATCTCGCCCACCATAATCGGCGGCGCCGATGCCCTTTCGCCCGTCGGCGGAGACGGCGTCGAGCGCATGGCCGACGTCCTAAAGCTTGAGCGCGTCAAGTGGCGGCGCTTCGGCCGCGACATGGCCATAATCGGCTATTGCTGAAGCCACGCCGCGTCGAGCCGGAGATTGGTTGCAAGCTAGAGTGGTCTTCATATGACGGACACTAGAGACAAACTCGCTGAAGCAGAATATTTCTACGAGCAGATGGTTCAGACTCTGGACAGTGTCGATGCGTTCAAGTTCAACCTCAGTGCGTTCTTGGCGGCGTTCCGAAGCGTTACCTCCGTAATGCAGAAAGAGTTCGACAAATGCCCAGGATTCCACGAATGGTACGAGACTCAGCGACAGATCATGAAAGCCGATGCTGGCATGAGCCTGCTGTACTCCCTCCGAGTGGTCACGATTCATCAGCGACCAGTGAAACCGTTGAAAGACACCAAACTGAGTATCACGCTGACCGTTCCGAACCCCAGCCTTTCGTTTGTCGTAACGGACAGCGACGGAGAAGTCACTCAGACGTATGAATCTCCGCCACAAACGGTCCCACGGAGCGACCCAGTGATAACTCATAGGTGGTTTTTCGCTGAGGACCCAGAGTCAGATGTACTGGAGACCTGCAGGGGGGGCCTGGAGATGCTATCGACTATCGCCACGGAATGCGAAGTCAGGTTCATTCCTGTGGTTCGGCTTGGATCCACCAACGGGCAAGGCCAATGTTCACCGGAATCGTAGAAGAAATCGGTACCGTCGCCGCCGTCAACTCCGGCGGCCTGACCATCTCCGCCTCGAAGGTCATGGACGACCTCGCCGAGGGGGGCAGCGTCAGCATCAACGGCGCCTGCCTTACCGTCAGGTCCCGTAAAGAGTCGCAATTCGACGTCGACGTAGTCCCCGAGACCCTGCGACGCACCAACCTTGGGTCGCTAAGCGCGGGCGGGAAAGTGAACCTCGAGAGGCCCGTTGCCGTCGGGGGACGCCTCGACGGACACATCGTCCAGGGACACGTCGACGGCACTGGCGCAATCGAGGCCATCGAATCCGAGGGCAACGCGCTGTTGGTTGCCATCGACGCGCCTCCATCCGTCATGCGCTATGTGGTCGAGAAAGGGTTCATCGCTGTGGACGGCACGAGCCTGACGGTTGTAAACTGTGACTCCGACAGATTTACGATTACCGTCGTTCCTTACACGAGGGACAACACGATCCTCGGTACTCGCGCGGCCGGCGACGTTGTCAACCTGGAGGTCGATATCCTCGCGAAGTACGTCGAACGCCTCCACGGCGCATCACGGCCAGACACCGGTAGTGAGGAGTAGACATGGCGTCGATTGAACAGGCGATAGCCGATATCAAGGCCGGCAAGCTCGTCGTCATCGTCGACGACGAAGACCGCGAGAACGAAGGCGACCTTGCGATGGCGGCGGAGAAGGCGACGCCCGAGGCCGTCAACTTCATGGTCACCCACGGGCGAGGCCTTGTCTGTATGCCGATGGTGGCCCAGCGCCTCGAAGAGCTGCACCTCCCGATGATGGTGCAGGACAATACTGCCAGGCTTACCACCGCCTTCACCGTGTCCGTTGACGTCCTGAACGGCACGACGACGGGTATCTCGGCCCAGGACCGCTCGGCGACTGTCCAGGCGTTGATCGACCCTGAGACCACCGCCGACGACCTTGCCCGGCCGGGTCACGTCTTTCCCCTAAGGTACGCGCCTGGGGGTGTACTCGTCAGGGCAGGGCACACCGAGGCCATCGTGGACCTGACCCGTCTCGCCGGTTTGTACCCGGCGGGTGTTCTCTGCGAGGTCCTTTCCGAAGATGGCTCGTCAGCCCGGCTCCCTCAGCTCGAGGAGCTATCTCGTGAGCATGACATCTCCACGGTCACCGTGGCCGACATCATTTCGTACCGACGCGACCACGAGATTCTCGTCGAGCGCGTCGCCGAGGCCCGGCTTCCCACCCAGTACGGCGAGTTCACGGCCGTCTCGTACCGGAGCATCGTGGACAAGGACGAGCACGTCGCCCTCGTGATGGGGGCGGTCACCCGGGACGATCCGACCCTGGTCAGAGTGCACAGCGAATGCCTCACCGGCGACGTCTTCGGCAGCACGCGCTGCGACTGCGGCGAACAGGCAGACCTCGCACTAAGGGCGATCGCCCGCGAGGGTAGGGGGATATTCCTCTATATGCGCCAGGAGGGTCGTGGCATCGGCATCCACAACAAGATCAAAGCCTACCACCTGCAAGACCACGGCCTCGACACCGTAGACGCCAACGTCCATCTCGGATTCGCCCCCGACGTCCGGCACTACGGCATCGGCGCCCAGATTCTCGCAGACCTCGGCGTGGGCAAGATGCGCCAGCTCACGAACAACCCGCGCAAGGTGGCGGGCCTCGACCGCTTCGGCATAGAGACGGTGGAACGGGTGCCGATCATCGCCCACGCGAACGAGGAGAACATCCGCTACCTGCGCGCCAAGCGCGACCGGATGGGCCACATCTTCGACGAGGTAGACGAGGCTGCCGGAGCCGAGGATTGACCGCTGAGCTGGCGGGTAGCCACGACGGCCAGGGACTGAGAATCGGCATCGTCGTGGCCCGCTTCAACGAGCACATTACCTCGAGACTTTTCGAGGGCGCCAGGTCCGCCCTCTCGCAGAGCGGCGTCAGCGACGAGGACGTGACTGTCGCCTGGGTGCCCGGCGCCTTCGAGCTACCACTTATCGCCAAGAAGATGGCCGAGACCGGTAGGTTCGATGCTCTGGTCTGTCTCGGCGCCGTCATCCGTGGCGAGACGGACCACTACCTCCATGTATCGAAACAGGCGGCAAGCGGAATCTCGAACGTCGCCCTGGACACCGGCGTCCCCGTGATGTTCGGAGTCCTGACTACGGACAACATAGGACAGGCGATTGTGCGTGCGGGCGGCAAAGACGGCAAGCATATCGACACGCCGTTGGGCTCCAGCAAACCTGAGCTGAACCCCAACTCGAGCGACGAGGTACGCGGTAACACCGGCTATGGCGCCGCCCTCGCCGCAGTAGAAACCGCCAACCTCGCCAAACAGCTCGACGCATGAAGGCTAATAGGTAGGGGCGCACCTATGTGTGCGCCCGCGCCTCAACCTGAACGCGGGCGCGGGCGCTGCTCATCCCGGTTCGGAGAGATCCTTGAACGTCATCTGGATAACCGCCGACACCTTCCGTCAGGACCACCTTGGCGCCTACCGCAAGATGGACAACATCCGCACCCCGTCCCTCGACGCGCTGGCGGCGAAGTCCATGCGCTTCGACCGACACTACGCCGCCGGATTCCCGACAATGCCGACACGCGCCGACCACGCGACCGGTCGCTGGACGATGTCGTTCATGGGTTGGGAGCCGCTCCCCGACGACACTACGACCCTTGCCCAGCTGCTGTCCGAGGAAGGCTTCCACACCGCAGCGATGGTCGACACGCCCTTTTATCTTCGTGGAGGAATGAACTACGACCAGGGGTTCCAGACCTTCTCGATGTACACCGGCCAGGAGGGGTCGGTTACGCGCCTCATCCAGACCCACCACCACGAGGCCCGCGACGCACAGGCCGCGTGGCGCTTCGAGGCCGACCGTAACGTGGCGCAGACGGCTACCAGGGCGATGCAGTGGCTCCAGCTACATCACAAAGAGGACTTCTTCCTCTATGTCGACACGTGGGACCCACACGAACCCTGGGACGCGCCACCTTACTACACCGAGCCCTACTGGCCCGGTTACGACGGCGAGGTCGTGCAGCCCATCTACGGTCACTGGCGGGACGCGCCGGGATTCTCAGACGAGCGGGTCAGGAAGGCCCATGCGACCTACTGCGGTGAAGTAACGATGGTCGACACCTGGCTCGGATATCTGCTAACGATGGTCGAGAACATGGGCCTGATGGAAAACACCGCCATCGTCTTCACGTCCGACCACGGCTTCTACTTCGGCGAGCACGACGGCCTCTTCGGCAAGCTTACCTTCGGCAAACAAGACGACGGCTCTTTGTACCAACACGGCGAGGCCGGAGCGATGTGGGACTTCTCTCCACTGTATGAGGAGATCGTCCTCGTGCCTTTGCTTGTCTACGTTCCAGGCGCTGGACCCGGCGTCTACGCTGGACTGACATCTGCAATCGACGTCATGCCAACCATTCTGGAGCTCACTGGCCACGACAAGCCGAACTGGGTCGAGGGTACGTCGTTGCTTCCCAAGGTCCACGAACCGTCCACGCCCGGCCGGGAGTTCACGATCACGACCGTGCCCTTCGCCAATCCCGGCGACCCGGTCCGCTCGGTCGACAACATACGGCGCCGCCTCGGCCACGCCCCGGCCACGACCGTGACCACAGACGAGTGGTCGCTCGTTTACAGCGTCGGCGACGACCTCTCGCAGCTGTATCACCTGCCGTCAGATCCGGGGCAGCGCAACAACGTGATCGACGATAAGAGCGACACCGCAAGGGACGTCCACCGGTCTCTGGTCGACTTCATGAAGAGTACCAACCTGCCGGACCACCTGCTCAAGCCGAGGTTGGAACTGATCGTCTGATGTGTGAGCGGCCGCTTGGAACGTAATCGCTCATGAGCGACCAACCGCCCCCACTGACGCTGGACCAGCTATACGGCGCCTGGAACACCGTGCCTCCGGAGTTCTGGGAGGCGCTCGACCAAAGCCACAGTCCTCGCTCTCGGGAAATGCTCTACGACAAGATGGAGTCCCTGGGTTGTGGCGATGCCCATCGCGTGCTCGATGTCGGATGCTGGGATGCGAAACACGCCTGCGAGCTGGCGCGGCGGTTCGGCTGCAGAGTCATGGCGGTCGACTACTTCGACTCTCACATCGAGCAAGCCAATAGGGTCATCGAAAAGCAAGAGCTGGCTGGGCTCGTAACCGCCGCACAGGGTGACATCCAGTCCTTGAAGTTCGATGAGGGCGTGTTTGACTTCATCTGGTGCCGTGACATGTTGCCCCACGTACGAGACATTCGGAAGGCGCTATCCGAATGTAGTCGCGTCCTCAAGCCCGGCGGCAAGATGGTTATCGATACCGACGTGGAGACCGACCTGATGGAGCCGAGAGAGGCCGCTCGGCTCTACGGCGACGCGATGCATCGAAACAGCGTGTCCCGGGACTCGATAGAGGACGCGTTTGAGAAGGCAGGCCTGCGGGTCCTGGAACGCGACGAAGTCGGGACCGAATGGTTTGAATGGGATGAGGAGCACCCTAACAAGAAGGGCAGTATCATAGCCGAGGAGTTCTTACGCATCGCTCGGATGGTCCGCTCGAAGGAGGCTTTGATCGCCCAATTCGGCCGGACCATTTACGAAGCAGAGCTGACCGGTAGCCTCTGGTACGCCTATGAAATCCTGGGTAAACTCATGCCCACCGTCTACGTCGTATCTAAGACCCTCTAGCAAAACCCGTTCGTGCTGAGAGCTTGTGAGCAAATTGATTCAGTTCGCTGGCGTGGTGGCGAGGTGATGGAGGACAATAGGGGAAACTGAGGTCTGGAGGTATCCGGTGAGCGAAGATACGCTGTTTGAACTGCCTGCGGCCGAGGATGGCCCTCCTGGATCGCCGACGCAGCCTGAACAGGCGCGAGTTGTGCGACCGGTACGCGAGCAACTGCAGTGGGTCGCCCGGGACCTGGAGGCTTCGGTGGCTCAGGACCACCCGGCCAGAGCTATCTGGGGGCTGTTGGAGGAGTTGGACTTGTCGGCCTTCTATGGTTCGATCAAGGCGGTGGTAGATCGCCCTGGTCGTCCAACGACGGATCCCCGGGTACTGCTGGCCCTGTGGCTTTTGGCGACAGTGGATGGGGTGGGGAGCGCCCGGCGTCTGGCCCTTCTGTGCGAGGAGCACGACGCCTATCGCTGGGTTTGCGGTGGGGTGCCCATCAACTACCACATGTTGTCGGACTTTCGGGTGGCCCACCGGGCTGCCCTGGACGAGTTGCTGACCCAGATCGTGGCCTCGTTGATGGCCGCTGAGGCGGTGACCCTGGAACGGGTGGCCCAAGATGGGATGAGGGTGCGGGCCAGCGCCGGAGCCTCTTCCTTCCGCCGACAGCAGGGGCTGGATGCCTACCTGAAGGAGGCGCAGGCCCAGGTGGAGCGGCTGGCCTCGGAGCGGGAACATCCCGACCCCGGGGTAAGCAAACGACAACAGAGTGCGCGGGAGCGAGCGGCCCGTGAGCGGGTGGAGCGGGTGAACAAGGCCTTGGGATACCTGCCACAAGCCAAGGCCGCCAAGAAACGTCAGCAGCAAACTCTGGCCAAAAGGAAACGAAAAAAAGTGACGGCGCCCCGGGTCTCCAGCACGGACCCGCAGGTGCGGGTGATGAAGATGCCGGATGGAGGCTTTCGGCCGGCTTACAACGTGGAACTGGCCACCGACGGCGCCAGTGGAGTGATCGTGGGGGTCGATGTCGTTAGCACGGGGGATGCTGGGCAGGCGTCGCCCATGGAGGCCCAGGTGGCCCAGCGTACAGGCCAGCATCCCAAGGCCTACCTGATAGATGGCGCTTTCGCGGCGCGGGCCGATATTACCACCCTGGAGGGACGGGGTGTCACAGTGTACGCGCCGGTGCGACTGCCTCGGAACAAAAAGGAGGAGGAGCGGTACCAGCCACGCTACGGAGATAGTCCGGCGGTTGTGCAGTGGCGACAGCGCATGGCTACGCAGGAGGCTCAGACCGTCTACAGGGAGCGGGGCGCCACGGCGGAATGGGCGAATGCGCAGGTACGTCAGCACGGGGTTTCCCAGTTCACGGTACGAGGCCTCCACAAAGCCACCGCAATCCTGCTCTTGGTGGCGGTGGCACATAACTTGTTGCGTTGGATAGCCCTGACTCCTATAGCTTCAGCCAAAGGGGAGGGCACGTAGGCCAAAGGCCTGTGTGACACAACGATAGTCCGTCCCACCAACGGGCCAACTCGCCAGCCACAGCGAATCCCGTTTATTAAGCCAGGCCGATAAACCCCCAGGATCATCTCATTTCCACCACAGAATCCAAAAACTCACAAGCTCTGAGCATGTCGAAGCACGCTCCTACGACATGCGGGACGGTTAAATTAGAACCGCTGAGGAGGTCATCTATGTCCGATGATTGCATCTTCTGCAGCATCCGTGACGGCAACGTTCCGGGAGACATCCTATATAGGGACGACAACTGCTTCGTCATGCGAGACATCGCTCCCAAGGCGCCCGTCCACCTTCTCGTTATCCCGAACCTGCACTTCACCTTCCTCTCCGGACTTACCTCCGAGCACCACGACATGGTCGGAGGTATGTACCAGGCCGCATACGAAGTGGCCAAAGCCGAAGGCCTGGCCGACAGCGGGTATCGCCTGGTCGTTAACCAGGGAGCCGACGCTGGTCAGGTCGTCGACCACCTGCACCTTCACGTCCTGGGTGGCAGGCCCCTAGGCGAAATGGGCTGACCGCTCTGGCGTCCGAACGTTTGGTAGGGGCGCATTGCATGCGCCCGAAGTTTTGTCCCGAAGCCGCCCAGCTTGACACGTCGACTCGTCCACTCCCAATCACAACCCCAACGGTTCTTGTAGCTGTGCCCACCCCGCCGGATGTTGTAAACTGATGCACGCCGTCCGGCCCGACCGGCTGCACTCGAGGGTAAGAAATGGCAGAAGTCGTCAGCTCAAACGTCGTGACCTGCCCGTCATGTTCGGTTCAGGGTGTGGTCAGGATGTGGAGCTGTGGCTGCTCCGGAGTGAACTACCCGAACCACCCTTACGAGTGCAAGCAGTCGCGCCCCTACTTCGACGCCTACACCCGGTACTGCCAGAAACTCGACACTCACGGCTCCAACCCCCAGACCCACTAGTGCCTCCAACCTCCTCTCCCGCTGGGAGAGGACTGAGGTGAGGGTGTCTCTGCCGCCGTTCCCCTCCACTTTCGGTCCACTACTGTCGAGTATTCTTAGCAAAGACACCTCGCCTGTCATGCTGAGGAGCGAAGCGACGAAGCATCTAGGGTGGTACCCAAAGTGTCGACATATCTATCGTCGTGAGACCTGACGCTGCGGACCGGATCAGCGACTACATACGAATGAACCCATTCACTGTAGACATCGAGGTCAGAGACCTCGCAGGCCAGCGCTTCGCTGGTCTGCAGGCGATGGCCGACACCGGCGCCACCACGACCGTAATTCCAGCCTCGGTACTCGGGGAGCTTGGAATGAGTCCGACTCAGCGCCAGACCTTCGAGTACGCTGACGGAAGGAAGGTCGACTTGGACGTGGCGCCGGCATCGGTAAGAGTCGAAGGTAGGGAAACGATCACGTGGGTCATCTTCGGCGAGGACGGCACCGGCACCCTACTAGGAGCATACACCCTGGAGGGTGCATTCCTAGGCGTCGACCCTTACAACCAGAAGCTCATACCTGTCCACGGAGTACTGAAATAGCCTAGCGGCTCCCGAAGAGGCCCCTACCCCTCCACCACCAGGAGCCGAACGCCGTGAGCGTACGCGGAATCGACCGCGAGTGTTCCACTATCAACTCCGCTAAACAGAACCCCATGCTCCCGTAGATAGCGCTCTGCAGCGCCGAGGTCACCGACTTCGATAGCCAGCTCGTACGGTGCCTCCCCGTAGCGGTCCAGGAAATCCGCCAGGTCCCTGTCCTCGGTCGGCGACATGAAGTCGAGCACGCAGTTCCCCGGCTCCAGGCTGACCCGCCTGACACCGGAGTCGCTGTCGCTATCTGACCCGCGCTTCGCGAGCCCAAAGGCGAGCTCCCATCGAGCGGCGGCTGTTTCTGCGTCGCGCACAGCCAACCCCAGGTGATGGACGCCCAGCGCGCCATTGGCGTGTCGCGTCGGATCCGCGGGCTCGCGGAAACGCTCTTCGATCGAGTGGTCGTGCTGAATCAGGAAGGTCTGGCTTCCCGGGGTGCCGGCTTGATCGATAGCCGCCTGGCGCCACGAGTACGCGGTGGTCCCGTCCTGAGCGTGACGGGCTCCCGCGATCGGTTCCTCCACCTGGAGTCCTCTCTCGCGCAGCTCAGCCACGCTCTTGTCGATATCGCGCGTTCCCAGGGCGAAGATGAAGAGCCCTTCCCGAGAGTCCAGGAACTTAACCAGGTTCGGCCTGAATATAGGCCCGGTCCGATCGTGAATCGCGATCAACTCCAGATACTCCGGACCGAATGCGATTAGCCTGTTGTGGGTCCCTCGGCCGGGGTGCCTGCCTTCAGGAGTAACCGTGAAGCCGATCGAGTCGCCGAAAGTCTCAGGCGTGCGGTCGAGATCATGGATGCCGATCAGGATGTGGTCCAGGTACAGGTCGGACATAGTCTCTTGCCTCCGCGTCGAAACCCCAGACTAGGCGATCGGCTTGATGAACTCGGCTCGAATCTCGTGGTGACCGGTGGCGCCGCTCGGCAAAGTGCCCGACTGTGAGGCCGTCTGCACCTCGCCCTGGCCGTCCGTGGCGCGGACTACGAGCTTGGCGGGCTTCCTCTCGACCGGCGTGAACTGGGCTGTCCACACAACCCAGGTATACGGCGACAGCGGCTGGCTCACCGCTTCGGCTTCCTGCCACGTCTCCCCGCCGTCGAAGCTCAGCTCGACCCGGGAGATGCCCCGGTCGCCGGCGAAAGCCACGCCGCCCAGGTCCACCGTCGCGAAAGGATGGCCCGCGCCCGTGGCCGGCGTCTCGAACTTGGACATCGTCTTCACCGTTGGCTGGTCCGTCCAGCCGCGCTCCTGCCAGTACCCTCTGAAGTTGAAGTCGACCGGCGCGATCTTCGTCAGCCATTTGACGCTCTTCAGCCCGAAGAAGCCTGGTATGAGCAGACGGGCAGGGAACCCGTGATTCGTGGGAAGGGGTTCGCCGTTCATCTCATAGGCGACCAGGACCTCTTCGCCCATCGCGCGGTCGAGGGTGATGCTCTCGCTATAGCCGTCCCAGGCCTCGAAGGATATGTCGTGAACACCACCCTGGAGGCCACCGCGTTCGAGGACATCTCGCAGAGGAACGCCCCTCCACAGCGCGTTGCTGATGAGCGGACCGCCGATCTCGTTGCTGATGCACTCAAGCGTGACGTACTGCTCCCGCGACGGCATCTCCGTTAGCTCGTCGTATGTCAGGCTGAAGGGCGTCCCGACCAAGCCCTCGACCTCCAGCCGCCACTCGGCAGTCTCGACAACTGGGTCGATAATGTTCTTCGAAACGACGTAGAACTCCTCGTTTGGCGTGACCTCCGTCGACAGCACGCCCGGCCGGCGGAACACGCCGCTCGGCGACATCTGCGCGCCACCGCGCTCAAGGAAGTACTTCGTGCCGAACACCAGGACTACGCTAAATGCCGTCCACTCGACCATCTGCCGCAAAAACGAGCGCCGCGCCGGATGGGTCGGCCCGTCGGACAAGGTGACGGGCGACATCGCTCGGGTGAACAGATAGGCTATCGACACCCCGAACAGCGCGTAGGTCGCGAGACTGGATAGCAGGAAATCTTTCGGCCCGCCGATGACGTCGGACGCGAAGAACCCACCGCCGAAAAGTGGGACCAGGGTAATCATGCTCACGAGCCACAAAAGCACCGCCACCGCCGGCGCACGAAGCCACTCGAGGTAACCCCTAACGGGCCACCGTTCCATAAGCTTGACGTACCCAGCCCCGAGCGCTCCGCCGACCAGGATTTGAGCGACGACGAGCCCGGCGAACATCGAGGGCTTGGCGTAGAACGAAAGCGTATTGAGAAGCCAGTCGAACAGTTGGGGTGGCACGACTGCGGTGAACCAGTCGGCCGCCAGCTCCGTGATCGTGAAGGACCGCCACGCGAGCCTGGCCCCGATGGTGAAGGCCACCATGACGATGCCGGCTATCAGACCGAGCACGAAGCCGTGCCTGACCGATACTCCGGCAGCCGTCCGTTGGGGGGCAGCTTCTACGAGGTCGGATTCTTCAGTTGGCTCGGATTCCATTCGATAATCGACCGCAAGTGAACGTGGAACTCAGAAAGGATACCGGAATCGCAGCGACTCGTGCGAGACGAGGTAGGGCGGAGCGGCGGGCCGCTTGTCAGATAGGGGGGTCGTTTTTCTGCGCCATTCTGCTCCATTTCGCTCCTTTCTTATCTGGTGGGCCGGTGCATCGGGCTGGGAGACTGTTCCACTCTCCCTATCCGGCGATGGAACAGGGACGTTCCAGATTGTTCGATTTTGTTTCATCCTGTTTCACCTCCAAAGATCTCGAAAGACAAAGGGACCGGCCCGCGGGGTCAGTCGCTCGAAAGACATCGTAGCACAGATGTGCTAGGCCGTCAAGTTTATCTCGGTGATTGTGATAGGTCTTTGATTGTGACACCCCTTAGCTGTTCAGTGAAAATGTCACCATGGAGACAATCACGTTGAACAGGAAAGAGCAGCAGCGAGTCATGGTCTTGAACGGGATGGAGAAAAGGGAGCTCACGGCCGCCCAGGCGGCTGTCAAGGGCGGTGTGAAAACGTACCAGCGGGGCGGAGCAAAACTGTACCACTGAACGCCGTAGAATGGGCATCAAGGTTCGTGGGGCGTTGGAGATCAGGCTCAGTCAGATAGCTGGCGGCCAGAAGTCTTCTTGCTGTGCTTGAGTCGGTAGCTGTCCCCGTTCATCTCCAGGATGTCGACATGGTGGGTGAGGCGGTCGAGGAGAGCTCCGGTCAGCCGTTCAGAGCCGAACACCTCGGTCCACTCGACGAAGGGCAGGTTGGAGGTCACCAGGACCGATCCACGCTCGTAACGCTGGCTGAACACCTCGAAGAGGAGCTCGGCGCCAGTCTTGGACAAGGGCACGAAGCCCAGTTCGTCGATGATCAGAAGCTTGAGTCGTGCGAGCCTTCTCTGCAGGTTGAGCAGACGCCGTTCGTCCCTGGCCTCGATCAGCTCGTGAACCAGAGCAGCGGCGGTGGTGAAGCCCACGGACAGTCCCCTCTGACACGCAGCCAGACCGAGACCGAGGGCGATATGGGTCTTGCCGGTGCCACTGTTGCCGAGAGCGATGACGTTGTGGGGGCGCTCGATGTACTCGCATCGTGCCAGCTCCAGAACCAGAGCCTTGTTCAGGGACGGCATAGACAGGAAGTCGAAGGTGTCGAGGCTCTTGGTCGTCGGGAAGCGGGCTGCTTTGATCCGACGTTCCACCATGCGATGGTGACGGTCGATCAGCTCCAACTCCGATAGTCGCAGCAGGTAGTCCGGATGGTCAGCTCCCTCACTGGCACACTGGGATGCCAGCTTGTCGTACTCCCTCAGGAACGTGGGGAGCTTGAGTTGCTTGAGGTTGTGTTCGAGCAACATCGTGGACTTGTTGGTCATGACCGGCTCCCCGCCAGGAGAGCCATGTAGTCCCTGGTCGAGGTTGTTGCAACGTTGGTCCTGGGCAGATACGGGTACAACTCCATGTCGAGTCTAGGCGGTCGACCCTCGATCCTGCACAGCACCAGGTGCTTGACAGCATCGAAGCTCACAGCCCCGAGTCGAATGGCGTCTCGTACGGCGTCGTGGACTTCTTCCGGCTGGAAGTTCTCCATCAGTCTGAGCACCTGCACGAACTCCCTCTTTCCTCGCTTGCCCATCCGAGACTCCAGCAGCCGCCGCAACACTCCGAACTCCTCGGGCAACTCCCATCCAACCAGCGGCGCCGCCTGATCCAATGCCCTCGTCTTCTTCTCAAGGAGCGGCAGGTAATGGAGAGGGTCGAAGACGAAGTCGTCTCGATCGTAGGACCGCCGATGGCGGGCGATGACTTCAGCGCCACAGCTGATCACAACCTCATGTACATATCCGCGGACCACAACGTCCCGATGACCGTAGGCCACCGGGACCGAATAGTCATTGGTCCGGTATCTGACCAGGGACAGAGAACTGACCCTCGTCGCGTGCTTGTCGCTGGCGTCGTACGGTACGGCCGGCAGAAGCAGCAACTTCTCCAGGTCCCGCTCCAGCCGTTCTCCTATCGTCTCGTTGTGGCCGCGGAGTCGATCTTCGAACCGTCTGAGGCAGTGTTGCTCCAGATGAGCATTGAGGGCATCGAAGCTCTCGAACGATGGAATGGGCACCAGGAAGTTCCGGCGGACATAGCCGACCAGACCTTCTACTTTGCCCTTATCGTTCCCTTTGCCTGGACGGCCGAACCGGTCCTCGAACAGGTAGTGGGACTGAAGCTCGGAGAACACCCTGGTCCGCTGCCGGCGACCATCTCCCAGGATTCTGGCTACCGCGAGCGTGGTGTTGTCGTAGAGGATGCTCTGAGGCACTCCGCCCAGGAACGCGAAGGCGGAGACGTGTCCGTCGCAGAATGACTCCGTCGTCTCGGCGGGATACGCCTTCACATAGCACCCGTCGCTGTGAGGGAGGTCCAGGGCGAAGTAGTGGGCTTTGCGTTCCACTCCGCCGATGATCACTCGAGCTTCGCCGTAGTCGCACTGGGCATGTCCCGGGGAATGGGACAGTGGTACGAACATCTCGCGGGTATGACGACGGCGTTCTCGAACGTAGTCTTTGACTATCGTGTACTTGCCGGGGAAGCCGTGTTCGTCTCTGAGCCGTTCGTAGATACGCTTGGCGGTGTGACGCTGCTTCTTCGGTGAGCTCAGATCCTGCTCCAGGATCTGGTCCATCACACCCTTATATGGATCGAGCTTCGGTCTGCGAGCCGGTCGTTGCCGTCGATACCCTGGGGGCACGGAGTACTCGAGCATCTTGCGCACCGTGTCCCGGTGTAGCCCGAACACTCGGGCCGCCTCTCGGACGCTCATCCCTTCGACGAAACAAGCCCTGCGAACTCGCAGGTACATCTCCACCTTGTACATCCAATCCACCTTCAATCAGGTTCGGTCGTTCCTGATTGAAGGCGACAGGCGGTACAGTTTTCAAGCGCCACATCTCAGCGCTCGACCGCCCAGGTGGTACATTATCTCTCCGCCCTTCACAGTTTCTGGCGGTGCTAACCCAGTCTTCCGCCTCGGGTATCTCCATCCCCCTTTCTCAATCAACACCAAAAGGTGCGTTACTCGTGGGCGGTGGGGCTGGGCGTATCCGATGACGGTACCGCTGGGCCGTCCGGATAGTCGGACCCGTGCCGCCTCAGCCCGGCTGCTCAAAGACATGATCGCAGCCTTCACCGGTCCTGTCCATGAGCAAATGGCCGTGCCCCGTTCTTGGCGAACGTCGACTCGTACAGGGGCCCGCTCCGCATGTTCAGGTCCAGGAATCCACCATGTGGAGACGACTATTCGCCCATCTGGTGAGGCGCAGGATCGGGACGATCATTCGCCCCTGGCCCCGGCGATGTCTTTACGCTGGAAGAGCCAAAACGCGGCCGCGCCAGCGATGACCATGTACGCCGGAACCACGAGGAAATGCATGCAGCTCGCTAGGCGGGTCCTTGTCATGGGATGGGGAATCAGCGTGGCTTTTTCGGTGGGTCGTCTGTGTCGTTCTGGTCAGTGCCCCGCCGAACGTCCACGCCCGCGGCTGGGGATTGCAGGTAGCACGCACAACTAGTAGACCGAAATCTTTGAAATGAGGGGTAGCCGAGATTGGCGTGCTACGACGACAGGGCGGGTTTCAAACCCGCCCCTACCAAGCCGTAACCTCAGAACCCTTCAATACTAGGATGTTGGACCACTAAGGGGAGACCCGAGATTGGCTAAGGCTTCGCCATCCGGTAACCGACGCGGGGCTCTGTGAAGATGTAAGTTGGGTTGTTCGCGTCGTCTCCTAGCTTGCGGCGCAGGTTCCCAACAAAGACCCGCACGAGCTGTCCCTCGCCGGAGTACTTAGGCAGCGCCGCTGCCGCCGCATGAGGGTCCAATGCCGACACCACAATCGCCTCACGGATTTGAGATGTGCCTTTCGGATCATCCTCTCCCGGTTCGTCCAGCAGGTAGATCCTAGGCTTTTGCAGGTCCTCCAGCGGGTAGATAACAGGCTCTGAGTATCCACCTGTGTTCGTAGCGACTAACGCGCCCATGATGTCCACGGTGTTGCCTGCCGACAAGGCGAAACGGTTCGCATCGCACTGCCCGTATGACAGACGGGCAAACGGACGGAACCGTTGGTCGCCTCTGTTTGGAAGGCTAGGGCTTGGCCATTCGGTAGCCGGACGCGGGGCTCGGTGAAGATGTACCTGGGTTTGCTCGCGTCGTCGCCGAGCTTCTGGCGCAGCTTCTTCACGAAGGTGCGTACCATCTGTGCCTCGCCGGAGTACTCCGGTCCCCACACCCGCTGCAATATCTGAAGCTCAGGCCAGTACTCGTCACTGCGATAGCCTATCCCATGAGCGCGGTCGAGCGTCAGTAATACCACCGGCGTCGGTGGACAGTTGAAACAGTAGCCTGTACTCGGTTGATGTCGGCTTTATCGGCGTGTCGGATACCGTCACGCTGCGGTCCGCATAGTCGATTGTCAGGTCTCCCAGACGGTACGGTTTGCGCACCTCACCCTCGTCAGGTCTTCCTCTCCTACGCAGCCAAGCCTCGATTCTCGCCACCAGCTCGGTCGGCGAGAAGGGCTTCGACGATGTAGTCGTCGACTCCCAACTGGAACGAGTGCAAGTTCTTGACAATCCCAGGCCCGTGAGTTAGCTTGGCCGCCTACGAGCCCTACATAGCCCTGCTTTCGAGGTGCAGTATGTTGGAGTTACCGTCCCCTGCATCAAGCTCCCGGGGCTGCACCGGCTGCCCAGGTGCCAACGAACGAGTCGCAATACATCGGCTGAGGCTCCTAATACCGGCACCACAGAAGTTGGGTCGGTGCAGAACGTGCATCCAACTTGCGGTTGCGGGTTTGGCCTCGTCATCAGCACTGCTTGCCCTGGCTTTGTCCCTTCATGCTGGTCTCCCCTTTCTGCTGCTGACGCTTGTCACTAGTGGCTTTTTCGTGGCGCTAACAGCGGCGCACGTGGGAATGTACTCACTCATCAAGCTCGCCAGATGGCGGTCCCAGTACGAAGGGGGTTCTGGAACATCCCAACTAACTGCGGGCTCGACAAGACGGGATTTCTTGGTAAGAGGAACGCAGAGTGTACTGGCCCTAATTGCTGCCAGAGCCGTTCTTCCCTTGGTGGTCGGTGGCACGGCCATTGCGTCTACTGCCTGCGGTTGTTCCGAGGGTTGCGATCTTGGATGTAAGAGATTCATTAGCTGTACTTGCGACTATAGATGTGGAGTGCTTGGCTGGCCGCAGGTTCCAGACAGAACACTGAGGTACAAAATCGGATGGAGGATAAGCGACGACTGTAGCTGCCTTTATGGGAACATAGCTACGTCCTGTGGTTACTACAACTACATCATATGCGACGGCTGTGACAGCCCGTGCTAGCAGCCATTTGCTACGTGTAATTTGTCGGTTTCGTGCAGGAGCGAATCGAATGTCTGTTCGTTGGCTACCCATTGTTCTTGCCGCAATCGTTGGAATCTCAATGGGATGCGATGCGGAGAAAGGAGTGGACATGACAAACAGCAACTCCGAGGAGATCACCATCGTTGCCCTCAAGGAGCCGACCCTTGCCGAGTGCGAGGAAGCCTTCGGGCCAGCTGCCAGGATGAACGTGCCGCACGCCCACCCGTCCGCCGCGAGTGTGGAGCAGGTCGAAGAGACAATCGGCCGATTCCTGGTCCCGGACTCGGTTCCAGCCGGTCTAGAACTCAAAGCCAGGCGGATAGGGGACCAGGTGTCCTTTGTGCAGTATGAGAGTGCCCTAGAGCAAGGACAGCGAACACGTGTCCTTACGATTGAGCAGGGTCCAACAAATGGAAGGACTTGGCAGCTTCATGCGAAGGACGGCTACTTTGACAGAGAGACTGTGCGAGGAGCGCCCGCATACATCATTCGCGGGAGTTTCGTCATCCGCGCCATAATGGTGAAGGGTGTCGAAACCATTAAAAGCTGTGGATGGGACTCGAACGAGGAGAATAGTCTCGTGTTTGTTAATAACGGACATGGAGTACGGATTGCTGGCAGCCCCGCTAGCGACTTCCCTCCGAGTCGTCTCACGACCCTTGCGGCCTCATTGGTAGAATCCCCTAGAAGCCAGTGAACCTATGCCAGCCGAGGACAGCACGACTGATGTAGACGCCTAGCCGGCTGGCATCCCGGGTCCAGTACGAGGTATTGCGGGAACCCAAGAGTTGTGTCCACAAGCTCATCAACAGGCTGCATAGTCCCGGTATGTCGTGGGGAGTCGGGCATTATTCCTATCGTAGCAAGGCGCTCCGGCTAGGACTGTTCCTCGCCACTGTGCTCCTTGCATCTGCGTATGTTGGCGTTTCCTGGTATGTCGTCGCCCGAGCAACGAAGCCACCTCGTCACCCACCGACCGACAACCCCGCATTAAGGGGGCTCGAATACGAGAATGTGACGTTCCCTGCGAGAGGAGCCTCCGGCCCCCAGCTCAGCGGCTGGTATATCCCTGCGAGCGACCCTAAGGGCACCATTGTGGCCGTTCATTGCCTCGGCTGTAACAGGGCAGAGGCCAAGGTCGGTATCCTTGGCATCGCTCGGAGGCTGGTGGCCAGGGATTTCAACCTCCTCCTTTTTGACCTGCGTGGTCACGGACACTCCGACGACGGTAGAACCTCAGGAGGTTCCTTTGAGCGTGACGATGTCCTGGGTGCTGTGGAGTTCCTGCATTCAGAACAAGGCACACCCTTGAGGCAAATCGGCCTGCTTGGTTTCTCCTTGGGGGCTGCAGCGGCGTTGTTGGCAGGTGCCGAAGAACCCGGAATCGCGGGGGTGGTGACAGATAGCGCCTTCTATGACGCGTCCGATCTCATGCACCATGACCCCGAACTGGTACCGGGTATCCCTCCATCTTTGGTGACCGCGTTCTATCCAGGTATGAATCTCATCGCCCGGCTGGTCTACGATGTCGACTTGGGAACTGCTCGCCCTGTAGAAGCAGTTCGCAGGCTGCCGTTTCCGGTTCTGATCATCCACGGCGAAGACGACCAGCGGGTGCCACCCGACCACGCAAAGCGCCTACTTGGTGCCTCAACTCACCGAGAATCGGAACTCTGGATTGTCTCCGACGCTGACCACCTGCGAAGCTACTTTACCCAACCATCTGAGTACATCGACAGGGTGGCGGGGTACTTTGAGAGGCGCTTCCACGAAGGGTGATTAGCGGCCAACCGCTTGGGTTACGAAGCCGGCCACCCACGCCTCCCTCCGGTCTGGGGCCACGGCGTCGGCCTTCACCACCGCCACTTTGAAGCTGTGGGGGGGTGAGCATGTCCTACATCCTTCCGGTGATGTCCCTGGTTCCTGTATGGGTGGCATAGACCAGCACCCTTCGCCCCTCTAGCCGCTCCGCCGCCACCAGGTCGAGGAGCGCCTGCTCCTTGGGATAGAGCCTCTCCTCGGAGAGCCGAAGACGGGGGAGCCGTACACGATCGCAGCGACCGTCATTACCTGAATCATAGCGTTGGGCACGAAGGTACCGCACGAGGTTACGTCAATAGGTGTGTAAACGACATCAGGCGGCGACCTTCTCAGCCGTTGATTCAATGGCGATTCCATCCGCATACTGTGCACCGAGATAGACGTCTTGGATCAACTCAGGGGCCTTCAGACGCCTGAAGCGCTGTTCGGCGACCATCAACATTTTCCAGATCACCGCTATCGCCCGATCGACCCTCTTGTAGCGCTTGGCGGCATCGGTCCGAAGTCTGAGGGCCGCGAAGGGTGACTCCACCGGGTTCGTCGTGCGAAGGTGCTGCCAGTGCTCCTTGGGGAAGTCATAGAAGGTGATCATGCGGTCCCAGTCCCGCTCAAGGGTCACACAGGCTGCTTCGTAGGAGTGGTCGCGGCACCATCTAGTAAACTGCGTCCTGAGCCGCTCAGCCTCTGTCCGAGTCTGGGCGTAGGGGATGGTACGCAGCATGAGTTTGGCCTGGTCCTGCTGTCGCTTTGGAAGCCTGTCCAGTACGTTTAGGATCTTGTGGTTCCAGCAGCGTTGCTCGGCCGCCTGAGGATAGACGTTGCGCAGAGCTCCCCAGATGCCCAGGTGTCCGTCTCCAACCACCAGCCTCGGGCAGCTCAAGCCCCGGCGCTTGATGTCCCTGAGCACCTCGGACCAGCTCTCTGTGGACTCCCTGTATCCGGGAACAGTGCTCACCACCACCTTGCTCCCGTCGCTCAGGGCCGCCATCACCACCAGTACCACCAGTACCGCCGCCTTCTCCTTCTCAAGACCAGCCTTGACGTAGACTCCATCCACCCACATGTACACCACTTCGAGGTCATCGAGGGGCCGGCTGCGCCATTGGGCAAGCTCATCGTTCCACTTGGACTTCAACCGGGCCACCGTGCTCGCCGATACCGGTGCGTCCTCTCCCAGCAGCCCCCGCAAAGCCAGATCGAAGTCGCCTTCGGATAGACCGTGCAAGTACAGCTCGGGGATCAGCTCAGCAATCTTCCTGGTCCTGTTGACGAACAGCGGCAGCAGCCGGCTCTCGAACTGCTCCTCGGTATCGCGGACTCGCGGCCGCCTCAGCTGTATCGTTCCCGAACTCAGCGTAAGCCTCCGGGCTCTGCCGTATCCGTTCCGATAGCCGGTATCTGAGTCCGAGTCGGATCTGAGCGCCGACTTCGCCCTTCCTAGAAACTCCGTCACCTCTTCCTCCAGCAACTCCTGGATCAGCCGCTGGACATGGCCTCGCACCCAATCCTCCAACTGCTCCCACTCCGGCCTTGACTCCGACCTGCTCCTAGTGCTTCTCTTTCCCATAGGGGCGGTGTATCTCCTCTCTTGGGCCTTGAGCCCGTCTTGTTCAGAGAGAAGGTACACCGCCTGACCGTTTACACACTTTTTGAGGATACCTCGTGCCGCACACCTCCCTGATCAGTCCACCGAAGGGGGTCGGACTCGATGAGCTGACGGTATCGGCTGCGCCTCCACGCAGCAAGTTGCGTCCACCACTGCGGAGCAGAAAGCGATACGACGGGTGGCTCGCGCAGCGCGTATAGCGCCGCCAGCACACCGAGAGCCGCCAAGCCATACGAGTCCGAGGACCAGCTTCGGGGCAGCATACTCCCCAGGTATCCAAGTACCCCTCCGACAACGGTTGTGGCCGCAACCGCGCCCACGGTGTAGATCAGCATGTTTCGCAGCCAGAGCAGCGACGGGTACTACTGCAAGACAAGAACGTGTGTGCTAATATATGGAGAAATCGCTCGCAACAGCCCCGCGACAAAGAAGCGTCCTGATAGCGGGCCATCAAGACATACAGGGAGGAAAGCCATGACCGGACAACATAACGGGACGAATGGACGGAAGGCATCGGAAGGCAACGGTAGATTCCGAAGGGTGATGGATGGCCTGGGTCGCGAGGAGGACCTTCACCAGGCGGTCGAGCGCCTGACGGCGCACATCGGGGAGAGACCGGACGATGTAGAGGCCCTGTCCGCCAGGGGGCTGCTCTACGTCGAGTTGGGGGAGCACCGCCGCGCGGTGGAGGACTACAGCAGAGTCATCGATCTTGCCCCTGGTGACTCCCACACCTATTTTCAAAGGGCACGCGCCCTTGCCGAGCTGGGCGAGCACCGCTCGGCAATCGATGACTACGGCATCGCCATCCGCCTCGATCCTGACGATCACGTCGCGCGCTACAACAGAGGCACGTCCAGCGCTGAGCTGGGTAACTTCGACAGTGCCATCGAGGACTTCGACACGGCCATCGGCCTAGCCCCCAACGACGCCGATCCGTACTACAACCGAGGCGTGACCTACGCCGAGATGGGAGAGCACCTCCGAGCGGTTGAGGTCCCCAGGAGCGCTCAGCCCTGGGTGGCCAACATGGTCCGCACCATCTACCAGCAGCCGTCTCCGCAGGAGGTGCATGCCCAACTCGAACGGGTGATTGCTCAGCTCCAGGACCCGTTCCCACAGGTCGCCTCTCGACTGGACGAGGCTGGACCCGACGTCCTGGCCTTCTCCAGCTTCCCACTCGCCCACTGGAAGAAGATCTGGTCCAACAACCCCCTGGAGCGTCTCAACAAGGAGATACGGCGCCGTCCTAGCTGAGCAGCACGACGAGTGGGCCGTCGGCCGTCGATACATGACACAGGAGGTAACCACCTCCAACGAAGCTCTACCCAGAGCCGAACTCGCAGAAGCAGCGGCCTAGACGATATCAACAGGATGACGTACTCTTACACCACTCTATGGGACGTGACCCCGCCCGGCCCTGAGCATCGAGACTGCACGCCGCCCGATCCGGCCCGCTGCCTCCAATGTATGAAAGATCGGTGGTGTATTCGGGCAACAAAAAAAGGTCCAACCATATGGCCAGACAGGGGCAGCCACCGCCTTCAAGAGATGGCCCTGGGTGGTCAGAGGTCCACGCCTGACTAGGCGGACAGACCGCCCACTGGAAAAGGGGTGCAGCATTGGTCCTACAAAGGCTATTGCGCTTCCGGCGTTTGTACCACATCACAGCTGGCCTGATACTTGGGGCGCTTGTAATCTCCGTGGTACTAGAGGCCAACACCTACTACGTCCGGGACCTGCTAATTGAGGAGTTCTGGGGTTCGAAGCCTCACAGGGTGCCGTGCGATAAATGGCCCACACCTGACGAGGTTCAGCGAGTCGTAGACCAACATTCGCAGATCATCAGCCAGATAGAATCCGTCAACCCCGGATTCACCGTAGTGAATATCAATACTATGAGCTGCCCAGGCAGAGCGGACATCCGAATCTGGTACGCCTCGTATAGCGACAGGGACACGATCAAGTCTATAATAGGAGATGAGAAGTACTTCTTTGGAGTCCCGTATCAGCTGCGGAACACATAGCGCTGGCGATTTCCGCATTCCGCCGCGTGATCCTGAGAACTGGGCAAGGCTATGCGAGAGTTCAGGCAAACGCAGTCGGGGGAGTGGGACACCAAACGCCGTTCCGAGTTCGACTCTGGGATGAACCCGAAGGACTGAACGTACCAAGGGTTGGACCTGCCTGTAAGAGGGAAGGAGGTTTGGAATGCACGCCGAAATGAGGGATCGCCCATCAGCGATCAGGCCGTGGCTGGACAGGATCGGTGTACCTGCTCTCGTATCAGCGGTCGTCGTGGTCGTGCTACTGGCCACAGCCGTCTGGCTGGACGTATTACGCGTCGGGCCTGTGCCCCAGGCTGCCGATGCGCCGCTGGTCGACTTGGACAAGCCAGCCTTGGCAATCAGCGCTGTTAAACCGGAAGATGCCGCGTCATCGAGCGCGGCCCGCGAAACGTCGTACTCCTCCACCGCTAATGAACCATCGACCATTGCTCGCGCGGCCATCGCTAGCGCGTATGAGAAGCTGCTCTCCGTAGAGTCGGCCCACGTGGTCAAAGAGCATTCAACGAACCGCTTGGGCGGTGCCTTGGCAGCCAGCTCGCACGCTTCGCTGGTCACGTTGGAGGATGATTGGGCCTCCAGCGTAGAGGAGCTGATTGAAGAGGCGAACTGTGTAGAGGAGGGTACCTACCGGGCCTGTGACCTGGTGGACAAGAAGACGGGGCAAGTAGTGGGTTCAATGTGGTTCTCGGGAGGGAGCAGTATTACCGAAGGCGATTTCGTTCCTCCGGACAAGTGGCACTTTACCAGGTCTTACGCATTTGATCGCGTCGGCCTTACGGGCACTGGCATTGTGGACACTAGGGAAGAAGGTCTCCATGCCAACGCCAAGTTGTATATGAGGCACTCCGGCTTCTGGGATGAGGGGGCGAACTGTTGCGAGGACAAGCCTCTGTTTTGGCATCTGTTCGACCAGGTGGAGAGCTCCGCATACGTCGTCGCCGATACCGCGGTGGACGGCACGCCAGCGGTCCACTACCGGACCGAGTATATCAACACGGATGGCGGCTCCACGATCAAGGAGTGGTGGGTTGCGAAGGAGAACGGTCTCCCATTGATCGTAGTGCTGGACCATGAGGTTGAGGGGCTGCATGAGGTCCGGACTGTTTATCGTTTCAGTGATTTCAACAAGCCGGTAGGCATGCCGGACCCCACTTCCTGACAGGAGATGTCCGCCTTGTCGAGGGACCGAGGCGTGTAAGCGTCCACCTTTGTGTTCCCGCCACTATTTCAGCGTCACCAGCTGAGCCGTAAGTCATGATAAGGGTCCCAATAGCTCGAATCATCGTTGGCGGCATTGTGCTGGGCGCGGTCGTAGGTGCGTGCGACCGAACACCCCCTCAAGGAACGCAGACCGCTGATCCGACTGGCGTAGAGAGTCCGTCCATCCCAGCGACTCCGGCGCCTCTGACGAAAGCCTCGATCCTGCCCGATTACGTGGTACTGAAGCCCGGGGAGAGCCGCCAATTCACATTCGAAGCTGTCGATGCTAATGGCAAAGCCATCACCAACCTGGAACCGGAATGGACGACCTCAGTCGACGGCGGCGCCATAAGCCCCTCTGGACTGCTTACTGCCGGCACGCGAGTTGGTGTCTTTTCTGAGGGGGTTGTTGCTATTGCTGGAACCGCAGGTGTCTTCGTCGAGACCGCAGCTACGGTCGCTGTAGAGCCCGGTCCCATGTACCGGGTCATGATTATTCCCGATCAGCAGCTCTTCTACACCAACGGTTCATTCGACTTCCGGATTGAAGCGTACGACGCATATGACAACGCCATTCCCAATATCAGGGTTTCATGGTCATCGAAGGATGGCCAGATTACCAGGGACGGGCACTTCTCAACCGGAACCGAACCCGCCAAATGCGAAATCGTTGCCAATGTAAGCGATGGGGAAACCTCGCTAAAGGCCTCACGGATCGTTCATACAGTAGATCTCAGCATCCCCCATGGCATCGATGTGGCCCCCAGAGGGCGCTATGCGGGCTCGTTTCGGACTGTCTCGACATTCCCATTTGCAGGTATCGTGCACGACTTTCTCGGCGAGAAACGAGCTGGTGATGCGTGTGTCACTCCGGAGGGAAGGCAGGGGACTCTGGAGGTTCGGTGGGACGATCTTCCATTCGTTGTCCCAACCCGACTATACGAGGCACACCTGCCGATACCGCGGGCCGTCGTCCTTGAGTGCGAGGAGCTACGGCCGCCGTTTGCGCCGGGCGTGTTGCTCGACGTACGGCCGGTGAAGACCGGCGGATAGGTCTGGAGATCGCCTACTAGCCGTAGGCCCTTGCGTAGCTCCCCAGACCGGGCAACATCGTGGAGTTGGCTAATTCTCTCGCCTGAAGTCATTCCGACATGGCCCCCTCCCTGCTGCGGGCGGATGCCGCTGTGAGGACCCTATCCGCGATTGGTCAGGGAACAAATCGCGTGATTCTTTCGTCATACACTATGGAACGCATCTGAAACAGTCATTGCTAGAGGGAGGTCGCTGGACCATGCTTTTGAGAATTAGCCGATTCCCAATCCCAATTATGCTCGTCGCACTGCTGGCTGTGACCGCGTGCGGTGGCTCGGACGATTCCGCTGGGCATCCGGGTGCGCCGGGTGTGCCGGGGGCGCCAGGTGTGCCGGGGGCGCCAGCAGCCCCCGCAGCAGCAGCGGCTCCGGCACTTAGGGGATTCGTCGTGGATGAGGCCATAGCGGCGATGGCGGCACCTGCCGCTGCACCGGCGGCCCCCGCGCCAGCTCCGGCCCCCGCTCCTAGGTTGGTGAGAGTTTCAGAACAAGCTGCGGCGGCCGATATCGCGGCCTCATCGAAGACGCTCACCCGGCTGGTCAATCTGGAACGAATCATCGTCCGCACTGTCGAGGCTACGATCGTGGTGACGGACGTACAGGGCTCCATGGACCTGATCACGGCTATGGCCAGAGAGCTGGGCGGTTGGGTCGTATCCACCAATCGATTCGAGAAGCACCGTGGGTTCATCTCCTTCCGTGTTCCGGCTGAAGCCCTGGATAAGGCGACCGCGCGTCTGAGGGAGATGGCCGTCGAGGTCAAAGCGGAGGTCTCTGACAGCCGAGACGTGACCGATGAGTACTTCGACCTGAGGGCGCGGCTTGACAATCAGAAGGCCACGGAAGAGGCGCTGCTCAAGCTATTGGGGCGCGCCGAGACCGTCGAGGCCGCTTTGAAGGTCCAGCAGACCTTGACCGGAGTCCAGGAAGAGGTTGAGCGCCTGCAGGGTAAGATCAAGCTTCTTGAGGAGACTTCGGCGTTTTCGCTGGTGAGCGTCAACTTAGAGCTTGAGCCAGTTGACATGGCGGTGGAGGAGATAGCAGACAAGACGACCGGTGTCGGCGAGAGGGTCAGGTTCCGTGCCTTTTTCAAGCCGCCCGAGGGGATCGAGGACTTCAGCTACACGTGGGACTTCGGTGACGGTGAGAGCGTTCGCGGCCATCAGACGGCGCCAACGGAGAAAGAAGATACCCGGGTCACGGCGACTGTGACCCATAGGTACAGAGACGAAGAGGACTCGCCATACATCGTTCAGTTCGAGATACAGGGCAGCGGCGAAGCGGGTGCCGCCGAAGGCGATACGACCCTGATGGTCAAGGTCACCAGGATTCCCGACATCGTTGTCTTCGCCGGCGAGAGTATCGCTGTGGACGAGGGCGAGGAGGTCGAGTTCAGTGGGTCCTTCACTCGGCCGCCGGGTCTGAACGAGGTAGAGTACAGGTGGGACTTCGGCGACGGCTCCGAGCCTGCCACGGGAATGCTGGGAGTGGGGATCACCACCGCCGTAGCGACTCACGTCTATGAGCACCACCGGCCTTTCTCGTATCAGGCGACGTTTACGATAACGGCCGAGAGTGAGGCGGGTACTGTGGAGGACTCCAGCTCGCTCGACGTAAGGGTTAGAGAGATGCCGGGCTGGGTCATCACGGGTTTGAGCTTCAGCGACCAGGGCAAGACCGCTGTGAGGACCCTGTCCGCGGTTGGTCAGGGGGCACTGATCGGAGTCATCTGGGTGGCCATACTCAGTCCTGCGTGGCTGGTCGTTGGAGGTGGAGGCTACTGGCTGATACGCAGGTACAAGGGCCGGCGGCGTAGCACGTCCGCTGGCCCCACCGACGCTCATGAGTCTCAGGGCGATCAGTAGGTGGCTCTAGAGATGTGGGTTAGCAAGTTCGAGGTGACCCGAGTCAGCGAGGTGTCGACATGCTTATAGTTTTGTCACTCAACGTGATCGTGTTTATTGCGATCGCCGTTGCACTCTTCTGGAAGTACCGCCTCACTCGAGACGCCAGCTTCCTCTGGTTCAGCGCCGCGATCGTCGTGTGGCCGCTCGTTAGCGCCGGAGTAGTGTTTGGGATGGACCGGCTGAGTTCAGAGTCGGTGCCTTTCTCCCTTAGCCCGGGCGAATTCGTTGCTGGCGGGCTATACATTCTCGAGTTGATCGAGCGGATTCTGTTCTTGGTCGCGATCATCTACCTGTACAGGGGCCGAGTCCTCGACGTGAGGGAAGAGGACTCATCACAACCGGTCCCGGCGATGCCCTAGGTAGGCTGCGGAATGGAAGAAGCCGACCACGCTTTTCGTCACTACTACTGAAGATCAGAGAATAATTGGACGAGGAGCAACGGAAATGAATACGAGGATGGGGATAACCCCCCGTACTGAGGCTGCGGTTGGGATGCAGCCTACTCAGGGGCCGACCACATCAAGCCAACTGACCGCGAACGACCGGCAAAGTCCAGGCGTCGGCCCTATCCCAGCACCCCCACCATCTCCCCCCATTCTTGGAGAAAAGGTATCGCTGGACGAGGCGCGGCGACGGACGCCGTACACCATACCTATTCCCCCGGACGGTGTGGTTGGTGCCGACATCCAAGAGGTCTGGGCCTCTAAGGAAGGAGCTCCAACCGAGTTCAGGCAAGTCTATCTCATCTACGCCAACGGCCTGAAGATATCGATAGGTGGGCGACCCGATGCCATAGACTACAGTGCGCTTGCGGACGATCCCTTCCGAGCAGCGAACGTTCGAGGGATTCCGGCGTCAGGCAAAGCCCCTGCCGTCAAAACTCTAAGCACCGGCGGCCAAGTCAATACTCCTGCGAATCTCAGTTGGTGGGTGAATCAGGTGGACATCGGACTGTACCATCCGACCTGGTCTATGGAGCAACTGCTTGAAATCGGAGAGGCGATGCCTGACCCGATCTGGTCCCCCACAACGACACGAGCCTTGCCGACTTTCACTCCGGTTCCGACAGTTGGAGTTTCTACCCCAACCGTCGTCCCCAGCGTAGCCCCGACGCCGCTATCGTCCCCCGTCCCGCCTCAGCCCCTTCCTAGTATCTACCTTGATTACAAAGACCGACTCCATCAAGGATGGCGAGGGAGCGTTTGCTGGCCCTATCAAGTCAACATGGGTTCAGTCAAGTGGGGCAGTTCGTGTCCCGCCACGGCAGGATGGCGTGGATTCGATGAAGTATCCCCGATAACGATAAAGAGCGAAGACCAGTTCTCGATGGTCATAGCTGCCCACACACCACCCGATCGGCTGATGACACGCATGTTCACGGTCCTTAGTACCGTACCCGCGCTGAGTCGAGGAGAAGAGCTATTTCGGCATGATGCTCGTTCGCCCGGAGAGGCAGAGGAGATCACTCTGGGGCTTCCTCCGGGCGTGTATTACCTTGATGCGAGCGCGAGTTGGTTGGCCGGGAGCATTGTGGATGGTTCACCAGAGGGCAGCGTCGGGTACGGTTTCAAAGTAGAGATCGTCGACTAGCTGTAGCCCCCTTGCATAACTCCCCAGGCGGGGCAACATCAAGCCGGGCATGAGGGGCACGATCGTATGGAGCTCACCGGACTCCCCTTTCGGTAACTGACGAACACGCGAGGCCAGAGGCTCATCTGTACCCACCTCGCCCTCGGATGGTCACGGATACCGTGCCTTCCTGGAATCCACACCTTCTGGTCTCTCCTGTGAGGCTAAGCGCACGCACTGTGAGTGTGTCCTCGTCTTTGTCGGCCGCCCGAGGGGCCCTTTCTGACAACGAAAAAAGGCCCACATGTTATGGGTGAGCGGAGGAGGCCACCGTATAGGTAACGGTGACCTCCCCCGTGCGCACCTAGTCAGCGGTCCGCGCCGACCAGCTCTTCCTCTCTCTCCTGCTCCACGCTGAGCGCCCACTCGAACAGCGACAGTGACGCCGGCTGGGGAGGCTTGCGCCGTCCGTTCCGCTTCACAGGCACCTGGGCAAACAGCTCTGCCCACGTCAGGACCGCCTGCTCCGGCTCGTCCGCTTCGGCTTCGCCCATCTCTTCGGTTGGCCGGTGACCGTTGGCCATGACCACCTCGACGGCGGCCCCGGCCCCGTTTGCGCCGTTGTCCGCCTCGACGATCTCCGGCTCCACCTCAAGCGTCCTCCACCCCTCGTCCACCAGCAGCTCTCAATCGCCTTCGTCTATCTGACGACGCGAGTGCCCTCGATGCTGGGGAGCACGGGGACCTTCGACAGCTGGCTTCGGACCATCACCTACGCGGCCTTCATGGTGTCCCGCGTGGCGGCGTTCGCCACCGGAGCGGGCGCTGGCGCGGCGGCACTTGCAAGCGCGGGCGGAGCGGGTGCGGCGGCGAGCGCGGGAGGCGTTGCCAAGGCCGGAGCGGTGTCGGGGACGACGAGCTGGATATCTCCGGTGGCGGGCGTCGTTGGCGGCGGCATGTCCTCCGGCGACACACCGGCTCTGTCCGGTAGAGGACAGCTTGCCCTGCCCGCCGGCAACAGCACCCCGGCGCTGCCCCCTCGAAGCATGAACGAGTAGCGCAACCAGACCAAACGAACAAGGAGGACTCTCATGACCGATCTAGTACAGACCGTATCGAACATCGTCGGGATATTGATGGCCCTGGTGGGAGTGCTGGGCGTCGGCTTCTTCATCTACGGCTCGTTCCTCTACATGACTGCGGGGGGAGCCCCGCACCAGATGGAGAGGGCCAAGTCGGCCATGTTCACCGCCCTGGCCGGGGTGGTGCTGGCGATGGTGGCCTACGGCGTCGTGCAGCTCATCATCAACGCGGCCATCGGCGGCCCGGTGACCCCGGACCTGCCCGACCCGTCTGGCTAAGAAGGAGGACATCCATGCAAGCACACGACGTACCGACACATCTACAGGCCGAGGACAGGGTGCTGCTGGGGCTGACGTTCCCGCAGATCGTCGCGGCGATGGCCGTCCTCGGTCTGGCCTACGGCGTGTGGCAACGCGCCGCGTTCCTGCCGGAGGGCCACTGGCGAATCGCCGCAGCCGTGGCGTTCGCCATCCTGGGGCTGGCCGCGATAGTGGTCCGCCCAGGAGGCCGAGCCCTGCCCGCGCTGGTCCTAGACCTGCTGAGGTTCGCCCTCACCCCGAAGCGGTACGGCGGTGATATCGCCGGGCTGCTTCGGCCTCCGATAGTAGAAAGCCGACCGAAGCCCAAGAGGAATAAGAAACGCCGGCTGCGGGTGGGACTGCCCTTCCGGCTCCTGAGCTTCGCTCTGGCGGTCTCGGTCGTCCTGGCGTCCGTCGCGCCGTCCGCAGTCGTCATGGCTGCGGCGGCACCGCCCGAGGATGCGCAGCGGCTCTTCATAGAGTCGTGGACGGTCCGTGGCAACCGCGCCGAGCTCTCCGTACGCGCGGCGACCTCGCTGACGGTGCAGGTCATCGCCCAGGCCGAAGACGGCGGGGAGTCCTTCCGCGCGAGGGACGTGCTCTACAGGGGGGAGCGGCAGACGTACTCCGTCCCTCTGGGGGCTCCCACAGGGCCATCGCCATCTCGTGGAACGACGCCCTGGGCAACGCGGGCCTGCGCGTCCTCGACCACCGCAGCTTCCCATTCCCGGTGGAACCCCTGGAGACCGCAGACTGCACGGTCGTCCTGGAGGAGATCGCATGGAGGGAGGGGGAGGTCGCGGGCCGCATCTCGGGCGCCTGCGAGAGCGAGGCGGAGGAGGTGGTAGAGGCCGTCGTCCTGACAGACCCCGACGATCCCACGAAGTCGGTCGAGCAGCGTCTGCTCCTGGACGCCGCCGTCGAGGAGGTGACGGGATCCCTCCGTCTGGCCGCCTCCGGTCCCGAGACCAACGCCTCGCGACAGATGGACTTCGTGCGCGACGGCGAGATGGACTTCAGCATCGCCGTGCCGCTTCGGAACGGAATCTACGACGCCTCTCTGAGGGCGGACCTGCTATCGACTCACGTCATACCGCTGCCCGCCAGGGTCGACCTGACCCACCACGAGGAGGGCACATGGCTCGCGAACGTGCCCGTCATCGGGCGCTTCGTCGGCTTCTTCCACACGGTCACCTCGACCCTGAGCGCGGTCTGGGACCCCGTGTACCACACGGTGTCCACGCACCTGAGCGCCTTCTTCGGGCCGGTCACACGCACCCTGTCGGCGACCCTTCAGGCCGCCTGGGACCCCGTAACCGAGACGGTCGGCGGCTGGGTGTCGGCGACCGTGGGCACGTGGCTATCCACCACAGTCGGGTCTTGGCTGTCGACGACCGTCGGCTCATGGCTGTCGGCCACGGTGGGTAGCTGGCTGTCCGCGACCGTTGGCTCGTGGCTGTCCGCCACGGTCGGCTCATGGCTCTCCACGACCGTGGGGTCCTGGCTCTCGACCACAGTCGGTAGCTGGCTGTCGACAACTGTCGGAACCTGGCTCACCGGCACGGTCGGGACGTGGCTGTCGGCAACGGTTGGGACCTGGCTCACCGGCACGGTGGGGACGTGGCTGTCGGCGACGGTCGGGACCTGGCTCACCGGCACCGTCGGGACATGGCTCTCTGGGACAGTGGGTACATGGGTCAACGGAACGGTGGGGACCTGGGTATCGACCACGGTCGGGGCCGTCCTCTCGGCGACGGTGGGGACGGTCGTGACCCGCCGTCGTGGGAGGCTTCTTCACCACGGTCAGCCACTGGGTGAACATCATCCTCGGCTGGCTGAACCTGAACGTGTGGGTGCCCTCGGAGGAGGCCAGCGGCTACGCCTCCGACACGGCGTCGGAGTACGCCAGCGATACCGCAACGGGATACGCATCGGGGAGCGCCACGGGCTATGCGTCGGGCTCTGCCACCGGCTACGCCAGTGGGAGCGCCAAGGGGTACGCCTCCGGCAGCGCAACCGGCTACGCGTCGGGGTCGGCCACCGGCTACGCCAGCGGGAGCGCCACGGGGTACGCCTCGGGCAGCGCCACGGGCTATGCGTCGGGGTCCGCCACGGGCTATGCCAGCGGAAGCGCCACGGGGTACGCCTCGGGCAGCGCCACCGGATATGCCTCAGATACTGCCACAGGCTACGCCGAGGACACCGCGACGGGGTACGCATCCGACACAGCCACGGGCTACGCCAGCGGGAGCGCCACGGGTTACGCCTCTGATACCGCGACGGGCTACGCCTCCACGCAGGTCACGCTGCCAGGACGCACCGAGCAGACCACCGTCAGCGAGACGGTGACGCAGCCAGGCCAGACGGTGGAGCAAACGGTCAGCGAGACCATCGAGATACCGGGACGCACCGCCGAGCGGGAGGTGAGCGAGGACGTGTGGATCGAGGGGATCGAGGTGGAGCAGGAGGTCGAGGTTGAGGTGGTCATCCCCGCATACACATCGGCGGAGGTGACGGAGACCGAGCCCCTGGTGCGCGAGTACCGGGAGTCGGCCTACGGGAAATTCGCATTCCTGTCCGACGCACCGTATGAGCCGCTCCCCGATCCCCCGGAGGGCTTGGAGGTCCCGTCGCAGGCCGCGCAGTACGTCCTGCTCCTGGAGGAGGAGGACGACGAGGACGGAGACGGCGCGGGCGACACCAACCCGTACAGGGAGGTGCTCGACCGCTTCTCCGGCTTTGACCTGCACCCCGACGAGGCGCTGATGCTCTACTCCGCCCTCTACGTCGCCTGGCTCGACAGCCTGACCATCTCGCTGGAGGCCCGCGAGGTCATGGAGGAGAGGGCCGGAGGGGTCGTGTCGGAGACGGAATACAGCATGGAGGACATCCCCGGAGAGGCCATCGACACCCAGGAGCTCTTCCGGGAGCTGGTCGGAGAGGAGCTGAGGTGATGCGAATAGCCATCAAACACCCGTTGGCCGCGGCGCTGCTGATCGCCTGCGCCCTCGTCACCGTTGGGGCTGGCGAGGAGGGGACGGAGATGCTGGAGGAGTTCAACCGGCTGCTGAACATCCTCATCTTCCTGGCGGGGGTGCTGGCGGTCTTCAGCCTGGTGTGGGGCACCTTCACGGCCATGTGGGACACCGACCCGCACAACAGGGGCCGGTCCAGGAGCGCCGTGGTCGGCGCACTCACCGGCCTGCTGCTGGTCATCATGGCCAAGGGCCTGATGGTGCTCCTGGTGGACAGCACGACCGTGCTGCTCCCGACGCGATAGCGATCACCTAGACGACAACCGAGCTACAGCGACACAAAGACAAGGAGGAACGACATGAGTACAGCGGACACGATTCTATTCCTGGGCCTGGTGGCCCTGGCCTACTGGCTGGAGGAGGTGCGGCTACAGGCGATGGCCGGAGGGGTGGGGATGGCCGCCGGCCTGACCGCGATGGCGCTGGCCCCGTCTCCGTGGGTCGGACTCACCGTCCTGATAGCGGGTATCTACCTGGTGGCGGCCGCGACACGCGCGGCGCGGGCCGCGGGCAGCAGCAAGGAGGACGAGCGATGAAACGCCGCAGGACGAGGAACGGCAGAGAAGCGTCGGGGAACGGGGCGCGTCCCGACAGGCGCCGCCGCAGGCGCTCCACGCGCAGGGCGCAGCGACGGTTCCTGCGCCAGGACAGGCAGCAGCAGAAGGCGGCCCTCCGCGTCCTTCTGAAGCGACAGGAGGAGCGGTCATGATCCGCACTCGCAGGGGACGTACAGGTAGACAGGGCAGGCAGAGGACCGGGCAAGGGCTTCACCCGTCCACCGCGAAGCCACGCCGGTCGGAGGAGCCGGTCGAGACGGTCTTGACCACCGGCGCAGAGGCCGATAGAGCCGAGTCAGGCACAGGCCCGCACCCTCCGACCAACGAGGAGCGGCGGCCCACTGACGAGCCGAAAGAGACGGCCACGGAGCGGTCCACGGGTACGGACGTGGAGGCGAAGGACGGTAGGGGGCTGAACCCGTTCAAGAGGAGACGGCGAGGCAGAAAGCGGCCCAAGCCGCCGAAGCCCCTGGGCCGCTACTTCCCCGTAGCCCGTGTGGCCGAGGAGACCGTCGTCCGCCCGGGAGGCGCGGAGGTCTCCGTGATGGAGGTGCGCGGCGTCGAGGCCGAGCAGCCCCTTATCGCCGCCTTCGCGGGCGTCCTCAACGCCCTCGACTTCCCCGTGCAGCTCCTGGTGCGGCAGCACCCTCCCAGGCTGAAGAGCCTGCGGGAGGCCATCGCGGGGCAGCGGCCGGACGGTCTGGCTAAAGGAGTCGCAGCGGCCGCCGACTCCCTGGACGGCTTCCTGGCAGCCCGTCCGAGGATTATTTGACGGTGTTTGCGGGTCAGCGACAATGGATCGCGACAACTAATTGTGCCGGTTGCCCCGGCCGGCCCCCAGATAGCTTTGCGAATAGCGCCGTGCTCAACTACCTCGGCAAAGTTCCTGATGCGTTGGGCTGGCCCATCGACCCGTGCTTTCCTGTGCGGATTGACCCCAAAGCGGAACAGTTTGAGCAGGTTGTGGCCGGTGCAGATCAGCGACCATTCGCCGTTCACCTTCTCCAGTCCCCGCAGCAGGAACTGCCGGAATCCCCGGCCCTGCTTGATCTGGCCGAATACCGGCTCCACAGTTTGCATCCGCAAAGCGTAGCGCTGCCGACCCCGCTTGGTCTGTAACTTCCGTCGCATCCGGTCCCTGGGAGACAAATTGCTGGGTATGCGACCTCGGGGCGCGGGTGGCACAACCCGGCCGTGGCGGGTCTGCTCCGGCGCGACGAACGGGTCCACGCCCAGAGCACAGAGCTCGTCGACTGCCTTTGCCGAGTAATAGCCAGCATCGGCGGATACTTCCCTGGGTACTGCACCGACGTTGTCGATGGTCTCCTCCATCATCGCCGCAGCCTGTTGCTTAGCCCTAATCCACCGAAGGACGGCGTGTAGGAGGCCTGCTGAAGAAACAAAAGGGTGCGCCTCTGAATCTGGGATAATGGTTTTGAAACAGAAAACCGGTCCCAGAAAAGGAGCACCCGATAGATGCTACCACGTAACCACCCCGACCGCATCCAAATCGCCTTCGACGACCACCGCCTGGTGGCCAATGCCGGGCTGATCCTTCCCGCCACCCTCGCCCTGCGCCTTGGCCTGCCCCAACTCCTCCGGAAGCACCTCGACCTCGGCGGCGCGCCGGGCCGGGCGAACACCGGCGACAAGATGATGACCCTGGTGGCCTCCGCCCTAGCCGGCGGAGATTGCATCGACGACGCCGATGTGCTGCGCGCCGGCGGGACCGCCCGCGTGCTCGGTTTCACGGCTAAGGCTCCCTCCACCCTGGGCACCTTCCTGCGCAGCTTCAGGTGGGGCCATGTCCGCCAACTGGACCGGGTGAGCCGCGAGTTGCTGGCCCGGGTCTGGAAGGCCGGTGCCGGACCCGGCGACGCACCATTCACCATCGACCTTGATTCGACGATCTGCGAGACCTACGGACTGGCCAAGGAGGGCGCCCGCCACCACGGCTACACCGGTGCGCGGGGCTATCACCCGCTGCTGGCCGTCGCCGCCGGCACCGGCGACGTGCTGATGGCCCGCCTGCGCGAGGGCCGGGCTAACACCGCCCGCGGCGCTGCCCACTTCCTGCGTGAAACGGTGGGGCGGGTGCGCTACTGCGGAGCCAGGGGCCAACTCACGGTGCGGGCCGACAGCGGCTTCTATACCCACGCCGTGGTCGCCGTCTGCCGCCGGATGGATGTCCGCTTCTCCATCGCCATCCGCCAGCGCGCCCGCCTGCGGAATCTCATCGAGGCGATACCCGAAGATGGCTGGACGCCGATTCCTTACTGGCTGGACGGCGCCGCCGATGTGGCCGAGACCACCTACACCCCGTTCCAGGCCGAGGCGGACGCCGCGCCGGTACGGCTCATCGTCCGGCGGGTGAAGCCGGCGCCCTGTTCTCAACTGGCTCTCTTCGCCACCTACAGCTATCACGGCTTCATCACCGACCGGGACGGGGAGACGCTGGAACTGGAGGCCGATCATCGCCGTCACGCCGAGATCGAGAATGCGATACGCGACCTCAAGTACGGCGTGGGGCTGAACCATCTCCCCTCGGGCCGTTTCGCCGCCAACGGCGCCTGGCTGGCGGTACAGGTGATGGCGCACAACCTGGCCCGCTGGACAGCCCGCATCGGCCTGGGTCAGCAGATCGTGACCACCAAGACCCTCAGACGACGGGTCTTTGCCTTGGCCGGACGGATCACCCGCTCGGCACGCCGATTGACCCTGCAGCTTCCCCGGCGCTGGCCCTGGGAGGAGCAGTTCAGCCGCGCCCTGGCCCGACTGCGAGCCATTCCACTCCCAGCCTGACGGAGCCCGTCCGCCACTGACCCACCAGCCAACCCAACGTCCCCGCAAACTCGCGCCAGCCCAGTCCGCGAGCGCCTCTTGCCGTGTCCTATCCCGCCATCTGGCTCGCCACAGCCACTGTAGGCCGCCATCGGTGCCCCCAAAAGCGCCTGCAGACCGCCCGCCAACCTCCCGTCTACCCAAATTCGAGCCCGGATCATCACGCCTGTAACTCCCTCACCCCCTTCCGCTGTCCTCACGCCGTCCATCGGTGTGAGGGCAGCGGAAGGGGGTGGGTGAGGGAGCTACAGGGGGGATGGCCTGGGGTCTTGGGGTAGATGGGAGGCCGGCGGCCGGTCTTCAGTCGCCGCACAGGGCCCCTAAGGCCCTATGCGGGAGTTGCGATGCGCGGGAAGGCGAGAGGATACGCAGCAGGGGACTCTCGCGACCGGGGTGGCGCGAGATTGCGGGGACGTTGGGTCAGTTGCAGGCTGGCTGTCAGGCCGGGAACGGAATGGCTTGCAGCCGGGCCAAGGCGCGACTGAACTGGGTTTCCCAAGGCCAGCGCCGGGGGAGATGCAAAGTGAGGCGGCGCGCCGAGCGGGTGATCCGTCCCACCAGAGCGAAGACCCGCCGCCTGAGGGTCTTGGTGATCACGGTCCGCTCGCCCAGACCAATCCGCGCCGTCCAGCGGGCCAGGTTATGCGCCATCACCTGGACCGCCAGCCAGGCGCCGTTGGCGGCGAAGCGCGCCGACGGCATGTGGTTCAGCCCGACGCCGTACTTGAGGTCGCGTATGGCGTTCTCGACCTCGGCGTGGCGGCGATGATCGGCCTCCAGTTCCAGCGTCTCCCCATCGCGGTCGGTGATGAAGGCGTGATAGCTGTATCTGGCGAAGAGGGCGAGCTGGGAACCGGGCGTCGGCTTCACCCGCCGGACAATGAGCCGCACCGGCGCGGCGTCCGGCTTGGTCTGGAACGGGGTGTAAGTCGTCTCGGCGACATCGGCGGCGCCGTCCGTCCAGTAGGGAATGGGAGTCCAGTCCTCCTGTGGTATCGCCTCGATCAGGTCCCGCAGGCTGGCGCGCTGGCGGATGGTGATAGAGAAGCGGACATCCATTTCCCGGCAGGCGGCAACGACAGTGTGGGCGTAGAAGCCGCTGTCGGCCCGCACCGTGAGTTGTCCCCTGGCCCCGCCGTAGCGCACCCGCCCCACCGTCTCACGCAGGAAGTGGGCGGCGCCACGGGCGGTGTTGGCCCGGCCCTCGCGCAGCCGGGACATCAGCACCTCGCCGGTGCCGGCGGCAATGGCCAGCAGCGGGTGATAGCCGCGGGCGCCGGTATAGCCGTGGTGGCGCGCTCCCTCCTTGGCCAGTCCATAGGTCTCGCAGATGGTCGAGTCCAGGTCGATGGTCAGGGGCGAGTCGCCGGGTCCGGCCCCAGCGGCCCAGGCCCGGGCCAACAACTGGCGGCTCACGCGGTCGAGTTGACGGACATGCCCCCACCGGAAGCTGCGCAGGAAGGTCCCCAGGGTGGATGGCGCCTTGACCACGCAGCCTAGAACACCGACCGTCCCACCAGCGCGCAGCGCATCGGCGTCGTCGATGCAGTCGCCGCCTGCCAGCGCGGAAGCGACCAGCGTCAGCATCTTGTCCCCAGTGTTCGCCCGTCCCGGCGCTCCGCCGAGGTCAAGGTGATGGTCGACGAGTTCCCGCAGGCCCAGGTGCCGGGCTAGGGTGGCCGGCAGGAGCAGGCCGGCATTGGCCACCAGGCGATGGTCGTCAAAGACGATGCGGATACGGTCGGGTTTGTTCTGTGGCAGCATCTATTGGGTGCTCCTTGTTTCCGGGCGGGTTTCTGTTCCAAAACCATTATCCCAGATTCAGAGGAGCACCCGCTGGCTTCTTCAAGGGCTGTCCCCAAGGACGTCCTTCGGTGGATTCGGGCTAAGAACAAACGGGGGTAGGCGCCTAGTGCCACCGCCTGCCTGTCATACGTCCTAACAACGCTCGCGATTTTGATCTTCGCGGGATGTCCCATGCGTTAGCCCTGCCGGCGTTTCACTTATGAGTCGATAACTTCCCAGCAGACGGAGGGAGCTCGAGTCCCTCCAGGGACGCCTACCCCTTTACAGACTGGTGCATCAGCATCGAGGCCCGGAGCACCGGGTTTCTTGGGGAGACGATAACTGAGATCGTCCCAGGTGACGTCTGTGGTGGAGATGGGGGGGTCGAACTATACGGAGAACACGGAGTCGCAGCCTGGCAGTGCCGGACTTGGACCCGCCCGGTATCAGCATGGTGCCGGCTTTAGGCGTGAGCAGACTTCGTTCTGGTGCTATCCCGCAGCTTAATTAAGCCAAACGCGATCGCGAATCCCAGGAACAGGAGCCCCCAATCACCTAAGATCGGTACCTGTATTGCTGGCGGTGGGAGAACCGCTGTGATGTCCAAACTCACGGTGCTGGTACCGTAGGGTGTCTGTCCCTCGATCCGTCCCGGCAGATTGACGGAATCAAAGGCGCCGCTAATATCGCCGTAAGTTACGATGACGAAGGTGTCCCCGACTTCAGGGATGAATCCGCCCACGAGACTTACATTAAGTGTACCCGCCAGTAAGGCGTTGCCGGTGATGTCAAGCAAATCGCGCTCCGTTCCGGTCGCGGATCCACCTATTTCGAGGGTCAAGATACCGTTCGCGCTTTGAGTGTAGTCACCAGCTATCGTCAGGACGCCCGTCGAACCACCTGGCCTCACCTCACCGCCACTAGTCACATGTGCAATTACAGTTCCGGAACCGGTGAGCGCTCCATCTTGGATGTCCACGGCGCTGGTGGACTCCAGATTCGCGCTGTATAGGGTGGTTGTGCCTCCAGTCTGGGTGAATCCTCCAGTGAAGCGCAGGGTGCCCGTCTGGACACCCAAGAGGCCGTTGTTGTTGAATACGACGTTGACCTGCATGGTGCTGGTGCCCGCCGACTTGGTAAAGGTGCCGTTGTTGTTGAATGTGCCCCCAAGAACGGTGCTGATGGTCTGGCCGCTCGGGGCGTCGAAGGTGCCGCTGTTTTTGAAGATGCCTCCATCGCGTATTAGCAGGTTCCCCGTCCCCGTCCACATGGTCGTCGCGGCGTTGTGCAGCGTTCGCCCCGAAAGGGTCTTTACGCCCGACCCGATGATGTGGAGAGCGGCGCCACCTGCGATGTTGGTCGAGCCTGACCCACTCATCGTGCCGCTTGTCCAGTTCAGGGTCCCATTGACGTCCAGGTTTCCGCCGCTGCCTAGGTTGCCCAAAGCGAGTGTACCGTAAACAGTTACTGTGGATCCCGTGTTAATGGTGAGGCCGCTGACCGTTGCACTCGTGGTCGTGGCGATAGTCGGCAGGTTCGCAACGCTGGGGATGGTGGCGGTATCCAAGCTGCCTGGTGGCTCATTACTTCCTGCGCCCAGACAGCTTGACCAGTTGCCAACGGTCGCCCAGTCGGAGTCGACTGCGCCTGTCCACTGACATGTCGCAGCGTACGCAGGCGACGCCGTGAGGATCACCGCAAGCCCGGCAGTCAACGCCGCGCTCAGGACCAGCGCAAATGCGGCACTTCCGTTCTTCATGCTGCAAACCCCTTTGAGGCAGGTAAGCATCTGAGTGAGACCTCCCTTGCTGGTGCGCGAGCCGTACAAGCGCAACAGCGGCACCTGGGGCGGTCAAGCACCCGACTTGGACATACCGCCGGGTAGGAGCTATACCTTCGCCTTCTTGGGTAGCCAGAGCTTACGGGCCACCGGCAGGGGCATTCGAGTGCTTGGAACCACCGGGCATGGCGATCCGACTACAGTTTACTTCCTGGCCGAGTCAGAGAGCGGACCGCTCGTGCTAAGTTGAATCATCGCCTTTTTGAAGACACGGGTGAAGGTTGGCTCCATATGGGAGTTCTTTCGGTGCCGCCGGTTTTTTGCCGCTCCCAGCTATTGCGCGACGGATGCCCTTTTTGAGCCGGCGAGCGAGCTCGTCGTGGAGAATCGAATCCCTGCGAGACCCGATGTGTTACTCACGTCGAAGCCCCACAAGCTCGAAAACCGGCAAAGGGTGCCTTGCGGCAGTCGCGCGGTCTTCGATGATCGCAACATCCAGACCGGAGCGGACCGCCGAAGGATCACACAGTATTCGGGCGATCATGGAAGCCCCTTCTGCAAGGTTGATCTCCGCCAACACGATCGGCACATCTAGGTTGAAGCTGTCGTGATTCGGTCGGTAAACCAGGGTATACGAGACTATGGTGCCTCGCCCCGAGGCTTCCCGCCATATCAGATTGTCGGACCAGCAATTCGGACACATCGGGCGAGGATAGAAGACAACTGATGCACAGTCCCCGCAGTGCTGGAGAGCCAAGCGCCCTTGCTTCCAAGCCTCCAGCAAAGGGGCGTTGTCCGTGTCCTCAATGGGCCGAGGATACGCAACCGCATCACCCATCAAGCGCCCTCCCTTTCGACAACGATCGCACTGGCCGATAGCCCGTGACCGTAGCCGACCATGCCATAGCCTGAGACAACCCCCCGATCACAGCGCGCGATCTGACGGGACCCCGCTTCCCCTCTGATCTGCCTCGCCGCCTCGACCACCCCTATAGGCCGCCAGCGGCGCCTGCCTGACCGATCGAAAGTTGGCCCCCGCCAGTATCCAGGGGAAAGTCTCCTGTCCAGGTCGTCTCGTGGCTGTCGATGAACTCCCCTGCTTCGCCTTTGGCACAAAACCCGAGGTCCTCGATTTGGATGGCCACCATGATGGGATAGTCGTCATAAGCTTGTAGAAAATGCATCTCCTCGGGGCCGCGGCCCGCGGTTTGGTAAAGCCGATCGCGAAAAACCTCCCATCCTCCTCGTAGAGGACACACTTCTCCGGGGGGCCAGTTGTGTTGCTCGAAACCAGCAGTGACCCTGACCCGTTTCTCTCCAGGCAGGTGATCGAGTGGGCCCAGAACGATCGCATTGGCGCCGGCACATGGCAGAACGCAATCATAAAGGCGCAGCGGATCGGCAATCATGCGAGCATTGAGGTAATCATCAAGGGTGAGCGGTTTGCGCAGGACCGCGTTCTCGTTAAGCCGGACGTTCTCGCGCTGGGCTACCGAGATCTTCCCCAGCTGCTCGCGGGTGATTCCGTAGGTCTCCATGTACTTGCGCTGAATGATAGCGAACAGCCCGTTAGGGCCACCATATCCATAGGGTGCCGCATAGTCATGGAGCGAGCGGTTGAAGCTCCCCATGAGCTGGTAATGCGTGGCGACGCTGTAAACATCGCCCGCTAGACAGATCACGTAGTTTGCGTGCCCGGATTCGATGGCCCGAATGGCGTCAATCACCCCGGCGACCGGACCCGCACTACCGGCTGTGAACTGCCACGCCCACGACAACGACATACCGAACTGCTCGGCCAGGGTCACGGCATTGTCTGGATGGAGGGAGAATGACGAGACGGCTAGACCGTCGATTTCTTCCTTTTCCAGGCCTGCGCTGTGCAACGCTTTGCGGGCTGCCTCGGCAAGAAACGAGATTAGCGTCCGGTCGGTGCGCCTAACGTGCCGGGTCTCCCCGTAGCCGATAACCCCAATCGATGACGCCATTTAGATAACGCCCTGTTCTTCTAGACGTTCCAGCGCGCCTGTATCAAAGTCGAGTAACTCCCGGAACACATACTCGTTGTCCGCGCCAGTACTCCTGCCGAGCCAGCGCACGCGTCCCGGGGTCCGGCTCAACTTCGGCACCGGCGAGGGCACGCGGACCGCTCCGAGCTTGTCATCCATCATGGTGGAAATGGCTTTACGGGCCGCGAAGTGAGCATCCTCGAAGATGTCATCGACCTCGTAGATTGTGCCGGACACCATCCTTGCTGCGTCAAGCCGACGCATCGCCTCCGCGGTAGGCTTGGAGCCCATCCATTGCGCCACGATCTCATCGATCGCCTCCCGATTGTCGACCCGCGCCGACGCCGACCCGAAACGCGGATCGCTCTTGAGATCAGGGCGTTCCATTGCGTCACAAAGGTATTCAAACACCTGCTGGGAACCGGTGCTTATCGCGATCCAGCCGCTGTTGGCAGTGGCATAGACGTTGCGAGGCACATCCTCCTCCATCTGATTCCCAAGACGCCGCTTCTTGTTACCAAGCTGGTCGTAACGAAGTACCATCGCTTCGAGGGTGCGAAACAAAGGCTCGAAAAGACTCACGTCCACGATCTGCCCCTTGCCCCCATGGAGCCGGCTGAAAACCGCGCTCATCGCCCCGAAAGCGCCAAAGATGCCCGCCACATAGTCGCCCAAAGGGTAGGAAGATACCATTGGGCCTCGGTCGGAGTAGCCGGAGACCGAAGCGAGGCCCGAGAAGCCTTCCGCGACGGTGGCATACCCGCCACGCTCGGCATAGGGTCCATCCTGCCCATAGCCGCTTACCCGCACCCAAACGGTATGCGCAAACCGTTTGAGCAACTCGGCGGGATCGTAGCCCCAACGCTCTAAAGTGCCGGGTCGAAAGTTCTCGACTACGATGTCGGCTCTCTCGATGAGCTTGAGGGCGAGCTCTCGCGCCTCGGGTCGGGAAAGGTCGAGGGTAACCAGGCGTTTGTTGCGGGCCATGGACTTCCACCAGAGCGCTTCGCCGTCCTTGAAAGGAGGCCATTCACGCAGGGGATCGGGTCTTCCCGGCTTCTCTACTTTGATGACTTCTGCGCCGAATTCACCGAGCAGCGTACCGGCGAAAGGACCCGCGAGCATGGAGCCGAGCTCCAGTACCCTCAGTCCTTCCAAGGCCCCCGTTTTATCGGAGTGTTCGGACGCCATCAGAACCTAGTCTTTGCGAATTCTCGTCGAACGGTGGACGCGGCTTCTTCTCAGACGTTGCTTCTCGGACCTTTCAACGTAACGATGGTCTAGTCTTGGCAATGGTGTTCGTACAGCCCGTGATCTTAGGCCTACGCCTGCGCGGGTGCTCCCATCGTCTTCCGCAAATGGTCGACGGCCAGAGTAATCGCCTCGTTGTCCGGGCAGTCCGAGTACCGCTGCCCTTCGTACACGACCGAGACCGGCCCTTCGTACCGGTTCCGCTTCAGAATGTCAGCCACGCGTTCGTAGTCGATGTATTCCTCGCGCCCGCTGTCGATCTTGTAGAACTTGGCCCGGACGTAGGAAGCGTAGGGTACGGCCTCTTCGATGTAGTCGTAGATCGCCTCATTGGGCTGAAACTCCGCGCCCTGCCCAGAGCCATAGTCGGGCCACCACTGGCCGGTGTCCACGATCAGGGTAACGTTCTCCCGGTCTGTGTCCTTGACGATCCGCACCATGTCCGCCCCTCGAGGTCGGGCGGGAGGCGCATGGTTGTGGACGCCGATGATTACGCCCTTGCCAGCTGCGTAGTCGGCGACCTCTTGGAAAGAACTGATCGTACGCGCCCAGGTCCTTTCGGAATGCGGGTCGTCGTCGGTCGGTCTGCCTCCCATGAGGCGTAGCATCGGCACCCCCATCAGCGCCGCGATGTCGACGTCGCCCTTCACCTGGTCGATCCGCTCACGCAGCTCCCGGTCGGCGCCCACGAACCCACCCGTCGGGCCGAGATATCCGATCTCGATTCCGTAGTCGTCGCACAATCCCTTCAGTCGCCGAAGGAAGCTCTCCTCGTAGGATAGGAAACCCTTGCGCAGGTGATACTCGACGGTGTCCACCTTCAACCCCGCTGCAAAGTGTGTGAACGTCTCAACGTCGACCACCTCGCCGGATTCCGTGAGCATGAAGGCAAAAACGCCGATATTCATGGTTAGCTATTCCTCGAAATCCTGTCGGGCCAAATGGCTTGTCCGGGCCGTCGTGGGCCGCCGACTACCGGGTTTGTCTAAGTGAAGTGAACGAACCCGGAACTTCCGCAGCGCGGTTTCAAGTTGTTGACGCCTCCGCAGTGTATTGCTACGCTCCCACGGTCCCCGGTCCCGGTCTACCATCCGGACTCACAGATCGACTCTCGAACGGAGCAGGTTCCAACAATGCCCCAAGCCGCCTACGTCCCAGGGATCTTGACGCTCACTGCATCGCGGATATCGCCGCCGCCGACGTGGGCTCTAGCTCAGCACCGGCTTTTCGACATCATGATTGAGTCAGCCAGGCTCACGGTCTCGGAATACGCTGACAGGGGTGGTGTCCCTTTCTTCGCAGACGACGTGGACGATATCTACGAACGGTTCTACAACTGGGGCCTCTTCTACGCGATGTGTGGCGAAGACGGTCGGATGCCCGTTCTCAATAGCCAATGTCGGGCCCGCCGCAGGACCTTGAACCGCTTAATCGTCAGGGATAGGTTGCAAGTTATTGAACAATAACTGGGAATGCGGTCGGGAGCCGGGGGCTCTTAGGCGCTCCAATAGGGGGTAGTTTGTTCCGTAGCTGCCGAGCAGCGTAGTGTCGATGTCAAGGGAAAATGTCAGGGGTTAGCGTTGAGCGATTATGTCAGTAACCTAGGTTTCGGGCAGATACCGTCCGTTGGCGGACGGTAAGAGCGCGGGTCGCGGCGGTCTCGAGATCGCGGCTGTTGGCTTGTCGAGATCCGAGAGCCGCCGGAGGGTCGACAAGCTGATGCCGAGTTCCCTGGCCGCTTGGCGCGGTGAAAGACCATCAGGTCCGATCCGACTGACCACTTCGGCGAAGCGCTCAGCAAAGCCGTCTCGCTCAGTCACCTTTGGCCGCCCAATCCGTTTGCCCAGTTTCCGTGCTCGCTCCATTCCAGCCTTAACCAGTTCTCGGTGGCGACGCTTGAGTTTGGAGTCCTCGTACCAGATCGTTGGCGATGACTGCTTGCCCAGAGTTGGTGTCGGGACCTGGCGTTCCCACTCAGGCACCTCTTCGAGCGCGTGGGCAATCTCCTTCGGGATCGCGCCGGCCTGGTCCTGCAGAGTAGCTGCGAGCGCGGGCGCCTCCGATGGTGTGAGAATCGTGCCCCGATGGGATATCAACAGGCTGCCGTCTAGGCGCTCCTGTACTTCGACCCTGGCCCCAGCATAGCTGCGCCGATCGTCACCTGGAAAAAGCTGTAATGTTCGCCCGTGGTATTGGACAGTGTTGTCCTTGGCCACTCTCCGCCGCTCTTTGTGGCAGAGAACTCCAGCTATGTCCACACCCGCATCGGGGACCCGATAGGCGCACACTGCCTGGGTTGGGGGCACTCCGAAGCGAGCATTGAAGCGTGGCAGGAACTCGCTCAGGGCGTCATTGGCCTCCTCGAGCGTGCTGGCATCGGCCAAGCGTAGCTCAGACACCAGTCGGTCTTGGAACGTCCCATTGGCACGCTCCACTCGCCCTTTCGCCTCCGGGCTGTGGGCGAATACCTGAGTTACGCCGAGCTCTCGCAGGGCACGGCCCCATTGAGTCGGAGTAATGTCAAGGATGCCGGACTCTTTCTCAAGCCTTTGCCCGGGAGATTGGAAGACGGAGTGGCGGTCCGTATATACGCCCAGAGGGATGCCATGTCGGGCGATGATGCCTTCTAGCAGCTCGAAGTACCCGTGGGTATCCTCTCGCTCACGAAAGACTCCGTATGGCACTGTCCCCGTTGCATCGTCCACCGCCAGCAACAGTGTGAACCAGGGTCCTCGGTCCTCCAACCAGCTGTGATAACTGCCATCGAGCTGGAGGAGCATCCCCTCTTGCGGCATCCGTTGACGCCTGTGCCGGTGGCGTGGCGGTCGCCGGTATCGCGGGCTGGGCAATCCCGCGCTCAGCAGGATGCTCCTGACTGTGGAACGACTCAGCACCACACCCTCCTTCTCGGACATGATCTCCGACACGTGAGTGTGATTGAAGCCTGCGTACTTCGTCCGTGCCAGGGTGGTTACCTTCCGTCGTGTCTCCGCTCCAACGGCGTTGCGAGGTCGACGCCCTCTGTTCCCGTGGGCTAGCGCGGCAGCACCCTCCTTCCGATATGCCGCCAGCATCCGCCAGGTATGGCGTTCGCTCAGCCCAAGGATGGTCGCCGCTTCACGTGTCGTCAACTGCTGCGCCACCAGTCGGTTCAATACCTGTAATCGTGTCTGCTCTCGTTGGGTCAATGTCAGTCCTCTCATGACTGACATTTTCCCTTAACGCTTAGCTACTGACAGAATCGTATAACACCGACAAGCGTAGGATAGGCGGCGCCAAAAGGACTCCCTTTTTTGTGCGTTTCACTATGGAGAGTGACAAGAGCGCAGTTCGTGGATTCGCCTAGCACATATCGAAAGCGGATGATGGCCGTCGCGATCGGATTGGTTCCATTGGCGATTGCTTGTGGAACCGGCGATGCCGAGCCGGAAAAGCCGCGAGAGACCGCAGACCGGCAAGCCGTTGTACGATGGGTGCACGATGACAACGCTTACCCCGTGGTGTCAGGAATCGCCGTTCCAGGGTACTGGGATCCGGAAGAGGAGAAAGTCAAGGTAGGCCTGGAGGGGGAGGCTGTCAGGGTATTCCTTTCGGACCAGCGGATCGACTGCGACTTTCATCCTTTCCTACCCCGTACGACGGCGATTCCGCCCCTGCCGACAGAAACTGGCGCGACTATCACGCTGAGCTTTCGACAGACGGCTAGTGGTCCAACATCATTGAAATGAATACCATGATAGTCATTGTTCCTCTTGGGGGTTCAATCGTAACGTTGAACCGAGGAGGAACCATGATGTCTACCAAGAAGTACCGTATCAGACTGACTACCGACGAACAACAGGAACTCAACGCCTTGGTCTCACGCGGTCGGGCTGCGGCGTACAAACAGACCCATGCGCGCATTCTGCTGATGAGCGATGAGTCACGCTCGGACGGGGGAATGAAGGACGCGGACATCACCAGCGCGCTCGGTGTGGGACAGTCAACGGTCGAGCGAATACGCAAGCGCTGTGTGGAGGAGGGGGTCGAGTCTGCGCTGAATCGCAAAAAGCAACTGCGTCGGCGTCAAAAGAGACTGGACGGCGAAGGTGAAGCACGGTTGATAGCGATGGCCTGCGGGGAACCGCCGGAGGGGCGTGCCAGTTGGACCCTGAAGCTGTTGGCTGACCAGTTGGTCGAGTGTGAGATAGTCGGGACCATTAGCACCGAGACGGTTCGCCAGGCGCTCAAAAAAAAACGAACTGAAGCCGTGGCTGAAGCAGAGTTGGTGCATCCCGCCCGGTCAGAGCGCGGAGTTTGTGTGCGCGATGGAAGACGTACTGGAGGTCTACCAACGGCCGTACGATGGGAATGAGGTTCTGGTGTGCATGGATGAGACGAGCAAACAGCAAGTCAAGGAGACGCGAGTGCCGCGTCCCGCAGCGCCCGGCTTATCGGCGGCATACGACTACGAATACGAGCGCAATGGAGTGAGCAGCCTGTTCATGCTGTTTGCACCGTTGGACGGATGGCGCCGAGTCGAGGTCAGAGAGCGTCGCACGAAGGTGGACTGGGCGCATGTGATAAAGAAACTGGTCGACGAGGACTACCCTGACAGAGACCGGATCGTGCTGGTAATGGACAATCTCAACACTCACAAGCTGTCCTCGCTATACGAGGCATTCGAGCCTGCTGAGGCGAGGCGTATAGCTGAGCGACTGGAGATACACTACACTCCCAAACACGGGAGTTGGTTGAATATGGCGGAGATAGAGATCGGTGTGCTGGCTCGACAGTGCCTGGACCGACGGATTGCCAATCAAGACATCCTGCGCGGCGAGGTCAATGCTTGGCAGAATCAACGCAACCGGGATGTGATACGAGTGGATTGGCGCTTCACTACCGAGGATGCGCGCATCAAGCTAAAGTCACTCTACCCATCAATACAAAAACGTTGAACCACTAGTCCGGCCAGCCTATGGTTCGACATCAAGACCGAAGAGTCGGGAAGGGGGTTCTACTCCACCGGTTTCAGCCCTGATATACGAGCAGCCCCTTTTTTGGGTGGCGCGAAGTTCGTCGGACCTGACAACGCGAAACGCGTGGAAGGATGGTTAGAGTACAAGCAGGAGGATCCCGGTTTTTTGCCGAGGATTGAGGTCAGCGGAGCGTTTGACGTTCCCTTTTGCCCAGCCGACATAATCTCCTTTGCTCCAGGTACAGTTATTGACAATGCGGCAGGTACAATACGATTGGTTAATGCTGTCGAGCCCTACCGTGACCCACAAACCTTCGAGATGGGGTATCGAAGCATTCCCGAGGCAGAGGTTTACGTGATTGTGCCTGACGCCAATGAATCCGCGCTGCTCGTGCCGCTAGATATTCCGTACGAGGACAGAAGCGAGCGGAGCACTGCGGCGTCTGGTACTGTCCGAGAGGGTGAAACCACAGACCTCGATGACCTCCTTACTAGGTCAGACCTGCCCGAAGAGTTCAGGCAAGAAGGCCTGAAAGTAGTTTTCAGCGGGACGATAGGTAAGAAACCGTTTCAATACGAGGACCTCAATAGACTTCCCATACAAGTAACGAAGATAGAGCTAACAGACGGTCCCTAGTGGTGACGAGCGGCAACCAATCGTGCTCAGATCATTCAGTCCGCGGACATGTCCACTGAACGAACATTGGGATGCTGGCTGTAGAGCGGCTAAGCCACGATCAGTGGAACGCGCATCTCGGATGGCGTGAGCCCGGAGTGGTGGGAAATACTCGGCGTACCATGCTCCCTCTTCGTCGGGCCGTGGTACCGGATAACGTCGGCGCCCATGGAAACGGCCATCAAACTGCCCAGCCGCCTTCGCGATTCGGTGGAGACCGATCCGGGACCGAACAGGCCGAGATCCTCGGCTTCGTCGACGGTCAGGAGCGCGAAGCGGTCGCCGAATCGCCCTCGGAAGAGCTTGCGGAAACTCGCCTCGGCACCCTCTTTGACGTGAAACTGCACCACTCGTTTGTCCCCGGAGGGCTCGGCTCGTAGCAGGTCCACCAGACCGTCGGAGCGCCTGATGGTGTGTGTATGGTCTTCGTCCGCATCGAGGAGGCCGTGGTCCGCTGTCAACACTACTCTAGCGTCGGGTGGTAGCTCGCTCGAAAGACGCTCGATTTGCAGGTCGAGCTGTCGTACTGCCGCCCTTACCGAGACGTGGCCCGTCCCTCGCTCATGACAAACATCGTCGACGCCATCCCAGTAGAGGCTGGTATACGTCGGCCGTGTTGCCTCCCGGACACGTCGGATGACCTTGTCGACCGCATCCGCGAGGGTCTTGAAGCCTTGAGTGGCCGTCCCGCCGGCGCAGTACCGCGAGTAAGGGCTGTCGGCAATCGGTTCGGGCGCCAGTGACAGAGATTCGCGATTGAAACCACGTAAGAGAGAAGGTACCGGATACGCCGCCGAGGCCGTAACTCCCAGCGAGTTGAGACCGACCTCGTCCGACCTGCGGACGAACTTGATGATGGTCGAGACTGCGTCAATCTCCGGAATGTAGACGTCCCAACCCAGTACGCCATGCCTGCCCGGCCACTCACCCGTCGCGAGGGTGGTGAGCGCCGCCGACGTCGTGGATGGGAAGACCGTTCGGAGCTCGCTGGCCAGGTGGAGCCTGAGGAAGGAGTCCGGAGGCATTCGCTCCACGAAGTCCATCCCCAGCCCATCGGCGAGGACGAATACCAGATGGTCGCACGGTCCGATCTGGCCGGCTATCTTGGCGGCGCCATGAGTAGCAGTAGTGTCGGCACCCGCGATCGATGCGACGGCGCCAGCGAGGTCGACAATGTTCAAGACGTCCGAAGAAGGACGCAGGAGCCGGCCGCTGTCGAACGCCGAGGTTAGGCTTTGGGCGTCGTTCAAGACTTCATCTCAACGAGCGCGGCGCATTGTAGCCGGTGGCTGCCGTTACGCCAGTCCTTCGGGAGGCCGCACGACGATCTTGCGCTTCTCCGGGCTGACTTCGAGGACCACGCCCGAGACGGCGGGGAGCAAGACCTCTCCGTCGTCTCGCTTGATCAGGTACACGTCGTGAGCGCCGGTCTGGAGGATTTCCTTAACGCGGCCCAGGTGGTCGCCGGTCTCGGTCCAGACGTCGGAGTCGATAATGTCGAAGTGGTAGAAGGAGCCTTCGGGCAACGGCCCGAGGTCGGCGGGCGGTATAGTCAGCAAGGCCCCACGGAGGGACTCGGCATCGGTCCGGTCGTTCACCAGATCGAGCTTGACGATGATCGCCTGCCGAGACTTGCGGGAGTGAACGACCGTGGCAGGCCGTCCATTCAAGTACAAAAGCCTACCGGGGTGGAAGCGTTCGGGGAAATCTGAATAGGAGTCGATCTTAAGGTCGCCTCGTAGCCCCCAGGGACCGACGACCCTACCTACCAAGACCCAGTCGTCCGGAATTTCTACTGGCGTTCCGGGAGTGCCTTGTGGGGCGTCGTCCGTCACAAGCAGGGCAACGGCGATGAGCGCCTAAACGATGTGTAGAACGGCGCGTGTGCCTTGCTTGACCGCCGCGACCTTCAGTAACACACGTATCGACTGAGCTACGCGTCCCTGACGGCCGATTACCTTGCCCTTGTCGTCGGGCGCTACCTCGAGGCGCAGAACGATGCGGCCGTCCTCGTCCTCTTCGCTGATCTTGACCTCGTCAGGGTAGCTGGCGATCGACTTGACGATGTACTCGACTAGCTCTTTCATTGTTCCTTGACCCTGTCCAGCGTCCCGAGTTTTTTCAAGAGCCGCTCCACCGCTTCGCTAGGCTGGGCGCCGTCTCGCAGCCACTTCAGGGCTTTGTCCTCATCGATCTCCACTGTCGGGGGGTCGGTCCGAGGATTGTAGCGTCCGATCTGCTCGACGAAGGCCCCGTCTCGTGCAGCCCGCTGGTCGGCCACGACCACTCTGAAACTTGGCTGCTTCTTGGCCCCTACCCGTCTCAGTCGAATTCGTAACATGTAGTCTCGCTTCGGTCCAAAGATACGGCTGGTTACGAGGAATTCTAGCTGCGTTCGTAGCAGCTTGTCAACGACAACGTTTACGAGCGCCGTCCGTCCGACCAATGCGGTCCCGGCTGTCTAATCGACGGAACTCGTGCCGTTATGCTCCTCGAATCTCAACATGGAGGCGGAGAGGCCAGAGCCGGACCAGCAGACGCCAGGACCGAATGTTTCGCGAGGCGCTGAAGTCCCGCTGTGACGGCTCCCGTTCAGTTCTTTTTGAAGTTCGCATGACCTTGTTCCTTTTCCAGTTACCTCGTCTGAGCGTTTTCTTAAACACCGACAAGCTTGTATCCATTGGACAACGGGAGCCGCTTGTCGGTTCAAGCAGCCCAATGGTCTATAATCGCGGGCTTCGCGCGCCGGGGCCGTTCGTCGACGACCCGATATCCCAGCGTCGGTTTGACAGCAAAGCTGTCTGTTCGTACCATCATCGCGGGCTCAAGAAGGCATTGGTCGACGTCTCGAAGTCAGCCTTCATGTGAGAACGAGCGCCGAAAGAGCAGCTCGCGAATCGGTGAGCCCACTCAGCGGCGGTCCACCCTCTGGGGCCGCGAGACAGGACGCCATGGGAGGTCGGAACGTGACCGATACGAGAGACGACTTTCTCATCAGGCTATCCGCGAGCCGCCATCCAGTAGAAAACATACTCGTCCAGTTCTCCGTCCTGAGTCTGGTGATTATGATCATCCTGGGCGTCGTTATCTCCGTGATCCTGACCACGAGGCTCAACAGGGACTTCGAGATACTTAAAGAGAATACCGTCCAGGTAGACCCCGGTCTCGTCGACCTAGACACCGATCTCAATCTTCTTCGCTGGACGGTCTACGTCTCCGTCGGAGGCGGGTTTGTCATTCTCTACACCGGCCTTATCTGGATCGCGTGGAGGGGGTGGCGGACCATAACGACGCAACAGGACCAACTCTTGAGCACCAACTCTGACCTTCGGGCAGCGTACAGGGACGTCAAACAGACGCAAGAAAAGCTGGTCTACACCCAAAGGCTTGCGGCCAGCTCCTTAATGGCCGGCAAGGAGCAGGAACGCAAGAGACTGGCTGAAGAGCTGCACGACGACACAATGGCCGACCTGGCCAGCGTGGTCGTCGATCTGGGCATAGCCTCCCGACAAAGCGAGGGGCTCCCGCCAGAAGTCGACGAAGATCTGGCCAGAATTCGCGGACGCATCAGGGGCACGGAGCAGCGACTCAGGCAGATCGTTCAAGGCATCTTTCCTTCGGTGCTTACGAATCTCGGTCTGGTGTCGGCCCTCAGAGCGCATTTCGAGGAACTCTCGGGTCAACAGGTGGACGCCAGGCAAGAAATGGAGTTGGAGCTGAGTGCCGAGGGTCTCGATAACGGAAGACTACCCGAAGACGTGGAGATCGCGGTGTACCGGGTAGTACAGCAGGGGATAACGAACGCGATTCAGCACGCCAACCCCGACAAGTTACGAGTCGATCTCAAGTGGACTGGCAATGAACTGGCGTTGGCCATAGTTGACGACGGGGTCGGGTTTAATCCCAAGAGCATGGACCAGATGCAACCGACACAAAAACCTGCGGTACTCCTGGGCGGTTGATTTGGATGCAGCGAACGGAGACGGTCGCATATCCTAGCTGGTTTGGCGTCGCCAGCTCGTTGATCTGACGCCGAACGGCCTGATGACGGGTCCGAGTCTCAATACGTGGGCCGGACTGGACGAAATCAAGAACCGAGGCCGATTCCCGCTTCACACCGTCCTTTGGCATGGGAACGGTGTACGTCAGCGTCGCCTCGTCTCCCACCACCTCGATGCCCTCCACGAAGTTGCGGATGAGTGCCTTCCGCTCGGGGAACGTCCCCTCTTGCAAGAACTCCCGGAAGTCCGCCACGTACCCCTTGATCTCCTCGGTGGTCGGAAGCTCAACCCTCCGCTGCTCAAGCTGGGTCTCGGCGTCCTCTCTCGCAGCCTCCAGTTGCTCCTCACGGTGCCTCAGCGAGAAGATTCGGGGCGACAGGACCTCCAACGTCAACTCGCTCGTTTCAAGGGCCTCGTAGAGCCGCTCAAGACGCTTCCTCACGTCCCTTAGCTCGGCCTCGATGACCTCCAGCCTGCCGGACAGCTCACCGGCCATTGCGTCGATCTCTTCCGCCACCAGCGTCACCAGCTCCACGATGGTCTCCTCGGTGAGGATTCGCTCCCGTATCTTCTCAACAATGAAGTCCTCCACCCTGGGGGCGTTCAGGTAGCGGGCGCTGCACGTCCCCGCTCCCTCCCGGAACAATGTCCCGCAGACGTAGTAGGCGAACTGGCCGCTCTTGGCCCCCTGGCCACTGTAGGGCCTGCCGCACACCCCGCACTTGAGCAAGCCGCTCAGCAGGAACTTGCTACCCACTCTACCGGGCCTCTGCACCTTCGGGGCACGGTCCCGCATCGCCTGCTGCACGGCGTCGAACAGCTCCCTCGGCACCAGCGCGGGCCATGCTCCCTCCACTCGCACCGGGTCCTGGGCCTTCTCTACCTTGGTGGTTCTGCCCCAGACGGCGGTTCCGGTGTAGGCTTCGTTGGTCAGCAGGTAGTGGAGTCCTCCCTTGTACCAGCGCTTTCCCCTGTTGGTGATGCCCCGGTCGTTCAGGGTCCTGCATATCTCCTTGAGGCCGTAGCCGCTGAGCGAACTCTCGAATATCTCCTTCACCACCGGAGCGGTGGCGGGGTCAACTTCCAGCGTGGGACGCTCCTTCATCCCGTCGCTGACCTTCACCCGCCTGTAGCCGAAGGGGGCCTTGGAGCCGAGGAAGAAGCCTCTCGAAGCGGCCTCCCTCATTCCCCTCGTAACGTCTTCGGCAAGATTTTCGCTGTAAAATTCGTCCACGGACTCGATGATGGCCTCCATGAGCTTGCCGGTGGGGGAGTCGTCGGCGTGCTCGGTGATGGAGACTACCCTGATGCCCTTGCGCCGCAGCATGGACTTGAAGGCGACAGCGTGCTCTCGCTTCCTGGTGAAGCGGCTGAATTTCCAGACCAAGATGACCTCGAAGGGAGCGTTGGGCTTGCTGCCCTCCTCGATCATCTCCCTGAACTGTGGCCGGTCGGCGACGCGGCCGCTCTCGGCCTCGTCCACGTATTGGCGGGCTACGGAGTAGCCGTTGGCCCTGGCGTAGTCCTTGAGCGCCCTGAGCTGGGCGGACACGGACAGGTCCACGTCCTGCCGGTCGCTGGATACCCTGGCGTAGAACGCCGCCGGCGTGAGCGGCTGTAGGTGCTTCTTATTCATGCTGTCCTCCTTGAGTGGATTGGTTAATCGTCAAGAGATTCGAAATGTGCCCCAGACAATGGCATACCTGTCCAAGATGCTTGGCTTACTCCCTCCCCGGGGGCAACGGGTCCTGCTCACTGGCCAACGCCTGAGACTCCCGAATAGACAGTCCTCGACTGGTCTTGTCTCCCCAAAGGCTCTTGACGTAGTTGAGCACCTCGACAATCTCTTCGTGGCTGAGCTGGTCCCCAAATGCAGGCATACCGCTCTTGAAGCTCGGATAGCTCGGGTCTTCCAGTAGCTTCCCGCCCTTGCTGACGATTCGATACAGGAGACCGTCTGAATGGTGCCACGTGTGGCCGTCGCCGTTGAGCGGTGGCGCTGGAAGCGTGCCGTCAGCCTTTTTGATATGCCAGTCGGGCTGACCTTCGGCAGCGACTCCATGACACACAGCACAGTTCGCGATGAACAGCTCTCGCCCTGTTGAAGAGCCCTGAGGAGGAGAGGAGACCATGCTGTCTGTTGGACTGTTGTCTCCGTTTGGCGAGGGAGAGCAGGCGGTCAACAAGAGAAAGGCCAGCATCAATGTGGCGAAAGCGGCGGCGTAGCTGCCTAACCCCACAACGATGGCGTGCAGGCAACAAACTACCGGCACGGTTCCCCGCTTGTGTATCACCGCACCAAACCTGCTGGGGACACTGTAGCTTCTGGCTGATTGTGGATGTTTCTTCACACTCAACTATCTGTCCACCAGTTCGATGCGGTCACCGTAACGGCGAAAGTCTGCGGAGTTGAACGTCAATAGCCTGCGCTCCCCATGCGCCAGCATGGTTGCGACGATGTTGGCGTCGTGAATCTGCCGTCCCCCCGCGGGAATCTCTCGACACAGCCCCACGAGCGATTCGGTCACCACGGGACCGTCCTCGAGTATCTCGAAGCTGCCTATCAGCCTGCTCACGTCATTCAGGGCATCCTCACGGGTGATGGCCACTGGCCAGGTCTGCGGTCGAGTGACGACGGCCAGGTACTCTCGTATCACCTGACGGCTGATCTTTAGCGGTTCAGGGTCTCGAAAAGCACGCTCCAGGCTCGCCCGAGCCGCGTCGTGGTCCGGCGCGCTGGGGATACGGGACTTCACCAGCACGTTGGTGTCTATGAACATGGCGGGACTAAACCCTCTCCTCGTAGAGGTCCTCACGTCTGAGGCTCAGACCTTCCGGCCACACCGCGGTGGGGTGGACGGGCCACGCTTCGTCGAGAGAAAGCCTGGGTATGGGCTTCGGGTGCGTTCGCCGGAACAGCAGCATCTCGCCATCCATATCGACCTCCGCCGTCTCCCAGCCGGCGACGCTCCAGGCAAGGGCGTGGCTGTGGCCATTGCCGCCTCTCTGATTTCCCCACCAGGGCCGGTGCAGCCGTGCGGACGGAGGCAGCTCGAATCCGATGACCGCCTCGACCTCGTTGAAGGAGGTCCTCCACTCCTGCACCTGAAGACTGCTCAGGTACGTGTACAGTCTCTGGTACTTGCCACGGATCACCATTTCTCTGTACTTGTCCTTCTGGTCTACGGCCATGTCGTGCCTCCTTCGTCTCAGCTTGCCCTAGCCGGAGGGTAGATGTCCAGATACATTGTAGTGAGTTAGTGACTCCAGCGCAAGCGCCTGGAGAACGGCAACGGACCGGGTAGGGCTCACGCGCACAGGCCCCCCTCAGAAGGCGCGAGATCCCAGGGGTCGCTGGCGGTGTAATACCCGTGTACAGGAGATCGCATGGGACACCAAGTCGCAGTTCGGGCGATTCCGTAGCTGGAATCGGGGTGAACGGGGCATCCTGCTAAATCGGAGCGAGCAATTTGATTCCGGTACTCGTTCCACCCCTACTGGACAGTCGCAGCTACGAAAGTGGACAAAATGGCAGTGGCGTTCGCGGACGTGATTGGAACATGGACTTTGGACTGCGTGATGGGGCATCGGCAGCTACGGATTGGGGAAAGTGGAACATCGACGCGTAAGAGAGGCGGATGGGGTTGGAAGAACCGGAGGTCCGGGCTGGCGGCGGCGCCCCTATCTCAGCACAAACCACCACACGAGAACGCTGCCGACCAGCAGCACGAACAGCACGATGGCGATCACGCGGATCATGTTGAGCAGGTCCTTCGTCTCCTTGTGCGCGGCGGTCTCCTTCCGGTACGCCTCCTCAAGCTCCTTTTACGCCTGTCTGCTGGCTAACGCCGCTTCCCTGGCCTCGTCTCGCTCCCGCTCCAACTCCGATGCTCGCCCATCCAGCTCCCACACGGTCCGCTGAAGCTTGTCCTCCCGACCAAGGGATCGACGCAGCAGTTCGTCGTCACCCACGTACTCTAGCCCGTGCATACGCACATAGACCCGGCGCCCCTCCCTGACCACCTCGACCTCTCCACTTCTGATCCTCCGGTCGAGGGTGGACAGGGATATCTCCATCTCTCGCGCCGCATCCGCTTTCGTCACCCAGCGGACGTGCTCATCCATCTCTCTTTTCCTCGCTACGTGGCTAGCGCCTCCGCCTCCAGTTGAACAGACGCAGAACCCGGCCCTCGGACTCGGGCGCATTCGCCGTCTGGTCTCCCACGTCGTCTGCGGGTTGTCGAGCCGCCTCCAGGGTCTCCACGCGCCGGGTCAGACGTTCCACGAGCCTAGCAAGATCGTCCACGGCTTCAATCGCCAGCCTCATCCTCGCCTCCAACCGGTCCAGTGGCGTCGTTCTCTCCCATCCGGGGTCGTCCAGGTTGGCCATGAGTCGCTGCACGGCCAAGGTCATCCTGCCCGTCAGTCGCTCCCGGCGCAGGGCCAGAGCCACTGTCTTCCGGTTCACTCCCAGAAGGGCCGCCGTCCGGCGCTGTCCCTCCCGCTCGACGAGCCACTCCACAACCCACTTGAGGTCGGGCTTATTGTCGTCGGCCCGCGATGCTGGCCCGCCGTTGCTCTTTGGCTTCCCAGGAGTCATTTCCGTCTTCTACAGGGGGTGGCCCGCTTTTGCAATTTCATCCCTTTTTCGGTGGAACCAGCACTAACAGGTACTGCTAACAGATTTCGGTCAATACACTCCGAATGTGGCAGAGAGCGTCAGCTGGCTGGCCTAGGATGTCCGCTCCTACTCATGTCCCAAAATCGTGTCACGCACCCCGACATCGTTTCGCGCCAAAACCGATGGACCAAACCGAAAAGCCCCCCGTCGAAGCAACTTTGCAGCCCCCAGCCAGCACAACGGGGAGATGGGGACGCATCGGCCCTATCTCTTCCCCCCTACAGGACGGTGACGCATCCGGTGGTAGAGTGAGTTCCACTGGTAGGTGCGTAGCTCGGACAGTGCCAGTCTGGGGGACTCCTGCGCCCACAGTGGATGCCATGACTTTCCGAGTATCCCCGTGCGTGACGGGACGGGTATGCAGGACACGAGGATGGGCAGTGACATCCGGCTCATCCGGGTCGATGTGCGCACGTAGGTAGCCTCGACCTCCTCTGTGTCCACGACGAAGAGCGTGACGGGGAACGGGGTCTGGTCGTCGCCCGGCTCAGTGGACCAGAAGTATCTCGTGTAGGGACTCAGGCGGGCCAGGACTCCCTCGGGGTGACGGGCACGCAGCTCGTACTCGAGGTAGAACGGTATCTCAAGGCCCTCTGCGACCATCTTCCCCACGGCGTCTGGGGCGATGGCCGACTGACCCCAGTTGTAGGCCCGGTCGGATCTCGCGGTGGGCACCGACCACAGCAGCTCGGAGCGGGGATCAGCCCTGGCCTCGGCCTCAAGCTTGGACAGGAACCAGGTGATGCCGTCGGCGTGCTTCGTCTGCCGCGCCCACGTCTCGATGCGGTGGCCCACGTGTCGTCTCCGGCCCTGTTTGTCGGTGGTGAGGGCCGTGCTCCAGATGGCCCGCGTGGTGGGAAGCTCGGCGCGGTCCCGGTGGGTGATGTAGCGAATACCTTCAGCGGACAGAGTGTAGCGAGTGTCTCCGCGCTTTCCTCGTCGCTCGACCAGCCCCCACGTGTCGACGAGGCTGTGCATCATCTGGCTGATCCGCCCTTCCGAAACACCAAGCCAGCACGCAAGGTGGTCACGGGGCATCATCGGGTGGTCCGTCACCATGTCGAGAATCCGCTTCTCCGAA